>NZ_JBHJWS010000003.1:231003-939205 GCF_042266945.1 Microbacterium sp. NPDC056057
GTGTGTTTTTTGTTTTTGGTTGGGTTGGGTTGGTTTTTGTTTTTATATTTGTTTTTTGTGTTCGTTTATTTTTGGGTTCTGGGGGGGGTGTTGGGCTGGGGTTGGGGTTTTTTTTTGGGGGGGGGGGGGGTTTTTTTTTTTTTTTTTGCGGGGGGGTTTTTGGGGTTTTGGTGGGGGGGGGGGGGGGGGCCCGCCGCCGGGGGGGGGGCGCCGGACCCGGTGGCCGTCACGGCCGGGGTGCGAGGCTGGCCTCGCGGAGGTAGGCGCGTTCGCGCTCTGCAGTGGCCTCCTGGTGCCGGTACGTCTGAGCGTGCCGGCGGCGGTCGTCCGCGAGCCGCGGAGTGCGCGTGCTCCACAGCAGGAGCCACAGACCCAGGTGAAGGGCGAGGCGGTCCAGGAGCGATGTGCGGGTGTCGCGGCTCGGGAGCCGCAGCGTATCGGGAAGGCCCGAGGGGCGCTGCGGCGCAAGGAGAGTATTCATGAGAGTTCTTTCCGGTTGTGGAAGGGATGCCTCGGGCAGGCGCCGGAGGCGGGGGATGCCGTGCCGCAGCACGACGGGACCTGGATGCAGGGGGAGAGCGCTCAGCACCGCGAAGCGGGTGCGGCGCAACAGACGGTCGTCGCCCGAAAACGGGCAGACTCGTCCCCTGCGGGGATCAGATGGCGGCGCGGAAGCGGCCGCTCAGCACAGCGCCGAAGGAGACGGTCCCCGACGCGACGGCACGAATCGCTCCGCCATCACGGGCGGCGATTCCGGTTGGAGTCATCAGCATCATCGGGGGACCTCCTTTCTCGACTTCAGACGCAGACAGTGACGCTAGCGGGTGCGGGATACCCGCGTCAAGCTTTCTCGCAGATTCGGTGATCTCATGGCGTGTCGCGGCATCCGGATGGCGCTCGGCCGGTCCTCCCGGCGAGGGAGCCGCGCTCCGGTAGCGTAGGCGGGTAAACGACCGGGGTGGAAGGCGTATCCATGCACCTGAAGAGCGTGACGCTCAAAGGGTTCAAGTCGTTCGCCCAGCCGACGACCTTCGCCCTCGAACCCGGCGTGACCTGCATCGTCGGTCCCAACGGCTCCGGCAAGTCCAACGTCGTCGACGCGCTCGCGTGGGTGATGGGGGAGCAGGGCGCGAAGACCCTCCGCGGCGGGAAGATGGAGGACGTCATCTTCGCCGGCACCGCGACGCGCGGGCCGCTCGGCCGCGCAGAGGTGCAGCTCACGATCGACAACGGCGACGGCGCCCTTCCGATCGAGTACGCCGAGGTCACGATCAGCCGCACGCTGTTCCGCAACGGCTCCAGCGAGTACGCGATCAACGGCGAGTCCTGCCGCCTGCTCGACGTGCAGGAGCTGCTGAGCGACTCCGGCCTGGGTCGCGAGATGCATGTGATCGTCGGACAGGGCCGCCTCGACAGCGTGCTGCAGGCGACGCCCGAAGACCGCCGGGGTTTCATCGAGGAGGCGGCCGGCATCCTCAAGCACCGCCGCCGCAAAGAGAAGACCCTGCGAAAGCTCGACGCGATGGAGGCGAATCTCACCAGACTCAGCGACCTCGCCGGAGAACTGCGCCGACAGCTGAAGCCGCTCGGCCGTCAGGCTGAGATCGCCCGCGAAGCGGCCACGATCGCCGCGGTCGTACGCGACGCGAAGGCCCGCCTCTTCGCCGACGAGATCGTGGGACTCCGCGCCGAGCTCGCCTCGCACGCGCACAGCGAGCACGAGCGGCACGCCGAGCGCATCGTGCTGCAGGACCGGCTCGACAACGCCCGCGTGCGCATCGAGCAGCTCGAGAGCGACCAGCGGTCCGAGAGCGTGGACCGTGCGCGCCGCGTGGCGTTCGGGCTCGAACGGGTGCAGGAGCGCCTGCGCGGGCTGTACGCGCTGGCCGGTCAGCGACTCGCACTCCTCGGCGACGCTGAGGACGAGGACCGCATCGAGCTCACGACGGTCTCGCAGGCGATGATCGACGAGGCGCGTGCCGAGATCGACGACGTGTCGGACGGACTCGGTGCCGCGCAGGATGCCGCCGCCGAGGCCGCGCGCGGCGTCGTTCGCGCCCGCGCCGAACTGGACGCGCTCGATGTCGACATCGCCGCGCAGAGTGCACTGGTCTCGGAGCACGACATGCGCATCACCGCGCTGCGCGGCACCGCGGAGGCCGCGGCATCCGCTCTCGCTGCCGTGCGCGCGGCCGTCGAACGCCAGCAGAAGGCGCTGGATGCCGCGCTCGCGCGCCGCGCGGAGGCCGAGGCGATCCTCGCCGGTGTCGACCCCGACCTCGTCCCCGAGGAGTCCTCGGCCGATCACGCCGCAGCCTATGACCGGGCGCAGCGCGACGCCTCGGAGTCCGAGGCCACGGTCTCCTCGCTCCGTGAGCGCCTGCATGCCGCGGAACGCGAGCGCGAGGCGCTCACCGCGCAGACGGCGGCGCTGAGCCGGGCACTCGATGTGAAGAACGGTGCCTCGTCCCTGATCGCCGAGGGGCGCGAGGGCATCCGCGGGCTGGTCGGCGATGCCGTGCAGGTCAAGCCGGGGTTCGAGGCCGCGATCGCGGCGGTGTTGGGGCCGATCGCCGAAGGCGTGCTGGTCGAAGACCGCGACAGCGCGTTCGCTGTGGCGGACGCTGCACGCGATGCGGAAGCCGGCGTCGTCGACATCGTGATCGCCACGGCGGGCATGATGCATCCGCAGTTCCCGAGCTTGCGCGGCGTGGTGCCGGCACGAGAGGTCGTCACCGCTCCCGCGGGCGTGCTCGGCCTGCTGTCGTACGTCGTGGTCGCCGACGATCTCGACACCGCCCGCGACGCCGGACCCGAGCTGGCGAATGCTGAGCTGGGGGGGCCGATCACCCTCGTCACCCGCCGCGGCGAGGTGTACACCGAGTACTCGCTGCGCGCGGGCGCGGGGGCCTCGCGATCGCGGCTGGAGCTCGCGGCGGAACGGGATGCCGCCGCCGACCGCCGCGACGAGATCGCCGTCGTGGCGGACTCGCTGCGCGCCGCGCTGACAGACGCGACGAATGAGCTCGAGTCGGCGCGCCTGCGCACCAAGACCACGCTCGCAACCCTCCGTGAGCACGATGCCGCCCTGGCCGCCCACGCCGAGCAGGTCAACCGGGCGACGGTGCGGCATGAGGCCGCTGTCGCGGAGTGCGATCGGCTCGCCGCCGGACTCGCCCAGGCAGCCGCGGCCGTCGAGGAGGCCGAGGGTTCGGCGCGGTCCGCCGACGACCAGCTGACCTCGGCGCTCGAAGCTCCCCGTCCGATCCTCGACGCCTCTGCGCGCGAGGGCATGCTCGCCGCGCTCGAAGAGGCTCGCGACGGCGAGATGCGCTCCCGTCTCGACGTCGAGACGCTTCGCGAACGCATCCGAGCAGGCGAAGCGCGCGTGGTCGCGCTCGAACGCCAGCGTGAACGTGAGCGCGACGCGGCGGCCGAGGCAGCGCGCCGCGCCGTGGTCCGTCGCGCGCAGCGCGAGATCGCCGCCGGCGTCGCAGGTCAGCTGCCCGCCGTGATCGACTCGGTCGACCGTTCCCTGGCACAGGCCCGCGCCGAGCTCGCTGCCGCGGAGTCCGAGCGCACGGCGGTGACTGCCGAGCTCGCCGAGCTGCGCACGCAGGAGAACGGGGTGCGGGAACGGCTCGCCGGCCTGACGGAGAGCGTTCACAGCCTTGAGCTGCAGATCCACGAGAAGCGTCTGCATGTCACCGGCCTTCTCGAGCGGGTGCAGTCGGAGCTCGGACTCGACGAGGATATTCTCGTTTCGGAATATGGTCCGGATCAGCCCGTTCCCGTCGATCCGGTCGCCCCATCGCTACGAGAAGAGGACGACCCCGAGGGCGCGGCATCCATTGCTTACGATCGCCCGCAGCAGCGCCGACGCCTGCAGGAGGCCGAGCGCAAGCTGGCGCAGCTCGGCCGGGTGAACCCGCTCGCGCTCGAGGAGTTCGAAGCGCTCGAACAGCGTCACAAGTTCATGACGGAGCAGCTCGCCGATCTCACCCAGACGCGCAAAGACCTGCTCACGATCATCGAAGAACTCGACGAGCGCATGCAGACGATCTTCCTCGCGGCGTTCGAAGACACCAAGGTGGCGTTCGGAGAGGTGTTCCCGATCCTCTTCCCCGGTGGCACGGGCTCGATCGCGCTCACGGATCCGGACTCGCCCCTCACCACGGGGATCGAGGTGGCCGTGCGGCCCGTCGGCAAGAAGATCGAGCGGCTCTCGCTGCTGTCGGGCGGCGAGCGGTCGCTTGCGGCGGTGGCGTTGCTGACCGCGATCTTCAAGGCCCGCCCGAGCCCGTTCTACATCCTCGACGAGGTCGAGGCCGCCCTCGACGACGCGAATCTCGGACGCCTCCTCGGGGTCTTCGAACAGCTGCGCGCCTCGAGCCAGCTCATCGTCATCACTCATCAGAAGCGCACGATGGAGATCGCCGACGCGCTCTACGGCGTCTCGATGCGGCAGGACGGCGTCTCGGCCGTGGTCGGCCAGCGCATCGCCGAGCGCGTCGCCTCCTGAGCGTTCGGATACCCCGGCGCGCGCGTGCGGTGTAGCGTTCGCGCATGCACACCACCGCGCGCCTCGCGACCGTCGCCCTCGTGATGTCGGGGCTCGTGCTGACCGGGTGCGCGCCCGACACCACCGGAGCACGACGCGTAGACGTCGAGCCGTCTCCGTCGGCTGACGCCACGGAGACGCCCGAAGCGGTCGAAGAGCTCGACACGATGCCTCCGGCGGACCTCACGTTCGAGGCCGGCGTCGAGCTGGCGCCCGGCATGTGGACGGCCGCCTGGGACGACCGGCTCATGGCCGGCGACGCCCGGTTCTCGGTCTCGACGCCCGATGACGGCAACGGCAGCTGGGCGTACCTCGACCAGCAGACCCAGTGCTCCGTGGCGTTCTACCAGGGAGCGATCACCGACCTCGAGCTCGGCGCCGACGACCGGGAGAGCAGCGACAACATGCTCGCGGCTGTGCTCGGCGCGCAGATTCCCGGAGTCACGGGCGCCGATGTGAGTGCCAACGCCACCGACGAGTACGTCGCGCAGACGACTCAGGAGGGCAGCGTCGATGTCCGCATCGTCGTCGGAACCGGCGGGAGCGCCGGCGCGGAGGCCACGTGGAGCGAGCTCGGGCGCATGTTCGGCACGCTCGGCACGGCACTCGTGGTGAACGTCGAGTGCCCGCAGGGTCAGGACGCGTCGACGGAGGTGTCGGACGTGCTGAACTCGTACCTCGGCATCGCGGTCTCGTCCACGTCGGAGTGACCTGCGTCGGCACCTAGGCTGGGAGCATGGCAGAGAGCTCCTGGTCGCTCGGACGCGCGCTGCGCGGAATGTTCGTCAAGCCGACCATCGACGAGACGACGTGGGAAGACCTCGAGACCGCGCTGCTCACCGCGGACTTCGGCCCCGACATCACCGAGCGCATCGTGGACGAACTGCGCGAGAAGGTGGAGCGCTACCGCACCACCGACCCGAGGGACCTGCAGCGGATGCTGAAGGAGACGCTCGAGGAGCACTTCGCGAAGTTCGACACGACACTGCGTCTGACCGAACGACCGGCCGTCGTGCTGGTCGTCGGGGTCAACGGCGTCGGCAAGACGACGACGATCGGCAAGTTCGCGAAGTTCCTGCAGCGCTACGGCCGCTCGGTGGTCGTGGGCGCGGCCGACACGTTCCGTGCGGCGGCCGTGGACCAGCTCGCGACGTGGGCGGAGCGCGGCGGCGCGACGATCGTCCGGCCCCAGCAGGAAGGCCAGGATCCGGCATCCGTCGCCTTCCAGACGATCGAGTACGCCAAGAACACCGGTACCGAGATCGTGCTCGTCGATACCGCGGGACGCCTCCACACCAAGGGCGGGCTCATGGACGAGCTCGGCAAGATCCGGCGCGTCATCGAGAAGCAGGCGCCCATCAGCGAGGTGCTCCTCGTGCTCGATGCGACGACCGGACAGAACGGCGTGATGCAGGCGCAGGCGTTCCTCGAGCACGCCGGCGTCACCGGCCTCGTCCTCACGAAGCTCGACGGTTCCGCGAAGGGCGGCTTCGTCCTCGCCGTGCAGGAGCGCACCGGGATCCCGGTCAAGCTGCTGGGCCAGGGCGAGGGCATCGGAGACCTCACGGGCTTCACTCCGCACGTGTTCGCGGCATCCCTCGTCGACTGAATCGCCGCGCGGATCCGACCGAATCCGCGCCATGCCGCGCTCGGGCTACCGCGGACGCGCTCGTTGCGGTTTCATGGGGTCATGGCGATCGAGCACGACTACTTCGGACTCCTCGAATCGGGGCCTGACGGATCGATCTTCTGGTCGGAGAACGTCGAACTGGGAGACCAGTCCGTCACGGTGGATCTCACGGCTCCCGACCAGGACGACGTCTCGGAGGCGGCCCTCGACGTGGCCGCCGCGCTCATCTCCGCGATCGAGGACATCGACCGCAGCGCCCGCAACGCGATGGTCAACGAGCTGAGCGACCGCACCAGCGAAGTGACCGAGTACATCCTGCAGCAGCAGGAGGCGCTCGGCGACGCCCTCGAAGACACGCTCGTCGACATCTCGGGCGACGTGCACATCGACGTGATCCGCTCGCTGCAGCTGATGAGCATGACGATCCTCGCCGACGAGCACGGCGGCTCCGACCCGTTCGCCGTTCTCGAGTACGCCCTCGATCCTGACGCCACCGACGACGTGCTGCTCGTCAACCTCGACTCCGACGGCGGCGTGCTGTCGGTGACGAGCGCCGACTAGCGACCGCTCGCCCTCAGACCGCCTGCGCGAACCCTCGGTCGACGTGCACGTCCTCCGCGATGTGCGAGAGGTGCGACGGGATCTCGCGCCCCTTGGAGATCATCGACTGCGCCCAGAGGCGCCCCGCGCGGTACGACGAGCGAACGAGCGGTCCGGCGAGGACCCCGAGGAACCCGATGCGCTCGGCCTCCTCCTTGAACTCGACGAACTCCTGCGGCTTGACCCAGCGGGACACCGGCAGGTGGCGCGGCGACGGCCTCAGGTACTGGGTGATCGTGATGATGTCGGTGCCCGCCGCGTGCAGGTCCTCGAGCGCCTGCACGACCTCTTCCGGCTCCTCGCCCATGCCGAGGATCAGGTTCGACTTCGTGATGAGGCCGGCATCCCGTGCCTGGGTGAGCACGTCGAGCGAGCGGTCGTACCGGAACGCGGGGCGGATGCGCTTGAAGATGCGCGGCACCGTCTCGACATTGTGCGCGAAGACCTCGGGGCGGCTGTCGAACACCTCGCCGAGCAGCGCCGGGTCGCCGTTGAAGTCGGTCGCGAGGATCTCGACACCGGTGTTCGGGTTCGCCGCGTGGATCGCGCGCACCGTCTCGGCGTGCAGCCATGCGCCGCCATCGGCCAGGTCGTCGCGGGCGACGCCGGTGACCGTGGCGTAGCGCAGGTTCATGCGCACGACGCTCTCGGCGACGCGGCGGGGCTCGTCGGTGTCGTAATCGGCAGGCTTGCCGGTGTCGATCTGGCAGAAGTCGCACCGGCGGGTGCACTGCGAGCCGCCGATGAGGAACGTCGCCTCCCGGTCCTCCCAGCACTCGTAGATGTTCGGGCAGCCGGCCTCCTGGCAGACGGTGTGCAGCTCCTCGGTCTTCACGAGCGAGTGCAGCGCCTGGTATTCCGGCCCCATCTTCGCCCGCGTCTTGATCCACTCCGGCTTGCGCTCGATCGGCGTCTGCGCGTTGCGGACCTCGAGTCGCAGCAGCTTGCGCCCGTCGGGGGCGGAGGAAGGGGAGACGGATGCTGCGCCCCCGGCTCCCGCGGAGGCTCCGTGGCTCGTTCCACAGGCGCTCATGCCGGCACCCCCGCGAAGTCGTCGGCGAAGACCCGTGACACGGTGTCGATCACGTCGCTCGGGGAGATGTCGGCACCGACGATCTCGCTGACGGTCGTGACCCCGGCATCCGTGATCCCGCAGGGGATGATCCCGCGGAAGCCTGCCAGCGAGTTGTCGCAGTTCAACGCGAAGCCGTGCATCGTGACGCCACGCTGTACGCGCACGCCGATGGCCGCGACCTTGTCCTCGCCGAGCGGGCGGCGCACCCACACGCCGCTGCGCCCTTCGACCCGGTAGCCGTCCACGTCGAACTCGTGCAGGGCGTCGATGAGCAGCTGCTCGAGTCGGCGCACGTGCGCGACCACGTCCACCGGCTCGACCAGGCGCACGAGCGGGTAGCCGACGAGCTGGCCGGGCCCGTGCCACGTGATCTTGCCGCCGCGGTCGACGTCGACGACCGGTGTGCCGTCGGTCGGCCGCTCGTGCCGCGCGGTGCGCGCCCCGGCGGTGTAGACCGGCTCGTGCTCGAGCAGCAGAAGGGTGTCGGAGCGGGTCCCCGCGACGATGTCGGCGTGAAGGCTGCGCTGCAGCGCCCACCCGTCGAGGTACGGCACGTAGTCGGGGGAGAGGCCGACGGTCTGGATGTCGAGCATCGCGCTCCTTCGCTCTTCGCTTGTGGCGATTGATGGATCGCGTCCAACAATACATCCGCCGGGCACAGTGCCGTCGCTCCCCGGGCACCGCCCGTCACGCGCGCCGAGGGCGGCCAATAGGGTGGGCTTCATGTCCACCGAGCCGCGCGCGGGGCGCCCCAAGGCGTCGTCGCGCGAGACCATCGCCGAGGCCGCCTGCGAGCTCTTCCTCGAGCAGGGGTACGAGCAGACGTCGATCGTCGACATCGCCCGTCGTGCCGGAGTCAGCCGATCCAGCTTCTTCAACTACTTCTCGTCGAAGTCCGACGTTCTCTGGGCGGGTCTCGACGAACGGCTCACGGTCTTCGAGCAGCGCCTCGAAGACGTGGAGGGCACGGATGCCTCCGCCGCCGTTCGCGCCGCGACGCTGGGCATCGCCGAGTCCTTCGCGCCCGACAGCCTCGCCCTCGGGATCGTGAACGCCACGGCGATGGGTCTGGAGGCGGAGTACGAGCGTGATGCCGCGCTGCGGCGAGCGCGTGTGGCGCGAGCGGTCTCCGCTCGCCTGCTGGCGGGCGGCGCCGATCGCGTCCGCGCCGAGGTCGCCGGAGCGGCGTGGGGCGGCGCGGTCCTCGCGGCCGTGGAGGCGTGGGCGCACGATGGCGCGGGGCGCACGTCGCTCGCCCGCTTCCTCTCGCTCGCGGCCGACGCGGCGGCGCCGGTCTCCGCGACCGCTCCGGTCGGCGACGTCGCGCAGCTTCGTGTCGTGGTGCAGGCGGCAGCCTTCGAGCAGACCCTCGCGTTCTATCGCGACGTGGTCGGGATGCCTCAGGCCGAGGCATACGAGGCGGATGGCGGCGCGCGCGTCGCGATCCTCGCGGCCGGTCGCGCAACGCTCGAGATCGCCAATCCGGCCCAGGTCGACTTCATCGACCGTGTCGAGACCGACGGCGATGCTCCGAGCGACCGGATCCGTCTGGCCCTCGAAGTCGCAGACGCGGCGAGCACTGCCGCGCGGCTGTCCGACGCGGGCGCCGAGATCGAGGCATCCGCACGCGAGACGCCCTGGCGCTCGGTCAACGCGCGCCTCCGTGGCCCGGCGGGCTTGCAGCTCACGCTCTTCCAGGAGCTCGGCCCCGCGGAGTGACGCTCCACACGCGCGAGGGTCTCTTGCCGGAGTCCTCTGGCAGCCGCCCTTGAGACGGTGCACGATGGTGCCCAGCGCACATCGTCGTGGGAGGTCCCCGTGGAATCGGCATCCGCACTCTCCATGCACTGCTCCGTCGCCCTCATCGGCGCGACGGGTTCGGGCAAGACGATGCTCGCGGAGGCGCTGCTGCACCGGTCCGGAGCGATTTCACGACGGGGGGCGATAGAGCAGGGGACGACGGTCTGCGACCACGAACCCGAGGAGATCGCGCGTCATACGACGCTAGGGCTGACACCGGCGTGGCTGTCCTGGCGTGTCGGCGACGCGGACTGCGGCATCACGCTCCTGGACACGCCCGGTCACCCGGACTTCGCGGGCGCCGTGGACGCCGCGCTGGCGGTCGCCGATGTGGCGGTGCTCGTCGTGAGCGCGATCGACGGCGTGACCGCCGGCGCCCGGGCGTCATGGTCCGGTGCGGAGGCCGCCGGCGTCGCTCGGGTCGTCGTCGTGACACAGGAGGACCGTGCGCGGGCGTCGTTCCGCGGAGTCCTCGATCAGCTCCGCGAGGAGTTCGGCGACCGGATCTGGGCGCTGGAGCTTCCGGTCGGGGAGGCGCAGTCCTTCCACGGCGTCGCCGACGTCCTTTCGGAGCAGGCCGTGCTCTACGACGCCGACGGCGGACAGCACGAAGAACCGGTGCCGGCCGACCTCGCAGAGGAGGAGCACCGCCTTCACCAGGCGGTCACCGAGGAGATCGTGTCGCGGGACGACGACCAGCTCGAGGCCTACCTCGAGGGACGGGAGCCCGCAGCGGCCGAGCTCGGGCGCACGCTCGCCCGCACCGTCGCCGCCGGAGACGGCGTGCCCGTCGTCGTGTGTTCCGCCATGACCGGGACGGGAGTCGACCGCGTGCTCGATCTCCTGGGCGAGCTCGCCCCGGCCGTGGCCCACCGTGACAGCAGCATCGTGCTCGGCGTGGACGAAGACGGCGGAGGAGGCAGCGAGCACAGCGTCGCGCCCGCGCCTGAGGGCGAGAAGCTGGTCCACGTGTTCCGCACAGTGGCAGACCCGTTCGTGGGTCAGATCGCGATGCTCAAAGTGCTCTCGGGAGTCCTGCGACCCGGTGATCGCCTGCGCAACGCCACGACGGGCGTCGAGGAGCGGATGCCGGCGCTGTTCCGGCTTCGGGGAGCCGACCATCTGCCGGTCGACGCGCTGCAGGCCGGCGAGATCGGGGCCGTCGCCAAGCTCGCCGGCACGCCTTCGGGCTCGCTGCTGTGGAGCCGGCCCCAGACGAACGCCCGTCCTGCGCGGTTACCCACCCGGCCGCCGGTGTTCGCGATGAGCCTGCAGCCGGTGTCGCAGTCGGACGACACGAAGCTCACGACGGCGCTCGGTCGCCTCCTCGCCGAGGACCCGACGCTCGTCGTGGATCGGGTTGGGCCGGATACGATCCTGCGCGGGCTCGGCGACACGCATGTGGCGGTCGCCGTCGAGCGGCTCGCGCGTGTGCTCGGCGTGCATGTCACGACCGGCCCCGCGCCGGTCGCCTACCGGGAGACGATCGCGCACGGCGCGGCGGCCGAGGGCAAGCTCAAGAAGCAGTCGGGCGGGCACGGGCAGTTCGCCGTCGTCATGCTGCGGGTCTCTCCGCTCGCTCCCGGAGGGGGTTTCGAGTTCGTCGACTCCGTCGTCGGCGGTGCCGTGCCCCGCTCGTACATCCCGGCCGTCGAGAAGGGCGCACGTGACGCCCTTGCTGCCGGAGGCACGCTCGGGCACCCGGTCGTCGACGTTCGCGTCGAGCTCTACGACGGCAAGTCGCACTCGGTCGACTCGTCCGAGATGGCCTTCCGCACCGCCGCGGCCATCGGGGTGAGGGCCGCGCTCGCGCAAGCCGGGGCCGTGCTGCTCGAACCCGTCTCGACGGTGGTCGTCGTCGTGCCGGCTGCCGGACAGGGGCATGTGCTGACGGACCTGTCGGGACGCCGAGGTCGCGTGGTCCAGTCGGAGACGGACGCAGACGGACGCACCCGCGTCATCGCGACCGTCCCGGACGCGGAGCTCGCGCGGTACGTGCTGGACCTGCGCGCGCTCACCGGTGGCCAGGCGGAGCTGACGCTCACTCCCTACGGCTATGAGCGGGCGCCGGACGGTGCCCGCACATGAACCAGGTGTGAAGAGGAGACGCGACCCCGCACGGCGAAGCACGTGGCGCGCTCCCGTAGAATCGGGGGATCATGGCGACTTTCGGCACCCTCTCCGACCGGCTCACCGAGACCTTCCGCAACCTCCGCACCAAGGGCAAGCTCACGCCCGCGGACGTCGACGGCACGGTCCGCGAGATCCGGCGCGCCCTGCTCGACGCCGACGTGGCGCTGCCCGTCGTCAAGGAGTTCACCGCCAAGGTGCGCGAGCGCGCGCTCGGCGACGAGGTGAACCGGGCCCTGAACCCGGCCCAGCAGGTCGTGCAGATCGTCAACGAGGAGCTCATCGCGATCCTCGGCGGCGAGCAGCGCCGCCTGCAGTTCGCCAAGAACCCGCCGACCGTCATCATGCTCGCGGGCCTCCAGGGCTCCGGAAAGACGACCTTCGCGGGCAAGCTCGCCAAGATGCTCGAGAAGGACGGCCACACGCCGCTCCTCATCGCCGCCGACCTCCAGCGGCCCAACGCCGTCAACCAGCTGCAGGTCGTCGCCCAGCGCGCCGGCGCCGCGATCTATGCGCCCGAGCCGGGCAACGGGGTCGGCGACCCGGTCAAGGTCGCCAAGGACGGCGTCGAGGTCGCCCGCCGCCAGCAGCACGACGTCGTCATCATCGACACCGCCGGCCGTCTCGGTGTCGACGCCGAGCTCATGAAGCAGGCCGCGGACATCCGCAAGGCGACCGATCCCGACGAGGTCCTCTTCGTCATCGACGCGATGATCGGTCAGGACGCCGTCAACACGGCGAAGGCGTTCCAGGACGGCGTCGACTTCACCGGCGTGGTGCTCTCGAAGCTCGACGGCGACGCACGCGGTGGCGCTGCGCTGTCGGTGGCCTCGGTGACCGGCCGCCCGATCATCTTCGCGTCGACGGGTGAGGGTCTCGACGACCTCGAGGCGTTCCACCCCGACCGCATGGCGTCGCGCATCCTCGACCTCGGTGACATCCTCACCCTCATCGAGCAGGCGCAGCAGGCGTTCGACGAGGAAGAGGCGCTCAAGGTCGCCGAGAAGCTCGCGACCGAGACCTTCACCCTCGAGGACTTCCTCGCCCAGATGCAGCAGATGCGCAAGATGGGCTCGATGAAGAAGATGCTCGGGATGCTCCCCGGCATGGGGTCCATGAAGGACCAGCTCGAGAACTTCGACGAGCGCGAGATCGACCGCACCGAGGCGATCATCCGGTCGATGACCCCCGCCGAGCGCCGCAACACGAAGCTCCTCAACGGCTCTCGCCGCCTGCGCATCGCGCGCGGTTCGGGCATGACGGTGACCGATGTCAACCAGCTCGTGCAGCGGTTCGACCAGGCCGCCAAGATGATGAAGACCGTCGCCCGCGGCGGCGTGCCGAACATCCCCGGCATGGGCCCGATCCCTGGCGCCGGGCGTCCGGGTGCGTCGTCGAAGCGCGGCAAGCAGCAGAAGGCCAAGGGGTCGCGGTCGGGCAATCCGGCGAAGCGCGCCGCCGAGAACGCCGGCATCGCGGCGGAGGCGGCGGAGGCGCCGACCGGCTCCGGCTTCGGGCTCGGCGGCGGTGGCGCGAAGGGCGCGCCGACGGAGGCCGACCTCGCCGAGCTGCAGAAGATGCTCGGCCGCGGCTGACAGCGAAGGAAACGGATGCTGCGGCCCGCAGCATCCGTGAGCCCGCACGTCTGCGCAGGATCAGTGACCGAGCGCGGCGAGATGCTCGCGCAGGGTGGGGCCTGAGCGGAACTCGCCCACGAGGTGACGCACGACCGCGCGGAGGTCGCCGTCCGCAGCGTCGGCGATCGCGAGCTGACGCGAGTAGCTCGCGCCGTCGCTGAGGATCGTCCGGATCCCTTCGAGCTCGCGCGCGCACTTGAGCTCGACGGCGATGTCGCCCACCTCCTCAAGGGTTTCGCGGAGGTGGTCCACGACGGGGCGCTGCGTGCCCAGGTGGTCCACGATCACGCGGGCATCGAGGCCGTAGCGGGCCGCCCGCCACTTGTTCTCGCGGATGAACCAGGGCTGGATCGTCTCGAGCGGCAGCCCTTCGTCGAGGCGTCGCGAGAAGTGCTCGACCAGCACCTGGACGAGCGCGGCGACCGCGGCGAGCTCCGGGAGCGTCGACATCCCGTCGCACGCACGGACCTCGATCGTGCCCCAGCGAGGAGCGGGGCGGATGTCCCACCGCACCTCGCTGGCGTCCTCCATCACGCCCGTCTTCACCATGTCGTCGAGGTAACCCTCGAACTCGGTCCAGTCGCGAAGCGGCCAGGGGAGTCCCGCGGTCGGCAGCTGCTGGAAGACGAGGGCGCGGTTCGATGCGTAACCCGTGCGGTCACCCGCCCAGAAGGGGCTCGACGCCGACAGCGCCTGGAGGTGGGGGAGGTAGACGGCGAGGGCGTTGATGATCGGGAACACCTTGTCGACGTCGTCGACGCCGACGTGCACGTGGATGCCCCAGATCATCATGTTGCGACCCCACCACTGGGTGCGCTCGATGAGCTTGTGGTACCTGGTCTTGTCGGTGACGCTCTGGTCGTACCACTGCGCGAACGGGTGGCTGCCGGCGCACAGCAGATCGATGCCGTGGGGGTCGGTGTACGTGCGCACCTCGGCGATCGCGTCGGCGATGTCGTCGACGGCGGCGGCGACCGTGTCGCCGATCCCGCTGGTCAGCTCGACGGTGTTGGTCAGCAGTTCCCCGGTGACCGTGTAGCGCTCGGGGGTCGAGCGCTCCTCGAGGGCGGCGAGCAGCCCGGGCGCGCCGGGGATCAGGTCTCCGGTCGCGGCATCGGCGAGCATCAGTTCCCACTCGAGACCGACGGACGATCGGGCGGATGTCGCGAAGGGCACCGTCATGGGCACAGTCTGACATGGGGACTCGCCGGACCTTCTTGGTTCACGGCATCGTTCGTCATCTGGCAGAATAGAGGGCTGGATCACCCGCTCGACCCTCTATCCAGCGCGGAGATCCTCCCTTCAGAGCTTCCGCCGGGTGTGCACCCCACTCTCCAGGCGACCGGTTCAATCACTTTCCACACATTCAGGAGAATCGTGGCTGTCAAGATTCGTCTCAAGCGCCTCGGCAAGATCCGAGCGCCCTACTACCGCATCGTCGTGGCCGACTCGCGCACCAAGCGCGACGGTCGTGTCATCGAGGAGATCGGCAAGTACCACCCCACTGAGGAGCCCTCGTTCATCGAGGTCGACTCGGAGCGCGCGCAGTACTGGCTGTCCGTCGGCGCCCAGCCGACCGAGCAGGTGCTCGCCATCCTCAAGCTGACCGGCGACTGGGGCCAGTTCAAGGGCGACAAGAACGCGGTCTCGACCGTGAAGACCCGCGAGGACAAGGCCGCTTTCGAGGTCGACGCCTCGAAGAAGTCGGTCGTCAAGCCCAAGGCTGAGAAGAAGGCAGAGGAGCCCGCCGAGGCTCCCGCCGACGAGGCGACCGACGCGGCCGATGAGGCCGCCGCCGAGTCCGCCGAGTAATCCGTTGCTCGCCGCCGCGCTCGAACACGTCGTCAAGGGGATCGTCGATCACCCGGACGACGTCCGCATCGACTCGTCCACGTCGCCGCGAGGCGACGTGCTCGAGGTGCACGTCCACCCCGACGACCGGGGTCGCGTGATCGGGCGCGGCGGCCGAACGGCCAAAGCCCTGCGCACTCTCATTTCTGCCCTCGCCGACGGACGCCGTGTGCGCGTCGACGTCGCGGACGACTGAGGTGTCAGGCGAAGACACCACGGGATCGGGCGCGGACGCCCGAAAGCCCGTGAACGCAGTTCCCCCCGCGGGCAAGACGCAGCTCCGGGTCGGCCGCCTCGTGAAGGCGCACGGCCTGAAGGGCGCGATCAAGCTCGAGCTGTACACCGACGACCCCGAAGGACGCTTCGTCCCCGGCGCGACGTTCACGCTCCAGGTGCCCGAGTCGTCGCCGTGGCACGGCAAGCCCCTCACGGTGCGCGAGTTCAAATGGATGAACAGCCACCCGGTCGCCTTCTTCGACGGCGTCGACGACCGCGACGCGGCCGAAGGGCTCATCCGTGCGATCCTTTGGGTCGACGAAGACATGCAGGCCTCGCCCGCCGAGGAGGACGCCTGGTTCGACCACCAGCTCGTCGGCCTCGACGTCGTGCGTGACGGTGAGACCGTCGGCAAGGTCGCACGCGTGGACCACTTCCCCTCGCAGGATCTGCTCATCGTGAAGGTCCGCGACGACGAGGTTCTGGTGCCGTTCGTCAAGGCGATCGTGCCCGAGGTCGACATCGCGGGCGGTCGCGTCATCGTGACGCCGCCCGCAGGCCTCTTCGAAGAGATCCCGGACGACGGCGACGAGGCTCCTTCCGAGCCCGACGCCGACGGCTCCACCGACTGACTCCTCTTCACTGCGCGCCGCCGCTCGGCGTGCGGCAGATGTGATCTGCGGGAAACACGGCGGGAAACGCCCCGGAATGTCCATCCGGGACCATCGAAGGCATGGGCGAAGTGCGCACCGTGTGCTCCTACTGCGGCGTCGGCTGCGGTATCTCGGTGACGACCTCGGACGCCGGGGTGGGGCATCCACTCGCCATCGCGAAGGTTGCGGGCGACCGGGCGCACCCCACGAACGCCGGGCGGCTGTGCACCAAGGGTGCGACCCACGCCGAGCTCATGCAGGCTCCGGGTCGCATGACCACGGCGCACGTGCGGCCCTCCCGCGGTGAGCCCGCGGCGCCCGTTCCGGTCTCCGATGCGGTGACGGATGCTGCGGCCCGCCTCCGCGCGATCCTCGACGAGCACGGTCCCGATGCGATCGCGCTGTACGTCTCGGGGCAGATGAGCATGGAGGCGCAGTACCTCTCGAACAAGCTGGTCAAGGGGTATCTGCGCGGGATCCACATCGAGTCGAACTCGCGGCTGTGCATGGCGTCGGCCGGCACCGGCTACAAGCAGTCGCTCGGAGCCGACGGACCGCCCGGATCGTACGAGGACTTCGACCGCGCCGACCTCTTCTTCGTGATCGGCTCGAACACGGCCGACTGCCACCCGATCCTGTTCCTGCGCATGGCCGACCGGCTGAAGCAGGGCGCGAAGCTCATCGTCGTCGACCCGCGTCGTACGACCACCGCCGACCGTGCCGACCTGTTCCTGCAGATCCAGCCCGGCACCGACCTCGCTCTGCTGAACGGCCTCCTCCACCTCCTCGTCGAGGCCGGCGACATCGACGAGGAGTTCATCGCGGCCCACACCGACGGCTGGGAGCACATGGACGAGCTCCTCGCCGAGTACCCGCCGGCCCGGGTCGCGGAGCTGACCGGACTCGCCGAGGACGACATCCGCACCGCCGCCCGCTGGATCGGCGAGGCCGGCGAGTGGATGACGCTGTGGACGATGGGCCTCAACCAATCCACGCATGGTACGTGGTCGACGAACGCCATCTGCAACCTCCACCTCGCGACCGGCGCGATCTGCCGCCCCGGAAGCGGACCGTTCTCGCTGACCGGCCAGCCGAACGCGATGGGCGGGCGCGAGATGGGGTACATGGGGCCGGGTCTGCCCGGCCAGCGCGCGGTGTTCAGCGCGCCCGACCGCGCGTTCGTCGAGGACGTCTGGGGACTGGAGTCCGGCGCGATCCGCGCGGAGTCGGGCTCGGGCACGATCGACATGTTCCGGCGCGCGGCCGACGGCGAGATCAAGGCCGTCTGGATCATCTGCAGCAACCCCGTCGCGTCGGTGGCGAACCGCAAGACCGTGATCGAGGCGCTGGAGACCGCCGAGCTCGTCATCGCGCAGGACGTCTACACCGAGACGGCGACCACCGCGTACGCCGACATCCTGCTGCCGGCCACGCTGTGGGTCGAAGCCGATGGCGTGACGGTGAACAGCGACCGCACGCTGACGCTCGTGCGCGACGTGATCGCGGCGCCGGGCGAGGCGCAGCCGGACTGGCTCACGATCTGCCAGATCGCCCGTGCGATGGGCTTCGAGGGGTTCGACTTCGACTCGAGCGCCGAGGTGTTCGACGAGATCCGACGCTTCTGGAACCCGCAGACCGGGTGGGATCTGCGCGGCGTGACCTACGAGCGGCTGCGTGAGACGCCGGTGCAGTGGCCCGCGCCGCCGGACGACGCCGCGACGCGGCATCCGATCCGGTACCTGAACGACGGGGTGAGCCAGTCGCTGCACGTCGAGCATGACGGAACCGTGCCGCGCCTCGCGTTCGCGACGCCGTCGCGGCGCGCGCAGTTCCTCGCACGGCCCCACCTGGCACCGGCTGAGCTTCCCGACGACGACTACCCCTGGGTACTCAACACCGGGCGCCTCCCGCATCACTGGCACACGCTCACGAAGACCGGCCGGGTCGCCAAGCTCGCGAAGCTGCACCCCGGACCGTTCGTCGAGGTCCACCCGGTCGACGCCGAGCGGCTCGGCATCGCCGAGGGCGATCAGGTCGAGGTCGCCTCGCGCCGCGGCCGGTTCGTCGTGCCCGCGGTGCTCACCGACCGTGTGCAGCCGGGCGGACTGTTCGCGCCGTTCCACTGGAACGACGAGCACGGCGAGTACGTCACCGTCAACGCCGTGACGAGCGACGCGGTGGACCCGCTGTCGGCGCAGCCGGAGTTCAAGTTCGCCGCCGTGACCCTCCGCCGGGTCGGTCCGGCGGTCGGGGGAGCAGGATCGTCGACCGCATCCGCCGACGAGGCGCTCGCGAGTGCCGGCGTGGCGCTCGCGCCGCCGCAGCTGAGCGATCTGGAGGGCGCGTACCTCGCAGGCTTCCTCTCCACGGTGCGGTCGGTGGTGCTCGCTCCGGGCGAGGTGCCGGTGCTGCCCGTCGAAGCCCCGCTCGGTGCGCTCGTGCGGGCGTGGTTCGACGGCGTGCTCGCGGGCGCCTTCTCCCGCACGTCGGTCGGCGTGGGCATGCCGGGGGCCGAGGGCATGGACGAGGTCGTCGTTCTCTGGGGCTCGCAGACGGGGAACGCCGAGGAATTCGCGACGGCGGCGACCGCCGCACTCGGCGCGCGCGGCATCCCCGCGCGTGCCCGGAGCATGGCGGAGCTGCGCGCGACGGACCTGACGGCCGTGAAGCGTCTGCTCGTGGTCACCTCCACGTTCGGCGACGGCGGGCCGCCCGACAACGCCGCCGCGCTCTGGCACGAGCTCAACGCCGACGGCGCGCCCGAGCTGTCGGGGCTGCGCTACGCGGTGCTCGCGCTCGGCGACTCGAACTACGACGACTTCTGCGGCCATGGTCGGCGGCTCGACAGTCGCTTGGGCGAGCTCGGCGCGACCGCTCTCCTCGACCGGGTCGATCTCGAGCCCGACGCCGACGAGCCGCGCGAGGCGTGGCTCGCCCAGATCCTCGACACCCTGGCCGCGGAAGGGACGACGGGTGCGGCATCCGTCGCCCTCCAGGCTCCGCCGGCGAAGCGCCTGTTCAGCCGGGCCAACCCGGTGCAGGCACCGCTCGTGCGCAACGACCTGCTCAGCGGTCCGGGTTCGCAGAAGGAGGTGCGGCGCTTCGCGTTCGACCTCTCGGACTCGGGGGCGACGTACGAGGCCGGAGACTCACTCGGCGTCGTGTGCGCCAACGCTCCGGCGGTCGTCGCAGAGTGGATCGATGCGACCGGCATCGCGCCGCTCGAGATCGTGGAGGTCGACGGCGAGGAGCGCACCTTCGCCGATGCCCTGCGGACGCGGCTCGACATCACGAAGACGCCCGTGGACCTGGTGCGCTTCATCGCCGAGCGCAGCGGCGACAGCATGCTCGCCGGCCTGCTGCGGCGTGAGAACAAGGGGCGCCTCGAGCAGTTCCTGTGGAGCCAGCAGGCTGTCGACCTCGTGCGCGACTTCCCGGTGCGGGCCACCGCCGCCGACTGGGCCGGCGTGCTCAAGCGCCTGCAGCCCCGCCAGTACTCCATCTCGTCGAGCCCCAAGTCAGACCCCGACACCGTGGAGCTCACGGTCTCGGTGGTGCGCTTCGAAACCGACTCCGGACGCGCCCGCGGAGGCGTGTGCTCGACATTCCTCGCGGACGGCGACGCCCTCGGCGCCCCCGTGTACCTGCAGCGCTCGCCCGCGTTCCGCCCGCCGGCAACAGCCGACACCCCGATGATCATGATCGGCCCGGGCACCGGGATCGCCCCGTTCCGCGCGTTCCTGCACGACCGTCGCGCCGACGGCCACACCGGCCGCAACTGGCTGTTCTTCGGCGAGCAGCACGCCGCGACCGACTTCTACTACCGCGACGAGCTCGACGAGATGCGCGAGGACGGGTTCCTCACCCGCTTCGATGTCGCGTTCTCGCGCGACCAGCGGCAGAAGATCTACGTGCAGGACCGCATGATCGAGCACGGCGCCCACCTGTGGCGCTGGCTCCAGGACGACGGCGCGCACGTGTACGTGTGCGGTGACGCGATGCGGATGGCCAAGGACGTCGACGCCACCCTGGTCGCCATCGCCCAGCAGCACGGCAAGCTCTCCGAAGAGGCCGCCGCCGAGTACGTCCGCGGCCTTGCCGCCGACGAGCGCTACGTCCGCGACGTCTACTGAGCGCGGCCTCGGCCGACGCTGGCCGATCGCGAACCCGCCGCTTCACGCGGTCCCGGCCGACTGCACGTCGCAACCTGCCCCACGCTCTCTGTTCGTTCGTCACAGATGTACGCGGATCGGCGACGTTGGCGTACATCTGTGACGAGCGAACATCGTTCACGAGGATGCGGGGGACACGCAGAAGAGCGGATGCCTCGGGTCGAGGCATCCGCTCTCCGTCAGAGCAGGTGCGGTCAGATGCGCTGCTTCGCCAGCGACGCCCGCGGGATCACGTACACGAACACCGTGAGCAGCAGGAGCCCCACGTACGCGGCGACGAAGCCGTAGAACGCGGCCTGGTAGCCGCCCGTGGCGAGCTGCGAGGCGTTGAGGACCTGCGGCACGAGGAACCCGCCGTAGGCGCCGATCGCCGAGATGAGGCCGAGCGCCGCGGCCGCCTTGCGGATCATCTTCGTGGCCTCCGGCGTACCGGGCTCGAAGCCCCGCGCCTGCGAGCGCGCGGCGAAGATGCTCGGGATCATGCGGTAGGTCGACCCGTTGCCCATGCCGGTCGCCGCGAACAGGACGAGGAAGCACGCGAGGAACACGACGAAGTTGTGCATCGGCAGCGTCCACACGAGCGCCAGCGCGCCGAGTGCCATCACCGAGAAGGCGCACACCGTCACGCGTGCGCCGCCGAACCGGTCGGCGAGGCGGCCGCCGTAGGGGCGGGCGAGCGAGCCGACGAGCGCGCCGAGGAACGCGAGCGAGACCGCCGCCTGTCCGACCTGGATCGTGGAGAACTCGGGGAACTGATCGGCGATGAGCTTCGGGAAGACGCTCGCGAAGCCGATGAACGAGCCGAAGGTGCCGATGTAGAGCAGCGCCATGATCCACAGGTGCGGCTCGCGCAGCGCCGCGGCGGAGCTGCCGAAGTCCGCCTTCGCCGACGACAGGTTGTCCATGTAGCGCCAGGCGCCGAACATCGCGACCAGGATCAGCGGGATCCACATCCAGCCGGCGAGGGAGATGTTGAGGGTCGCCCCGGCGCCGAGCGTCACGACGATCGGCACGGCGAACTGGGCGACCGACGTGCCGAGGTTGCCGCCCGCGGCGTTCAGGCCGAGCGCCCAGCCCTTCTCCTTCTGCGGGAAGAAGTAGGTGATGTTCGCCATCGAGCTCGCGAAGTTGCCGCCGCCCACGCCGCCGAGCGCCGCGACGAGCAGCAGCACGCCGAACGGCGTCTCGGGGTTCGAGACGACGATGCCGAGCAGTGTCGCGGGGATCAGCAGCAGCGCCGCCGACACGATCGTCCAGTTCCGACCACCGAAGATCGCGACCATGAACGTGTAGGGGAAGCGCAGGGTCGCGCCGACGAGGCTGGGCAGCGAGATGAGCCAGAACGACTCGGAGCTGGTGAGCTGGAACCCGGCGGCAGGCAGCATCACGACGACGATGCTCCACAGCTGCCAGATGATGAACCCGAGGAACTCGGCGAAGATCGACCAGCCGAGGTTGCGTCGCGCGATGGCGCGGCCGGACGCCGCCCAGAACGTCGGATTCTCGGCGTTCCAGCCGTCGATCCAGCGGCCCGGGCGATGGGTGAGTGCGACCGGCGCGTCGGCCGGGGCGGTGGTGCGGGATGGAGCTGCGGTATCCGTCATCGACGGGGTGTCGGTCGTGGTCATGGCGCCTCCCTGATTGAGCAGACACTGGGGGTGAGTGTGTCTCCACGCTAGGAACTCGGTGTTTCGGCCCGCCTGCTCACGCGGTTACCTCTCGGTCACTTCTCGATCACGGATGCTGCCGCCCGAGGTGGACGCGCTGTCACACGTCGGAAACACGCAGGGCTTCTAGACTCGAAGGCATGCGCGTCGACATCGTCACGATCTTCCCGACGTTCTTCGACGTGCTCGGCGTCTCGCTCATCGGGAAGGCCCGGGATCGCGGCATCCTCGACATGCACGTCCACGATCTGCGGGACTGGACCCACGATCGCCATCGCACCGTCGACGACACCCCGTATGGCGGGGGCGCCGGCATGGTGATGAAGCCCGAGCCCTGGGGCGAGGCGCTCGACGAGGTGCTGAGCGACGAGGCGGTGCTGCTGGTGCCGTCGCCCGCCGGCGAACTGTTCTCGCAGCCGATGGCCCGGGAACTCGCCGACGAGAAGCACCTCGTGTTCGCCTGCGGACGGTATGAGGGCATCGACCAGCGCGTCGTCGACCACTACGCGGCGCGCGGGCGCGTGCGGCTGGTGAGCCTCGGCGACTACGTGCTCAACGGGGGAGAGGTCGCCGCGATGGCCGTGATCGAGGCGGTGTCCCGGCTGATCCCGGGCGTCGTGGGCAACCCCGAGAGCCTCGTCGAGGAATCGCACGAGCTCGGCCTGCTCGAGTACCCGAGTTACACGAAGCCCGCCGAATGGCGTGGGCTCGAGGTGCCGCCGGTCCTGCTCAGCGGCAACCATGGCGCGATCGCCGCGTGGCGGCACGAGCAGAGCGTCGAACGCACGCGGGCGCATCGTCCGGATCTGCTGAGCGAGCCCGATCCTGCCGCCTGAGGCGGATGCCGCGGCCCCGGTGAAATCGCCGGGGAGGAGTCAGGCGGGTTCGATGACGTTGAGCCGGTAGCCGCGCTTCACCACGGTCTTCACCAGGTCGGGGACGCCCAGCGACTCGCGGAGCCGCGCGACGGCCATCTCGACGGCGTGCGTGTTCTCGCCGGACCGCGGCAACGCCGCCTGCAGGCGAGGCCGCGACACGACACCACCCTGGGCGTCGAAAAGCGCGGCGACGATATCGGTGGCGCTGCGCGACAGCGGGATGTGCCGGCCGTCCAGCACGATGCCCGTGCTGCGCAGTTCGAGCCGCCCCGCAGAGGTGGGCAGCGACGCCGCGCCGCCCCCGCCGAAGTGGGTGACGACGGCACGCACCAGCGAGCCGAGGCGACCCCGCTCGGCGATCAGCGGCTGGAGGCCCGCATCCTGGAGGGGGCCCGCGGTGATGGGTCCGACGGCGGCCATGAGCAGGCGTCCTTCCGCCTCACGGTCGACGATCTCGTCGATCACGCCTTCGTTCCGTGCGGCGGTGATCCACTCGGCGGCGCCGGGGGCGGACGTGAACAGCACCGCGTCGACTTCGCCCTGTGCGGCGGCGGTGACCGAGCGCGAGACCGCGGCGGGGTCCGGGGGAGGACCCCAGCGATACACGGTGAGGCTCACCACGTCGGCGCCTGCGCCCTCGAACAGCTCGTCGAGGCCGTCGGCGCCCGAGCCGTGGTGCTGAACCGCCACGCGCCGGTCGGCGACACCCTCGGCGAGGAGGTACTCGCCCAGCTCGGCAGAGGTCTCGGACTCGGCCACCCAGTCGGCGGTGAGACCCGCCTGCTGGATCGCGCCGCGCGCTTTCGGGCCACGCGCCACGATCCGGGCGCGGGACAACGCGGCGTGGAGGTCGTCGAGGAGTCCGGCTTCGTCGGCGGCCTCCATCCAGCCGCGGAAGCCCACGCCGGTCGTCGCGACGACCACGTCGGGCTGCCGCGCGATCAGCTGGCGCGTCGCGGCGATGAGGGCGTCGTCATCGATGTGGGGCACGATCGTCAGCGCGGGAGCGTGGCGCACCTGAGCGCCATGACGCTCGAGCGCTGCGGCCAGCTCCGAGGAGCGACGATCGACGGCGATGACGATCGTGCAGCCGTCGAGTGCGGCCGAGAGGGTGGGGCGTGGGGTGGAGCTCAAAGGACGATGTCACCTGCCAGTTGGGGGTCGGGAAGCAGCAGCCCGGCGCGGGCCACCTCGCCGACCACGATGACGGCGGGGTTGCGCACGCCGGCGAGGCCGGCATCGACGACGACCGACCCCAGGGTACTGCGCGTCGTGCGCTGGTCGCGGTGGTGACCTCGCTCGACGATGGCGACGGGGCGATCCGCGGGGACGCCGGCGTGGAGGGCGTCCGAGACGATGCGGGGCAGTGCGCCGACGCCCATCAGGATGACCGTCGTGACGCTGTCGTCGCGGAGGGCCGCGAGCGTCGCCTCAGTCACCTCGGACGGTCCGTTCATGATGTGCACCGCTCCCGCGACACCGCGATGGGTGATCGGGATGCCGGCGGCCTGAGGCACGGCGACGGCGCTCGAGATGCCCGGCACGACGTCGACCGGGATGCCGGCGGCGAGACAGGCCGCCACCTCCTCGCCGCCGCGTCCGAAGACGAACGGGTCGCCTCCCTTGAGGCGCACC
This sequence comes from Microbacterium sp. NPDC056057, assembly GCF_042266945.1. Taxonomy (NCBI): domain Bacteria; kingdom Bacillati; phylum Actinomycetota; class Actinomycetes; order Micrococcales; family Microbacteriaceae; genus Microbacterium; species Microbacterium sp. NPDC056057. Next base: position 255,509 of record NZ_JBHJWS010000003.1, read on the forward strand.
ACCCGCTTGCCCGCACGCGCGCGGTCGACGAGGAGCTCGTTGATCTCGTCCTGCGGCACCGGGTGGTGGCCGGGGAGCTTGCCCACATCGATGATCTCCACGTCGGGGCCGACGTGGTCGCGGATGTCGGTCGGCCCGAGCCGGTCCATCACCACGACCTCCGCGCGCGTCAGCAGGCGCCACGCGCGCAGGGTGAGCAGGTCGATCGGACCGGGGCCTCCGCCGATGAGGTCGACGCGCCCGACGGTGGTGTTCGCGCGCCCGGTCATCGCTCGCCCTCCCAGCGGACCAGGACATGCCCGTCGTCGATGGCCACCGGCCAGACGTGCAGGCTCTTCGGCTCCTTGCCCTGTGTGTCGAGGCAGACGCCGGTGCGCAGATCGAAGACCTGCTTGTACATCGGCGAGGCGACCGTGGGGACGTCCTGCCGTGTGCCGACGATGCCGCGCGAGATGACGTGCGCGTGGCTGTAGGGGTCGAGGTTCGAGACGGCGTGGACGCGGCCCGTCGAGCCGCCGGGCCCGTGGAGCAGGAACAGTGCGATCTGCGTTCCGCCCAGGAGGGCGGCGCGGCCGCGCTCGATCTCGAGGTCGTCGAGCGCGCAGACGCGCACCCAGCCGTCGGGAGCGGTGTACTCGGCCGTCTGCGGGTCGACGAGGGTCATCGGCGCACCTCCAGGGTCGTTCCGGCGATGAGCACGCGTGAGTCGGCGCGCTCGTCCTCGGTGGCGGGTCGGGGCTGGCCGCGCTCGGCGGTGTAGGCCAGCGAGGGGTCGGGCGTCGTCGGGGCGTTGACGAACGACGCGAAGCGGCGCAGCTTCTCGGGATCCTCGAGCGTCGCCTTCCACTCGTCCTCGTATGAGTCGAGGTGGGCATCCATCGCGGCGTCGAGGTCGGCGCAGATGCCGAGGCTGTCCTCGAAGATGACCTCCCGGAGGCCCTCGATGCCGCCGTCCAGGTCCTCGAACCACGGCGCGGTCCGCTGCAGGCGGTCGGCGGTGAAGATGTAGTACATCAGGAACCGGTCGATCGCCGTGAGGAGCTCGTCGTCGTTGAGCCCCTCGGCGAGCAGCACGGCGTGGCGGGGCGTGAAGCCGCCGTTGCCGCCGACGTACATGTTCCAGCCCGCTTCGGTGGCGATCACGCCGACGTCCTTGCCGCGCGCCTCCGCGCACTCGCGCGCGCAGCCCGAGACGCCGAGCTTGATCTTGTGCGGGGAGCGCAGCCCGCGGTAGCGCAGCTCGAGCTGCACCGCCATGCCGACCGAGTCCTGCACGCCGTAGCGGCACCAGGTCGAGCCGACGCACGACTTCACGGTGCGCAGCGACTTGCCGTAGGCGTGACCCGACTCGAATCCGGCGTCCACGAGCTGCTTCCAGATCTCGGGCAGCTGCTCCAGGCGCGCGCCGAACATGTCGATCCGCTGTCCGCCGGTGATCTTCGTGTAGAGGCCGAAGTCCTTCGCGACCTGGCCGATCACGAGCAGTCCCTCGGGCGTGATCTCGCCGCCGGGGATGCGGGGGACCACCGAGTAGCTGCCGTCCTTCTGCAGGTTCGCCATGACGTGGTCGTTGGTGTCCTGCAGGGTGGCGTTCTCGCCCTCGAGCACGTGGCCGCGCACGAGCGTCGACAGGATGCTGGCGAGGGCGGGCTTGCAGATGTCGCAGCCGCGCCCCGCGCCGAAGCGCTCGATGACGGCGCTGAACGTGGTGAGACCCGACACGCGCACAGCGTCGAACAGCTGGCGGCGCGACATGTCGAAGTGCTCGCAGATGGCGTTGCTGAGCGCCGCGCCGGACTTCGCGAGCTCCGTGCCCACGATCTTCTTGACCATCATCACGCACGAGCCGCATGCCGCCCCGGCCTTGGTGCAGGACTTGATGGCCGCGACATCCGTGCAGCCTTCCTCGTGCACCGCGTGGCGGATCGCGCCCGCCGTGACGCTGTTGCACGAGCACACGAGCGCCTCGTCGGGGAGGTCGCCGGTCGGCGCGGCGACGCCGCACTCGGGCATGAGGTAGGCGGCGGGGTCGCCGCCGAGCGCGCCGCCGACGAGCGGCCGGAGCGACCCGTAGGCCGATGCGTCGCCGACGAGGATGCCGCCGAGCAGCGTCTTCGCGTCGTCCGACAGCACGAGCTTCTTGTAGACGCCGGCCACAGGGTCGGCGTACGTGACGTCGAGTGCGCCCGGCGTCTCGGCGAACGCGTCGCCGAAGCTGGCGACGTCGACGCCCGACAGCTTGAGCTTGGTCGACAGGTCGTAGCCGGGGAACGACGCCTCGCCGCCGAGCAGTCGCGTGGCGGCGACTTCGGCCATCGCATACCCGGGTGCGACCAGTCCCACGCACATGCCGTCGTAGTTGGCGACCTCGCCGATCGCCAGCACGCGGGGGTCGGAGGTCTGGCAGCCGGCGTCGATCAGCACGCCGCCGCGGGGGTGCACGTCGAGGCCCGCGTTTCGCGCCAGCTCGTCGCGCGGGCGCACGCCGACGGTGAAGACCACGACGTCGGTGCGCGCGTACGTGCCGTCGCGGAACTCGAGGCCCGTCACCTGTCCCGAACGGTCGGGGTCGAGGCGTGTGGTGACCGCTTCGGTCTTCACCGAGATGCCGCGCGACTCGATGAGTCGACGCAGGGCGTTGCCGGCGGGAAGGTCGAGCTGCGCCGACATGAGCCGGTCGGAGGACTGGACCACCGTGCAGTCGACGTCGAGTCCCTGGAGGGCGCCTGCGGCCTCGAGTCCGAGGAGTCCGCCGCCGATCACGGTGCCGACGAGGGGCCGTCCGAGCTCGGTCGACCGCTGCTGGACGAACTGCTCGAGCTTCTCGACGTCGTCGAGGGTGCGGTAGACGAAGCAGCCTTCGAGACCGAAGCCGTCCACGGCGAGCTTCGCGGCATACGAGCCGGTCGCAAGGATCAGCCGGTCGTAGGCGAGGCTCGTGCCGCTGCGGGTCGTCACGCGGCGCGCAGCACGGTCGATGCGGGTGACGGCCTCGCCGCGGAGGAACCGCACGCGCTCGTCGTCGAGCACCGCGCGCTCGAGCTCGAGATCCTCGGGCGAGGCGCCGGCGAAGAACCCGGTGAGGCCGACGCGGTCGTAGGGGTGACGCTCCTCTTCGCCGATGAGCGTGATGCGCCACTCTTCGCCGGCCCGGCTGAGCAGGCTCTCGACGAAGCGGTGCGCCACCATGCCCGCGCCGACGATCACCACGTGGGTGCCGAGGGCAGGGGTCTCGCTCATGCCGTCACCGTACGCCGGTGATGTTGCAGCAGCGTCAGCGTCATGTTTCCGGCTGTTGACACGGTCGCGGTGGGCCATGGCTCCTCCTCGGGGGGCAGACGTCTCGGTGACGCTGACGCTACGAGCGCGGTGTTTCACCGCCGGACCACGGGCGGTTACCCCGAGCGAACGTTTCGATCACACCGGCCGGCCTGGGAAAGTGAGAAGAGCGGAGAGGATGCTGCGACCTGTAGGGCGCCCGCGGGCGCGCGGCCCTCCGGCCGGAAGCTCTTGCCGCGCGGGGTGAAGAGGAGGATTCTCTGCTGCATGGGAACCTCGCTTCGCGCGAGCTCCAGCTGATCCGCTCTCAGTTCGCGTTCCCGCTCCGCGACCGCACCGTGACGAACAATGCCGCGAGCACTCAGCCTCCGCTCGCCGTGTTCGAGCTGTTGCGCGACCTGTCGGAGACGTACGAGAACGTCCACCGCGGGCAGTCCGATGCGTCCATCCGGACCACCGAGATGTTCGAGGCGTCCTTCGACACCATCGCGGCGTGGATCAACGCGCCATCGAGACGCACGCTGTCGATGCACCGCAGCACGACGGAGGCGATCAACGCCGCGATGTACTCGCTGATGGCCGACTTCCGCGACGGCGACAACGTCGTCACGACCCTCATGGAGCACAACTCGAACTACGTCCCCTGGCATGCGCTGTGCCGCGAGATCCTGCCGAGGTTCGGCCGGCGGGTGGAATGCCGGCTCGCGCGATTCGACCATGAGACCGGAGAGCTCGATCTGGAGCACCTCGCCTCACTGGTGGACGCCCGCACGAAGCTCGTGTGCTGCACGGGCGGGTCGAACTTCCTGGGGACGAAGCCGCCGCTGGACAGCGTGCGCGCGATCGCGGACGCGGGCGGGTACGCCCAGCCTGACGGCCGCCGCGGTGCGCTGCTCCTCGTCGACGCCGCCCAGCGGTTCGCGAGCTCACGCGTGGACGTGCAGGCGATGGATGCCGACTTCGCGGCGTTCTCTTTCCACAAGCTGCTCGCGCCCTTCGGAGTCGGCGTGCTCTACGCGAAGGAGACGCTTCGAGAATCGCTTCCGCCGTTCCTGTACGGGGGCGACATGATCGCCGAGGGGCGGGTCTTCCCGGACCGCGTCGAGTACAACGAGCTGCCGTGGAAGCACTCCGCCGGCACCCCGAACATCCTCGGGGTGATCGCGTCGGCGCAGACGCTCCGCCTCATCGTCGACATGGTCGGCGCAGATGCCGAGCGGGCCTGGTTCCGCACGGATGACCCGCTCAACTCTGCGGCCGTGGACGCCGCCATGGCGATCGTCGCCGAGCACGCGGCATCCCTCACCCAACAGGCGTTGGAGGAACTGTGGGCCATCGACGGACTGAATGTGTACGGCGTGCCCCGGGGGAGGGAGCGGACTCCGCTCGTCGCGTTCAACGTCGATGGGCACTCGCCGTTCGACATCGCCCGGGCGCTCAACGCGCAGGGCGTCGAGTCGCGCGCCGGCTGTCATTGCGCGACGCTCGCGCACCACGACCTGGGGATCGATCCCCCCGCGAGCTGCCGCGTGAGCTTCACCCTCTACAACACCCCCGAAGACGTCGACCGCGTCGTCGACGCCGTCCGGCAGGCGGTCGATGCGCCCGAGCGGTTCGCCGTCGCTCCGACGCTCGAGGGCGCTTCGCAGGCGGTCAACGAGATCGCTGGACGCGTGTGAGCTCCGCAGTTCGTCGACCCTGCTCCGATAGGGTGTACCGACCCGACGGCGAGGAGAAGATTCGTGCACACCTGGCCGGGATCGGCATATCCGCTCGGAGCGACGTTCGACGGGAGCGGCACGAACTTCGCGCTGTTCAGCGAGGGCGCCGAGCGCGTCGAACTCTGCCTGTTCGGCGAGCGCGGCGCCGAGACCCGCCTCGACCTCGTGGAGGTCGACGCGTTCGTGTGGCACACGTACGTGCCGAACATCCAGCCCGGCCAGCGATACGGCTATCGCGTCCACGGCCCCTACGATCCCGCGAACGGCCTGCGCTTCAACCCCGCCAAGCTGCTCCTCGACCCGTACGCGAAGGCGGTCGAAGGCGCGGTCACGTGGGGGCAGTCGGTCTACGGCTACACGTTCGGGGATCCCGACTCGCGCAACGACGACGACTCCGCCGCCGACATGATCAAGGGCGTCGTCGTCAATCCCTTCTTCGACTGGGCGGGCGACCGCCGGCCGGGGACGCCGTACTCCGAGACGCTCATCTACGAGGCGCACGTCCGCGGACTCACCGAGCGCCACCCCGCGATCCCGGAGGACATGCGCGGCACCTACAGCGCCGTCGCGCATCCGGCGATCATCGAGCACCTCACGAAACTCGGCGTGACGGCGATCGAGCTGATGCCGGTGCACCAGTTCGTCGACGACGCGGTGCTGAAGGAGAAAGGGCTCTCGAACTACTGGGGCTACAACTCGATCTCGTACTTCGCCCCCCACAACCGCTACGCCGCGACCGGCGACCGCGGTCAGCAGGTGCAGGAGTTCAAGGGAATGGTGCGCGCACTGCACGCCGCGGGCATCGAGGTGATCCTCGACGTCGTCTACAACCACACCGCCGAAGGCAATCACCTCGGGCCGACGCTCTCGATGCGGGGCATCGACAACGCCGCGTACTACAAGCTCGACGATGACAAGCGCTACTACACCGATTACACGGGCACCGGCAACAGCCTCAACGTGCGCAACCCGCACTCGCTGCAGCTGCTCATGGACTCGCTGCGGTACTGGGTGCTCGAGATGCACGTCGACGGGTTCCGCTTCGACCTCGCCTCCGCCCTGGCGCGCGAGTTCTACGACGTCGACCGCCTGTCGACCTTCTTCGAACTCGTCCAGCAGGACCCCGTGGTCTCGCAGGTGAAGCTCATCGCCGAGCCGTGGGACGTCGGTCCCGGCGGCTACCAGGTGGGAAACTTCCCACCCCAGTGGACCGAGTGGAACGGCAAGTACCGCGACACCGTCCGCGACTTCTGGCGCGGTGAGCCGCAGGCGCTCGGCGAGTTCGCCTCACGGCTCACCGGGTCGAGCGACCTGTACGAGCACTCCGGGCGCCGGCCCGTGGCATCCGTCAACTTCGTCACGGCCCACGACGGGTTCACGCTGCGCGATCTCGTGTCGTACAACGAGAAGCACAACGACGCCAACGGAGAGGACGGCCGCGACGGGGCCGACGACAACCGCTCCGACAACTTCGGCGTCGAAGGCCCCACCGACGACCCCGCGGTGCTGACGATGCGCGCCCGCCAGCAGCGCAACTTCATCGCGACGCTCATGCTCAGCCAGGGCGTTCCCATGCTTCTGCACGGCGACGAGCTCGGCCGCACGCAGCAGGGGAACAACAACGGCTACGCGCAGGACAACGAGACCACGTGGATCGACTGGGATGCTGCGGACCGCCCGCTGCTCGAATTCACGGCGGCGATGAGCCGGCTGCGGCGCGACCACCCCACGTTCCGCCGTCGGCGCTTCTTCGAGGGCCGTCCGGTGCGCCGCGACGCCGGCGTTCCGATCCAGGACATCGCGTGGCTCCGCCCCGACGGGACGCTCATGCAGCCGGACGACTGGGAGTCCGGCTTCGGGCGAGCGGTCGGCGTCTTCCTGAACGGTCAGGGCATCCGCGAGAAGGACCGGCGCGGCGAACCGATCCGCGACCGCCACTTCATCGTCCTGTTCAATGCCGGCGACGACATCATCGACTTCCGCATCCCGGTGGTCGAGTTCAGCCCCGACTGGGAGGTCGTCATCGACACGGCGGGGGAGCGCGCAGACTCGGCGCTCATCGAGCCGGGCGACATCCTGCGCCTCGCGGCGAAGTCGCTCATCGTGCTGAGCGAGCACCCGCGGGTCGAGCGCGAGGTCGATCATTCGGTGGCGGCATCGCTCGCCGCCCTCGCCGGCGCAGGGACGCCCGCGCATGCGCCCCGCGCGGAGCTGCGCACCTGACCGGACCGGTCAGGTGGACCGAATCAGGCGACGCCGAGCCAGGACCGGTCGGTGAGGACGATGGGGCCGTCCTCGGTGATCGCGACGGTGTGCTCGGCGTGGGCGCCACGGGATCCGTCGACCGAGCGCAGAGTCCAGCCGTCCGGGTCGGTCACGAGCTCGTCGGTGGTCTGCAGGAACCACGGCTCGAGCGCGACCACGAGGCCCGCGCGGAGCGGGTAGCCGCGTCCGGCCTTGCCGTCGTTGGGCACGTGCGGGTCGCCGTGCATGATCCTGCCGACGCCGTGACCGCCGAAGTCGGTGTTGATGGCGTAGCCGTCGGCGTGCGCGACCGCGGCGATCGACGCGGAGATGTCGCCGATGCGGTTGCCCACCGTCGCCGCGCCGATGGCGGCGGCCAGCGCACGCTCGGTCGTGTCGATGAGCGCGAGGTCCTCGTCCCGCGGGGTGCCCACGACGAACGAGACGGCGGAATCTGCCACCCAGCCGTCCACCGAGACCGCGAAGTCGAGCGAGACGAGGTCGCCGTCGCGCAGAGCGTAGTCGAAGGGGAGTCCATGCAGGACGGCGTCGTTCACCGAGGTGCAGATGACCTTCCCGAAGGGGCGGGCGCCGAACGACGGGTGGTAGTCGATGTAGCACGACTCGGCGCCGGCTCGGCGGATGAGGTCGTGCGCGCGACGGTCGATCGCCAGGAGGTTCGTGCCCACCTTGGTCTCGTCGCGCAGCGTCGCGAGGGTCTCGGCGACGAATCGCCCTGCGGGCTTCATCGCCTCGATCTCGGCAGGCGTGCGCAACTCGATCATGTAGGGGATCCTCTCGTTCTCCTCCATTCTGTCTGACCCGTCGGCGCGGGGCTGGGAGGATGCTCCGCGGCACGCTGAAGCGGACCACCGGGGACGTGTGCGGGCGTAGCATCAGTGACATGTGGCTGCGTCGCGCATTCTTCGGCTGGCTGATCCCGGCGGCCTTCCTGCTGCCGCTGTGGCTCCTGGTCGGATGGGCCGTCTTCAACGCGGGCGGCTGGGCGTTCCTCTGGGTGCTGTTCCTCGCCATCCCGGGCGTCTTCCTGTGGCAGCTGCTCCTCACCGTGCTGGTGCGGGCGCGCGGAACCGTGCGGGCTCACCGCGCCGTCTCGTGGTGGGACGTGCTCGGGTTCACGGTGTGGCACCTGCTCGTCATCTCGCTCGGCTTCTTCGCCGAGGCGTGGTGGGCGCCCGTCATGGTGGTGGCGATCCTCGCGGGCGTCGGCCTCTTCTGGCTCGAGCTGTGGCAGCTGTGGAGCGAGGCGCGGCCCTCGCGATTCGTCCTGCACACCTCCGAGGGCCTCGCCTACATCCCCGCGGAGACCGACGCGCCGGAGGCTGCTCCGCGCGAGGTCATCGTCATCTCGGAGAAGCAGAGTCCACCCGCGAGCTGACGCGGTTTGGCCGGGTGCGGCATCCATGGCAGAATGGTTGTTTGTGCCCTGACCGGTTCTGCCTCAGGGGAACCAGCTGGACGGCGTCACGCCGAAGGCCTGCGGCACACTCAGTCCTTTACCATCCTTCCCGCGGTCGACCTGTGGCGGCCGCAGAGAGAGACGATCATGCAGATCCTCGACGCCGTCGACGCGGCTTCACTCCGCTCCGACATCCCCGCCTTCAACGCCGGCGACACCGTGAAGGTGCACGTCAACATCACCGAGGGCAACCGCTCGCGTATCCAGGTCTTCCAGGGCGTCGTCATCGGCCGCTCCGGCGACAGCGTTCGCGAGACCTTCACGGTCCGCAAGATCAGCTTCCAGGTCGGCGTCGAGCGCACCTTCCCGGTGCACTCCCCGGTCATCGACCACATCGAGGTCGTGACCCGTGGTGACGTGCGTCGCGCGAAGCTCTACTACCTGCGCAACCTCCGTGGCAAGAAGGCCAAGATCAAGGAGAAGCGCGAGAGCAACTGACGCTCTCCCTGCAGCGCTGTCACGAAGCCCCGGACCGACCAGGCCCGGGGCTTCGTCCGTACTCCGGAAGGGCCGGAATGTGCGACCCTTGAAGGCGGGCCGCCGCGACCGTCGGCACCCGCGAAGGAACTCATGACGACCGAGAAGTCGGCTCCGGCCGAGCCGGCGCCCGGGCCCGAGCCCGCTGCGACCATTCAGCCGCGTCGTCGGGGCTGGCTGGTGTTCCTTCGCGATGTCGTCGTGATCATCCTGATCGCCGTCCTCGTCTCGCTCGTGGTGAAGACGTTCCTCGTGCGGTCGTTCTACATCCCCTCGGGGTCGATGGAGGACACCCTCCACGTCAAGGACCGCATCCTCGTCGACGAGATCACGCCGCGATTCGGCGGTTACGAGCGCGGCGACATCGTCGTGTTCCAGGATCCGGGCGGATGGCTGCCGCCCAGCACGGCCCCCGCGCGTCCTCCGATCGTCGAGGGCGTCGAGTGGGTGCTGTCCCTCGTCGGCCTCGCGGCGCCCGACAGCGACGACCATCTCGTGAAGCGCATCATCGGGGTTCCCGGCGACCACGTCGTGTGCTGCAACGCCATCGGGCAGATCACTGTCAACGATGTGCCCATCGACGAGAGCGCGTACCTCAAGCTGCCGGCCGGGGAGACCGCCGCTTCGGGCGACCCCTTCGACGTGACGGTCCCCGAGGGCAGCCTCTGGGTGCTCGGCGACAACCGCTACCGCTCGAAGGACTCGCGGTACAACACGGATCAGCCCGGCAAGGGCTTCGTGCCCATCGACAACCTCGTCGGCCGTGCGTTCCTCGTGACGTGGCCGTTCGACCGGTTCGGCCTGCTGGACTTCCACCACGACGTGTTCGCCGGGGTTCCCGACGCGGAGCCGGAGGGCGGCGCGAAGTGACCGTCGCCGAGCCCCGCCTCACGCTCGAGCGACGGCTCCTGCGCGAGCACACGCTCGTCATCGCGTGCGACGAGGTGGGGCGAGGCGCATTGGCGGGTCCGGTCGCGGTCGGCGCGGCAGTCGTGGACGCCCCGCGATCGCGCAAACGCATTCCGCAGGGACTGCGTGACTCGAAGCTCGTCCCCGAACCGAAGCGCGCCGACGTCGCGGCACGCGCGGCATCGTGGGTCGCCGCAAGCGCCGTCGGGTGGGCAAGCTCCGAGGAGATCGACGAGATCGGCATCATGCGCGCCCTCGGGCTCGCCTCGATCCGCGCCATCGCGGATCTCCGCGCGCACGGCGTCGTGCCGGAGGACGCCATCGTCATCCTCGACGGCAACTACGACTACATCCGCCCAGCCGGTGAGTGGGGACTCACCGTGCGCCCGGTGATCAAGGCCGACCGCGACTGCGCCTCGGCGGCTGCGGCATCGGTCATCGCCAAGGTCGCGCGCGACCGCCTCATGACCGAGCTGCATGACGAGCTCCCGGAGTACAACTGGGCGCGCAACAAGGGCTACGCCAGCCCCGACCATCGTGAAGCCATCCGCACGCACGGCATCAGCCGGCACCACCGGGCCTCGTGGTCGATCGCCGAGGCGCCGACGCTGTTCTGAGCGTTCGCCACACGCGCAGGCGGGTCGCCGCACCCGCTCGCGCCCATAGGATGGATTCACCATGGATGACGAGGTCTTCGAAGACTACGACCGCGAGCTCGAACTCGCTCTGTACCGCGAGTACCGCGATGTCGTCTCGCAGTTCCAGTACGTGATCGAGACGGAGCGGCGCTTCTACCTCGCGAACGAGGTCAACGTCGTACGCCGCGACACCGAGCACGATTTCTACTTCGAGATCTCGATGTCCGACGTGTGGGTCTGGGACATCTACCGCGCCGACCGTTTCGTGAAGGCGGTACGCGTGCTGACCTTCAAGGACGTCAACGTCGAAGAGCTCTCGCGCCGTGATTTCCACCTCCCCGAGGAACTCTCGCTCGACACCTGAGCGGGCCTGACGCCTCCTCCCCAGCCTGCCGATTCCGGGACTCACCGCGAGTTCTGAACGGATGCCGCGGCCCCGCGTCCGCGCGCCTGCACGGGCGCGCGACGATGCCGGAATGGCAGATAAAGATGTCCTCGGTCGGGCGGGCGAGGACCGCGCCGCCCGGTACTTCGAGGCGCAGGGATTCACCGTCCTGGTGCGCAATTGGCGATGCCGCGACGGCGAGATCGACCTCGTGGTGGCCGATCGCTCGGCAGTGGTCGTCGTCGAGGTCAAGACGCGGCGTGACGAGGGGTTCGGGCACCCGTTCGAGGCGATCGACGCACGCAAGCGCGGAAGGCTCTGGCGCCTCTCGATCGCGTGGGCGAGCGCACACCGCGAGCTCGTGCAGGGACGACGGCTGCGCATCGACGCGGTCGGCCTCATCGGCGCCGACCCTCGCACCGCGCGCTTGGAGCACCTCGTCGACGTGGAGGTGCCGTGAAGGTCGCACGCACCTGGGCCGTCGCCCTCGTCGGGGCCGAGGGCGAATGCGTCGAGGTCGAGGCGGACCTCTCGAATCAGCAGCCGGACTTCCGCATCATCGGGCTTCCCGACAAAGCTCTCGGCGAGTCGGTCCAGCGCGTGCACAACGCCTGCGCCAACACCGGCACGCCGCTCACGCGACGACGACTCACGGTCAATCTCTCGCCCGCGAGTCTGCCCAAGCAGGGCTCCGGATTCGACGTCGCGATCGCCGTCGCGTCTCTCGCCACCGAGACCTCCATGGATGCGGCCTCAGTCGCGTCGGCGGTCCACATCGGCGAGCTCGGGCTCGACGGGCGCCTCCGGCCGGTGCCAGGCGTCCTTCCGGCCGTGGTGGCCGCACGGCGGGCCGGGCATCGACGCGTCGTCGTTCCCCACGCGAACGGCCCCGAGGCCTCGCTCGTCGACGGCGTCGAGGTCCTCGCCGCCGTCAACCTCGCGCAGGTGATCGCCTGGCACGGCGGCGACGTCGAAGTCTCCGACGACGAACCGGTCGCGCTCCCGGACGACGAGGAGGCGGCCGAGCCCTCGCTGGATCTCGCGGAGGTGATCGGCCAGCGCGACGCCGTCGAGGCGCTCGTGGTCGCAGCGGCGGGCGGTCATCACCTGCTGATGTGCGGGCCGCCAGGGGCGGGCAAGACGATGCTCGCACGGAGACTGCCCGGAATACTTCCCGAACTCGACGACCGTGCGGCGCTGGCGGCGGCATCGATCCGGAGCCTCGCCGGCTCCCGGGTGGTCGAGCTCTCGCGCACCCCGCCGTTCGTCGCCCCTCACCACAGTGCGAGCGTCGCCGCGCTGGTCGGCGGCGGTTCCCGAGTGGTGCGCCCGGGGGCGATCGCGCGCGCGAGCGAGGGTGTGCTGTTCCTGGACGAGGCCGGCGAGTTCGCAGCAAGTGCGCTGGACGCCTTGCGGCAGCCCCTCGAGTCCGGCGCCATCACGATCGACCGCGCGGGCGCGCACGCCGAGTATCCGGCCCGGTTCCAACTCGTGCTCGCCACGAACCCGTGCCCGTGCGGCGACTACGGCATCCGCGGCGGCACGTGCACGTGTCCACCGGCCGCGATCCGCCGTTATCTCGGCCGGCTGTCCGGACCGCTCCTGGACCGCATGGACATCGAGCTGACGCTGACGCGCGTCGCTGTGGCGCAACGCGGCACCGGGCCGACGGTCTCTACCGAGAGCGCGCGAGCGCAGGTCGCCGATGCGCGGGCACGCGCGAGCCACCGCCTCGCCGAGACGCCGTGGAAGGTGAACGCCGACGTGCCGGGAGCGTGGCTGCGCGAGGGACCGGCCGCGCCGTCCCCGGTCGTCCGACGCCCGCTCGACGCCGCACTCCACCGCGGATCGCTCACCCTGCGGGCGTACGACCGGGTCTTGCGCGTCGCATGGTCGTTGGCCGATATCGAGGGCCGCGCCCAGCTCGGGGCGGAGCATGTCGGGCGCGCCCTCTACCTGAAGAAGGGGATCGCACTGTGATCGCGTTCGACCTGAGCGCCGGCGCCGCCCGACGGGCGTTGTCGCCCGCGGGCATCGAGTACGACGCGGATGAGGGCCGGACTCGGTATGCAACGGCTGTCTGGTGCCAGCTCATCGAGCCGGGCGACTCCGTCGCCGGCCGCATCATCGGCGCGCGCGGCCCCGTCGCGGCGCTGGAAGCCGTGCTGGGGGGCGCGGAGCTGTCCGAACTCACGCCGAAGGAGCTCGCCGAAGGGCGCAAGCGCTGGCTTCCGCGACTGTCGGCGGGCGCGGTGGCCGAATCACTGGCCGCAGCGGCGGCACGGGGCGTGACGCTGCTCACGCGCGGCGATCCGGACTGGCCGACCCAGCTCGACGACCTCGGCGCGCATGCCCCCCTGTGCCTGTGGGTGCGCGGTGATGCCTCGGCGCTGCGCCGGCTCGAGGCATCGGTCGCGATCGTCGGCGCCAGGGCCGCCTCCCACTACGGCGACCACGTGGCGAGGGAGCTCGCCGCCGACCTGGCGGGCAGCGGCATCGCCGTGGTGTCGGGCGGCGCCTACGGCATCGACGGCGCAGCGCACCGGGCGGCCCTTCTCGCCGGCGGACTCACCGTCGCGCTGCTCGCGGGCGGTGCCGACCGCGCGTATCCCGCGGGCCACACTCAGCTGATCGACGACGTCGCGCGACGAGGTGTCGTGGTGAGCGAGGTGGCGTGCGGCTCGGCGCCGACGAAGTGGCGCTTCCTGCAGCGGAACCGGCTGATCGCCGCCCTCTCGGCCGCCACGGTGGTCGTGGAGGCCGGCTGGCGCAGCGGATCGCTCAATACCGCGGGCCATGCGGCGACGTTGTCGCGCCCGCTCGGCGCCGTCCCCGGCCAGATCACATCCGCGACGTCGGCAGGCACGCACCGGCTCATCCGGGAGTACGGCGCCCAGTGCATCACGAGTGCGGATGACGTCCGCGAGCTGCTCGGGATGGGAGGGGCGATGGATGCCGCCCCCTCCGTCGGCGGGACGTACACCGGGGACGCGACCCGTGTGAAGGATGCCATGAGCACCCGTGTGTGGCGGGATGCCTGCGCGATCGCCCGACGGGCGGGGATGGCGGCCGACGTCGTGGAGGGGATCCTCGGGCTGCTGGCGCTCGATGGAGCGGTCGAGTCGGGGATCGAGGGCTGGCGGCTGCCACGGGTCGGAGCGTGATCGACGGATGGCGGAGCGTCTTCGGGTGCGTCGCAACACCGCCGCGTGCATGCGCGGGCGCAAGCTGGACGCATGGATATCCACGAGGCAGCGGCGGCTTACCTGCGCCACCTCGCGGAGGTGCGCCGCCTGTCTCCGGCGACTGTGCGGGCTTATCGCTCCGATCTGGAAGGACTCGCCACCGCCTGCGGCGGCATCGACCTGGTCGCCATCGATCTCGAGAACCTCCGCGACTGGCTCTGGCACGCCGTCCAGCGCGGCGACAGCCGCGCCACGATCGCGCGGCGCACGGCGGCCGTCCGAGGCCTCTTCGCCTGGGCGACCGAGACCGGCGCGATCCCCGTCGACCCGAGCCTTCGCCTGGTCGCACCGAAGCGCGGCAAGACGCTTCCCAAGGTCGCGACAGCGGACACCCTCAGCGGGGTGCTCGACCGGCTGGCATCCGCCGCCGCCGAGGGCGACCCGGTCGCGTTGCGCGATCACGCCATCCTCGAGCTGCTGTACGGAGCTGCCGTCCGTGTCTCCGAGCTCTGCGGGCTCGACGTCGACGACCTCGACCGCGACAGACGCACTGCTCGCGTCCTCGGAAAGGGCTCGAAGGAGAGGGTCGTGCCGTTCGGGGTGCCGGCGCTCCGGGCGGTCGACGCCTACATCGTTCGCGGCCGACCGTCGCTCCTCGCCAGACGCGCGGACGACCTGCCCATGCCGGCTCTGTTCCTCGGTGCCCGGGGCGGTCGGATCGGCGCTCGTGCGGTGTACGACCTCGTGTCGCGCGAACTCGGGCCCGAGCTCGGGGCGCAGGTGGGACCGCACGCGCTGCGTCACTCGGCGGCGACCCACCTCCTCGACGGCGGCGCAGACCTCCGCGCCGTCCAGGAGATGCTGGGCCATGCGAGCCTCGGGACCACGCAGATCTACACGCACGTGTCGAGCGAGCGACTGGCTGCCTCCTACCGCCTCGCGCACCCGCGGGCCTGAAGGGCGGCTAGCAGCAGGGGAGGAGCACGGCCCGCGGCACTCCGCCCAGCAGCACGAGCGGGTTGATGTACGCACCGTCCAGCCGGACGCCGAAATGCACAGCGCCGGGCTCAGCGTGTCCTCCGGCCGAGATCGTGCCCAGGGGAGTGGATCGTTCGACCAGCGTCCCGACGGGGAGTCCGGGGTCGACCGGCTCGAGTGTCGACACCAGTCCGTCGCCATGGTCCACGGTGATCACTCCGCGCCCTGCGACCTGTCCGGCGAACGCCACCACGCCCGGCGCCGGGGCGCGCACCTCGCCGTCTCCTGAGGGCAGCAGGTCGATTCCCCGATGGCCTGGTCCATACTCGTGCGGCGGTGCGATGAAGGGGCGCACGAGCCGGAACGACTGCACCGGCCAGGCCCAGTCCCGTGCGAGCGACACCGCCCCGCCGTCGGCGAGCGGCACAGGCTCAGGCTGACGGACGGCGGCCCGTGCTGCAGCGGGTGCGGCCGCAAGAAGGACGCTGAGGGCGATCGCGCCCACGACACGACGGCGCGACCCGCAACGAAATCGGCGTTGGCTGGTGGGGACCGATCGCGACATGATCCCACCGTGACCATGCGGTGAACGCGGTGGATCTGTGGCACCGACACCCGTGGAGAAGCCGCGCATTCGGCCGCCGGGGGAGGAGGAGCGGCCCGGCCGCTCCTGATACACTGACTGTGCACTCCGCATGTCGGAGTGACTCCGCGTGCCCATAGCGCCGCAAGCCCCGAGTCTGACGAAGGGTGCGGCGCGGCATCCATCCCCAACGGTCCTGGCGAACGCTTCCGAGCGAGCGCGAGGCGGGAATGAGCCGGGCACCAGGCCACGCCGGCCACGAGCCGGCGCGAGAACAACCGCAACAGGCGCGCACGCGCCGGAACAGGAGAACGGCCATGGCCGTCGTCACCATTCGCCAGCTGCTCGACAGCGGCGTCCACTTCGGACACCAGACCCGCCGGTGGAACCCGAAGGTCAAGCGCTTCATCCTCACGGAGCGCAGCGGCATCCACATCATCGACCTGCAGCAGTCGCTGACGTACATCGACAAGGCGTACGAGTTCGTCAAGGAGACGGTCGCCCACGGCGGCACCGTCCTCTTCGTCGGCACCAAGAAGCAGGCGCAGGAAGTCATCGCCGAGCAGGCGACCCGCGTGGGCCAGCCCTACGTCAACCAGCGCTGGCTCGGCGGTCTGCTCACCAACTTCTCGACCGTGTCGAAGCGTCTCGCGCGCATGAAGGAGCTCGAGGAGCTCGACTTCGAGGACCCGGCAGCGAGCGGCTTCACCAAGAAGGAGCTCCTCCTCAAGAAGCGCGAGCTCGACAAGCTCCACAAGTCGCTGGGCGGCATCCGCAACCTCCAGAAGACCCCCTCGGCCATCTGGGTCGTCGACGCCAAGCGCGAGCACCTCGCCATCGACGAGGCGTCCAAGCTCGGCATCCCGGTGATCGGCATCCTCGACACCAACGCCGACCCGGACGAGTTCCAGTACCCGATCCCCGGCAACGACGACGCGATCCGCTCGGTGGGCCTGCTCACCCGCATCATCGCCGACGCCGCCGCCGAGGGCCTGATCCAGCGCCACCAGCCCACCGACGAGACCGCTGACGCGGAGCCCCTCGCCGACTGGGAGCGCGAGCTGCTCGAGCAGCCTGCGCCCTCCGACGAGGCCGTGGTGACCGACGTCGCCGAGGTCGAGACCATCGCGACCGAGTCGGCCGCCGACGAGGCGGGCGCCGAGGCCGCTGAGGCTGTCGAAGCCGCCGAGGTCGCTGAGGCCCCTGAGGCGACCTCCGCCGAGTAAGGCTCACACACACTCCGCCTCGGCGGGATCGCCCAGATCGAACGGTCCGGACGGTCCCGCCGAGGCATCCACGAGAACTCACCAATTCAAGGAGCAGCCACCCATGGCAAACTTCACGATCGCTGACATCAAGACGCTGCGCGAGCAGCTCGGCACGGGCATGGTCGACACCAAGAAGGCGCTCGAGGAGGCCGACGGCGACCTCGAGAAGGCCGTCGAGATCCTGCGCCTCAAGGGTGCGAAGGGCAACGCCAAGCGCGCCGACCGCTCCACGAGCGAGGGTCTGGTCGCGGCCAAGGAGGTCGACGGTCAGGTCACGATCATCGAGCTCAACACCGAGACCGACTTCGTCGCGAAGAACGACCGCTTCATCGCGCTCGCGGAGAAGGTCCTCGACGCTGCCGCGGCTGCCCACGCCGACTCGGCCGAGGCCGCCCTCGCCGCGTCCGCCGGCAGCCAGACTGTCGCGGAGCTCATCTCTGACGAGGCCGCGATCATCGGCGAGAAGGTCGAGCTGCGTCGCGTGAGCACGCTCTCGGGCGACAAGTTCGAGATCTACCTCCACAAGACCAGCAAGGACCTGCCGCCGCAGGTCGGTGTCGTCCTCGCCTACTCGGGCGACGACGCCGAGACGGCGCGCAGCCTCGCACAGCACATCTCGTTCGCGAACCCGTCGTACCTGTCGCGCGACGAGGTCCCCGAGGCCGAGGTCGAGAAGGAGCGCGAGATCGTCACCGAGATCTCCCGCAACGAGGGCAAGCCCGAGGCCGCCCTTCCGAAGATCGTCGAGGGCCGCGTCAACGCGTTCTTCAAGCAGGTCTCGCTGCTCGACCAGGACTACGCGAAGGACAACAAGCAGTCGGTCGCGCAGGTCGCGAAGGACGCCGGTCTGACCCTGACGGGCTTCGCCCGCTACAAGGTCGGCGCCTGACCTTCTGAGAAGGCCCGCATCGGCAAGCCGATGCGGGCCTTTTCTCATGCCCTTCGGTAGTTTGTGGTAGACGAGAGGACCACAGTGATCAACGAGAACACGGGGCGCCGCCGCGTCCTTCTGAAGCTGTCCGGCGAAGCGTTCGGCGGAGGCCAGCTGGGTGTGAACCCCGACGTGGTCAGTCAGATCGCCCAGGAGATCGCGGCCGCTGTCGACCGCGTCGAGATCGCGATCGTCGTCGGCGGCGGCAACTTCTTCCGCGGGGCCGAACTCAGCCAGCGCGGCATGGACCGTGGCCGCGCCGATTACATGGGCATGCTGGGCACCGTCATGAACGCCCTCGCCCTGCAGGATTTCCTCGAGCAGGCAGGCGCCGCGACGCGCGTGCAGTCCGCGATCTCGATGACACAGGTCGCCGAGCCCTACATCCCGCGTCGCGCCGAGCGGCACATGGAGAAGGGCCGCGTGGTCATTTTCGGCGCCGGCGCCGGCCTGCCGTACTTCTCCACGGATACGGTCGCCGCCCAGCGCGCTCTCGAGATCGACGCGCAGGAGGTGCTCGTCGCGAAGAACGGCGTCGACGGGGTGTACACCGCGGATCCGAAGAAGGATGCCTCAGCCACCCTGATCGATCGCATCACGTATCTCGACGCGTTGCAGCGGGGTCTCAAGGTCGTCGACTCGACCGCGTTCAGCCTCTGCATGGACAACCGCATGGACATGCGCGTGTTCGGCATGGAGCCCGCGGGCAACGTGACGAAGGCTCTGCTGGGCGACACCATCGGCACGCTGGTCACGGCGTGACGCGCCCCGCGTCGATAGACTTGACCAGCCCCATCTACGCGAAGGAGACACTGTGATCGCGGACGTCTTGGCCGATGCCGGAGTGCGCATGGACCGCGCCGTCGAGGCTGCGAAGGAGGACTTCGCCACGGTGCGCACCGGACGCGCGAACCCGCAGCTGTTCCAGAAGGTCCTCGTCGACTACTACGGCAGCCCGACGCCGCTCGCGCAGCTCGCGTCGATCAACAACCCCGAGGCGCGCACGCTCCTCATCACGCCGTACGACAAATCGGCGTTGAAGGCGATCGAGCAGGCGATCCGCGACATCCCGAACCTCGGTGTGAACCCGACGAACGACGGCAACCTCGTGCGCGTCACGATGCCCGAGCTCACCGAGGAGCGCCGCAAGGAGTACGTGAAGCTCACGCGCACCAAGGGCGAGGACGCGAAGGTCCACGTGCGCGGCATCCGTCGCAAGGCGAAGGACGACATCGACGCGCTGAAGGGCGAGGTCGGCGAGGACGAGCTCGCTCGCGGCGAGAAGGAGCTCGACGCGCTCACGCGCGCGCACGTCGACGCGATCGACGAGGCGCTCAAGCGCAAAGAGGCCGAGCTCCTCGAGGTCTGAGGTCTGCCCATGACCGACGCATCCGACCCGCCGCGGAGCGACCAGCCGTCCTCGCCGCAGACGCGGCGCGAGGCCGGTGAGGCACGCCGTGCCGCCGAGACCCCTGACACCGGCCCCGCACTGCAGTCTCATCTGCGCGCGGCGCGCAGCGAGTTGGAAGGCCACGTCGCACAGGCGCGGGCCGATTTCGAGGAGGCGAACGAGCGCATCAAGGAGCGGACGGGGCGCGACCTGATCGTCGCGGTCCTCATCGGCCTCGCGATCGGTCTCGTCCTGCTCGGGTCGCTGCTGTTCGTCAAGTGGGCGTTCGTGCCGTTCGCCCTGGCCGCGGCGCTGCTCGCGCTCTTCGAGTTCTCGCGGGCTCTCATCGCGAGCGGTCGCCGGGTCGATCTGATCCCGCAGCTCATCGCGGGTGCGGTGGTCGTGCTGTCGGCGTACTTCGTCGACTCGTGGCTGCACTGGGTGCTGCTGTTCGTCGCACTCGCATTCGTCGTGGTGTGGCGACTGGTCGGCCAGATGGCGTCGCACGACGGCAGGCCGTACGGTCTGGTGCTGGGCGACGTGCTCATCGCGACGTTCCTCCAGCTCTACGTCGCCTTCCTCGGAAGCCTCACGCTCGTGCTGCTGGCGAAGGAGGGCGGCGAGTGGTGGGTCCTGTCGTTCATCATCGTCGCCGTCGCGGTCGACACGGGCGCATACGCCGCGGGCATCACGATGGGCAAGCACCCCATGGCTCCCCGCATCAGCCCGAAGAAGACGTGGGAGGGGTTCGCGGGTGCCGCTGCCGCCGCGATCCTCGCCGGCGTTCTCGTCGGGCTCTTCATGCTGGGCCTCGAGTGGTGGATGGGCGCCGTGTTCGGCATCCTCATCCTCGCCACGGCCACGGTCGGCGACCTGGGAGAATCGATGATCAAGCGCGACCTCGGGATCAAGGACATGAGCTCCTGGCTCCCGGGTCACGGCGGCGTCCTGGATCGCCTCGACTCGATCCTCCTGTCGGTCGTCGCGGCGCTGACCCTCTACTACCTCTTCACTCCGCTGGTGGCATCATGACGGCATCCGAGACGACCGCCCGGACGTCCTTCCCCGAAGCCCGCGGGCGCGAGAAGGGCTACGACAAGCAGCCCGTCGACGAGTTCCTCGCCCGCGCACGCGCGTCGTTCGAGCGCGGCAGCGACGCACTCACGTCCGCCGACATCCGTCAGGTCGCGTTCCCGTTGGTGCGCCACGGCTACGCCATCGCCTCGGTGGACGCTGCACTCGGCCGCATCGAGGATGCCTTCGCCGCCCGCGAGCGCTCGTCGGCCGTCGCAGCCACCGGTGCCAGGGAGTGGGTCGGCCACACCCGCGAGCTCGCCCAGGAGGTGCTGGACCGTCTCAGCCGGCCGGCCAAGCGCCGCTTCGACCGCGTGTCGCCGCTGCGCTACGGCTACCGCATCGCGGAGGTCGACCTCGTCACCGACAAGCTCGCGCGGTTCCTCGAGACGGGCGACTCCGTCACCGTCGAACAGGTGCGCTCGGTCGCGTTCCGCATGCAGCGCGGGGGGTACCGCGAGACGCAGGTCGATGCCGTGCTCGATGCTGTCGTCGAGGTGATGCTCGCCGTCAAGTGAGACGCGCGGGTCCGCGGATGGCACCTCGTCGTGCCGGTATGCGAGAATCGGGACACTGTGACTTCTGGAAACGAGCTGTACCCGACCAGACGCGCCCGACGTCACGAGGTGGCGGCCCGGTCTGCGAGGCCGGTCGCGGTGGCAGCATCCAGTCCCTCGGCACCCTCTTCACCGCCCCGCAAGCCTGCTCCGCGCTGGTCTCGTCGCCGCGGTGTCGTCGGTGCGTTCGCCGCCTTCGCTGTTCTCGGCTTCGTCGTCGCGTACATCGGTCCGACCGGGCTCGCGCTGGCCCAGGCGAGCGCGGACGACGAGTCGCAGGTCTCGCTCTACGCGAGCGGACTCGATGACGTCCAGTCCCGCGCCGGCGACGAGTCTGCAGCCGATCCGGAGCCCGCGGCTCTCGACCGCGGCAACTACACCGTCTACGTGAAGCCGAAGCCGACGCCGACCGTCCAGGCATCGACCTCCACGTCCTCGTCATCCGGCGGATGGCGTCCTCCGTTCGTCACGCCCGACCCGGGCAGCGCGCAGGCCATCGCGTACGACATGGTGCTGGCACGGGGCTGGGGAGACGACCAGTTCGCCTGCCTCGTCGCCCTCTGGAAGAAGGAGTCCGGCTGGCGCGTCAACGCGTACAACGCGGGCAGCGGCGCCTACGGCATCCCGCAGGCGCTCCCGGGCAGCAAGATGGCCAGCGCCGGCGCCGACTGGGAGACGAATCCCGCGACGCAGATCGCCTGGGGTCTGGGCTACATCGGCGGCCGTTACGCCACGCCGTGCGGCGCGTGGGACCACTCGCAGCGCACAGGCTGGTACTGAGTCGTGCCGCGCTCCAACCGCCGTCGACACGATTCGAGCGGCGACGACTCGTTCGAGCGCCTGCTCGCGGGCTGGAAACGCACCGAGATGCGCCGCGGCGTCGAGTGGACCGTGCAGCCGGTGTCGGCCGCGCAAGCGCAGAAGCCCTATACGTGCCCCGGGTGCGGTCGGCAGATCGACGTCGGCGTCGCGCACCTGGTGGCGTGGCGCACAGACGGCGTGCTGGGCGACGCCGCGGACCTCGCCGCACGGCGGCACTGGCATCAGCACTGCTGGAAGGTGGCCTGACATGGAGATCCGCGGACCGATGCTGCTGCCCGCGCGCCGCGAGGACATCGAGCTCGAGACGCTCGATGGGCTGACCCTCGTCGGCGAACTCGCACTGCCCGAGACCCGCGAGCCTGTCGCGACGCTCGTGACGCTGCATCCGCTTCCGACGGCCGGCGGCTTCATGGACTCCCACATCCTGCGCAAGGCGGCCGGACGCCTGCCCGCCCTCGCCGATCTCGCTGTGCTGCGGTTCAACACCCGCGGCACGACGTCGCCGCGCGGCACCAGCGACGGTTCGTTCGACGGCGGTCGTGCCGAGGCCTTCGACGTCGCTGCGGCGATGGACTTCGTGCGCGAGCGCGGCCTCCCGCGACCGTGGTTCGTGGGCTGGTCGTTCGGCACCGAGCTCGCACTCAAGTACGGTCGCGACCACGGCGTCGAGGGCGCCGTGCTGCTCTCGCCGCCCCTGCACCGCGCGACCGACGAAGAGGTCGCGGCGTGGGCGGGCGACGAGCGTCGTCTGATCGTGCTCGTCCCCGAGTTCGACGACTACCTTCGACCGGATGCCGCGGCCCAGCGCTTCGCGAGTGTTCCGGAGGCCGTCCTGATCCCGGTCGAGGGCGGCAAGCACCTGTGGGTGGGGGAGAACCAGACCCGCCGCGTGCTGACCGAGATCGTCGCGGCGGTCAACCCCGACGCCCTGCCGCTGCCCCTCGAATGGCACGGCCCGGCTGCGGAGGGCTGAGCGTCACCGCTCGTTCTGACGAGGGATCAGGACCTGTCGGTAGATGATCAGGATGCTGGCGGCCACGGGGATCGCGACCAGGGCGCCGAGCAGGCCCAGCAGTGATCCACCGGCGAGGGCGGCGATCACGACGACCGCACCGGGCACCGCGACCGCGCGTCCCATGATGCGCGGCGAGATCACGTACGCCTCGATCTGCATGTAGATCAGGTAGTAGATCGCGGCGATCAAGGCGGTCGTGGGGGAGCCTACGACCAGACACGTGAACACGATGATGATCGAGCCCGTGAGCGTGCCCACGAGAGGGATCAGCGAGAAGAAGAAGGCGATCACCGCCAGCACCGCGGGGAACGGCGCCTTGATGATCGTGAGGAAGATCGCGCTGAGCACACCGTTGATGAGGCCGAGCGTGACCTGGCCGATGACGTAGTAGCCGACCGAGTCGGTGATCTGCTCGCCGAGGTCCATGAATCGGGCACGCTTGGATGCCGGAACCAGCTGGTAGACGGCGCGCTTCAGGTTCGGCGTCGAGGCGGTGAAGTAGATCGTGAGGATCAGCACGATGAACGCGCCGGCGAACCCGGCGATGAGGGCGCCGATGATCGCGATGATGCTGCCGCCGACCTCGGAGCCGATCGCGCCCACGTCGAGCGAGGCGTACCAGTCCTCGATGTAGCCCCACAGTTCATCGACGTTGAGCGCGGGGAAGACGGCGTGCAGCCAGTCCTGGATCGCACCCACGGGATCATCGAACTCGCCCTTGTCGGCGAGGTCCTGGATCGTCGTGACCAATTGGCCGATCTGCTGCACGATGATCGGCACGACCATGAGGATGATGCCCGCGAAGACCGCGAGCACCCCCAGGATCGTGATCAGGACGGCCGCCCAGCGCGGCAGCTTTCGGCGTTCCAGCCAGGCCACGATCGGATCCAGGCCCAGCGATAGGAAGAGCGCCGTGCCGACGTACAGCAGGATCGTCTGGAGGTTCTGGATGCTTCCGATGAGCAGCAGCCCGAGGCCGACACCCAGCGTCGCGAGCAGCGCTGTGCGGAACGGGTTGTGCAGCTTCATCGAGTTCCCCCTCAGGTCGACACGGTGTCGATTCGTCTGTCCGCCCAGGATACGCATCAGGGACGTTCAGCCCCGGGAATGCCGCCTCCCACGCGCCTCACAGGTCGTATTCGCTAGTCTGAACTGTCGAATCGAAGGGCTGCGCTGTGTCCGCGCGCCCCGGGAAAGGTGTTCTTCGTGCGTTTCGTGTGGGCCGTGGCGGCTTTCGTGCTCGCCACCGTGATGATCGGTGCGGGCATCGCCCAGCGGACGATCTTCCAGGGACCCAAGACCGAGACCACGGCGATCTCGGTCGAAGAGCAGACTCCGTATCTCCTCATCGACGGCGCCGTGCTCAACCAGATGCCCGGCACGCAGACGCTGCGCGCCCAGGCCGAGGGCGACATCTTCGCCTCTTACGGCCGTACCGCCGACCTGGAGGCCTGGCTCTCCGACTCGACCTACACCCACGTCACGCTGGACGACCAGGGCGCCCTCGAGACTGCGGTGGTCGAACCCGCAGTCGACGCGACCGTCGATCCCGCCGCTGAGGCGCCGGCCGAAGATGCGGCAGCCGGTGACGCTGCCGCCGGCGACGCGACCGACGACGCGACAAGCGGGGACGCCGCCGCAGAGACGACCGGTCGCACGCCTGTCGGATCGGACCTGTGGCTCGACGAGTACCAGCAGACCGACCTTCTCATCGCTCCGCTGCAGCTGCCGGAGGACATGAGCGTGCTCGTCGCCGCGGACGGCACCGCCCCCGCGCCGAGCAAGGTGACGGTCTCCTGGCCCCTGCAGACGTCGACGCCGTGGGCAGGGCCGCTCATCGTCGGCGGCGGCATCCTGATGGCCGTCGGCGTGTTCCTGTACATCCTGGGCATCCGCCACGCGCGTCGTAAGCGCGGGCCGCGACGCAAGGGGCTGCCGCTGCCTGTCACCGAACCCATCGACATCGCGATCGACCACGACGACAAGGGCGTGATCAGCAGCGCGAAACCGACGCGCCGCGCCGTCTCGAGCGCCGGCCGTCGCGCGTTCGCGGTGCTCCCCGTGGTGGCCGTCTCGGCGCTGCTGTTCTCGGGCTGCTCGGCCGATGCCTGGCCGCAGCTCGGCTCGTCGCCGACTCCGTCGCCCACCGCGACCGTGATCGCCCCCGACGGCCAGCAGGCGCCGGCTGTCACGAAGGCCCAGGCCGAGCGCATCCTCACGCGCATCGCCGCCACGGTGGCAGACGCGGACGCGGCGATGGACGGCGACCTCGCCGACACGCGCCTCGAGGGCGCCGCACTCGCGGCGCGCGACACGAACTACAAGCTGCGTGCTGCCCTCGGCGACTACCCGGCGCCGGCGCCGATCCTGGCGAAGCCGCTCGAGATCATCCTGCCGCAGGCGTACGACGGGTGGCCGCGCTCGGTCATCGCCGTTGCGGACGACGACGAATCCAAGACGTCGAGCATCATGGTGCTGACGCAGCAGGATCAGTGGGCGGACTACAAGCTGTCGTATGTCGGAAGCCTGGAGGCCTCGACAACCCTTCCCGACCTCGCGCCTGCGTACATCGGCGCACCGCAGGTCGAGCCGGACTCGCCGTTCCTCCTGCTGCCGCCGAACGAGATCGCCGCCGCGTACTCGGACATCATCACCAACGGTGAGTCGAGTCAGTACTACGACCTCTTCGAGGCCGATGGCGACCAGCTCCGAGCCAGCATCGCGGCCGACCGCCAGCGGCGGCTCGAAGAGTTCAACAAGACCGCATCATCGACCGGAAACCTCGAGTTCAGCTCGGCAGCCGGGGTGCAGGAGCCGTTCGCGCTGCAGACGGTCGAGAGCGGTGCGATCGTCGCCGTGAACATCAACGAGATCGACACGGTGAAGCCGACCAACGCGGACGCCGTGATCAAGGTCAACGACAACCGGACGGTCAAGACGCTCGCCGGTGTCGACCAGTCGCAGACCGGATTCGCGACGACCTTCAGCGACCAGGTGTTCTTCTACGTGCCCGGTCCCGGGTCGAACGAGAAGATCCGGCTCCTCGGTTACTCGTCCGACATCCTCGATGCGAAGATTCTGTAGTGACCGATCCCACTCTGGGCGCCTCGCTGCGCGGTGCCGTCGACCTGTCCTCCCTCCGCAACCGTCCGGCGCCCGCCGCGCCGGGTGAGGAAGCTCCGGCCGGCGCCGGAGTCGCGGTTCCGTCCCTCGTCCTGGACGTCACCGACGAGACGTTCCCGCAGGTGCTCGAGCTGTCGCGCACCGTCCCCGTGGTCGTCGATCTCTGGGCCGAGTGGTGCGGACCCTGCAAGCAGCTGAGCCCGATCCTCGAGAAGGTCGTGGTCGAGCTCGGCGGCCGCGTCGTGCTGGCCAAGGTCGACGTCGACGCCAACCCCCAGCTGTCGCAGGCGTTCCGCGCGCAGTCGATTCCGATGGTCGTCGCCCTGGTCGCCGGTCAGCCGGTGCCGATGTTCACGGGCGCCGTGCCCGAGCAGCAGGTGCGCGAGGTGTTCGCTCAGCTGCTTCAACTCGCCGCCCAGAACGGCGTGACCGGCTCCGCGAGCGTCGACGGGGAGGCGCCCCAGGAAGCCCCCGCCGAGCCGCCGCTTCCTCCGCTGCACGCCGAGGCGTTCGCGGCCATCGAGGAGGGCGACTACGCCCGTGCGGTCGCCGCGTACGAGCAGGCCCTCGTCGAGAACCCGCGCGACGCGGAGGCACGCGCCGGCCTCGGTCAGGTGCGCCTTCTCGACCGCGTGCAGGGCGTCGACCTGCAGGCCGCCCGTGCGGCCGCAGCATCCGCCCCCCAGGATCTGGCCGCGCAGTTCACCGTCGCCGATCTCGACCTCGCCGGCGGGCACGTCGAAGACGCCTACGGGCGCCTGCTCGACCTGTTCGCCCAGCTTCCGGCTGATGAGCGCACCCCGGTGCGCGAACGGCTGCTCGAGCTGTTCGCGCTCGTCGGGGACGCCGACCCGCGCGTCATCGCCGCCCGAGGCCGCCTGGCGTCGCTGCTGTTCTGAGCGATCCGCTCGCCTGACGACGGGCGTATCCGCTTCGCGGACGAGGGCCCCGGATGCTGAATCCGGGGCCCTCGTCACGTGTGAGAGGATTCTCAGCCCTTCGTGGGCGAGGGGATGTGGGCGTCCGTCCGGTGGCGGAGCCACAGGACGCCCAGCGGCGGCAGCACGAGCGACGCCCGGCCGCCCGCACCCGCGTGGACCACGCCGAGGTTGCCGACGCCCGACCCGCCGTACAGCTGCGCATCGGTGTTCAGGATCTCGTCCCACACTCCCGTCTCGGGCAGGTCGAGCTCGTAGGACGCGATCGGGTTGCCCGAGAAGTTCGCAGCGATGACGATCGTGTTGCCGTGCCAGTCCCTCCGGGCGAAGGCGATCACGTTGGGGTTCCACTTCGGCGCACCCAGGCGCGTGAACGCCGCACCGTCGCTGTCGCGCGCCCAGAGCGCGGACTCTTCGCGGTAGACCCGGTTGAGCGCGCCGACGAACTGCTGGAGCTGGGCGTGCGTGGGCTGATCGAGCAGCCACCAGTCGAGCGAGCGGCCCTCCGACCACTCCGAGAGCTGGCCGAACTCCTGGCCCATGAACAGCAGCTGCTTGCCGGGGTGCCCCCACATGTAGGCGAGGAACGCGCGCATGTTGGCGAGCTTCTGCCAATGGTCGCCCGGCATCCGTGAGAAGAGGCTGCCCTTGCCGTGGACGACCTCGTCGTGGCTGATCGGCAGCATGTAGTTCTCGCTGAACGCGTACACGAACGAGAACGACAGCTCGCCCTCGTGGTGGGAGCGATAGATCGGATCGCGCGCGATGTACTGGAGCGAGTCGTTCATCCAGCCCATGTTCCACTTGAAGCCGAAACCGAGTCCGGCCTGGCTCGTGGGGGCGGTGACCCCGGGGAAGCTCGTCGACTCCTCGGCGATCATCGCGATGCCGGGATACCGCTTGTACGCGGTGGCGTTCACCTCCTGCAGGAAGCGGATCGCCTCGAGGTTCTCGCGGCCGCCGTGCACGTTCGGCGCCCACTCGCCGTCCTCGCGCGAGTAATCGAGGTAGAGCATCGAGGCCACGGCGTCCACCCGCAGCCCGTCGACGTGGAACTCCTCGAACCAGTACAGCGCGTTGGCGACCAGGAAGTTGCGCACCTCGTTGCGGCCGTAGTCGAAGATGTACGTGCCCCAGTCGCGGTGCTCGCCCCGCCGCGGGTCGGCGTGCTCGTACAGCGGCTCACCGTCGAAGCGGGCGAGGGCGAAGGAGTCCTTCGGGAAGTGGCCCGGCACCCAGTCCATGATCACGCCGATGCCGGCCTGGTGGAGCCGGTCGATGAGGTACCGGAGGTCGTCGGGGTGCCCGAACCTGCTGGTGGGTGCGTAGTACCCGGTCACCTGGTAGCCCCACGACCCCCCGAACGGGTGCTCGGCGAGCGGAAGGAACTCGACGTGGGTGAAGCCCTGCGCGCTCACGTAGTCGATGATCTGGTCGGCGGCCTCGCGATACGACAGCCCCTGACGCCACGAGCCGAGGTGGAGTTCGTACACCGACATCGGGCGCGACACCGGGGTCGACTTAGCGCGCTGGGTCAGCCAGGCGGCATCTCCCCACGAGTAAGACGACTGGACGACGACGGATGCTGTGGCCGGCGGCACCTCGGCGAACCGGGCCATCGGGTCGGCTTTGAGTACCCAGTCGCCGTTGCGGGCACGCAGTTCGAACTTGTAGGTCGAGCCCTGGCCGACGCCGGGGATGAACAGCTCCCACACGCCGCTCGCGCCCATCGAGCGCATCGCGTGCCCCTGGCCGTCCCAGCCGTTGAAGTCGCCCACCACGCGCACCGCGCGGGCATTGGGCGCCCACACGGTGAACGCGGTGCCCAGCGAACCGTCATGCTCGCGCTCGTGGGCGCCGAGCACACGCCACAGCTCCTCGTGGCGGCCCTCGCCGATGAGATGCAGGTCGAGCTCGCCGATCGTGGGGCCGTGACGGTAGGGGTCGTCGGCGGTGAAGTCGGGACCGTCGGGGTAGGTGGTCAGCAGCTCGTACCGGTTCAGCGCTCCCGCGCGCGTCCCCTCCCATATCCCGGCGTGCACGTGCTCGAGCGGCACGCGGGTGCCATCGGCGAACACCGCGGTGACGCTGCGCGCCAGCGGCCGGCGGGCGCGAACGATCCAGGTAGCGGTGCCCTCGGCATCCGTGTCGGGATGGATGCCGAGCACGGCGTGGGGATCGTGGTGCGAGCCCGTCGCGACGGCATCGAGGATCTGGTCGGCGGGCGTCATGAGGACTCCTTCACGTGGAGGATGTGGACCGGCTCGGTGAACGCGTCGAGCATCACGAAGTTGTGATCCGACCATGTCCACCGGGCGCCGGTGACGAGGTCCTCGACCTCGTACGGCGTGCCCGGCTCGACGCCCCACACACGGGTGTCGAGGTGGACCATCGTCTGACGCACCGAGTGGGGGTCGGTGTTGACGACGACGATGATCGTGTCGCTGCGCCCGTCGGGAGACAGCGCGGCGTCGAGGTGCTTGGCGTAGACCAGGATGGCGTCGTCGTCGCTCCAGTGGACGCTGAGGTTGCGGAGCTGCCGCAGAGCCGGGTGCGCGCGCCGGATCTCGTTGAGGCGGGTGAGGAACGGCGCGAGCGAGTCGCCGCGCTCGACGGCGCCCGCCCAGTCGCGGAGCTTGTACTCGTACTTCTCGTTGTCGATGTTCTCTTCGGAGCCCGGGCGTGCGACGTTCTCGTAGAGCTCGTAACCCGCGTACACGCCGTAGCTGGGGGCGGCGGTGGCCGCGATGGCGGCACGGATGCGGTACGCGGCCCTGCCGCCGAACTGCAGGTACTCCGTGAGGATGTCTGGCGTGTTGACGAAGAGGTTGGGGCGGAGGAAGGCGGAGGTCTCGTGCGCGAGTCCCGAGAGGAACTCCTCGAGCTCCGCCTTCGTGTTGCGCCACGTGAAGTACGTGTAGCTCTGCTGGAAGCCGGCGGACGCGAGGCTCTGCAGCGGCGCCGGCCGCGTGAACGCCTCGGCGAGGAAGACGACGTCCGGCTCGTCGGCCGAGACAGTCGCGATCAGCCACTCCCAGAACTGAAGCGGCTTGGTGTGGGGATTGTCGACGCGGAAGATGCGCACGCCCTGGGCGATCCAGTGGCGCACGACCCGAAGCACCTCGGCGCGGATCCCTGCTGGATCGTTGTCGAAGTTGACCGGATAGATGTCCTGGTACTTCTTGGGCGGGTTCTCGGCATAGGCGATCGACCCGTCGGGGAGCGTGGTGAACCACTCCGGGTGCGCGGCGACCCACGGGTGGTCGGGCGCTGCCTGCAGCGCGAGGTCGAGGGCGATCTCGATGCCCGCGTCGCGTGCTTTGCGCACGAACGAGCGGAAGTCCGCGAGTGTGCCGAGGTCGGGGTGGACGGTGTCGTGGCCGCCCGCCGCCGAGCCGATCGCCCACGGCGAGCCGGGGTCGCCGGGACCCGCGTCGAGCGTGTTGTTCGGCCCCTTGCGGTTGAGCGTGCCGATCGGGTGGATCGGCGGCAGGTAGAGCACGTCGAAGCCCATGTCGGCGACGGCCGGGAGCCGCTTGACTGCCGTGCGGAACGTGCCGCTCTTGATGGTGCCGTCCTTGAGGCGACGGGCCCCTTCTGATCTGGGGAAGAACTCGTACCAGGCACCGACGCCGGCGCGCTCGCGCTCGACGAGCAGCTCGAGGTCGTCCCCGATGGTCACGAGCGACATGACCGGCCGCTCGTGGAAGTACTGTGCGATCGCGGGGTCCTCGACGATCGACAGAGCCCCGGCATCGTCGACCTCGGTGTCGCGCAGGGACGCCGCCGCGCCTGCCAGCGCCCGGCGTTCCGCCGCGGGGCGGCCCCTCTCGGCGCCGGCCTGTTCGAACAGGCGAGCGCCCATCTCGCGCATGAGAGGGACATCCACCCCCGCCGCGATCTTGAGCGATGCGGCGTGCTCCCACGTGGCGAAGTCGTCGCCGAACGACTCGAACCGGAACCGCCAGATGCCCTGCTCGAGCAGGGCCACCTCGGTCCGCCAGCGGTCGAAGCCGTCCTCGAGCGGTTCGAGGCGATGCAGCGATTCGTCGCCGGAGGGCGAGAACAGTCGCACCTGCACGCCGATGCGGTCATGCCCTTCGCGGAACGACGTCACCCCGAACGGCACCACCTCGCCGGCGAACGCCGTGGGCCGGTAATCGCCCCACGGAACCGCCGGTGTCGGCTGGGCGAGAGGAACGCGCCGCGCTGCGGTATCGCGTTCCGCCTGCCAGGCGCGGGTCTTGCGGACGGGGAGTGCCGAGGCGCTCCGCCACGGGCGGGAGCGCACGGAGCGCGTCTTCGTGACCACGACTCGAACCTATCGCGCGCCCGACCGGGATGACAGCGACGTGACGCGGTGCCGCGATTTCACCCGCGGTTCGGAGCTACTCGGCACGGAAGAGACGCATCGACGTGCCGGCGAGCGAGACGGTGTCTCCGGGCGCGAACGTCTCCCCGCTCTCGGACGGCGTCTCGTCGGCGCTCGACCACAGCGACACGTACCGTGTCACCTCCTCCACGTCGGGAAGCGTGACGTCGATCGCCCGCTCCGTGCCGTGGACCATCAGCAGCACGCGGTTGAACCCCTCGAACTCGGGCGTCGACGCGGCGACGTACTGCAGCGTGCGGTGCGACGGATCCGTCCACCGCTCGCCCGACATCGTCTCGCCGTGCTCGTCGTACCACTCCATGACGGATGCCGACGGCGTGCGTTCGCCGAGCCGCGCGAAGCGGCTCGGGCGCA
The DNA here is from genome assembly GCF_042266945.1 of Microbacterium sp. NPDC056057. NCBI lineage: Bacteria > Bacillati > Actinomycetota > Actinomycetes > Micrococcales > Microbacteriaceae > Microbacterium > Microbacterium sp. NPDC056057. The sequence continues at coordinate 287,253 of NZ_JBHJWS010000003.1, forward strand.
GCGCCGGGTTCTCTCGACGCATACGGAGCAGGTGGCGCACGTGCGCATACAGGTCCTGCTGCCACGGCGCGTGCTCCCACGACAGCCACGTCAGGACCGAGTCGTGGCAGTAGGCGTTGTTGTTGCCGCGCTGCGTGCGGGCGAACTCGTCGCCGGCGGTCAGCATCGGCACGCCGGCCGACAGCAGCAGTGTGCCCATGAGGTTGCGCATCGCCTTGCGCCGCGTCGCGAGGATGCGCTCGTCGTCGGTCGGTCCCTCCGCGCCATGGTTGAAGGAACGATTGGTGTCGGCTCCATCGCGGTTCTGCTCGCCGTTGCCGAGGTTGTGCTTGACGTCGTACGACACGAGGTCGCGCAGCGTGAAGCCGTCGTGGGCCGTCACGAAGTTGATGCCCGCGAGCGGACCGCGGGCGTCCGCGAAGGTGTTCGCGGAACCCGCGAGGCGGTTCGCGAACCCGCCGATGCCGACCGGGGAGGTCGAGGCGCGGCGGGCATAGTCGACGTCGCTCAGCCAGAAGTTGCGGACGCGGTCGCGGTAGCGGTCGTTCCACTCGCTCCAGCCGTCGCCGAAGTTGCCGGTCTGCCAGCCGCCCATGCCCACGTCCCAGGGCTCGGCGATCATCTTGACGCCGGCGAGCGCAGGGTCGTCGAGGATGGCGCGCAGCAGCGGATGCTCCGGGGTGAACACGTGCCCCGCGTCGCGTCCGAGCGTCGCGGCGAGGTCGAACCGGAACCCGTCGATCTGCACGTCGTTCGCCCAGTAGCGCAGGGAGTCCAGCACCAGGCGGGCGGCAGCATCCGTCGACGTGTCCACCGAGTTGCCGCAGCCGGTGACGTCGACGTACGCGCCGTCTTCCTGCTGGCGGTAGTAGGCGCGGTTGTCGATGCCGCGCAGACTCGAGCGCGGACCGCCGATGCCCTCCTCGGCCGTGTGGTTGTAGACGACATCGAGGATCACCTCCAGCCCCGCCTCGTGCAGCAGCTTCACCATGCCCTTGAACTCGCGCAGGACCGCCTCGGGGCCCTGTCGACGCGCATCCTCGGTGGCATATGCGGCGTGCGGGGTGAAGAAGTTCAGCGAGTTGTAACCCCAGAAGTTGGTGAGTCCGTGCTGGAGCAGTCGCGGTTCGGTCGTGAACGCGTGGATCGGCAGCAGCTCGATGCTCGTGACGCCGAGGTCGAGGAGATGCTGCACCATGGCCGGGTGGGCGAGGCCGGCGTACGTGCCGCGGAGGGCGCCCGGGACGTCGGGATGCCGCTTCGACAGGCCTTTCAGGTGGCCCTCGTACAGCACGGTGCGGTCCATCGGGATCGCCGGCTTTGCGACACCGCCCCAGTCGAACGATCCGTCGACGACCTCCGAACGCCAGCCGTCGTAGCCGGTGCGGACCAGGCCGCGGGAGTAGGGCTCGAGCAGGAGCGTGCCGCGATTGAAGGTGTTGCCCGGGGCCTGCGGCCCGTCGACGCGGATCGCGTATCGCGTGCCGGGGCGCAGGAGCGGCGTCGTGATCTCCCAGACGCCGCCGCCGATCGCGACGAGAGGCTCGGTCGCGGTGATCCAGTCGAGGTCGGTGTCGTCGAAGACGACGAGGTCGATCGCGTCCGCCGCGTCCGACCAGACGCGCAGGCGTGCGTGACCGTCGAGCAGCACGACGCCCAGCCCATCGAGCTGAGGATCGAGCAGATCCGCGTCAGGGGGCGAGATCACGGAGACCGGGCTGACCATGCGGACTACCATAACCATGGTCCGAGTCGGCGGTGTTACGACACCGGGTCCCACCGGACACGGAACTCGGATGCAGCAGCCGCCGCATCCGATCGCGAAGGAGGCCGACCGGTCATGAGCGACGTGCGGATCTATCTCGATCACGCCGCGACCGCGCCACTGCGACCGGAGGCGCGCGACGCGTGGGTCGACGCCGCGGCGACGGTGGGCAACGCCTCGTCCATCCACGGCGCGGGCCAGCATGCGCGACGCGTGCTGGAGGAGGCGCGCGAGCGCCTCGCCGCCGTGGTGGGTGCGGACCCGATCGAGATCGTCTTCACCTCGGGCGGCACCGAGGCCGTCAACCTCGCGGTGAAGGGCCTGTGGTGGGCGCGCCGACCCGATTCCGGCGCCGTGGTGCTGCCGGACGGCGAGCACCACGCCACCCTCGACGCGGTCGAATGGCTCGAGGCGCAGGGCGCGCACCTCCGGCACGTCGGCATCGACGACGCTGCTCGGATCCGCGTCGACGAGTTCGCCGCGGAGCTGTCCGACGCGGCTCTGGCCACCGCGCTCGTCGCGAACAACGAGGCCGGCACGGTGAACGATGCGGCCGCCCTGTCGGCTTCGGCAGCGGGGGCCGGCGTGCCGCTCCACCTCGACGCGGTGGCGGCGTTCGGTCATGTGCCGGTGTCGTTCCGCGCCTGGCGGGCCGACGCGCGGGGTCGCGCCGGGCTCGCAGCCATGAGCGTGTCGGCACACAAGATCGGCGGCCCGGCGGGCGTCGGCGCGCTCGTCGTCGCCCGCGGCGCGGAGCTCACTGCGCTCCTTCACGGTGGTGGTCAGCAGCGGCGGCTGCGGGCCGGCACGCAGGACGTGCCCGGTGCGGCCGCCTTCGCGGTCGCCGCAGAGCTCGCGGAGGCGGAACGCGTGGCGGAGGCGGAACGGCTCGGCGCCCTGCGGGAGCGGCTGGTGGGCAGCATCCGAAACCGCATCCCCGATGCCGAGCTGCTCGGAGACCCGATCGACCGCGTGCCGGGGAACGCACACCTGCTCTTCCCGGGGGCGTCGGGTGAGACGCTGCTGTTCCTGCTCGACATGGCGGGCGTCGAGGTCTCCACCGGATCGGCGTGTCAGGCGGGAGTGCCCGAGCCGTCGCACGTCGTGCTCGCGATGGGACGGACCGATGCCGAGGCCCGCCAGGTGCTGCGGTTCACGCTGGGGCGGACCACCACCGACGCCGACGTCGACGCCGTGCTCGCCGTGCTGCCCGACGTCGTCGAGCGCGCGAGGGCGGCATCCGGGCCACGGTCAGGCAGAGGTTCGTAGACTGGACCCATGCGGATCCTTGCGGCCATGAGCGGTGGAGTGGACTCCGCCGTCGCGGCCGCCCGGGCCGTCGAGGCGGGACACGAGGTCGTCGGCGTGCACCTGGCGCTCTCACGGGCCGGCGGCACGCTGCGCACCGGCAGCCGCGGCTGCTGCACCATCGAGGACGCCATGGACGCGCGCCGGGCCGCCGACCGCCTCGGCATCCCCTTCTACGTGTGGGACTTCTCCGAGCGCTTCCGTGACGACGTCATCGACGACTTCGTGGCCGAGTACCGCGCCGGCCGCACGCCGAATCCCTGCATGCGGTGCAACGAGAAGATCAAGTTCGCCGCGCTCCTCGAGCGCGCGATCGAGCTCGGCTTCGACGCGGTGTGCACGGGGCATTACGCCACGCTGGTCGACGGCCCCGAGGGTCTCGAACTGCACCGCGCCTCGGATGCCGCGAAGGACCAGTCCTACGTGCTGGGCGTCCTGAACGCCGAGCAGCTCGCGCGCACCTACTTCCCGCTGGGCGCGACACCGTCGAAGGCCCTCGTGCGCGCCGAGGCCGAGGAGCGCGGCCTGACCGTCGCTCACAAGCCCGACAGCCACGACATCTGCTTCATCCCCGACGGCGACACGCGCGGCTGGCTCGCCGAGAAGGTCGGCGCCGAGCGCGGTGACATCGTCGACCGAACCGGCGCGGTCGTGGGAGCCCACGACGGCGCGCATGCCTTCACCGTCGGCCAGCGCCGCGGCCTTCAGCTCGGCGTTCCGGCGCCCGACGGCAAGCCGCGCTTCGTGCTCGAGGTGCGACCCGTGTCCAACACCGTCGTCGTGGGCCCGAAAGAGGCCCTCGCCACCGCCGAGATCGCGGGGGAGCGGTACTCCTGGGCCGGGCGCCCCCAGTCCGCCGGCGAGTTCGCATGCCATGTGCAGATCCGCGCCCACGCGGACCCCGTGCCGGCGACCGCGACTCTCGCGGACGGCCTGCTGACGGTGGTTCCCGAGGAGCCGTTCGACGGCGTGGCTCCGGGCCAGACGGCCGTGCTCTACGACGGCACGCGCGTGATCGGGCAGTTCACGATCGATCGCACGGTTTCGGCCGTTCCGGTCGACGCCTAGACGGGAACGGATGCTGCGCCCCCGGTTCTGCGGACGCCTCGGCGCCCTGGCGGTGTCCGACCCCGCTCCTAGACTGGTGCGGTGACGGATGACCTCGGTACGCCAGCCTCCGCCCCGCTCGATGCGGCGGCCCCCCTCCCCGCCGACGCCGGTCTCGAGGCCTCGCGCGCCGAAGCACTGGAGCTGACGGACCGCATCATCGACGCCCGCGACGCGTACTACGGCCGCAACGCCGAACTCGTCGACGACGCGACCTACGACGGGTGGATGCACCGGCTCGAGGAGCTCGAGCGGCTGCACCCCGAACTCCAGGGCCAGGACTCGCCGACTCAGACAGTCGGCGCGGCCGAGAGCTCGATGTTCGCCCCGGTCGAGCACGCAGAGCGCATGCTGAGCCTCGACAACGTGTTCAGTCTCGACGAGCTGCGGGACTGGTGCGTGAAGGCCGAGACGGCGGCCGGCCGAAAGGTGCGGTGGCTCACCGAGCTCAAGATCGACGGACTGGCGATCAGCCTGCGCTACGAGAGGGGCGTCCTGACTTCCGCGGCGACGCGAGGCGACGGCCGCACCGGTGAGGACGTCACCGTGAACGCGATCCGCGTGGCGGGGATCCCGCAGCGGCTCAAGGGCAGCGGGCACCCCGACCTCGTCGAGGTGCGCGGTGAGGTATTCATCCCGGTCGCGGCCTTCGAGGCTCTGAACGCCCTGCAGGCCGACATGCGCGACCGTGCCGTCGAAGAGACGCGCGCCCGCGGGCGCGCGTTCGACGAGGCCAAGGCGCGACTGAGCGCGGAACGGCGGTTCCCGTCGTTCGCCAACCCGCGCAATGCCGCCTCGGGCGGCCTCCGCCAGCAGCTTGACAAGAAGGACGGCCTGGAACGCGAGGCCGGTCAGGCCCGGCTCGATTCGCTCCGCCTCTTCGTCCACGGCATCGGCGCGTGGAGTCGCCCGCCGGTGGATTCGCAGAGCGAGACGTACGGCCTCCTCGCCGAGTGGGGACTTCCGGCCAGCCCGTACTTCCGCACGGCCGACGACATCGACGGCGTGCTGGACTTCGTCGCACATTATGGCGAGCACCGCCATGACGTCGAGCATGAGATCGACGGCGTCGTCGTGAAGGTCGACGAGCTCGCGCTGCACGACGAGCTCGGCGCGACCAGCCGCGCGCCGCGGTGGGCGATCGCGTACAAGTACCCGCCCGAGCAGGTGAACACGAAGCTGCTCGACATCGTCGTCTCGGTCGGTCGTACGGGTCGCGCCACGCCGTTCGCCGTGATGGCTCCGGCGCGCGTCGCCGGGTCGGTGGTGCGTCAGGCGACGCTGCACAACCAGGACGTCGTGCGCGCGAAGGGTGTGCTGATCGGCGACACGGTCGTGCTGCGCAAGGCCGGCGATGTGATCCCCGAGATCCTCGGTCCCGTGGTCGAGCTCCGCGACGGCACCGAGCGCGAGTTCGTCATGCCCGCCGAATGCCCCGAGTGCGGCTTCCCACTCGCGCCGGCGAAGGAGGGCGACATCGACTTGCGCTGCCCCAACACGCGGGCCTGCCCGGCCCAGGTGCGCGGCCGCGTCGAGCACATCGGCTCGCGCGGTGCGCTCGACATCGAGGCGTTGGGCGAGGTGACCGCTGCGGCGCTCACGCAGCCGTCGGTGCCCGAGGTGCCTCCCCTCGAGACCGAGGCGACGCTCTTCGAGCTCACGGTCGAGCAGCTGGTGCCGATCGAGGTGGTCGTGCGCGACGCCGAGACCGGCGAGCCGCGCGTCGACGAGAAGTCCGGCGAGGTCGTTCGGCGAGCGCCCTTCCGGCGCAATCCCACTCCGGCCGAGAAGAAGGCGGGCATCACCGACGCGCAGCCGTCGGCGCAGGCTCTCACGCTCATTGATCAGCTGGAGCGCGCGAAGTCCAAAGAGCTGTGGCGTTTCCTGGTGGCCCTCAACATCCGCCACGTCGGGCCCGTGGCGGCGCGGGCGCTGGCCCAGTGGTTCGGCTCGGTGGAGGCGATCTGTGAGGCCTCCAGAGACGACCTCGCCGCGGTCGAGGGCGTGGGCGGGATCATCGCCGACTCGCTCCGGGAGTGGTTCGAGGTGGATTGGCACCGCGACATCGTCGATCGGTGGGCGGCTGCGGGCGCCCAGCTCGCCACGCCTGGCCACCCCGGTCCCGGAGCGGCTGTGAGCACCGGGGGAGTGCTCGACGGCCTCACCGTCGTCGCGACCGGCTCCCTCGAGGGCTACAGCCGTGAGGGGGCGCAGGAAGCCATCCTCAAGGCCGGCGGCAAGGCCGCGTCGAGCGTGTCGAAGAAGACCGACTTCGTCGCCGCCGGCCCGGGGGCCGGTTCGAAGCTCGCGAAAGCGGAGGAGCTCGGCATCCGCATCCTCGACGCCGCGCAGTTCCACATCCTCGTGACGCAAGGACCCGAGGCGCTCGACGCCCTCGTCCCCGACGCGGGCTGACGCCGACTTCCCGAGGACGGTGCGCCCGCGGTCCGCGGCTGGGATGATGACCGCATGGCGCAGTGGCTCTACCGGATCGTCCCGTCTCGACCCGAGATGGTCGCCGACGCGACTCCTGACGAGCAGCGCATCGTGGGCGAGCACTTCGCCTATCTGGTCGCCTTGCGCGACCGCGGTGTACTGGTCCTCGCCGGGCGGACGCAGGAGAGCGAGGGCACCTTCGGCATCACGATCTTCGAAGCCGACGACGAAGCCACGGCGCGCGGGATCATGAACGCCGACCCCGCGGTAGCGGCCGGCGTCTTCGTCGCGTCGCTGCATCCCTATCGGATCGCAGTCGCCCGCGACGGCCTCGAGGACTGAGCCGTCAGGCTCCCGTGTTCAGCGCGAGCAGGCGGTCGCGCACCTGGCGGCGCAGCACCTTGCCGATCAGGGACTTGGGCAGCTCGTCGACCACGTAAATGCGTCGCGGCACCTTGTAGGGCGTGAGGATGCCCCGCGCGAAGTCGCGCACGGCTTCGACATCGATCTCCTGGCCCGGGGCGACCACGATCGCGGCAACGACCTCCTCGCCGGAGTGCTCGCTCGGGAGTCCGACGACGGCCGCGTCCTCGACCTGGGGGTACTGGCGAAGCGCGTTCTCGACCTCGGTGGGCGCGACGTTGAAGCCGCCCGTGATGATCAGCTCCTTGATCCGGTCGACGATGCGCACGAACCCGGCGTCGTCGATCGTGACGATGTCGCCGGTGCGGAACCAGCCCTCGGTGAACACCGCCTCGGTCTCTTCGGGCTTGCCGTAGTAGCCGCTGAACACCTGCGGGCCACGCACGACCAGCTCACCCCGTTCTCCGGCGGGCACATCCTGGGTCGGGTCGTCCGGGTCGACGACGCGGCACTCGGTGCCCGGCAGCGGAAGACCGACCGTCCCCGGGACCCGGTTGCCGGCGACGGGATTCGCCATCAGCACCGGCGAGCACTCGCTGAGACCGTAGCCCTCGACGAGGAACCCGCCGGAAGCCGCCTCGAAGGGCACGACGAGCTCGTGCGGGAGCGCCATGGCGCCCGAGATCGCGACCTCGGTGCCCGCGAGCGACACGCCCTTCTCACGCGCGGCCTTGAGGAGGCGATCGGCGATCGGCGGGACGAGCGGGAGGAAGGTGGCGGGATGCTTCTTCGTGACGTCGAGCACCATGTCCGGGTCGAAGCGGGGGAAGAGTACCAGGCGCGCGCCCATCGACATCGCGAAGGTCAGGCAGAGGGTGAGTCCGTAGGCGTGGAACATCGGCAGCACGGCGTAGACGACGCACCCGTCTCCGCGGACGATCGACGGCACCCACGCGCGCGCCTGCGCCGCGTTCGAGAGCAGGTTGCGATGCGTGAGCGAGGCGCCCTTCGGAGTGCCGGTGGTTCCGCTCGTGTACTGGATGAGCGCGAGGTCGTCGGTGCCGGGGCGCGGATGGGATGCCGGCAACGCCGGTGACCCGACGACCTTCTCCCATGTCACCGTCCCCGAGACCCGCTCGGTCAGCGCCTCGCGCGCCTCGCGGGCTTTGGCGATGGGTAGCTTGAGGGCCAGGCGGGTGCCGAACGGCATCGCCTTGATCACGTCGACCGAGATGAGGTTCGTGACGGCGAGATCGGCCGGGAAGTCCTGCACGGTCGCGACGACCTTGGTCCAGACGATCGCGTGCTTCGCGCCGTGGTCCTCGAACTGCTTGCGGAGCTCGCGCGGTGTGTAGAGCGGGTTGTGCTCGATCACGACCGCGCCCAGGCGCAGGATCGCGTAGAACGCGACGATGTGCTGCGGGCAGTTCGGCAGCACGATCGCGACCGGGTCGCCGGCCTTCACCCCGAGGTCACGGAGTCCGGCGGCCGCGCGCTCGATCTGCTCGTGCAGCGAGCGGTAGGACGTCTCGCGTCCGAAGAACTGCAGGGCCGCAGCATCCGGGTAATCGCGTGCCGACGCATCGACGATGTCGACGAGCGAGCCGGTCACGGGGGCGAGATCCTCCGGAACCCCTTCGGCATAGCTGGCGATCCAGGGGCGCGGCGGGTCGTAGGTCGTCACGGGCACAGCCTACGCCGGGGACGCCCGGGGCCATGGGTGCGGCCCCGGTAGTCTTGTCTGGTGTCTGAAATCACCCCCGATCTCGTGCGCCATCTCGGTGTGCTCGCCCGGATCCAGCTGAGCGACGGAGAGGTCGAGCGCCTCACCGGCCAGCTCGACGCCATCGTCGACAACATCGCCAAGGTCTCCGAGGTCGCCACCCCCGACGTCCCCGCCACCAGTCACCCGATCGCCCTCGAGAACATCTTCCGTTCGGATGTGCCCGGCGATCTGCTGACACCCGCGCAGGTGCTGCAGAACGCACCGGATTCCGCGGACGGCCGATTCCGCGTGACCGCGATCCTCGGCGAAGAGCAGTAAGGGGCCCGACGTGACCGATCTCACGAAGCTGAGCGCCTCCGCGCTCGCAGACAAGCTCTCCGCCGGCGAGGTGTCGAGCGTGGAGGCCACGCAGGCCCACCTCGATCGCATCGCCGCCGTCGATGCTGAGGTGCACGCCTTCCTCCACGTCAGCGAGCATGCGCTGGACGTGGCCGCCGACATCGACCGCCGGCGCGCAGCCGGTGACGACCTCGGCCCGCTCGCGGGCGTTCCCCTCGCCATCAAGGACGTGCTGGTCACGACGGACATGCCGTCGACCAGCGGCTCGAAGATCCTCGAGGGCTACATGTCGCCGTACGACGCGACCGTCGTCGCGCGTTCGCGCGCCGCGGGTCTCGTCCCGCTCGGCAAGACGAACATGGACGAGTTCGCGATGGGCTCGTCGACCGAGCACTCGGCGTACGGTCCGACGCGCAACCCCTGGGATCTCTCCCGCATCCCCGGCGGTTCGGGCGGTGGCTCGGCCGCCGCGGTCGCGGCTTTCGAAGCACCGCTCGCCCTCGGCTCCGACACCGGCGGATCCATCCGCCAGCCGGCGCACGTCACCGGCACCGTGGGCATCAAGCCGACCTACGGCGGCGTCAGCCGCTACGGCGCGATCGCGCTGGCCTCGAGCCTCGACCAGGTCGGCCCCGTCACGCGCACGGTGCTCGACGCCGGACTCCTCCACGACGTGATCGGCGGGCACGACCCGCACGACTCCACGTCGCTCGCCCACGAGTGGCCGTCGTTCGCCGCGGCCGCCCGCGAAGGCGCGACCGGCCAGGTGCTCAAGGGACTCAAAGTCGGTGTGATCCGCGAGCTGCCCGATAGCGGCTTCCAGACCGGCGTGTCGGAGTCCTTCCGCGCGGCTCTCGCCGCGATGGAGGCCCACGGCGCCGAGATCGTCGAGATCAGCGCGCCGCACTTCGAGTACGGCGTCGCCGCGTACTACCTGATCCTCCCGGCCGAGGCATCCAGCAATCTGGCGAAGTTCGACTCGGTCCGCTTCGGACTGCGTGTCGACGTGCCCGGCGGCACCGTCGAGGACGTCATGGCCAAGACCCGCGACGCCGGCTTCGGCGACGAGGTGAAGCGCCGCATCATCCTCGGCACCTACGCTCTGTCGGCGGGCTACTACGACGCGTACTACGGCTCAGCCCAGAAGGTGCGCACGCTCATCCAGCAGGACTTCGCGGACGCGTTCTCGACGGTGGATGTGATCGCGACGCCGTCGGCCCCGACCACGGCGTTCAAGCTGGGCGAGAAGATCGACGACCCGCTGCAGATGTACCTCAACGACGTGACGACCATCCCGGCGAACCTCGCCGGTGTGCCCGGCATCTCGATCCCGTCGGGCCTGGCATCCGAGGACGGCCTGCCGGTCGGCATCCAGTTCCTCGCCCCGGCCCACGAGGACGCTCGCCTGTACCGCGTCGGTGCGGCGCTGGAGTCTCTGCTCGTCGACTCGTGGGGCGGCCCGCTCCTCGACAGGGCGCCGGCACTCGGCGCGAACGGAGGTGCCCGCTGATGGCGAAGGACAAGCTGATGGACTTCGACAAGGCGCTCGAGCTCTACGAGCCGGTGCTCGGGTTCGAGGTGCACGTCGAGCTCAATACCGAGACCAAGATGTTCTCGGCGGCGGCCAACCCGGCGAACGACGCGAACCACGGTGCAGCGCCGAACACCCTCGTCGCTCCCGTCGACATGGGACTGCCGGGCGCGCTCCCCGTCGTCAACGAGACCGCGGTGCGGTACTCGATCAGCCTGGGCCTTGCCCTCGGCTGCTCGATCGCGCCGTCGAGCCGGTTCGCGCGGAAGAACTACTTCTACCCCGACCTGGGCAAGAACTACCAGATCTCGCAGTACGACGAGCCCATCGCCTTCGAGGGCTCGGTCGACATCGAGCTCGCGGACGGCGAGATCGTCACGGTGCCGATCGAGCGCGCGCACATGGAAGAGGATGCCGGCAAGCTCACGCACGTCGGTGGCTCGACCGGTCGCATCCAGGGCGCCGAGTACTCGCTCGTCGACTACAACCGCGCCGGCGTCCCGCTCGTCGAGATCGTCACCAAGCCGATCTTCGGCGCCGAGCACCGCGCGCCCGAGATCGCGAAGGCGTACGTCGCGACGATCCGCGACATCGTGATCGGACTGGGCATCTCGGAGGCGCGCATGGAGCGCGGCAACCTCCGCTGCGACGCCAACGTCTCGCTGCGTCCGCGCGGCCAGGAGAAGCTCGGCACGCGCACCGAGACGAAGAACGTCAACTCGATGCGCTCGGTCGAGCGTGCCGTGCGGTACGAGATCCAGCGTCAGGCCGCCATCCTCGCCGCAGGGGGGACGATCACGCAGGAGACGCGCCACTGGCACGAGGACACCGGCACCACGTCGCCCGGTCGTCCGAAGTCCGACGCGGACGACTACCGCTACTTCCCCGAGCCCGACCTGCTGCCGGTGGCGCCGTCCATCGAGCTGATCGAGCAGCTGCGCGCCGCGCTGCCCGAGCCGCCGGCGGCCCGCCGCCGCCGTCTCAAGGCGGACTGGGGATTCGCCGACATCGACTTCCAGGGCGTCGTGAACGCCGGTCTTCTCGCCGAGGTCGAGGCGACGATCGCCGCGGGCACGTCGCCCGCCGCGGCACGCAAGTGGTGGACCGGCGAACTCCTGCGCATCGCGAACGCCGAGGGGCGCGAACCCGCTGAGCTCGCCACCCCCGCGGACGTTGCCGCGCTGCAGGCACTGGTCGACGCGGGAACGCTCACCGACAAGCTCGCGCGCCAGGTGCTCGAGGGCATGATCGCCGGCGAGGGCACACCGCAGGAGATCGTCGATGCCCGCGGCCTCGCGGTCGTCTCGGACGACGGCGCGCTCATCGCGGCGATCGACGAGGCGCTGGCCGCTCAGCCCGACGTGCTCGAGAAGATCCGCGACGGCAAGGTGCAGGCGGCGGGCGCCGTCATCGGCGCGGTCATGAAGGCGATGAAGGGCCAGGCGGACGCCGCGCGCGTGCGTGAGCTCGTGCTCGAGCGCGCCGGGTCGACGAGCGCGTAACGGCCGGGGGTGCACGCGCACGCGTGGTGCTTCGAGAGGGCGGATTCCGACCGGGATCCGCCCTCTCGCTGTCGATGTCCGACGTTGGTGGAAGGATCAAGGCATGGGGCGTGGCGACGGGACCGGCCGTGTCGTCTCACCAGAGGGTGCCGACGACAGTGGCGCCGGCATCCTGCACGTCGACATGGACGCGTTCTACGCGTCGGTCGAGCAGCTGGACGATCCGTCGCTGCGCGGCAAGGCGATCATCATCGGCGCGCCCGACGGCCGCTCGGTCGTGTCCAGCGCGTCGTACGAGGCTAGGCGCTACGGGGTGCGTTCGGCCATGCCGGTCGGTCAGGCGCTCCGACTGTGTCCGCACGCGGTCGTCGTCCCTCCGCATTTCGACCGGTACCTCGAGACGTCGGCGCAGGTCATGCGCATCTTCCGCGCCGTCACCCCGCTGGTCGAGCCGCTGTCGATCGACGAGGCGTTCCTCGACGTGCGGGGCGCGCGCCGGCTGTGGGGGAGTCCCGGAGAGATCGCACGGATGCTGCGCCGCCGCGTCCTCGACGAGACCGGCCTCACATGCAGCGTGGGCGTCGCGGCGACCAAGCACGTCGCGAAGATGGCCTCGACGATGAGCAAACCCGACGGGCTGCTCATCGTCGCGGAAGCAGACACGGCCGCGTTCCTCGCGCCGCGGTCGGTGCGCGCGCTGTGGGGCGTCGGCCCGAAGACGTCCGAAGCGCTCGAGGCACGCGGCATCCGTACCATCGCCGACGTGCTCGACACGCCCCGCGAGCTCCTGGATCGCGCTCTCGGAGTCGCGATGGGGGATCGGATCTGGCATTTGGCGCGGGGGATCGACGCGCGCGAGGTCGACACGAGCCGCGTCGAGAAGAGCGTGGGGCACGAAGAGACCTTCCACGAAGACATCGGCGACACCGCCATCCTGCGCTCCGAATTGCGGCGCCTCGCCGATCGTGTGGGTGCCCGACTGCGCAGCAGCGGGTGGGAGGCGTCGACCGTCGCGATCAAGGTGCGCTACGCGGACTTCACGACGATCTCCCGCTCCCAGACGCTCACCGAGCCCACGGCCGTGGGGCAGCGCATCGGCGATGCCGCCCACGAACTGTTCGCGTCGGTGGATCGAGCGCTGCCTGTGCGGCTCATCGGCGTGCGCGCGGAGAAGCTGCGCCCGGCGGGCGCGGCGATGCCGACGCTGTGGGACGACGATGAGGGATGGCGCCGCATCGAGGACGCGCTCGACGGTGCCACCGCGAAATTCGGACGCGGCGCGGTCACCCGCGCCACACTGCTCGGTACGCGGGGCGGAGGCACCCTGCCGTCCAGCCCGCCCCCGCCCCGGCTCGACCAAGGGTGACGCGCTCGTACGAGGCTGGACGGGGTCGTCGGAGTTCCCCTGCGCGCTGTGCGTGCGGCGCGGCGGCGGGTACGTTGGAAACATGCCCAACATCGCACTCGAACTCGGCAAGCAGTCCGCGTCCTTCGGCGTGAAGAGCGCATACGGCGATCAGCAGGACGTCGACGGCGTCCGGATCATCCCGGTGGCGCTGACGTGGTCCGGCTTCGGCGGCGGATCCGACGAGGCGGGGAACGGCGGCGGCGGCGGAGGCGGCTGGGCCATCCCGGTCGGCGCATATATCCGTCGGGGCGATGACCTCCGGTTCGAGCCGAACATCATCGCGCTCCTGACGGTCGCGGTTCCGTTCGTCTTCTTCGCCGGTCGCGCGCTCAGCCGTGTCATCCGTACCCTCAAGAAGTAACCCGGACGCGGTCGGCAATTCGCTCGGGATCGCGGTCGATCGGATCATCGCGGCAGTCGCAGAGGTCGCCGCATCCAATCCCGTGGTCCTCATCGACGGACGAAGCGGTGCGGGCAAGACGTCGCTCGCACGCACACTCGTGGCGAGATGGCCGCTGCGCGGCCGGGTTCAACTGGTGGCGCTCGATTCCATCTACCCGGGCTGGGACGGACTGGACGACGGCGTCGCGCTCGCGCGGGAGCTGATCCTGACCCCGCACGCCAAGGGACTCGTGGGGGTGTGGCAGCGGTGGGATTGGACCGTCGGCGAACCTGCCGAGGCGCATGCCGTCGATCCGTCGCTGCCGCTCATCGTCGAAGGCTCCGGTGCGCTCACCCCGGCGACCGCCCGGCTCGCGGACGTGCGGGTGTGGCTCGAGTCGCCGGCGGCGTCGCGCAAGGAGCGCGCCCTGGCCCGCGACGGCTCGACGTACCGTCCGCATTGGGATCGATGGGCACGCCAGGAACAGCAGCACGTGACCCGCGACGATCCGATGAGCCTCGCGTCCCTCGTGTTCCCCGTGCCGTGAGCGCGGTTCAGTCCTCGTTGTCGAGAGCCGCGACGAGACCGTCGAGCCGGTACCCGATCCAGTCGTAGACGCCGAACCGCGGATCGTCGTGTTCGTGGTCGTCCTCGTCGACGACGCCCAGCCGGGTGGCGAGCACCAGGCGGACGGCGGCGAGGGTGCGCAACCAGGCCTGAGCCGTTTCGGGGGCGATCCTGATCTCCACCTGCTCCAGCAGTGCCGGGTCGTCGGGGTCCTCCGGGATCTCGGACGCGTCCTGGAGGGATGCGAGCACGAGAGCTGCGTCGGAGGCACGCCGATCGAGCAGGTCGGACTGCGTGAGCGCCCGGAACTCCCGCGCCGCGTCCTCGTCGTCCGAGTAGGCCGACGGCACCAGCCGGGCGATGGCGGGGTCGCCGTCGTCGGGCGCGGATTCGCGCAGCAGTTCGGCGAACTGGCCGACCAGGCCCGCGAGATGGGCGGCCTCGAGGCGGGCGACCTCGAGCACGACGACCCGGTCGCTCATCGGGGCTCCTGTCTCACGGTGGCCCACAGGCCGTAGTCGTGCATCGCCTGCGCGTGCATCTCCATCTGCTCGCGGGGGCCGCGCGAGACGACCGCGTGCCCCTCGTTGTGAACCGCGAGCATGAGGCGCTCCGCGTCCGGGCGGGCGAGGCCGAAGTACTCGCGGAACACGTGCGTCACGTAGCTCATGAGGTTGACCGGATCGTCCCAGACGACGGTCTGCCAAGGGCGCGCGGGATCGACGAGCTCGGAGAGATCGATGTCTTCGTCGACCGACGGTGTGGCGAGCGCGGCCATCATGCCCACCCCAGCTCGTGCAGGCGGTCGTCATCGATTCCGTAGAAGTGCGCGATCTCGTGCACGAGCGTCGTGTGGACCTCATCGCGCAACTCGTCTTCGTCGTCGCAGACCGCCAGATGGGGTTCGCGGTACACGATGATGCGGTCCGGCAGCTCGCCGATGCCGTAGCGCTCGCGCTCGGTCAGCGCCCAGCCGTCGTACAACCCCAGCAGGTCGAGGCTGCCGTCCTCGGGCCGGTCTTCGACCACGAATACGACGTTGTCGAGGCCCTCGACCATGTCGTCGGGGAGCGCATCCAGCTCGTCGATCACGAGCGTCTCGAAGGTGGCGGCATCCATCTCCATCATGATGCCCCGCTTCTACGCGAATGGGGCGCGTGAGACGCGCCCCATTCGATCTGACTTGGGGTGAGTAACGGGGCTCGAACCCGCGACATCGGCCACCACAAGGCCGCGCTCTACCAACTGAGCTATACCCACCATGTGCCCCGCTCGCGCGGGGCAACCAGACGATTCTCTCACACCTCGGGGGCAAAAGACGACACGACGGCAGCAGCCGCTGCGCGCGCGCCGTCGCTCGTCGGACCGGGCTCCGGAACGAACACCGCCTGGCGGTAGTAGGCGAGCTCGCGGATCGACTCGAGGATGTCTGCGAGGGCGCGGTGGCCGCCGTCCTTCGCGGGTGCGTGGATGTACGCGCGCGGGTACCAGCGACGAGAGAGCTCCTTGATGCTCGACACATCCACGTTGCGGTAGTGCAGCCAGCGGTCGACCCGCGGCATGTACTTCGCCAGGAACATGCGGTCCGTGCCGATGGTGTTGCCAGCGAGGGGAGCCTTGCCCTCGAGCGGGACGAACCGCTGGATGTACTCGAGGACCTGGAACTCGGCGTCCGCCAGGCTCACGCCGTGCGGGATCTCGTCGAGCAGCCCCGAGGAGCGGTGCATGTTGGTGACGAACTCATTCATGTTCGCCAGCGCCGAGTCGTCCGGTTTGATCACCACCGAGAAGCCCGGGTCGAGCGTTCGCAACTCGAAGTCGGTGACGACCACGGCGATCTCCACCAACTCGTCGACGCCCAGGTCGAGGCCCGTCATCTCGCAGTCGATCCATACCAGACGGTCGTTCTCGGATGCACCCACCATGTGCTCCATCCTTATCGCAAGTCCAGACATCCCACGGGCCTGGACTCAGGTGCCGACTCCCACGCCGGACCCGTTCGCCCCTCCGGGAGGATTCGAACCCCCGACCTTGCGGGTAGAAACCGCTCGCTCTGTCCCCTGAGCTACGGAGGGAAAGGTCCTTCCACACTACCGGGTCGCACCACGCCGTCGCGGACGCTGGCGGATGACGGACTCTCGGCGTAGCGTCGACACCGGAGGCATCGAAAGGAGTTCACCGATGAGCACCACGGAGACGCACCACCCTCTCTGGGTCGCCTACGGAGCATCCGGCGTCGCCGGAAGCATCCGCAAGGACGACGACGGCTACACGGTCACCATGGCCGGCGCGAGCGAAGCGACGGGTACGTACCCGACGATGGAGATCGCGAAGAGCGCACTTCACTCGCACATGACGCCGGGCAGCGACTGGCCCATGTTCCGCGAGCACTGACCCGCACGGCGCGCCCGGTCGCGGGTGCGCCGTGCGGGTGACGCGCGTCACGCCGAGTGCTCGGCGGCGACGCGCGTCCGCGTCCTGCGGGTGTCGAGCAGGGGGAGTGCGACGTGCACCAGCGGGCCGATGAGGACCGCGAAGAGCACCGTGCCGATGCCGACCGTGCCGCCGAGGAGCCATCCCACGATCAGCACCGACACCTCGACGAGTGCACGGCACAGCCAGATCGGCCAACCGAGGCGCGCGTGCATGCCTGTCATCAGGCCATCGCGGGGCCCGGGCCCGAAATGTGCCCCGATGTAGAGGCCCGACGCGATCGCGACCAGGACGATCCCGCCGAGCAGCGTCGCGAGCTGGGCGACGAACCCCGAGACCGGCGGGACGGCACCGAGCACGATCTGCATGCTGGTGCCGACCAGGAGGATGTTGGCGATCGTGCCGACGCCCGGCTTCTGCCGGAGCGGAATCCACAACAGGAGCACGAAGAAGCCCACGATATTGGTGATCCAGCCGATGCCGATCCCCGTGCGGACGGAGAGCCCCTGGGCGAAGACGGTCCAGGGATCGACGCCGAGGCCGGCTTCGACGGTCAGGGCGCAGCCCGCTCCGTAGAGGAAGAGACCGACGAGCAGCTGGACGATTCGGCGTGGCATGGGTCCATCCAATCGCAGAATTGGATCGCGGCCTGCAGTCCAATGCGACTACTCTGGCCTCATGGACTCCCGCATCTCTGCGCGCGCCCTGTCGGCAGCCCTCGGTGGCTGGCGCACGCGCGAACCTGCGTACGAAGCACTGGCGGACGGGATCCGCCTGCTCTGTCTGGACAACCGCCTCGCCCCCCGCACGGCCCTGCCGGCCGAGCGCGAGCTGGCGTCCGCCCTTCACCTGAGCCGCAGCACGGTGGCAGCGGCCTATCGGAGCCTTCGGGAGACGGCTCACATCGCGAGTCTGCGCGGGTCGGGCAGCGTCACGCTGCCGCTCGGGCGCCGAGAGCCCGGGCGCGCCGACGTCGGCGAGGGGATGATCGATCTCCAGCAGGCCAGCCCGCCCGCCTGGCCGGGTTTGGCCGGGATCATGGCGGAGACGGCAGGCGGTGCGTCCGCGCTGGTGTCGCGCGTGGGCTACGACGTCCTCGGGCGCATCGAGCTGCGTGAAGCGATCGCCGACCGATACACCGCTCGCGGGGTGCCGACGCGCCCGGATGAGGTGCTCGTGACGACGGGCGCCCAGAGCGCGATCCATCTGGTGGCGACCGTGCTCATCGGCCGCGGGGACCGCGTGCTTGTCGAGACGCCGACCTATCCGCACGCGGCGGACGCTCTCCGCCGGGCCGGCGCCCGGCTGGTGGGCGTGCCCGTCACGACCGAAGAAGGCTGGGATCTCGATCGGGCGGAGCAGGCCTTTTCGCGGACGCTTCCCGTGATGGCGTACCTGATGCCCGACTTCCAGAACCCCACGGGTCGGAGCATGAGCGTCGGCGAGCGTGAAGCGATGCTCGCCGCGGGGGAGCGGTCGGGAACGGTGCTTGTCCTCGATGAGACGACCGCCGATCTGGACATCGACCGCGGACCGCTCGCCGCGGGCTTCGCGGCGTCCGAGCCCGGGACGGTGGTGCGCATCGGCTCTCTGGGCAAGACGGTGTGGGGCGGGCTGCGGCTCGGGTGGGTGCGCGCGGACGGCGACCTGATCCGCAGGCTCGTCGCGGCGCGGCCAGCGCACGACCTCGGCACGCCCGAGTTCGAGCAGGCGATCGCCACCCGACTGCTCTCGCAGTTCGACGACATCGTCCGGCAGCGCTCGGAGCTGCTGCGATCGGGTCGCGACGCGCTGGTGCGAGCGCTGGGGGAGCGTCTGCCTTCGTGGGACGTCCCAGACGTGCATGGCGGCGTCTCGCTCTGGATCGAGCTGGGTGCCCCGCTCAGCTCCGCGCTGGTCCTCGAGGCGCGGGCGCGCGGCGTGCTGCTGAGCGCCGGGCCGCGTTTCTCCGTGGAGGGCGGGCACGAGCGGCACCTCCGCGTGCCTTTCACTGCGCCGCCAGAGGAGATGGTGCGCGCTGCAGACGTGCTCTCAGACGCCTGGTCGTCGGTCCGTGCCGGCGTGCCCTCGACGCTCGTGGAGCAGGTCGGCGCGGTCATCTGAACAACGACCGGCCCCCATGCCCGCCGTGCGGGTTCAGCGGGCGAACACCAGGCACTCGACAGCGTCGTCGGCGTTCCAGAAATCGCCCAGATCGCGGAAGACGTGAGCGGCGGGGTTGTAGCGCCGCGCGCGGAAGCGGATGCTGCCCGCCTGTGCGACTTCCTGGAGATGGCCGATCACGCGGCCGCCCGGTTCCACGACCCGCCACAGGGAGGGCGCCGCGGCGACGAGACGCATGCGGTTCCGCGACTCGAGCAGCGGAGCGCCCGAGGTGCGGGTTTCGACGAGAGCTGACATGGTGCCTCCTTCGTCTTCGAACATATATACGCCCTCCGACATTCAGGGTGACGATGTCCTCCGGCGTTTCCTCCCCAGGCAAGCGCACGACGCCGCTGTCCACAGATCGCCCGCACCCCTCACTCCGAGCGCTTCGGCGCGGCGAGGCTGGATCCACTGCCGGCGTCCTCGGGCACGGGGCGCCGGCAGGACCGAGGAGGGTCCTCGGAAGACAGAGAGGATGAGCGATGAGCGACAGAGGCGACACCATCACGATCACCGGAAACGTGGCGACACCTCCGGAGTTGAAACGGACGCCGGCCGGGGTGCCGATCACCACCTTCCGGGTCGCGAGCGGTCAGCGCCGCTACGACCGCGGGGCGGAGGCGTGGACCGACGCCGGGACGAACTGGTACACCGTGTCGGTGTTCCGTTCGCTGGCCGACCATGCCTACCAGTCCTTGCAGAAGGGAGATCGGGTGATCCTCACGGGCCGCCTCCGGCTGCGGGAATGGGACAACGGCACGCGCCGCGGCACGGCGATCGAGATCGACGCCGAGGCGATCGGGCACGACCTGCTCTGGGGGACCACGACGTTCGTGAAGGATTCCCGCAGCGCGACGATCGACGCCGCCCCGGCGCGGCCGACCCCCGTCGGCGACGACGCGTGGGCGACCCCCGGGATCGATGGCGGGACCGCGGGCGAGGTCGAAGAGGCCGCGAGGCCGATGCTCGTCGTCGTCGGGGCGGGCGGGGACTCGTCGACGGACGGCATGGAGGCGCCCTTCTGAGGTGTTCAGCTTGCGCGGGGCCGGCGGCCCTAAACTCTCCCCGTGGCCCGAGACCTCCCGCCCCGCGCTCGCTTCGATGTCCGTTCACGCCGCGCCGCGCGGGTGATCCTCACCGTCGCGCTCGTCGGGGTACTCGTGGCGTGCAGCCCCAGTGACCCGGAGGCGACACCCACCCCCACCACGACGATCACCGACGGCGTCCCGACCCCGAGCGCAACGCCGACGACGCCGGCCGAGCCCACGCTCGTGCCGGACGGAACCGCGGAGGACAACCTCCCGCTGTTCTCGTCGGTCACGGCGGCGGTGTGGGCGACGGACGCCCGGGTGACGGGGCGGGCGTACATCGACGCGCTCACTGCGGCGGGGTTCGACAAGGCAGCGATGCAGGTGACCCAGGACCAGTCGACGGTGGGCAATCCCGCCGAGAGCATCCAGTTCTCGGTGCGCTGGAACGATCAGTGCCTCATCGGCCAGGTGGGCCCGGCGACGGGGGACCCGGTCACCGTCGTGGTGCCGGTGCTCGCCGAGGGGAACTGCCTCATCGGGCAGACGCGGCCCATCGACTGGTGACGTCCGAGCGCCGCCCACCCCATCTCGGACGTGGGTCGGCTCACGCCGCTCGTCGCATCGCCCGGTAGGCTGGGACGCTGACGTCTGAAGTCCAAAGAGAGCAGAAACCGCATGGCTGAGTACATCTACTCGATGGTCCGCGCCCGTAAGGCCGTCGGCGACAAGCTGATCCTCGACGACGTCACGATGGCGTTCCTCCCCGGCGCGAAGATCGGCATGGTCGGCCCCAACGGCGCCGGAAAGTCGACGATCCTGAAGATCATGGCCGGGCTCGACACGCCGTCCAACGGCGAGGCGAAGCTGAGCCCCGGCTTCACGGTCGGCATCCTGATGCAGGAGCCCGAGCTCGACGAGACCAAGACGGTCCTCGAGAACATCCAGGACGGCATCGCGATCAAGGCGAAGGTCGACCGGTTCAACGAGATCTCGGGGCTCATGGCAGACCCCGACGCCGACTTCGACGCCCTCCTCGCCGAGATGGGCGTGCTCCAGGAAGAGATCGACGCCGCCGACGCCTGGGACCTCGACTCCCAGCTCGAGCAGGCGATGGACGCGCTGCGCACCCCGCCGGGCGACGCCGAGATCGGCCCGCTCTCGGGCGGTGAGAAGCGTCGTGTCGCTCTCACCAAGCTCCTGCTGCAGAAGCCCGACCTGCTTCTGCTGGACGAGCCCACGAACCACCTCGACGCCGAGAGCGTGCTCTGGCTCGAGCAGCACCTGCAGAAGTACCCCGGCGCTGTGATCGCCATCACCCACGACCGGTACTTCCTCGACAACGTGGCGGAGTGGATCGCCGAGGTCGACCGCGGGCGCCTCATCGGCTACGAGGGCAACTACTCGACCTACCTGGAGAAGAAGGCGGAGCGCCTCGCCATCCAGGGCAAGAAGGACGCCAAGCTCGCCAAGCGTCTCGCCGAGGAGCTCGACTGGGTCCGCTCGAACCAGAAGGGCCGCCAGGCGAAGTCCAAGGCGCGCCTCGCCCGCTACGAGGAGATGGCCGCCGAGGCGGATCGTACGCGCAAGCTCGACTTCGAGGAGATCACGATCCCGCCCGGGCCGCGCCTGGGCAGCGTCGTGATCGACGCCAAGAAGCTGCAGAAGGGCTTCGATGGCCGCTCGCTTATCGACGGCCTGAGCTTCACGCTCCCGCCGAACGGCATCGTCGGCGTGATCGGTCCGAACGGTGTCGGAAAGACGACGCTCTTCAAGACCATCGTCGGCCTGGAGCCGCTCGACGGCGGTGCCCTCAAGATCGGCGAGACGGTCAAGATCAGCTACGTCGACCAGTCGCGTGCGAGCATCGACCCGAACAAGACGCTGTGGGAGGTCGTCTCGGACGGTCTCGACATCATCACCGTCGGCAAGACCGAGATCCCCTCGCGCGCCTACGTGTCGAAGTTCGGCTTCAAAGGCCCGGACCAGCAGAAGAAGGCGGGGGTGCTCTCCGGCGGTGAGCGCAACCGCCTCAACCTCGCGCTGACCCTCAAGGAGGGTGGCAACCTGCTGCTCCTCGACGAGCCGACCAACGACCTGGACGTCGAGACCCTGCAGTCGCTCGAGAACGCACTGCTCGAGTTCCCCGGCTGTGCCGTCGTCATCACGCACGACCGGTGGTTCCTCGACCGCATCGCGACGCACATCCTCGCCTACGAAGGTACGGACGAGAACCCCGACCAGTGGTATTGGTTCGAGGGGAACTTCGAGGCGTACGAGGCGAACAAGATCGAGCGCCTGGGCGCGGAGGCGGCACGTCCGCACCGCACCGCGTACCGCAAGCTCACGCGTGACTGAGATGGGCGACGCGGCGGTCGCGGCCACGGCCGGCGACCGCCGCCTGCACATCCCCATCCACCTGCGATGGGGCGACCTCGACGCGTTCAACCACGTCAACAACACGTCGATGCTGAAGCTGCTCGAAGAGGCCCGAGTGCGAGCGTTCTGGCTGCCCGAGCCGGGCGAGGACGCGCCGCCGACGGCGGTGCTGGACTCGAGCATCTTCAGCGGGATGCTGACGCTCATCGCCCGGCAGGAGATCGAGTATCTGGCGCCCGTGCCGTATCAGCGGCACCCGCTCGACGTGCAGATGTGGTTCGGCAAGCTGGGCGGGTCGAGCATCGAGGTCTGCTACGAGGTCTACAGCCCGGTCGAATCCGCTGCCGGCGGTCGAACGCTGTACGCACGCGCCACCACGGTCATCGTGAAAGTGGATGCTGAGACCGGGCGCCCGCTCCGGCTCACGGGCGAAGAGCGCTCGGCGTGGGGACCCTACGTCGGCGAGCCTATCCACTACACGCACCGCCGCTGACCCGGCCGACCGGCGGCGACTCAGCCCGCGTGACCACCGCTCTCGGGAACCCGGATCATGATCTCCTGCGCCACGCTGGCCAGTAAGGTGCCGTCGGCGGCGTAGATCCGTCCTGACGCGAGGCCCCGGCCACCGCGGGCGCTCGGGGACTCCTGGACGTACAGCATCCATTCGTCCACGCGGCCGAACCGATGCCACCACATGGCGTGGTCGAGGCTCGCGACCTTCAGCCCCGGCGTCGCCCACGAGACGCCGTGCGCGCGCAGGATCGACTCCTGGATGGTGAGGTCGCTCAGGTACGCGAGCGCGGCGCGGTGGATCGCGGGGTCGTCCGGGATCGGGCGGCGCACGCGCATCCAGACAGCCTGGCGCGGCGCCTTCTCGGCGTCCGCCCTGACGTAGATGGGCGCCGGGACGTGCCGCAGATCCACCGGTCGATCGGTGAAGAGCCGCTTGGACATCGGATGCAAACCGCCGAGGTGCGACTCGATGTCGGGCAGGTCGTCGGGCGCGGGCACACCTTCCGGCATCGGCTCCTGATGCTCGAGCCCCGGGTCCTCGTCCTGGAAGGACGCGATCATCGAGAAGATCGGGACCCCCTCCTGGAACGCCTGCGTGCGCCGGGTCGAGAACGAGCGTCCGTCGTGGATGCGGTCCACCGAGAACGTGATGCCCTTCGCGGAGTCGCCGGGGCGGAGGAAGTACCCGTGCATCGAGTGCACGATCCGCTCCTCGGGGATCGTGCGCGACGCGGCGACGATGGACTGCGCGAGCACCTGGCCGCCGTACACGCGCCCGAGCGGCATCGACTGCGATGCGCCGGTGAAGATGTCCTCCGTGGTGCGCGCATCGGATGCGCTCAGATCGATGACCGACAGCATCGAGGCGACCGGATCCTTCTCCGGCGCGGTCTCGGCGTTCGGCTCGGCATCCACGGGTGCTCCTCTCCGGGGCGGCGGCCGCCCGTAGGTCCGCTTGGTAGCTTAGAGGCGATGTCACCGCGCCTGTTGCTCGCCGATCCCGAGTCCGCCGCCGACGCCCTCACCTTCGCGGGTCGGGCAGCGCGCTTCACCGTCGAGGGCGTGCGACTGCAGGCCTCAGGCGGCATCCTGGCGATGACCGCGGCGCCGCTCGCGCCGCGCGGCTTCGGGGATCCGACCCCGACGGTTCTTGCACTCCGATCGCTGAACGCGGACCCCGAGCTCGTGTGCGACCTCGTGGTCGAGGCATCCGCCCTGTCTGCGAACGCCGACGATCCGCGCGCCCTCACGCTTCCGGAGACAGCCCTGTCGCCCGCCTGGGCGGGCATCACCCCGCCGCGCAGCGGCTGGGACGCGCGGCCCGGCATCGAGGCCTCGACGCTCGCCGCCAAGGCCCAAGGAGGGATCGCCCGCGTCGCCGACACGGTGCCGACGGATGCCGGCGAGGACGTGGTGCGCACCGTCCGCGCCGCCGTGTGGGGCGCACCAGACGACGAGCTGGGAGGTCTGCCGCTCGGCGTCGCGTTCGCAGCGCTGAGCCTCGGCTTCATCAGCGGCGGCGAGACCGCGCGGGTGTTCGCGAGCGGACCATGGACGCGAGTGAGCCTCACGCGCGGTCACGTGCTGGTGCGCGGACCGGTGGCGGCCGGACTCACGCCGGTGCGTCGCACGGGCTCATCCGCCAGCTGACACCGACCTTCCGGTCAGACTGCCGCCGCTGCCGCGCGCCCGGCGACCCGCCCCGAGAAGAGGCATCCGCCGACGAAGGTGCCCTCGAGGGCGCGATAGCCGTGGATGCCGCCGCCGCCGAATCCGCTCGCCTCGCCCGCGGCGTACAGGCCGGGAATGGGCTCGCCGCCGGCGCCGAGCGCTCGGCCCGACAGGTCGGTCTCGATGCCGCCCAGGGACTTCCGGGTGAGCACGTGCAGCTTCACGGCGATGAGCGGTCCGGACTTGCGGTCGAGGATGCGGTGCGGGTTCGCGGTGCGGATGAGGCGGTCGCCACGGAACGCGCGTGCCGAGCGAAGCATCGCGATCTGCGCGTCCTTGGTGAAGTCGTTGTCGATCTCACGGTCGCGAGCCTCGACCTCGAACCGGACGCGGTCGGCGTCGAGCGCGTCGCCGCCGGGGAGCGCCTGCATGCCCGCGATGAGGTCGTCGAGGTTGTCGCGCACGACGAAGTCGGCGCCATGATCCATGAACGCCTGCACGGGACCCGCGGCGCCCTTTCCGAGTCGGGACTTCGCGAGGAGCTTGACGTCCTTGCCGGTGAGGTCGGGGTTCTGCTCGCTGCCGGACAGCGTGAACTCCTTCTCGATGATCTTCTGCGACAGCACGAACCACGAGTGGTCGTGCCCTGTGGCGCGGAGGTGCGCGAGCGTGCCCAGCGTGTCGAAACCGGGGAAGAGCGGGACCGGCAGGCGATTGCCCGTCGCGTCGAGCCACACCGACGAAGGTCCGGGAAGGATGCGGATGCCGTGATCCGGCCAGATCGGATCCCAGTTCTGGATGCCTTCGACGTAGTGCCACATGCGGTCGCCGTTGATCAGGCGCGCGCCCGCAGCCTCCGACACGGGCTGCATCGAGCCGTCGACGTACGCCGGGACCCCGGTGACCATCTTCGCGGGGGGAGTGCCGAGACGCTCGGGCCACCACTGGCGGACGAGGTCGTGGTTGCCCCCGATGCCTCCGGACGACACGATCGTCGCGTCCGCCGTGACCTCGAAGGTGTCGACGACTTCGCGCGAGCTCGCGACGCCGCGCGCGGCGCCGGACGGAGCCAGCACATCACCGGCCGCGCCCGTGACGACGCCGCCATCGACGGTGAGAGACGTGACGCGGTGGCGGGGGAGGATCGTCACGCGTCCGTCGGCCTCACCGGCTTCCACAGCCGCCTGGAACGGCGCCACGATCCCGGGCCCGGTGCCCCACGTGATGTGGAAGCGCGGCACCGAGTTGCCCGGACCGGTCGCGGTGTACCCGCCCCGCTCCGCCCAGCCGACGATCGGGAAGAAGCCGACGCCCTTCTCGCGCAGCCACGCGCGCTTCTCCTCGTGCGCGAACTGCAGGTAGGCCTCGGCCCAGCGCCGGGGCCAGAGATCCTCGTCGCGGTCGAACCCGGCATTGCCGAACCAGTCCTGCCGCGCGAGCTCGAGCGAGTCGTGGATGCCGAGGCGCCGCTGCTCGGGCGAATCGATGAAGAAGAGGCCGCCGAACGACCACCACGCCTGCCCGCCGAGATTCGACCGAGGCTCCTGGTCGACGATCGTCACGCGCTTGCCCGCCGCGACCGCCTCCGCGGTGGCGACGAGACCGGCGAGTCCCCATCCGATGACGAGGATGTCGGTGTGGTGGGAGGGCATGTCGACTCCTTCGTCGGCGAGGGGAGGCTGAGGCGAAGCTCAGCGAGCGGGGTCGGCGTCGGCCGGCGGTGCCGCCGTGACGGGAATGGATGCTGCAGCCCGGGGTCCTGCGGCGGGTCCGATGCCCGAGGGCTCGAAGGTATTCACCATGGCATACGCGGCGCGGTGGAGGTAATCCCAGAGGGTGGCTTCGTGGAGCGGCGGGAGCTGGAGCTCGTCCACGGCGACCCGCATGTGCGCGAGCCAGCGGTCGCGCGCGTCGGGGTCCACGTGGAACGCCGCGTGACGCATACGCAGCCTGGGGTGGCCGCGCTCCTGGCTGTACGTCGTCGGACCGCCCCAGTACTGCTCGAGGAACAGCGTGAGCCGCTCCTGCGCCGGGCCGAGGTCCTCCTCGGGGTACATGGGGCGCAGGACCTCGTCCTCGGCGACGCCCCGGTAGAACACGTCGACGAGCCGCACGAACGTGTCGTGGCCGCCGACCTCGTCGTAGAAGCTCAGCGGGGTGGCCGGGTCCGTCATGGGGTTCCTCCGGTGGTCGGGCCGGGCTCGTCGCCCGTGGGCGGTGTCGACGGCTTCTTGGGGGTTCGCTTCGGCTTCCACACGGGGCGCTCCGGCGTGGAAGCGACCGGCGTGGGCTTGGTCTTGGGCGGGTTGGCGCCGCGGACACGCTGCGCGCCCTCGAGGCCGCTCGGCATGACCGCGGTGAGGGCGGGCAGCGTGATGCCCATCTCGTCGATCGTGTGCTTCAGTCGCATGCGCAGCTCGCGCGCGACGTCGTCCTTCGCGTTCGCGCGGGTCTTCATGACGAGGCGGATGACGAGCGCGTCGCCCGAGATCGACTCGAGGCCCCACACCTCGGGCTGCTCGAGGATCCGCGTGCGCCACTTCGGGTCCTTCGCGAGTTCCTTGGCGGTGTCGAGCATCGCCTTCTCGACCTCGCCGATGTCGGAGTCCGTGGCCACCGAGAGATCGAGGATGACTCGCGACCATCCCTGCGAGAGGTTGCCGATGCGCAGGATCTCGCCGTTGCGCACGTACCAGAGGGTGCCGTTGACGTCGCGGACGTGCGTGACACGGACGCTCACGTACTCGACGATGCCCGTCGCCAGTCCCAGGTCGACGACGTCGCCGATCCCCACCTGATCCTCGGCGACGATGAAGATGCCGTTGAGCACGTCCTTGACGATGTTCTGCGCGCCGAAGCCGAGACCGGCTCCGATCGCCGCCGTGAGCAGTGTGAGGGATCCGAGAGCGGTCGGTGCCAGGACGTTGATGATCAGCAGCAGCGCGATGATCACGACCGTCACATTGACGATGTTGCCGAGGATCGAACCGAGCGTGCGCGTGCGCTGGACGAGCCGCACGGACGCGAGCGGCGACCGCTCGAGTGCCTGGGTGTCGTCGACGTTCGCCTTGTTCTTGGCGCCGTTGACGATGCGGCCGACGACCCGGTGGATCACGAAGCGGAGGATCCACACGACCAGGACCGCGCCGACGATGATGCCGGCGACCGCCAGCAGGTTCCAGCCGGCCTGGACGAAGAACGCGCCGATCGCCTGCCAGAACTCGATGTCTGCGATGGTCGGCTCGTCAGGAGTCGTGGTGTCGAGGGGGACGCTGATCATCGTCACGATCCTAACGAGGTGAGGATGCGCTCAGCCTGGGCGGCGCTCAGGTTGTGGACCGCTCGCCGTCGGGCAGCGCCGACTCGTCGACCAGCCGGTGACGGTGGGCGAGGATCACGGCGTGCACCCGGTCGCGCGCCCCGATCTTGGCCAGCACGCGGCCGACGTGCGTCTTCACCGTCGATTCGCTGAGGAACAGGTGACCCGCGATCTCGGTGTTGTTCATCCCGCGCGCGATCGCGACGAACACCTCCCGCTCGCGGTGGGTGAGCTCGGCCGTCGGGTCGCTCGCCGGGCTCGCGCGCTCCGTTACGGGCGGCGCCGCGTGGAGCCGGTCGATGAGCCGCCGTGTGACCGACGGCGCCAGCACGGCGTCGCCCCGATGCACGGCGCGGATCGCCGCGGTGAGCTCGGAGCGGTGCGCATCCTTGAGGAGGAATCCGCTCGCTCCCGCGTCCAGCGCCCCGACGGCGTACTCATCGAGGTCGAACGTGGTGAGCACGAGAACGCGCGTCGACGGGTGTGCGACGACGATCGACCGGGTGGCCGCGATCCCGTCGGTGCGCGGCATCCGTATGTCCATCAGCACCACATCCGGTGCGTGCGCCGCCACCGCACGTATGGCCTCCTCGCCGTCGGCCGCCTCACCGACCACTTCGACGTCCGGTTCGGCCTCGAGCACCAGGCGGAAGCCGAGTCGGATGAGCTCCTGGTCGTCGACCAGGAGGACGCGGATGGGTGTCGTCATGGTGCGTTCTCCTCGAGGTCGGTCTTCGCGCCTGCCTGCGCCGGCAGGGGCAGCGAAGCGCGCACCGCCCAGCGCCTGCCGTCGACCGCTCCGGCCTGCAGCGTGCCGCCCACGTGCGCCGCGCGCTCGCGGAGCCCTGGGAGGCCGAACCCCGCGCCCCCTGGCGAATCCGCCGATTCGGTGCGGGGGCGTACGCCGTCGTTCACGATGTCGAGGTCGACGGCGTCCGCCCGCACGGCGATCCGCGCGTCGATCGTGGTCGCGAGGGGGGCGTGCCGCATCGCGTTGGTGAGGGATTCCTGCACGATGCGCGCCACGGCGAACCGCACCTCCGCGGGGACATCGTCGAGGCGACCCTCCACGTGCAGCACGACGGGGAACCCGGCGCGCTGCGCCGACTCGACCGCGTCCGCGACCGACGCCGCGTCGACCGGCGCGAGGGGCGCGTCCGGGGACAGTTCGGGATCGCGCAGCACGCCGAGCATCGCACGCATCTCGGTCAGGGCGCCGCGCGCCGTGTCGGCGATCTGCTCCGTGACCGCCCGCGCGCGGGCCGGGTCCGGAGTCGCGGTCGCCCCTTCGGCGAGAGCGACGATGACGGTCAGATTGTGCGAGACGATGTCGTGCATCTCGCGGGCGATCCGCGTGCGCTCGGCGGCGGCGCCCAGGCGCGCCTGCTGATCGCGTTCGACGAGCAGTTGGCGCGATCGGTCGATGAGAGCCTCGAGATACCGCCGCCGGTTGCCGACGTTGATCCCGATCAACGCGCCGATGAGCATGGCGATCGCGCCCGACACCAGCGAGGTGACGAGATAGCCCCACGTCGCGGGAGCCGCCAGGCCGGCGATGACCGTGTACACCGCCATCAGGCCGGTCGCCGTGGCGAAGGCGATCCAGCACGACCGCACCGACCGATAGACCGCGACCGCGTAGATCGCGAAAGCCGGAAGGACATGGGATGCCGGGACCAGGCTCGGTGGCAGGATCACCAGGGGCATCGCCGCCGCGGCGAAGACGAGGAGCGGCCGCGAGCGGCGGAACACCAGGGTGACGCAGGCGCCGACGACCACGACGATCGCGTACACCGTCTGCGGCACCGTCGGCGGGACCGGGTATTCGGAGCGGAACGCGGCAGTCGGTGCCGACAGGAGGAACGCGAGGACCGCGACGATCACATCGGCGGCTCGCGGATGCCGCGCCCAGAAGCGCCGGAAGACGCCTGGGGGCCGCGGCAGCAGCAGGCCGTCGTCGGTGCCGGAGGCGGCACCGACGACGGCCTGGCTGGCGGTTCGCGGCATTCGGTCGACTCTACGCGTCGCGACCGCGCAGCACCGCCCAGCCGCCCACGAGCGGCACGAGGCCCCACGCGGCCAGGGTGACGAGCGGGACCGCGAGGTCCTCCGCGCCGGGAGCGGTCACCGCGGACGCGGCATTCATCGGGAGGTACTCGGCGAGGTCGGCGATCCAGCTCCAGCTCTCACCGAACATCGAGAACAGGCTGAACACGATGGGCAGCACGAACAGCACGCCGACGGTCACCGCGATGGCTCCGGCGCCGTTGCGCAGGATGAACCCGAAGCCGAGGCCGATGAAGGTGAAGACCACCATCGAGAGCACGCCGAGCGCGAGCGGCACGATCGACTGCGCGGGTTCCGACCAGTCGATCCCCTCGGCGAGGAACGGGGCGGTCGCCGCGATCGCGAGGGCGTAGGTCACCACGGTCGTCAGCGCGATGAGCACGCCGATGACGACCGCCTTCGCCACGACGACGGCGCCGCGACGCGGCTCGGCGGTGAGTGTCGAGCGGATCATGCCGGTCGAATACTCGCCGGTGACGACGATCGCGCCGAGGATGCCGGCGACGAGCATGGTGAACTGCGTCGGCGAGAGGATCGCGCTGACCGCGGGGAATCCGCCGCCGAACTGGGCGGACGCCGACGCGATCATCATCGAGATGCCGATCGAGAGCACAGCGGTGATCCCGAGCGACCACCACGTCGAGCGGAGCGTCGTGATCTTGATCCACTCGCTGCGCAGCAGATTCGCGAACGTCAGGCGGTACGGAGATGCGGCGCGCGCTCCGGCATCGGCACGCGTGGCGGGGGCGAGGGCGGTCATGCGATCTCCTTGGAGGTGTACTCGACGGCGTCGCCGGTGAGGGCGAGATACGCGTCTTCCAGTGATCCGGTGCGGGAGGTGAGTTCGTGGACGGGAATGCCGAGCGACGCGGCGAGGTCGCCGATCGACGCGGCGGTGACGCCCGAGATCTCGGCGAGCCCTGGGGACGACGCCGTCACGGTGACGTCGGGGCCCGCGAGGGCGGCGACGAGCTCCGACAGGCGCGGCGACCGCACGATGACGTTGTTGGTGGTCCACGCCTGCACGAGCTCGGACAGTTCGGCATCGGCGAGCACCTGCCCGCGGCCGAGCACGATGACGTGGTCGGCGGTCTGCGCCATCTCGCTCATGAGGTGGCTGGACAGGAGCACGGTGCGCCCCTCGGCGGCGAGGTGCCGCACGAACTGGCGCACCCACCGAACGCCCTCGGGATCGAGGCCGTTCACAGGCTCGTCGAGGATGAGCGTGCGCGGATCGCCGAGCAGCGCCGCCGCGATGCCGAGCCGCTGGCCCATGCCGAGCGAGAACTTGCCCGCCCGCTTGCCGGCGACCGACTGGATGCCGGTGAGCTCGATCACCTCGTCGACGCGCGAACGGCCGATGCCGTGGGTCGCGGCCATCGCGCGCAGGTGGTTGCGGGCCGAGCGACCCGTGTGCACGGCCTTCGCGTCGAGCAGGACGCCGACTTCGGTCAGCGGTGAGCGCAGGTGCGCGTAATTCTGGCCGGCGACGGTCACCGTGCCGGATGTGGGCCGGTCGAGGCCCACGATCATCCGCATGGTGGTCGACTTGCCGGCGCCGTTCGGACCGAGGAACCCGGTGACCTTTCCCGGCTGCACGGTGAACGACACGTTGGACACCGCGGTCTTGTCTCCGAAGCGCTTCGTGAGCTGTTCTGCAACGATCATGCCCACAACGCTATGAGTCAGCTGTGCCCGCGCGCGTCAGCCTCCGGGATGAACACTCGGCGACGGAGTGGTACCAGGGTGCCGAAGACGACGGATGCCTCGACCCACGCAGGGTCGAGGCATCCGTCGTCGTTGCCTACTGAGCGTCGCGGTCCTGCACCGACAGCGCGCGCTCGACGCCGGCGAGGTTCTCGGCGACGAGGCGGCGGAGGGCGGGAGCGGCGTCGCCGTTCGCCTCGAGCCACGCGCGCGTGGCGCCCTGGAGGGCGACGTCGGCGAGCGGCGCGGGGTAGAGACCCACGATGAGGTACTGCGCGATCTGGTACGTGCGGGAGTTCCAGATGGGCAGCAGCGAGTCGAAGTAGCGCGCGACGAAGTCGCCGAGCAGTGCGCGTCCGGCCGGGTGCGTGAAGCCGAGGGCCGCGGACCGGACGATCGTGTTCGGCTGGTCGTCGCTGTCGACGAGCGACGACCACGCGGCGGCCTTCGCCTCCGCCGACGGGAGCGCCGCCTTGGCCTGCGCGGCGAACTCGCCGCCCTTGGCGGTGTTGTCGGCCTCGAGGGCCTCGTCGATGTCGGCCGCCGTGACGACCCCGCCGGCGGCGAGCGATACGAGCAGCTGCCAGGAGAGGTCGGTGTCGATGTCGAGACCGTCGAACGTCGCCTCGCCGTCGCGCACCTGACGGACCTTGTCCCACTGGCCAGGGGTGGCCGCGGCGGACGCGAACGCGGTCACGAACTGCAGCTGGCTGTCGCCGCCGGCCTCGGCCGAGCCGGCCAGCGTCCACAGTGCGTCGGCGACCTTGGCACGCGTGATGTCGCGCTTCTCGGGCGCGACGTACGAGTTCGCGGCGAGCTGCAGCTGCGCAAGGGTGGTGCGGACGGTGGTCGACTCGGTCTCGGCGCCGATGTTGCGCAGCACCAGGTCGACGTAGTCGGAAGCGGATGCCTCGGCATCGCGCGTCTGGTCCCACGCGGCACCCCACACCAGCGAGCGGGCGAGCGGGTCGCTGATCTTGCCGAGGTGGTCGATCGCGGTCTGAAGCGACTGGTCGTCGAGGCGGATCTTCGCGTAGGCGAGGTCCTCGTCGTTCAGGAGCACCAGCGCCGGACGCTTGTGCCCCTTGAGCTCGGGGACCTCGGTGAGGTCGCCGTCCACGTCGAGCTCGACGTGGTGCACGCGCACCAGAGCCTCGCCGCGGAGCTCGTAGAAGCCGACGCCGAGGCGGTGCGGGCGGATCGTCGGGTAGTCCGCCGGGGCGGTCTGCACGATCGCGAATCGCGTGATGGTGCCGTCGACGTCCGTCACGATCTCGGGCGAGAGCGTGTTGACGCCCGCCGTCTCGAGCCACTTCTTCGACCACGTCGACAGTTCACGTCCGCTGGTGGCCTCGAGCTCGGCGAGCAGGTCGCCCACCTCGGTGTTCGACCACTCGTGCTTCTTGAAGTAGGCGGCGACACCCGCGAAGAACGCCTCGATGCCCACCCATGCGGCCAGCTGCTTGAGCACCGAGCCGCCCTTGGCGTACGTGATGCCGTCGAAGTTGACCTGCACGTCTTCGAGGTCGTTGATCTGCGCGACGACCGGGTGCGTCGAGGGGAGCTGGTCCTGGCGGTACGCCCAGGTCTTCTCCATCGCGTTGAACGTGGTCCACGCCTCGGTCCACTCGGTCGCCTCGGCGGTGGCGATCGTCGACGCCCACTCGGCGAACGACTCGTTCAGCCACAGGTCGTTCCACCACTTCATGGTCACGAGGTCGCCGAACCACATGTGCGCGAGCTCGTGCAGGATCGTGACGACGCGGCGCTCCTTGACGGCGTCGGTCACCTTCGAGCGGAAGACGTACGTCTCGGTGAAGGTGACCGCGCCCGCGTTCTCCATGGCGCCCGCGTTGAACTCGGGCACGAACAGCTGGTCGTACTTCGCGAACGGGTAGGCGTAATCGAACTTCTCCT
Organism: Microbacterium sp. NPDC056057; assembly: GCF_042266945.1. Taxonomy (NCBI): domain Bacteria; kingdom Bacillati; phylum Actinomycetota; class Actinomycetes; order Micrococcales; family Microbacteriaceae; genus Microbacterium; species Microbacterium sp. NPDC056057. The sequence continues at coordinate 320,866 of NZ_JBHJWS010000003.1, forward strand.
CGAAGTACGAGAAGCCCTGGCGCGTCTTGTCGAAGATGTAGTCGGCGTCCAGGAACTGCCAGAGACTCTTGCGGCCGTAGACGCCGAGCGGGATGACGCGGCCCGACGAGCTGGTCAGCTCGGAGAAGGTCGCCTCGTACGGGCCCGCGATGAGCGCGGTGATGTACGACGAGATGCGCGGCGTCGGCTCGAAGCGCCAGGTCGCGGTGCCGTCACCGTGCTTCTTCGGCTCGGGAGTGGGGGAGTTGGAGACGACCTTCCACGGCTCGGGGGCCGTGACCGTGAACGCGAACGTCGCCTTCAGGTCGGGCTGCTCGAACACCGCGAACACGCGGCGGGAGTCGGGCACCTCGAACTGCGAGTAGAGGTAGACCTCGCCGTCGACCGGGTCGACGAAGCGGTGCAGGCCCTCGCCGGTGTTGGTGTACAGGCAGTCGGCGTCGATGACGAGCTCGTTGTCGGCGGCCAGGTCGTCGAGCGCGATGCGCGAGTCGGCGAACGCCGTCGCGGGGTCGATCGAGCGGCCGTTGAGGGTGATCTCGCGCACCTCGCGCGCGATCAGGTCGATGAACGTCGCGGCACCGGGCGTCGCGGTGAAGCGGACGACGGAGCGGGATCCGAAGACCTCGGCGCCCTTCGTCAGATCGAGCGCGACCTCGTACGACTGCGTGTCGACGATCGCGCGGCGCTCCTGCGCCTCGATGCGGGTGAGGTTCTCTCCAGGCACTGCTGTGGCTCCCATGGGTGAGGATGACGGAGGTGGTCGATCGGCTCGTCGCGCGAGCGCTCGATCCGGCGGCCGCCACCAGCGCTGCTGGCACCGATGACAACCGTCCCAGCCTATGCCAGCGGGCCCGCGAACGCCCGATCCCGTGGCTGAAACCACCCGGGCGCGGTGTCAGGATGGAGGGGTGACCTCTCCCGAGCAGCACGTCGTCCCGTTCGCCTCTCCCGCCGCCGCACCGGGCGCCCCGTACGTCGAAGAGCCCGTCGCGTACGACGGCATCCTTCTCGCGGGCTTCGGCGGCCCGGAGGGCCAGGACGATGTCATCCCCTTCCTCCGCAACGTCACGCGCGGCCGCGGCATCCCGGACGAGCGCCTCGAAGAGGTCGCTCACCACTACCGCCACTTCGGCGGCGTGAGCCCGATCAACGCGCAGAACCGCGCGCTCAAGGCCGCCCTCGAGGGCGAGCTCGCTCGGCGCGGTCTCGACCTTCCCGTCTACTGGGGAAACCGCAACTGGGCGCCCTACCTCGGCGAGGCGGTGACGGATGCCGCGGCCGCCGGCCACACGAACCTCCTGGCGCTCGCGACCAGCGCCTACTCGTCGTTCTCGAGCTGCCGGCAGTACCGCGAGGACTTCGCGCGCGTGCTGACGGAGACGGACCTCGCCGGGCGCGTCTCGATCGACAAGGTGCGGCAGTTCTTCGACCACCCCGGGTTCGTGCAGCCCTTCGTCGACGGGGTGCGCGACGCCGTGGCAGGCTTCCTCTCCGACGGCATCGCCCCCGAGGCCGTGCGGGTGCTGTTCTCGACCCACAGCATCCCGACGGCGGATGCCGAGCGCTCCGGCCCGCGCGAGGGCGACGAGCTGCACCGCGACCTGGGTGAGGGCGGCGCCTACGCCGCACAGCATCTCGCGGTGGCCGAGGTCGTCATGGCGGCCGTGGCCGCCGAGGTCCCCGGCGCAGATCGCGTCGCGTGGGATCTCGTCTACCAGTCGCGCTCCGGCCCGCCGAGCCAGCCGTGGCTCGAGCCCGACGTGAACGACGTCATCGCCGAGCTGCCCACGGCCGGTGTGCAGGCCGTGGCGATCGTCCCGGTCGGCTTCATGAGCGACCACATGGAAGTGCTGTGGGACCTCGACACGGAGGCGATGGATGCCGCGGCCGAGGTCGGCATCCGCGCGGTGCGCACGCCGACGCCCGGCGTCGACCCGGCGTTCGTGTCGGGGCTGGTCGACCTCGTCCAAGAGCGCCTCAACGGCACGCCTGCGGGGGAGCGGCCCCACGCGACCGACCTCGGACCCTGGTTCGACGTCTGTCGCCCCGCCTGCTGCGAGAACGTGCGGGCAGGTTTCAAGCCCGCCGCCGCGGGCGTCGCGCCCTGAGCCGGCGAACCGCCCGAGCGGACCGCTCGCCGCGGCCGCAGCATCCTTCGTCCTCCGCCGCCCGCCCTCTCTAGGATTGAGCCCATGCGCATCCACATCGCGACCGACCACGCCGGCCTCGAGTTCTCGACGCAGCTGCAGCACCACCTCGCGGCCGCCGGCCACGAGGTCGTCGACCACGGCCCGATCGAGTACGACCCGCTCGACGACTACCCCGCGTTCTGCATCCGCGCCGCGCAGGCGGTCGTGCGCGACCAGGCGGCCGGCATCGACGCACTCGGCGTCGTCTTCGGCGGCTCCGGCAACGGCGAGCAGATCGCCGCGAACAAGGTCGTCGGCGTCCGCGCCGCCCTCGCGTGGAGCATCGCCACCGCTGAGCTCGCCCGCGAGCACAACGACGCCAACGTCATCGCGATCGGCGCACGTCAGCACACGTTCGAAGAGGCGGCGACCTTCATCGACCGCTTCATCGCGACCCCGTTCTCCGGCGAGGAGCGCCACGCCCGCCGTATCGCGCAGCTCGCGGCATACGAGGAGGACGGCACCCTCGAGCCCGACCCGCGTGCGGTGACCGCGCAGCCCGACGTCCTCGCCGCCGACGACAGCTCATTCGACCCCGAAGCCGGCTGAACCGTGCCCGAGGGGCATTCCGTCCATCGCATCGCCCGCCAGTTCGACCGCAACTTCGTCGGGCGCGCCGTCGCGGCGTCGAGCCCCCAGGGCCGTTTCGTCGAGGGCGCGGAGATCCTGAGCGGCCGCACCGCGACCTCGGTGCGAGCCGTCGGCAAGCAGATGTTCCTCGAGTTCGACGACGACCTCTGGCTGCGCGTGCACCTGGGCATGTACGGGGCGTGGGACTTCGCGGGTGAGATCCTGGTCGATCCGACGATCGCCTCGGCCAATGGCCGGATGGGACAGACGAACCAGCGCGGCACCGATCTCGACGACCCGATCCTCGACGGCGCCGGCGAGAATTCGCTGACCTCGATCGGCGCCCCGCGGCGCACCCGCGTGCACGTGCGCATGTCGGAGCAGACCACGGGGCTCGCCGACGAGGGCGACGAGTGGCCGCCGCCGGTCGTCGGGCAGGTGCGCCTGCGTCTGCTCACGGACGTGACCTGCGCCGACCTGCGCGGCCCGACCGCGTGCGAGCTGCAGACGCCCGACGAGGTCGCCGCGACGATCGCCAAGCTCGGGCCCGACCCGCTCGTCGACGACGTCGCGGAGGGCGAGGAGCGCTTCACCTCGGTGGTGCGCCGCAAGCCGACATCGATCGGCCTGCTGCTCATGGACCAGAACGTCGTCAGCGGCATCGGCAACGTGTACCGCGCCGAGCTGCTGTTCCGGGCACGGCAGAACCCGCACACGCCGGGGCGCGACGTGCCGGAGGAGGTCGTCCGCGACCTCTGGCGGGACTGGGTGCGCCTCCTCGCGATCGGCGTCGAGACCGGCCAGATGATGACGATGGACGACCTCGACCCCGAGGCCTACCGTGCCGCGATGGCAAGTCGCGACGACCGCCATTGGGTCTATCACCGCGCGGGGCTGCCGTGCCGGGTGTGCGGCACCGCGATCCTCGTCGAGGAGGCCGCGGGGCGCAAGCTCTACTGGTGCCCGCGCTGCCAGGCGTGACGCCGATCCGCGGGGGCAGCCTGCGCGAATAGGCTGGGCGCATGCGTCAGAACCCGAGCTTCGCGATGTCGGATGTCGGCGAGATCCGCCGGCTCATCGAGCACAACCCGTGGGTCACGATCGTCTCGTCGACCGAGAACGGGCTCGTCGCCTCGCACTACGCCGTGCTCCTCGACGCTGACCGCGACGACCTGACGATCGTCGGCCACGTCGGCAAGCCCGACGACCTCGTACACGGGCTCGGAGAGCGTGAGCTGCTGGTGGTCGTGCAGGGACCGCACGGGTACGTCTCGCCCGGCTGGTACGGCGACGTGCAGAGCGTCCCGACCTGGAACTTCGTCTCGGCGCACCTCGGCGGCATCCCGGAGCTGCTCACGCCGGATGAGAACCTCCAGGTGCTCGAGCGCCTCGTCGCGCGGTTCGAGAGCGGCCTGCCGCAGCCGCGCCTGATGTGGGAGCCGCCGAACGATCCGGAGTACGTGCGCCGGCTCGAGAGGGGCACCGTGGGCTTCCGGCTCACGCCGACGAAGGTCGTCGGCAAGCGCAAGCTGAGCCAGAACAAGCCCGACGAGACCGTCGAGACCGTGATCATGGAGCTCGAGGCCGGTGCGAGCCCGTACGCCGACCCGCGGCTCCCCGCGGAGATGCGGCGCGACCTCGAGACGCGGAAGGCCGCTCGGTGACGGCGGCGCGCGGCGAGGCGGTCGACGTCATCGCGAACGCGCGTCTCACCGGCTCCCACCGCACTGATCCTTTCGGCGCCGACCCGGTCGACGTGCACCTGGCCGAGGGCCTCGTCGTCGACATCGCGCCCGCCGGGGCGCTCCCGCGCAACGGGAAAGTGCTCGACGCCGACGGCGGCTGGGTCGTCCCCGGGCTCTGGGACCACCACGTCCACACGGTGCAGTGGGCGCTCTCGGCTCAGCGCGTGCCACTCGGAGGGGCGAGGTCCGCCGCTGAGGCGGCGCGTCTCATGGGGGCCGCGGATCCGCTGCCCGACGGGCGCCGCGTCGGCAGCGGCTTCCGCGACGCGTTCTGGGCCGACACCCCCGATCTCGCTGCGCTCGATGCCGCGACGGGCGAGGTCCCGACCTACCTCATCAACGCCGACGTGCACAGCGTGTGGCTCAACTCGGCCGCGCTCCGCCGCGAGGGCTTCGAGCCCGACGACCACGGCATCCTCCGCGAGGAGCCGGCGTTCGAGATCTCACGCCGGCTCAACGCCGTCGACGCGTCCGTGTCCGACCCGCTCGTCGCGCGCATGGCCCGCGATGCCGCCGCCCGCGGTGTCGTGGGACTCGTCGACCTCGACATGTCGTGGAACGAGGACGCGTGGGCCCGGCGCCTCGCGGCGGGGTTCGACGCGCTGCGGATCTCGTTCGGGATCTACCCCCAGTTCCTCGACCGCGCGATCGCCGACGGACTCCAGACCGGAGACGTCGCCCGGGGCGCAGCATCCGATCTCGTCCGTGTCGGCCCGCTCAAGGTCATCACCGACGGATCCCTCGGAACCCGCACGGCGGCGTGCTCCCACGCCTATCCCGATGACCCGCACAACCACGGCCTGCTCACCGTCGACGTCGCGACGCTCGTCGACCTCATGACCCGCGCGACCGCGGCAGGCATCGCGTCGGCGATCCACGCGATCGGCGACGTGGCGAACTCGCACGCGCTCGACGCCTTCGCCGCGACCGGGGCGTGGGGCACGATCGAGCACGCGCAGCTCGTCGCGCACGCAGACATCCCGCGGTTCGCGCGACTGGGGGTGGGCGCGAGCGTGCAGCCCGAGCACGCGCTCGACGACCGCGACCTGACCGACACCGTCTGGGCCGGCCAGACGGCGCAGCCGTACCCGCTGCGGGCACTCGCCGATTCCGGCGCGAACCTGCTCTTCGGCTCGGATGCGCCCGTCGCGCCGCTCGATCCCTGGGCGGCGATGGCGTCCGCCGTGTTCCGCACGCGAGGGGGCCGCGATGCTTGGCAGCCGGCGCAGCGTGTCGACGCGGCGACGGCACTGGCCGCGTCGACGCGCGGCGGCTCGGCGGAGCCTGCGCGCATCGATCCCGGCGACGTCGCCGACCTCGCGATCTGCGAACACGACCCTCTCGCCGCCGACGAGCCGCGGCTGCGCGGGATGCGCGTGACTGCGACGCTGCTGGCGGGACGACTCACGCACGTGGCGTGACCCGTCGCGGGTACGGGGGTCAGCCCCCGTACCCGTTCGGGAGGGCATCGGATGCCGCGGCACCGCGACCGCCGCGAAGCTGGGAGCATGAGTTCCGAGGGAGACACCGATGACCGCCGCCACCACTGAACCGGCCCCGCTCCAGCCGGTCGCGTCCCACCCCGCGACGGGGTTCTGGGCATCGTACGGACAGGCGTGGGTCCGCACGCCGGGCAGTGCGCTGTACCTTCTCGCGGTCTTCGTGCTCGCCATGGTCTCGGTGAGCCTGCTCGCATCGCTGTTCTGGACCGGCGTCGGCCTGCTGATCCTGGTGATCGGGCTGCCGCTCATCGTGCTGACGCTGCTGATCGCGCGAGGGTTCGGCGTCGCGGACAGGTTCCTCCTGCTTCTGACCGGACAGCCCGAGGTCGCCGAGCCGGAGTGGAATCGTGACGCGCCCGGGGCGACAGGCTTCTGGGTGACGCTGACCCGCCCGATCCGCAACACGCACTACTGGCTGTACCTGGTGCACGGCATGATCGTGAACCCGATCATCAGCACCATCTCCTTCACCCTCACCGTGGTGTGGCTGAGCGTCGGCCTCGGCGGCCTCACGTACTGGTTCTGGGGGCTGTTCCTGCCCCGGAACTGGAGTAGCGGGGACGGCTCCGAGGGCGAGTGGGGGCACTACGTCGCCGACTTCATGCCGTGGCTCTTCGGAGGCTGGTCGAGCTGGGCCGTCGAGGTCGCGCTCTACCTCGTCGCCGGCATCGTCTTCACCTTCACGATGCCGTGGGTGCTCGGCGGCCTCGCGCGCGGCCACCACGCGGTCGCGAAGGGCATGCTCGGCCGATGGGAATCGGACGAGCTCGCTGCCGAGGTCCGTGCCGAGGCGGCGGCTCGCGGTGCCGCGGTGCATGCCGAGGACGTCGCCCTGCGCCGCCTCGAGCGCGACATCCACGACGGTCCGCAGCAGCGCCTGGTACGGCTGCAGATGGACCTCGCCGCGCTGGAGCGCCGCGCCGAGTCGGGAGACACGGATGCTGCGGCCGACCTCGCGCGGGACGCACGGGGTCACGCGAAGGCGGCGCTGGACGAGCTGCGTGCGCTGTCGAGCGGGGTCGCCCCGCCGCTCCTGCAGGACCGCGGGCTCGCCGCTGCGCTGGACGCGGTCGCGACAGCCTCGCCGCTCTGGGTGCAGGTCGAGATCGACCCCGCGGTCGACCGCGCCGTCAGCCAGGAGGTGGCCCGCACCGTCTACTTCATCGTCGCGGAGCTGACGACGAACGCGGTCAAGCACTCCGGCGCCACCGGGGTCACACTGCGCGCGTCGCTGCGGCGGACGCCTGCCGGGGCACCCACGCACCTCGACGTGTGGGTGGTGGACAACGGCCGCGGCGGCGCCGCCATCACGTCGGGTCATGGGCTCGAGGGCCTGCGCGAGCGCGTCGCAGGGCTCCGCGGCGTGCTGGTCGTGACCAGCCCGGTCGGCGGACCGACCTCGGTCGGCGCGCACATCCCGCTCACGGCCCTGCCATGACCGATCCCTATCCTGAGGGAATGGTCTCGTCGCCCGGCTCCGCCCCGCTCCGCGTCGTCCTGTTCGAGGATTCGGTCCTCCTGCGCGAGGGACTCATCCGGCTCTTCGACGAGGCGGGCTACGTCACCGCCGGCGCCTGGGGCGACGCCGATGACGTCGTGGCCCGTGTGCGCGAAGCGCGTGCGGACGTCGCGATCCTCGACGTCCGCCTGCCTCCCGCGTTCCGGGACGAAGGCATCCGCGCGGCGCTGGCGGTGCGGGCCGCGCTGCCGGCGGTCGGCATCCTCGTGCTCAGTCAGTATGTCGAGGGCGTCTACGCGAAGGAGCTCCTCGCCGGCGGCGAGGGCGGCGTCGGCTACCTCCTGAAGGACCGTGTCACCTCGCTCGACGAGTTCACCGACGCCGTCCGCCGCGTCCGCGAGCGGGGGACCGTGCTCGATCCACTCGTCGTGCAGGGGCTGCTCTCGGCGCGGCCGGATCCGCTCTCCACGCTGACGCCGCGCGAGCGCGATGTGCTGACGCTCATGGCCGAGGGGCGCAGCAACGCGAGCATCGCGGAGCGGCTGTTCATCGGCGTGGGAGCGGTGGAGAAGAACATCAGCGCGATTTTCGCGAAGCTCGGGCTCGAGGAGTCGGGCACCGAGCATCGCCGGGTCCTTGCGGTGCTCGCCTTCCTGCAGCATCCGTGACACGACGAAGGCCCCCGGGAATCCCGGGGGCCTTCGTCATCAGATGGCGATCATTCGGCGAGGTGCGCGAAGAGGAACCAGCGGTCCTTCTCGAGCGACTCCTTGATGCCGATCGCGATGTCCTGGCTCGTGAGGTCGAACTCGTCGAGTCCGTCGATCGCGGCCTGCGTGTCGGCGATGACCGTGTCCATGTCGGAGATCACGTTGCGGATGAGCGCATCCCACTGCGTGAAGCCTGCGGGGACCGCGGACGAGGTCTTCTGGGCGACCGTGCCGACGCGGGCGTCGACCGGGAGCCCGAGGGCCACGATGCGCTCGGCGGCCTGGTCGGCGCCGGCCAGAGCGTGGGCGACCACGGAGTCGAGCAGTTCGTGGATCGCGATGAAGTTCGCGCCGCGCACGTTCCAGTGCGCCTGCTTTCCGTTCACTGCCAGGGCCTGCAGGCCCAGGACGACGGGGGTGAGGAACTGCGCCGTCGCGGCGGCGACGTCGGGGTTCGCTGCGGTTGCGGGGGTGGTCTGGGTGTTCGTCATGTCGCTCGTCTCCATCTTTCGGCCTCTGGTGACTGCAACGCTACTCACGAGGAGTCATTCCGCAAGCAAGAGAAGGCTGGGCTAAACCGGGGAATCCGCGCCGTCGGTGCGGGCCGGCGGTGCGACAGCGGCTAACGTCGATTCGTGCCTTCCGCCGATCACGACCTCGGACCGCAGCATCTGAGCGTTCCCGCCAAGACCGTGACCCGCGAGCCCCGCGACCGCTCGCCCGAACACGCCGAGCCCTCGCGCTTCATCCCGCATGTGCAGGGCCTGCGCGCGATCGCCGTGCTGTGCGTCGTGCTGTACCACTTCTGGCCGGGCCGGCTCACGGGCGGCTACATCGGCGTCGACATCTTCTTCGTGATCTCGGGCTTCCTCATCACCGCGCATCTGATGCGCGAGCTGACCGCCACCGGCTCGGTGAAGCTCGGCCAGTTCTGGGCGCGACGCGCACGGCGCCTGCTCCCGGCTTCCCTCCTCGTCCTGCTGTTCTGCGCCGTCGTCGTGATGTCGCCGTATCTCATGCCCACGTCGGCGCTGCCGAACGAAGTGCGCGAGATCCTCGCGTCGACGTTCTACGTCGAGAACTGGTACCTGGCGCTCAACTCGGCCGACTATCTCAACCACTCGGGTTCGCCCACCACGGTGCAGCACTACTGGTCGCTGTCCCTCGAAGAGCAGTTCTACGTGATGTGGCCGCTCATCATGCTGCTGGCCGCGTGGATCGGCGTGAAGTTCTTCCGCGGCGCCCGGCGCCGCGCCATCATCACGACGCTCGGAATCGTGACCGCCGTGTCGTTCGTGTTCTGCGTCGTCTTCACGATCACGAACCCCGCGCCCGCGTATTTCGTCACGTTCGGCCGCATGTGGCAGTTCGGCGTGGGCGCCCTGATCGCGCTCGTCCCGGTGCTGAGGGTCCGGGGCGCAATCGGCAGCTTCGTGCTCGGCTGGGGCGGCATCCTGCTCCTCCTCTACGTCGCCTTCACGTTCGACGGGCAGACGCCGTTCCCCGGCTACATGGCGGCGCTGCCGACCCTCGGCGCGGCCGCCGTCATCGCGGCCTCGAACACCGAGCGCTGGTGGTACCCGACCCGCATCCTCGCGATCCGTCCGGCGCAGTTCGTCGGCGACATCTCGTATTCGCTCTACCTGTGGCACTGGCCGCTGATCGTCATCGCACCCTCCGTGCCGTTCTGGGGCCTCACGATCTACCATCGCGTCGCCCTGCTGGTGCTGTGCTTCGTGCTCGCATGGCTCACGAAGCGATTCGTCGAGGATCCTGCCCGCGGCTGGAAGGTACTCACCTCGCGTCCCGCTCGCGTGACCCTGTGGTCGTCGCTGGCCGCCATGATCGTGGTCGGCCTGGTGGCCGCCTCCGCATGGTTCGTCAACGCGCCCCTGTACAGCCAGGGCACCCGCGACATCGCGGAGCTGCAGCAGAATCCGCCCGAGTGCTTCGGCGCGGCATCCGTCCTCGACTCCTCCTGCGCAGACGCGGACTTCGGTGACACGATCCTCCCTGCTCCCGGCTTCGCGGGGATCGACCGACCCGAGAATCCGGACTGCTTCGTGCAGCTCACCGATTCGCGACCGGTCTCGTGCACCTTCGGCTCGGACGACCCCGACGCCCCGCGCGTCGCGCTCATCGGCGACAGCCACGCCTACCAGCTGCTGTCGACGTTCCAGCGCATGGCGGACGAGAACGGCTGGCAGCTCGTGACCTGGTTCAAGGGCGCGTGCCCCTGGAACGCCACACCGCTGGCTACGCCGGGGGCCTTCGGCGCTGCCTGCACCGAGTGGCGCGACCGCGTGCAGAACGCGATCGACGACGCCGACCTCGACGCCGTGTTCACCGCGGCGATCGCGACCACTCCGTACTCGGCGGCCGGCTACGACTCCTCCTACGACGCGGCCGTCGCGGGCTACCGCGACGCGTGGAGCACCGTCACCGCGCGCGGCATCCCCGTCGTCACGGTCGTCGACAACCCCGTGTGGGAGACCGACCCCAACAAGTGCCTGCGCACGCACGACATGTCCGAGTGCGACGGCGCTCGATCGGACGTGCTGGTGGACGACGATCCGCTCCGGGGCGCAGCATCCGGTCTCGACTCCGTCACGCTGCTCGACTTCACCGACGTGTTCTGCGGCCCCGACACGTGCGCGCCCGTCGTCGGCGGGGCGAACATCTACCGCGACCAGGACCACCTGACGGTCACGTTCGCCGACACGCTGGCGCCCTGGTACACCGACGCCATCGAGAAGGCGCTGGCGAATAGGGTCGGACCATGACGGTCGCACCCGGAGCATCGGTCCTCGTCGCAGCGGGCAGGACGCCCTCGCTCGACCCCACGTCCTTCATCGCCGCCGGCGCCCGCGTCGTCGGGGGCGTGACCCTCGGCCCCGGTGCGAGCGTGTGGTACAACGCGGTGCTCCGCGCCGACGGCGACACCATCACGGTGGGGGCGAACAGCAACCTCCAGGACAACGTCTCGGTCCACGTGGACGCCGGCAGGCCCGTCGTGATCGGCGAGAACGTCTCGGTCGGCCACAACGCCGTCGTCCACGGCTGCACGATCGGCGACGGCTCGCTCATCGGCATGGGCGCGGTGGTGCTCAACGGCGCGAAGATCGGATCGGGATGCCTCGTGGCCGGTGGGGCGGTCGTGCTCGAGGGCTCCGAGATCCCGGACGGATCCCTGGTCGCCGGTGTGCCCGCGAAGGTGCGCCGGGAGCTCACCGTGGAGGAGCGTGCCGGTCTGCTTCGCAACGCCGAGCACTACCTCGCGCACATCGACGAGCACCGCGACGCGACGCCACTCGACTGAGGCGCCCCGTCAGCCGCGCGGCTGCGCCGGCGGATGGTGCTTGCCGCGGTGCACCTCGTACAGGCGCACGTGGCCGGGCCACGCCGGGTCGTTCTCGATCGGCAGGTCGTCCATGAAATGACGGATGACGTGGGCCAGCTGCCCCGGGTGGCTGAAGTTGATCGCGTGGGCGGCGCCCTCGAGCATCACGACCAGCACGTGGCTGTCGGTCTGGCTCGCGATCTCGTCGACGCGGTGCGCATGGGGGAGGAGCGGGTCGCGCTGGCCCAGCACGACGAGCGTGGGGATGCGCATCTCGAGCAGCCGCTGCAGTGACGGGTACTGCGTGAGCGAGCGGAACATCTTCATCGTGCTCGGCACGCCGAAGCGCACGTAGTCGGGCACCGCGACTCGCGCCATCTTCACCGGCTCGCGCGGAGCATCCTGCGAGAGCTGCTTGATCGCCCGACGCAGCGGCTGGTTGAACAGTCCGCCCGCGGGGGACACCAGCACCGCACGGTCGATGCGCTCGGGGTAGCGGTGCGCGAACTCGATGATGACGGGGCAGCCCATCGAGTTGCCGACGAGCGTCGCCTTCTCGATGCCCCGGTCGTCGAAGAAGTCGACCGCGGCACGGGCGAGATCGGGGATGTCGAGCATGTCCTTGCGCTTGCCGCTGCGCCCGAATCCGGGAAGATCCGGGACGTAGGTGTGGAACTCGTCGGCGAGCCGCTCAGCCGTCGGCAGCAGGTAGCGGCCCGACAGCCCGAATCCGTGCACGTGCGCCATCACGCGCTCGTCCTTTGTCGGGTTCGGCGACTCGCGGTAGAAGACGTCGACGCCGTCGATGCGGGTCCACTTCTCGGCGAGCTCCGACGCGGCGCGCCGCGGGAGCTTGCGCTCGCCCGGCTCGGGGATCGGCTTACGGCTGCTCATCGCGGCTCCTGGAGGGCATGGAACAGTTCCGCACCCAGTCTGCCGCGAGAGGGCGACCCGGGAACAGTAGGCCACGCGGGAGCAGATCGCGCGATGCGAATGAAATCGCCCCTCCGCGGCGGCCTTCGGCCGGCCTCGGAAGGGCATTCGGAGGGGATGACGGGAATCGAACCCGCACCATCAGTTTGGAAGACTGAGGCTCTACCATTGAGCTACATCCCCGTGCGCCCGCGGACGGGCACGGTCAATCGTATTACATCGCGACGGCCTTCCCGTTCCGACCCGCTGTCCAGACGCGCGGCCGAGCGAAGGGGCCGGTCATGGAACGCACGGGCAGACAGGTCGTCGAGGCGCTCGTCGCCACACTCAACGCGGGCGACGTCGCGGGCATGGACGATGTGTTCCACGACGACGCCGTCATCGAGTGGCCGCAGTCGGGGGAGCGCATCGTGGGCGCAGACAACCGGCGCGCCATCTACGGCGCGTTTCCGCAGCTTCCTGCGATCTCGCCGCGCCGCCTCACCGGTGCCGGGGACCTGTGGGTGCTGGAGGCTGATCTGGACTACGGTGACGGCGATCCCTACCAGACGGTGTTCGTCTTCGAGCTGCGCGACGGACTCATCTCGAAAGAGACCGCGTATTGGACGAAGCCGTTCCCGGCCCCCGACTGGCGCGCGGGTTGGGTCGAGCAGATGTAGGCGCGCAGGAACGTCGCGGGCGCGTCGGCTAGACTTCTCGGGGCCGAAAGGCGCACGCACGCGTGCGAACCCGCCCGGGGCGTAGCTCAGCTTGGTAGAGCGCCCGCTTTGGGAGCGGGAGGCCGCAGGTTCAAATCCTGTCGCCCCGACATCACGGCCCTCGGAATTTTCGAACCCAGACCTTCAACCGCACGCTGCCGCGTGCGGCCGGAAAGAGGAGAAGTACAGGCATGGTGAACAGCACCGTCGAGAAGCTCAGCCCGACCCGGGTCAAGCTGCACATCACGGTCAGCCCCGACGAGCTCAAGCCGTCGATCAAGCACGCTTACGAGCACATCGCGCAGGACGTGCAGATCCCCGGCTTCCGCAAGGGCAAGGTGCCCGCGCCCATCATCGACCAGCGCATCGGTCGAGTCGCGGTGCTCGAGCACGCCGTCAGCGAGGGTCTCGACACCTTCTACCGCGAGGCCGCGGCAGCCCACGAGCTGCGCGTGCTCGGCCGTCCGTCGGCCGACGTCACCACCTGGCCGAACGAGAAGGACTTCTCGGGCGACCTCGAGGTCACCGTCGAGGTCGACGTGCGTCCCGAGTTCGACCTGCCGTCCTTCGAGGGCACGACCGTCGAGGTCGAGGCCGTCGAGGTCGACGAGGCCGCGATCGACGAGGAGCTCGACCGCCTGCGCGGCCGCTTCGGCACGCTCGTGACCGTCGACCGTCCCGCCGCCACCGGCGACTTCGTCGAGCTGGACCTCGTCGCCACGATCGACGGCAACGAGATCGACCGCGCCGAGGGCGTCTCCTACGAGGTCGGCTCGGGCGAGCTCCTCGAGGGCATCGACGAGGCCATCGACTCGCTCACCGCCGGTGAGGACACCACCTTCCGCTCGAAGCTCGTCGGCGGCGACCACGCCGGCGACGAGGCCGAGGTCTCGGTGACCGTCAAGGCCGTCAAGGAGCGCGAGCTTCCCGAGGCCGACGACGACTTCGCCCAGATCGCGAGCGAGTTCGACACGATCGCCGAGCTGCGCGACAGCCTCAAGGAGCGCGTCGGCCAGCAGGGCGCCTTCACGCAGGGCTCCGCCGCGCGCGACAAGCTGATCGAGACGCTGCTCGAGCAGGTCGAGATCCCCGTTCCGCCGCAGCTCATCGAGGACGAGGTGCACAACCACCTCGAGGGCGAGGGCCGTCTCGAGGACGACGTCCACCGCGCCGAGGTCGCCGAGGCGAGCGAGAAGCAGTTCAAGACGCAGATGCTGCTCGACAAGATCGCCGAGACGGTCAACGTGCAGGTCTCGCAGGACGAGCTCACGCAGTACCTCGTGCAGTCGGCCGCCCAGTACGGCATGGCACCGCAGGACTTCGTGAACGCGCTGCAGGAGGGCAACCAGCTCCCCGCCATGATCGGCGAGGTCGCCCGCAACAAGGCTCTCGCCGTCGCGCTCGGCAAGGTCAACGTCGTCGACACGAACGGCAAGCCCGTCGACCTCAGCGGCTTCGTCGCCAACGAGGACGAGGAAGAAGTCGTCGAGGAGGCGGAGGAGATCGCGGATGCCGCGGCCGACGCCGACGCCGTGATCGAGGCCGAAGAGGCCGAGGTCGCCGAGAAGCCCGCCACGAAGGCTCCCGCGCGCAAGCCCGCCGCGAAGAAGGCGGCCGCGGAGGACGCTGAGGCTGTTGAGAAGGCTCCCGCCAAGAAGCCGGCCGCCAAGAAGGCCCCGGCCAAGAAGGCCGCCGACGCCGAGTGATACTCGTTTCGGTCGACTGACCGATCGACGGAAGAGGACGGATGCCGCGGCATCCGTCCTCTTCTGTCATGTGTGCGCTCTGCCCAGGGCGAACACGGGCGGGTCGTTCGCGAGGCGCCGGTAGATTCGATGGCGACCCAAGGAAACAGGAGTACACATGGCCGAACCACTTGTCGCGACCAGCGTCTTCGACCGGCTGTTGAAGGACCGCATCATCTGGCTGGGGTCAGAGGTGCGTGACGACAACGCCAACGAGATCTGCGCGAAGATCCTGCTTCTCGCCGCCGAGGACTCCGAGAAGGACATCTACCTCTACATCAACTCGCCCGGTGGCTCGATCACGGCCGGCATGGCGATCTACGACACGATGCAGTTCGTGCCCAATGACATCGTCACGGTCGGCATCGGCATGGCCGCCTCGATGGGCCAGCTCCTGCTCACGGCGGGCACGAAGGGCAAGCGCTACATCACGCCGAACGCCCGCGTCCTGCTGCACCAGCCGCACGGCGGGTTCGGCGGCACCGCGAGCGACATCCAGACGCAGGCGCAGCTCATCCTCGACATGAAGAAGCGCCTCGCCGAGATCACCGCCAAGCAGACGGGCAAGTCGGTCGAGCAGATCAACGCCGACGGTGACCGCGACCGTTGGTTCGGCGCCGAGGAAGCACTGGAGTACGGCTTCGTCGACCACATCCGCGAATCCGCGAGCGACGTGATCGGCGGCGGCGGCACCGCCTCCGACAGCTGAGACCGAAGGCGAAAGAGAGAGAACCCGGAATGCAGACCCCCACCTTCGGAGCGGCGGCGCCCCAGGCGCTCCAGATGCCCGGCAGCCGCTACATCCTGCCGCAGTTCGAGGAGCGCACCGCCTACGGCTACAAGCGCCAGGACCCGTACAACAAGCTGTTCGAGGACCGCGTCATCTTCCTGGGCGTCCAGGTAGACGATGCCTCGGCCGATGACGTCATGGCCCAGCTGCTCGTGCTCGAGTCGCAGGACCCCGACCGCGACATCATCATGTACATCAACTCGCCCGGTGGCTCGTTCACGGCGATGACCGCGATCTACGACACCATGCAGTACGTGTCGCCGCAGATCCAGACGGTGGTGCTGGGCCAGGCGGCGTCCGCCGCGGCCGTGCTGCTCGCGGCCGGCGCACCCGGCAAGCGCCTGGCGCTGCCGAATGCCCGCATCCTGATCCACCAGCCCGCCGTCGGCGAGGCCGGCCACGGTCAGGCGTCGGACATCGAGATCCAGGCGGCCGAGATCCTGCGCATGCGCACCTGGCTCGAGGAGACGCTCGCGAAGCACTCGAACAAGACGCAGGCAGAGGTCAACAAGGACATCGATCGCGACAAGATCCTCTCCGCGGAGGAGGCGGTCACCTATGGCCTCGTCGACCAGGTGCTGACCACGCGCAAGCGCGGCCAGCAGGCCCTGACGAAGTAGTCTCTCCGCGTCGATCTGCGCAGAGCTCAGCGCCCCGCCGCCCGGATGACCGGGCGGCGGGGCGCTCGCGTGTGCGGTCCCGGTTCTCTCTCCGCGAACCCCGGGTCGTCCACAACGTGCGTCGCAATGCCGCCGCATGTCGGCCTCAGCTATTAGGCTCGGAGAACAGCTGGGGGGCTCGCCCCCGACGTACGAGGAGGAGCGGCATGGCACGCATCGGTGAGAGCGCCGACCTGTTCAAGTGCTCCTTCTGCGGTAAGAGCCAGAAGCAGGTCCAGCAGTTGATCGCCGGACCCGGCGTCTACATCTGCGACGAGTGCGTCGAGTTGTGCAACGAGATCATCGAAGAGCGCATGGCCGAATCGTCGTCCGGCGTCGTCGCCGACTTCGACCTGCCGAAGCCCCGCGAGATCTTCGCGTTCCTCGAGGAGTACGTCGTCGGGCAGACCGACGCCAAGCGCGCACTCTCGGTCGCCGTCTACAACCACTACAAGCGTGTGCGCGCGCACGGCACGATCCAGTCGGCCGAGCAGCGCGCCGACGAGATCGAGATCGCCAAGAGCAACATCCTGCTCCTCGGGCCCACGGGCTGCGGCAAGACCTATCTCGCGCAGACGCTCGCGAAGCGCCTCAACGTGCCGTTCGCGGTCGCCGATGCCACCGCGCTGACCGAGGCCGGCTACGTCGGCGAAGACGTCGAGAACATCCTCCTCAAGCTGCTGCAGGCCGCCGACTTCGATACGAAGCGCGCCGAGACCGGCATCATCTACATCGACGAGGTCGACAAGATCGCCCGCAAGGCCGAGAACCCGTCGATCACCCGTGACGTCTCAGGTGAGGGCGTGCAGCAGGCGCTGCTCAAGATCCTCGAGGGCACCGTGGCCTCGGTCCCGCCACAGGGCGGTCGCAAGCATCCGCACCAGGAGTTCATCCAGATCGACACGACGAACGTCCTGTTCATCGTGGCGGGCGCGTTCGCCGGACTGGAAGACATCATCTCCTCTCGCGTCGGGAAGCACGGCGTCGGCTTCGGCGCCTCGCTGCACCGCAAGGACGAAGACCTCAACCTGTTCGGCGACGTGCAGCCGGAAGACCTGCACAAGTTCGGCCTGATCCCCGAGTTCATCGGTCGGCTCCCCGTCGTCGCCTCGGTCTCGTCGCTCGACCGCGAGGCGCTCATGGAGATCCTCACCGAGCCGAAGAACGCGCTCGTGAAGCAGTACCACCGCATGTTCGAACTCGACGGCGTCACCCTCGAGTTCGATCACGAGGCGCTCGAGGCGATCGCCGACCTCGCGGTGGCGCGCAAGACCGGCGCGCGCGGCCTTCGTGCGATCCTCGAGGACGTCCTCGGCCCGATCATGTTCGAGATCCCGTCGACCGACGATGTCGACAAGGTCATCGTGACCCGTGCCGCGGTCGACGAGGGCGCTCCGCCGACTCTCGTGCTTCGGGAGAAGCGCAAGAGCGCCTGACCGGATCCCACGACCGCGGGAGTCCCACGCATGGGCGATGTCGCACCGGACCTCGAGGGCTTCTGCGGCGTCATCAGCGCGCGCCGTAGCGACGACGTGCTGGGCGAGTGGGCTGTCGGGCTTGCCGACCGTACCGCCGGTGCGCCGAACACCCCCGCGACGCGGTTCGGGCTCGCGAGCGGAACGAAGACCTTCACCGCGCTCACCACGCTCTCGCTCATCGGCGACGGCCTGCTGCAGCAGGACACTCCCGCGCGCGAGATCCTCCAGGACGACCTGCCGCTCATCGCCGATGACGTCACCATCGACCATCTGCTGAGCCACACGTCCGGGATCGGGGACTATCTCGACGAGGAGGTGGATGCGCTGGCGCCCCTCAGCGTGCCGGTGCAGAGCCTCGACTCCACGCCCGCCTACCTGCCGATGCTCGAGGGCTTCCCGACGAAGTTCCGCGCGGGCGAACGGTTCTCCTACTGCAACGGCGGCTACGTCGTGCTCGCGATCATCGCCGAGCGCGCCTCGGGCACTCCGTTCGCCGACCTCGTGCGGGCACGCGTGTTCGAGCCCGCCGGCATGGCATCCACCGGCTTTCCCCGCTCCGATCTGCTCCCGCCGGGCACCGCGACCGGCTACAGGGACGACGGCCGCACCAACGTGTTCGAACTGCCGGTCGTCGGGTCCGGCGACGGGGGAGCGCACTCCACCGTGGGAGATCTCCACCGGTTCTGGGTGGCGCTCCTGGCGGGGCGCATCGTCGACCCGGCGCTGGTCGCGCTGCTCACCGAGCGGGTCACCGCCGACGCGGGCGACGGGCTCGGCTACGGCCGGGGGGTGTGGCTCGATGGCGAGGATCTCGCGATCGTGGGCGGCGACCACGGCGTGGTGGCGGTGAGCCGGCACCACCCTCCGACGGCGACAACGGTCACGGGGCTCGCGAATGCCGAAGTGCCGACCTTCGTCCGAGTCCGCGAGTTGATGAGCGCAATCCGGGCAGGCGGTGTCGGAGGGGCTGAGTAGCTTCGGGCCATGCCCACCGTTCGCCCCTTCTCGATCCACGTGCCCGACGCCTCACTCGCTGATCTGCAGGAGCGCCTCGACCGATTCCGGCCTCTTCCGGAATCGCCGCGGCGACCGCCGTCGGGCATGAACGCGGATTATCTCGCCACCCTCGTCCAGGCGTGGCGCGACTGGGACTGGCGGGCGCGCGAGGCGTGGCTGAACGGGCACCCGCAGTTCCTCGCCGACGTCGGCGACGCGACGATCCATTTCGCGCATCTGCGCTCCGCCCGCGACGACGCGCCCGCGCTCCTGGTGATGCACGGCTGGCCGCACACGTTCGCGCTGCAACTCGACTTCGCGGATCTGCTGCCCGACTTCCACGTCGTGGTGCCGAGCTTCCCGGGCTTCGCGTACTCGTCCGCCTACGCCGAAGGCCCGATGACCGA
The DNA here is from genome assembly GCF_042266945.1 of Microbacterium sp. NPDC056057. Taxonomy (NCBI): domain Bacteria; kingdom Bacillati; phylum Actinomycetota; class Actinomycetes; order Micrococcales; family Microbacteriaceae; genus Microbacterium; species Microbacterium sp. NPDC056057. The sequence continues at coordinate 340,090 of NZ_JBHJWS010000003.1, forward strand.
GACCCGGCTCGCCGCGACGATGCATGCCCTCATGACCGACGCGCTCGGCTACGAGTCCTACCTGACCTACGGCGAGGACGTGTCGGCGAACGTCAACGACCTGATCGCGGGATCGTACCCGGAGGCGGTGTCGGGTGTGGTCGTCACCCACTCGCACTTCCCCTCCATGGCCGAGCGCGAGCTTCTGACCGCCCCCGACGAGGTCGCCTTCTTCACACGCCTCGAGCAATGGGGCGGCACCAACGGCGCCTATGGGCACGTGCAGGCGACCCGGCCCGACACGCTTGCCGCCGCCCTCAACGACTCACCGGCGGGTCTGCTCGCCTGGCTGACCGAGAAGCTCGTGGAGTGGAGCGACACTCCGCAAGCGGACCCACGCGCGGTCGAGCGACGGATCTCTCGCGACCGCATCCTGACCGAGGCGATGATCTACTGGACGACCCAGACCATCGGCACCTCGTTCCGGCCCTACTACGAGGGCGCCGACCAGCCCGACGAGATGCCACCCGTCGTGGTTCCGGCATCCGTCCACATCCAGCGCCACGAAGGCGACTACCCCGAATCGCTGGCACGACGCTTCTACCGCGACCTGCGCACCTTCGAGCGGCTCGACGAGGGCGGGCACTTCGCGATCGCCGAGGTGCCCGCCGTGATGGCCGAGCGGGTGCGCGCCTTCGCCCGCGAGCTCGACCTGCTGTGAGCGTCGGCTAGCCTGCCAGTCCGCGGCGATCGAGCAGCGGCTGGATCTCGGCGTCGCGGCCCCGGAAGTCGCGGTAGGCCTCGAGCGGATCCTTCGACCCACCCACGCCCAGCAGCCGGCCGCGGAAGCGATCACCGTTCTCGCGACGGAGTCCGCCGTTCTCGCGGAACCACTCCACCGTGTCGGCGTCGAGCACCTCGCTCCAGATGTACGAGTAGTAGCCGGCGCTGTAGCCGCCCGAGAACACGTGAGCGAAGTAGGTCGACGAGTAGCGGGTCGGCACGGCCGCATTGTCGAGCCCGATGTCGGCGAGTGCGGCCGCCTCGAAGTCCGCGACGTCGATGTCGGCCGCAGCGCCGTCGACCGACAGCGAGTGCCACGCCTGGTCGAGCCATGCCGCCGCGAGGTACTCGCTCGTCGCGAATCCCTGGTTGAACGCCTCCGACGCGTGCAGCTTGTCGACGATCGCGGCAGGCAGCGGCTCGTCGGTGTCGATGTGGCGGGCGTACGAGGCGAGGATCTCGGGCCAGTAGATCCACATCTCGTTGACCTGGCTGGGGAACTCCACGAAGTCGCGGTAGACGTTGGTGCCGGCGAAGTGCGGGTACGTCACGGTCGCGAACAGCCCGTGCAGGGCGTGCCCGAACTCGTGGAACAGCGTGGTCACCTCATCGAGGCTGAGCAGGGTCGGCCGCCCCTCGGCCGGCTTCGGCACATTGAGGTTGTTGACCACGATCGGCTGTGTGCCGCGCAGCCGCGACTGCAGCACGATCGAATTCATCCATGCGCCGCCGCGCTTGGTGTCGCGCGTGTAGAGATCGAGGATGTACAGCCCGAGCGTCGATCCGTCGGCGTTGTGGATCTCGAACACGCGGGTGTCGGGGTGGTATCCACCGAGGTCCGTGCGCTCGGCGAACGTGATGCCGTACAGATCGGTGGCCGCCCGGAACACGCCGTCCTGGAGCACCCGCTCCGCCTCGAACCAGGGGCGCAGCGCGGCGCGGTCGAGGTCGTACTCGGCCGCGCGCACCTTCTCGGTGTAGAAGGCCCAGTCCTGCGCCTCCAGCGCGAACGGCTCCGGCTCGGCGTCGATGATGGCCTGCAGCTTGGCCTGCTCGCGCCGGGCATTGCGGGCGGCGGGCACGGCGAGCTGGCGCAGCAGGTCGTGGACCGCTGCGGGGGAGCCGGCGGTCTCGTCCGACGTGATGTACGACGCGTGCGAGTCGTAGCCGAGCAGCGCCGCCCGCTCGGCGCGGAGCCTGACGATCTCGAGCAGGGTGGCGCGGTTGTCGTGCTCGGTGCCGCGCGAGCCCCGGGAGCGGGATGCCGCGAGCAGGCGCGCACGGGATCCGCGGTCGGTCAGGCTCGACAAGTAGGGATGCCCCGTGAAGAGGGTCAGGGTCACGACCCACTTGCCCTCGAGTCCGCGATCCGCCGCGGCCTGCGCCGCCGCGGACAGCTCGCCCTCCGAGAGCCCGTCGAGTTCGGACGCGTGGTCGAACACGATCGCGAGGTCATTGGTGTCGGCGAGGAGGTTCTTCTCGAACTGCGTGGTGAGGGTCGACAGCCGCTGGTTCAGCTCCGTGAGGCTCTGCTTCGCCGCGTCGTCCAGTCCCGCACCGGCGTGGACCATCTCGGTGTGGTGGCGCTCCACGAGGTACCGCTGCTCGGGCGTCAGATCGAGCTGGTCGAGCTGTTCGTGGATCGACCTGATTCGCCAGAACAGGTCCGAATCGAGCTGGATGGAGTCCTGGTGCGCCGACATGAGGGGCGCGAGCTGTTCCTCGATCTCCTGGATCTCGGGCGTCGCGTCGGCCGACGACACGGTGTAGAACGTGCGGGCGACGTCACCCAGCAGGCGACCGCTCTCTTCCAGCGGCACCAGCGTGTTCTCGAACGTCGGCATCGAGCGCACGCGCGTGATCGCCGCCACCTCGCGGGTGTGCTCCGCGAACGCCTGCTCGAACGCCGGCAGGTAGTGCTCGGGGCGGATGGCCGCGTATTCGGGCAGACCGTACGGCAGCGTGCTGGGGGACAGGAGCGGGTTCTCGTTCGGCATGGCGTCCAGCCTAGTCACGCCGACCCCCATGCCGAGAGTCTTTTGCAAAGCTCCGCTTGCAAACTATTGATTGCAAAGAAGTACTTGCAAAGAACTCTTTGCATCGCTAACCTGGGGTCATGGCAGAGAACAAGACACCCGAGACCGCGGACGCCGCCGCCCGCACCGAGGAGCGTCACAACCAGGATCGCGTCCTCGACTCCGGGGCGCTCCGGGCTCTGGCGCACCCGTTGCGCGTGAAGATCTACGACATCCTCAGCCAGTACGGTCCGCAGACGGCGAGCTCGCTCGCGGAGCGGCTGGGGGAGTCCAGCGGGTCGACGAGCTACCACCTCCGCGCTCTCGCCAAGCAGGACTTGATCCGGGAGGCCGAAGACCGCGGCACCGGCCGCGAGCGGTGGTGGGAGCGTCCCGTCGGAGGCGTTTCATTCGCCAACCCGGATGCGATGGCGACGCCCGCCGGTCGTGCGGCGACGCAGGTCGTGATGAACGAGTTCCTGCGCAACCGCAACGACCAGCTGCTCGACTTCGTCAACCGCGGGATCGGCGGCGAGGACGAGATGTGGCAGGAAGGCACGCTGATCTCCACCGCCACCGCGCGCCTCACCGCCGAGCAGAGCAAAGACCTGGCGCTCAAGATCATGGCGCTCATCGACGAGACCGTCGACAACTACCGCAATCAGACCGGCGAGAACGTCCGCCCCGTCACCATCCGGGCAGACCTCTTCCCGCTCCCGCAAATAGGAGGACAGTCATGACCGCCATCACGGCAGACGAACTCGCGGCACGTGGGTTCCGGGCATCCGCCACCCGATTCGACCGCGCGCTGCTGCGCGCTGCATCCGCTCTCGACGCGTACGTCGTCGCACGCGTCGAGAAGCGAGACGACGCCGAAGAGCGTCGCGCATTGACCGCTCAGGCGGCCGTGGTCGGGGCTCGGCGCGAAGCCGAGGCGCGCGCGGCGATGGGGCTGTTGCCGCGATGAGCGACAGCGTCGACACGGCCGAGCGGACCGGATCGTCGGCCGGGCGGGCACGCAGGGTCCCGCTCGGCCGCGATTTCGGAAAGCTGTGGACCGCGGCCGCGTTCAGCAACCTCGCGGATGGCCTCGGACGCGTGGCGGTTCCACTCATCGCCACCACCCTGACCCGCGACCCGCTCGCGATCTCGGCGATCACCGCGCTCGCGTTCCTCCCGTGGCTCGTCTTCGGCCTGCCGGCCGGCATGCTCGTCGACCGGTTCGATCGCCGCTGGATCATGGCGATCGCCAACGGCATCCGTGGACTCGCTGCGGTCGGGCTCGCCCTGCTCACCGTCTCAGGCGCTCTCGACATCTGGTGGCTGTTCGCCGGCGTGCTGGTCTTCGGTCTCGGCGAGACGCTGTTCGACAACGCGACGAACGCGATCATGCCGGCGGTCGTCAAGCGCCCGGCGCTGGATCGCGCGAACGGCTGGATGCAGGCCGCGCAGATCACGATCGACAGCTTCATCTCGTCGCCGATCGGCGGCGTCCTGTTCGCGATCTCGCTCGCGCTGCCGCTCTGGGTGGGCGCCGCGGGCTACCTCATCCCGATCGTGCTCGCCGTGATGCTCCCGCTGTCGGCCGCTCGTCCGCTGCACGATGCGCGCGCCACGGCGGTGCGGGCCGAGGCGGCTGTCGCAGCCGGCGACCCGCTGGCGGCGTCCGAAGAGGCGGCGGAGACGGATGCTGCCGCCACCGCCCGTCCGAACGTCTCGGCTCGCGACGCCTTCGTGTACCTCTGGAATCACCGGTTCCTGCGCTCGATGGTGATCTTCACCTCGATCGTCGGTTCGGCCTTCGCGTTCGCCCAGGCACCGGTGTACCTGTACTTCCTCGACGTGCAGCACGTGCCGGCGGCCGCGATCGGCGTCGTGACCGCCGGAATCGGGCTCGGGGGACTCGCGGGGTCACTGGTGGCCTCATCGCTCGTCGCGAAGTTCGGCCGCGGCCCGGTGATGCTGGGCGCCAACGTCGTCGCGGCCATCAGCCTCGCGGCGGTGTGGGCGGCACCCGAGGCGATCACGGGAACGATCGCGTACGGCCTCATGGCCGCGGCCGTCTCCGTGTGGAACGTGCCGTGGGGCGCGCTGCGCCAGACGATCGTCCCGGGTCACATCTTCGGTCGCGTGCTGGGGATCACCCGCACCTTCACGTGGGGCATCTTCCCGTTCGCGACGCTTCTCGGCGGCTGGGTCGCCCGCATCGATCTGCGGCTGCCGTTCCTCATCGCCGCGGGCGTGACACTCGTCGCGACGCTGTTCGCCATCCGATTGCTCCTCTCGGCGTCGCATCACGACGCGCCCGAGGAATGAGCCGCTGAGGCTTATGCGAAGCCGTCGTCCGGATCGTGCCGGACGACGGCTTCGCCGTCGCCGTCCAGCGACACGGTCACTCCCGTGTCGAGCTCCGCGATCGGCTTGCCCTCCAGCCACGTGAGCGTCCAGCGCGGGCGCGGCTGACCGAGCTGGTCGGCGGGGATCGTCTCATCGACGGAACGGATGCCGCGCACCAGCGCGGCCGGGACGGCCTTCGGCGGTTCGTCGCCCGAGGTCCAGCGCGTTCCGAGCTGCATGTCACACCTCCTGCGGGGCGAGCTCGATCTCCGTGACGGAGACGGCGTCGGCCTCGACGTATTCGATCTCGGCGATCCGGCCGACCGCCTTGAGATCGCCTTCCGCGAGCCGCAGCGCATCGAGCGCGGCGGCCGGTCCGGCGAGGACGGCGCGGGCGACCGCGGTCTTCTGCGAGGCCTTCGCCTCGGTCTTCGCGCGGCGGATGCCGATGAGCGCCGCGCTCACGGCGGTCAGCACGGCGGGATCGCCCCACTCCTCCTCCGGTGCGACGGGCCAGTCTGCGGTGTGCACCGAGCCGTCGTTGAACCACGACCAGGCCTCTTCGGCCGTGAACGCCAGCACGGGGGCGAGGAGCCGCAGCAGCGCCGACATCGCCAGGCGCAGCGCGAGCGCGGCGGAGGCCTGACCGGCGTCCGTCTGGTTGTAGGCGCGCTCCTTGACGAGCTCGAGGTAGTCGTCGCAGAACGTCCAGAAGAACGACTCGGTCACCTCGAGCGCACGGGCGTGGTCGTAGTTCTCGAGCGCCTTCGTGGCGTCGCGCACGACGCCGTGGAGCGTCGCGAGCATCGATGCGTCGAGGGCATGGGTCACCTCGGCACCCTCGGGCACCGGGAACGACAGCACGAACTTCGCGGCGTTGAGAACCTTGATCGCGAGGCGGCGGCCGATCTTGATCTGCGTCGGGTTCTGCGGGTCGAACGCCGCGTCGGTGCCGAGGCGGCTCGAGGCCGCCCAGTACCGCACCGCGTCCGAGCCGTGCTGCGCCAGGATGTCAGCCGGCGTGACGACGTTGCCCTTCGACTTCGACATCTTCTTGCGGTCGGGGTCGACGATGAAGCCCGAGATCGCGGCATCCATCCACGGCGCACGGTCGTCCTCGAGGGCGCTGCGCAGCATCGTCGAGAACAGCCAGGTGCGGATGATGTCCTGACCCTGCGGGCGCATGTCGAACGGGGCAACGAGGTTCCAGAGCTCCGGATCGCGATCCCAGCCGCCTGCCAGCTGCGGCGTGAGCGACGAGGTCGCCCACGTGTCGAAGATGTCGTTCTCGCCGTCGAAGCCACCCGCGACGCCGCGCTGGTCTGCGCTGTAGCCCGGGGGCACGTCGGTCGACGGATCGACCGGAAGCGACGCCAGGTCGGGGGTGAGCACGCGGTCGTAGTCGCGCTCGCCGTTCTCGTCGAGCCCGTACCAGAGCGGGATCGGCACGCCGAAGAAGCGCTGGCGCGACACGAGCCAGTCGCCGGTGAGACCGTTGGTCCAGTTCTCGTAGCGGACCCGCATGAAATCGGGATGCCACGACATCTGCTGTCCGAGTGCGATGAGCTTGTCGCGCAGCTCGGCGTCGCGTGCGCCGTTGCGGATGTACCACTGGCGCGTCGAGACGATCTCCAGCGGACGGTCGCCCTTCTCGAAGAACTTCACCGCGTGGCTGAACGGCTTGCCGACGGCGGTGATGTCGCCGGTCTCCTGCAGCTTCTCGACGAGGGCCTTGCGGGCGGAGAAGACGGTCTTGCCCGCCATCTCGGCCTCGTACCACGCGCTCGCCTCGGCGTTCGCGACGATCGAGGGCGCCTGGGGCAGGAAGCGCCCGTCGAGGCCGATCGTGGTCATGTTCGGCAGGTGGCGGCCGTCGGTGGTGCGCAGCTCCCGCCACCACACGATGTCGGTCACGTCGCCGAAGGTGCAGACCATCGCCGCGCCCGTGCCCTTGTCGGGCTGGGCGAGGTGGTGGCCGTGGATCTCGATGTCGGCGCCGAAGAAGGGGCTCCGCACCTTCGTGCCGATGAGGTGCTTGTGGGGACCCTCGGGGTGGGTGACGATCGCGACGCACGCGGGCAGCAGCTCCGGACGAGTGGTCTCGATCGTGATCGCGCCCGAGCCGTCCGCGAACGGGAAGTCGATGGTGTGGAACGACGCCTGCTGTTCGCGGTCCTCGAGTTCTGCCTGGGCCACGGCGGTGCGGAAGTCGATGTCCCACATCGTCGGCGCGAGGTCCTGGTACGCCTCGCCGCGCTCGAGGTTGCGCAGGAACGCGCGCTGGCTCGTGCGGATCGTGTCGTCGGAGATGGTGCGGTAGGTCTGCGTCCAGTCGACACTGAGGCCCAACTGGCGGAAGAGCGCCTCGAACTGCTTCTCGTCCTCGACCGTGAGCTTCTCGCACAGCTCGATGAAGTTGCGGCGGCTGACGGGCACCTGGTCGGCGGCGCGGCTCGACTTGTTGTCGCCGCCCTCGAACGGCGGCGTGAAGTCGGCGTCGTAGGGCAGCGACGGGTCGCAGCGCACGCCGTAGTAGTTCTGCACGCGGCGCTCGGTGGGCAGACCGTTGTCGTCCCAGCCCATCGGGTAGAACACGGTCTTCCCGCGCATGCGCTCGTACCGCACCTTGAGGTCGGTGTGCGTGAACGAGAACACGTGCCCGATGTGCAGGCTCCCGGACGCCGTCGGCGGGGGAGTGTCGACCGAGTACACGCCGGCGCGACCGACCTGTGCCGCACGAGCACGGTCGAACAGGTACGTGCCCTGCCCGGACCAGGCGGCATCCCACTTCTCCTCGAGGCCCTCCAGCGCGGGCTTGTCCGGGATCTGACCCTGTGCGGGGCGGGCGTCGGTCATGGCGTCTCCTCGAGGCGATATGTGCGGCACTGTGTGAGCGTGCCTGAGTGTGGGATGTCGCTCGATTCTACCCGGGTGTCCATGCACCGGGAGAAGCGAGCGGATGCCGGGGGTTCCGGCATCCGCTCGCTTTCAGGCGACTTCGCTCAGGCGTAGGCCGTCGCGGTCGCCGGGTCGCTCGCGAGCTCGGGCTCCACGGTGCGCCGGGAGGCCAGCCACGCGGAGACCAGCGTGATGACCGACATGATCGCGAGGATCACGCCCGGGTGCCACCACGCGAAGCCCGTGGCCACGCCGAGCTCGAACGTGAGGTAGGGCACGAAGCCGCTGATCGTCGCCGCCAGGGCGTACGCGAACGACAGCGCCGAATAGCGGAAGCGATCAGGGAAGAGGTCGTTCATGAGACCTCCGAGCGCGGCCCAGGCCATCGTCGGCAGGATGCCGCCGACGAGCATCGTCGCGATGAGGATCGGGAAGGTCGCGAACTGGAGCAGGAAGTACATCGGGAAGGTGATGAGGAGCGTGCCCAGCGCGCCCCACACCACGACGTTCGCGGAGCCGACGCGGCTCGCCCATGCGCCGAAAACCGGGATGGTGACGAGCTGCAGCAGGCCGCCGATCGTGGTCGCGATGAGCAGGTCCTGGAAGCTGAAGCCCAGCTGCTCCACGCCGTAATTGACCGTGTACGTGTTCATCAGCGAGTACGACCCGATGCCGAGGAGGGCGGCGCCGATGGCGATGGCCATGGCACCGGGGCGCTTCGCGAACATCGTGAGGAAGGGGACGCGGTCGCGGCGCCCCTCGGAGACGACGCGCTCGAACACCGGCGTCTCGGTGATCGACCACCGCAGGTACAGCGACACCAGCAGCAGTGGGATCGCGAGGAGGAACGGGATGCGCCAGCCCCACGCCGCGATCTGGTCCGCCGGGAGGACGGTCGTCAGCACGATGAACACCGTCGCGGACAGGATCGAGCCGACGGGGGATCCGAGCTGGGGGACCGCGGCGTAGAAGGCGCGCTTGACGGGGCCGGAGTTCTCGGTGGCGATGAGGATCGAGCCGCCCCACTCGCCGCCGAGCGACAGGCCCTGCACGATGCGGAGGAGGATCAGCAGGATCGCGCCCAGCCAGCCCGCCTGCGCATAGGTGGGGAGGAGGCCGATGAGGCCGGTCGCGACACCCATGATGGCGACGGTCCACAGCAGGGTCGCTCGGCGGCCGAGCCGGTCGCCCATGTAGCCGAAGATCACGGCGCCGATCGGGCGCACGACGAACGCGAGGGCGATCGTGAGGAACGCCGCGCTGGTCGCGCCGAACTCGCCCAGCGGGTCGAAGAACAGCGGGCCGACGAAGAACGCCGAGAAGTAGGCGAACAGGTAGAAGTCGAAGGACTCGAGGGAGGTGCCCACCATCGACGCCCACGCGACGCGACGCGTCGGGGCGGTCTCGAGGGCGAGCGCGGGTTCGGGTGCTGCTGCGGTCACGGGCGTCAATCTTGGCACGAGTCCAGAAACCTCCACGACGGTCACCGCATTCCCTCTTGCACAGCCACGGTAGACTCGTCGGACCAGCGCGGATCCGGCCATCACCGGGGAGCTCTCGGAAGAACAGGACCCCACGCACGTGGCGCCCCAGTAGAACCGAGCGGGTCAGGCCCGTCACAGCCGCAGTGAGAGAGGGCGTCTCGGTCCCTGAGCCTGTCGAAGGGCCGAGCGTCAATGCAGGGTGGTACCGCGGTACGTCTGGTCAGGGATCCAGGCAGTGTCGTCCCCGCAGGAAGCACACGAGCGAGCACCTGCGAGAGAACATGACCTACCCCCGACCCTCCGCCTTCGGGCCCGCGGCCGACGCCGCGCCGGCCGCCGTCGTTCCGAGCCCCCGCTTCCCCGAGATCGAGCAGCAGACGCTCGCGTTCTGGGAGACCGACCGCACCTTCCGCGCGTCCATCGACCAGCGCGACGGCGCCGAGGAATGGGTCTTCTACGACGGCCCGCCCTTCGCCAACGGGCTGCCGCACTACGGCCACCTCCTGACCGGCTACGCGAAGGACGTCTTCCCGCGCTTCCAGACCATGCGCGGCAAGAAGGTCGATCGCGTCTTCGGCTGGGACACCCACGGCCTCCCGGCCGAGCTCGAGGCGATGAAGCAGCTCGGCATCACGGAGAAGAGCGAGATCGAGGCGATGGGCATCGCCACGTTCAACGCCAAGTCGCGCGAGTCGGTGCTGGCCTACACCCGGGAGTGGGAGGACTACGTCACCCGCCAGGCGCGCTGGGTCGACTTCGAGCGCGGGTACAAGACGCTCGACCTCACGTACATGGAATCCGTGCTGTGGGCGTTCAAGACGATCCACGACAAGGGCCTCGCCTACGAGGGGCACCGCGTGCTGCCGTACTGCTGGCGCGACGAGACGCCGCTCTCGGCCCACGAGCTGCGCATGGACGACGACGTCTACAAGATGCGCCAGGACCCGTCGGTCACGATCACGTTCCCGCTCACCGGCGTGAAGGCTGAGGCGCTCGGGCTCACCGGCGTGCGCGCCCTCGCGTGGACGACGACCCCGTGGACCCTGCCCACGAACCTCGCCCTCGCGGTGGGGCCCGACATCCGGTACGCCGTCGTTCCCGGTGGTCCGCTCGGGGCGGCCGACGTCCCGGCGGGGGACGACCCCGAGGGCGCCACCGCGCACCGGTACCTCCTGGCCGAGGATCTGCTCGCGGGCTACGCGAAGGACCTCGGGTACGACTCCGTCGAGGCCGCACGCGAGGCCGTCGAGCAGACGGTGCTGGGCGCCGACCTCGAGAACGTCACGTACGACCGCCTCTTCGACTACTACGCGGATGCCTCGATCTGGGGCACGCAGACCGCGTGGCGCATCCTCGTCGACGACTACGTCACGACCGGCGACGGCACGGGCATCGTCCACCAGGCACCGGCCTTCGGTGAGGACGATCAGCGCGTGACCGAGGCCGCCGGCATCCCGCTGATCATGAGCCTGGACGACGGCGGACGCTTCCTCCCGCAGGTGACGGATGTCGCCGGCGAGCTGTGGATGGACGCGAACCGTCCGCTCATCCGCCTGCTCAAGCAGGAGGGGCGCCTGCTGCGCGAGGCGAGCTACGAGCACTCGTACCCGCACTGCTGGCGCTGCCGGAACCCCCTCATCTACCGGGCGGTGTCGAGCTGGTTCGTGCGCGTCACCGACATCAAGGACCGCATGCTCGCGGGCAACGAGCAGATCACGTGGGTGCCCGAGAACGTCAAGCACGGCCAGTTCGGCAAGTGGCTCGACGGCGCACGTGACTGGTCGATCAGCCGCAACCGGTACTGGGGCTCGCCGATCCCGGTGTGGAAGAGCGACGACCCGGAGCACCCGCGCGTCGACGTCTACGGGTCGCTGGAGGAGCTCGAGCGCGACTTCGGGCGTCTCCCGACGAACGCGGACGGCGAGGTCGACCTGCACCGTCCGTACATCGACGACCTCACGCGCCCGAACCCGGACGACCCGACCGGCAAGAGCACGATGCGCCGGATCGAGGACGTGTTCGACGTCTGGTTCGACTCGGGGTCGATGCCGTACGCGCAGGTGCACTACCCGTTCGAGAACCAGCAGTGGTTCGACGAGCACTCGCCTGCCGACTTCATCGTCGAGTACATCGGGCAGACGCGCGGCTGGTTCTACGTGATGCACGTGCTCTCGACGGCGCTGTTCGACCGCCCGGCGTTCACCGGCGTGTCGTGCCACGGCATCGTCCTGGGCAGCGACGGGCTCAAGATGTCGAAGTCGCTGCGCAACTATCCCGACGTCAGCGAGGTGTTCGACCGCGACGGATCCGACGCGATGCGATGGTTCCTGATGTCGAGCTCGGTGCTGCGCGGCGGCAACCTCGTCGTGACCGAAGAGGGCATCCGCGCGGGCGTGCGGGAATTCCTGCTCCCGCTGTGGAACGCGTGGTACTTCTTCGCGACGTACGCCAATGCGGCCGGCGGCGCGGGTGGCGAGGGCTACCAGGCGTCGTGGCGCACCGACTCCACGGATGTGCTCGACCGCTACATCCTGGCGCTCACCGGCGACCTCGTGCGCGAGGTCGCCGCCGACCTCGAGGTGCTCGATTCGACGCTCGCCGCGGCGAAGGTCCGCGACTTCGCCGAGGCCCTGACCAACTGGTACATCCGTCGCTCGCGCGACCGGTTCTGGGTGGGCGTCTCCGCCGACGGCAGCCCCGATCACGCCAAGAGCCGCGAGGCGTTCGACACGCTCTACACCGTGCTCGAGACGCTCACACGCGTCGCCGCCCCGCTCATCCCGCTGGTCTCCGAGAAGATCTGGCAGGGCCTCACCGGCGGCCGCAGCGTCCACCTGCAGGACTGGCCCGACGCCGACGCCTTCCCCGCGGCGGACGACATCCGCGCCGCGATGGACGCTGTCCGCGAGGCATCCAGCGTCGCCAACGCCCTGCGCAAGAAGGAGGGCCGTCGCGTGCGCCTGCCGCTTCCCACCTTGACGGTGGCGGTTCCGGATGCTGCGTCCCTCGCGCAGTTCGACGGCATCCTGCGCGACGAGCTCAACGTGAAGTCGGTCGAGCTCATCGAGCTCGGCGACGACGTCTCGGAGCGCTACGGCATCAGCAAGCGACTCAGCGTGAACGCGCGCGCCGCGGGCCCGCGCCTGGGCAAGCAGGTCCAGCACGTGATCTCGGGCGCGAAGGCGGGCGTGTGGGAGGAGCGCGACGGTGTCGTGGTCGTCGACGGCATCGCCCTGGAGCCAGGGGAGTACGACCTCACGCTCGAGGCCGGCGGCATTGCCGACGGCACGGCGATCGCCCTCCTCGCGGGCGACGGCTTCGTCCTGCTCGACACGACGACGACGCCCGAGCTCGAGGCGGAAGGGCTGGCCCGCGACGTGATCCGCGCCGTCCAGGACACCCGTAAGGCGGCCGGGTTCGACGTGAGCGACCGCATCCGCCTCGGTCTCGTGTTCGACGACGAGGCCGACGGCGAGGCGGTGTCGGCAGCCTTCGACATCGCCGACGTGGCAGGCGAGACGCTCGCGCTCGCCCACAGCGTGCGCACGCGGACGGCCGAGCTCGCAGCATCCGGTGATTCCGGGACACCCATCGAGTTCGAGGCGGTGGTCGATGCGGGAACCTATGCGAACCGCGGCGCCTTCACCGTCTCGGTCGGCCGGACGGGGGCCACGGCATGAGCGATCGCGACCGCAAGCGCGCCGACGCCGTCTACGAGGCGCTCCTCGAGCGCCAGGGGGAGCGGTGGGTGCAGCCGCGAGTGGAGCGCACGCGGCGCGTGCTCGAGCTGCTCGACGATCCCCAGAAGACGTACCGCGTCGTCCACGTCACCGGAACCAACGGCAAGACGTCGACCAGCCGGATGATCGAGACCCTCGTGCGCGCGCACGGCCTGCGCACGGGTCTGTTCACCAGTCCCCACCTCGAACGGTTCACCGAGCGGATCATGGTCGACGGCGAGCCGATCGACGACGCGGCGGTCGCCGACGCGTGGGACGAGATCGCACCGTTCGTGGATCTGGTGGATGCGGAGCTCGCCGCCGCCGACGACGCGCCGCTGACGTTCTTCGAGCTGCTGACGGTGCTCGCGTTCGTCGCGTTCGCCGACGCGCCGATCGACGTGCTCGTGCTCGAGGTCGGCATGGGCGGGTCGTGGGACTCCACCAACACCGCCGACGGCGACGTGGCGGTGTTCGCGCCCATCGACCTCGACCACGCGGACCGGCTCGGCGACACGATCGCCGAGATCGCGCGCGTCAAGGCGGGCATCATCAAGGACGGCGCCGCGGTCGTGTCGGCACGGCAGGATGCCGCCGCCGAGGCGGTGCTGCGCGAAGCCGCGGCAGCCCACGACGCCTCGATCGCCTTCGAGGGCTCCGAGTTCGCACTCGCGCAGCAGCGACTCGCCGTCGGCGGGCAGCAGATCAGCGTGCGCGGCCTCGCCGCCACCTACGAGGACGAGTACCTGCCGCTCTACGGGGCCCACCAGGGCTTCAACGCGGCGCTCGCGATCGCGGCCGTCGAGTCGCTCGTCGGCGGCGCGTCGCAGCCGATCGCCGGGGACGTGCTGGCGGAAGGGCTCGCCGGAGTGACTTCACCCGGACGCCTCCAGCTCGTCGGCGCCGCCCCGACCGTGCTGGTCGACGCGGCGCACAATCCGCATGGCGCCCGCGCCCTCGTCACCGCGCTGCGCGAGGCGTTCGACTTCGACGAATGGGGTGTGGTGCTCGGCGTGCTCTCCGACAAGGATGCCGCCGGCATCGTGTCCGAGATCGCACCGGTCGCCGCCCACGTGTTCGCCACCGCCCCCGACTCCGAGCGGGCCGAGGACGCGGATGCCGTCGCCGACCTCGCGGAGGCTCACGATCTGCGCGTCTCCGTTCACCGCGACCTCGCCGATGCCGCGGAGGCGGCGCGCGCGTGGGCCTCAGCATCCGATCGACGTGCCGTCGTGATCGCGGGGTCGGTCGTGCTCGCGGGGGAGGCCCTCGCCCTCGCGGCGGACGAGGACTGGAAGGCCGGGTGGAACGCGTGACCGACGAGAAGCAGCCGAAGCCCCGGCGCCCCCGCGGTGCAGCGGAGTCGCTCGCGACGATCGTGCTCGGCTTCGAGTCGATCGTCGTCTTCCTCGGCGGCCTGGTCGTCTACGGTCTGAAGGCGCTTCCCGCGTCGATCGCGCCGTGGTGGGGGATCGTCGCCGGCGCCGGACTGGCCGTGCTGATGATCCTCACGACCCGGGTCGTGCGCTACCGGTGGGGCATCGTGCTCGGGTGGGTGCTGCAGGTCGTCGTCCTGCTGGGCGCCTTCCTCGTGCCGGCGCTCGCCATCGTCGCACTCATTTTCGGCGGCATGTACGGGTATGCGACGATCAAGGGGGCCGCTCTCGACCGGCGCAACGCGCGCCTCGCGGCGGATCCTCCTCCCCACGCCTGAACAGCAACGAAAGGTCCCGCATGCCCATCGAAGAGACCCTCGTCCTCGTCAAGCCCGACGGCGTCGCTCGCGGCCTCACCGGCGCGATCCTCGCCCGCATCGAGGCGAAGGGGTACGCCCTCGTCGACATCCGCCTCGTCGAGCCCGACCGCGAGACGCTCGAGCGCCACTATGCCGAGCACGAGGGCAAGCCCTTCTACGAGCCGCTGCTCGAGTTCATGATGTCGGGCCCGTCGGTCGCGATCCGCCTCGCCGGCAACCGCGTGATCGAGGGCTTCCGCTCGCTCGCGGGCACGACCGACCCTACGACGGCCGCGCCCGGCACGGTCCGCGGCGACTTCGGCCGCGACTGGGGCCTGAAGGTGCAGCAGAACCTCGTGCACGGCTCCGACAGCCCCGAGTCCGCCGCGCGCGAGCTCGAGATCTGGTTCGGCTGATCGCTCGGTCGGCTGACCCTGGACGCGCCTCCGGGGTCAGCCGAATAGCGTCTGCCAGATGTTCACGACGGCGTTCATCTCGAGCTGCGCCAGCAGCAGGATGATCGCGTAGCTCACGATCGCCGCCAGCGGGACCCACACCATCAGCCGATCGGCGATGTCGCGGACCCGGTCGGATGCCGGAACGAGGCCCGCACGGAGCATGTGGAGCGTGACCGCGTAGAACGTCGGGATCGTGACCGCCCAGGTCACCATGCACCACGGGCACAGCGTGTGCAGATTGGGCGCGTAGATGCTCTGGCTGATGAGCCAGATCACGAACCCGAACGCGAAGGCGATGCCGGCCCAGAAGCACCACCAGAACCACCGCGCGAACCGGGCCCGCGCGAGGAGCGCCGTGCCGACGACGATCGGGGCGACCCAGCCGGTGAGCCCGAGGATCGGATTCGGGAACCCGAACGCGCTGCCCTGCCACGACTCGAGGTTCGCGCTGCACTGCACCAGCACGCTCAGGTCGCACGATGCGATCGCGTCGGGGTTCGCGAGCTTCTCCAGCTTCTCCACCGTCAGAGAGAACGCCGCCCACCAGCCGATCGCCCCCGCGATGACGAGCCATACGGCGAGTCCGGTCGGACGGGTGTGGGTCTGCTGCTCGGGCATGCCTCGGATTATGACATCGAGTTCTGCACGGATGCCGCACCCCCGCGCCGTGGCAAATCGCCGATCCGCGGCGTGGGGAAGGCGCAGTCGCCGGGCGAATGGGCATTCTGGCGGTGTAAGTGCGATAATGGGGGGCGATGACTCACGGCCGCGCTGTGACGATCATCACCAGAAGACTTCAGGGCGACGAATGCCCTTGGCAGCGCGAGCATCCGCCTAGCGCCGGACGACCGCTGCAGACCGAGTGAGTTCGCGGCACCGCCCCGTCCGGAGGGGCATGGGCGGCGCTGCACGAGATTTCGCCGGGCGACGCGCGGTGTCGCCCCGCTAGGAGTACGCCAGTGATGGCTGATGGAAACGATGCAGAATTCACACCTCAGACCGAACCGGACGCGCCGCTGACCACAGCGGGCGACGAGGCGACACCCGCGGCAGACGCGGACTCGCCGGTCGAGGAGCCGCAGGAGACCGTCGAGGTCCCCGCGCAGACCGAGGAGAGCCCGGCCGAGGCGACCGACGCGGTGCCCGAGCCGGCCGCAGAGGCTGAGCCCGCCGCAGAGGCCGAGCCCGCCGCAGAGGCCGAGCCCGCCGCAGAGGCCGAGCCCGCCGCAGAGGCCGAGCCGGCCGCAGAGGCTGAGCCGGCCGCAGAGGCCGAGCCCGCTGCGGAGGCTGAGCCCGCCGCGGAGGCGGCGGCTGGGCCTGAGGGCGAGCCCGCGGCGGAGGCCGAGGCATCGGCCGACGGCGATGCCGAAGCCTCGTCCGGCGAGGCCGAAGCGCCCGTCGAGCCGGAAGCGCCTGCCGAGCCCGAAGCCGTGACCGCGGTGACCCTGGGGCTTCTCCCCGAGGTCTTCGTGTCGGCCGTGTCGACGCAGCTCATGTTCTACGCGCCCGAGATCGCGCCGCTTCCGGCACGTCCGGGCCGCCAGCAGCCCGAGCCGGAGCCCGAGGCCGCGGCGTCGTCGAGCACCTCGCGCCGCCGCAGCCGTCGTCGCGGCGAGGGCCGGGACGAGGCATCCGCGCCTTCCGAGCCGCCGCAGCCGCGTCAGCGCGCCGTCGAGCTCATCACCGAGCCGCAGCGCATCAAGGGATCGACGCGTCTCGAGGCCAAGAAGCAGCGCCGCCGCGACGGCCGCGAGGCAGGTCGCCGCCGTGCGGTCGTGACCGAGGCGGAGTTCCTCGCCCGCCGTGAGGCTGTCGACCGCGACATGATCGTGCGCTCGCGCAACGGCCGCATCCAGATCGCCGTGCTCGAGGACAACGTGCTCGTGGAGCACTACGTCGCGCGCAACCAGGACGCGTCGCTCATCGGCAACGTCTACCTCGGTCGCGTCCAGAACGTCCTGCCGAGCATGGAGGCCGCGTTCGTCGACATCGGCCGTGGCCGCAACGCCGTGCTGTACTCCGGCGAGGTCGACTGGGACGCCGTCGAGACCGGCAACCAGCCGCGCCGGATCGAGCTCGCGCTCAAGACCGGCGACCGCGTGCTCGTCCAGGTCACGAAGGACCCGGTCGGACACAAGGGTGCCCGCCTCACGAGCCAGATCTCGCTCCCCGGTCGCTACCTCGTGTACGTGCCGGGCGGCAACATGAACGGCATCTCGCGCAAGCTGCCCGACACCGAGCGTGCGCGCCTCAAGAAGATCCTCAAGGAGGTGCTGCCCGAGTCGTCGGGCGTCATCGTGCGCACCGCCGCCGAGGGCGCCACCGAGGACCAGCTGACGCGCGATGTGCAGCGCCTCACCAACCAGTGGGAGCACATCTCGAAGCAGATCGAGACGATCCAGGCGCCGGCGCTGCTGCACTCGGAGCCCGACCTGCTCGTCAAGATCGTCCGCGACGTCTTCAACGAGGACTTCTCGAAGATGCTCATCCAGGGCGACGACGCGCACCACACCATCTCGAAGTACCTCGAGTCCGTGGCGCCCGACCTGCTCGAGCGCGTCGAGCGGTACGAGGGCGAGCACGACCCGTTCGACGTGTTCCGCGTCACCGAGCAGATCGAGAAGGCCCTCGACCGCAAGGTGTGGCTGCCGTCCGGCGGCTCGCTGGTCATCGACCGCACCGAGGCGATGACCGTCGTCGACGTCAACACCGGAAAGTTCGTCGGCTCGGGCGGAAACCTCGAAGAGA
Source organism: Microbacterium sp. NPDC056057 (assembly GCF_042266945.1). Lineage (NCBI taxonomy): Bacteria > Bacillati > Actinomycetota > Actinomycetes > Micrococcales > Microbacteriaceae > Microbacterium > Microbacterium sp. NPDC056057. The sequence goes on from NZ_JBHJWS010000003.1 coordinate 358,246, forward strand.
CGGTCACGAAGAACAACCTCGAGGCCGCGGAGGAGATCGTCCGCCAGCTGCGCCTGCGCGACATCGGCGGGATCATCGTCGTCGACTTCATCGACATGGTGCTCGAGTCCAACCGTGATCTCGTGCTGCGCCGTCTCGTCGAATGCCTGAGCCGCGACCGGACGAAGCACCAGGTCGCCGAGGTCACCTCGCTCGGTCTCGTGCAGATGACGCGCAAGAAGCTCGGACTGGGTCTCCTGGAGACGTTCAGCGAGGCGTGCGAGGTCTGCGCGGGGCGCGGCCTGATCGTGCACCACGACCCGGTCGTCAAGCACCGCGTGCCCGCCGCGAGCGGTGCGCCGTCATCCGGCCGTCGCCCGCGTGGCGGCGCGCAGGCTCCCGCTTCCGGCGGCGGCTCGAACGGCACGCACGTGATCACGGAGGGCGTGAAGTCGGCGCTCGCACAGATCGCGGCATCCACGATCCACCACAGCGAGGAGGCTCCGCACGTCGAGGCAGCCCCCGTCGTCGAGCAGGCTCCGGCGGAGCGCCCCAAGAAGCCGCGCAAGAAGCGTCAGGATTCCGGCGCGAAGAAGGAGAACCGCACCGAGAAGGACCTCCTCCTCGACTCGGTGCTGAACGCCCTTCCCGAGCCCAAGGCTCCGGGGCAGGGCCGCGCGCGTCGTCGCGTGACGACCGCGGCTCTCACGGGCACCCCGGTGCCCCACACGCCGTCGGAGGACTGAGCATCGCGCGCTGTCCCGGCCCAGGCCGGGGCAGCGCCCCTCTGTCGGCCCGCACACCCCCTCGATAGGCTGAATCCCGGGAGCTGGGGATCGGGGGCGCGATGGCGCGCTACGTGTTCGTGACGTGGGACGGCGGCGGCAACCGCATGCCCACCATCACCATCGCGCGTGCGCTCGTGAGGCGTGGGCACGACGTCCGCGTCCTCGGCCACGACTCCCAGGCGAGCGCCTACCGCGCCGCCGGTCTGTCCTTCACGGCGTTCGCGAGCGCACCCGGCTTCGTGCTCGATCCACGCCCCGCGGGCCTCTTCCGACTGTTCACCGACACCGGCCTCGCCGACGACACCGTGGCGCTGCTCGCGGCGTTCCCCGCCGACGTCGTCGTGGTCGACTGCACGCTGTTCGCGGTGATGGACGTCCTCGATCGGATGGATCAGCGCATCGTGGTGCTCGAGCACACGCTGCACGACTTCCTGGCCTCGGGCGCGCGCGTGGCGGGATCGGTGCTGTGGACGCGGGGGATACGGGTGCAGGCGCCGCGCCGACGCGCGGCACCGATCCTCGTGGCATCTGTGCCCGGGTTCGGGCTGCCGTTCCCTGCGCAACATGCGCTGTCGGCCGCGCCGGGCGAGGTCGTGTACACGGGAGCGATGACGCGCGCCGTCGCCGCACAACCCGCCGCGCCGACGGTCGTGCTGAGCCTCAGCACCTTCCGGTTCGCCGAGCTCGTCGGGACCTGGCAGCGGCTGCTCGACGCCGTCGACGGCCTCGACGTGCGGGTGATCGCCACACTCGGCCCGGCGGTCGCGGTGGGGGAGGTGCGCGTTCCCCGCGGCATCGAAGTGCACGAATGGATGCCGCACGACGAGCTCTTCCCCGAGGCCTCCCTCGTGGTGGGTCACGGCGGACACGGCACCACCCTGGCCGCGCTGGCCCACGGCGTACCGGTGCTCACGCTGCCCCTCGAGCCGACCTCCGACCAGCCGCGTATCGGCCGTGCCGTGGCCCGCGCGGGTGTGGGAGCGACGATGTCGCGGCGGACGGACCCCGCCACGATCCGTCGCGCGATCCGGCGGACGCTGGCCGATGGTCCCACCCGCGTGCGCGCCCAGCGGCTCGGCGACGCGATCCGCGCCTTCGACGGTCCCGGCCGCGCGGCCGACGTCCTCGAGCTGTCGGCGGCGGCAGCCCGGTGATTCAGCGGCGGTCGCGCCCCCGCACACGAAGACCGGATGCGATGAGGCGTCGCACCAGCTCGTGCCCGCTCACGTGCAGCGCGCCGGCCGCGACCAGACGCGCGTGCGCCTCTTCGGGCACGTCGTAGTGGTCGAGGTCGAAGCCGCGCGCAGGGATGCCGTTCGCAGCGGCGAAGGCGTGAAGCTCCGCGAGGTCGGTGTCGGTCACCAGATGCGCCCACAGCCGACCGTGCGCCGGCCACAGAGGATCGTCGATGAGGATCGCCACGTCCAGATCCTACGCACCCGATCCCGCGACACGGCCCGGCGCGCTTTCGCGGACTGTTCCGGCATCTGATAAAGTAGACCCTTGGTGCGTCGAGATATCCGCACCAAGTCTTCGTTGACGTCCCCGAGTGCGTGCGCGCGCTCCCAGAAGAAACAGGTGTGAAGTGGTTTACGCAGTTGTGCGCGCCGGCGGCCGGCAGGAGAAGGTCGAGGTCGGCACGATCGTCGTTCTCGACCGTCAGGCCGCGAAGATCGGCGACAAGATCGAGCTCCCCGCGGTGCTCTTCGTCGACGGTGACACGGTCACGACCGACGCCGACAAGCTCGCGAAGGTCACCGTGACCGCCGAGGTGCTCGGCGAGGAGCGCGGCCCCAAGATCGTGATCCAGAAGTTCAAGAACAAGACCGGTTACAAGAAGCGCCAGGGGCACCGTCAGGACCTCACGCGCGTCAAGGTCACCGGCATCAAGTAAAGCCACAGGAGACGCAGAGATGGCACACAAAAAGGGCGCAAGCTCCACCCGTAACGGTCGTGACTCCAACGCTCAGCGCCTCGGCGTGAAGCGCTTCGGCGGCCAGGCCGTCAACGCCGGCGAGATCCTCGTCCGCCAGCGCGGCACGCACTTCCACCCCGGCGCCAACGTCGGCCGCGGTGGCGACGACACGCTGTTCGCACTCGCTGCGGGCTCGGTCGAGTTCGGCCAGAAGGGCGGCCGCAAGGTCGTCAACATCGTGGCGGTCGCGGAGTAATCCAGCGAGTCTCACAGACTTCAGGAAGGGGCGGGCTTCGGCTCGCCCTTTCCCTTTATCTCCTTCCCGGCACACCGGGGAGCATCCAGACCTGAGGGGGACCCTATGGTCACGTTCGTCGACCGGGTGACACTGCACCTGCGTGCCGGCAAGGGCGGCAACGGCTGCGTGTCCGTCAAGCGCGAGAAGTTCAAGCCGCTGGCCGGCCCCGACGGCGGCAACGGCGGCCACGGCGGCGACGTCGTCCTCGTCGCCGACCCGCAGGTCACCACGCTGCTGTCCTACCACCACTCGCCGCACCGCTCGAGCGGCAACGGCGGCTTCGGCATGGGCGACCACCGATCGGGTGCCGCAGGTGAGCCGCTCGAGCTGCCCGTGCCCGTCGGCACCGTCGTGAAGGACACCTCCGGCGACGTGATCGTCGACATGATCGAGCCGGGCATGCGCTTCGTCGCCGCCCCCGGTGGTCTCGGCGGGCTCGGCAACGCCGCCCTCGCCAACCCCAAGCGCAAGGCGCCGGGCTTCGCACTGCTGGGCACGCCCGGCTGGGAGGGCGATGTCCTCCTCGAGCTGAAGACCGTCGCCGACGTCGCGCTCGTCGGCTTCCCTTCGGCCGGCAAGTCGAGCCTCATCGCCGCGGTCTCCGCCGCACGGCCCAAGATCGCCGAGTACCCGTTCACCACACTCCACCCGAACCTCGGGGTCGTTCAGGCGGGGGAGCAGCGCTTCACCGTCGCCGACGTGCCGGGGCTCATCGAGGGAGCGAGCGAGGGAAAGGGCCTGGGGCTGGAGTTCCTCCGCCACGTCGAGCGCTGCACGGCGCTCGTCCACGTCCTCGACTGCGCGACGCTCGAGCCGGGCCGCGACCCGCTCAGCGACCTCGACGTCATCCTCGCCGAGCTCGCCGCCTACCCCGTGCCCGACGGGCAGCTGCCGCTGCTCGAACGTCCGCAGCTGGTGGCGCTCAACAAGGTCGACGTCCCCGAGGCGAAGGATCTCGCCGACCTCGTCCGCCCCGACCTGGAGGCGCGCGGCTTCCGCGTGTTCGAGATCTCGACCGTGAGCCACGAGGGACTGCGTCAGCTCACCTTCGCACTCGGCGACATCGTCGCGAAGCACCGCGCCGAGCAGGCGGCGGCTCCCGCGCCCGAGCGCATCGTCATCCGGCCGAAGGGCTCGGAGAAGGAGTTCTCGGTCCGCGTCGAAGGCGGCACGTACGGCAACATCTACCGCATCCTGGGCGACAAGCCGCTCAAGTGGGTGCAGCAGACCGACTTCCAGAACGAGGAGGCCGTCGGCTACCTGGGTGACCGCCTCGAGAAGCTGGGCGTCGAGGTCGAGCTGTTCCGCGCCGGCGCGACCCCCGGCGCCACCGTCGTGATCGGCGAGGGCGACGGCATCGTCTTCGACTGGGAGCCCTCGATCTCGTCGAACGCGGAGCTGATGACCGCCCCGCGCGGCACCGACCCGCGACTGCTGCGCGACACCCGTCGCACCACGTCGGAGCGCCGCGAGCGGTACCACGACATGATGGACGCCAAGGCCGACGCGCGCGCCGAGCTCGAGGCCGAGCGGATCGCCGAGCGCTACCGCGACCACGAGGACGACGAGTGAGCGCGCGGGAGCGCAGCGACCTCCCGCTCGCCCGACGCGTCGTCGTCAAGGTCGGATCCTCTTCGATCAGCGGCGACAACGCCCACAAGATCAAGCCGATCGTCGACGCCCTCGCCGCTGCCCACGGGCGTGGCACCGAGGTCGTGCTCGTCTCATCGGGCGCCATCGCGACAGGGATGCCGTATCTGCTCCTCGACGAGCGACCGAGCGACCTCGCCACGCAGCAGGCCGCGGCTGCGGTGGGCCAGAACGTGCTCATCTACCGCTACCAGGAGTCGCTGCGGCCCTTCCGCATCGTCGCCGGCCAGGTGCTCCTCACCGCGGGCGACCTCGAGAACGCGACCCACCGCTCCAATGCGCGGCGCGCCATGGAGCGGCTCCTGGGCCTGCGCATCCTCCCGATCGTCAACGAGAACGACACCGTCGCCACGCACGAGATCCGCTTCGGCGACAACGACCGCCTTGCCGCGCTGGTCGCCCAGCTGATCGGCGCCGACGCCCTGGTGCTGTTGAGCGACATCGAGTGCCTCTACACGCGTCCGCCGGACGAGCCCGGCGCGCGGCCGATACCGCACGTCACGTACGGCGACGACCTGCACGGGTTCGAGTTCGGCTCGGTCGTCGTCAACAGCGTCGGCACCGGGGGAGCAGCGACCAAGGTGTCCGCCGCGCGGCTGGCCGCAGCATCCGGGATCGGCGTCCTCGTCACGAGCGCGGACCTCGTCGGCGAGGCGCTGTCGGGCGACGAGATCGGCACGTGGTTCCAGCCCAACCCCGAGCCCACGGCGCCCGCCGCGACCGGTCCCGTGCGCACGGCGGTCGATACACTGGGCGGATGACCACCACCGCCACGACGGCACGCGAACGGATGCTCCTCGCCAAGGACGCCGCGCGCAGCATCGGCCTCCTCGGAGACGAAGCGAAGCGCGATGCGCTCCTCGCGATCGCCGACGCGATCGAGGCCGCGGCGCCGGAGATCGTGGCGGCGAACGCGGAAGACCTCCGCCGCGGAACAGAGACCGGGCTGTCGACAGCACTGCAGGATCGACTGCGTCTCGACGAGCCGCGCGTCGCGTCCCTCGCCGCGGCGGTGCGCGAGATCGCCGCGCTGCCCGACCCGGTGGGCCGCGTCCTCGACGAGCGCACCCTGGCGAACGGCGTCTCGCTCACCAAGGTCGCCGTCCCCTTCGGCGTGGTGGGCTCGATCTACGAGGCGCGACCCAACGTGACGGTCGACATCGCGGCCCTCGCCCTGCGTTCCGGCAACGCGGTCGTGCTCCGCGGCGGCACCGCGGCCGAGCACACGAACGCGGCGCTGGTGCGCGCGATGCGCGGCGCACTGGCAGACCGGGGGATCGACCCCGAGGCCATCCAGACGGTGGACGAGTTCGGCCGCGAAGGAGCGCGCGAGCTGATGCACGCCCGGGGCGTCGTCGACGTGCTCGTTCCGCGCGGCAGCGCGCAGCTGATCGAGACGGTCGTGACCGAGTCGTCGGTCCCGGTCATCGAGACGGGCGCGGGTGTCGTGCACATCGTCCTCGACGAGACGGCGCCCCTCGAGTGGGCGCGCGACATCGTGGTGAACGCCAAGACCCAGCGGCCGAGCGTGTGCAACGCGGTCGAGACGGTCCTCGTGCATCGCGGCGCCGCCGATCGTCTGGTCGGCCCCGTCGTCGAGGCGCTGCAGCAGAGCGGCGTCACCGTCCATGGCGACGAGACCGTCGAGCGCCTGGCTGCGGGCGTCACACCCGCGACCGACGAGGACTGGGCGACCGAGTACCTGAGCCTCGATCTGGCGATGCGCGTCGTGGACGACCTCGACGACGCGCTCGCGCACATCCGCCGGTACTCGACCCACCACACGGAGTCGATCGTGACGCAGGATGCCGCCAACGAGGCGCGCTTCCTCGCCGAGGTCGACTCGGCCGTGGTGATGGCCAACACCTCGACGCGGTTCACCGACGGCGGCGAGTTCGGCTTCGGCGCCGAGGTCGGCATCTCGACCCAGAAACTGCACGCGCGCGGCCCCATGGGCCTCGCCGAACTCACGAGCTCGAAGTGGCTCGCGCGGGGTGCCGGGCAGGTCCGCGCATAACGGAATAGACTTGTCCCGTCCCGCGCCCCAGAGGCGAACCCGAACGGAGCCCGAATGACACTCGCCACGATCATCGCCTTTGCCGCCGAAGAGTCGGAGCACCACGGCAACGTCGCCCTCGAGACCGTCGGGTACGGCATCACCGCGATCGTGGTCTTCGCCGCGCTGGCGATCGTGACGCTGTCGTACCGCAACGTGGCGAACCGCCACGCGCACAAGGCCGAGGCGTACGCCAAGGCGCACGCGAACGACGTCCAGCGAGCGGGGCACGGCCACTGAGGCTGCTGGATGTCCTTGGCGACAGCCCCGAGGATCGGGGTCATGGGCGGCACCTTCGACCCCATCCATCATGGGCACCTGGTCGCCGCCAGTGAAGTGGCGCAGTGGTTCGACCTCGACGAGGTCGTCTTCGTTCCGACAGGCGAGCCCTGGCAGAAGGCTGACGTCTCGCCGAGCGAGCATCGCTATCTCATGACCGTCATCGCCACGGCATCCAACCCCCAGTTCACCGTCAGTCGCGTCGACATCGATCGCGACGGCCCCACCTACACCATCGACACGCTCCGCGATCTGAAGGCCCAGCGCCCGGACGCGGAGCTGTTCTTCATCACCGGTGCCGACGCCATAGCGCAAATTCTCAGTTGGAGGGACCATGATGAGTTGTGGGACCTCGCCCACTTCGTCGCGGTGTCCAGGCCTGGACACGTACTGAACACGGATGGCCTGCCCAGCGACGACGTCAGCCAGCTCGAGATCCCCGCCCTCGCCATCTCATCGACGGATTGCCGCGACCGAGTTCAGCGAGGACACCCCGTGTGGTACCTCGTCCCCGACGGGGTCGTCCAATACATTGCGAAGCACCATCTCTACCGGAGCAAGGAATGAGTACACCCGAGCACCCGGCGACGCCAGCCCTCACACGTAAGCAGATCCGTGAACTGCGCAACACGGGGTCCACCCCCGTGATCACGGCGACCCCAGACGACGACGAGGCCATCGAGACCGCGGCCGCGCCCGTCGTGGCGCCGCCTGTCGACGCCGCGGTGTCGGCCCCGCCTCCCGCACCCATCGCCGCCGCGCCGTTCCCGCGCCCGTCCGAGCCCGCCGCCGTGGCGCCGGCGCCCGTTCCCGACTCCGCCGTGGACCTGGGCGTGTCTCCGCTCACCCGCCGCCAGGCGCGCCAGCAGGAGCGCATCCGCACCGCTTCGGTGCCGGTGATCACGCCGGAGGTCGTCGCCGCCCACGCGGCCGCCACCGGCGGCACCGCCCCGACGTTCGCGTTCCCCGTCGCCCCGCCGCCCGTGGCGCCGTTCGACGAGCCCGCGCCGTCGCTGTTCACCCCTGCCCCTGACGAGTCGCCGGTATCGACCGACAGCGGCATGCACGCGCTGTTCGGCCTTCCGCGCGAGGCGGAGCCCACGCCGGCCCCCGCGCCGAGCTGGCAGCAGGCCGCGCCCGTCGCCCCCGTCCCGGTTCCCGCGTTCGCGGAACAGCCTCCGGTGCCCGAGGTCGAGGACCGCCCGTTCGACAGCGTGTTCGGCGCCTCCGCCGATGAAGAGCCCGACGCCGAAGCGGTTCCTGCGGCGCCGAAGGCCGTCAGCCCGCTCCTCGGCGCCAGTCTGCTCGACGCCGCGCCCGGCGCGGGCGAGCCCGCTGCCGTCGAGTTCCCGCCGTCGTTCGACCAGCTGCTCACGCGCACGACCGGTGCCATCGCGATCCCCAACGCGCTGATCGTGTCGCAGGCGCCGGAGGTGGCGCCCCTCGTGGCGCCCGTCACCGCCACGGGCGAGGTCATCGTCACCGGCACCTTCAACCTGCCCGAGGGCCTCGGCTCCACCGGCCACGCGAAGGGCACCGCCGACGGCAAGGAGATCGACGCCACGCTGGTCGACGGCGAGCTGCCGTCGCACTCGTCGCCGACGCCGATCGCCGCGAGCGCCGCGGTGAGCACCGCGAAGGCGCCGGGCGACGTCATCAAGCCCCCGGTGCCCGAGAAGGGCGGCAAGCTCATGATGTCGCTCGCGATCACCGCGGGCGTGCTGGCCCTCGCCCTGGTCGGCGTTCTCATCCTCGCCTTCGTGACAGGAGTCTTCTGATGGTGGCGAGCGCGCAGTCGCACGACATGGTCCAGATCGCCGCGGCCGCGGCGGACGCCAAGGGCGGCGAGGATCTCGTCGCCCTCGACGTGTCCGAGCCCCTTCCGCTCGTCGACATCTTCCTGCTCGTCACCGGACGCAGCGAGCGCAACGTGGCGGCGATCGCCGACGAGATCGAGGACAAGCTGCTCGAAGCCGGTCACAAGCGGCTGCGCCGCGAGGGCCGTGAGGAGTCGCGGTGGATCCTCATCGACTTCGGCGACCTGGTGGTGCACGTGTTCCACGAGCAGGAGCGCGTCTACTACGGCCTCGAGCGGCTGTGGAAGGACTGCCCGGTCGTGCCCATCGCCCTCCCGGCCCGGGCCACCGTCGAAGAGTGATCCTGGTACGGAGCACCCTTCGGAGTGTTGTAAGCTAGACGAGTTGCCCCGCGCGAGCGGGAACAGCGTCTGGGCCTGTGGCGCAGCTGGTAGCGCACCTGCATGGCATGCAGGGGGTCAGGGGTTCGAGTCCCCTCAGGTCCACCGAAAAGGCCGCCCGATCAGGGCGGCCTTTCGCTTTACCTGGACATCGCGACGCCTGCCGTCACCCGCCCATGCGCGGGTCATGGGTCGGGTCGGCGTAGGGCGCCGGACAGCCGTGATCGATCGCTTCCGGTCGCAGCTCGAAGTGCCAGGACTCGTTCCCGTAGGTCTGGCAGAGCCCGTAGGCGGCGCCGTGCGCGGTCAGCCAGTCCACGGCGTCGTACGAACCGACGTCGACCGCGTCGCCCGCCACGTGGGCAGAGGTGGTTGACGACGCCACCCAGCGAGCGGCCTCCTCCGCCGAGCCGTACTGAGACACGGCCTCCTGCAGCAGCCGGTCCTGGTACTCCGCAGAACGCCAGCCGCTGTTGACGAGGACGACGATGTCATCGGCGGCCGCGTCGTGCGACGCGCGCTGCAGCGCCTCTCGCAGACCGTGCGACAGACCCGCGATGCCCGGGTACGCCTCATCGAACGCCGTCGCACCGGAGGGAAGGAGCCCGTCGTCCTGGGCGACCGCACCGTCGGGAGCCGGCGGCGCGTCGGCGAGCGACGTGCCATCGACGATGCTGCCCGTCGGCACGGCGGCCGACGCCGACCGGTACACCGTGACACCGGCGATCGCGAGCGCGGCGACGAGGAGCGACACGAGCACGGCGCGGAGCACGCGCCGGGTTCTCGCAGGGACGGTTGCTGTGGGGATCATGCTCCCAGCTGACGCGCGCGCGTGTTGCGAGGGCGTAGGGGTTTTCGGATACGCGGACGATACGCGCCGGCTCGTACCATCGAGGGCATGCGCGTGCTGGTGGTGGAGGATGAGCCTCTGATGGCGGAAGCGATCCGCGACGGGCTGCGCCTCGAGGCGATCGCGGCCGACATCGCGGGCGACGGCGACACCGCGCTGGAGCTCCTGAGCATCAACGGCTACGACATCGCCGTGCTCGATCGCGACATTCCCGGCCCCTCGGGCGACGAGGTGGCGGCGCACATCGTGAGCTCGGGCAGCGGCATCCCGATACTGATGCTCACGGCCGCGGACCGTATCGACGACAAGGCGACCGGATTCGAGCTGGGCGCCGACGACTACCTCACGAAGCCGTTCGACCTGCAGGAGCTCGTGCTGCGGCTGCGGGCATTGGATCGTCGCCGCGGCCACAGCCGGCCGCCGGTCCGGGAGCTCGCGGGGCTCCGACTCGATGCGTTCCGGCGCGAGGTCTACCGCGACGACCGCTACATCGCCGTGACGCGCAAGCAGTTCGCCGTGCTGGAGGTGCTGATGAGCGCCGAAGGCGGCGTCGTGAGCGCCGAGGAGCTGCTCGAACGCGCGTGGGACGAGAACGCCGACCCCTTCACGAATGCGGTGCGCATCACGGTCTCGGCCCTGCGCAAACGACTGGGGGAGCCCTGGGTCATCGCCACGGTCCCCGGCGTCGGCTACCGGATCGACGTCGACGACAGCGCGCGGCATGACTAGGGCGCCCGGCATGAGCGTGCGGCTCAAGCTCACCCTGAGCTACGCCGGATTCCTGATGGTGGCCGGCGGGCTGCTGCTCGCCGTGGTGTGGGTCTTTCTTCTGAGATACGTTCCGGACGGGCAGATCACCGGCCCGGGGCCCTTCGTCCCGAATCGCGGCGACCTCATCCGCGCCTTCACGCCGGCGGCTTCCTGGGCGCTGGTCTTCCTCCTCGTGTTCGGACTGCTCGGCGGCTGGATCCTCGCCGGACGGATGCTGGCGCCGCTGGCGCGGATCACGGAGGCCACGCGCCTCGCCGCGAGCGGTTCGCTGTCGCATCGGATCGCTCTCCCCGGTCGCGAGGACGAGTTCCGCGAGCTGGCCGACAGCTTCGACGCGATGCTGTCGCGCCTCGAGGCGCACGTCGCCGAGCAGCGACGGTTCGCCGCGAACGCCTCGCACGAGCTGCGCACGCCGCTGGCGATCACCCAGACCCTGCTCGACGTCGCCCGCACCGACCCCGACCGGGACGTCGACGCGCTCATCGGGCGGCTCCGCGCGGTCAACACGCGCGCGATCGACCTCACCGAGGCGCTGCTGGTGCTCAGCCGGGCGGAGCAGGGCTCATTCGCCCGTGACGCGGTCGATCTGTCACTCGTCGCCGAGGAGGCCGTGGAGACGCTGCTGCCGCTCGCCGAGGCCCGAGGCGTGACCGTCCACGCGAGCGGCGTCGCCGCCTGGACCAGCGGCTCTTACGCGCTGCTGCTCCAGCTCGTGTCGAACCTGCTGCACAACGCCATCGTCCACAACCTCCCCGAGCACGGCACGGTCGACGTGATCACCTCCGCACGCGGCGACGTGGTGGAGCTCGTCGTCGAGAACACCGGCGAGGTGCTCAGCCCGGCGCGCGCAGCCACCCTGGTCGAGCCGTTCCAGCGCGGCAGCGAGCGTGCCCGCACCGGCGATCACGCCGGGGTCGGGCTGGGACTCGCGATCGTCCGGAGCATCGCGGAGGCCCACGGCGGGACGCTCGCGCTCATGGCCCCGCCGGAAGGAGGCTTGCGCGTCACGGTGCGGCTCGGCGCGCAGCATCCGTAATCCGCCCATTGCGCGGGTGCGGCGCGTCGACAAGGGTGGAACGCATGAGCGCTGTGACCCCGTTCCTGTGGTTCGACGATGCCGCCGAGGAGGCCGTCACGTTCTACACCGCGCTGATCCCGGACTCCGAGCTCGTCACGATCGACCGCTACCCGGACGAGGTGCCGGGCATGGGCGGCAAGGTCATGCACGTGCACTTCCGGCTCGGCGGCCGCGACTACTTCGGGATGGATGCCGGCCCGCAGTTCCCCTTCACCGAGGCCGTCTCGCTGTACGTCGCGTGCCACGACCAGGCCGAGGTCGACCGCTACTGGGATGCCCTCACCGCGCAGGGCGGTCAGGAGCAGCCGTGCGGCTGGCTCAAGGACCGGTGGGGCCTGTCATGGCAGATCATCCCCGACCGGCTGGTCGAGCTGATCCGCCACCCCGACCCCGACATCGCCCACCGCGCGGTGCAGGCGATGCTCCGGATGCGCCGCATCGACCTCGCGGCCCTCGAGGCGGCCGTGGCGGACGGATGAGACGCGACGCCCGGTGGGCGGCGGTCGGATGCCTCGTCCTGGCGCTGACCGCGTCAGCCGGGTGCACCGCCCCGGCTCCGTCGCCGGCGCCCTCGTCGCAGGCGCCCACGATCGGCCCGAGCACGGCTCCGGCAGCCGACACGTGGTGGCGTGCCGGATCGGTCACGGGAACCCTCGCGTCGGATCTGGTGGCGCCATGGTCGGTCGTGCCCCTCGACGGCGGGGGCGCGCTCATCTCCGAACGCGGCGACGGCACGGTGCTCGAGCTCACCGCGGACGGTGAGGTCCGCACGGTCGGCGTCATCCCCGGTGTGGTGTCCGGCGGCGAATCCGGCCTTCACGGCCTCGCCCTGCACGAGGCCGACGGCGCGCGCACGCTCTTCGCCTACTTCGGCGCGAGCGACGACAACCGCGTGGCACGGATGCCGCTGCTCGGCGAACCGGGATCCTTCGAGCTGGGCGAGCCCGAAGTCATCCTCGACGGCATCGCGCGGGCGAGCACCCACGACGGCGGACGCCTCGCGTTCGGGCCGGACGGCTACCTTTACGTCACGACGGGGGATGCGCAGCGCCGCGACGCCGCCCAGGACCGCGACGATCTCGGCGGCAAGATCCTGCGCGTCACCGTCGACGGCGACCCTGCCCCCGGAAACCCCTGGAGCACGCGCGTCTGGTCCATGGGACATCGCAACGTCCAGGGGATCGCGTGGACGGCGGACGGCACGATGTGGGCCAGCGAGTTCGGTCAGAACACCTGGGACGAGCTCAATCGCATCGAACCCGGCGCGAACTACGGCTGGCCGATCGTCGAGGGCATCTCCGGCCGGGAGGGCTTCACCGATCCCGTGGCGCAATGGCCGACGAGCGATGCGAGCCCGAGCGGGATCGCCACCCGCGGCGACACGGTCTTCATGGCGGGGCTCCGCGGAGAGCGGCTCTGGCAGATCGACACCGATGCCGGCGTGATGCGCGGCGAACCCGTCGCCGCGCTGGTGGGCGAGTACGGGCGACTGCGCGACGTGGTCGCGCCGACCGACGGGTCGCTGTGGCTCTTGACCAACAACACCGATGGGCGCGGCTCGCCGCGACCGGGCGACGATCTGCTCCTGCGGGTGGAGCTCGTCGAGGCGCCGTGACACGTGCGTCCGCGCGCACCCCGGCACGCTACGGTGAGAGCGTGACCTCGCAGCCCCGCTGTCCGCATTGTCGCCACTTCGTCTACCTGGACACCCTGAAGTGTCCGAACTGCGAAGCCGAGATCGGCTACCACATCCCGACGCGCGAGTTCTTCGGGCTCCGTCACGGCCAGGCCGTCATCGACGGCGAGACCTGGTACACCTGCTCGAACCGCGAGTGGGCGTGCAACTGGCTGGTGTGGGAGAACGCGCCCGCCGGTCGCTGCTTCTCCTGCCGGCTCACGCGCCGCCGTCCCGCGGCGGACGACACCGTCGCGCTCGAGAAGCTCGCGAAGACCGAAGAGGCGAAGCGCCGGCTCCTCCTGCAGCTCGCCGATCTGGGCCTGCCCATCGTCGGCTGGGACGTCGAGAAGGGCGGGCTCGGGTTCGACCTGATCTCCAGCCTTTCCGACGGCAAGCCGGTCACCATCGGGCACGCCAACGGCATCATCACGATCGACCTGGCCGAGAGCCTCGACGACCGCCGCGAGGCTCTGCGGGTACGGCTGGGCGAGCCGTACCGCACGATCCTCGGCCATCTGCGGCACGAGGTCGGTCACTACTACCAGAACGTCCTCCTCGCCGACGACGAGCTCTGGGCGCGTTGTCGCGAGCTCTTCGGCGACGAGCGCACGAGCTACCGCGACGCCCTGAAGCGCCACTACTCGTTCGGGGCCCCCTCCGACTGGCACGAGGCCTTCATCTCCGAGTACGCGACGATGCACCCGTGGGAGGACTTCGCCGAGACGTTCGCCCACTATCTCCACATCACCGGCACGCTGCAGACCGCCGCGGTCATCGGCATCCATCTCGATGCGTCCGTGACGAACCTCCGCGACACGGATGTCGTCCCGCTCGAGTCGTACGAGAACGAGCCGATCCAGCGGCTGCTCACCGATTGGGAGTGGCTGTCGCAGGCGTTCAACCGCATCAACCGGTCGATGGGCTTCGGCGACCTGTATCCGTTCACGATCGTCACGCCGGTGCGGCACAAGCTCGCCTTCGTCCACGACATCGTGACGCGCGCGCCGCTCAGCCCGGGGGAGCAGTACACGCTCGCGATGGCGGGTGCCGGGGCGGGGGAGACGGAGACGTCATGACCTCGTTCGCGCGGGGGCAGCGGGTGATCGGTGCGGCGACGCACTACGTCGAGAACCAGCCGCCCTGGCGCGTCGACGTCGACGAGTACGGACTGAACGCGCCCCTCGGCACGGCGGTGCGCGCGTTCGGGGCGGAGTGGGCCGAGGACGGCCTCCGCGAGGCCGGCGCGCTCGTCGGCTCGGGGCCGTTTCAGCGCGACGCGCATCTCGCGAACGTTCACACCCCGGTCGCCCACGCCCACGACCGGTGGGGCTTCCGCCTCGATGAGGTGGAATACGACCCGTCCTACCACCGCGTGATCGCCGAGGCGGTCGCGCGTGGCGCGCACACCTCGGCATGGGCGCAACCGCGGCCGGGGGCGCACGTCGCCCGCGCGGCGATGTTCATGCTGTTCGCGCAGGTCGAGCCGGGTCACGCGTGTCCGGTGTCGATGACGCACGCCGCGGTCGCCTCGATCGAGGGCTCTTCGTGGGTCGCCGACGAGTGGCTCCCGCGTCTGTACTCGCGCGAGTACGACCCCAGGCTCATCGTCGAGGGGGGCAAGGGGAGCGCCCTCATCGGGATGGCGATGACCGAGAAGCAGGGCGGCTCCGACGTCCGCGCCGGCACCACCGTCGGCGAGTCGATGGGCGGACACGCCTACCAGCTCACGGGGCACAAGTGGTTCTGCTCCGCCCCGATGTCGGACGGCTTCCTCGTGCTCGCCCACACGCGCAGCCGAGGCGTCGACGAAGGTCTCACCTGCGTCTTCGTGCCGCGCATCCTGTCGCCGCACGGCATGCGCAACGCGTTCCGCATCCAGCGGCTCAAAGACAAGCTCGGCAACCGCTCGAACGCCTCAGCGGAGGTCGAGTTCGACGGCACCATCGGGTTCTTGGTCGGCGAGCCCGGCCGGGGAGTCCGGGCGATCATCGAGATGGTCCAGCGCACGCGCCTCGACTGCGTCCTGGGCACCGCCGCGGGCATGCGGCAGTCGGTCGCCGAGGCGGTCTGGCACGCGCGCGGGCGTGAAGCCTTCGGCGCGCTCCTGGTCGACCAGCCCGCCATGACCGGCGTGCTCGCAGACCTCGCCCTCGAGTACGAAGCCGCGATGCTCACCGGCCTGCGCCTCGCGCAGCTCTTCGAGGCCGAGGCATCCGATCGCGACATCGCGCTCCGCCGTCTCGCCACGCCGGTGTCGAAGTACTGGGTGTGCAAGCGTGGCCCGCACCATGCCTACGAGGCGCTCGAGTGCCTCGGCGGCAACGGCTACACCGAGAGCTTCCCGCTCGCCCGCCGGTACCGCGAGCAGCCCGTCATGGCGATCTGGGAGGGCTCGGGCAACGTCATCGCCCTCGACGTGCTGCGGGCGCTCACGCGCGACCGCGAGTCGGGCGAGGCCTTCGCCGACGAGCTCGCGACCACGGCAGGCTCCTCGGCGGTCCTCGACCGGCACGTGGAACGCACCCTCGCCCTGCTGCGGCGTCTCGCGGCCGATCCGGACGAGGCACCGTCACAGGCGCGCCGACTCAGCGAGGACCTGGCGCTCGCGTTCCAGGCGTCCCTCATGCTGCGCCACGCGCCGGGGCAGGACGCCGACACGTTCATCGCCGCCCGCCTGGGCGAGGAACGCGGCGCGCAGTACGGTGTGCTGCCTTCGGGGACGGATGCCGCGGCCATCGTCGCGCGCCACTGATCGCCGTCCGCGCTTAGGCTGTTCGAGTGACTGCGGCGCGACGTTCCCTTCTGCTCGCCGCGGTCGTCGCAGCCGCGGCGATCGTCTGCGCGTCGTGTGCCGCGACCCCCACCGCGAAGCCGTCGCCGACCTCGTCGCCCTCGGTCACGATGACCTCGACGCCCGATGCGGCAGGTCTCTCGCCGGCCGAGCAGGCCGTCTCGTCGATGACGCTGCGGGAGCGCGCGGCGAGCGTCGTGATGGGGCACATTCCGACGACGGATGCCGCGGCCCTGCGCTCGTACATGGAATCCACCGGCGCCGGGGGCTTCCTGCTCATGGGCGCGAACATCCCCGAGGACGAGGCGGCACTCGAGGAGATCACCGCATCGCTCACCGTAGACCCGGCACAGCCGCCGCTCATCGCCATCGACCAGGAGGGCGGCGACGTGTCACGGCTGCCGTGGGACGATCTCCCGTCACCGCTCGAGCTGCAGCAGGCCGATCCCGCCACGGTGGAGGCGGCGTACGCGGGGCGCTCGGCGCTCGTGCGCCAGGCGGGCATCCCCGTCAACTTCGGCATCGTGGCGGACGTCACGGCCGACCCGGACTCGTTCATCCATCGTCGCGTCCTCGGCACGACCCCCGACACCGCGGCCGCCCACGTGGCCGCCGCGGTGAACGGCGAGAAGGGGAACGTCTTCTCGACGCTCAAGCACTTCCCGGGTCACGGCGCGGCCCCGGGGGACTCGCACTCCTCGATCCCGTCGACCCCGATGCCGCTCGATCAGTGGCGCGCCACCGACGCGTTGGCGTTCCAGGCGGGGGTCGATGCCGGCGCCGAGCTGCTGATGTTCGGTCATCTCGCCTACACGGCCGTCGATCCGGCGCCCGCGAGCCTGTCGCCCGAATGGCACCGCATCGCGCGGGACGAGCTCGGCTTCGACGGGGTGACGATCACCGACGACCTGGGCATGCTGCAAGGCTCCGGCCTTCCCGAATACGCCGACCCTGTGGCGAATGCCGTCAACGCCCTCGCGGCCGGCAACGACATGCTGCTGACCGTGGTCTCGTCAACGCCGGACACGGCCCCGCAGATCGTCGACGGCATCGTCGCGGCGGTGGAGTCGGGGGCGGTGCCGGCCGAGCGCCTCGAGGAGGCGGCGACTCGTGTGATGGAGCTGCGTCTCGCGGTCGCCCAGGCCGGGGACGACGAGCTCCCGTGCACGACCTGCGCCGATCCCGCCGAGTGACTCAGCTGCCCGCGATCTCGATGAGCCTGGCGCGGACGACCTGTCCGCGCTCGGCGAAGCCGCGCTGCTCCCGTACGTACGCCGCCTTGCCCTCCGCGGTCTCGATCGGGACGGGCGCGTAGCCCCAGTCCGCGAGATCGTACGGCGACGCCCGCATGTCGACAACACGGATGTCCCTGGCGAGCTCGAACGCGTCGAGCATCACCTCGCCCGGCACGAGGGGCCCGAGCTTGACCGCCCACTTGTACAGGTCCATGCCGGCGTGGAGGCAGCCGGGTTGCTCGAGCGCGGGCTGGGTCTCACGCGTGGGAGTGTCGCGGTTGCGCGGGACGGCGTCAGGCGTGAAGAAGCGGAACGCGTCGAAGTGCGTGCAGCGGAGGTCGTGCGCCTCGACCACCGCGTCGGTCGCGTCCTGTCCCAGCCGGAGCGGAACGGGATGCCGGTGCTCGCGCTGCCGGTACACCATGGCCCACTCGTGCAGGCCGAAGCACCCGAAGCCGGGTGCGCGGCCGGCGGTGGCCCGGAGGATCCGCCCCACGTTGGCCACGAGCGCGCCCCGCTCGGCGCGGAAGCCTTCACCGTCCACGGCGAGAGCGCCGGGCACGGTGCCGGGCCGGTACCAGCGCCATTCGGCGCGGGCGTCGGAGGCGGCATCCGCCAATTCGATGCCCTCACCGGGATGCCAACGGTGCAGGACGGCGGGCTTGTACGAGTAGTACGTGAAGAGGAAGTCCTCGACGGGGTGCTTCTCGCCGCGCGCGGCCCGGACGCGGTGCGCGGCCGTGAGCTCTCGGGCACGCTCCTCGTGCGCCGCCTCTCGCGCGCGCCAGACGCCGCCGGCGAGCACCGGGGCTTCAGGGGGCGCGATCGTCACCGTTCGAGGATACGCGGGCGCGCCTCGGCGGGCCCCGGGTGCGGATCAGGCCTCGACGGGCTCGATGAGTTCCGGAGAGTTGTTGCGGACGTTGCCGACATCCTTCGACACCTCGTGGTCGTCGAGGGTGTCGGCGAGGGCGGGAGCCGCGTCGATCGCCGCGTCGAGCACATCGCGCACGTTGTCGGTGGTCGGGTCGAGCCAGGCATCGGCGTGGTCGGGGTCGAGGAACAGCGGCATGCGGTCGTGGATCGAGCCGAGGTGGCCGATCGAGTCGCGGGTGAGGATCGTGAAGCTCAGCAGCCAGCGCTCGGGGTCGTCATCGCCCTTGGTCTTGTCGCGCCACCACTCGTACAGCCCGGCGAGGAACAGCGGCTCACCGTCGGCGGGATGGATGTAGTGCGGGATCTTCGTGCCGTCGACGTTCTTCCACTCGTAGTAGCCCGACACCGGCACCACCGCGCGGCGCTTCTCGAGCGCGCTGCGGAACATGGGCTTGTCTTCGAGTTCCTCCGCCCGGGCGTTGAACGCCCGCGCACCGATCTTGGTGTCTTTCGCCCACGACGGGATGAGTCCCCAGCGAGCGGCCTCGAGCCGGCGGGTCGGCGGCTCGGTCTTCGCCGAGTCGAGCACGATCGCGGCGCTGGCGGTCGGCGCCACGTTGAAGGACGGAGCCGGGAGATCGTCACCCTCGACGTCGACGCGCAGCACCCCGACGAGGTCGGAGCCGGCGCTGGCCACTACGAAGCGTCCGCACATGCGGCCAGCCTACGCGGGGCCACCGACGTCGGTGCAGGAGGGACCGATCAGGCCTCGAGTGCTCCGGCGGCACCGAGGACGCCGACATCCTCCAGCCGCTCCAGCAGGCCGGCGCCGTCGCTGTCGCTCACCCACGGCACCTCGGCGGCGGCGTGGTCGTTGACGGCGGTGCGCCCGCCCGCGAGGACCGCCTCGGCGGGGGAGAGGCGGCGGATGGCGACGGCCACGACCCGCGAAGGGTGCTCGTCGGTGAAGGTCGTGTAGATCGCGTCGTCGTGCTGGCCGTCGTCGCCGATGAGGAGCCACCGCACATGGGGGAACTCCTCGGCGAGGCGACGGAGGTTGGAGAGCTTGTGCGCCCTGCCGCTGCGGAACCAGCGATCGTGGGTCGGGCCCCAGTCGGTGAGCAGCAGCGAACCCGGCGGGAAGACGTGGCGGCTCAGGAACCGCATGAGGGTGGGCGCGATGTTCCACGCACCGGTGGAGAGGTAGATGAGCGGGGCGCCGGGGTTCTCGCGCACGACACGCTCCATCAGCACCGCCATGCCGGGGACCGGCTGGCGCGCGTGCTCGTTCACCACGAACGAGTTCCACGCCGCGAGGAGCGGGCGGGGGATGGCCGTGACCATGACGGTGTCGTCGACGTCCGACACGATGCCGAACGTGACATCCGGCGCGACGATGTAGGCCCGTGTCTCGACCGGCGTGCCGCCCTCCACCGACACCGTGAAGGTCTGCCAGCCGGGCTCGAGGTCCGCCGGGAGCTTCGTATCGATCACACCGCCCCGATCGGCGACCACGTCGTGGTCGACGCCCGCGATCGTCACCGTGACCTGGGCGTACCCGATGGGGACCGCCGCGAAGCTGCGCCAGCCGCGCACTCCGGCGTACTCGCCGGTGGTCGTCTGCTTCGCCGGCGGGACGATCATCACGCGTCCGAGGACGCGCACCCAACCGGGGCCCCCGTAGCCGGGGAAGGGCGTGACGGTGGGCGTCTGGCCCCGACGGCGCGCGCGCCGCTCACGCCACGCGTGGAACCGGTACTCCAGACGTGCGAGCCACAGGACCTTGGCGCGCGTGTTCTGGGCGTCGGTGTGGGGCACCCCTTCAGTCTTTCATGTCCGCCACAGGGGACTCGTCCGGGCCGTCGTGCTCGAGGTGCTTGCGCTCGGCCCGCTCGATGACCTTCTTGCTCACGAACACGAGCACCAGGAACAGCACGATGACGCCCACGAAGATGTAGCCCGCATAGTGCAGCTGGTCCGCGAGCTCGCGGTACGTGCCCGCGGCCACGGCCGCGACCGAGATGTAGAGCGTCGACCAGATCAGGCACGCCGGGATCGTCCATGCGAGGAAACGCCGGTACGGGTAGCCGCTCATTCCGACGGTGAGTGGCACGAGCGAGTGCAGCACGGGCAGGAACCGTGAGATGAAGATCGCGGGGCCGCCGCGACGTCGCAGGTATCTCTCCGAGCGCGCCCAGTTCTCCTCGCCGATACGGCGTCCGAGCTTCGAGTGCTGGATGCGCGGGCCGAGGTAGCGTCCGAGCCAGAACCCGATGCTCTCGCCGATGAGGGCGCCGATGACCACCGCGATGCCGAGGATCACGCCCTCGAGCACCGACGAGACCGCGGTGCCGGCGACGATCACGATCGTGTCGCCGGGAACGACGAGCCCGATCAGCACGCTGGTCTCGAGCATGATCGCGAATCCGGCGAGGAGCGTCCTGACGATCGGGTCGACGCTCTGGACGGCGTCGAGCAGCCACGTCAGGAACTCGTTCACGCCATGAGCCTAGAGCTCTGTGCACCCCTCTAACCTGGGAACATGACGGAGCCCCTCGCCGCCGCGGACGTCGCGCACTGGGTGGATCCGGCATCCGTCTTCAGCGCCGTCTTCAGAGGCGAGCCGCACTCCTTCTGGCTGGATGCCGGACCCGACGCCCGCGAGGGATGGAGCTGGATGGGCGCGGGGTCTCCGGACGACCCGGCGCAGGTGAAGGCGACGATCTGCACGGGCGTCACGGCTGCCGATGGCGAGAGCCCGTTGCGCGGGGGATGGGTGGGCTGGACCGGCTACGACGACGCCGCGGCGCGCGCGGGAGGGCCGGCGTCCCGCGAGGCCGACGGAGTCCCGCAGGACCTGTGGCTGCGGGTGGGACGTCTCGTCGCATTCGACCACGCGCATCAGAGCGTCCGCGTGTACGGCTCAGCGACGGAGGTCGATGAGCTCGCCGCCTCGGTCGCCGCGGCGACCGGCGCGCCCGTCCTGCCCTCACCTGCCCGGCGCGAGGCGGTCGCGCACGCCCGGCACCGCCCCGATGAGTACGCCGCCCTCATCGAACGCTGTCGCGACGCGATCCGCGAGGGCGACGCCTACCAGCTGTGCCTGACGACGCGCTTCGAGGTCGAGGCATCCGTCGATCCCGTCGCGGTCTATGCCCGCCTGCGGGCGGCCACGCCCGCACACCACGGGGGATTCATCCGCTCGGGCGACACCGCTCTGCTCAGCGCGAGCCCGGAGCAGTTCCTCCACGTAGAGGGAGCAGCCGACGGCAGTGCGGTGGTGCGCACGCGCCCGATCAAGGGCACCCGCCCGCGCGGCGCGGACGCGGGGGAGGACGCCGCGCTGGCGACCGAACTGCGCGCGAGCGAGAAGGAGCGCGCCGAGAACGTCATGATCGTCGACCTCATGCGCAACGACCTCTCGCGCGTGTGCGTGGCAGGCACCGTGGGCGTCGACGCGCTCCTCGAGGTCGAGTCGTACCCCGCGGTGCACCAGCTCGTGAGCACTGTGTCGGGCGAGCTCGCGACCGGCACGACCCTTGACGACCTGCTCGCGGCGACCTTCCCGGCGGGCTCGATGACGGGGGCGCCGAAGCTGTCCGCGATGACCATCCTGCACGGCCTGGAGGGCGCCCCGCGCGGTGTGTTCTCGGGCTGCTTCGGGTGGATCGGCGACGACGGCGCGCTCGATCTCGCGATGGTGATCCGCTCGATCGTCGTCAGGCCCGAGCGCGCGTACGTGGGTGCCGGCGGCGGCATCACGTGGCGATCGGATGCCGCGGCAGAGGTCGCCGAGGTCGGGATCAAGGCGCGCGGGCCCCTTGCCGCGCTGGGCGCCGCATTGCCGCCGGGCTGGTGAACCGCCCGTTCCGCTAACCTGGAAGACGCGCTTCGCGCGCTGCGCGCGCTTTCCGGCTTCCATGATTGGCACTTTCCACGTGAGTCAGACCGAAACCTCCGACACCTCTGCGCCCACAGAGGGCTACGACGCCTACTCGATCCAGCAGAAGTGGCAGGCACGCTGGGCCGAGGCCGACCCGTTCCGCGCCGGCGGCGCCGACGACACGCGCCCCCGCAAGTACGTGCTCGGCATGTTCCCGTACCCCTCCGGGGACCTCCACATGGGCCACGCCGAGAGCTACGCCTACGTCGACATCGTCGCGCGGTTCTGGCGTCACCGCGGCTACAACGTCCTGAACCCGATCGGGTGGGACTCGTTCGGCCTCCCCGCCGAGAACGCGGCGATCCAGCGCGGGGCCGACCCGCGCGAGTGGACCTACGCGAACATCGAGCAGCACAAGAAGAGCTTCCGCGAGTACGGGTCCTCGTACGACTGGAGCCGCATCCTCCACACGAGCGACCCCGAGTACTACCACTGGAACCAGTGGCTGTTCCAGCGCCTCTACGAGCGCGGCCTGGCCTACCGCAAGGAGAGCCCGGTCAACTGGTGCCCCAACGACCAGACCGTGCTCGCCAACGAGCAGGTCGTCGACGGCCACTGCGAGCGCTGCGGCGCCGAGGTGATCAAGAAGAAGCTCACGCAGTGGTACTTCAAGATCACCGAGTACGCCGACCGCCTGCTCGACGACCTCAACCAGCTCGAGGGCTTCTGGCCGCAGAAGGTCATCCGCATGCAGCGGAACTGGATCGGCCGCTCGGTGGGCGCCGACATCGACTTCGAGATCGAGGGCCGCGCCGAGAAGGTCACCGTCTTCTCGACCCGACCCGACACCCTGCACGGCGCGACCTTCATGGTCGTGGCCCCCGACAGCGACCTGGCCGCCGAGCTCGCCGCCGGCTCGTCGGCCGACGTGCGCATGCGCTTCCAGGACTACCTCGAGAGCGTCCAGCGCGAGACCGAGATCGAGCGCCAGAGCACCGATCGCCCGAAGACCGGCGTCTTCCTCGACCGCTTCGCCGTCAACCCCGTCAACGGGGAGCGCCTGCCCATCTGGGCCGCGGACTACGTGCTGGCCGACTACGGCCACGGCGCCGTCATGGCCGTGCCCGCACACGACCAGCGCGACCTCGACTTCGCGCGGGCGTTCGACCTGCCCGTCAAGGTCGTCGTCGACACCACGGCGCCGATCACGGGCGCGATCCCGGTCATCGAGCTCGACGAGGAGGGTGTGCCGATCGATCCGGGCCCTCTCGAGACACTGTCCGACCTGGACCCCGCGACGACCGGCATCGCGCTGACCGGCGAGGGGCGCCTCATCAACTCGGGTTCGCTCGACGGACTCTCCAAGCGCAACGCCATCGCGCGCATCATCGAGCAGCTCGAGGCCGCCGGTGCCGGGCGCGCCGCGAAGTCGTATCGCCTCCGCGACTGGCTCATCTCGCGCCAGCGGTTCTGGGGCACGCCGATCCCGATGATCCACACCGAGGACGGCCGCATCGTGCCCGTCCCCGAGGACCAGCTGCCGCTGCGCCTGCCCGACGCGCACGGACTCGACCTCGCACCCAAGGGCACGTCGCCGCTCGGCGGCGCGACGGAGTGGATGAAGGCCACGGACCCGGAGACGGGCGAGCCTGCGCTCCGCGACCCCGACACGATGGACACGTTCGTCGACAGCTCGTGGTACTTCCTCCGCTTCCTGGCGCCGAACGACCCGAACGAGGCGTTCCCGTCGCGCGAGGCGGACCGCTGGGCCCCCGTCGACTCGTACATCGGCGGCGTCGAGCACGCGATCCTGCACCTGCTCTACGCGCGGTTCATCACCAAAGTCCTCTTCGACATGGGCCTCATCGACTTCACGGAGCCCTTCTCGAGCCTCATCAACCAGGGCATGGTGCTCCTCGACGGCTCGAAGATGTCGAAGTCCAAGGGCAACCTCGTCGAGTTCGCGTCGAGCATGGTCGACCCCGGCGCCGACGCGGTGCGCACGGCGATCGCGTTCGCCGGACCGGTCGAGGACGACATCAACTGGGAGGACGTGTCGACCACGGGTGCCCAGAAGTTCCTCGCCCGCGCCTGGCGTGTCGCCTCGGACGTCACGAGCGATCCCGACGTGGTGTGGGCCGAGGGCGACGTCTCGCTGCGTCGTGTGACCCACCGCCTCCTCGCGGACGCTCCGGGCCTCGTCGAGCAGACCAAGTTCAACGTCGTCGTGGCGCGCCTCATGGAGCTGGTCAACACGACGCGCAAGGTCATCGACACCGGCGCCGGACCCGCCGACCCCGCCGTTCGCGAGGCCGCCGAGGCCACGGCGATGATCCTCGACCTGTTCGCTCCGCACCTCGCGGAGGAGATGTGGGAGATCCTCGGGTACGACCGGTTCGTCGGCCTGGTGCCGTGGCGCACCGCCGACCCGACCCTCCTCGTCGAGGAGAGCGTCACCGCGGTCGTGCAGGTCGACGGCAAGGTGCGCGGCACCCTCAGGGTGCCCGCCCGCATCGACGCCGCCGAGCTCGAGCGACTCGCCCGCGCCGATGAGAAGGTCGTGCGCTCGCTCGCAGGGCGCGAGATCACGCGGGTGGTCGTCCGCCCGCCCAAGGTCGTGAGCTTCAGCACGCACTGAGCCTCCTCCACAGGAGGACCGGGTCCCGGGGGTATGCACATCCCCGGGACCCGCTGCGTCTCCGGCCCCTCTCGCCTCCTAGCGTGGGTCCGTGACAGCCGGCGACCGCTCCGAGGGCGCGTCGCCCGAGCACCTCGCCGCGCGGCGCCGTTTCGGGATCGGCGCCGTCGTCGTGCTCGTGATCGCCGCGCTGGCGATCACCGTCGGGATCGGCATCCTTCGCGGCGCGATGGCACCTGTCGACGAGGTGGTCATCGACCAGACGCCCGCGGCCGCGGTGACACCCGCGTCCAGGCTCTACGTGCACGTCTCGGGTGCGGTGCGCACCCCTGGCCTGTTCGTGCTCCCGATGGGCTCCCGCGTCGTCGATGCGATCGCGGCCGCCGGCGGGTTCGCCGATGACGCGGACCGCGACGCGGTCAACCTGGCGCGCACGCTCGACGACGGCGAACAGCTGCCGGTGCCGCGCGAAGGGGAGGCGCCGTCGACCACGGGCGCACCCGGACCCGCAGCACCGGCCGACGCGCGCGTCGATCTCAATTCGGCGGACGCGACGGTCCTCGAGACGCTGCCTCGCATCGGTCCGGCGCTGGCAGAGCGCATCATCGCGTGGCGCGACGACAACGGCGGGTTCACGAGCATCGAGGATCTGCTCGCCGTGCCCGGCATCGGCGACAAGATGCTCGAGTCGCTGCGCGACCTCGTGACGGTGTGACGTGCGTCGCCGGCTCGGGCTGCGGCTGGTCCCGGTCGCGGCAGCATGCTGGGCTGTCGCCGCCGCCGCGATCCTCGCTCCTGCAGCATCGCCCTGGATCGCTCTGACCCTCTGGGCGCTCGTCCTCGGCCTGACCACGGCTGTCCTGAGCCTGAGCACACGCGATGGCCTTCCGTCTCGCCACGGCGGCGCACAGGCGCGCTTCCGGATGCCTCGGGCCGCTGTGCGCCGTACGCTCGTGGTCGTCGTGCTCGCGGGGGCGGCTTCCGCGGCCGCCGCGTCGCACGTCGCCCTCGCACAGCCGGCCCGGACCGCCGTCGAGGATCTCGCCCTCACCGGCGGCCGGGCCGTCGCCATCCGCGCGGACGTCACCGGCAAGATCGAGCGACGCGCCGACGGCTCGCTCGCCTTCGATGCCGTGGCGTCGCGCGTGACGATCGGCGATGAGATCTACGGCGCAGGGGTCGAGATCGCCGTGCGCGTCTCGCCTGCCGACGTCGACCGCCCCTGGCAGCTCGACGTCGGCTCCACCGTCGACGCCCACGGCACCGCGAAGCCCGGGCGCCCGGGGGAGCGAGCGGTGCTCGAGGTGTGGGCGTCGCGCGGGGTCGAGGTGGTGCAGCCGCCGGGCGGCGTCTCAGCGGTCGCCGGCGGCTTGCGTCGAGGCCTCGTCGCGGCGGTGCACGGTCTGCCCGGCGAGGGCGCGGGGCTCGTCCCGGGTCTCGCAGTGGGCGACACATCGATCGTGTCGCCGTCCCTGGATGCGGCGATGAAGGAGTCCTCGCTGTCGCATCTCACCGCCGTGTCGGGCGCCAACTGCGCGCTCGTCGTCGGCATCGCGTTCGCCCTCGCCGCCGCACTCGGTGCCTCGAGGAGGCTTCGCGTCGCCTGCGGAGTCGCGGTCCTCGCCGGCTTCGTGATCCTGGTCACGCCCGAGCCGAGCGTCGTGCGCGCGGCGGCGATGGCCGCGATCGCGATGCTCGCCGTGCTGCTCGGCCGCGCCGGTGCGGGTATGGCCTTGCTGTCGGTCGCTGTCGCCCTGCTCCTCGTGCTGGATCCGTGGCTCGCCGCTTCGCTCGGATTCGCGCTGTCGGCCGTGGCGACGGCGTCTCTGCTGCTGTGGGCGCGCCCGCTCGCCACCGGCCTGGCCAGAGCAGTCCCGCGGCCGCTGGCACTCGCCCTCGCGGTGCCGCTCGCCGCCCAGCTCGCGTGCGGCCCGCTCCTGATCCTCATCGAGCCGACGGTGCCCGTCTACGGTGTGCTCGCGAACCTCCTCGCCGGTCCCGCGGCACCAGCGGCGACCGTGCTCGGGCTCGCGGCGTGTCTCAGCGCCCCGCTGCCGTGGCTGCAGTCGGGTCTCGCGGCACTCGCCTGGCTGCCGGCATCGTGGATCGCCGCGACGGCGACGACCGCATCGGCGCTCCCCGCCGACGCACTGCCCTGGCTGGAGGGCATCCCCGGCGCGGTGGCCCTCGCGGGGGTCGGCCTGGTGATCGGGCTCGCGATCGCGCTCGACCGCGGCGGCTCACGGGCTCGACGGGCCACACGCGGGACCGCGATCGTGGTCGTCGCCGTGCTGACCGGTGGCGGGCTCGGCGCCGGAGCCCTGACCAGGGTCGCCGGGCGATGGACACTGCCCGGCACCTGGGCGGTGCTCGCGTGCGACGTCGGCCAAGGAGATGCCGTCCTGCTCCGCTCGGAGGGTGCCGTCGCGCTGATCGACACCGGGCCCGACCTCGAACCGCTCGCCGCCTGCCTCTCGCGTGCCGGCATCGATCGCATCGACCTGCTCGTCCTCACCCACTACGACCTCGACCACATCGGCGGGCTCGACGCGGTGCGCGGTCGTGTCGGCACGGTGCTCCACGGACCGGGCGACGGGACGGGGCAGGCCGCGATCGCCTCGCTGACGGCGCGGGGAGCGCGGGCGACCGAGGCGTCGGCCGGGCTCAGCGGATCGCTGGGAGGTGCACGGTGGCGGGTGCTCTGGCCGAAGGCCGGCAGCCGCGCCTTCCCGTCCGGGAACGATGCGAGCGTCGTACTCGACGTCCGAGGCGGCGGCATCCCGCCGACCCTCCTGCTCGGCGACCTCTCTGCCTCGCCACAGCGGCTGCTGACGGCATCGGGGGCGCTGGATCCCCCCTACGCGATCGTCAAGACCGCTCATCACGGCAGCGCCGATCAGGACGCAGGACTCTACGCCGCCGCACGGCCGTCGATCGCGCTCGTCACAGTGGGCGCCGACAACGACTACGGGCATCCGCGCGACGAGGCGCTGAAGATCCTGGCTGACGTCGACGCGAAGATCCTGCGCACCGACCGCGACGGCGCGATCGCGCTGTGGAGCGCCGAGACCGGCGCGGTGTCCATGTGGCGCGACAGCGGCGGATGAGGGGGGAGGCGGCCGCCGTCGGTGGGCCTCGGTAGGCTGGGGGAATGGCTTCCCCCGCACGCCGAGCACCCGCGAAGGCCGCGCGCAGCGCCATTCCCCAGCTGTCCTGGCGGGCTCCGCAGCCGGCGCCGATCGTGCTCGTCTCCGGGCCCGAGGAGGTCTGCGCCGAACGGGCGATCGCGGGCGTGCGCGACTATCTGCGCGCCGAAGACCCTACGCTCGAAGTGTCCGACATCCGTGCCGACGACTATGCCGCCGGCACACTCCTCGGCGTCACGTCGCCGTCGCTGTTCGGCGAGCCTCGACTGGTCCGGGTGAGCGGGGTCGAGAAGTGCTCCGACACGTTCCTCGCCGAGGCCGTCGCCTACCTCGCCGCGCCGCAGGACGGCGCGACGGTCGTGCTCAGGCACACCGGTGCGAGTGTGCGCGGCAAGAAGCTGCTCGACGCGATCCGTGCGGGGGAGGGCTCGGGCGTCGAGATCGCGTGCCCGGCCGTCAAGCGCGACTCGGACCGCTTCGACTTCGCCGCAGGCGAGTTCCAGACCGCGAAGAAGCGCATCGCGCCGACCGCGCTGCGCGCGCTCGTCTCCGCGTTCGCCGACGACCTCACCGAACTCGCGGCGGCGTGCCAGCAGCTCATCGCGGACGTCCCCGGCGACATCACCGACCAGGTCGTCGAGCGCTACTACGGGGGCCGCGTCGAGACGTCGGCCTTCACGGTCGCCGACACGGCGATCGCGGGGCGCTACGGCGAGGCGCTCATCGCGCTCCGGCACGCCCTGGCCTCCGGCGCCGACCCGGTGCCGCTCGTGGCGGCCGTCGCCATGAAGCTGCGCACGATGGCGCGGGTCGCGGGCAACCGCGAGCCGGCGAAGGCCCTTGCCTCGCGGCTGGGCATGAAGGACTGGCAGATCGATCGCGCGCGCCGCGACCTGGTCGGCTGGAACGAAGAGAGTCTCGGCCGCGCGATCCAGGCGGCGGCACGGGCGGATGCCGAGGTCAAGGGCGGCTCGCGCGACGCGGTGTTCGCCCTCGAGCGCATGATCACGGTGATCGCCACGCGCGCACCGTACGGCGCCTGACATGCGCCCGCGAACGCAAGCGAAAGGCCCGCCCCTTGCGGGACGGGCCTTCACGCGACTCGGAGTCGCGGAGCGTGTCAGAGGCTCAGAGAGCGGCGACCTGCTTGGCGATGGCCGACTTGCGGTTCGCCGCCTGGTTCTGGTGGATGACGCCCTTGCTGACGGCCTTGTCGAGCTTCTTGGTCGCCGTGCCCAGCGCCTTCTCGGCCGCGGCCTTGTCGCCGGCCGCGATCGCCTCGCGGGTGCGACGGACGTGCGTCTTCAGCTCGCTCTTGACGGCCTTGTTGCGCTCGCGCGCCTTCTCGTTGGTCTTGTTGCGCTTAATCTGCGACTTGATGTTCGCCACGTGTCGACGTCTTTCGTTCGAAGGTGAATCGGATTTGTGTGCCGGTCAGCGAGAGAGGGGCGCTTCGCGGCGGTCGTGAGGGCGAACCCACACGCAAGCCAAACAAGGATTCTACCAGGTGAACCGGTGACTCATTGACGTCCACAGGCGTGCACGGCAGAGCCCTTCGATGATGCATGATCTACGCGTGGGTGCGCGCGCCGCTGGGGATGCGCGCTCCGTGACGAAGGAGTCCGCCGTGCCGCAGCATCCGTCTGTCGATCTCTCGCCGTTCCCGCCGGGCTTCCGGTGGTCGGCGGCGACCGCCGCATTCCAAGTCGAGGGGTCGCGCGCCGCCGACGGGCGGGGCCGGTCGATCTGGGACGACTTCGTCGGCACGCCCGGCGCGGTGCGCGGCGGCGCGACCGCCGATCCCGGTCCTGACAGCTACCGACGTCACCACGAAGACGTGGCGCTGCTCGCTGGGCTGGGCGTCGACCGCTACCGCTTCTCGATCTCGTGGGTGCGCGTGCAGCCCGAGCCCGGCGGTCCTGTCCTGCAGGCGGGCCTCGACTACTACCGACGCCTCGCCGACGATCTGCTCGAGGCGGGGGTGACGCCCTTCGCGACGCTGTACCACTGGGATCTGCCGAGCGTTCTGGAAGAGCGCGGCGGATGGCTCGACCGCGACACGGCGCTGCGCTTCGGCGAGTACGCCGAGATCGTCGCGGAGGCGTTGGGCGACAGCATCCGCCACTGGTACACGCTCAACGAGCCGGTCTCGACGTCGCTGCAGGGCTATGCCGTCGGCACGCTCGCGCCGGGCAAGCAGTTGCTGTTCGGCGCGCTGCCGACCGTGCACCACCAGCTGCTCGCGCACGGCCTCGCCCTCCGCACACTGCGCGCGTCGGGCGCCGAGGAGGTCGGGATCGTCAACAATCACACCCTCGTGCTCCCGGCGGGTGAGACGGATGCCGACCTCGCGGCCGCGGCCGTGTATGACCTGCTCCACAATCGCGTCTTCGCCGACCCCGTGCTGACGGGCGCCTACCCCGACCTCGAGGCGTTCGGCATCCCGCCCATGCCGGTCGAGGAAGGCGATCTGGAGCTGATCTCCGCGCCGGGGGACTTCTACGGGATCAACTTCTACAACCCGACGACGATCGCCGCCGCGCCCGAGGGCAGCCCCGTCCCGTTCGAGATCGCGCCCACGCCCGGCGCGCCCGTCACCGGTTTCGGATCCGAGTGGCCGATCGTGCCCGCGGCCCTCACCGGCCTCCTGCTCGATTTCCGCGCACGCTACGGCGACCGCCTGCCGCCGCTCGTGATCGGCGAGAACGGGGCGTCCTTCCCCGAGCCTGACCACGTCGACGGACCCGTCGCAGACGCCGACCGCATCTCGTACCTCGCGGGACACATCGACGCCGTCGGCGCGGCCGCCGCTGCGGGCGTCGACGTGCGGGAGTACACGGTGTGGTCGCTCCTGGACAACTTCGAGTGGGCGGACGGCTGGTCCCAGCGGTTCGGTCTCGTCCACGTCGACTTCGACACCTCGGCACGCACGCCGAAGGCGTCGTTCGACTGGTACCGCGCCCTCATCGCGGAGGCACGCGCGTGAGCGTCCGGCAGGGCGCCAAGGTCGGCGTCGGCTGGTTCACGCTCTTCACGCTCGCGTGGCTCGCGCTGTGGACGGTGCAGCTCACGCCGCTGCAGCTGCTCATCCCGCTGCAGCTCAACACGCCCGACGATGCCGACGGGTGGGTGTCGGGCGTGGTGTCGTCCGGCCTCGTGCTGGCGATGGGCGGCGTCGCCGGCGTGATCGCCGCCCCGGTCGCCGGCGGCCTTTCCGATCGCACCCGCGGCAGGATGGGGCGCCGGCGCCCCTGGGCGCTCGGCGGAGTGTGGCTCGGCACCGCGTCGCTTGCCGCGATCGCCTTCGCATCGGGTCCGTGGGGCGTGGGACTCGCCTGGGTCGGCGTCTCGGTCGGCGTCGCCGTCGCCTCCGCGGCATTCACCGCCCTCATCGCCGATCAGCTCACGACGCAGCGGGGCGCAGCATCCGCCGCCGTCTCCTCGTCTCAGGCCCTCGGCATCGTCGTGGGCGTCGGTGTCATCGTGCTGCTCGAGCTCGGCGTCGTGGTCGGGTACCTCGTGCTCGCCGGCTTCCTCGCGATCGTCGGCACGGCGGCGGCGCTCCTCCTGCCGGACCCGCCGGCGCGCGGCGACACGGCCGCGGCCCGCCAGGTGCGCACTCTCGGGGAGCGACTCGCCGCATTTCGTGATCGCGACTTCGCGTGGCTGCTCGCCGGGCGCCTCACCGTGAACATCGGCAACGCGCTCGGAACCGGCCTGCTGCTCTTCTTCCTACTCTACGGCCTGCACCGCGACCCCGCGACGGCCGAGGACGAGCTGCTGCTCCTGATCCTCGTCTACACCCTGTTCGTGGTGGGCTCCTCGATCGCGTCGGGGTGGATCTCGGACCGCACCGGGCGACGGATCCCGTTCGTCGTGTGGTCGGCCGTCGTGCAGGGGCTCGCGTCGATCATCCTGGTGGTGGCGCCGTCGCTCACCACCGCGATGATCGCGGCGGCTCTCCTCGGCGTCGGCTACGGCGCGTACATGTCGGTCGGACTCGCCCTCGGCACGGACCTGCTCCCGTATCCCGAGGACCACGCCCGCGACCTCGGCTTCGTGAACGTCTCGGCGAGCCTCGGCCAGCTCATCGGCCCGCTCCTCGGCGCGGGTCTCGTCGCCCTCGTGGGCGGCTTCTGGCTGCTGTTCCTCGTGGGAGGCATCCTGTCGATCGCGGGCGGCTTCATGACGTACGCGATCCGCAGCCGCGAACGGCAGCCGTCAGGCGTGTGACGCCTCGAGCGTGCGGAGGGCGACTTCGAGCAGGGCGTCGAACACGCGCGGGCGCATCACCGTCACGTGATGGGTCGTCCGCGGCACGACGATCAGCTCTGCGTGCTGCGCGACCCTCATGAACAGCTTCTCGTTCAGGCGGAGCTGGTCCCACTGTCCGTTGACGAACCACAGCGGCACGTCGATGCGATGGAGGGCCGCGAGCAGATCGAGCACCGAGAGGCTGCGCAGCGCGATGTCCTGCGCATCGAGTGCGTAGCCGCCGGCGCCGAAGTCGGCGCGGGTCTCGTCAGGAAGGATGCGGTCGAGCATGCGGTCGGTCAGCCACATCCCGCGGTCGGGAAGGGAATCGAAGCCGCGGGCCAGCACGCGGTACGTCGCGAGCCCCACGCCGCGCGGGATCGCGGTGCACGAAGCCGCGATGAACCCCGCGACCGGTGGGGGATCCTCCGCACCCACGTATTCGATGCACAGCAGGCCGCCCATCGAGTGACCCGACAGCAGCACCGGGCCGCGCTCCGCGGCGGCGCGCACCGCGGAATCGATCGTGGCGAACGCGGACTCGAGGGTGAACTCCTCACTCATGCGGGAACCGTGCCCGGGGAGGTCGACCGCCGTCACCGGGTTGCCCCGCTCCGTCAGGTACTCCACCTGCGCGCGCCACATCGTCGCGGACGTCCGGATGCCGTGCACGAGCACGACCTGGACGACCATGACGCCAGGCTAGCCGTGCGCGCCCGCTTAGCATGGCGGCATGCCCGAGATCGCCCCGCACATCGCGCGCATGCCGGGTTCCGGTGTGCGTCACATCCTCGAGCGCGCACTGCGCCGCCCCGGCACGATCATCCTCGCGGTGGGGGAGCCGGGCGAGGTCGCGGGGGAGGGGATCAGGGATGCCGCGTCCCAGGCGTGGCGCGAGGGTGCGATCCGCTACACCCCCAACGGCGGCATCCCGGCGCTTCGCGAAGCGATCCGCGACAAGCTCGCTCGTGAGAACGCCCTCGACGTCGACCTCGAGCAGATCTGGGTCACGGTCGGCGCCACCCAGGCGCTGCACCTGGCGATGGCGCTCACCCTGTCGCAGGGCGACGAGGTGCTGGTGCCCGATCCCGGGTACACCACCTTCACGATGAACGCCCATCTCCTGCAGGCCACGCCGGTGCCGTATCCGCTGCGTCCCGAGCGCGCGTTCCAGCCCGATCTCGCCGAGCTCGAGTCGCTGGTCACCCCGCGGACGCGCGCGATCATCGTGAACACCCCCTCCAACCCCCTCGGGTCGACGTTCGACCGCCCGACGCTGGAGGCGCTGATCGGCCTGGCGCGCCGCCACGATCTGTGGCTCATCAGCGACGAGGTGTACGAGCGCTTCACGTGGGGTGAGCCGCACGTGAGCCCCGCGACGCTCGACGACGACGGCCGCGTGCTGTCGGTGTTCTCGATGTCGAAGACCTACGCGATGACCGGAGCGCGGGTCGGGTGGCTGGTCACGCCCCCGGGATGGCGGCAGACCATGCTGCGGGTGCAGGAGTCCGTGGTCAGCTGCGTCGACGAGCCGTCGCAGCGGGCGGCCGCAGAGGCGCTCATCGGCGACCAGGCGGCGGTCGGCCACAGTGCGGCGCACTACCGCGACAACCTCGCCGCCGCGACGGCGCTCCTCGACGCCCGGGGGCTCCGCTACCTCGACCCCACAGGGGCCTTCTATCTCTGGATCGACGTCGCACACGTCTCCGGCGGCGACGTCGTCGCCTGGTGCGAGCGGTTCCTCGACGAGCAGGGCGTCGCCGTCGCTCCAGGAAGCGCATTCGGCGCCTCGGGCGAGGGCTGGATCCGCGTGTGCGTGGCCAGCGACCGCGACGAGCTGCTCGACGGTCTGAGCCGCATCCCGTCCCCGGCCTGACCCGCACGCCGTCGCCGGGGTTCGTCGAGCGGCGCGCACCCGTACAATCGTCTGGACATGTCACCGCGCGCCCTGAAGCCCCTCGAGCCCTCTGCCACGCCGCCCGAGCTGATCCGCAACTTCTGCATCATCGCCCACATCGACCACGGCAAGTCGACGTTGGCCGACCGCATGCTGCAGATCACCGGCGTCGTCTCCGACCGCGACATGCGCGCGCAGTACCTCGACCGCATGGACATCGAGCGCGAGCGCGGCATCACGATCAAGTCGCAGGCCGTGCGCATGCCGTGGGCCACGGCTG
Organism: Microbacterium sp. NPDC056057; assembly: GCF_042266945.1. NCBI lineage: Bacteria > Bacillati > Actinomycetota > Actinomycetes > Micrococcales > Microbacteriaceae > Microbacterium > Microbacterium sp. NPDC056057. The sequence continues at coordinate 392,785 of NZ_JBHJWS010000003.1, forward strand.
ACCAGACCTTCGCGCTGAACATGATCGACACCCCCGGTCACGTGGACTTCACGTACGAGGTCTCGCGTTCGCTCGCCGCCTGCGAGGGTGCGATCCTGCTCGTCGACGCTGCGCAGGGCATCGAGGCGCAGACCCTCGCGAACCTCTACCTCGCGCTCGAGAACGACCTCCACATCATCCCGGTGCTCAACAAGATCGACCTGCCGGCCGCCGACCCCGAGAAGTACGCCGCAGAGCTTGCCGGCCTCATCGGCGGCTCGCCCGATCACGTGCTGCGCGTGAGCGGCAAGACCGGCATGGGCGTCGAGACACTGCTCGACCGCATCGTCGAGCAGATCCCCGCTCCGAAGGGGAACCCGGATGCCCCGGCCCGCGCCATGATCTTCGATTCCGTGTACGACTCCTACCGCGGTGTGGTGACCTACGTCCGGATGGTCGACGGCAAGCTGGAGCCGCGCGAGCGCATCCAGATGATGTCGACCAAGGCGACGCACGACCTCCTCGAGATCGGAGTCTCGAGCCCCGAGCCGGTCCCCACCAGGGGGCTCGGCGTCGGCGAGGTCGGCTACCTGATCACCGGTGTGAAGGACGTCCGCCAGTCCAAGGTCGGCGACACGATCACCAACCACCGCAAACCCGCGACCGAGCCGCTGGCCGGCTACACCGACCCGAAGCCCATGGTCTTCTCGGGGATCTACCCGATCGACCAGAGCGACTACGCCGACCTGCGTGAGGCGCTGGACAAGCTCAAGCTGTCGGACGCGTCCCTCCAGTACGAGCCCGAGACGTCGGTGGCGCTCGGCTTCGGCTTCCGCTGCGGCTTCCTGGGCCTCCTGCACCTCGAGATCATCACCGAGCGCCTCTCGCGCGAGTTCGACCTCGACCTCATCACGACCGCGCCCTCGGTGACGTACGAGGTCACGACCGACACCGGCGAGACCGTCGTCGTGACCAACCCGAGCGAGTACCCGGACGGGCGCGTCGCCGAGGTGTCCGAGCCGGTCGTCAAGGTCGGCATCCTGCTCCCCAAGGACTACGTCGGCACCGTCATGGAGCTGTGCCAGTCCCGCCGCGGGTCGCTTCTGGGCATGGAATACCTCAGCGAGGACCGCGTCGAGCTGCGCTACCACATGCCCCTCGGCGAGATCGTGTTCGACTTCTTCGACCACCTCAAATCCAAGACGCAGGGCTACGCGAGCCTCGACTACGAGCCCGCCGGGTCGCAGACGGCCGACCTCGTGAAGGTCGACATCCTGCTGCAGGGCGACAAGGTCGATGCGTTCAGCTCGATCGTGCACCGCGACAAGGCGTACGCCTACGGCACGATGATGACCGAGCGCCTGCGCAAGCTCATCCCTCGTCAGCAGTTCGAGGTGCCGATCCAGGCCGCCATCGGCGCTCGCATCATCGCCCGCGAGAACATCCGCGCGATGCGCAAGGACGTCCTCGCCAAGTGCTACGGCGGTGACATCTCCCGTAAGCGCAAGCTCCTCGAGAAGCAGAAGGAGGGCAAGAAGCGCATGAAGATGGTCGGTCGCGTCGAGGTCCCCCAGGAGGCGTTCATCGCCGCGCTCTCAGGCGACGTCGAGGGTCCTGCCAAGAAGTGATGCGACTCGCGAAGTAGGCTGGAATCCATGCGTCGAGGAACCTTCCGTGACGACACCGTCGACTACGCCGCTGTCGGGGCGACCCAAGCGCCGGATCTGATGCAGTATCCGCCGGAGCGCAGCATCCCTGCAGAGCAGTCGTGGCGGATCGGCAGCGGCGAAGCGCGCTTCCGCGCCGCGAGCGAGGCGCTGATGTCGTGGACCGCCCAGCGCGGTGCCGGGCTCGACGTCACCGACGTGCGCCCTGCCTCCGGCCCCATGTACTCGGGGGTGAGCTTCGACGCCGAGGGCAACCCCGTCAAGCCCAGCCGCTCCGAGGCCGAGCAGCGCTTCGACGCGGACGGCACCCCGTTCGTCGGCGCGGGCACGACGATCCGCGTCGACGGCCGCGTCAGGGGGCTCCGCGCCGACGCGGAGCTGCGCGTCATCTTCGCCGTCGAGGAGCCTCGGCGGGTGGGCTTCGCGCTCGGGACCGTGAGTGACTCCGTCGTGAGCGGCGAGGAGTCGTTCATGCTCGACTGGTACGACAACGACGAGGTCTGGTTCACCGTCCGCGCGTTCGACGCTCCCCGTGCCGTGCTGTACCGGATGCTTCCGGGGCTCACGAAGCGCCGTCGTCGCGAGCTGTTCACGCGATACCTGCGCGCGATCTCGCCGCTGTACACGACTCCCGCGTGAGGCGCTGATGGGCTCCGCTCTTCCGCTCGGCGAGCCCGTTCCCTCGGACGGCTCGCTGCCGGCCGGCACGCGCATCGATCCGGCCGCAGAGTTCAGCGTGTATCTGCACGTCCCCTTCTGCCGCGTCCGCTGCGGGTACTGCGACTTCAACACGTACACGTCGTCCGAGCTGCGCGGCGCCCGCCAGGACGAGTACGCCGACACGCTCCTTCGTGAGATCGAGCTGGCGGCGCCCGTGCTCGAGCGCGCCGGCGGGAACCGTCCCGCGTCGACGGTGTTCTTCGGCGGCGGCACCCCGACGCTGCTCCCGCCCGGCGACCTCGCACGCATGCTCGCCGGCGTGCGCGACACGTTCGGTGTCGCCGACGGGGCCGAGATCACCGTCGAAGCCAACCCCGACACGGTGACGCCCGCGGTCGCGGCCGAGCTCGCGGCATCCGGTGTGACGCGCCTCTCCATCGGCATGCAGTCGGCCGTCCCGCACGTTCTCGCGGCCCTCGATCGCACGCACGATCCCGACAACGTCCGCACGGCGGTGGCCGCGGCGCGCGGGGCCGGGCTCGACGTCAGCGTCGACCTCATCTACGGCGCGCCGGGTGAATCGCTCGACGACTGGCGCACTTCGCTCGAGGCGGCGGTGTCCCTCGAGCCCGACCACATCTCGGCGTACGCGCTCATCATCGAGGACGGCACCAAGCTCGCTCGCCAGATCCGCCGTGGCGAGGTCGTCGCACCCGACGACGACCTGCAGGCCGACATGTACGAGCTCGCAGACGACCTGCTCGCGGACGCGGGGTTCGAGTGGTACGAGGTGTCGAACTGGGCGCGCGGTGACGCGCACCGCTCCCGCCACAACCTCGCATACTGGGTCGGCGCGGACTGGTGGGGCTTCGGCCCCGGCGCGCACAGCCATGTCGCCGGCGTGCGGTTCTGGAACGTCAAGCACCCCGCCGCTTACGCCCAGCGGCTGGCCGCGGGCGAGTCGCCGGCCGCGGGTCGCGAGATCCCGGATGCCGCGGCCAGGAACCTCGAGAGCGTCCTGCTGCGCACCCGCATCCGCGAGGGCCTCCCCGTCGAGGAGCTCCTCGGCGAAGGCCGTCACGCGGTCGCCGCGCTGATCGCGGACGGGCTCATCGAGGGTCCTTCCGCGCTGCGCGGGAGGGTCGTGCTCACGCGGCGCGGCCGCCTGCTCGCCGACGCGGTGGTGCGGGCGCTCACCGACTAGCCCCGGCGCGATCGCGGGTCGGACGACGATCGCGATCCATCCCGGCGTCGCTCGACGATCCTGGCAGGGGCATCGGATAGAATTGGCACTCCAGTCGTGCGAGTGCCAGCTGCGGCGTGAGGAGGCGGGATGGTCAGCGAACGAGGTCTGCAGGTGCTGCGGGCGATCGTCCAGGACTACGTCGACACGCGCGAGCCGGTCGGCAGCAAGGCGATCGTCGAACGGCACGCCTTCGGCGTGTCCGCCGCGACGATCCGCAACGACATGGCGCTGCTCGAAGACGAAGAGCTCATCGTCGCGCCCCACACCTCGTCGGGCCGCGTGCCCACCGACAAGGGCTACCGCGTCTTCGTCGATCATCTCGCAGAGCTCCGGCCGCTCTCGCCGGCCCAGCGGGCGGCCATCGCCTCGTTCCTCGACGGCTCCGGCGATCTGGACGACGTCCTCGTGCGCACCGTGCGCGCGCTCACGCAGCTGACCGGCCAGGTCGCGATCGTGCAGTACCCGTCGTTCGCGCGCGCGACGGTCACCCACGTCGAGCTGGTCCAGCTCGGCGGCGGACGGATGCTGGTGATCGTGGTCACCGACACGGGACGCGTGTCGCAGCGCCTGACGTTCGTCGGCGAGGACTTCGACGACGTCGACCTCGCGCACATCCGCGCGGGGCTCGGGACCCTTCTGGTCGGCCGGCCCGTCCGCGAAGGACTGCAGCGCATCGCCGAGCGCCTCGAGGGACCGGATGCGCAGGCTCCGGCGCACGAGCGCGCGACGGACGAGATCGTCCGCGCCGTCGCCGAGGAGCTCGAGGAGTTCCGCCAGGACAAGCTGGTGATGGCCGGCAGCGCCAACCTCGCACGCCGAGAATCCGACTTCCGCGGCAGCATCTATCCGCTTCTCGAGGCGATCGAGGAGCAGGTGACCCTGCTGCGGCTGATGGGCGAGATGGTCGCCGACGAACACGGCCTCGCCGCGAGCATCGGCCGTGAGAACGAGGCGTTCGGCCTGGCCGAGGCATCCGTCGTCGCCAGCGACTACGACGCGACGGGCTCTCTCGCCCGCGTCGGCGTGCTGGGCCCGACGCGCATGGATTACCCCACGAACCTCGCGACGGTCCGCGCCGTCGCGCGCTATCTCACGCGCATGCTCGAGCAGGACGACAGCTCCCGCTGACGCACGCGCGCACACACGATCCCGCGGCGCGGCCGCGGCAGGAAGGCGAAAGTGGCTGACCACTACGAGGTCCTCGGCGTCTCACGCGACGCCTCCACCGACGAGATCAAGAAGGCGTACCGGCGGCTGGCCCGACAGCTGCACCCGGATGTGAACCCGGGCGAGGAGGCATCCGAGCGCTTCAAGCTCGTGACGCACGCGTACGACGTCCTCAGCGACCCCGAGCAGCGCGCCCGCTACGACATGGGCGGCGGCGACTCGCCGTTCGGCGGCGGGGCCGGTGGCTTCGGCGGGTTCAACGACATCTTCGAGACCTTCTTCGGCGCGGCGGGCGGATCGCGCGGCGGCCGGCCCCGATCGCGTCGTGAGCGCGGCCAGGACGCGCTGGTCCGCGTCACCCTCGAGCTCGGCGATGTCGTGTTCGGCACGCATCGCGACATCGAGGTCGACACGGCCGTCGTGTGCGAGACCTGTCAGGGCTCGTGCTGCCAGCCCGGGACGAGCCCGGTGACGTGCGACATCTGCCACGGCACCGGCAACGTGCAGCGCCAGGTGCGCAGCCTCCTCGGCAACGTCGTCACGACGCAGCCGTGCAACGTCTGCCAGGGCTACGGCACGACCATCCCGTACCCGTGCGCGACCTGCCAGGGGCAGGGCCGCGTGCGCGCCCGCCGCACGGTGTCGCTCGACATCCCGGCCGGCGTCGAGACCGGACTCCGCCTGCAGCTGCCGGGTTCGGGCGAGGTCGGCCCGGCCGGCGGCCCCAACGGCGACCTGTACATCGAGGTCACGGTGCAGCCGCACGAGGTGTTCAGCCGTGACGGCGACGACCTGCTGGCGACGCTCGAGGTGTCGATGCCCGACGCGATCCTCGGCACGACGACGACCATCCAGTCGCTCGACGGCCCGGTCGACCTCGAAGTGCGGGCAGGCGTGCAGGCCGGCGACATCCTCACGATCAAGGGAAGGGGCATCACGCCGCTGCGCGGCACGCAGCGCGGCGACCTCAAGGTCGGCGTGCACGTGGTCACGCCCACACGCCTCGACCACAAGGAGCGCGCCCTCATCGAGGACTTCGCGAAGCGCACCAAGGCGCCGGCACCCAGGCTCGCAGAGTTCCACCAGGGCCTGTTCGCGAAGCTCCGCGACCGCTTCCGGAACAGCTGACCCGTGGCACTGCACTTCCTCCTCGACGAGCCCGTCGGCGCCGCTCCCGGCGACGCCGTGACGCTCACCGGCGCGGAGGCCCACCACGCCTCGACGGTGCGCCGGGTGCGCGTCGGCGAGGAGGTCACGGTCGGTGACGGCCGCGGCGCGTGGCTCACCGGCACGGTGGAGTCGGTGGCGCCCCGCGAGGTGGTCGTGCGCATCGACGGACGGACGGATGCTGCGCCCCCGAGCCCACGCATCGTGCTCGTGCAGGCCCTGGCCAAGGGGGATCGGGACGAGCTCGCCGTGCAGGCGGCGACGGAGCTCGGCGTCGACGAGATCGTGCCGTGGCAGGCTGCGCGCAGCGTGTCCCGCTGGGACGCGGCGAAGGCCGCGAAGGGCCGTGCCCGCTGGGCGACCATCGTGCGGGAGGCCGCGAAGCAGGCCCACCGCGCGTGGGTGCCGGAGGTAGCGGAGCTGACCACGACCGCGGAGCTCGCGCGCCGGGCAGCAGCATGCCTCGTCCTGATCCTCGAGCCGACGGCGACCGAGCGGCTCGGCGCACTCGCGGTGGACCCGGGTGACCAGCGCGACATCGTGCTCGTCGTCGGTCCCGAAGGCGGCATCGCCCCCGAAGAGCTCGACGCGCTCACGGCCGCGGGCGCGCGACTCGTGCGCCTCGGCGACACGGTGCTGCGCACCTCGACCGCGGGTCCCGCGGCGCTGGCCGTCGTCAGCACCGCGCTCGGGCGGTGGTGACGACTCGACAGGCTCACCGACCGGGAGGGGTCGCCGACTGCTCCCGGAGCCGGTCGCAAGGCCCCGTCGGTAGACTTGCGGCATGAGTGAACCTTCGATCTTCACGCGCATCCTGGACGGGGAGATCCCGTCCGAGATCATCGCAGAGACCGAGAACGCATTCGCCATCCGTGACATCGCCCCGAAGGCGCCTGTGCACCTGCTGGTGATCCCCAAGACCGAGGAGTACCGCGACGTCGTCGAGCTCGCCGCCGGCGACCCGGACCTCATGGCGGAGCTCGTGGGACTCGCGAACACCGTCGCCGCCGAGCATTCGGACGGGGATTTCCGCCTGGTCTTCAACACCGGCCCGAACGCGGGCCAGACCATCTTCCACGTGCACGCCCATGTGCTCGCGGGAGGCCTCGAAGAGAAGAGTATCGGTGCCTGATCAACCCGGTCATGAGACGGTGAGCGACCACGTCGAGGTCGACGGCGTCGCGATGGTGCAGCTTCTCGGTCCGCAGGACCGGCTGCTGCGGGTCGTCGAGAAGGAGCACCCGGGTGTCGACGTGCATGTGCGCGGCAACGAGATCACGCTCACGGGCGAGGCGCCGGCCGTCGCGGCGGCACGGACGCTGGTCGACGAGCTCGTCGCGATGACCCGAGCGGGTCACTCGCTCGGCGAGGACGACGTCGCGTCGTCGAACCGCATCCTCCGCACCGAAGGCGGGCCGCGCCCCTCGGAGGTTCTCGGTGAGGCGATCCTGTCATCGCGGGGCAAGGTCATCCGGCCGAAGACCCTCGGCCAGAAGGCCTATGTCGACGCGATGGAGGAGAACACCATCGTCTTCGGCATCGGCCCCGCCGGTACCGGCAAGACGTACCTCGCGATGGCGAAGGCCGTCCAGGCGCTGCAGCGCAAGGAGGTCAGCCGCATCATCCTGACGCGGCCGGCCGTCGAGGCGGGGGAGCGGCTCGGCTTCCTCCCCGGCACGCTCACCGACAAGATCGACCCGTACCTGCGCCCGCTGTACGACGCGCTCAACGAGATGATGGACCCGGAGCTCGTGCCCAAGCTCATGGCGACCGGGACGATCGAGGTCGCGCCGCTGGCCTACATGCGCGGCCGCACGCTCAACGACTCGTTCGTCGTGCTCGACGAGGCGCAGAACACCACCCCCGAGCAGATGAAGATGTTCCTCACGCGCCTCGGCTTCGGCACGCGCATGGTGGTGACCGGCGACATCACGCAGATCGACCTGCCGCAGGGCGCGTCGGGCCTGCGGCTGGTGACCCGCGTGCTCGGCGACATCGACGACATCCACTTCTCGTACCTGACCAGCGACGACGTCGTGCGCCACACCCTGGTGGGCCGCATCGTCGACGCCTACAGCGAATACGACGAGCGCCGGATGACCGCTCGTCGCGAACGGGACGAGGCATCCGAGTTCGCCAACCGCGCCGAGCGCCGCACCGCCACCGTGCGCGGCGGCGGACCCCGTGATCACCTTCCGAAGCGAGGACGCCCATGACCATCGAGATCGGCAACGAATCGGGGATCGCCGTCGATGAGACGGTCCTGCTGCGCCTCATGGAGCACAACCTCGCCGAACTGCACGTCAGCCCCGACGCCGACGTCGCGATCCTCCTCGTCGACGAGGGCGCGATGGAGGCGCTGCACGTCCAGTGGATGGACGAGCCGGGCCCGACCGACGTGCTGAGCTTCCCGATGGACGAGCTGCGCCCCGGCACCGAAGACGCCCCGACGCCTCCGGGCCTGCTCGGCGACATCGTCCTGTGCCCGCAGGTCGCCGAGACCCAGGCGGTGGCCGCGAAGCACTCCACGCTCGACGAGCTCATCCTCCTCACCACGCACGGCCTGCTCCACCTCCTCGGCTTCGACCACGCCGAGCCCGAGGAGGAGCGGGAGATGTTCGGACTGCAGCGCGAGCTCATCACCTCGTTCCAGGCATCCGAACGCCGACGACCTCGCGCATGACCGCCGCCCTCCTTCTCGTCGCCGCAGCGCTCCTGCTCGCGTTCGGCGCCCTCATGGTCGCGATCGACGCGGCGCTCAGCGTCACCTCCCGCGCGGACCTCGCCGAGCTCGGAGCAGGCGGCCGCAACGCGGCGTCGCTGCGGAAGATCGGGGACGACCCCGACGCGCATGCCAATGCCGTGATCTTCATCCGCGTGCTGGCCGAGACGACGGCCGCCGTGCTCGTCACCGTCGCCTTCGTCGACCTCTTCGACAACATCTGGTGGGCGATGCTCGCTGCGGCCCTGCTCATGACCGGCGTCTCGTACGTCGTCGTCGGCGCCAGTCCGCGGTCGGTGGGCCGGCTGCACGCCCGCCGGCTGCTGCGCGGGGCGGCTCCGGTGGTCCGCGGGGTGCGCATCATCCTGGGGCCGCTCGCCCACGGACTCGTCGCGCTCGGCACGCGCATCACGCCGGGCGCGTCGCGCGGCTCGTCCTTCGCGTCGGAGGAGCAGCTGCTCAGCATCATCGACGAGGCGGCCGAGAACGAGCTCATCGAACAGGACGACCGTGAGCTGATCCACTCGGTGTTCGACTTCACCGACACGTTCGTGCGGGCCGTGATGGTGCCGCGCACCGACATGGTGACGGTGGATGCCTCGACCTCGACGCGCGAAGCGATGACGCTGTTCCTCGAGAAGGGCGTCTCGCGCATGCCGATCGTCGACGACGATGCGGACGACGTCGTCGGAGTGCTGTACCTCAAGGACCTGGTGCAGTTCGGCTTCCGCGACGAGGCCGGGTGGCGGGATGCCCCGATCAGCCGGATCGCGCGCCCGGCGGTGTTCGTCCCCGAGTCGATGAAGGCCGAGACGCTGCTGCAGCAGATGAAGCGCGACGCCGTGCACGTGTGTCTCGTCGTCGACGAGTACGGCGGCGTGTCCGGACTCGTCACGCTCGAAGACCTCATCGAGGAGCTCGTCGGCGACATCTCGGACGAGTACGACCCGCGCGCCGAGGAGGTGACGGAGCTCGAGCCCGGTCACTATCGCGTGAGCGCCCGCCTCGGGCTCGACGAGGTCGGCGACCTGTTCGGCCTCGAGCTCGAGGACGAGGACGTCGACTCCATCGGCGGGCTGCTGGGCAAGGCCCTGGGCCGCGTGCCGCAGCCGGGCGCCACCGCCGAGTACGCCGGCCTCGTGCTCACCGGGGGTGCGTCGCGCGGGCGCGGGCGCGGCATCTCGACGGTGTTCGTCGAGCGCGGCGATCCTGCTCTCGACATCGGCCGCTCACCGCGCACGGGCGAGATCCGCATCGTGAGCCCCCGCACCGGCGAGATCCGGCTGCCTCGGAAGGAAGAGACGTCATGACCGAGAACGAGCCCACTCCGGACGCCGAGCCCGGCACCACCGCCGAGTCCGCCGCCCCCGAATCCGTTGAGGGCCGGTCCGGCTTCGTCACGTTCGTCGGGCGCCCCAACGTCGGCAAGTCGACCCTCACGAACGCCCTCGTGGGCGAGAAGGTCGCCATCACGAGCGACAAGCCCCAGACGACGCGCCGCGCGATCCGCGGCATCCTGAACCGGCCCGCCGGACAGCTCGTCATCGTCGACACCCCGGGACTCCACAAGCCCCGGACGCTCCTCGGTCAGCGTCTCAACGACCTCGTCGAGCAGGTGCTCGGCGACGTCGACGTCATCGGCTTCTGCGTTCCCGCGACCGAGAAGGTGGGCCCGGGCGACCGCCGCATCGCGGAGTCGCTCAGCGGGTACGGCCGCGCGAAGAAGGTCGCCATCGTGACCAAGACGGACGCCGCCTCCCGCGACCAGATCACCGAGCGGCTCATGGAGGTCGACAGCCTCCGCGAGGACTGGGCGGCCGTCATCCCGCTGTCGGCTCTCACCCGCGACCAGCTCGACGTGCTGAGCGACGAGCTGCTCTCCCTCATGCCCGAGGGACCCGCGCTCTATCCCGAAGGCGTCGTCACCGACGAGTCCACCGAGGACCGCATCGCCGAGATCATCCGCGAGGCCGCGCTCGACGGCGTGCGCGACGAACTGCCGCACTCGATCGCGGTCGTCGTGCAGGAGGTGGAGCCCCGCGAGGACTCCGACCTCACCGACATCTACGCCGACATCGTCGTGGAGCGCGACAGCCAGAAGGGCATCATCATCGGGCACAAGGGCTCGCGCCTGCGCGACGTCGGCGCTCGCGCCCGCGCGCAGATCGAGCCTCTCGTGGGCACCAAGGTGTTCCTCAAGCTGCACGTGCGGATCGCCAAGGAGTGGCAGCGCGACCCGAAGCAGCTGGGGCGTCTCGGCTTCTGATGCCGTCTCTCACCCTCCGGTCTCGGTGATCGCAGAGCGGATGATGACGGTGTCGGCACCGTACTCCGCGTCCGCCGCCTCCTGCCAGCTCCCGTCGTCCCACACGACGTCGACCCAGAGCCACCCGTCCTGCGGATACGAGGCGAGATACGCGTCGCCGAGCTTGCCGGGGAGCTCGTCCTGGATGGCGGCGAGGGTCGCCTCGTCGCCCGCACCGGGCTTCCCGCCCGTCGGGTCCTCCGGCCGGATCGGGTCGTACAGGGCGAGAAGGATCGGCGGCTGCGTCGAGGTGAACGTCTCGCCGTCGTAGGTGCCGCGTACCGCGTAGGAGCCCCACGTGACGTCACCCGACGACTCCGCGCCGTCGACGCCCTGCCACGTCCAGTCCTTCAGCGGGATCCCGGTGCACTGCGGAGGATATGACTCCGCGACCGGACCCACGCAGAGCTGCGGGGCCCCGCCGCTGTCGAGCACGGTGCCGGTGGCGGCGACCTCGCCCTCGGGAGGGATCGGGGTCACGGCCCCGAGCGATGCCGGCGCGGGTGTCCCGCTGGGACCAGCGCTCGCGCATGCGGCGATGGCGAGCATGACGACGGCGGCAGTGGCGGCGATGCCGAGGGGGCGACGGAGACCTCTCATGTCTCGATGGTGTCGCATCGACGCCGATCGTCTCAGAATCGGATGCCGCGGCATCCGTCCGTCATCTGTTCGCTCTCCGCTCGTCACGGGGTGTAGCCTGAATCCATGCGCTTCGGCCGGCTTCTCCTTCTTAGCCGCCGCGACGAGACCTCGTTCTAGGGCCTTCCTCGTCGCGGAGCTTTTCGTTGGCCCGCATCATCAGGCATCGAGCCGCCCCGATCGGGCTGCAGCTCGGAACAGACGAGAGAAGCGACGACATCATGGAGAACACCCAGAAGCCCTCGGGCCTGCCGACCCACAAGTATCGGCCGTTCCACGAGCAGATCACCGTGAATCTGCCCGACCGCACCTGGCCCGACCAGCGCATCACGACCGCACCACGCTGGTGCGCGGTCGATCTTCGCGACGGCAACCAGGCGCTCATCGACCCGATGAGCCCCGAGCGCAAGCGGATCATGTTCGACCTGCTCGTGCAGATGGGCTACAAGGAGATCGAGGTGGGCTTCCCCTCGGCGAGCCAGACCGATTTCGACTTCGTGCGTCAGCTCATCGAAGAGGACCTCATCCCGGAGGACGTCACGATCCAGGTCCTGACGCAGGCGCGTGAGCACCTCATCGAGCGCACGTACGAGTCCATCGCCGGTGCCAAGCAGGCGATCGTGCACCTGTACAACTCGACCAGCGTGCTGCAGCGCGAGGTGGTGTTCCGCACCGACGAGCAGGGCATCATCGACATCGCCCTCGAGGGCGCACGCCTGTGCCGCGAGTTCGAGAAGCGCATCCCCGAGACCAAGGTCTTCTACGAGTACTCGCCCGAGAGCTACACCGGCACCGAGCTCGAATTCGCGCTGAGCGTGTGCAACCAGGTCATCGAGATCTTCGAGCCGACGCCCGAGCGCAAGGTCATCATCAACCTGCCCGCGACCGTCGAGATGGCGACGCCGAACATCTACGCCGACTCGATCGAGTGGATGAGCCGACGCCTCGCGCACCGCGAGAACGTCATCCTGTCGCTCCACCCGCACAACGACCGCGGCACCGCGATCGCCGCCGCCGAGCTCGGCTACATGGCCGGCGCCGATCGCATCGAAGGCTGCCTGTTCGGCAACGGCGAGCGGACGGGCAACGTCGACCTGGTGGCGCTGGGCATCAACCTGTTCACGCAGGGCATCGACCCGCAGATCGACTTCAGCGACATCGACCAGGTCAAGCGCACGGTCGAGTACTGCAACCAGCTGCCCGTGCACGAGCGCAGCCCGTGGGCCGGCGATCTGGTGTTCACGGCCTTCAGCGGCTCGCACCAGGACGCGATCAAGAAGGGCTTCGAGGCGATGGACGCCCGCGCCGCGGCGTCCGGCGTCACCGTCGACGAGATCGAGTGGGCCGTGCCGTACCTGCCCATCGACCCGAAGGACCTCGGCCGCTCGTACGAGGCGGTCATCCGCGTCAACTCGCAGTCGGGCAAGGGCGGCGTCGCGTACCTGCTGAAGACCGACCACTCGCTGGATCTTCCCCGCAAGCTGCAGATCGACTTCTCGGGTGTGGTGCAGGCCAAGACCGATGCCGAGGGCGGCGAGGTCACGAGCGACCAGATCTGGAAGATCTTCACCGACGAGTACCTGCCGTCGGAGGTCGCCGACGAGCGCTGGGGACGCTTCGAGCTCCTGGCGACCAGCACCCGCAGCGACCTGTCGGGCGACGTCGCGCTCGACATCACGCTGCGCGACGGCGACGACCGGTTCGAGGCATCCGGTCGCGGCAACGGCCCGGTCGCCGCATTCCTCGAGATCATCCGCGCACAGGGATTCGACGTGACGCTCTACGACTACGTCGAGCACGCCCTGAGTGCAGGCGGCGACGCGCAGGCGGCCGCCTACATCGAACTCCAGGTCGATGGTGAGCGCCTCTGGGGCGTCGGCATCGACTCGGACATCTCGACCGCATCGCTCAAGGCGATCGTGTCGGGCGTGAACCGCGCCATCCGTACGCGGCAGCGCTCCGGGGCCCTCGCGGGCGTCTGAGCGCGAACCGTCGACGGGTGTGCGCGGGTGATCCCCGCGCGCGCCCGTCGGTGTTCGCCCACCGGCATCCGGGAAGACGGATGCCTCAGGGCTTGACGATCGGGATGGTCGAGGTCTCGACGGCCACCTTGCGTCGGTAGAGCGCTCGTTGCTCCGGCAGCGAGATGTCGAAGATCACGGCGAGCAGACGGATCACCGTCGTGACCGCGATGCCGACCGCCGCGGCGATCACGACGTCCACGCCGAGCTTCTCGGCCGTCGCGAGGACGAGGCATCCGACTCCTGCGGCGACCGCGTAGAGCGAGCCGACGTGCATGATCGCGACCGGCAGGCCCATGATCACGTCGCGGAGGATGCCGCCGCCGACCGCCGCGCAGACCCCGACGAAGACGGCGGGTACGAGCGGCAGCCCGAGGACGAGGGCCTTGCTGGTCCCGAATGCGCCGAACAGGCCGATGACCAGGGCGTCGAGGCCGACGATGACGGCGTTGAGTCGCTGGAAGAGGCCGGCGAGCAGCATCCCGAACAGTGCCGCGCCGACCGCGGTGAGCAGGTACCAGTTGCTCTGCAGCGTGGTGGGCGTGACGTTGAGCAGCAGGTCGCGGATAAGACCGCCGCCCATGCCCATGACGATCCCGATGATCGCGACGCCGAGCATGTCGAGCCGGCGTTCACCGCGGAAGCCTGAGGCGAACAGCGCGCCCTGGATGCCGCCGAGGCCCACGGCGATGAGGTCGGCCCACAGGGGGATCACGAAGACCGGCTCGTCCACCCCTCCATTGTCGACGGGGATCAGGGGATATGGGTGCGCACCGCCGACAGGAACCCGTCGAGATCGTCCGTCCACAGCCGCACCGCCTCGACGCGGTCGCGGCCCTGCGGAAGCCGCACGTCGAGCGGGTGCTCGAGAAGGATCAGCACGTTGGTCTCGTTGGCGATGCGCGCGGCGAACGTGCGGCCCTCCGGCTCGTCCACGACGGCAGGTGCCTTGTCGACCCGATGCGCTGAGCGCTCGACGGACCGCACGACCTGCCAGGGCAGGTCGAGATCGAGCTCGGCACCCTGTCGCACGCGGATTCCGGCAGGACCGACCGCGTGCGGTCGGGTCAGGTAGCCGGACAGGAGGCCGAGCATCCACGTCACGCCCCAGATGCCGAGGACGAGCAGCGGGATGCGCAGCCAGGCCCAGCGGTGGACGATGAGATCGACGATCGGGATCTCGACGGCCGACAGCACGATGAAGACGACGAGGAGCGTCAGCACGGGAGAGTGGTAGCGGAACGCGCTGGCGCCCACGGGAACGCGGGGCCTGCGGAACACGAACCGGAAGATGCTCTGATAGACCCCGAGCTCCATGATCCATGCGCGCCGCGCGAAGGCTCCCAGCTTCGTCCGCCATCCGGGCGGAGCCAGGGTGCCTGACGATCGATCCGGTCGAGCCGGGCTGTCGCGCGGAGTGTCGACGGCGCTCACGACGGGCGGTCCTCGGCGGTCCGGGCCTCGTGCTCCGCGATGAGCCGGTTCAGCCGGTCGAGGACATGCGTCAGCCCCCGCAGCGTCGCTTCGGCGGTCGCATCGTCGAGGCCGTCGATGAGCTGTGCGCCGAGCTCGGTGTGCTCGGCGTCCATGGCGCGCATCGCCTCTTTGCCACGCGCCGTCAAGGTGACGAGCACGGCCCGGCGGTCGTGGGGGTGCGGCTCGCGGCGTGCGAAGCCGGTCGCCTCGAGCCCGTCGACGAGGGTCGTGATGTTGCGAGGCGTCACGCCGAGCGCCGTTGCGAGCTCCGCCTGGGTGCGCGGGCCTTCGTGGAAGACGAGCCAGAGGATGTGGGTGCGCGCGGGCGTGAGGCCCCGGCGATCGAGCTCGCGCTCCTGGTCGGCGCCCAGTACGCCGGACAGCGCGAGCAGCGTGTCGAGAATATGAGTACCGGACATAGTGAACATGGTACACGTTCAACGATCACGGCCGTCTTGCGCGGCAGGCGCGAGCTCTACTTCTTCTTGCCCTTGCCCGGTGAGGTGGGGGTGGGCTCGGGTGCGGGTGCGGGTGCGGGCTCCGGTGCGGGCGTGGGCACGACCGTCTGCTGCGCGGGCGGCGGCGAGGTCTCCGGGATCGGGGCTGTCGGGGCGACCGGCGCCGCGGTTGTGAGGGCCGCGCCGGGCGCATAGCCGTCGGAGCGTATCCGCAGCGAATCGAACTGCGCGGAGCCCACGGTGACGAGGAGGCCGAAGCGCCCGTCGGCGAGGGCGGCGTTGTACGCGCGCGACGCGATGAAGACCCCGTTGAGCGTCAGCGACACCGAGGCGCCCTTGATCGTGACGAAGAGGGTGTACTTCGTCCCGGCGACGAGGGCCCGGCTGACCGTCTGATCGACGACGACGCGTCCGCCGGCGACGTGTCCGAAGACGACCGCCTGCGCCGCGAGATCCAGCACGATGAACTTGTAGTCCGAGGTGCTGTAATAGTCGTAGACGAGGCCTGCGCGCGATCCCGCCGTCAGGGTGACCGACTGGGTGATCTCGAGGTAGGCGTTGGGCGACACCGTGCCGCCGATGCCGGCGAGTCCGATCACGGGCCTGCCGCCTGCCACGGTGCCGTTCACCGTTCCGGCCCCGGGTGTGAGCGCGCCGCTCGGCACCTGGCCGACGATTCCGGGGCCCGTCGTGAAGTCCTCGGTCATGTCGTAGGTGATGGTGGGCGGCAGCACCTGGACCGAGATGCTGTCGAACTGCCCGCGCGCCTGGTTGGAGCCGACGCCGACGAAGCCCTTGTTGAGGCCGACCGCCTCCCCGTCGATGATCCGCGGCGCGAAGGTGTACGTGAACGCCGTGGTGCCGTCCAGCACGACGCTCACCGTGGTGCCGTTGACCGCCACCATCATCGTGTACCACTTGTTCGACTTGACCCCGCCGGTGACGACCGATTGGACGTCCACGATCCATCCCGCCGACGTGCGACGACCCATGACCAGCTTGTTCGTGGACTGGTCGACGCCGGCGAACTTGAAGTCGGTCGGGGAGAAGTAGTCGAAGATGACGTAGGCGTTCGCCTTCCACCCGCCCGTCGGCTTGGTGAGGTAGACCTGCGCGTGGATCTCGAAGTAGATCGGCAGGTACTGGTCGATGTAATACACCGCCACGGCGTCGCCGGTGGTCGAGGCCGCGGTGACGGTGAGGGCACCGCCCTGTGCCTGGAAGGCACCGGAGTCGGCGAAGAAGTCCTCGGCGCCATCGGTGAAGCCGGCCGACCGCAGCACGTCGCGCTTGCCCCCCGGCACGTTCCCGGGCTGCGGATCGCGCGGACCGCCGGTCTGGTCCTGCCACTGCGGGTCCTTCTGCGTGACGAGGCCGATCTCGCCGTACGGCTCGCCGTTGCGCGGGACGTAGGGCGCGCCCGAGAGCTGCGCGACGGTGAAGTCCGCGCCCTGCGCTGCGGACAGCGCGTACAGGAACTCGAACAGGGCGGGCGGCACCTGGCGGCTCACGGTTCCGAGGCCGAAGGGCGCGAAAGGCACGAGGTAGCTGTTGAACTCGCCGACCCAGTCGATCAGCCGGTCGCCGCCCGTGTTGGCGATGAGCACATCGAGGCCCGCGCCACCGACGGCGCGATCCTCGTAGGTGCTGTGCGTGTCGGGCTGGGTGTTCTCGCCGGCGGCCGTCGTCAGGACGTCGTCGACGTTGAGCAGGTCGTTGCCCCAGCCGCCCCACAGCGTGTCGCGGCCGGTGCCGCCGACCATCCAGTCGTTGCCGTTGTCGCCGAACAGCATGTCGTCGCCGTCGGAGGCCACCGTGCTGGTCGCCGTGCACGTCCCCTGGTTGTTCGACGCGGAGCAGCCGGTGACCAGGCGGCCCTCGGTGTGGACGAAGTTGAGGAACCACTCTCCGCCGTTGATGAGGACCTTCCGCATCGGGAAGTACTCGTCGTACCGGTCGAACTCGCCCGTGACGGGGTCGAAGCCGAGGAGTGTGCCGTCGTTGAACGGCCGGGCGAAGTCGCTGCGCTTGCCACCCACGCCGTAGCCGAGCGTGAGCGCCTCCGCGCCGGAGATCGCGTCGTCGCCCGAGCCGCCGTGGATGAAGTCGGCGTCCCAGCCGCCGAAGATGACGTCGTTGGCGAACAGCGGCGTGAAGTCCACGTCGAACACGTCGCCGTTGGCCGCGAAGGGGGTGAGGTCCACGCGCTTGGTGAGCTGTCCGGTCGGGAACAGGGTCGCCACCTGAACACGGCCAGGCGTGGTGATCTCCACCTGGACGCTCGCGGTGGTCACGCCGTTGAGGGGCTCGGTGGTGCCGTTGCGGCTCGTGAAGATGCGACCGTCGTCGCCGAGGATGCCGTCGACGCCGGTGCCGCCCGAGATCCAGTCGTGGCCCCATCCGCCGACGAGGTCGTCGTCGCCCGCATCGCCGAAGATGACGTCGCCGTCGCGGCCGCCGTAGACGGTGTCGTCGCCCGACTCGCCGTGGATCTCGTCGGCGCCGCCGATGTCGTTCGCGAGCGCCCCGGCGGCGAAGTCCGGTCCGCCCGGCGTGTAGTCGAGCATCACGACAGCACGGGGGAGGAGACGCATCTCGCCGACGCCGGTGTAGTTGTCATAGGTGAAGGTGCGGTATTGGGTCGCGCCGCCGGCGCCGGCCGCGACGAGGCGGAGGATGCGGCCGTTGTCGCCCACGATGTTGTCGGAGTCGCGGCCGTGCAGAGCAGTGTCGTCGTTGCGGCCGACGTCGGTGCCCGCGCCGCCGAAGATCATGTCGCCCGTGTCCGGCCGCCGGTCGGGCGTGGCGAGCGAGAACAGGTCGGAGCTGCCGCCGACGATGTCGTCACGGCCCAGGTTTCCGAAGATCACGTCGGAGCCGCCGCCGCCCTCGATGTAGTCGTCGCCGTCGCTCGCCGCCTCGACCGAGGGGTCGAGGACGAGATCACCGGCGGCATTGCGCGAGGCGCCCACGGCCTCGTCGATGGATCCGTCGCCCTGGATGGTGTCGTTGCCGAGCTGTCCGAAGATGGTGTCGTCGTGCGCGCCGCCGGCAATGTCGTCCGCACCGAACCGGTCCGCCGCGGTGGCGAGGTCGTGATCGAGCAGGGTGATGCGGAAGTCGCTCCAGGCGGTCGGGCCTGCCGGATCGTTCTGCCAGCTCGTCGTCACGTTCGCGGTGCCGGCCGTGGAGGCATCCGTGCTGTAGATCTGGCCGTTGCTCAGCACCCGGAAGCGCGGGCTCGTGTGGTTGCCGAACGTCAGCGAGCGGTCGAGCGACACGTTGTCGCCGAAGATCAGGTCGCGGTCCGTGCCGCCGTCGATGCGATCGGCTCCGGTGCCGCCGATGAGGATGTCGTCGCCGGCCTCACCGCGGATCGTGTCGTTCCCGCCGACCGCGTTGTCGGTGATGCCGAGGGTGATCACCTGGAGCGCACCCGCGCGGACGGCCAGCTGCAGGAAGCCGTGGTCGCCCAGCACGATGTCGGCGCTCGCTCCGGCGGCGATGACGTCTCCGGCGGCGCCGCCGAGCACCAGGTCGATGCCGGAGCCCGAGGTGATGGAGTCGGCCCCGCCGACCGCCGGGTCGGTGGTCTCGATGCGGCCCGCGGGGAGCGGCACGCCGCTCCAGAGAGAGGTGGCAGGTCCGCCATCGGCGGTGAAGCGTCCGTTGTCGCCGATGACGATGTTTCGTCCGTCCGATACCGCGATCGTGTCGCCGCCGGTGCCGCCGATGACGAGGTCGTCGCCTCGACCGGTGGTGATCGTGTCGCTGCCGCCGAGGGTGGGGGCGATCGACCACACGCGGTCGATGTCGGCCGGCGCGCCGTCGATCGCCCAGTCGATCGACGCGTGATCGCCGATGACGATGCCGGTGCCGTCGGAGGCGGTGGGAGTCTCGCCGCGGTTCGTGGTGATCGTGTCGCCGCCCGCGCCGCCGAGGACGATGTCGGCGCCGAGGCCGGTCGTGATGACGTCGGCCCCGCCGATCGTCGGGTCGACCGTGGCGAGCGAGCCGAGCGGGCGCACGGCGCCGTCGGTGACGTCGCCGACCCCGCCGTGGCCGGACTCCGCCACCACGTTGCCGGACGCGTCGACCCACCGCACCACCCCGCGGTCGCCGAACACGATGTCGCCGCCCGTTCCGCCGTGGAGCGTGTCGGCGCCGATGCCGCCGAAGATGACGAGCGGCAACGTCGACGCGTGGCCGTTGACGACGTCGTCGTCGGTCAGGCCGGCGGGAAGGATCGCGCCCGACGCGGGCATCACCGCGGCGACGGTCGACGACCGGGTGACCTCGATCACGACATGCGCCGCCGAGCCGTCGCGCTGTGGCGCCGTGGCGAACGACAGGATCCCGCCGCTCACGGAGAGCTCGGACACCGTGAGCAGGCGGCCGTTCACCCACACGCGGTATCCGACGAGGTCGCCCATGGCGCCGAGCGTGTAGGTGCCGGTCGACTGGACCGCCCACGTCGTCAGGTGCAGCAGCACGGTCACCACGTCGCCCGGCAGCAAGGAGGCGAACAGCCCCGCCGTGTCGAGGCGGGACGACACCACATACAGCGTCGGGTCGATCGTCGTCGTGACGCCCGCGCGGGTCACGGTGATGCCGGCGACGATGTCGGCGCGCAGCGGCTCGTCGCCGTCGTCGAGGTCGGTGCCGAGCCCGATCACGTTGTCGTTCGGGCCCTGCGTGTTCAGGACGAAGAAGTCGTCCTCCGCCGCGGACAGGTTCACGATGACGGTGTCGTTGCCGAGCCCGGTGTTCAGCCACGTCGTCGTCCGCACGCCGGCGCGCACGTGGGTGCCGTCGATCAGGATCGTGTCGGCGAAGCCGCCCGACCAGATGCGGATGCCGTCGGCGAAGGTGCCGTCGGCCGCGGCACGCCACGAGATCCCGGCCGGCGCCAGCCCGGTGACGAAGATCTCGCCGTTCGGGGCGAGCGCCGCGTCCCGCGCGATCGCGGCGGCGGCAGCATCCGTGATGAGAACGTTCGCGTCATCGGCGCCCGCGCCCTCGTCGCTGAGGAGCAGAGTGTGGCGGCCGGCGCCGAGGTCGAGGTTGAGCGTGCCCTGGATGAGGTCGAGGTCGCCGGCGAGGAACTGCGGCTTCTGGGCGAGGCCCACGTCGGCCCGCGAGGAGATGTACACGCGGTCGTCGCCGAGGCCGAACGAGACGTTGGTGATCGGCAGCGTGCCGCGGATGTTGAGCACGTCGCTGCCCGAGCCGAGCGCGAGGTTGAGCGTCTCGAGCCCGATGTAGCGGATGCCCGCCTGCGCCGAGGCATCCGTCGCCGGCGCAGCCACGGCTGCACCGAGGGCCGCCAGCTGGATCGTGATCGGGTCGGCCGGGTCCTCGTTGACCTCGCCGCGGAAGCCGATGAGGTACGTGCCGCCCACGAGCCACACGTAGACGCTGCCGGCGCAGCGGGTGCGATCCTGCTGGCCGCAGCTCATCGAGACGCCCGGATCGGCTCCGACGGTGTGCGGGTACAGGAGGGACTGCAGAGCCGAGCGGACGGCTTCGGCCGACGTGCCGGCCGCGAAGGTGATCGCGCCGATGCCGGTGGCCACGCCGCCCTGCACCTGCGACAGCATGACGGTGAACGCTCCGCCGCGCGGCGTGACCGAGTAGAGGCGGTCGAGCGGACGACCGAGCGCGTCGACGGCGGTGCGCGGCGCCATGTCGAGCCCGGTGAGGGTGTCCTGCGTGAGCCAGCCGAGGTTGGCGTTCGTGTCTCCGGCGTCACTCAGGTTCGCGACATCCGTCCCGACGCCGCCGTCGAGCACCAGCAGAGCCGCCAGAAGATCCAGGACACCGGCTGCTGTGCCCACCGCGAACGTGTCGTCGTCGGTGTTGCCGTACAGCGGCGCGGCCGCACTCGACGGACCTCCGATCACGCGGGTGTGGCCGTCGATCGTGCGGATCGTGAGGAGGTCATCGCCGGGACCCGCGTCGATCGTCGTCGTGCCGGCATGCGTCGACTCGACGGTGAACCGGTCGTCACCGTATCCGAGGCGGATGGTGAGGTCCTCGAAATCGGCGTAGCGGATGCCGCCGAGCACGGGGCGGCCGGCGAGGGAGTAGTCGCCCGCCATGCCCAGGCCGGTGATGCGGTCGCGGGTGAGAGTGCCGGTGTCGCTCGCCGGGCTGTCCTCGTTGTGGACGACCAGGACGTCCACCTGCGCCGACTCGATCGCTTCCCCGGTGCTCGCGGTGATCGGAGTCGGGTGGCCCGAGCTCTCGCCGGGCAGCACGATCGGCAGGTAGTCGTCGAGTTCGAGCGACACCGGCGGGTTCGGGTCGTCGCCGCCGGACAGGTACAGCGGACCCTGGATGAGGTGCACGCGGCGGGCGGCGTCGGCGAACTCCTGCACATCGTCGCCGTCGACCCGCGCATCGTCGAGCGCGCGTACCGTGACGATGACGGCCGATGCCCAGTTCGCGGCCGTGAAGGCGAGGGTGAGCGACGAGACCCAGGCGCTGCCGTTCCAGATTTCGAGCTGGCGCTCGTGGCAGCCGTTCGGCAGCCCGCAGTCGGCGCCGCCGATGTCGAGCGTGAACGAGGCGATCGCGTTGAGCGTCACGCGCACGGTCTCGCCGGCCGAGGGGGCCTTGGTGAGTCGTACGGTGTACGACGCGGTCGCGCCGAACTGCCCGGTCGTCGCGCCCTCGACGAGGCGGAGGTCGCCACCCGTAGGCGTGATCACGACGCCCGCCGAGTCGCCGTCGTGCACGAGCACGCTCACGCGATCGACGACGGTGCCTGCGAGCTCCGCCACGTAGACCCGTCCGCCCACCACGAGGCTGGTGCCCCACGGATCGAGAACCGTGATCGACGTCGCGGTGTTGCCCGCGATCGTGCGGTAGGCGGCCGTTCCGTTGGCGTCGACGAGACGCAGCAGCGAGCCGCTCAGACCGCCTGCCGCGGTGGGCAGCGTGACGCCCGAGAGCGTCACGGTGCGGCGATCGGCCGAGATCGCGACGACCGTTCCGACGAGCTCGCTGTCGGTGAGCGGTGCCGCGTACCCGACGATCGTGAACGCAGCGCCCGCGCCGGGAGCGGCATCCCATTCGCCTTCGATCTCGATCGTGGTCGCGGTGTTGTTCCAGATGCGGCGCACCTGGCCCGCGGCGGGACCGCTCGTGATCGTGATGAGGTGGCCCTTCAGCGAGCCGGCAGCCGCGACGAGGCCTGAGAAGGCGAATTCGTTCGCGACTCCGCCTGCCCCCGCCACGGTGCCGGTGCGGCGGTCGCTCGACAGGATCGCTGCGGTGAGGGCCTGCACGTGCTGGCCCTCCACGGCGGTGTCGTCGATCGCCCGCACGTACAGGGTGCGCGCGCCGGCGGCGACGAACACGAGATCGAGCGTCGAGAACCAGGTGGTGCCGTTCGTCGAGAGCAGGAGGCCGACCGGTGCCGAGACGCGCACGGTCACCGAGCCCTGAGGCACAGAGGTGAGGCGGACCTCGTAGGTGGCCGTGGTGCCCCCCGTGCCCGCGGCATCGACCGGCTCGACGACACGGATGCCGCCGTCGGGCAGCACGACGGGAACCTCGGGTGCGTCGTCGTCGATGACGCGGACGAAGGTCGTCGCGACGAGCGCTCCGCTGTACTCGCCGCCCACCACGATCGCGTCGATGGGAGCGAACCTCTCACCCTCGGCGGCCAGGTCGCCCGTCGCCCGCACGAACACGGTGCGCTGAGCGGTGTCGCCGATCGTGAGGGTGACCGACGTGCTCCACGACACGCCGTCGAGCGACAGCTCGATGGCCCGCGCACGGCTCGTCGAGCTCGGGTCGACGGCCGGGCCGGAGAGCGTCACCGAGACCGCGACGCTCGGAGTGCGCGTGAGACGCACGGTCACCGCGCCTGCCGCCGCACCCTCGGCGAGGACCAGCGAACCGCCGACGGGCGCGACCACGACGGTCGGCTCATCGTTGTCCATGATCTCGGTGGAGATGCCGTCCACGGGCAGCAGCGCCCAGGCACTGTTGGCCACCGTGCTCTCGACCTCATGGCGGATGAGGCCCGTGTGGCCCAGCAGGTCGTTCGCCTGTACGGCCGGAGCGGCGCTGCCGACCTCGATGCGGTCGGAGCCCAGCCCGCCGAAGATCGACAGCTCGACGGCCGGGTTGGTCGACAGCACGTGGAAGACGTCGTCGCCCTCCATGCCGTAGATCGAGACCCGCTCGACGTTGACGAACCGGATGACGCGACCCGCGCCGTAGACGCCGCCCGACGTGATCACGAAGGTGTCGCCGAACTCTGTGCCGATGATCACCACGAGGTCGTAGCCTGCGCCGCCGTCGATGTTCACGGGCGCGTTCGACGCGTACTGGATGAAGTTGCGCCCCTCGCCGGCGTTGAGGGACGTCAGTTCCGACTCGCCCACGAACGAGCGGATCACGAACGTGTCGTCGCCGGCGTCGCCGTACAGATTGAGCGTCGCGACGTTGCGGAACACCTCGAAGGTGTCGTCGCCGGCCCCGCCGTAGATGTTCGCGGTGAACGACACACCGCGCGTGAGCTGGCCGCGTGTGGAGGAGAAGAAGGCGGATGCCGGGAACTCGCTGTCGGGCACGTACGCGGTGTAGAGCTGGCCGAAGCGGAAGCGGTCGTTGCCGGACCCGCCGTTGACCGTGAGCACCGAAGCGGTGTCGTCGAACGCGAACGTGTCGTCGCCCGTCAGCCCGTTGACGAGGACGCCGCCCGTCATCTCGGTGCCGTAGGTCACCTTCTCGGCTGAGCCGAACTGCCCGGAGGTCGCACCGGGCTGCGAGAGCGCCGCGACGAGGGCGCGGGTCGCGTTCCGGCGGAACAGGAACGTGTCGTCGAGCGACGAGCCGTTGACGATGAGGACGTTGGTGCCGCCGTCGGCCACGTCGAGCGTGTTGATCCGGCTGTTGCCGATGCCGAACAGGTCGATGACGAAGTAGTCGGAGTTCGCGCCGCCGTCGAGGTCGAGGACCTGCCCGTCCATCGGGTTCATGCCGACAGGCCCGGGCGCGGCATTGACCACCAGCCAGTCGGCCCCGTTCTGGCCGAGGACCGTCGTCGGACCCGAGAGCCCCTCCACGAACACCCGGTCGTCGCCGTCCGCCGCCCGGACCGTCGTCGCCGCCGCGTGGGTGGAGTCGACGTTGAGCACGTCCGAGCCCGAACCGAGCGTGAGATCGAGCGTCTCGAACGCGGCATAATCGACACGGCCGTCGGTCATGGCCAGGGTCCCGGTGGTGACGGAAGCACCCGCCGGCACGAGGGGTTGTCCTGCGACCGCGGTGATCGTGAGCAGACGCGCCCACCCCGCGGCTCCCGCGAGCGCGCCGGTCCAGGCGACGGTCCAGCGGGTGCCGGCCTTCGTGACGACGACGTTGCCCGCGCCGACCAGAGCAGCGATCGCCGCCTGCACCTGGGCTGCGGTCGCGTCGAAGGCGAGCTGCCCGGTCGTGCCGAGGCCGGCGACGGCGAGGGCGAACCGGCCGTCGACCGCACCCGCGACGGTGACCACCTGCACGAGGCTGGGCCGCGGCATCCCTCCGGTCATCCCCAGTCCCGCCACCGACGTGCTGCTGACGACCCCGATGCGATCGAGCACGGTCGCGGCGTCGTCGAGGAACAGCGTGTCGGTGCCCGAGCCGCCCGAGATGGTGAGGGGCGCGGTGATGCCGGTCAGGACGCCTCCGATGCCGGTGAGGGTCGAGCTCACGCGTACGGTGTCGCTGCCCTCCCCGGTGCTGATGGCGGTGGCGCCCGAGACGCTGCGCACGATGACGGTGTCTGCGCCGTTCCACGTGGTGAGGGCCGTCGACCCGGTGTGGGTGGAGTGGATCGTGAACGTGTCGCCGCCGGAGCCGAGGTCGATCGTCAGCGCCTCGAAGCCCGAGTAGGTGATGCCGGCGGTCATGCCGAGACCGGTGATGCGATCGGAGGTCAGCTCGCCGGTGTTGGGTGCGGTGTCGCCGGTGTCATCCACGGCGAGGAGGTCCGCACCGAGGATCGCGCCCGGGCCGGTGCCGCCCGAGACGACCAGGAGCGCGACGATCGCGTTGACGTTTCCGCCGGTGTTCGTCCAGGTGGTGTTCGTGGTGCCGGCGCCGGCGGCCCGCGAGCCGACCGCGACACGGTCGGTGTGCTCACCCGTGAAGATGCGGTGCTCGACCTGGATGGCCTGCACGGCCACGCGGTCGCCGCCGGCGAGCGTGCGGATCTCGACGAGCTCCACGCCGGAGTGCGTGATCGTTCCGAGCGTCGTCATCACGCCGGCGTCGTTGAACGCGACGCGGCGGATGCGGTTCGCCTGCGTTCCCGCCGGCGGCGCGGCCACCACGTCGAGGATGAGGTCGTCTGGAGCGGTGGAACCCCAGACCTCGAGCCGGTCGGCCCCGGACGTGTCGACCACGTGCACCGCCAGGCCGGTCGAGCGGGTGAGCTCGATGCGCACCAGGTCGGCTCCTGGCCCGGCGTCGAGGTATGCGGTCCCGGTCCACGGGGTGGCCGCGCGCGCGGACCCGGCGACCGTGACCGTGCCATCGGCGTCGCCGACGAAGATCGTCGTCGCCCCGCCCCCGGTGGACGTCAGGCGCGCGGTCTCGAAGATGCCCTTGAGGTCCTCGGCGATCGACCCCACGCCGAAGTCCGTGCCGACGGCCAGCCCCACGACGAACAGGCTGCCGTAGAGACCGAAGTCGCCGGTGGGGAAGGACTCGACGAGCGTGTCGCTGCCGCCGTCGTCGAAGAACTGATCCTGACCCAGCCCACCGGTCACGGTGTCGTCGCCGAGTCCGGAGTCGAGGACGTCATCGAACATCGAGCCGACGAGGGTGTCGTTCTCGGTGCCGCCCCGGAGGGTGAGCGCGAGCTGGTTCGCCGTGACGCCGGCGGCGGAGATCGAGTCGGCGCCGCCACGACCCTCCACGACGAGCGCGTCGCCCTGGCCGCGCACACCGCCCGAGATCCAGACCGCATACGCGGCGCCCGAGGTGCGCGTCACCTTGGTCTGGCCGCTGTCGGTCGTGACGGCGAAGGCGTCGCCCGCCGTGTTCGAGCCACGGACGGTCACGAGATCCGTGCTGCCGGTGCCGAGGGCGACGTCGACCCGCGTCAGCCCCGACGAGTTGCCGGTGACGTCGTCGAGGGTGATCTGGTCGGCGCCCGCGCCGGCGTCCACGATGAGACGCTCGATCCCCGAGGTCGTCTTGACGACGCCTCCGAGGTCGAGGCTCAGCGTGCTCGTCGCCGGGTTGGCGACCGTCAGCAGATCCGCTCCGCCGCTCAGCGAGAGTGTGAGCGAGTCGGTGCCGGACCCGCCGATCACGACCTGCGTGTCGCCGGACGTGAACACCGCGACGGTCGCCGTGATGGAGTCGTCGCCGGACCCGCCGTCGTAGCGGCGGGCCAGACCGGAGAGCGTGTCGTTGTCGCCGCCACCGTTGAGGATGTCGGTGATGCTGCTCCCGAACAGCTGATCGTTGCCGTCGTCGCCGTTGAGCGTGACCGTGCCGGAGCCTGTGTGACGCAGGATGTCGTTGCCCGTGCCGCCGTTGACGGTCGCGCTCGCCGTGCCGGTGACCGTGATCGTGTCGTTCTCGGAACCGCCGCTGAGCACGCTGCCGGAGCCCGAGCCCTGCAGCAGGATCGTGTCGTCGCCGGACCCGCCGTCGATGGTGACCGGGATCTCCACGCTGGGGTCGATGACGAGGTTGTCGACGCCGTCGCCGAAGTTCGCGTGGATGCGCTGCACGTTCGCGTAGGTGCGGGAGTACCCGAACGCCGTGATCCGGATGGTCGCGAGCCCGTTGTTCAGGCTGCCGATCTGCTCGATGAACACGGTCTCGTTCGTCACCGAGGTGGCGACGTTCCTCGCGGTGCGCTGCGGACTGCCGCCCACGTTGACGTAGAGGTCGCGATCGGTCGAACGCCACGCGCGCAGGTCGTGGTACGGATCCGGGTTGCCCGTGGTGCCGTTGCTGGCGAGGTAGGGCACGACCGGGAACGACACTGTCCCGATGGTGAAGGTGTCGCTGCGCGAATACCAGGTGCCCAGGATCTTGAACCGCACCGTGATCTTGAAGCGCAAGGGCACTTCGCCGAAGCCGTCCCCGTCGCTGTCGACGCCGTCGCGGGAATCTGCGGAGACGGAGAGGTCGAGCCCGACGCCGAGGCTGATCTCGAAGATCTTGAAGTCGAAGTACACCTCGACGCTGGCGCCGCCGCCGATGAACAGCGTGTACCAGACGATGCCGTCGTCTTCGTGCTTCAGGAACGACACCTCGAGGTGGAACTCGCCGCGGATGCCCATGAACGAGCCCCCGAGCTGCATGCGCCCCGACAGCTTGAGGCTGAAGTTGCCGTCGGAGTTCAGGAAGATCGAGCCGGACAGGTCGGCGATGAAGAAGTTGAGCGTCGCGTAGGCATCGAGATACCAGTCGCCGGAGGAGTACGTCGTGTCGGTCGCACTCGTCTTGCCGACCTCGATCGTGAAGCCGGCATCGAAGCTGAACAGCCGCAGGAGCGTGACCGAGCCGGTGAGCTGGAGCTTGAATCCAGGATCGACACCGTTGCGGCGCTCGCCGACGGTGTTGATGCGCAGCTCACCGCTCGCGCTCAGGCTGAAGATGAACGCATCGGCCGAGGCGCTGACGGCCACGGCCATGACGAAGCCGTCGTCGTACACCCCCGCCCGGCCGGTGGCCCGGAACGTGAGCCCGGCGAGGTTGAAGTCGACGCCGAACGACATCTCGAAGGCGCCGGCCGCGATGCGGATCTCGGCGAAGCCGGAGCCCCGGGCGAAGCCGAGGAAGTCGATCGCCCCGTCGAGCCGGAGCAGGAATCCGGGCGCGACGCTCGTCGAGCCGATCATCTTCGCCGACCCGGTCGTGTTGAGCTGGATGACCGCGCTCGCCGAGAAGCCGATGCCGATGTCCTCGCCGAAGCCCACATCGAGGGCGATCGCGAACCGGGCGACGACGCCCTGGCTCGTGATGGAGAAGCCGGAGTCGACGATCGTGAGCTCGCCGAACGGATCCAGCGCAGCGCGGCCGTTGACCAGGAGCGACAGCTCGGACGCGCTGATCGTGAGCACGACGTGTCCCGTGATCTCGAGCACGTTCAGCACCTTGAGCGACCCGTACATCTCGAGGCGGAAGCCGGCGATGACGTTGATCGTCTGGTTCTCGACGATGAGCCGGTCCTGCGCGTCGCGGGCGAACCCGCCGAACACCGGGCCGCCGTTGACGGTCTGGGTCTCGACCACGAAGGTGCGGATCTGACGCGCGTTCGAGAAGGTGTTGATCTCGAGGAGGAACTGTCCGTTGAGCGACAGACCGGGGATCGCGTTGACCCCGAGGGTGAGCTGCACGCGCCCCACCACGCCGGTCTGCGCGCCGACGTAGACGGCGAGGTTCAGCGCGCCGGTGAGGGATCCGAGGTAGGGGATCGTCGTGCCGACCATGCCGTCGACCTTGAGATAGGCGGTGCCCGTCGGGTCGATCGCCGCCGTGATGCCGATGAAGCCGGTGAGGGTGAACGCTCCGCCGATGGTCAGCTCGGCCTGGATCGCGGCCACGACGTAGATGCTCGGCCCGGTCGCCGACGGATCGGGCTGGCCGTCGATGCCCGGGGGAGCGGCCGGGATGTAGAACACCGGCGCCTGCCCCGGCAGCAGCAGCGGCAGGAAGGCGTTGGGCACGACGAAGGTCTGATCGGCGAGCGTCGTGTTGAAGATGACGTTCACCGAACCGGTGGCCGAGAAGAGCGAGCCGACGTTGGGCAGTCCGATGCCGACGCCGGTGGCGACGCGGATGCTGCCGGCGACGCCGGGCAGCGGGCCGTCCGTGCGGATCATCAGCAGGCCCGTGACGGAGCCGTACTCGAGCCTGGCCGAACCGTAGCCGAACGAGAGGTGCCCGGTCAGGAACATGTCCATCTTCGGCGTCGGGGGATCCAGCGAGATGTTCAGGTACACTCCGCCCTGCACCCGCATGAGCTCCGTCCCGCCGGGGGCGACGATGAGCTGGCCGAGGATCTGGAACCCGAAGCTGAAGGGCTGCAGGACGAAGGTCTCGGTCAGGTCGGAGCCGCCGGGACCGACGCCGGGGAGCGTGATGACCTCGGTCTTGACCTCGTTCGTGAGGTTGATGCGCAGTTGTGCGGAGCCGTCGAGGTGGATGCCGAACTGCTCGAGGAACTCGAAGTTCATCTCGACCGACGCGACGCCCCAGAACTGCGGGATCGGGTGCATCGGGTTGGTCGACTCGTCGCCGACGAGCAGCACGAAGCGTCCGGCGGTCGCGCCGAGGGTTCCGAGCTTGTAGACCTCGATCTGACCGACGAACGTCAGCATGAACAGGTTGCGCGTGGTGTCGATCTCGAGGACGACCTCCGCGTGGATGTGCAGGAGCGGTTCATCGAGGAAGTCGCCCGCCTGCAGCATGATCCCGCCGGACAGCTCGATGAAGAACGAGGTTCCCTGCACGATCAGCCTGAAGCTCTGCGCGTCGCCGTCGGCGAGGTTTCCGGCTGTGTCGCGCCATGCCCCCGGCGCGAAGGTCACGGTGACGGTGCCCGCGGTCAGGTCGGACGCCAGCGTGTACGAGTAGCGGGCGATGCCGTCGCCGAACTGCACCCCGGCGTACGTCATCGCCTGCGTCCCGCCACCGGTGAGCGTCAGATCGTCGGCGCCGAGGCTCGTGGTGTCGACGGCCGCGCCGGCGACGGGGGTGAGACGCACCCCGATCCACGTGCGCGGGCGGATCACGGCGTCGGTGAGGTTCGCCTCGGCGGACGCTGCCGCCGGGTGGCTCGCGGCCGAGTAGATGACGCCCTGCGTGTTCTTCCACGATCCGTCGACGAACGACACGGTGATGTCACCCGAGACGTGACCCGAGAAGAAGTAGCGGTATGTCGTGCCGGTCACGAGGAGCGCGGCCCCGATGACGTCGAGCTCGGTCGTGCCGACCTTGACGACGATCTCGGAGTCGGCGTCGGTGATGGTCGCGGCGTCGACCTGGAGGCCGCCCAGGGCGTGGAACGTGATGTCGACCCAGCCGCGCTGCGCGAGCTCGCTGACGTCGAGCACGGACCCCGGCGTCGGGTCGATGAGCGCTGCCGTCGGGGCGGTGACCGTGAAGGCCTCGGTCTCCGACGAGTTGAGCACCCCGCCGATGTCGGCGAAGCTGCCGGCCCGGAACGTCATCGTGTAGGAGCCGACGGCGAGGTTCGCCGTGAAGGAGTAGCGGTAGGTGTCGCTCGTTCCCACGCGGACCGGCGCGGAGAGGGTGATGAGGTTGCCGGCGGCGTCGCGGAACTCGAGCTCATCGCCGTTGATGGTCGAGTGGTCGATCCCGGAGCCGGAGGCGCCGCGGAAGCGGATCTCGAAGTACTTGAGGCCGTTGACGAGGTCTCGGCCGATGGTGGCACCGGCGATCTGGCGGACCGTCGCCTCGTTCGTGGTCGGCGTGGACGGGTTGTCCGGCACCGTCTGCACGACGTCGCCGGTGGCGCCCACGACCTGGAAGGACTGGGTGAGGGTCGTGCCGGCCGGAGGCCCGCGGTCCGGATTCACGGTGAACGCCGTGAGGTCGAACACCACGTCCACGCGGCCCGGGAGGAAGGTGCCGCGCAGGAGGAACCGCCAGGTGTTGCCGCCGAGGGGGACCACGCCCGTGATCTGCACGCCGTTCGCCCCGGGGCCGCTGAGCACGAACTCGTCGCCGTCGACCGAGCCGGGGACGATCGCGTACGTGATGCCGCCGACCGACACCGGCGGGATGAACGTCACGTCGAGGTAGGTGACCTGACGTTCCGCTGCGTTGATCGTGATCGGCTGCGGAACCCCGGCCTGCGTGCCCGCGGACGGCTGCGCACCGCTGTATGCGGTGGTGCCGTCCGTCAGCGTGTACGACCAGCCGCCGGCCAGGAAGGTGACCTCCACGTCGTCGCCCGCCGCCAGCGGCACGGCCAGCTGGTAACGCACCCAGACGACCCCGTCCTCGACGGACAGCAGGGTGCGCGCTCCGAGGGTGACCGCCCCGCCGTTCACCTGCAGCGTGATCTCGGGGAGGCCCGCGATCAGCGTGGCGGTGTCGATGAGCAGTCCCGTCGGAACCGCGAACGGCACGTCGATGTAGTCGCGCGCGGGTGCCGTGTACGCGGCATCCGGAACCGGCGTCGTGGTGTCGGAGTACCCGACCTGCACCGCGGCGATCGTGACGGACGACGTCGCGGTGGCCGCCGTCTCGCGCTCGACCACGACCGGCACGATGAACTCGAAGGCGCCCGAGCCTGCGCGGATGGCGCGCGACGTGTCGCGCACCACGGTCCACCCGGCGGCCGACGCGGTGAACACGAGCGCGCCGAGACGGCTGATCACGGATCCTGCATCGACCCCGTAGCCGGACGGAAGCCCCGCGCCCGCAGCATCCGGGAACGTCACGGTGATGTCCGCACTCCACGCGAGGGGCGGCTGCGGTGCCGGTGCCGGTGCCGTGAGGGAGGAAGCCGTCGGGGCGACCGCCGCGAGGTACGACCAGCCGCCCGCGAGCTGGGTCAGCTGCACCGAGAGGCCTGCTTCGTACTGTCCCGTGAGCCAGAAGCGGAAGCGGAGCTTGCCGGCCGGCGCGCCGGTGATCTGCGCGGGCGCTCGAGCGCCGTCCAGCACGATCGTGCCCAGGCCCTCGCCGAAGAGCTCGAACTCGGGTGCGAGGTCGAGGATCGACGCGATGTCGAGGTTCCGGCCGTTCACCGCGGCGTCGAAATCGACGTCGACGTACGCCGTGGGCGTGACGGTGAGGGTCTGTCCCGGCTGGGCGCCCGCCGAGACGGTGCCCCGGTAGCCGAGCGCGCTCGCGGCCAGCGTGGCGGTCAGCGCGCCGCCGCCGACGGTGGTGACGATGACCGGGATGCGGAACTCGCCGGGCGTTCCCGTCGCCGTGATCGGCGCGGATGCGTCGCGCGTCAGCGCCCAGCCCGTGCCGCCGAGTGTCAAGCCGGCGAGGCGGCTGATGACGGAGTCGGGGTCGACGGTGAAGCCGGCGGGAAGCCCGAACTGTCCACCGGTCGGGAAGAGGATGCCGACGCTGCCCGCGCCCGTCTCGGTGGGTTCATCCGTGACGGTGAGCGCACCGCTGAGCGTGAACAGGTACGACCAGCTGCCGGACAGGAACGTGAGGTTGACCGCGCCGGTGGTCGCGAAGCGGCCGGTGAGCCAGTAGCGGTACGTCAGGGTGGTCGTGGTCGTGTCGACGAGCTGCGGCGCCTGCGTGCCGTCGAGCTGGATCGTGCCGAGGCCTGGGCCCGACAGCTGGAACTCGGCGGCGAGATCAGTGATCGACGCCTGGTCGATGGTGAAGAGCGTCGGCTTGGTGAACGTGACCGTGATCCACGCCCGGCCGTTCACGACGTTGATGTCGACGGAGGCGCCCGGGGTCGGGTTCGTGATGACCGCGGTCGCACCGGTCACGGTGAAGGACAGCTGCGTGGCGGCACTCGGGGCGCCGGCGGTCGTGCCCGCGGCCGTCGTGAGGTCGGCATTCTTGACCGCGCCCTGCGCGAAGTCGATCACCCAGCGCCCCATGCCGAGGTCGTCCGTGCCGATCGCGTAGCGGAAACGGGTCGTGCCGCTGATCCGCACCGCCGCGGTGAGCAGCTGGGCGTCGGTGATGGCGTCGGCCTCGACCCCCTGGGTCTCGGCGAGCGAAGCGCGCGTCAGCACGTCGACGCGTGCGCCGTCGGCCATGTAGAAGGCACCCGTGCTGTCGACCTGCAGCTCGGCGAGCGTCATCCCACCCGCGGTGGTCACCGCGAGGATCGGCACCGGGCGCGTGAAGGTGAACACCCGCGGCGGGTCGGACCCGCGGGTGAGGGTGAACTTCATCTGGTCGGTCAGGACGCTCGCGAGGTCGAGGCTCGCACCGGCCGCCGGCGTGTACGAGATGTCGAGGTACTTCGTCGAACCGGCTGCCCCGTTGACGACGCCGACGTCGATCGTGCCGCCGTTGGTCGTCGGACCTCCGAGGTCGATCACCGGCGGTGTGCCGGTGGCGATCGGGTCCGCACCCTCGACCACGTCGAAGGCCACCTCGTTGCCGGACGAGTCGCGGAAGCCCATCTTGAGCTTCCCGTAGATGGTCAGCAGGCGCACCTGGTCGGGGAAGTCCGCGAGGAAGAGCACCGTGGCGTCGCCGTTGGCGACCTTCGACAGATCCGCGTACAGGCGGCCGCTGATCGAGATGTTGTCCTGCGCGAAGTTCAGCTTGCCGATGATCAGGATCTTGCCGTCGGTCGAGATCTTGACGATCACCTGACCGTTGAACACCGCTTGCGACGTGAAGATCGAATAGATGCGGGCGGACCCGGTGATCACCATCGGCGACGTGAACGCGGCGGCGAAGCCGCTCTGGCCCGGGTTCGTCGAGATCGTCCGGGCCTGCAGGGCGACCTGGTTCTGCAGGGACAGGAGCCACTCGGCGGCCGAGAGCACGGTCGGCAGCTGGAAGGCCGACGAGCGCAGGGCGAACGGATCCTCGATCGACGGCAGCGTCTTGAAGAACTCGACGCCGGCGGCGAAGTCGTTGAGCACCAGGCCGATCTGCGGCACCAGCATGATGCCGCCCGGGATGTTCGCCGTGATGTAGACCTGCAGCGGACCGAGCTCGGAAAGGCCCAGTCGCAGGCCGAACCCGGCGAGGCCGGCGATCGAGATCGTCCCCTCGAGGCCGAGGTAGAACACACGCTGATGCACCGCCGTCGTCGTGTCGAAGACGCCGATGATCGAATAGTTCGAATCGAGTTTCAGGATGCCGCCGACCAGCCCTGCCGACACCTCGCCGCCGAACATCTTGCCCTTGACGGTGACGCCGATCGAGTCGATGCCGATGATCGGGAATCTGCCTTCGAGCAGCAGCGACGGCTGGATGCGGATGCCCTGGATGGCGCCGGTGATCTGCAGGCCCTGCAGCCCCTGAATGCCGGTCACGCTGGCCGACAGGATCAGCACGAAGTCGCCCGGGCGGTTCTCGACGTCGTCCCACTGGATGCCGATCGCGTCGATGCGCACCGGGAGGAACGCCGGCCACTTGAAAGAGTCCCCGGTCGCGGAGCCGACCGAGAGGAACACTCCGAAGCCCGGCAGCGCCTTGAAGGAACCGTCACCGGTGATCGCGAAGTTGCGGCCCTCGCCGGCGATCACGAGCGAGCCGATCGTGACCTTCGCACCGACGGCCTGCAGCTGGACCATGTACTCGGCGCCCTCGGCACCGGTGTCGAGGCGGAAGTCGCGGGCCGTGAGGGTCACGTACGTGCCGAGGCGGATCTCGAGGGTGTCGACGGTGAGCTGGAACGCGTCGACCTTGCCGCCGCTGAAGGTGAGCGCGATGCGGAACGCCTCGTCGTCGGGCGAGCCGTCCGGCCGACGGTCGTCTGCCGTCAGACGGTCGGTCAGTGTGGCGCCGTAGGCGCGGCCGGGGAAGAGTCTGGCGCCGCCTGTCGCGATGTAGATCTGGCCCGTGAACCCGGCGGTCTCGGAGCTCGGCGCGCCGGCCGGCGGGAAGCGGACCTCGAGGCCGGAGACGCCGACACGGATGTCGTCGAGCTCGAGGATCCCTCCGAGTGTGATCTTCCGGTCCGCGGCCGTCGGCGCCAGCGCGTTGCCCGGATCCGGCGTGCCGCCGGCCGTCGGGGCGATGCCGTAGGCCAGCTCGGCCGTGCCGAGCCGGAAGCCGTTGCCGTAGACGGTCAGGCCGGGGATGAGCCCCGCCCCGAGTGCGACGTCGTTGTTGGCGTTGATGTTGGAGGACGCGGCCGGATTGTAGGGCCGCAGCGACCCGGTGATCCCGAAGGACGGGAGCGTGATCGTGGCGGTGTTGATCTTGACGATCTCCTGGTCGATGGCGCCCTTCGGATCGTAGGCGATCTTGATGCCCGTCGCCTGGAGGCGGGCGA
The DNA here is from genome assembly GCF_042266945.1 of Microbacterium sp. NPDC056057. Taxonomy (NCBI): domain Bacteria; kingdom Bacillati; phylum Actinomycetota; class Actinomycetes; order Micrococcales; family Microbacteriaceae; genus Microbacterium; species Microbacterium sp. NPDC056057. The sequence continues at coordinate 428,237 of NZ_JBHJWS010000003.1, forward strand.
CCCCGGGGATCTGCGCATCGAGCGCGGCGACCTGCAGACCCCACTTGCCGGTGAGGCGGATGTCGACGTTGCCGCCGAGGAGCCCGAACACGTCGACGGCGAGCTCGAACGAGCCCTGGATGCCGATGAGGTCGACCGTGACGCCGGAGCTCGTCTGCGCCGCCGACTGCTGACCCGTGGTCGGGTTGCCGCCGAAGGCGAGCGATGCCCGCTGGACCCCCACGATCACCGAGACGAGTACCTTGCCGTCGGCGAACCCGAAGCCGCCGAGGCCGATCGTCGGGCCCTGCAGCGTCAGCGGACCGAGTGCGAGCGGACCGCCGGTGGTGATCTCACCGGCCGCCGCGGGCGACACGGTGACCGACAGGCTCTGCGTGCCCTGCGTCGGCCCGCCGGACTGCACGATCGCGTCGCGGTCGAGCACGATCGAGATCGTGCCGGTGCCGGTGAACAGGCCCAGCGTGTTGTTCGGGTTCTTGTCCTTGAGGAAGTACCGGTAGGTAACGCTGGTCGAGCTCGCGGCGGCGCCGGCGATCAGGAGCGGCGCTCCGACGATCGTGGGGCGCGACCCCGTCATCTCGAGGTCTCCGACGAGGCCGCTGATCGTGAACGGCGCGACCGTCGCGTTCTCGATCGGTCCCTTGCTGATCGGGTCTGCCGGCAGCGTGCCGCCCGCCCCATCAGGCTTGGGCAGGTTCGTGAACGTGATGTCGATGTAACCCTGCGCGTTCAGCTGGGCGAGGCTGATCGCCGGTGTGGCGATCGACGCGACCGGGGCTGATACGCCGCCCGGCGCGACGGGCGCCAGCCGGAAGAACTGCTCCTGTTCGCCGACCAGCGACGCGCCGCCCGCGGTCACGCTGCCGTCGATGAAGGTGATCGTCACGATCGCGGCGCCGGGCAGGGCGGGGCCGGTGATCGCGTAGTCCCAGGTGTTCGGCATCCCGGCGACCGCCACCGCCGTGCCGGGCGTCCAGGTGCCGGAGGCGCCGGCGACGCTGATGGAGAACTCGGGGTCGACGTCGGTGACCGAGGTCGCGAGGATCGTGCCGCTCGAGGGCGTGAAGCGCACCCGCAGCGTCGTGATGCTCGATCCGTTGAACACCGAGCCGCGGACCGGGTTGACGAGATCCGCCGTCACCACCGGAGCGGGCTGGGAGCAGATCGGCCGCGGATCCGCCGCGACGCAGGCGGTCTGCGCGAGCGGCATCGCCGAGAGCATGGAGAACGCGGTGAGCTTGAAGTTCACCAGCTGGAAGCCGTTGACCGGCGAGATCGTGAAGCTCGCCAGGCCGCTCATGCTCGCGACGCTCGTGGCGCTGAAGCCCACGAAGATCGAGGCGTTGGACAGCGCGAGCGCCAGGGTTCCGTCCATCTGACGGTTGATGCGGAGCGAGCCGCGCAGGCTCACCGTGTCGCCCGCGCGGATCTCCATGCCGGTCGCGGCGAAGCTGAAGGCACCCGCCGCGACGGAGCCCGCGGCGATGGCGTTCGCGCCCGACCCGGTGGCGCTCGAGAAGGTGAACGTCGTGGTGTCGGAGGTGTTCACCTGGAACTGCACCGTGCCGACGATGTTGAGCCCGTCGAGCCCGAGCAGCGCGAGCTCGCCGGTCGCGCGCAGCGCCCACCCGGTGACGTCGCGCGTGAAGTCGACGGAGGCGTTGCGGATCAGCACGCCGACGGCGGCGGGATTGAGCCCGCCTCCCGCGAGCTTCGACGGCCCCGAACCGATGAAGATCTCGAGTCCCGACCCCGAGAACGCATCGCCGCTGATCGCGAACTGACCCGCGCGGATCTCGAGCACGTCGCCGAAGCTGAAGTCGAGGTCCTGCACGATGAACTGGAAGACGGGTGTCGCGGGCACGTCGAGCGTGAGAGTCTCGCCGCCCACGACGATCGACTGCGTCACCTCCGCGCCCGTGGTGTTCACGGTGAAGCCCAGCGAGGCCGACGCCGAGAAGCCCGGCACCGTGACCGCGGCCTTGCCCGTGATGATGCCCGCGATGCCCCCGGTGGTCGTCGTCCTGACCGGGCTGGTCGACGTCGTGGCGCCGGGAGAGAAGACGACGAAGAAGCCCGAGCCCTCCACGATGCCGGGGTTGTCGCCGCCGGTGTCCTCGCCGGCGTCGAGCGTCACGTTCGCGAGCGCGATCTTGCTGACCTGGTTGACGCCCGAGCCGATCCGCTCGAAGGCGAAGTCCGCGGTGATCGTGAGGGTCTCGGTGCCGGTCTGGATGCCGATCTCGATGTTCTCGGCCGCGACGCGCAGGAACGGACCCTTGGGCAGCCGCAGCACGCGGACATTGGCCTGCAGGGCCGCCTGGTTGCCGTTCGCGTTCCAGGTGACGGTGTACTGGTTGCCCGCGAGGGCGACCGTCACGCGGTCGGTGGCGGCATCCGAGTCGAGGAGCGCCTCGATGGCGGCATCGACGACGGATGCTGCGGCCCCGACGGCGATCGGACCGCTGATCTCACTCGCCTCGAGCACGCCGTCCTTGTCGGCGTCGATCGCGAGCGTGAAGGTGCCGCTCGGCGCCGAGACGGTGATGCGCTGGACCTCGGCCGAGCCCGCCTTGCCGTCGGCCACCGTCGTCACCGAGACTCCGGCGAACTGGAACACCTCGTTCACGACGACCCCCTGGCCGTTCGTGACGAGCGTGTTCAGCTGCAGCGTGAGGTCGGCGGTGATCGTGAGGGGCAGTCCCGGGGTGGTGACGCTGCCGGCGATCTCGCCCGCCATGCCCGTGGGCGTGATGATGAACGCGCCGCGCCCGTTCGTCAGCTGAACCCCGACGTCGTCAGCGGTCGACGCGAGGTCGGCCCCTGGGTCGCCGAGGAAGAGCTCGACGTCGGTGAAGGCCATTCGCACGATCTTGGCGCCGGCGGCGGTCTTGGTCTGCTCGAAGACGGCGACACCCTTGAGCGTCTGGCCGAGGATCCCGATCGCGGCCGGGTCGCCGACGAGGCCGACCTGTACGCGGAGCGTGTTCTTGGGGATGGAGAACGCGACCGTCGATCCGCCGACCTCGAGCGACGGGTTCGCGTCGACCAGGGTGTTGTTGACCTGCACGATGATGTCGGCGTCGACGGAGACGCCGGGCAGCACCGCGGGGTTCAGCGTGATCCCGGCGACGAGTGCTCCGGCGATGCCGCCGCGAGTCACCTCGATGATGCCCGCGGAGATGGTGGCGGTCACGTAGGTGCGGGTGCCGTCGCCGAGCTCCAGCACCACGTCCGACAGCGCCAGCGTGATCCGGCCGCTCGGGGTCTCCTTCGCGAACGCGAAGTCGCCCGTGAGGCGCTGCCCCATCACCTCGAGGGAGATGTCGAGCCCCGCGACCTTGAGCCCCGAGGCGATCGTCGCGCCGTCGACCGGGTACGGGTTCAGGAGCGTGTTGATCTGGACCTCGAGCGTTCCGGAGAACGACACCCCGGGGATGAACAGCTCCACCGTCGCCTGGATGCGCCCCGCGATGCCGCCGGCGACCGTCCCGCTCTTGCCGACGATGTCGAAGGCGCCGGAGCCGTCGCGCACGACGACGACGTCGCGATCCGGCGTCCCGAGGCGCAGCGACACGTGGGCGAAGCGGATCTTCTGGGTGGTCACGTCGTCGGGCGTGCCCACGCTGCCATCCGGGCCGATCGCCGTGGACTTCTCGAACGAGATGTCGGCCGTGAGCTGCTGACCGGCGATCGTCAGTGTGAGCGCGGTGACCCCGACCCTGAAGTACGGACCGGCCGGAAGCTCGAGGGTGAGCGTCTGGCCGCCGACCGCGAACTCCTCGTCGACGGCGACGGGGACGATCTTGGTGCCGACGGTCCGGCGCATGTCGCTGATCTGCACGCCGACGGTCGCGGTGGCCTGGAGGCCGGGGCCGAGGCGGATCGACGCCGTCGCGCTGATCGACGCGCCGATGCCGGCGCTCGTCACGAGCACGAGAGCCGTGCCGCCGGTGAGCCGCATGCCGATGTCGTCTGCGACGTCGGCAGGGGAGTCGCCGGGGGTTCCGCCGTCGTCGCCCACGAACAACGCCACATTCGTCGCCGCGATGCGCAGGATGTTCACGTCGTCGGACGTGCCGGCGCGCCCGTCGGCGCCACCACCGCGCACCTGCTCGAACAGGAAGGTCCCCGACAGCGACTGGCCGAACACCGTGACCCCACCGGTCACCTCGACGCGCACGAATCGGCCGGCCGGAAGGTCGAGGCTCAGTGCGCCGAGCGTCGTCTTGACGGCGATGGGCGCGGTGTTGATCTGCAGCCGGATCGAGAGCCCGGTGCCGAGCGAGAACGGGATGGCGTCGAGGCCGACGAGGTCGATGTTCGCCGAGACGTCGACCGCCATGCCGGCGGAGGTCAGCAGGAACGCACCGGTCCCGCCGGTCAGGCGCAGCCCGACGTCATCGGCGTCACCGGCGCCCTTCGGGTCGCCCAGGAAGAGCCGGACGTCGGATGCGGTGACCTTGACGACGCGGGAGGCGCCGACGCCCGCCTGCTCGAAGGTGAAGTCACCGGTGAGGGTCTGGCCGGCGAGGTCGAGGGCGAGGTCGTCGACATCCAACGCGAACGCCTTCGCGGCGCCGGGTCGCGTGTCGATCGAGAGCGTCATCGCGGCGGAGGCGGCCACGCCGGGCACGGCGAGAGTGACGGTGCCCGACACGGAGCCGAACATCCCGGTCGCCCCGAGCTCGAGAGTGCCCGCGCCGCCCGCGAGCGTCAGGATGTCCGTCCCGCCGTCGCCGATCCGCAGACCGACGTTCGCGAGCACGATCGTGGTCGTGGTCCCGGAGCGCTCGAACGCGAAGTCGCCGGTGAGCGACTGGCCGGCGATCGCGAGGACGACGCCCGTGCCGCTCACGCGGACGGCGAGGTTGCCGGGCAGATCGAGCGCGACCGTACGTCCGCCGACGGTCACGGACTCGGTGACCGGGGTGGCCGACTGGTTCATCGCAAGCGCGAACGAGCCGGCGATCGTGACGCCGGACGGCAGCAGCGAGCCGAGGTCGAGCGTCCCACCCAGACGCATCGCCATGCCGGCGGGCGTCAGGACGATGATCCCCTCGACGCCGGTGAGGATCGGCGCATCGGATCCCAGCCGCACTGCGCCACCTGCGACGGCGATGACGGTGCGCGCCGACCCGCCGCTCGACGTCGCCTGCTGGAACAGCAGGTTCGCGGTGAGGGTCACGTCGCCGATCACGACCGCGATGCCTTCGCCGGCGATCCGCAGGTACGGCCCGGCCTCCAGCCGCGTGTGCGAGGGATCGGCGAGCACGACCGCCTGGCTCGACCGATTGATCTCGAACCGCAGCGCGGACGCCGAGACCGTGACGCCGCCGCCGAGCGAGATGCTCGCACCTTCGATGGTCAGGATGCCGGCGAGCCCGGTGGCGCCGATCTGCAAGGCCCCCGCCAGCGAGAGCTCTCCGATCGGCGCTCCGAAATCGGCGACTGCAGCGATCGAGACGTCGACGATCCTGACGCCGCCGACGGTGCGCTGCGAGAAGCCGACCTCACCCTCGGTGAGCAGGAATCCGCCGATGTCGATGGTGATGTTCTCGCCGGCCACGGAGATCGAGCTCGCCGCCGGATCGGTCGTGTCGAGCACGACCGCGAAGTCCCCGCTCACGAGGATCCCGGGCAGCGTCACCGCGAGGGTTCCGCTCACGGCGCCGGCTACGCCGGTGGAGCTGAGCACGAATTCACCCTCACCACCGGTGAGCGACACGAAGTCCGTGGTGCCGTCGCCGAAGCCGGCGCTCGCGTCCGCGATGGTGATCACCGTGGTGGCCGACGGGCCGCTTCCGGACTGGGTGAACGTGAAGTCGCCCGAGAGCCGCTGCCCGGCGACGACGATCGCCACATCGGTGCCCTCGACGCGGAGGAACGGGCCGGCGAGCAGATCGAGGGCGACAGTGGTTCCGTCGAGCTGGAAGCTCTCGTCCACCGCAGGGCCGGAGTTGACCGCGACGGTGAACGTGCCGCTGAACCGCACGGCGTCCCCGGGGACGAGGAATCGGACCGTGCCGGTGATGCGTCCGGCGAGCCCCGAGTCCCGCATGAGGAATACGGCGGAGCCGTCGGTGAGCCGAACGCCCGCAGTCGCGGTTCCGAGCGACAGCGTCAGCGCCGACGCGATGATCACGGTGGTGCTGGGTGCCGGGGTTCCCGGGGGAGCGCTCGGCAGCACCGGCCCGCGCACCTGCGAGAAGACGAAGACACCGGAGAGCGTCTGGTCGGCGATGGTGAGGGCCGCCGGCGCGGCGAGGGTGCCCACCTGAACGCGCAGCGAACTCGCGGGCAGCACCACTCCGCCGACGGTGCGGGCCGCCGTCGAGGTGTTGAGCTGCAGGCCGATGTCGCCCGTCAGTTCGACCTCGTCGCCCGCGTTGAGCGTCAGATTCGCGACCAGGACCGTCGCGAGGCCCTGCGGCGTGAGTTCGAGCGTCCCGGCGGCGACGGTGGCGATGGCGACGCCGTCTCCGAGGCTGAGGGTGAGGGGCGATCCGCCGTCGCGGGCGTCGGCCCCGAAACGCACGCGCAGCCCGCCTCCGGCGAGCGTCTCGAAGGCGAACGTGCCGGTGAGCTCCTGCCCGGCGACCGCGAGGGTGAGGTCGCCGACCACGAGCAGATGCGGCGCTCCCGCCGCGCCCTCCGCCACCGTGACGGCATCGTCGCCCGTGCCGAGCACCTGCTCGGTGGTGGTCTCGTTGTAGGAGATCCACGCCGTGCCCGCGAGGGTGACGCCCGGGATGCCCACGAGCTCGACCGTTCCCGAGATCGCGACGACGCGGCTGCCGGTGGTGCCCTTGACGAAGCCGTTGACGCCGGTCAGGTAGAGGCCGACGGCGAAGGGGTTGCGTGCGTCGTCCTCGACGAATCCAGGACCTTGCCCGACGAACACCGTGAGGTCGGACACGGCGAGCTCGGCGCCGCTGAAGTCGACGCTGCCGATGATCTCGACGAAGTCGCCGAGCTTGATCGAGCCCGATACCGCCAGGGCGATGAAGGCGCCTCCGGCGTCGGCGATCTCATCGGCCGCGAAGACGAGCGGCACGTCCACTCCGCCCACCGCGATCGTCTGGTTGAGCGGCTGCGTCGTGCCGTTGTACCGGACAGCGACGGTGGCCTCCGCCTCGAGCCCGCCCGCCGCGGCCGCGATGGCGCCGGAGAACGTGCCGACGATGCCGCCGGTCGTCAGCAGGAACGCACCGCGACCGTCGACGATCTCGAGCCCATCGCCGCCTTCAGGCGTCAGTGCGACCGAGACGTCGCTGAACGCGATGGTCGTGACTCCGGTCGCGGTTCGGCTGAGGAGGAAGTTCCCCGAGAACGACGGGCCGCCTGCGACGCCCAGCACGCCGCCGGTGACGGCGAAGTGCAGGAAGGGGCCGGCGGGGACGTCGATGCCCAGATCGGTGCGGCGCACCGCCGCGGTCGACGTGTTGATCGCGAACTCGATGTCGCCGCCGAGCGTGAGACCCGCGGGGAGCGAGAAGATCCCGGTCACGCTGCCTGAGAAGCCGGCAGCGACACCGCCCGGCGTCACGACCAGGGCACCCGACCAGTGGTGCGCCGCGGTGACGTTCACGAACGTCCCGAGCTGCAGCGTGAGGTCGGTCACCGCGAAGGCGACCTCGCCGGCCGGGGTGCGGCTGACGAGCACGCGGGCGGCGCCGAGCGACTGGCCCGCGACCGTGATGCTCGCGCCGGTCACCTCGATCTTGAGGCCCGGCTGCACGACGACCTCCGCAGGTCCACCCGGGTCGAGGGTCACCGCGGCGAGGCCGGAGTTGACCTGCACCGCGACGTCGCCGCTCACCGCCAGCCCGGGCACCGTGACTTCCAGCGTGGCCGCCAGCGAGCCCGCCATGCCGGCGGCCGTGATCCGGAAGGACCCCTGGATGCCCGTGACGCGCACGAGGGGCGACGTCGGGGTGCCGAAAATGATGACGCCGCTCGACACCGTCAGCGTGAGCGCGGTGCCCTGCCTGACGACCTCGATGTCCCCGGCGAGGGTCTGGCCCGCGATGACGATCGCGAGGTCGTCGCCCACCACCCGCAGATACCCGCCCGATCCGCCCGCGGGGAGGTTCACCGACACGGTGCCCGCACCCACCCGGACGGTCTCGTCGACCTCCGCAGAGGTGGTGTTGATCTCGATCGTCAGCGTCGCGGCGATGCTGACGCCGGGCACACCGGTCAGCGCGGCCGTGCCCGTGACGCGGCCCGCGAGTCCGCCGGTCGACGGGAGCACGAAGAGCGCCTCGCCACCCGTGAGTGAGAGCGCCGCGGAACCCGCACCGATCGAGACCGAGACGTTCGCAAGTGCGATGCGGGTGACCACAGAGTCGTCGGTGCCGCCCGCGACGCCGTCGGCACCGTAGGAGGTCGCGCGTTCGAACGCGGCATCCGCGCGGATCCGCTGATCCAGCACCGTCAGGACGACCCCGGTCCCGGCGATGCGCAGGTACGGCCCGGCGGGGACGTCGATGGTCACGATGCCGGCGCCGACCTGGAGCGTGTCGTTCACCGCGAGCGAGGTCGTGTTCACCTGCAGGTCGAAGGAGCCCTCGAGGGAGAAGGCCGAGCCCGACACGTCCACCGTGAGCGCGAGCGAGCCGGCCACACCGTTCGGGGTGATGACGAACAGCCCCGAGCCGTCGCTCACCGTGAGCGGGCCGAGGGCGAGGGCGACGTTCGCGACGCCGACCCGCACCACCGTCCCGGTCGCGCCGGTCACCTGCTCGAAGGTCACGTCGGCGCTGAGCGACTGGCCGAGTACGGTGATCGTGAGGTTCTCGCCGCCGACGCGAATCAGGCCGCCGGGGAGGGCTTCCGACCACCCGGCGACGGTCTGCGCCGTGCCCGTCGTGTTGAAGGCGACGGTGATGGTGCCCGTCACCGCGATGTCGGAGACCCCGAACGCGACGGCGACGGTGATCGCGCCGTACGCCCCCTCGGGTGCGAGCACGATCGTCGCCGTCGAGCCGGTGCCGGATGCCGGCTGGCTCACCGTGAGCAGCGGGGCCGCTCCGCCGAGCACGATCCGCGTGTTGCGAAGGGTGAGGGTCAGCGTGCCGCCGCCGTCGTCGACGACCTCGATGTCGGTGGTCAGCGTCTGCCCGGCGATCGTGACCGCGAGTCCCGTGCCGGCCACCCGCACGTAGCCGGTCGCGCCGCCCGCCGGCAGCGCGAGCGTCAGGGTCTGGCCGCGGACGAGGAACGTCTGGTCGACGGCATCCGTTCCGGTGTTGAACTCGACGGCCAGTCCGGCCGAGAAGGCGACGCCGGGGACGTCGAGGGTCAGATCACCGGTGATGCGGCCGGCGAAGGTCGAGGAGGCGCCCGCGGACGACAGCAGGATCAGCGCGGCTCCGCGCGACAGCACGAGGGCATCGCCGGCGAGCCGCAGCTCGACGTCCGTGGCGGCGATCCGCAGGAGCGTCTTCGTGGTGTCCGGTGCACCTCCCGCGCCGAGCGGCGTGACCCGCTCGATCGCCAGGTTCGCGGTGAGCGACTGGCCGAGCACCTCGAGCGTGAGGCCTGCTCCCTCGAAGCGGAGGTACGGACCGGCGGCGACGTCGAGCACCTGCGCCGTGGTTCCGACGACCACCGACGCCTGCACGCGCGCTCCCGTGGTGTTGAGCACGAGGGACAGCTCGCCCTCGAGGCTCGCGTCGGCGCCGAGGCGCACCGAGATCGTGCCGTCGATGCGTCCGGCGAAACCTGCCGGCGTGAGCACGAGGATGCCGGATCCCGCGCTCAGCCGCACGCCCAGGTCGTCGTCGAGAGCGGTGCCGGTGTCACCAGGGGTACCGCCGTCGTCGCCCAGGAAGAGCGCGACGTTCGTAAGCCCGACGACCGTGGTGGCGACGCCGTCGGCCGTCACCCTTTCGACGGCGATGTCGGCGCGGATCGTCTGTCCGAGCACGGCGAGGTCGAGGCCGGTGAGCGCGACCCGCAGGTACGGCCCGGCGGGAAGCGCCGCGGTGCCCACGGTCACGGCTGCCGCAGACGTGTTGATCGCGAGCTCGGCGAGCACGGCGTTCACGCCGAGGGCGGCGATCGTGATCGTGGCGCTCAGTGTGCCCGCCACGCCGCCGGAGCGCACGACGAGGTCGCCCTGGATACCGGTGACGGCGACGGCATCTCCGAGGGCGATCGCCCCGTCGCTGACCGAGAGGGTGAGATCGGTGCCGTCACGGCCGAACGAGAACGTGCCGCTCAGCGATTGCCCGCCGAAGGCGAGCGTCGCCCCGCTGACGACGAACTCGGTGATCGCAGCATCCGTGGCGAAATCGACCAGCACGCCCGGCGCGGTGCTGCCGGGGATCTCGATGGTCTGCGTGACCGCCAGGCCGGTGTCGTTGACGCGCACACTGGTCGTGCCGGTGATCGTGACGCCGGGCACGCCGATGATGCTGACCGTGCCCGTCGCGACGAACGCGTGGCCTCCGCCCATCTCCACGAGGCCGATCGTGGCGTCGGTGAGGAGCACTCCCATCGCGAGAGGGTTGAGCGCCCCGGATTCGAGGAACGCCGGACCTCGCCCGAGGAAGATCGTGAGACCGGATGCGGCGACGACGCGCACCGGCACGCCGCCGATGACCGTGTCGCTGAAGGTGAGATTGCCCTCGATCGTGACGAAGTCGCCGATCGTCAGGGTGAGGTCCGACGCGGTCAGGCTGAAGATGATGTCGCCGCTCGCCGGCGCCGGGAGCTTGAAGACCAGGTCCGAGCCGCCGACGCGCAGAACCGTGTCGATGGCGACCGCAGTGGTGTTGATCTGCAGCAGCACGGTGCCGTCGACCGAGATGCCTCCGCCGCCGAGCGACGCCGACCCCGACAGGAAGCCCGCGACACCGTCGGCGCGGAGGATCAGCGCACCCGACCCGTCGAAGAGCGAAGGGTCGGAATCGCCGTCGAGCGTCACGGCGACGCCCGCCATCGCGACGATCGTCTCCGAGATCCCACCCGGCGCTGTCGATCGAGTGAAGGCGAACGAGCCCTCGATCGTGCCCGCCCCCAGGATCTCCGCGGTGAGCCCGGACACCTCGACGCGAAGATACGGTCCTGCCGGCAGGACGCCGCTTCCCGGGTCGAGCGGCCCCGGCGTCGTGTTCACCGCGACGCTCACCGTCGTTCCCGTCACGGAGAGGAACTCGGGCACGCTCAGGTTCGCGGTCGCCGAGATGCTGCCGGCGACGCCGGCGGGGGTGATCAGGAACGTCCCGGTGATGGCTGAGACCGAGACGAACGAACCGAGGCTCGCCGTGCCGCCGGTCACCGCCACCCGATAAGAGGCCGAGCCCGACGCGACGGTCCGCTCGAACCAGACGGTGCCGGTGATCGACACCCCCGCGACGGTGACCGCGAGGGAGGAGGCTCCGACTCGGAACGCACCGGGCGCGATCGCGCCGTGCGCCGCGGTGTCCGTGTTGAATTCCACGGTGAGCGAGCCGGCGCTGATGCTCACTCCGGGAAGGACGAGTGCCGGCGTACCGGTGAAAGAGCCCCAGACACCGCCGGCGCCGACGCCGAGCGTCGCCGTCACACCGGTGACCGTCAGGATCCCGTCGCCGAAGGCGAGGCTGCCGTCGGTGATGCCGATCGTCGTCACGCCACCCGTGCGCTCCACCGATACAGACCCGGTGAGGCGCTGGCCGGCGATGGTGAGCACGATGCCGGTACCCGACAGCTGCAGGTAGCTCGCGCCACCGGCCGGGAGGACCAGCGCGACGTCCGTCCCGCCCACGGTGACGGTGGTGTCGACGTCCGCGCCGGTCGTGTTCAGCCGCACGGCCAGGCCGCCCGTCAACGAGACGCCCGGCAGGGCGACCGCGACGACGCCGGTGAACGAGGCGGCGACGCCGGCAGCCGAGATCACGAGCGCCCCTGCGCCCTTCGTCAGCGTGACGACGGGCGTGCCGCCCGCGGAGAACACCAGCCGGCCGCCTGCGATCCCCGCCCGGACCACCACCGCGCCGGCGGCGTCGACGCCGCGTTGGAAGGTCACGTCGGCGGAGAGCTCTTGACCCGCGATCGTGATCGTCGTACCCGTGGCCTCGATCCGCAGATACGGTCCGGCGGGCAGATCGCCGACGGCGGCGGATCCGGTGTTCACCGCGACGCCGACCAACGATGCGAACGAGAAGCCGGTGACCTCGGACGAGATGCCCGCGCTCAGCCGCCCGGCGACGCCCGTCGACGCGATCGTCAGGGATCCGGTGATGTCCGAGAGGGCGAGGAGGTCGGTCGTGCCCGACGTGATCGCGAAGGAGCCGCCCGCGACGGTGATCCGCGTCTGGGTCGCGCCGTCGACGACAGCGCGCTCCACCGTGAACTCGTCGAAGGTGATCTGCTGTCCGGCCAGCGTCAGGAGGACGCCCGTTCCACTCACCCGCACGTGGCGATCTGCGGCGGCAGTGCTGAGGTCGAGGTCGAGCGACGTGTCGAGGGCGAGACCGGGCACCGAGATCCGCAGGTCGCCGGTCAGCGTGGCGGTGGCCTCTCCGCCGTCGAGGGTGAGGGTGCCTCCGCCGTTCTCGAAGCGGGCGGAGGCCGCGCCGGCGCCGAAGGCGAGCGACAGATTCGCGACGGTCACCGTGAATCCATCGGCCGCGGTGGCGAACGCCAGGTCGCCCGTCATCGCCTGTCCCAGCACCGTGATCGTGAGTCCGGTCCCGCTGTAGGTGTCGCCTTCGGCCGCGGCGAACGAGATCGTGACGTCGCCGGAGCCGTCGCCGAGCGCCACGACCTCGTCGACGACGCCGGTGAACCCGTTCACGCGCGCACGGAAGAGTCCGCTGACGGAGACGTCCGTCCAGCCGGTGAGGGACACCGTGCCGCTCGCGTCCAGCGCCATCGCCGTGCCGGTGGCCGACGACTCCACGTACAGGCCGACGACGGCGCCCGTGAGCGCGAGCCCGCCACCGAGGTCGATGGCGAGGCTTCTGGCGGCGATCGCGACCGCCGTGGTGCCGGCGGCTGTGTCGATCTCGACGCGGCCCGCGAGTGTCGCGGTCACCAAGCCCGTCGCGACGACCGTCGCGGTGAGCACGCCGCTGACGCCGGCGGGCGCGAGCACGAGGGTGCCGCCGCCGTCGGCGAGGTCGAGGGTCTGCGCGCTGCCCGAGGCGAGTGTGGCACGGAGCTCACTGACGATGAGCGTCGTGACGCCCGCCGCGTGCGTGATGCGCACCCTGCCGGTGAGCGTGGTGTCGGCGATGTCCAGCTCGATGTCGCCCGCGAGCGAGAGCCCGTCGGTGCCGTTGTAGCTCAGCGCGGCGTTCGACACCGTCAGTCCGGAGCCGCCGGCGGTGAAGCTCACGGTGCCGCCGGTGAGCGTGAAGTCGACGTCGCCGGTGTCGTCGTGGGAGACCAGTCGCAGCGTCCCGCCGGTGATCTCCACCGCGTCGCCGAATGCTGCCGAGACCCCGGTGGCCGTGATCGTGAGGTCGGAGCCGTCCTGGCTGAGCGTGGCCGACGTCACCGCCAGCTCAGCGATCTCGGTGCCGCCCGCCGACACCGAGATGCCGAACGACGTGTCGGGTGTGACCGGGCCCAGGGTGATCAGCAGGCTCCCGGCGTCGAGCGTCGTCGCGCCCGCGAGCGTGTACGTCGCGCTCACTGCGGCGCTCGCCTGGATGCGCAGAGCGCCGACGGCGAGGTCGGGCCGGAGCGTCGCGGTGAAGCTCGCCGTCCCCGTGTACGGCGAGGTCAGCCCGCTCAGCGCGATCGAGAGGTGGATGCCGGTCAGCGAAAGTGCGTCGCCGAGCACGATGTCGTCGAGGTCCTGGTCGTACGGATGGCTCGCGACGTACGCCTCGAGCTGCTGCACGATGATGCCGACGATGCCGGCCAGCGGGGAGCCCGCGACGTAGTCCGAGAAGTGGGGGAGCGCGGCGGTCAGCGTGCCGGCTGCGGCATCCGCGGTGGTCGCGATCGCCTGGACCGAGCCGTCCGGTGCGACGTACCAGATGCGCGGCTGCCCGATCGTGCTCGCGACGGCGATGGTCAGCACCGGATCGATCAGGAAGGTCGAGATCAGGGTGCCGGTCCGGGCATCGTACGCCCGGAGGTCGAAGACGGCGGAGCGGGTGAGGATGCCGGAGACCGCAGCATCCCGTGCGGTGATCGTGACCCAGGCGTCGGCGGGCAGTGCGCCGGCCGCGAACGAGAGGGTGGCGCGACCGAGGGTGACGGTGCCGCCTGCGGCGGCGGAGACGAGGACGGCCCCGGCAGGCGGCGTGATCGCCGGCGTCTGCGCGGAGGGCGAGATCTCGAGGGTGGCGGTGGGGTCGAGGAGGGAGATGGCGGCGTCGACGTCGACGCGGAGGGAGACGGGTCCGTCGGCCGCCGGGGGGCCGCGCCCGGCGTGGAGCACCACATCGCCGCCGGCGACGATCGGGCCGTTCACCCGCACCGTTCCGGCACGCAGCAGGGACGGGAGCAGGAAGGTCTCGCCGCCGAGGGCCCCCGCGCCGCCGGTCGTCGTCGTACCGCCGCTCACGGCGGCGAGGCTGACGCCGCCACCGGAGCGCAGCGGCGCCGATGCGGCACCCAGCGAGCCGAGCGAGGTGGTGACCGTCGCGGCGATCGCGACGCCGCCGAAGGCTCGGACGGGAACAGCGGTCGGGGCGAGCGCGGGCAGCGACGCCGTCGCCCCGCCGAGGCCGGCGAGCACCGACACCGCGGTCGATGGTGCACCGGCACGGCCTTTCGCGACGATGGCCGTGGCATCCGACCGCCCGACCGCGGCGAGCTCCACCGCACCAGCGACATCGGCGCCGCGCGCCAGTCGCACCGCGGCGTCGTGGACACCGAGGGCGAGTGCGGCACCCGCGCCGGCGGCGCGGACGGTCGCCGTCTGCTCGGCGCGGAGCGAGAGGTCCCCGGCGACCGCGAGCGGCGAGCCGCCGTCGACCGAGGCCGAGGTGAGCGCCGTCGACGAGACGAGCGCCCAGCCCGCCCCGCCGTCGGCGGCGACGGCGTGGCGCGCGGTGGCGCGGACGGTGAGATCTGAGACGCCGCTCAGCACGGCTCCTTCGCCCACCGCGGCGCCCGACACCTCGCGCACGACGAGAGCCGTGATGCCGTCAGCTGCCTCCGCGGTCGCGTCGATGGACGAGTCCGCCTGGACCGTCGCCTGCGTCTCGTCGAGAGCGACCTTGGCCGACGGGGCGAAGCGGGCGATGGTCTCGAGGAACGCGCGGCCGACGGCGACCGCTCCCGCGTGGGGGTTCGCCGCGAGCGCGGCCCCGCTGAGCTCGGACTGCGCGGGGGCCGAGCCACCGGTGCCCGCCGCGACCACGCGCAGCGACCCCGCGGCGGTCGCGAGCAGGAGGAGCCGCGCCGCGGTGATCGACTGATCGCCCTCGACGACGGCGTGAGTGAGGCGTACGAGGTCTGCCTCGGCGAGTCCGAGTCCGGCGCCGCCTGCGGCGATCGCGCTCGCGGAAGCGGCGTTGCGCGCTTCGATGCGGACGCTGCCGGGAGTGGTGATCGTGGTGGTGCCGCCGACGCGCGTCACGGCCGACGACTGGTTCTTCACGAGGGCTGCGAGGCCGTTCGCGGAGGAGGCGGTCGTCGAGGAGCTGCTGAGCAGCACGTCGCCGGTCGCAGAGATGGCGGAGTCCACCACCGCGACCCCTGCGGACGACGAAGACCACGGGCCTGTCGCATCCGTCGAATCGGCGCGCAGAGTCACCTCGCCGCCGGAGAGCCGCGCGCCCGTGACGGTGACAGAGGCCGCGGCATCCTCTCCGTGCGTGCTCGCGTCGCTCGCGACGAACGTGATCGCTCCGTCGCGGTCGGCACCGGTCGTGTCGACGGACGCGCCGGGGCGCACCGTGATCGATCGCGCCTGGATCGTGAGGTCGGCCCCCGGAAGGACGACCGCGCCGTCGACGGCTACGGCGCTGCGGCCGGTGATGAGCGCCGCCACACGGGGGGCCAGGAAGGTCAGGCTCGCGACCACGGCATCCAGCCGCAGCCGGGCGGGCGTGCCCGACAGCACGACGGCAGCCGGGAGGCCCTTCACCAGCAGCGCGTCGAGCGCGCCGTCGATCGCGAGCGCGAGTCCCGCGATTCCGGTGAGGTCGACCGTGAACGACGCGGCGCCGTCCACGCCGCGCACGATGACGTGGGTCAGCCCCTGCGCCTCGACGGCGACGGTCGCGCCGGAGCCGGAGGTGAAGACGATGCGCCCTCCGACGAGGGCGATGCCGCCGGCTGCGGCCTCGGCCGCGGTCAGGGCGAGGGTCGCGGTGCCGTCGGCCACGGTCCAGCCGAGGGCTGCCGACGTCGGCGCCGCCGACGTCTCCGGCGTTGTCGCATCGGTGGTCGGCGCGTCGGCGGGCTGCTCCACGGTGGCGGGCGCGGCCGGCGTCTCGGCCGTCTGCTCGACCACCGGAGCGGGCACCTCCACCGGCGCGGGCTCCGCCGGCGCGGCTTCTGCCGGTGCCGGCTCTGCCGGTGCGGGGGGCTCGGGCGCGGGGAGGATCGATGCGTCCACTCCGCGGCTCTCACCGGGCGACAGCGTCTCGGCCATGAGCCCGCCGCCGTGACCGGCCCCGAGCGCGTGCCCGACCTCGTGGCGCACGACGGTGAGGAGGTCCATGCGCGACCAGCCCCACCCTGCGGCGTCGTCGTCGATCACGATCGCGCGACCGGATGCCTCGCCCAGGCGCGCATCCGGCAGCGAAGCGACGGACGCGGTGATGCCCGAGACGTCCGCTCCGGCGTTCGCCCACTCACCCAGGACCTGCGCCAGGGCGCCCGCGAGCGCGCCCGCGCCGAGGAACTGGTCGGGGCCGACGGGATCGCTGGGCGTGCTGGACGCGCTCATGGGCTGCGCGGCGTCGTCGTCCTCGGCCGCAGGCGGCGGGGTCGGAGTCGGCGTCGGTGTGGGCGGGGGCGTCGTCACTCCCGCGCCGTCGTCGCCCGAGATCGTCGCATCGCCGTTCTCCATCGGGCACGAGATCGAAGCGGGCTGCCCGTTGGTCCCGCCGACGGTGGTGCACTGGCTCGTCGAGAGCGCCTTGGCGAGCGCCGCGAGCGCCTCCTGCAGCTTCGCATCCGCTTCCGCCTGGGCCTGCGCGGCCTGCTGGGCCACGGCCAGCTCCGTGACGTACGCGCTCTGCTCCGCACGCACCACGCGCTCGCGACGAGCCGCCTCCGCGCGCCGGTCCTCCTGGGCGGCGAAGACGGAATCGAGCGCCGCGCGAGCCTCGTCGCGGGGCAGCACCTGGACGACGACGACCTCGGCGTCGCGCAGGTGGATGATCTCGGCCGGGGTCTGTGCGGGAGTCGTCGCGGGGGCTGTCGGCGCCGCCGGCGTTCGCTCGGCCGCGATCGGCTCCGGGGTGGCGGCATGCGCCGGCACGACGCCGGCGACGACGAGGGCGACGCTCACGAGGGCGGCGAGGGCGGCGGAGCCGGCACCGCGCGCGCGCCGACGAGCGGCGCTCTTGCGCGCACCCGATTCAGCTGCCCCCGACGGCATGATTCCCCCACGCCTGACCCCACCACCCGAAGCGGGGTCAACGTGGCCGAGTATGGCACCGACGCCGGATCGGTTACAAGCAGATTTCCCCAAACATCGGGACTTCTGCGGCGTGTCGCGAAATCTCTTCGGCGTGTCGCGACGTCATTCACGGCGTGTCGCGAGAGCGCTCGCTCTCAGGAGCCGCCCCGGCTCAGCGCGCAGGAGTTCGATCCCATCGTCGGTGCAGCGCCGCTCGAGACCACGATGCCGAACGGCACGTCATGGCATGCCACGCCGCCGATCCATCCGCCCGATTCGCCGCCGAGGATCACGGCCGCGGTGGTCGCGCCGCCGATGTCCATCCCGTTCACCGTGGGAGCCGCCGAATCGTCCGTCTGGAGCGCTACCGAGCCGCCGCTCGCTGTGCTCGACAACAGCGTCGGGGAGGCCGTGCCGGCGATCGCGACCCCGACCGTGTTGTCGGAGAACGTGCTCGAGCGCACCGAGCCGCTGGTCGCGTCCATGAACAGCAGGCCCACCTCGCCGTTGCCGGAGAATCGGGAGGCTTCGATGCTCACACGGTGCCGGCCGGTCACCGCGAGGCCTGCCCACGCGTTCCGCTCGAACAGGGTGTCGGTGACCTCGAGCGTCGTCTGCTCGCCGGTGACGTCGTCGGCGCCGGCGGACAGGTACACGCCGGCACCGCCGATGCCGTCCGCGATGGTGGCGCCCGCCACCCGCGCACCGCTCAGCACGAGCGACGCCCAGGGACCGGCGACGACGGCCGATGCGGGATCGGGACCCGCGACCTCGACCGTCATGTCGACGACCTTCACCAGACCGGTCGCGGCGATCAGGACGGCGGCGTCGGACGCCGAGGAGCGCAGGACGGTGGCGTCCCGGCCTGCGCCGCGCAGCGTCACGCCGTCGAGCAGGACGATGGTGTCGTCCGCCTCCACCGTCCCCGCCGGCAGTACGAGGGTTCCGCCCTCGGGGATCTGCGCGACGACCTCGGCGAGATCCTCGCCCGTCTGCAGCGTGCGCTCCGTCGTGTCGGCGGGGATGCGCCCGAGAAGCGTCGCCGAGACCCGGCGCCAGACGGCGGTCGCGATCGCGCCCTCAGGACGCACTTCGTCAAGCCCTGTCTGCAGCTCGTCCTCGAACCGGTCGGCGTCGCAGCCGAGGCGTTCGCGTGTCTCGCGCGCCGCGGCGACCGCGGCGGAGAGCGGGTCGCCGGACCCGTCGGTGTCGGGGGTTGCGCTCGGCAGCGGCTCCGGCGAGGCCGTCATCGATCCGTCGGGCCCCAACGGCCCTTCGTAGCCGGCCACGACGTCTGCGACCGCGTCGGAGACGGCGGCGGCCGCCGCGTCGCATTCCGCCAGACGGGTGTCTTCGGTCGGCGTCGGACCGGGCGTCTCCGCGGCGGTGCACCCGGAAAGCAGCACGACCAGGCCCAGGACGGCGGCGGCACGCGGCAGCATCACATTGCGGAGCATAGCGGCATGCCCGACGCGCGACCCGCGCCACCCGCGGCGCCGTGCCGCCCGATCCGACGGGAGCGCAGGGATAATTGACCCGTGCCCACCTACCGCGATGAAGTCGTGGTCCTGCGCACCCACAAGCTGGGGGAGGCCGACAGGATCGTGACGATGCTCAGCCGCCGTCACGGCAAGCTGCGCGCCGTCGCCAAGGGGGTGCGGCGCACATCGTCGCGGTTCGGCGCACGCCTCGAGCCCTTCATGGTCGCCGATGTGCAGCTGTACCAGGGGCGCTCGCTCGACATCGTCCAGCAGGCCGAATCGCTCGGCTCCTACGGCGCCGAGATCGTCGCCCACTACGACCGGTACACCTCCGCGCACGCCATGGTCGAGGCGGCCGATCGCCTCAACGAGGCCGAGGCGACGCCCCAGCAGTACCTGCTCCTCGTCGGAGGGCTTCGCGCCCTCTCGCGCGGCGAGCATGCCTCGCGGAGCGTCCTGGATTCCTACCTGCTCCGCGCGATGGCGCTCTCGGGCTGGGCGCCCGGCCTCGGCGAGTGCGCGCTCTGCGGACGCCGCGGCCCCCACGACACGTTCGTCGCCCAGCAGGGCGGCATCGTCTGCCGCGACTGCGCTCCGACCGGGGCCGCTCGCGTCGACGCCGCCACGGTGTCGCTCCTGCAGTCGCTGATGGCGGGGGAGTGGGACGCGGTGGATGCCGCGTCGCCGGGGTCGACCGCCGCCGCTTCGGGTCTCATCGCGGCCTACGCGCAGTGGCACCTCGAGCGCGGCATCCGTTCGCTCTCCCATGTCTCGGCAGCCCCGCAGGAAGGCACCAGGTGACCCCGAAGCCCTACACGCACCGCGACGCGGTGCCGTACCGCCCGCTCGACTGGACCGGCGTCTACCCGCCGGAGTACCCCCGCGGCGCCGTTCCGAACCACGTGGCCATCGTGATGGACGGCAACGGCCGCTGGGCCAACCGTCGGGGTCTCACCCGCATCGAGGGGCACAAGGCGGGCGAGGCCGCACTGCTGGACGTCGTGGCCGGCGCCATCCAGGCGGGCGTGAAGCACCTGTCGGTCTACGCGTTCTCGACCGAGAACTGGTCGCGCTCGCCCGAAGAGGTGCGCTTCCTCATGGGCTACAACCGCGACGTGCTCCACCGTCGGCGCGATCAGCTCAACGAGTGGGGCGTGCGCATCCAGTGGGCCGGCCGCAAGCCGCGCCTCTGGGGGAGCGTCATCAAGGAGCTGCAGTTCGCGGAGCAGCTGACCACCGGCAACAACGTGCTGACCCTCACGATGTGCGTGAACTACGGCGGCCGCATCGAGCTCGTCGATGCGATGCGCTCGATCGCCGACGACGTCGCGGCGGGCCGGCTGAAGCCCTCGGCGGTGTCGGAGAAGCTGATCCAGCGACGCCTCTACCGCCCGGACATGCCGGATGTCGACCTGTTCCTGCGGTCGAGCGGCGAGCAGCGCACCTCGAACTTCCTGCTGTGGGAATCGGCGTATGCGGAGTTCGTGTTCCTCGACACGCTCTGGCCCGACTTCACGCGGGAGGACCTGTGGCACGGCATCGACGCCTACCTCGGACGTGATCGCCGATTCGGCGGCGCCGTGGACGCCCCCGACGCCGCCACGTCCTGATCTCACGCCTGCGTCCGACGGGGTATCCAGCGAGCCCTTGCGCCCTCATCATTGACGTGAGCCGCGCATGCGGCCGGTCAGGAGGCGCGTCATGGCGCTGTCAGGGCCTCGGGTGGGCCTCGCCGCGATCCTGAGCCTCGTCGCGGCTTTCGCCCTGGCGGGCTGCGGGACGCCGGTGACCACCGAGGACGCGGGACGCACCACGACGGCGAGCCCTTCCTCGTCCGCGAACCGCACGGACGAGGTCACTGCCGAAGGGGAGACCGACACCGGCGGTGAGGACCAGGGCCAGGCGGATTCCGACGGCGGAGAGGATCCCGCCCAGGACCGCGTCCGCACCGGCCCCGTCGCCCAGTACGGCGGACCCGCCTACGGCGACCAGGGCACCGCCGAGGTCCTCGAGCCGGGGGTCTGGTGCAAGACGATCGCGGTGTTCTGGGGCGGCGACGCGGTGCCGGACGGCGTCAGCTTCACGTTCGAGAACGCGGTGACCGATCGGCCCGGCCTGCGGGTCGACGGCGGGGTCTGCGGAACCCGCGGCGCGGACCGCTCCTGCCTCGGCATGCTCGTCGCGGCGAACGAGTCCGGCATCTTCTGCAGCCTCGTCCTCCGCCCCGGCGGCGACTTCCAGGACGGGACCGCCATCACCTTCCGCGGCACGCTCGAGTGCCCGACCGCCGAGATCTGCGACCAGGTCGCGGCGCGCGAGGTCGACCCGGGACCCCCGATCATCGTCAACGACCCGGAGCCGTCTGACGAGCAGGACCAGGAGCAGGTCGAGGACCCGGATCAGCAGCAGGAGCCGCAGCCCTCCGACACGCCCACCATAGAGGTGGACGGCTGATGGCAGCTCACCCGCGTGCCGCATCTCCGCCCGAACCTGCGGCCTCAACGGCAGCGGATGCCGCAGGCCACGACACCCCCGCACCCGCCGGCACCTCCGCACCCGCAGGGTCCTCCGCATCGACCGCCGATGAGCCGCTCCGGGTCGACCCCGGGCTCGGCTTCGAGAAGTGGATGGGCTTCCTCTCCTCCTTCGTGGCTCCGCTCACCCTGGTCACCGCGCTGCTCTTCTACTTCGGCTATGTGTCGACGCGCGAGTTCTTCCGGTACTTCGGCGTCGACGTCGACATCATCGGGCTGAGCTCGCAGGAGTTCGTGATGCGCAGCCCCGGCGCGCTGTTCATCCCGGTCATGGTCCTCACCCTGCTCGCCGCCGCCGCGATCCTCGGCCATCGCGCCCTGCGGAAGTGGCTGCTGACCCAGGAGCGCCCCGCGCAACGGCGTGTGATCGGCATCCTCGCCTGGACCGGGATCGGCTTCATCCTCGCGGGCCTCGTCCTGGCCTTCCTCGTGCCGTTCCTGCCGCGATGGACGTACGGCCAGCTCCTCACCCCGCTGTTCCTCGCGATCGGCGCGGGCCTCGCGGCCTACGCCTCGGCCACCGTGCGCGCCCTCGACCGCTCGAGCGGCGGGCGAGGCGTCGTCGTGCTCCTCGTCCTGGTGATGATCGCCGGCACGTTCTGGTCGACGGCGACCACCGCGCAATGGTGGGGCCTCGGGCAGGCCCGCTCGCTCGCCGCCGACCTCACGACGCTCCCCGCCGTCGTGCTCGACACCCCCGAACGGCTCTATCCAGGCAACGACGCCATCACCTTCCAGCAGCTCGGGGACGAGGCATCCGTCGAAGATCCCGCGGCCGCCCCGCAGACGTTCGCATACCGATACTTCGGGCTGAGGCTGCTCGCGCAGGGCGGCGGGCGCCTCTACCTCGTGCCCGACGCCTGGTCGCCGGATGCCTCGACCCTGGTGGTGCCGTACGACGACGTGCGGGTGCGATTCCGGTTCGTGCCCGACGCCGATCCGCCGGTTCCCTGAGCATCCGCACCGGACCGACGCATTCGGCGGAATAGATGCGCGGACGCGCGCGGTTGTCCTCAGCATGACGGACGCCATCAAGATCGACGTGTGGAGCGACATCGCCTGCCCCTGGTGCTACATCGGCAAGCGCAACCTCGAGAACGGACTGGCCGCGGCATCCGCGGACGACGACGCCCCCGCCGTGGAGGTGACATACCACTCGTTCGAGCTGTCGCCCGATACGCCCGTCGATTTCGAGGGCGATGAGCTCGACTTCCTCGCGAAGCACAAGGGCATGCCGCGCGCCCAGGTGCAGCAGATGCTCGAGCGCGTGACCGGCGTCGCCGCCGACGCGGGCCTCGAGTACCGGTTCGACCTCCTCAAGCACACCAACACCGTGAAGGCCCACGAGCTCCTGCACTTCGCGAAGGAGCAGGGCCGTCAGCACGAGCTCGCCGAGCGTCTCATGGCCGCGTACTTCACCGAAGGGCGCCATCTGGGGCGACAGGACGAACTGGTCGACCTCGCCAGCGACGCCGGACTCGACGCCGACGCCGCCCGGGAGGCCCTCGAAAGCGGCCGCTACCTCGACGCGGTGCGTGCCGACCAGGCGCAGGCCGCGGCCTACGGCATCAACGGGGTGCCGTTCTTCGTGATCGACGGCAAGTACGGCGTGTCGGGTGCTCAGCCCGCCGAGGCCTTCGCGCAGATCGTGCGGCAGGTGTGGTCCGAACACCGCGAGCCCGCCGACGTCGACGCCTGAACCTCCGAACGAGGACGGGCCCGCCGCGATTCGTCGCGGCGGGCCCGTCCGATGTCTGCGGGGTCAGCGAGGCAGGTTCGCCTCGATGACCTCGACGATCGCCGGGTCGTCGGGCTTGACGTTCGGACGGAAGCGGTGGATGCCGCCCTCGGGCGTCAGGACGAACTTCTCGAAGTTCCAGACGATCGGGCCTTTCTTGCCCTCTGCATCGCGCGACTTCTTCAGCGCCTTGTAGACCGGAGCGGCGCCGGGGCCGTTGACCCGGACCTTGTCGAAGACGGGGAACGTCACACCCCACGTGACCGAGCAGTACTCGAGGATCTCGTCCATCGACCCTGGCTCCTGCCCCATGAACTGGTTGCAGGGGAAGCCCAGCACCGTGAAGCCGCGGTCGGCGTACGCCCGCTGCAGCTGCTCGAGCTGCTCGTACTGCGGAGTCAGGCCGCACTTCGACGCCACGTTGACGACGAGGAGCACCTGGTCGCCGTACTCGGAGAGGGTCGCGGTGCCGCCGTCGGCGGTGGTGAAGGGGATCTCGCGCAGGTCGGTGATCGTGGCCTCGGTCATCCCCCCAGGCTAAGCCCTGTGCACAGGGGCGCGGCCGTTCAGCCAAGGGACGGATTCCTGTAAGAGAATGGAACGCGTGACTACTGCCCTCGCCCTTGCGCCGACGCTGCGCATCGGGCCCATCGAACTCGACGCCCCCGTGGTGCTCGCGCCGATGGCGGGCATCACCAACACCGCATTCCGGCGCCTCTGCCGCGAATACGGAGCCGGCCTCTACGTCAGCGAGATGATCACGACGCGCGCTCTCGTCGAGCGCAACGCGACGACGATGCGCCTGATCACGCACCACGAGTCCGAGACCCCTCGCTCGATCCAGCTCTACGGCGTCGATCCCGCGACGACCGAGGCCGCCGTGCGCCTCCTCGTCGAAGAGGATCGCGCCGATCACATCGATCTGAACTTCGGATGCCCCGTCCCGAAGGTCACCCGCAAGGGTGGGGGAGCGGCCCTCCCGTGGAAGCTCGGCCTGTTCCGCGACATCGTGACGCGCGCCGCCCGCGCCGCCGGTGACATCCCCCTCACGGTGAAGATGCGCAAAGGCATCGACGCCGACCACCTCACCTACCTCGACGCCGGACGCATCGCAGAGGACGCCGGCGTGGCCGCGGTCGCCCTGCACGCACGCACCGCGTCGGAGTTCTACTCAGGTCAGGCGGACTGGTCCGCGATCGCCCGGCTCAAAGAGACGGTCACCAGCGTCCCGGTGCTCGGCAACGGCGACATCTGGTCGGCCGACGACGCTGTGCGCATGATGCACGAGACGGGGTGCGACGGCGTCGTCGTCGGTCGCGGCTGCCTCGGGCGTCCCTGGCTGTTCGGCGATCTGGCCCGCGCGCTCGGCGGCCCCGGCGCCGCGCCGGCCGAGCCGGTCGACGCGACCCTCGGGTTCGTCTCGCGCGCGTTCCGCCGTCACGCCGAGCTGCTCGTCGAGTTCTTCGAGGACGAGGACCGCGGCTGCCGCGACATCCGCAAGCACGTCGCGTGGTACTTCAAGGGCTACCCGGTGGGCGGAGAGCTCCGCGCGAGCCTCGCCACCGCATCGAGCCTCGCCGAGATCGACGACCTGCTCGCCACCCTCGATGCCGACGCCCCGTACCCGGGCGCGGCCGCCGAAGGGCAGCGAGGGCGCGCCGGAACCCCGAAGCGCCCCGCTCTGCCCGACCGCTGGCTCGAGTCGCGCGAGCTCAGTGCCGAGGCCACCACCGCCATCGCCGAAGCGGAACTCGACCACAGTGGCGGGTGACCTGGCCGGCGCGTCCGAGCGCCCGGTGGGCTACGACGACGCCGATGCCGCCCGCTTCCATGCCGAGCGCCACCGCTCCCAGCGCGACGACTTCGCGCGCGACCGCGCGCGTGTGCTGCACTCGGCCGCGCTGCGCCGACTGGCCGCGAAGACCCAGGTGCTGAGTCCCGCGAGCCCTGCTGACTTCGCGCGGAACCGACTCACCCACTCGCTCGAGGTCGCCCAGGTCGGCCGCGAGCTGGCGACTGCCCTCGACCTCGCCGCCGATGTCGTCGACACCGCCTGCCTCAGCCACGATCTCGGACACCCGCCCTTCGGCCACAACGGCGAGCGGGCCATGAACGAATGGGCCGAGGACGTCGGCGGCTTCGAGGGCAACGCGCAGACCCTGCGCATCCTCACGCGGCTCGAGCCCAAGGTGATCGACGCCGATGGGCGCAGCTTCGGCCTCAACCTCACGCGAGCGAGCCTCGACGCCGCCTGCAAGTACCCGTGGACGGCCGATCACCCGCTTCCCGATCCCGGCGGTCGGCTCAAGTTCGGCGTGTACCCCGAAGACGAAGAGGTGTTCCGCTGGGTGCGCGACGGCGCACCGGGCAGGCTCCGCTGCATCGAGGCCGAGGTCATGGACCTCTCCGACGACATCGCCTACTCGGTCCACGACTTCGAGGACGCGGTCGTCAACGGCTACCTCGACCCGGCGCGCCTGGTCGACCCGCGCGAGCACGAGTGGCTCCTCACCGCGATCCAGTCCTGGGTCGGGTTCGACTTCGCCCGCGACGAACTCGAGGACGCGCTGTTCCGGCTCACCCGCATGCCCGAGTGGATCGATTCCTTCGACGGCACCCGTGCGGCGCTCGCGCGGCTCAAGAACCTCACCTCCGACCTGATCGGCCGCTTCGCGCGCGCCGCGACGACGGCCACACGCGAGTCCTACGCGACGTCCGTGCTCACCCGGTACCGCGGCCACCTCATCGTGCCCCGCATCGTCGAGGCCGAGATGGCGGTGCTCAAGGGCATCATCGGCGCCGCGGTCGTGTCGATCGAAGGGCGCAAGGACCTCTACAAGGAGCAGCGACGCGTCCTCAAGCGCCTCGCGACGGCCCTGTGGGACCACCCCGACGCGCTCGACGCGCTCCACGCCGAGGACTTCGCAGCGGCCGACACGGATGCTGCGCGCCGCCGTGTGGTCGTCGACCAGGTCGCCAGCCTCACCGATCAGCTCGCGATCGCGTGGCACGGGTCGCTCGTCGGACCTGTGGACGCGGCATCCGTCGGCGTATGGGCGCCGGGCGCACGGCCCATGGACACGGCCTCCCGCGCCTTCCGTGCGTCCGAGGCCCGCTGATGGCGGGGCGGATCCGTCAGGCGGACGTCGACGAGGTCAAGGCGCGCACGAACATCGCCGACATCATCGGAGAGCGGGTCGCCCTCAAGTCCGCCGGCGTGGGTTCGATGAAGGGGCTCTGCCCGTTCCACGACGAGCGCAGTCCGAGCTTCAACGTGCGGCCCCAGGCCGGCTTCTACCACTGCTTCGGCTGCGGCGAGTCCGGGGACGTGTACTCGTTCCTGCGTGCGATGGACCATGTGACGTTCACCGAGGCCGTGGAGCGCCTGGCCGGCCGCATCGGCTACGCCCTCCACTACGAGGACGGCGGCGCCGCCCCCGAGCACACTGGTCGCGCTCGCCTGTACGCGGCCAACGCCGCGGCCGCGGAGTTCTTCCGCGCGCAGCTCATGACGCCCGAGGCCGACATCGCGCGACGCTTCCTCGGTCAGCGCGGCTTCGACGCCGGCGCCGCGGCCCACTTCGGCGTGGGATTCGCCCCGAAGGGCTGGGAGGGCATGACCAAGGCGCTGCGCACCCAGGGCTTCACCGACGAGGAGCTCTCGTCCGCAGGCCTCGTGTCGCAGGGGCAGCGCGGCGTCTACGACCGCTTCCGCGGACGTGTGGTCTGGCCCATCCGCGATGTGACCGGGCAGGTGATCGGGTTCGGGGCGCGGAAGCTCTTCGACGACGACAACGGCCCGAAGTACCTCAACACCCCCGAGACGACCATCTACAAGAAGGCGCAGGTGCTCTACGGGCTCGACCTCGCGAAGCGCGAGGTGTCCCGCCAGCACCAGGTCGTGGTCGTCGAGGGCTACACCGACGTGATGGCGTGCCACCTCGCTGGCATCACGACCGCGATCGCGACGTGCGGCACGGCGTTCGGCTCCGACCACATCACGGTGCTCCGGCGCGTGATGGGCGACGACTCCACGGCCGGCGAGGTCGTGTTCACCTTCGACCCGGATGCCGCGGGGCAGAAGGCGGCGCTGCGCGCCTTCGCCGACGCCAAGCGGTTCAACGCGCAGACCTATGTCGCGACGGGCCCGGAAGGACTCGACCCGTGCGACCTGCGCCTCGCCCGCGGCGACGGCGCCGTGCGGGCGCTCCTCGAGACGAAGGTGCCGATGGTCGAGTTCGTGCTCGACCAGCGCATCTCGGGCTACGACCTGCGCAGCGTCGAAGGGCGCGTCGGCGCGCTGCGAACCGCGGCACCGGTCGTCGCGGAACTGCGCGATCCTCTGCTGCAGCCGGAGTACGTGAGGGTGCTTGCCAGACGGCTCGGCATGGACACCGAGGACGTCCGC
The DNA here is from genome assembly GCF_042266945.1 of Microbacterium sp. NPDC056057. NCBI lineage: Bacteria > Bacillati > Actinomycetota > Actinomycetes > Micrococcales > Microbacteriaceae > Microbacterium > Microbacterium sp. NPDC056057. Next base: position 455,928 of record NZ_JBHJWS010000003.1, read on the forward strand.
CGCGAAGTCGAGCGTGCGGGCCGCAGCAGCGGGGGCGGCCGGCGCGACGCCGCGCCCGGCGCGGCCGAGCCGTCGAACCCGCCGATCGACGACGGCACCCTGCGCGTGACGCTCGCGACCCTGCCGCGCACGCCGGAGGTCGGGCTGGAGCGGGGTGCCGTGATGGGCGTGCTGCAGTTCGGCCATCGCATGGATCCGTCGCTCGTCGCGCGCGCCCTCGACCTGCCGTTCCGGCACCCGGCCCTCGATGCCGTGCGCATCGCCGTGCGCGACGCCGCGGGCATGCAGCGGCCCGGCTGGGCCGTGGATGCCGTCGCCACCGTCCGCGAGCCCTACCGGTCGCTCGCGGCGGAGCTGCTCGCCGCCGATTTCCCGGCGCTGAGCGACGACGAGGCGGTCTCTTCGGCAAGCGACCTCGCGCGCCGGCTGGTGATGCGCGGGTTCGACCGCGAGAAGGCGGAGCTGCTCGGAGCGATCCAGCGCGTGCCCGCGGAGTCGGAGGAGGGCCGCACCATCCGGCTGCGCCTGCGTGAGCTCGACGCCCAACGTCAGGCCCTCGCTGACGAGGCGTCCTGATCCGGTCCCGTCGGCTGGCGTCGACGCCGGTCAGCAGGCAGGATGAGGACATGGCTCACCGGCGAGATGCGGATGTCGCGATCGACTGTTCGGATCTGTCGATCGCCCGCTCGGGTCGGGGCGGTCCGGCGCAGCGCGTCGTCGACGGCGTGTCGTTCAGACTGCCGCACGGCGGCATCCTGGCGCTGATGGGCCCCACGGGCTCCGGCAAGTCGTCGCTCGCCGCGGTGCTGGCCGGCGCCGACGAGCCCGGTCTCGCCGTCGTGGGCGGACGCGGCATCGTCGAAGGCGTCGCGGTACGGCGTCCCGGCCGCGCCCACCGCTACCTCACGTACTACGCCGGCTACGTCCCGCAGGCCGCGGGCGCACATCTTCCGGCCCGCCTCACGGTCGCCGAGGTGATCGGCGAACCGATCACCAGTCGCGACCGGCACGTCAGCGCGCGAGCACTCGCGGTGCGGGTGGCGTCACTGCTCGACGAGCTCATGCTGCCCCTCGGCGCGGCGCCCAAGTACCCGTACGAGCTGAGCGCGGGCATGCGTCAGCGTGTGGCACTGGCCCGGGCCCTCGTGCTCCAGCCTCGCGTGCTGATCGCCGACGAGCCCTTCGCCAACATGGACGTCGAGGTGCGCAAGGCCGCACGCGAGGCGGTGCTCCGACGTCGACGCGAGCTCGACATGGCCGCCCTCGTCGTGACCAACGAGCCGGAGGTCGTGAGCGAGCTGGACGCGGACGTCCTCGTGCTGCGCGCGGGCCACGCCGTCGCCTTCGGGCACGGCACCGAGGATCTGCTGTGGACGCCCGACGGGCAGGCCGATCGACGCGTCGTCAACTCCTGAACGGGCCCACGTGGTCATGAGCACGTCCTGAGCTTTGCTAGTATGGACTGGTTGCCCGCACGAGAGTGCGGACCATTCCTCCATAGCTCAATTGGCAGAGCAATCGGCTGTTAACCGATAGGTTCTTGGTTCGAGTCCAAGTGGGGGAGCGAAAGCCTCGGGGCTCCACCCCCGAGGCTTTCTTCGTCTCCGGGGATCACATCGAGGAGTGCACATGGCGGCTCGCGCGAAGCCTTCGCCGCGTCTGGCCGTCGAGGGCGGGGTCCCTGCACCGGCGCCCGTCTATCGCTCCGTCCCCCTCCTGATCGCCCTCGCCGTGTTCGGCGTCGCCGTGCTGTGGGTCGGGCTCGTGGTGCTGTTCGGCGGGGATCCCTGGATGTTCCCGCTCTCCGCACCGGCGCCCTGGCTCTTCCTCGCGCTCGTGCCGTCGATCATCGCGATCCTGCTCGCCGTCCGGGGGATCGCGCTGTGGTCGCTGCTGTCCGCCGTGGCGAGCCTCTGGCTCGTTCCCACGGGCATCGCCACGATCGCCGTCGTCCTGGTCGCCCTCTGGTCCGTGCGAGGCATCCGCCGGCAGTGGGCCGCCCACGATCTCGATTCCGTGATCGCCACCGCCGCCGCGCACGACCTCCCGGTGCTCGTCGTGCAGCATGTCGCGGGCAAGCCGGGTGCGCGCAAGCGCACCGACACCACGCAGGTGCAGGTGCGCGACGTCGACACCGGAGAACTCTCCACCGCTCGCGTGTGGGGCCCGATGCGCATCGGCACGACGCTGGTCCGGCAGGGCATGAACGTCATCGCCCAGGCGCCTCCCGGAGCAGATGCGGAGCTGCGCAGATGGGTCCAGCGCCAGAACCGCCGCGACGACGCATCCGCAGCGTGACCCGAGCCGTGTGGCCGTGTGCGATCATTCGACGATGGCGCACACCCGCCCGGCGATCCTCACCCGCGGTCTGATCTCGCTCGCGGTCGGTGTCGTCGCCGGTTTCGCGGTCACGCCGTTCCTGGGTCTCGCGGCAGGGCTGCTCGCAGGCTGGGCGGCGCTGTCGCTCACGACCCTGCTCCTCATCGTCCCGAACATCTGGAGGATGGATGCCGCGCAGACGCGCGCTCATGCCACCGCGGAGGACCCGGGCCGCCGCCTTGCACGCCTGATCTCCCTCGCCGGCAGCGTCGCGAGCCTCGCTGCGGTCGCCGTCGTGATCGTGCAGGCGCGGCACGCCGACGAGCTGACGTCGTTCCTGCTCGCGGGCATCGCCGTGGTGGCAGTCGCGGCGTCGTGGGGCCTCATCCAGATGGACTACATGCTCCGATACGCGCACCTGTACTACACGGAGCCGGTCGGCGGCATCGCCTTCAATCAGCGCGAGGACCCGATGTACACGGACTTCGCCTACTTCTCGGTGGGGCTCGGCATGACGTATCAGGTCGCGGACACCAACGTGTCGCAGAACGTGATCCGGCGCACCGTGATCGCGCAGACGCTGCTGGCGTACCTCTTCGGTGCGGTGATCCTCGCGACGGTGATCAACCTCGTCGCAGGCCTGGGCGGCTGACGAGGCGCCGGGTCGGGGCGACTCAGGCGTCGATCTGGTCGACGCCCGGCGTCCACGAGCTTCCGGGACGCCCCCACCCCCGCTTGCGGGCGAGTTTCTGCACGGTCTTCCAGTCGCCGTCGTCGAGGCGGTCGACGTAGAGGATGCCGTCGAGATGGTCGAACTCGTGCTGCATGATGCGCGCGCGCCAGCCGTCGACCTGGATGTGGACCGGGTCGCCCTCGAGGTCCGTGCCGGTCACCAGCACTTCGTCCGACCGGCGCAGCGGGAACCGCTCGCCAGGAAACGAGAGGCATCCTTCGGACTCCTCGTCGGGGTCGGGCCCACCCGGCTCGAGCGGCCTCATCCAGAGCTCGGGGTTGATGATCACGCCACGCCAGGGCGCACCGTCGTCGTCGGCGTAGTTGTACGTGTAGATGCGCAGCGGCACACCGACCTGCGGGGCCGCGAGGCCCACGCCGGGTGCGGCATCCATCGTCTCGAACATGTCGGCGACGAGGGTGCGGATCTCGTCCGTGATCTCTTCGACGGCGGACGCAGGGGAGTGCAGGACGGGATCGCCCATGATGCGAATCGGGAGAACAGCCACGCCTTGAGCCTATCGACCGGTGCCTGCGGCTAGTGTCGATGTGTGGTGTGGACGGCGGTTGAGCTCGAGGACGTAGGCGATCAGCTCGTCGGCGCGTTCCAGAATCCCGGAATCCTCATCGGCATCCCGCTGGCCCTGCTCGGCGCCATCTTCATGTCGTTCGGCGCGCAGTACCAGCACCGCGGCGTCACGAAGGTCGAGCGTCTCTACGGCTCGCAGGGGAGCGGCGGGCTGGGCGCGAACCACCTGCTGAAGCTTCTCTCGCGACCGTCCTGGGTGATCGGGACCGTCATGCTGGGGCTCGCGATCGTCTGCCAGCTCTCGGCGCTGGCGTTCGCGCCGCTCATCGTCGTGCAGCCTCTGGGGGCGATCGCCCTCGTGATCACGACGCTGCTGAACGCCCAGATCAGCGGGCACAGGCCGACCAGGCGCTCGCTGACCGCGATCGGCGCCTGCGTCGGCGGCATCTTCATCTTCGTCACCATCGCGGCGCTGTATGCGACCGAGAAGCCGGTCTCGAACGGCCAGCTCATCACGATCCTGGTGATGCTCGGGATCGTCACGGTCGTCTTCGCGGGCCTGTGGATCTGGCTGCGCTCGCGCATGGGGGCGCTCTTCTACATCATCGCCGCCGGCGTCATCTACGGCTTCGTCGCGACGCTCGCCAAGGTCGTGATCGTGCGCATCCAGTCGCAGGACTTCGACTGGCTCACCTTCACGTGCCTCGCCGCGCTCATCGCGGGCGCCATCGTCGGCGCCTACTTCGTGCAGAACGCGTACGCCTCCGGGCCGCCCGACCTCGTCGTCGCCGGCCTCACTGTCATCGACCCGATCGTCGCGATCTTCATCGGCCTGACGGTGCTGCAGGAGGCGGCCGGCGCACCGCTCTGGGTCTACATCTCGTTCGCATTGGTGGGCGCGGTCGCGGTGTGGGGCGTGTTCCAGCTCGCCCGCCACCATCCGCAGGTGCTGAGCGAGAGTCAAGAGCTCCCGATCCAGCGGGGGAGCGCCGGAGGAGCGACGGATGCTGCGCACCCGCGCACCGGATCCATCAAGGTGACCGAGGCCGTCGCCAAGGTGTGGCCTGAGCCACCCGTCAAGGATCGCGCGGACGAGCCCGGGGGCACGGCGGGCAGGTAGGCTCGTCACCGCGCGCCTGACGCGCACGGGGCGGTGGCCAAGCTGGTCAAGGCAGCGGGCTCATAACCCGACGATCGTGGGTTCAAGTCCCACCCGCCCTACGCATCGAGGTCCGTCTCAACCCACCGGGTTGTGACGGACCTCAGCCCTTTTCGGGCCCCGGATCACGGGTCGATGAGAAATTCGTTCATACCCCTAACTTTCGGAGGGGGACCAGTGACGCGCGGCTCGGTTTGGCTGTAGCGTCAGCGGCAGCAACTGTCCCTCGCGCCTTTTGGAGGCGAACAATGAAGTTCTTGCAGAGGCTCGGCCGATCGATCATGCTCCCGGTGGCCGTGCTGCCGGTGGCCGCAATCCTGGTCGGCATCAGCAACTGGATCAAAGGCACGATCGGCGGCGGAGTCGTCGTCGACTTCCTCTACACCGCCGGAATCTCCCTGCTGTCGAATCTGGCACTGCTGTTCGCCGTCGGCATCTCGATCGGCATGGCGAAGAAGAGCGACGGCACGTCCGCGCTCGCGGGCGTGGTGTCCTGGCTGGTGGTGACCACGCTGCTGAAGCCGGAATCCGTGATGCTGTTCATGGGCGTGAACGACGTGAACGAGGTCCCCGCCGCGTTCGCCAACGTCGAGAATGTCTTCGTCGGCATCCTCTGCGGCCTGATCGGCGCATTCTGCTACGACAGGTTCAAGGACACCAAGCTGCCCGATGCGCTGTCGTTCTTCTCCGGCAAGCGCTCGGTAGCCATCGTCACGGCGGGCTTCTCGCTGGTCCTGGCGGCGATCTTGTTCTTCGTCTGGCCGTTCGTCTACGGCGGACTGGTCACGTTCGGTGAATGGATCTCGTTCCTCGGGCCGCTCGGCGCGGGAATCTACGGATTCCTCAACCGGCTCCTCATCCCGATCGGCCTGCATCACGCCCTGAACTCCGTGTTCTGGTTCGACGTGGCCGGGATCAACGACCTGAACAACTTCCTCGCCGGAACAGGCACGTACGGCGTCACCGGTCAGTACATGACGGGCTTCTTCCCGATCATGATGTTCGGTCTGCCCGGTGCCGCCCTCGCGATGTACCTCACCGCCAAGAGCACGCGCAAGAAGATCACCTACGGCATCCTGCTGTCCGCGGCGATCGCCTCGTTCTTCGTCGGCGTCACGGAACCGCTCGAGTTCTCGTTCATGTTCCTGGCTCCGGTCCTTTACGTGGTGCACGCGGTCTTCACCGGCATCTCGATGGCCATCAGCGCGATCCTCCCGGTCCGGATGGGCTTCGGGTTCTCCGCAGGATTCGTCGACCTCGTGCTCAACTGGACGAACCCGATGGCGCAGAACCCTTGGCTGATCCCGGTCATGGGCGTCTTCTGGTTCTTCATCTACTTCGGGGTGTTCTACTTCTTCATCAAGCGGTTCAACCTCAAGACGCCGGGCCGCGAGGACGACAACATCCTCGAGGAGGGCACGGAGTTCGACACGCACGACGTCGACCAGAAGTACCTCGTCACGGGAAGCCGCTTCATCGACGCGCTGGGTGGCAAGGAGAACATCCTCGACCTGGACAATTGCGCGACGCGCCTGCGATTGGAGATCAACGACGTCAGCCAGGTCGACGACGCGGCGCTGAAGCGAGCGGGAGCGGCGGGCACCATGAAGCCCGGTGGAAAATCCGTTCAGGTGGTCTACGGCACGAACGTGCAGTTCGTGAAGGACGCGATGGAGCAGATCATCTCGGGCCGGGTCGAGGCTCCGGCAGGAGCGGTGCCGGAGCAGGCCCCGGCCGCCGGCGGCACCGCAGTGCTGACGGACGCGCCGACGACCACCGCCGTCAAGCTCCGCCAGCCGCTCGAGGGCAAGGTCGTACCGCTGACAGCGGTGCCCGACCCCACGTTCGCGCAGGGGATCATGGGCCCGGGCGTCGCGATCGAGCCGACCGGCGACACGGTGATCGCGCCCGCTGACGGCACGATCGGCGCCACGTTCGACAGCAGCCACGCGGTGGCGCTCGTCCTCGATGACGGCACCGAGCTGCTCATCCACGTCGGCATCGACACGGTGGGCATGAAGGGCGACGGATTCCAGACCCTGGTCGAGAAGGGGCAGAGGGTCACGGCGGGCACGCCGCTGCTGCGCTTCGACCTCGCGAAGATCCAGGCCGCCGGGCACTCCTCGATCACGCCGGTGATCGTGCTCAACAACGAGAACGCCGCCGTCACCTTCGAGTGACGCCGGCGTCCCGGCGATGAACGGGACGGATGCCTCGAGCCGAGGCATCCGTCCCGTTCTCACATCGCGTTGCCGATGTAGGAGTACTTCACGAAGACCTCGGGGGCGAGTCCTGCCTCTTCGAGCACGCCCTGCACGGCGCTGAGCATGTAGCTGGAGTCCCAGCCCATGTAGAGCGAGTGCTCGTCGTCGAGACGATCCCACTGGCCGTTCCAGGACTGCGCCGTGTAGACCGGGCCACCCCGGCGCGCGCTGTACGCGACGACCGAGTCGCGGGAATCCGCCCAGAGCCGCTTGAAGACGCGGTTGAAGAGATACTTGACGTCGGGTACCTCCCAGTGCTCGCCGCAGTACTCGACGTACGACCACTCCCGGTGCCACCCCGGAGGCCATCCGCGACGGCGCACGGCGTCGAGGATCGGGGTGAGGCCGTCGTCGTCGATCGCCGGACCCCCCGGACGCTTCCAGACCTCGACGAACCGGCCGGTGAGCTGCGCCGAGCGGTCCGCGATCGCCGCGGTGCCCCAGGAGGGGAGCGTGGCGAGCTCGGCGGTCGTGGCCACCGAACTGCGGGCGTACAGCGCCTGCTTCTCGGGGAACGAGCGATCGAACGCGCGGAGGGCGAGATCCTCCTCGAGGACGGTGAGATTGCCGATCGTGTTCGCGAGGGCGCGATGGCTGTTCTGCTCGTCGTCCGTGTACGACGCCCACTCGCGCACACCGTCGCCCGACCAGCCGTCGCCGGGGGCGAGCGGGAAGATGTGCTCGACGTCGAGTCCGCCCGCGCCGTCCACGCCGGCGATGCGGCCGAGGACATAGGACGCGTGGGGGAGCTCCGAGTACTTCAGGGCCACTGCGATCCGCTCGTCGGACGGCGTGATGCGAGAGATCGCCGACACGAGCGCGCCGGCGCCCTCTTCGCGCGCTCGGCAGAGGCGCGCGACGAGCCGATCCACCCCGGTGCCCACGACCGCGCGGCGCACGAGCAGCGACTGCACCATCTCGAGCGTGTCGATCAGCTCGTCGCGCCCGAGCGATCCCAGCTCGAAGTCTCGGTACGCCCGCATCACGAGCGGGTACATGCCCGTGCCGAAGGTGCCGAGGTAGGCGAGGTGACGCGTGATCTCGGCATCCGGCGCCTCCGACGGCCGCAGCAGGATGCGGTACACGCGGGAGAGCTCTCGCCACTCGTCGGCGTGGCGCAGGAGCCCTTCGAAGTCGAGCCGCGGGAACTCGTGACGGAACACGTCGTACACGCCACGGCCGCCGACGACGGTGACCTCCCGACCGGTCCGCATGACGAGGTACTGCCTCCAGAACTCCGCGATCGAATCGCCGGTGTTCTGCTCGATCGCCTGCCAGTAGTCGGCTTCGATCTCCCGCTGCTCGGAGTGGTTGAGGCCCATCAGCACATAGTTGTGGATGAGCTCGTGGTCGCGCAGCGGCTCCCCGGTGGAGTTGAGGCTCTCGAAGATCTGCTGGGCGTTGGCGCCGGCGCCGAGCGTGATCGCCACGTGCTCGAGCTTCTGGAGCCCTCGCCAGATGTGGGGCGCCTCCTCGAGGCTGATCTGGCTGCGGAAGAACGCGTAATTGTCGTCGAACCGTGAATCTCGGTGCTCGCCCGCCGCGAGGGGAAGGTCGAGCACGACGCGCTCGAACACCGAGGCCCACGCGCGGTGCGGGCGCAGCTTCGTACGCGTCGCGTCGTGCGAGTGCACGAGCACCCGCTGCAGCTGATCGGCGAGGTCGGGATCCGCTTCGCGCACGGTGTGATGCAGGGCGGCGACGAGCAGCATGAGCGTCGTCGTCCGCTGCTGCCCATCGATGAGCACGAGTTCGGCGTCGGATCCCTCGCCGCTCGCGGAAGAGAGGATCGACCCGATGAAGTGCATCTGCCGATCGTCGAGGTCCGCCACCGCACGGATGTCGGCGAGGAGCTGTTCGCACCCCCCGATGTCCCACCGGTACTGCCGCTGATACACCGGGACGACGATCGTCCAGTCCGCGGCGGAGAGCCAGCCGATGGTGTTGACAGCAGTGGCATCGACGTTCGTGGCAGTGACCATGGCCCATCCAGTCTAGGCCGGGCTCCCCGCCACGAAGCGGGCGCACGACGGCCGCCGGTTATTCACGGCGCGGGCTTCGGGGGCGTTCAGACCCCCGAGGTAGGCTTACCTAAGTTGAGCCTGTTAAAACGTGCTGGCTCACTGACCGAAAGGCATGATTCGTCATGGGTTACATCAAGTCCGCCGCTCTCGACGAGACCGGCTTCGTGGTGCTCGACTCCTACGGTGAGGAGATCGACCCGCAGGAGTGGCTGTCGATCGAGTACGTCGACTGGAAGTCGTCGGGCGACACCCGCTTCGCGCCGCTCGCGTCCGCCAAGGGCGAGATCGAGTGCAACGGGTTCTGGAACCACACGCCGCCGCGCACCGACAAGGATGGCGTCTGGATCCCCGAGCAGACCGAGAAGGCGCCGACCCTGACGCGCCGCGCGCAGGAGCCGGGCTCGAACGTCGGCCGCTGCCGCATCATCGAACTGCAGCCCAACACCTACGCCGACGCGCTGTACAACCTCCACCAGGACGACAACAACCGCCTCAACCCCGACGGCACCGGCTGGGTCGTGCGCGGCTTCTTCAACCTCACCGACGACAAGAACACCTACTTCGTGCTGCGTGAGAACCGCACCGACCCGAGCATCGAGTACCGCGTGGCGCTTCCCGCCGGCGCCCAGCTCATCGTCGACACGCAGCGCCTGTGGCACGCCGTGCACCACGACGGCACCGAGCCGCGCTACTGCCTCATCACCTCCTGGGAGTCGGGCCCCGAGCTCGACGCCTACATGGAGAAGTACCACGCGGTGCCGACCGCGCCGCAGTTCGAGGTCGCGCAGGAGGTGCTCGACGCCGGTCAGGCCGAGCAGACCCGCCGTGACGCCGCGCGCGCCGCGTACTACGCCGCCAAGGGCAAGGCCGAGGTCCAGGCCATGAGCGAGGCCTGAACACCGCCCGCCATTATCGCGGAGAGGGCCCGGGAATCACAGTCTTGTGATTCCCGGGCCCTCTCCGCGATAATGGCGGCAGCACAACCGAACAGCACGTCATGACACCGTCACAGGTCGTAGGGGAAGACGCACCTGACGAACGGAGAGATCATGGCGACACAAAAAGCGCGTGGGGTGATCTTCATCCACTCCGCGCCACGGGCGTTGTGCCCCCACCTCGAGTGGGCTGTCGGGCGCGCCCTCGGCCGCGCCGTCAGCTTCGACTGGGCGGATCAGCCGGTGCTGACCGGCAGCCGGCGGTCCGAGTTCTACTGGGAAGGCGCCGCCGGGACCGGCTCGGCCCTGGCCACCGCCATCCGCGGCTGGGAGCACCTGCGCTTCGAGGTCACCGAGGATCCCACGCCTCGCAGCGACGGCGGCCGTTGGCTGCACACGCCGGGCCTCGGCATCCACTACGCGCAGACCGACACCGCGGGCAACGTCGTCATCGGCGAGGACCGCATCCGCTACGCGATGGAGATCGCCGGCGGCGACGCGTTCGAGCTGCAGCGCGAACTCGATGTCGCGCTCGGCGCCGCCTGGGACGAGGAGCTCGAGCCGTTCCGCCACGCGAGCGACGATGCGCCCGTCGTCTGGCTGCACAAGGTCGGCTGACGCCCACAACCCCACAGACGCAGGCGGCGTGAGGCGCCACTACCGAGGCTCGGAGGCCATGAATCCCGGGCCCTGGGACCGCGAACCGCCGCCTGACACGACAGACGCCCCCGGCATCGCCGGGGGCGTCTTCGCGTCGCGGGTCGTCAGACCGAGCGGAAGGCGACGACGGCGTTGTGACCGCCGAAGCCGAACGAGTTGCTGATCGCGAGCTGATCGCCCGCACCGAGGGCGATCGGGGCGTCCGAGATCCGCAGCGGGATGTCGGGGTCCTGCGTGCTGACGTTGATGGTCGGCGGCGCCTGGCGCTCGCGCAGCGCGAGGAGCGTGAAGATCGCCTCGAGCGCGCCCGTGCCGCCCAGCAGGTGACCGGTCGCGCCCTTCGTCGCCGAGACCGGGATCTCGTGGACGCGGTCGCCGAAGACGCTCAGGAGCGCCTTGTACTCGGCGATGTCGCCCGTGGGAGTGGACGTCGCGTGCGCGTTGATGTGCGTGACCTCGTCGGGCGTGGCGCCCGCCTGCTCGAGCGCGAGGCGCACGGCGCGCGAGGCGCCCAGACCCTCCGGCTCCGGAGCCGTGATGTGGTACGAATCGGCCGTCACGCCGCCGCCCACGACCTCGCCGTAGATCTTCGCGCCGCGGGCCTTGGCGTGCTCCTCGGTCTCGAGGACCAGCGCTGCCGCGCCCTCGCCCATGACGAACCCGTCCCGGTCGACGCTGTACGGGCGCGACGCGGTCTCGGGGGAGTCGTTGCGCTTGGACAGCGCCTGCATCGCGGCGAAGGCGGCGATGGTGAGCGGGTGGATGACCGCCTCGGCGCCACCCGCGATGATGACGTCCGCGCGACCCGCGCGAAGGCTCTCGAACGCGTTGACGAGCGACTCGGTGCTCGATGCGCACGCCGAAGCCACGGTGCGCGCGTAGGCGCGGGCGTTCAGGTGCATCGAGACGGCCGCGGCCGGCGCATTCGGCATGAGCATCGGGACGCTCATCGGCATGACGCGGCGAGGACCCTTGGTCTTGAGCGTGTCCCAGCCCGCGAGCGTGGTCTGCAGGCCCCCGATGCCGGTCGCGAAGTCCACGGCGAACCGCTCGGGCTCGACCTCCGGCTTGCCCGCGTCCTCCCATGCCTCGAACGCCGCGACGAGCGCGAACTGCGCCGAGGGGTCGAGGCGGTTGGCGACAGGGCGCTCCAGCACGGAGTCGGGCCGGACGAGCGCCTGTGCGGCGAAGCTGACGGGGAGCTGGTACTCCTCGACCCAATCCTGCTCGATCGTGTGCGTGCCGGATGCTCCGTTCATCAGCGCCGACCAGCTCTCGGGGGCGGTGCCGCCGATGGGGGTCGATGCACCGATGCCGGTGACGACGATACGGGGTGTGCTCATGGAGATCAGAGTCCTCGTGATGATGGCCGGTGGGGGCCGCGGCCCCCACCGGGATGGTCCTACGCCTGGTTCGACGTGATGAAGGTGACGGCGTCGCCGACGGTCTTGAGGTTCTTGACCTCGTCGTCCGGAATGGTGACGCCGAACTTCTCCTCGGCGTTGACGACGATCGTCATCATCGAGATCGAGTCGATGTCGAGGTCGTCGGTGAACGACTTCTCGAGCGCGACCTCGTCGGCCGAGATGCCGGTCTCGTCGGTGATGAGCTCCGCGAGACCCGCGAGGACCTCGTCGTTGGTGAATGCCATGGGATTCTCCTGTTTGTTAGGGGTAGGCGTGCCCGACCGGGCCGGGAATCAGTCTAGGGTCGCGGTTCACCGCGTCAGGGAAGGACGATCACCTGCGCGCCGAAAACCAGCCCGGCGCCGAAGCCGATCTGGAGCGCGAGGCCGCCGCTGAGCTCCGGGTGCTCCTCGAGCAGCCGGTGCGTGGCCAGCGGGATGGAGGCCGCCGAGGTGTTCCCGGTGGTCTCGATGTCACGGCCGACCAGCACGGTGTCGGGCAGGCCCAGCTGCTTGGCGAACTCGTCGATGATGCGCATGTTCGCCTGGTGGGGCACGAAGGCGGCGAGATCGGATGCCTCGACCCCCGCAGCCTCGAGCGCCTGGCGTGCGACCTTCACCATCTCCCAGACCGCCCAGCGGAAGACCGTGGGGCCCTCCTGGCGCAGGGTGGGCCACGGCGCGACCCCGTCGCGGAACTCGGTCAGCGTGTGGTTCATGCCCACCGCCTCGGACTTCGAGCCGTCGGAGCCCCACACGGTGGGGCCGATGCCGGGCGTCTCGCTCGGGCCGACGACGACCGCGCCCGCGCCGTCGCCGAGCAGGAACGAGATGCTGCGGTCGGCGGGGTCGACGATGTCGCTGAGCTTCTCGGTGCCGATCACGACGGCATAGTTCGCGGCGCCGGCGCGGATGAGCGCGTCGGCCTGGGCGACGCCGTACGCGAAGCCGGCGCACGCGGCGTTCACGTCGTACGCCGCGGCGGGGTTGGCGCCGACGCGATCGGCGACGATCGCCGACACCGACGGGCTCTGCTTCGGATTGCTGATGGTCGCGACGATGACGGCGTCGACCTGCGACGCGTCGACACCGGACCGCTCGATCGCCTCGCGGGCGGCGTCGGTCGCGAGGTCGATCGCGTCGGTCTCGGCCAGCGCGCGAGCGCGCGTGACGATGCCGGTGCGCTGGCGGATCCACTCGTCGCTCGAGTCGATCGGGCCGATGAGGTCGTCGTTCGGCACAGCGATCTCGCCGCGGGCGGCGCCGTAGGAGTAGATGCGCGTGTGGGCGGCACCGGTGGGCTGGATGAGGCTGCGGGTCATGCGGGGGTACTCCGGTCAGGCGTCGGCGGCCACCAGCGCGGCGGCGGCCTCCAGGTCAGCGGGCGTCTTGACGGCGACGGCGGGGACTCCGCGGAGCGCGCGCTTCGCGAGCCCGACGAGCGTGCCCGCGGGGGACAGCTCCACGATGCCCGATACCCCGGCGTCGGCGAAAGACGCCATGCAGAGGTCCCAGCGCACCGGCGAGGCGACCTGGTCGACGAGAAGGTCGACGAACGCACGGCCGGACGACACGGCGGAACCGTCTCGGTTGGTCCACAGCGTGACACCGGGATCGGACACGTCGTGGTCGGTCGCGGCCGCACGCAGAGCCTCGACGGCCGGCGCCATGTAGTGGGTGTGGAAGGCGCCGGCGACCTGCAGCGGGATCACACGGGTTCCGGCGACCGGCTCGGCGGCGAGGGCCTGGAGGGCGTCGAGCGCGCCGGCGACGACGAGCTGGCCGCCCCCGTTGTAGTTCGCGGGGGAGAGGCCGAGCTCTTCGAGGCGCGCGAGGATCGATGCCTCGTCTCCGCCGATCACGGCGCTCATCCCGGTCTCGGCGGCCGCTGCCGCCTCCGCCATCGCGCGGCCGCGGATGCCGACGAGGGTGAGTGCGGACTCTTCGCTGAGGACTCCCGCCGCCGCGGCCGCGGCGAACTCGCCGACGGAGTGCCCGGCCACGCCGCCGATGCGCTCACGGTCGGGCAGTGCGTTCCACGACAGCAGGCTGGCCGCGACGATGAGCGGCTGCGCCACCTGGGTGTCGCGGATCTGGTCGGCGTCCCACTCGGTGCCGGCGGCGACGAGGTCGACGCCGGACCACTCGGAGTACTGAGCGAGGCGATCCGCCGCGCCGTCCGATTCGAGCCAGGGCGTCAGGAAGCCGGGGGACTGGGAGCCTTGTCCGGGGAAGACCGCGATTCTCACCGTTCCATCCTGCCAAGGATCAGAAAGGTCGTTCTGGCGACACCGTCACAAGAATCGCGCGCTCCTTTGTGCGCGGCCCACACTGACGCCGAGATCACGCAGGGTTGCGACGGGCCGGCGGACGGCGGCGCGAGGCATCCGTCCCGATCGATCCGAGGATCAGCGCCGTCTGCAGGATGAGCGCCTCGCGAGGGCCGGTGGCGTCCCAGCCGATGACCTCGGACACCCGCTTGAGGCGGTAGCGCACCGTGTTCGGGTGGACGAACAGCTCGCGGGCGGTGGCCTCGAGCGAACGGCCGTTGTCGAGGTACGCCCACAGCGTCGACACGAGGTCGGCACTGTGCGACTGGAGTGGGCGGTAGATGCGCTCCACGAGTGTGAGCTTGGCCAGGGGATCCCCGGCGAGCGCGCGCTCGGGGAGGAGGTCGTCGGCCTCGACAGGGCGGGGAGCGTGACGCCAGGCGCGCGCGACCGCGAATCCGGCGAGGGCGGCCCGAGCGCTCTGGCTCGCGTCGACGAGCGCCGGCACCGTCGGGCCGAGCACGAGGTATCCGGCGCCGAAGCCGGGCTCGAGGCGGCGCGCGATCTCGGCGAAGGGAAGGTCGGCCACGGCGTCGTCCGCGCCGGTCGACGCTTCGGATCGCCCGACGACCAGTACGAGGCGCGAGCCCTGCACACCGATCAGGACGTCGACACCGAGCTTGCGCGCCGTACGACGGAGCTGATCGACGTCGAACTGCGGGGGAGTCGTGCCCACGAGGACTGCGACCTCGCCGTGGCCGTGCCAGCCCAGGGCCGCGATGCGGCTCGGCAGCTCCTCGTCGGCCTCGCCCGTGAGGATCGAGTCGACCACCAGCGCCTCGAGTCGCGCATCCCAGAGGCCGCGCGCCTCGGCGGCGCGGGCGTAGACATCGGCCGCGGCGAAAGCCACCTCGCGCGAGTAGAGGAGGATCGCCTCGCGCAGGTGCTCGCCCTTGCCCGCGACCCGCTCCTCCGTCACCTCGACGGTGACGCGGATGAGCTGCAGAGTCTGCTGCAGGCTGACGCTCCGCAGCAGCTCACGGGGAGCCGCCGCGAAGATGTCGGATGCGATCCACGGCGTCGAGGCGGGGTCCTCGTACCACGAGATGAACGACGTGATGCCGGCCTGGGCCACCAGCCCGACGGCGGACCGTCGGGCCGGTGGCATCTCGGCGTACCAGGGCAGCGTCTCCTCGAGGCGCTTGATGGTGACGGTCGCGAGGTCGCCGGAGATGCGTCGCAGCCAGGCGAGCGTCTCGACCTTGTCCATCACCTCGGTGGACTTGCCCATCCGCAGGTCAGCTCTCGCCGCCCGCGTTCCCGCTCGTACCGGCGGTCACGTCGTGCAGACGGTACTTCTGGATGGCCTGCGCGGCGAGGCTGCGGTCGACCGCACCCTCTTCGGCAAGAGCCTGAAGCGTCCGGACCACGACCGAGGGGCCGTCGATCTTGAAGAAGCGACGGGCCGCGGCGCGCGTGTCGGAGAAGCCGAAGCCGTCGGCACCGAGCGTCGCGAAGCGGTTCGGCACCCACGGACGGATCTGGTCCTGGACGGCGTGCATGAAGTCGCTGACCGCGACCACGGGGCCGGCGGCGTCCTTCAGCTTCTCGGTCAGGTAGGCGGTGTGCGGCTCCTCCTCCGGGTGGAGGAAGTTGTGCTCGTCGGCGGCCAGGCCGTCGCGGCGCAGCTCGCTCCACGAGGTGACCGACCAGACGTCGGCCTGCACACCCCAGTCGTCGCGCAGCAGCTGCTGCGCCTCGAGCGCCCACGGCACTCCCACGCCCGACGCCAGGAGCTGAGCCTTGGGGCCCTCGCCCTCGGCGGTCGAGACGCGGTGGATGCCGCGCACGATGCCGTCGACGTCCACGCCCTCGGGCTCGGCCGGCTGCACCAGCGGCTCGTTGTACACCGTGAGGTAGTACATGACGTTGGGGTCGGGGTGGTTGCCGCCGTACATGCGCTCGATGCCCGAGCGGACGATGTGCGCGATCTCGTACCCGTAGGCCGGGTCGTACGACACGGTCGCCGGGTTGGTCGAGGCGAGCAGCAGCGAGTGGCCGTCGGCGTGCTGGAGGCCCTCACCGGTCAGCGTCGTGCGCCCGGCGGTGGCGCCGATGATGAAGCCGCGCGCCATCTGGTCGCCCGCCGCCCACTGCGCGTCGCCGGTGCGCTGGAACCCGAACATCGAGTAGAAGACGTACACCGGGATGAGCGGCTCGCCGTGCGTGGCGTACGAGGTGCCCGCCGCGGTGAACGCGGCGACCGCGCCCGCCTCGTTGATGCCGACGTGGACGATCTGGCCCTGCGGGCTCTCCTTGTAGGCCAGGAGCAGCTCGCGGTCGACCGACGTGTAGTTCTGGCCGTGCGGGTTGTAGATCTTCGCCGAGGGGAAGAACGCGTCCATGCCGAACGTGCGCGCCTCGTCGGGGATGATGGGCACGATCCGGTGGCCGAAGTCCTTCGCACGGAGAAGGTCCTTGAGCAGACGGACGAAGGCCATCGTCGTGGCGATCTCCTGCGTGCCCGAGCCCTTCTTCGGCAGCGCGTACGCGTCGTCGCCCGGCAGCTGCAGCCCGACGTGGTGCGAGCGGCGCTCCGGCAGGAAGCCGCCCAGCGCGCGACGGCGCTCCAGCATGTACTGGATCGTCTCGTCGTTCGATCCGGGGTTGTAGTACGGCGGCAGGTAGGGGTTCTCCTCGAGCTGCGCGTCCGAGACCGGGATCCGCATCGAATCGCGGAAGTACTTCAGGTCCTGCAGGGTCATCTTCTTCATCTGGTGGGTCGCGTTGCGGCCCTCGAAGTGATGCCCGAGGCCGTAGCCCTTGATCGTCTTGGCGAGGATCACGGTGGGCTGGCCCTTGTGCTCGGTCGCGGCCTTGTACGCGCCGTAGACCTTGCGGTAGTCCAGGCCGCCGCGGCGGAGCTTGCCCCAGATGTCGTCGTCCGACCAGTCCTTCACGAGAGCGGCCGTGCGCTCGTCGCGCCCGAAGAAGTGCTCACGGATGAACGCGCCGTCCTCCGCGCGATACGTCTGGAAGTCGCCGTCCGGCGTGGTGTTCATGAGGTGCACGAGTGCGCCGTCGGTGTCCTTGGCGAGGAGCTCGTCCCATCCGCTGCCCCAGACCACCTTGATGACGTTCCACCCGGCGCCGCGGAAGAAGCTCTCGAGCTCCTGGATGATCTTGCCGTTGCCGCGCACCGGGCCGTCGAGGCGCTGCAGGTTGCAGTTGACGACGAACGTGAGGTTGTCCAGGCCCTCGTTCGCCGCGACCTGCAACTGTCCGCGGCTCTCGACCTCGTCCATCTCGCCGTCGCCGAGGAATGCCCAGACGTGCGAGTTCGACAGGTCCTTGATGCCGCGGTTGGTGAGGTACTTGTTCGACATCGCCTGGTAGATGGCGTTGATCGGTCCGAGCCCCATCGAGACCGTCGGGAACTGCCAGTACTCCGGCATGAGGCGCGGGTGCGGGTAGGACGGAAGCGCGTGGGGTGCCTTCGACTTCTCCTGGCGGAAGCCGTCGAGCTGCTCGGAGCTCAGGCGGCCTTCGAGGAAGGAGCGGGCGTAGATGCCGGGAGACGCGTGACCCTGGATGAAGATCTGGTCACCGCCGGTCGGGTCGTCGAGACCACGGAAGAAGTGGTTGAAGCCGACCTCGTACAGCGACGCGGACGATGCGTACGTCGAGATGTGGCCGCCCACGCCGATGCCGGGACGCTGGGCGCGGTGCACCGTGACCGCGGCGTTCCAGCGGATCCACCGGCGGTACCGGCGCTCGAGCTCCTCGTCGCCCGGGAACTCGGGCTCGTTCTCGGGGGCGATCGTGTTGATGTAGTCCGTCGTGGGAACCTGCGGAACGTTGAGCTGCAGCTCGTGGGAGGTCTGCAGCAGGCTCAGCATGATCTCGCGGCCACGTCCGTGGCCCTTCGCCTGCACGAGCTGCTGGAGGGATTCCTGCCACTCGGAGGTCTCATCGGGATCGCTGTCGAGGGGTTCCTGCGAGTACGGATCCTGATCGTTGACAGTCACAGAAGACCTTTCGTCGTCTGGCAGATCGTGCCAGGTAATCGCTACCGGAGCGGCGCGGGCGTTGTCTGCCCTGCACAAACGCACCAACTGCCAGCCTAGCGAGTTCGAGACGGTGCGGACGCACCTCGTAGACTGGCCGCGAGGGCCTTTAGCTCAGCTGGTAGAGCGCCACGTTTACACCGTGGATGTCGTCGGTTCGATCCCGGCAGGGCCCACCGAAGTCCTTCAGCGCCGATCCCCTCGCGGATCGGCGCCTCCGTCCGGATCGCCGTCGTCGCGCTGGTGCGAGACGACGTGCGGCAGCGCGAACTCCTCATAGCCGGGCTGGCCGATCCTCGAGTGCCGGTGCGAGTACGCGAAATAGATGACGAAGCCGATGACGAGCCACACCAGGAATCGCAGCCACGTCTCGACGGTGAGGTTGAGCATCAGGTAGACGCAGATCGCCGCGGACAGCCCCGGAAGCCACGGGTTGAGCGGTACGCGGAAGCTGCGGTGGAGGTCCGGCCGCTTGCGCCGCAGCACGATGACGCCGATCGACACGAGCACGAACGCCGACAGGGTGCCGATGTTGACCATCTCCTCGAGCAGGCCGATCGGCGTGAAGCCCGCGACGACGGCGACGATGATCGTGACGAGGATCGAGATGACCCACGGCGTGCGGAACCGCGGGTGCACCTTCGCGAGCCGCACGGGCAGGAGCGCGTCCCGCGACATCGCGAAGATGATGCGCGTCGCCCCGATCAGCAGCGTGAGCACGACCGTGGTGAGACCGGCCACCGCGCCCGCCGAGATCAGCGTCGCCATCCACGTCGCGCCGTGGAACGCGAAGGCGTTGGCGAGAGCGGCCGCCGGGTCGAGGTCCTGGTAGGGAACCATCCCCGTCACCACGAGCGCGACGGCGCAGTACAGCAGCGTGCAGATCACCAGCGACGCGATGATGCCGATCGGCAGGTCGCGCTGCGGGTGCCGCGTCTCCTCGGCGGTGGTCGCGACGACATCGAACCCGATGTAGGCGAAGAACACGAGCGCGGCGCCGGCGAAGATGCCCCCGACGCCGAACGCGGTGGGCTCGATGCCGGAGAAGAACTGCAGCAGCGGCTGGCTCAGTCCCGTCGCGGTCTCCCTCGGCGCGGGCGCCGGCACGAACGGCGACCAGTTCGCCGGATTCACGAACAGGAGGCCCGCGACGATCACGAACAGCACGATGAAGAGCTTCACGGCGACGAGCACCATGTTGACGCGCAGCGATTCCTTGATCCCGAAGGTCATCAGGCCGCCGAGCACGAGCACCAGCAGGATCGCCATGAGGTCGACGGTGCCGCCGTATCCGATCTCGGCGGGGATCGGCATCCCGAGCTGCTCGAAGAGCGTGCCGAGATACGCGCTCCATCCCTGCGCGACCACGCTCGCGCCGAGGAACATCTCGAGGATGAGGTCCCACCCGATGATCCAGGCGAACAGCTCGCCGAGCGAGGAGTAGGAGAACGTGTAGGCGGACCCCGACACGGGCACGGTCGACGCGAACTCGGCGTAGCAGAGCGCCGCGAGCGTGCAGGCGATCGCGGCCACCACGAAGCTGAGCACGATCGCCGGGCCCGCGACCTCGTGCGCGGCACGGCCGGTGAGCGTGAAGATGCCGGCGCCGATCACGACGCCGATGCCGAAGACGGTGAGGTCGAGGGCCGTCAGGGACTTCTTGAGTCGGAATTCCGGTTCGTCGGTGTCGGCGATCGACTGTTCGACGGACTTGGTGCGGAGAACGCCCATGGTTCGCGCCTTTCGTCTTCGGAAGGGCCGGTCGTCGAATGCTAGTCTCCACCGCTCGCGCCGTCGATGCCCCACGGTAGGTTGGTGACGTGAACGCCAGCCCCGCAGACCAGCGCCGCCTCGTCGAGGTCGCCCAGCTCGACGCCCGCATCCGCCAGGCCGACAACGCACGCAAGAATCCGCCTCAGGCCGGTCGGGTCCAGGAGCTGCTGGGCCGGCGTCAGGAGCTCTCGCAGGAGCTCGGCACGCGTCTCGGCGCCCGTGACGATCTGCGCACAGAGCTGTCGCGCATCGAGTCCGATGTCGCCGTCGTCGACGCCCGCGCGGCTCGCGACGCGGACCGTCTCGCGGCCTCGACGAACTCGAAGGAGGCGCAGGGGCTCGAGAGCGAGCTGGCCGCCCTCGCCCGCCGCAAGAACGACCTCGAAGACGCGGAGCTCGCCGTCATGGAGCGGCTCGAGATCGCCGACGCCGCCGTCGCCGAGCAGGAGTCCCTCATCGCGGCGACCAACGCCGAGGGTGCCGAGCTGAGCGCCGAGGGCAAGCGCGCCGTCGCCGAGGCGACCGCGGCCTTCGACGCCGCCACCCGTGACCGCGCCGCCGTCGGCGGCGGCATCCCGGCCGACCTGCTCGCCCTGTACGACCGCCTCGCCGTCCGCAGCGCGGGTGCCGCGTTCCTGCGACGCCGCACGTGCGAGGGCTGCCACATGGTGCTCGCCGGCACCGACCTGCAGGTGCTGCGTCAGGCCGGCGAGAACGACGTCGTGACGTGCCCGGAGTGCGGCTGCATCCTCGTGCGCGACGACGAATCCGGGCTGTGACCGCACCAGACGTCTTCTGCGGTGGGCGTGTCTGACGCCCCCGGCTGGATCATCCTCGGGCGGACGGAACGCGGTGCCGCCGTCATCCTGCTCGACGCGAACGCCGACGAGTCCGGGCGTGAGGAGGTCGACAGCGGCGCTCTGACGTCGTGGATCTCGGACGCCGAGATCCGCTGGGCACCCCGATGGGTCTGGCACGACACCCCGCAGTGGTACGCCGCATTGCTCGCAGACGGCGTCCGCGTCGCCCGGTGCCATGACCTGCGCCTGTGCCATGCGATCCTGCGCGACTCCGCGCTGGTCTCCGAGACGGCGCCGGTGAGGCGGTCGGAGGAGTGGGATGCCGCCCCGCACGTCGACGCCGAAGAGGCCGCGCCGACCCTGTTCGAGCTGGACGCCGTCGGGCGCCCCACCGGCCCGCCCGCGGACGCCGATGCGGCCCTGGCCGAGTTCGTGCGGCAGCGCGACGCGATCGCCGGCAGCGCCGCGCCCGGCCGCCTGCGGCTGCTGACGGCGGCCGAGTCTGCGGGCGCGCTCGTGGCCGCCGAGATGCGCGCCGCGGGACTCCCATGGGACGCCGAGGCGCACGACCGCATCCTCGTCGAGACGCTCGGGGAGCGCCGCCCCGGCGGCGCGCAGCCCGCCAAGCTCGCCGCGTCGGCGGAGCGCGTCCGCGCGGCGCTCGGCGATCCCGCTGCGAGCCTCGACTCGCAGCCGAAGCTCCTGCGGTCGCTGCACCGCGCCGGCGTGCTCGTCGATTCCACGAGCCGTTGGGAGCTCGCCGAGCAGCGGCATCCCGTCATCGAACCGCTCCTCGAGTACAAGAAGCTCTCGCGCCTGCTGTCGGCGAACGGGTGGACGTGGCTGGCCGAGTGGGTCGCCGACGGCCGGTTCCGCCCGGTCTTCGTGCCGGGCGGCGTCGTCACCGGACGCTGGGCGTCATCGGGCGGGGGAGCGCTGCAGCTGCCGCGCCAGCTGCGCGAGGCCGTGCGCGCCGACCCGGGCTGGCGGCTCGTCGTCGCCGACGTCGCGCAGCTCGAGCCGCGCGTGCTCGCGGCGATGTCGGGCGACACCGCGCTCGCGGCTGCCGCACGCGGACGCGACCTCTACGCCGGGATCGTCGACAGCGGCGCGGTGGCGACCCGGCAGGAGGCGAAGATCGCGATCCTCGGCGCGATGTACGGCGCCACGACGGGGGAGTCCGGCCGGCTTGTGCCGCGTCTGCGGCGCGCATATCCCCGCGCGATGGGCCTGGTCGACGACGCCGCGCGCACCGGCGAGGACGGCGGCATCGTCTCCACGTGGCTCGGCCGCACGTCGCCCGCGCCGTCACCGGAGTGGTCGGCCGCGCAGTCGCGCGCGACGGAGGCCGAGGCATCCGGAGCCGACGAGACCCGCGCCCGGCGCTGGGCGCGCGATCGGGGCCGCTTCACACGGAACTTCGTCGTGCAGGGCACCGCCGCCGAATGGGCCCTCGCGTGGCTGGCCGACCTCCGCGGGCGCCTGGCCGCCCTCCCGTCCGTGCCTGCGGAGCGCGGCGCGCCGCGCTCCGGCCCTGCGTTCGCGCGACAGCCGCATCTCGCGTTCTTCCTCCACGACGAGGTGATCGTGCACACACCCGAGGAGCACGCGGATGCTGCGGCTCAGGCGGTGACGGAGGCCGCGGCCACCGCGGGGCATCTGCTCTTCGGCGGCTTCCCGCTCGACTTCCGGCTCGACGTGCGCATCGCCGAGACCGCGCTCAAGGACTGACGCGGCACAGACCCCCGCCTGGCGGCGATAAGCTGGCGGACGCGAATGGGTCGGCTGGACGGTCGCGTCGCGGACGGTTCGCCGTCGCGCCGAGGAACGTCCGGGCTCCACAGGGCAGGGCGGTGGGTAACACCCACCCGGAGCGATCCGCGAGACAGTGCCACAGAAAGCAGACCGCCCGGCTTCGGCCGGGTAAGGGTGAAAGGGTGGTGTAAGAGACCACCGGGGTCGTGGTGACACGACCCGCACGGTAAACCTCGCCCGGAGCAAGGCCAGACAGGGGATGACGACGCGGCCCGCCGAGTCCCCGGGTAGGCCGCTGGAGCGGCACGGCAACGTGTCGCCGAGAGAGATGACCGTCCACGGGGCTCACGCCCCCGGACAGAACCCGGCGTACAGGCCGGCCCATTCGCCCTCTCCGCCGCGCCCGGCGGCGACGCGGTGTCAGCCACGCGCGAGCGCCGCGGCGCCGATGATCCCCGCGTTGTTGCGGTGGACCGCGGGCACGATCGGCGTCTTGATGTCGAGCAGCGGGAGGAAGTGGTCGGCGTGCTTCGAGACCCCGCCGCCCACGACGAACAGGTCGGGGCTGAAGAGGAACTCGATGTGGCTGTAGTACCACTGCAGCCGCTTGGCCCACTGCTCCCACGACAGGTTGTGACGCTCCATCGCGGAGTACGCGGCGTAGGCCTCGGCATCCTTTCCGTGCCGGGCACGCTGCACGTGACCGAGCTCGGAGTTCGGCACCAGCACGCCGTTGTACAGCAGAGCCGAGCCGATCCCGGTGCCGAGCGTGGTCAGGATCGTGAGCCCGGGCCGGCCCTTGGCGGCGCCGTAGCGGACCTCCGCGACCCCCGCGACATCCGCATCGTTCGCGAAGTGGATGTCGCGACCCAGGCCGTCCTCGAAGAACTTCTCGGCGGCGAAGTCGATCCACTCGTCCGACACGTTCGCCGCCGACAGCGTGCGGCCGTTCTTGACGATCGCGGGGAAGGCCACTCCGAGCGGAACCGACTGGTCGTCGGCGACACCCAGGGTCGACAGCACCTCCCGCACCGCGGCCAGCACGTCCGGCGGGTGCGCCCCGGCGGGCGTCGCGACCTTCACGCGATCGCTGACGAGTTCGCCCTTGTCGAGATCGACGATCCCCGCCTTGATTCCGGTGCCGCCGATGTCCACGCCGACGGCGCGTGCCGCGTCAGATGCCATGTCGACAGCCTATCGACGCCGACGCCGTCGCCGACGAGGCGGGCGTCAGTAGGATCGTGCTGACAGCGACCAGCCCGCGATGCGAGGAGCGTGCACGATGACGAGCGGCAGCGACAAGTACTGGTACAACCTCAAGACCGGCGAGGTCGAGAAGGGCTTCGAATCGCCCGCCCCTGATCGCGCAGGCCCCTTCGACACTCCCGAGGAGGCCGCGAACGCTCCCGAGGTCATCAAGGAGCGCTCCCGCGCCTGGGCCTCGGAGGAGGCACGCGAGGACTCCTGGGGCGCCGACACCGTGTCGGGCGAGGGCGGCGACGACCAGTAGTCTGGCTTTCACCGCGGTCGTAGAAGCACCTCGGGCGATCCGGCACCGGAGAGGACGCGATGGACAAGCAGCGTGACTTCGTTCTGAGGACCATCGAAGAACGAGGCGTGAAGTTCGTACGGCTGTGGTTCACAGACGTGATCGGCACGCTGAAGTCCGTCGCCATCGCACCCGCCGAGGTCGAGGGCGCGTTCAGCGAAGGCCTCGGATTCGACGGCTCCGCGATCGAGGGCCTGACACGCTCCTACGAGTCGGACCTGCTGGCGCACCCCGACCCGACCACGTTCCAGACTCTGCCCTGGCGCGGTGAGATCGACCCGACCGCGCGCATGTTCTGCGACATCACCACGCCCGACGGGCAGCCGGCCGTGGCCGACCCGCGCCACGTCCTCAAGCGGACGCTCGCGAAGGCCGCCGACGCGGGGTTCACGTTCTACACGCACCCCGAGATCGAGTTCTACCTGCTGAAGTCGTCGTCCTTCGGCACCGAGGGCCCCGAGCCGGTCGACTCGGCCGGCTACTTCGACAACGTCCCTGGCGGCACCGCGCACGACTTCCGCCGCCGTTCGGTCCGCATGCTCGAGGACCTCGGCATCTCGGTGGAGTTCAGCCACCACGAGGGCGGCCCCGGTCAGAACGAGATCGACCTCCGCTACGCGGACGCCCTCACCACGGCCGACAACATCATGACGTTCCGCACCGTCATCAAAGAGGTCGCGATCGAGCAGGGCGTCTACGCGACCTTCATGCCGAAGCCCATGACGGGCAAGCCGGGAAGCGGCATGCACACGCACATGTCGCTGTTCGAGGGCGACGTCAACGCGTTCTACGAGGAGGGCGCCCAGTACCAGCTCTCGAAGGTCGGCCGTCAGTTCATCGCCGGCCTGCTGCGACACGCGAACGAGATCTCGGCCGTGACGAATCAATTCGTCAACTCGTACAAGCGGCTCTGGGGCGGCGACGAGGCGCCCAGCTTCATCTGCTGGGGCCACAACAACCGCTCGGCGCTCGTACGTGTGCCGCTGTACAAGCCCAGCAAGGGTCAGTCGTCGCGCGTCGAGTACCGCGCCCTCGACTCGGCCGCGAACCCGTACCTGGCGTACGCGCTCATGCTCGCGGCGGGCCTCAAGGGCATCGAGAACGAGTACGAGCTCCCGCCCGAGGCGGAGGACAACGTCTGGTCGCTGACGGATGCTGAGCGCCGGGCTCTCGGGTACGCCCCGCTGCCCGCGAGCCTCGACCACGCGCTGGAGTACATGGAGGAGTCCGAGCTCGTCGCCGAGACGCTGGGGGAGCAGGTCTTCAACCACGTGCTGCTCAACAAGCGCCGCGAGTGGCAGGAGTACCGCTCCCAGGTCACGCCCTTCGAGCTCAAGAGCAACCTCGAGCTGCTCTGAGACCGGCTGACGCATGTCTGCGAGCGACCGGCCGGGTTCACTGACCCCGCTCGCCCGTCTCGGCTTCAGCCGCCTCACCGACGCCGAGGCACTCCTCGACGAGCTCTCCGACCTCATCGACGCGCCGCGCGACGCGCTGCTCGACGGCGCCGTCGATGCGGCAGATCCTGACGAGGCGCTGCACGCACTCGCACGCCTCGCCCGCCGGGATTCCGCGCCCGTCCGCCGGGCGCGGGAACGTCCGACGGCGTGGCGCGCCCTGTGGGCGCTGCTGGGGGCGTCGACCGGCTTCGGCGAGTTCTTCTTCCGTCACCCCGCCGAAGTCGATCAGCTCGCGGACGCGGGGGAGCGACTGCCCACCCCCGACGAGCTGCGCTCGGAGCTGCTCGCGTCCATCGGCGCCGTGGACGGGTTCGCCGCCGACGGAGGCGAGAGCGCCTGGGTCGCGCTGCGCGTGCGGTACCGCCGCATGCTCGCTCGCATCGCCGCGTACGACCTCCTGAGCCGGGCACCGGTCGACGAGGTCGCCGCCGTGTCGGCACGGCTCGCGGATGCCGCGGGCGCGGCGCTGGAAGCGTCTCTCGCGGTCGCCCGCACCCGCGTGTCGGGCGGTGCGGTCGGAGCGGGACTGTTCCCCCGCGAGCAGGTGGCGCGCACGAAGCTCGCGATCATCGGCATGGGCAAGACCGGCGCTCGCGAGCTCAACTACGTCAGCGACGTGGACGTCATCTTCGTGGGAGGCGGCGACGACGACGCCGTCGAGCAGTTCGGCGAGAGCCGCATCGTGGACATCGCGACGCGGCTGGCCGTCCAGACGATGCGCGGCATCTCCGGCGTCGAGATCGAGCCTCCGCTGTGGGAGGTCGACGCCAACCTGCGCCCCGAGGGCAAGCAGGGTGCGCTGGTGCGCACTCTCGACTCCCATCTGGCGTACTACGACCGATGGGCGAAGAGCTGGGAGTTCCAGGCGCTGCTGAAGGCGCGGCCCATCGCGGGCGACGACGACCTCGCGCAGGCCTACATCGAAGCGGTGCAGCCGAAGGTGTGGACGAGCGCGGCGCGCGAGAACTTCGTCGACAGCGTGCAGCGCATGCGCGAGCGCGTCACCGAGCACATCCCGCCCGCCGACGTGCCGTACCAGCTCAAGCTCGGGCCGGGCGGCATCCGCGACATCGAGTTCACGGTCCAGCTCCTGCAGCTGGTGCACGGCCTCTCGGACGATCGGATCCGCCAGCGCGGCACGCTCGAGGCGCTGGATGCCCTGGTCGCCGAGGGGTACATCGGCCGTGCCGAAGCATCCGCCTTCTCGCGCGACTACCGCGTCCTGCGTCTCCTCGAGCACCGCGTGCAGCTGCGCCAGCTGCGTCGCACGCACCTCATGCCGTCGCGTCCGGAGGACCTGCGGGTCCTCGCGCGTGCGACGGGCCTCGCCGACACGGGCGAAGGGATCTGGGGGCTGTGGGAGTCGGTCAAGCGCGAAGTGCGCGACATCCATGTCCGGCTCTTCTACCGACCGCTGCTCTCGGCGGTCGCCGCGCTCCCCGCCGATGAGCGGGTGCTGTCGACCGAGCAGGCGCACGACCGTCTCGCGGCCATCGGCTTCGCCGACCCTGCGGGGGCGCTGCGGCACATCGCCGCCCTCACCACCGGCCTGAGCCGCAAGGCGACGATCCAGCGCCACCTCATGCCCGTCATGATCCGCTGGTTCGCCGACGGCGTCGATCCGGACTACGGCCTCCTGGCATTCCGCCGCCTCAGCGAGCGGCTCGGCGACACGCACTGGTTCCTGCGCATGCTGCGGGACTCCTCGGGGGCCGCGGAGAGCCTCTCCCGCGTGCTGTCGGGCTCCCGCTACGTCGGCGAGCTGATCGAGTGGATCCCCGAGTCCGCCGCGTGGCTCGACGACCCAGAGCTGCTGCGTCCGCGCTCCGGCGCGGCGCTGCAGCAGGAGGCGCGGGCCATCCAGACTCGCCACAAGACGGTCATCGAGGCGATGCGCGCGGTGCGGGCGCTCCGGCGGCGCGAGCAGTTGCGCATCGCCATGGGAGCGATCCTCGGCAGCGTCACGATCGAAGAGGTCGCGGACGCGCTCACGACGATCACAGAAGTCACCATCCAGGCGACGCTGCGGGCGGTGCGCCGCGAGGTCGTGCCTCCGGAGGACCAGGCGCTCGATTTCTCCGTCATCGCGATGGGGCGATTCGGCGGTGCGGAGCTCGGCTTCGGCTCGGATGCCGACGTGATGTACGTCTACCGCCCGAACGGCGTCGATCCACAGCGGGCACACGAGCTCGCCCTCAAGCTCGTCGCCGCGCTGCGCACGCATTCCGAGGACCACCGCGTCCCGCTCGATCTCGACGCCGATCTGCGCCCGGAGGGCCGCAACGGCCCGCTCGCGCGCTCCCTCGAGGCGTACGAGGAGTACTACCGGCGATGGGCGCTCTCGTGGGAGGCGCAGGCGCTGCTGCGGGCACGCGGCGTGGCCGGCAGCGTCAAGCTCATCGGCGACTTCATGAAGCTCGCCGACCGCGTGCGCTATCCCGAGCGCGTCGACCTCGCCGCCACCCGCGAGATCAAGCGCATCAAGGCGCGCGTCGAGAGCGAGCGCCTGCCGCAGGGCGTCGACCCCTCACGGCATCTCAAGCTCGGCCCGGGCTCGCTCAGCGACGTCGAGTGGCTCGTTCAGCTGCTGCAGCTGCAACACGCCCACGCGGTGCCCGAGATGCGCACGACGTCGACCCTCGGTGCGCTCCGCGCCGCCGAGGGCGCGGGGCTCATCCCCGCCGGCGCCGCGGACCGCCTGGCGGAGGCCTGGCGTCTCGCGAGCCGCCTCCGCTCCGCGAACACGCTCCTGTCCGGTCAGACGAGCGACGTGCTCCCCGTCGACCGCAAGAAGCTCGACGGGATCGGACGACTGCTGGAGTACCCGCCCCGGTCGGCCACACAGGTCGAAGAGGACTACCTGGGCACCACCCGCCGGGCACGTCGCGTCTTCGAGAAGCTCTTCTACGGCTGATCCGGATGCTGCGGCCCGCGGCCGATCACGCGCCCGGGCAGTGCGGGATGCCGTCGATGCGGTCGCCCTCCAGCGGGTTCCCGGTGACGGCGCCCACCACGCGGACCGCGCGATCCCAGTAGCGGGCGTAGTGATTCGGGTCGGCGTTGATCTGGGTGCGGTGCGCGACGAGGGTCGGCTCCACCACCGCCCGGTCGGGCACGCGCTCGGCCATGGCCCGGTAGAACACGGTCGCGGCCGTGTAGGGATCCAGGCGCGCTTCGCGCGTGCCCCAGGAGTCCTGCTGCTGGAAGAGGCCGATCGACGTGGTGCGGGAGCCGTCGGGGTTGGTCACACCGCTCGTCTCCCAGTCGCCGTAGTCGATGTTGCGCAGCGACGACTCGCCCATCGCGGTCATGACCGCGATGGTCTGGTCCCGCGCGTCGAATCCGAGGTCCCTGCCGGCGGCCAGGATCGTGCAGGCGTTCGTGAGCTGCTCGAACCGGTACCCGGCGACCGCAGGCTCGATGATGGGCGGCGGCGCGGGCGCACGGTCGTCGGGGGCGAGTGCGATCTCGTCCGCCCATGACAGACGGAGACTCCCGGCGAGGAACGCCGCTCCGCCCAGGAACGCGGCGAACAGGATCACCGGTACGGCGATCGCCAGCGCGACGCCGGTGCGCCGGCCGCGCCGGCGGGCGTGTCGCTGCGGCCTGCGCCTGCGCGCCGCCGGCGACCGACGCGCGCTGCGCCGTCGTGTCGTCGCGGTGGTGCGGCTGGGCATCGTCTTCGCCTTCTGTCGGTACGAGCTGTCGGTCCGGGCGCGGAGCGCTCGTTCAGCCTAGGCCGCACGCCGGGCCGCAGCATCCATCTCCCAGCGAACACAGAAGCGGGCCCCGGTCTCCCGGGGCCCGCTTGCCGTGTTCGAACGTCAGACGCCGAAGTACAGCTCGTACTCGAACGGGTGCGGACGCGCGTTGAGCGGCTGGATCTCGTTCTCGATCTTGTACTCGATCCACGTCTCGATCAGCTCGGGCGTGAAGACGCCGCCCTTGAGCAGGAACTCGTGGTCGGCGCGAAGCGCGTCGAGCGAGTCGAGCAGCGAGTTCGGCACCTGCGGGATGTTCTTCGCCTCCTCGGGGGGAAGCTCGTACAGGTCCTTGTCGACGGGCTCGTGCGGCTCGATGCGGTTCTGGATGCCGTCGAGGCCGGCCATGAGCTGCGCGGCGAACGCGAGGTACGGGTTGCCCGAGGCGTCCGGTGCGCGGAACTCGATGCGCTTGGCCTTGGGGTTGGAGCCCGTGATCGGGATGCGGATGGCCGCCGAGCGGTTGCCGGCCGAGTACACCAGGTTGACCGGAGCCTCGTAGCCCTTGACGAGGCGCTTGTACGAGTTGAGCGTCGGGTTGGTGAACGCGAGCAGCGCCGGCGCGTGCGCCAGGATGCCGCCGATGTACCAGCGCGCGAGGTCGGAGAGCTGCGCGTAGCCCTTCTCGTCGTAGAAGAGGGGCTTGCCCTCGAGCCACAGCGACTGGTGCGTGTGCATGCCCGAGCCGTTGTCGCCGAAGAGCGGCTTGGGCATGAAGGTCGCGACCTTGCCCCACTCGTTCGCCACGTTCTTGACGATGTACTTGAACTTCAGGATGTCGTCGGCCGCGTGCACCATGGTGTCGAAGCGGTAGTTGATCTCCTGCTGGCCGCCGGTGCCGACCTCGTGGTGCGAGCGCTCGAGGAGCAGGCCCGACTCGATGAGGCGGAGGCTGATGTCGTCGCGGAGGTCGGCCGTCTTGTCGACGGGGGAGACCGGGAAGTAGCCGCCCTTGAAGGGGGTCTTGTTCGCGAGGTTGCCGCCCTCTTCGGCACGGCCGGTGTTCCAGGCGCCCTCTTCGGAGTCCACCGAGTAGAAGCTCGAGTTCTGCTTCACCTCGTAGCGGACGTCGTCGAAAATGTAGAACTCGGCCTCGGGCGCGAAGAACGCGGTGTCGGCGATGCCGGTCGAGGCGAGGTACTTCTCAGCCTTCTTGGCGACCTGGCGCGGGTCCTTCGAGTAGATCTCGCCGTTGCGCGGGTTGTAGATGTCGAAGACCATGATGAGCGTCTTCGCCTCGCGGAACGGGTCGAGGTACGCCGTCGACACGTCCGGGATCAGCTGCATGTCCGATTCGTGGATGTTCGCGAAGCCCCGGATGGAGGAGCCGTCGAACAGCTGGCCGACCGTGAAGAACTCTTCGTCGACGGTGGAGGCCGGGATGTTGAAGTGCTGCTGCACGCCAGGAAGATCCGTGAAACGGATGTCGAGGAACTTGACGTCCTCGTCCTTGATGAACTTCAGCACCTCGGATGAATCTTTGAACATGAAGACTCCAGAGGTAGGGCATTCGGATCCGCCCGTACGGGCCGGGCACTCTGGCAAGGTACCCGCAGGGCATTGCCCTCCAGTATCACCTGTGTTTCAGGGATGTTACGACGACCTGGGTACGCTGGGGAAGTGACGCAGAGCACCCAGGACTACCCCGGCGAACGCCTCGGACTGCCCCGCGAGGGCACCGGATCCATCGGCCGCCTGGGGCGCCGCGTCGGCGCTCTCTGCCTCGATTACGGCGCCGCCTACCTCATCTCGGGCTTCTTCGGATGGGACCCGCTCGCGATCCTCGCGATCTTCGCCGCCATCCAGATCGTGTTCCTGCCGACGCTCCAGGGGAGCCCCGGCCACCGCATCTTCGGCCTGCGCCTGGTGCGCCTCGACGGCGCGTGGGTGGGCCTGTGGCGTCCCGTGATCCGCACCGCGCTCCTGATCCTCGCGATCCCGGCGGTCATCTGGGACGCCGACCAGCGGGGCCTCCACGACAAGGCCGCGGGCACGGTGCTCATCCGCTCGTGAGACGGAAGAACCCGGCCCGGCATCTTCGCCGGACCGGGTTCACGCGCGAGCGGCTCAGCGCGGACGCGGCGCGCGCACCTTCGTGGGGTCGATGCCCTTCGGGATCGGCAGCGACGTCAGCGACTGCGAGACCGATTCGATGCGCTTGATGACCGCGGCCATCGTGGCCCGGTCGATCTTGGTGGGCAGCGACTTGATGGTCGGCGCGAGCTTCGAGATCGGGGTCTCTCCCTCGCCGTGACCGACGTAGAGCACCGTCACGGGAACACCGGACGCGACGCGCTGGACCTTCGAGCGCTCGTCGTTCACGAGGCGCGTGAGCCGGCCGCGGGCGCCTTCGCCCACGATCACGACGCCGCCGCGCCCGACGGCGCGGTAGACGGCTTCCTGCGTCTTGGGGTTGATGCCGACCGGCATCTCGCTGGCCTGCCACTTGCGGCCGAGCGACGTCGACATGACGTGGCCCGTGGCTCCCGGCATCCCGTCGATCTTCTTGTACATCGCCTGGGTCGACAGCCGGGTCATCGTCATCATCGACGCGAGGACGCCGAGCATGAGGCCGGTGACGCCCCACAGGATGACGCTCCAGACGGCGACCGGCGGGATGAGGAACCCGATGCCCACACCCGCGGCGATGCCGAGGAGGAGGATGCCGACCAGGAGGAACGGCAGCCAGCGGAACTCCTTCTGGGTGAAGGTGTAGAGGGTGCGGATCTGGGAGAAGAATCCCGGGCCCTTCTCGGGGGCGGAACTGCGCGCGGCCATAGCTTCCAGCCTACCTTTTCGCGGGCTCGTGCTCGGCTCCTCCACAGTCGGGCATGGGCGCGGTTCTTCCACAGACGGCCGCCGACCGAGGCTGTCGCGTCATGCACCGCCGCACACTGGCGTCATGACGACCGTCGACGGCTCGCTCGGGAGCACCTACCGCGCCATCCGGGCGGTGCGCGCGCGGGAGGACGGCCCGTGGCCGGGAATCCTCGTCCGCACCGCCGGCGGCGACGCGTGCATGCTGGTCGACGCCGACGTCCTCGGTCCGCACTGGCGGGGATGGGATGCCGCGCCCGACGGTCACGTGCTGGCCCCGGCCGACATCGTCCGACGCGTCGACGGCCACGATGCGGTCCTGCCCGTCTGCTCCGAACGCCTCGAGGACTTCGTCCGGCGGAGAGCCGCACGCATGCCCCTCAGCCTGGGCGAGGCCGTCACGCTCGGCGTCAGCGTGCTGCGCGGCTGCTCCCAGGTCGCCGGCACCCCCGACATCGAGGGCGACTGGTGGCTCGACGATGCCGGCAGGCCGGTGCTGGCGACGGATGTCTCGGCCCGGCGCGTGTTCGAGGCATCCGCCGCCGTCCTCGAGGGGGTGGGCGTCGACCCGCCCGCGCAGCGCACGTGGCAGACGGCCCTGCGAGCTGTCACCGCGGAACGCGTCTCGGTCCATGAGCTGGAGGCCGCCGAGGAGGCGCTGTTCGCGCTGGCCGAGGCGGAGCCCCTCAGCACCGTCAGCCTCCGTCCTCGCAGCGCGAGCGATGGCGTCGCCCGTGCGCACGAGGGGACGCACCGGGCGGCGGACGGGCCGCACGAACCCGCGCCGCGGTCGATGTGGCAGACGCTCGTCGCCGGCGTGGACGACGAGCTCTCCGACACCGTGTCGCGGGCCACGACCGCGGTGTGGCGCCGGCTGCGACGCGCGGGCGACGCGCCGCGAACCGGCGTGAGACGCGCGCCGTGGCTGGTCGGAGGGGCCGTCGCGGTCGCCGTGCTGGCCGGCGGTGCGCTGTGGCCGACCGCGAGCGGCGTCGCGACCGATGCGCGACCGGGCGCTTCGCCCACGGCGACGCCCGGGTCCGCGGCGTCCGTCCCGGATGCCTCCCCCTCCGCGACGCCCGGCAGCGACTCTCCACCCGGCGCGCCGGCCGACCTCGCCCTTCTCACGGGCGAACTGCTCGACGCACGGATCGCGTGCGGCGGCGACGCCTCCTGCCTCACGACTGTGACGGTCGACGGGGCGCCGTTATCCGGCGGCGCCGTCGATCGCTCCGCGGCCGAGCGGACGGTCACGCTTCTCGACGACTTCGGTGACATCGCGGTGGTGCGGGTCGACGCGAACGACGGGTCCGCCCCTTCGCAGATGGTCGTGATCCTTCGCAGAGACGAGAAATGGCTGCTGCGCGACGTCTCCGACGTCGCGCAGCAGCCCTAGAAGCGGGGACCGCTCCGGATCAGATGCCCAGCTGGCCCTCGAACGCGGCGGCCTCCAGGCGCGTCTTCACGGCGCCGAGGAAGCGAGCGGCGTCCGCACCGTCGACGACGCGGTGGTCGTACGACAGCGCCAGGTAGACGTACGAGCGCACCGAGATCGCGTCCTTGCCGTCGACCGTCACGACGCCCGGGCGCTTGACGACCACGCCCGTGCCGAGGATCGCGGTCTGGGGCAGGAACACGACGGGGGTGTCGAACAGTGCGCCGCGCGAACCGGTGTTGGTCAGCGTGAACGTGCCGCCCGCGAGCTCGTCGGGCTTCAGCTTGTTGTCGCGGGTGCGCGCGGCGAGGTCGGCGATCTCGTGCGCGATCTGAGCGAGGTTCTTGCTCGCCGCGTCACGCAGCACAGGAGTGAGCAGGCCGCGCTCGGTGTCGACGGCGATCGACAGGTTCTCGGTCGCCGGGTACACGATCTGGTCGCCGTCCACCGTCGAGTTGACGACGGGGTACGCCTGGAGCGCCTCGGCGGCGGCCAGCGCGAAGAACGGGAGGAACGACAGCTTGTCGCCCGTCTTTGCCAGGAAGTCGTTCTTCACCTTGTCGCGGAACGTCGCGAGCTTCGTGACGTCGACCTCGACCACCGTCGTGAGCTGCGCCGTCGACTGCATCGACTCGACCGCACGCGAGGCCAGCACCTTGCGCAGGCGCGACATCGGCTGCGTCGTGCCGCGCAGCGGCGAGACCTCGAGCGGCGCGGGCGCGGCCGCCGCTGCGGCAGCAGGAGCGGCGGGAGCGGATGCGGCCTCGGCGGCCTTGAGCACGTCCTCCTTGCGGATGCGGCCACCGACTCCGGTGCCCTTCACCGAGCCGAGGTCGACGCCCTGCTGCTGAGCCAGGCGGCGCACGAGCGGCGTGACGTACGTGATCCCGTCCTCCTCGGCGACCAGCGCCGGAGCAGCGGGCGCCGGTGCGGCGGCCGGAGCGGGAGCGGGTGCCGGCGCGGCGGCGGGCGCAGGTGCGGCAGCCGGGGCCGGGGCCTCGGCGGGCGCGGGCGCCGCGGCCGGGGCCGCAGGAGCAGGTGCCTCGGCGGCGGGAGCCGGCGCCTCAGCGGGGGCGGCCGCGGCGGGCGCCGCACCAGCCTCGCCGATGCGGGCGAGCGGGGAGCCGACGGCAACCGTCTCGTCCTCGGGGACCAGGATCTCGGTGAGCACGCCGGCGAACGGCGACGGGATCTCGGTGTCGACCTTGTCGGTCGAGATCTCGAGGAGCGGCTCGTCCACGGCGACCTCGTCGCCGATCTGCTTGAGCCAGCGGGTCACGGTGCCCTCGGTCACGCTCTCGCCGAGCTCGGGGAGGACGACGTCCTTGCCGCCGCCTGCGGGTGCGGCGGGCTGCTCGGCTGCCGGCGCGGCCTCAGCGGGGGCGGCGGGAGCTTCGGCGGCCGGCGCCTCGGCGGGGGCTGCGGGAGCGGCCTCTGCGGCAGCGGCCTCGGGCGCCGGGGCGGCCTCGGAGGATCCGGAGCCGTCGCCGATCTTCGCCAGCACGGCGCCGACCTCGACGGTCTCGTCCTCCTGCACGAGGATCTCCTCGATCACGCCGCTGACCGGCGAGGGGATCTCGGTGTCCACCTTGTCCGTGGAGATCTCGAGCAGGCCCTCGTCCGCCTGGACCGTGTCGCCGACGTTCTTGAGCCAGCGGGTGACCGTTCCCTCGGTCACGCTCTCGCCGAGAGCGGGGAGGACCACGGATGTGCTCATGAGGATGTCTCCTTCTGAAGAAATATCGGATCTAGCTTAGTGATGGGGCGCGGCCCGAAGGGTCACAGCGCGTGCAGGGGCTTGCCTGCGAGAGCGAGGAACGCCTCGCCGAGCGCTTCGGACTGGGTCGGGTGCGCGTGGATGAACGGCGCGATGTCTTCGGGGTGTGCTTCCCAGCCCACGACGAGCTGGCCCTCGGTGATGAGTTCGCCGACGCGGTCGCCGATCAGGTGGACGCCGAGGACCGGCCCCTCCTTCACGCGCACGACCTTGACGATGCCGCTCGTGCCGAGGATCTCGCTCTTGCCGTTGCCCGCGAGGTTGTACTCGTACGCGACGATGCCGTCCGCGCCGTGCGCATCGGCCGCCTGCGCCTCGGTGAGGCCGACGGACGCGACCTCAGGGTGGCTGTACGTGACCTTCGGGATGTGGGCGTCGGGAATGAGGACCGGGGAGAGCCCTGCGATCTCCTCGGCGACGAAGATACCCTGCTGGAAGCCGCGGTGCGCGAGCTGCGGGCCTGGGACGATGTCGCCGACGGCCCAGACGTGGTCGACGCCGGTACGCAGCCGCTCGTCGGCGATGACGAAGCCGCGGTCGATCGTCACGCCCGCCTCCTCGTAGCCGAGGCCCGCGGTCGCCGGTCCGCGCCCGACGGCGACGAGCAGGTAGTCGGCGGTGAAGGTCTTGCCGTCCTCGAGGGTGATGGTCACGGCGTCCGCGGTCTGCGTCGCGGTCTGGAAGCGCACGCCGAGCGAGTACTGGATGCCGCGGCGCCGGAACGCGCGCTCGAGACCCTTGCTGAGCGACAGATCCTCGTTGGGCACGAGGTGGTCGAGCGCCTCGACGATGGTGACGTCGGCGCCGAACGAGCGCCAGACGCTCGCGAACTCGACGCCGATGACGCCGCCGCCGAGGATCACGACGCTGCCTGGGATCTCGTCCAGCTCGAGCGCGTGCTCGCTGGTGAGGATGCGGCCGCCGATCTCGAGGCCGGGCAGCGTCCGACTGTACGAGCCGGTGGCCAGCACGACGTCGGTGCCGCGATAGAGGTCGTCGCCGACACGGACGGCCGGGCCCGCCTCGAGGCGTCCCTCGCCGTTCACCACGGTGATGCCGCGCGCCTTGACCAGGCCCTCGAGCCCCTTGTACTTCTTCGCGACGATGCCCTCACGGTAGGCGCGCACACCCGCAGGGTCGACGCCCTCGAAGGTCGCGCGGATGCCGATGGCCGAGGCATCCCGTGCCGACTCGGCCACCTCTGCCGCGTGCAGCAGGGCCTTCGTCGGGATGCAGCCGCGGTGCAGGCACGTCCCGCCCACCTTGTCCTTCTCCACGAGGGCTACGGTCATGCCGAGTTCCGCGGCGCGGAGCGCGGCTGCATAGCCGCCGCTTCCACCGCCGAGAATGACGAGATCGAAGGAGTGGTCGGTCATCGTGCCTCCTCATCGAGGTCTGCCAGGACGAAGCGGATCAGGCTGCGCACGGTGGCGGCAGTCGGTCCCTTGTCGGTGAAGCCGTACGGCGCGCCCTTGTGGGTCCCGCTGCCGGCGATGTCGAGATGCACCCAGGGGATTCGGGGCGCATCCGTCTCGTCGGCCGTGCGGCCGACGAAGTGACGCAGGAACAGTCCTGCGAAGAGCGAGCCGCCCGCAGGGTCGCCGATCTTGGCGTTCTGCAGGTCGGCGATGGGGGAGTCGAGCTCCTCCACCATGTGAGCGGGCAGGGGCAGCTGCCACGCGGGCTCGCCGGTCTCGGCCGCTGCGGCGAGGTAGGCGGCCACGGCGTCGTCGTCGCCCATCACACCCGTGTGACGCGTGCCGAGGGCGACGAGGATCGCGCCCGTGAGCGTGGCGACGTCGACGATCACGTCGGGGTTCTCGCGGCTGGCGGCGACGAGTCCGTCGGCGAGCACGAGACGGCCCTCGGCATCGGTGTTGAGCACCTCCACGGTCGTGCCGTCGAGCAGGCGCAGCACGTCGCCGGGGCGCGTGGCGCGGCCGGACGGCATGTTGTCCGCCACGCACAGCCACGCCGTCACCTTGACGGGCGCGCCGACGGATGCCACGGCCCGCAGCACACCCAGAACGGTTGCGGCGCCTGCCATGTCGTACTTCATGCCGACCATCGAGGCGGCGGGCTTGAGCGACAGGCCTCCGGTGTCGAAGGTGATGCCCTTGCCCACCAGCGCGACGTGCCTGCCCGCGCCCTCCGGCGCGTACTCGAGGCGGACGAGACGCGGCGGACGGTCGGACCCCTGCCCCACGCCGAGGATGCCGCCGAAGCCCTGCTCGCGCAGCGCCTCTTCGTCGAGCACCTGGACGGTGACCGGCAGCTCGGCGACGGACTCGCTGGCGCGCTGCGCGACATCGGCGGGTCCGAGCCATTCGGCCGGGGTGTTGACGAGGTCCTTGACGAGGGCGATGGATGCCGCGGTCTCGACGATCAGCTTCAGCGCCGCGTCGTCCGGCTCGGCGCTGCCGTGGACGACCACGCGCTGCGCGCGCGGCTTCGGCGCCTCGGTCTTGTAGCCCTCGAAGCGGTAGCCGCCGAGGGCGGCGCCCTCCGCGGCGGCGGTCCACAGCGAAGGATCGGCGTACGGGGCGGCCACGGCGACGGTCGCGAAGCCGGTGATGGCGCGGATCGCCGCGCCCACCGCATCGCGCACGGCCGCGGCATCCGGAGCCGAACCGGTCCCGACGACGGCCAGCGGCAGCGTCGTCGCGTCCGGAGCGTACGCGCGCACCCAGACGCCCGCGGCGCCCGTGAAGCCCACCCCCGACAGCGCCTCGCGAAGGCCCGGCCAGTCAGAGAGATCCGGGGATCCCTCGGCGTCGAGCGGGGGGAGCGCGAGGAGAAGAAGGTCGGCGTCGGACTCTCGGACAGGTGCGGTGCGGTACTCGAGGTCGGGGAACGACATGGTCTCCATCCTAGGGACGACGACTGTTCGCTCTGAGCGCGACCATCGCGACCCGACGTCGGCGGACGGCTCGTAGCATGGGTGCATGCCCTTTCCCGGCCCGCTGTTCGAGCGTGCGGCTTCAGCGCCGCCCGTCCCGCGCGGGTTGCCGCTCGTGATCGCCCTGACCGGCTTCACCGATGCCGGCAGCGCCGTCAGCCGCCTGATCGACTACTTCCGCGACGAGCTCTCGCCGTCGCCGCTCGCCATGTTCTCCAACGACACGCTGCTGGACTACCGCGCGCGCCGCCCGATCGTGTCGTTCGAGAAGGACCATCTCACCGACTACCGCCCGTCGCGCCTGGAGCTGTCGTTCGCCCACGACGCCCTCGGTCAGCCGTTCCTGCTGCTCGCCGGCTACGAGCCCGATTTCGCGTGGGATGCCTTCACCGAGGCGGTCCTCGAGTTCACCGAGGTGTACGGCGTCTCCACGGTGACGTGGGTCCACGCGATCCCGATGCCCGTGCCGCACACGCGGCCGATCGGCACGACGGTGAGCGGAACGCGGTCGGAGCTCACCGAGGCGCACTCGGTGTGGCAGCCCCACACCCAGGTGCCGGCGACGGCGGGCCACCTGCTGGAGTACCGCCTCGCCGCCGCGGGCGTGCGCGTCGCGGGTTTCGTGCTGCTGATCCCGCACTATCTCGGCGACACCGAGTACCCGGCGGCGGCTCTGGCCGCCCTCGACAGCCTCACCGTCGCGACGGGACTCGTGTTCGCGGGCGACGAGCTGCGCGAGGAGAACCGCGAGTACCTCGAGAAGGTCACCGAGCAGATCCAGGGCAGCGACGAGCTCGCGCGCATGGTGCAGGGCTTGGAAGAGCGCTACGACGCCTACATGGCGGGATCCACGCTGGCGACCCCGATGATCCACACGGGCGATCTGCCCAGCGCCGATGAGCTGGCGGCAGAACTCGAGCGTTTCCTGGCGACGCGCCCCGGGGAGGACGACAAGCGCGGCTCGTGATCGCGCACTCGCCGCGCGTCGGCGGAATTCGACGCCGGACCGGTGTGTTGACACCAGGGATGGAGGTGCGCCGGTCTCGGCAGGGCGATGCTGGCGGCGCACGGCAAGTATGAGATACTAGACGCTCTGACCCGTTGTCAACCGTCTTCGTGGGGTATCCCTTCGAAGATGTGGACTTGACAAGGGTCTTACTAGTGTCCGAAACCGACCGGAGAGGCGCAGGGCGTCTCGACCGGTGAAAGGCGAAACGTGACTCCAGGCACGAACACCAAGGCTCGCTCGGCCGCGAAGGACACCGAGACGGACGAGACGAAGACGGCGGCCGCCAAGAAGGCTCCGGCAGCCAAGGGCGCCGCGAAGACCAAGGCCGCTCCGAAGACCGCGTCCAAGCGCGCGAAGAAGTCGGACGACGAGTTCGAGGACGACGTCGAGGAGCTCGACGACGACGTCGAACTCGAGGAAGACGGCGACGACACCGAGGGCGACACGGCCGAGGCCGGCGAGTCGGCGAAGGGCGCGAAGGCGTCGGGCGACGACGCCAACGCGACCGACGACGAGGAGGAAGAGGAGGAGAGCACCAAGCCGGCGTTCACCGAGCCTCTCCCCACCGGCGCGATCGTCATCTCGTCGAGCGACGAGGACGACGTCCCCGTCTACTCGACCCAGATCACGGGCGCGACGGCCGACCCGGTCAAGGACTACCTCAAGCAGATCGGCAAGGTTCCGCTCCTGAACGCGGCCGAAGAGGTCGAGCTCGCGATGCGGATCGAGGCGGGTCTGTTCGCCGAAGAGAAGCTGTCGCACATGTCGGCGGCCGAGAAGACCTCGCAGCTGGGACTCGACCTGCAGTGGGTCGCCCGCGACGGTCAGCGCGCGAAGAGCCACCTGCTCGGCGCGAACCTGCGCCTCGTGGTGTCGCTCGCCAAGCGCTACACCGGCCGCGGCATGCAGTTCCTGGATCTGATCCAGGAGGGCAACCTCGGCCTCATCCGCGCGGTCGAGAAGTTCGACTACACCAAGGGCTTCAAGTTCTCGACGTACGCGACGTGGTGGATCCGTCAGGCCATCACCCGCGCCATGGCCGACCAGGCTCGCACCATCCGCATCCCGGTGCACATGGTCGAGGTCATCAACAAGCTCGCGCGCGTCCAGCGTCAGATGCTGCAGGACCTCGGTCGCGAACCCACGCCCGAGGAGCTCAGCCGCGAGCTCGACATGACCCCCGAGAAGGTCATCGAGGTGCAGAAGTACGGCCGTGAGCCGATCTCGCTGCACACGCCCCTCGGCGAGGACGGCGACAGCGAGTTCGGTGACCTCATCGAGGACACCGAGGCCGTGGTCCCCGCCGACGCGGTGGGCTTCACGATGCTCCAGCGTCAGCTCGAGTCCCTCCTCGACTCGCTCTCGGAGCGCGAGGCCGGCGTGATCCGCATGCGCTTCGGCCTCGGCGACGGCCAGCCGAAGACGCTCGACCAGATCGGCGACACGTTCGGGGTCACCCGCGAGCGCATCCGCCAGATCGAGTCGAAGACGATGGCGAAGCTGCGGCACCCGTCGCGTTCGCAGTCGCTGCGGGACTATCTCGAGTGAGTGAGGCGAACGCCGGCAAGGCGCTCACCGTCCAGGTCGGGGGGTCGTCGTTCGCCCGCATCCCGATCCGCACCCGGGTCGTGATGCCGGGCGACGACCTCGACGAGTTCGTCCGCGAGTACGCGGCCGATGTCGTGCGCGAGGGCGACCTGCTGTTCGTGACCGAGAAGATCGTCGCGATCACGCAGGGCCGCTCGTACCTCGTGGAGGACATCAAGCCGCGCAAGCTGGCACTCTTCCTTTCGAAGTACGTCACGCGCACGCCCTACGGCATCGGCCTGGGCATGCCCGAGACGATGGAGATGGCCCTCCGCGAGTGCGGCACGATCCGCATCCTGTTCGCGGCTGCCGTCTCCGCCGTCACCAAGCTGTTCGGGCGCAAGGGCGACTTCTACCGCATCGCGGGCGACAAGGCCCGAGCGATCGACGGACCGACGTCGGGCACGATCCCGCCGTACAACAAGGCGGTCGTTCTCGGACCCGAGCGCCCGCGTGAGGTCGCGACGCACCTCAAGGCGCTGCTGGGCGGCGTGCCCGAGGTGGCCGTGGTCGACATCAACGACCTCGGCGGCAACATCCTCGG
The DNA here is from genome assembly GCF_042266945.1 of Microbacterium sp. NPDC056057. Classification (NCBI taxonomy): domain Bacteria; kingdom Bacillati; phylum Actinomycetota; class Actinomycetes; order Micrococcales; family Microbacteriaceae; genus Microbacterium; species Microbacterium sp. NPDC056057. The sequence goes on from NZ_JBHJWS010000003.1 coordinate 497,458, forward strand.
CTCCACGCTCGACAAGGGCGAAGAGAAGCGGCTCGTCTCGATCCTCAAGGACAACCCGCTGGGTCAGGGCCACCAGTCGACCCCGCTCGGGATCGTCCGGACGATCTGACGGTTTCAGCACGAAGGCGCGGCATCCTTGCGGATGCCGCGCCTTTCGCGTGCGCGGTGAGTCCGCCTAGAACCCGATCGCTGCGCGATACCGCGGCTTGTGACCGGTGCGGATACCGGTGACGCTCGGCTTGTTCTCGTACACCCCGGCGCCCCAGTTGCCCTCGACGAGCACCGGACCGTCGGGCGTGACGACGATGTCCCAGCCGACGTACTGGATCTGCGGCACGACCCGGGCTACCTGGTCGACGAACTCCTTGACCTGATCGATCATCGGCAGCTGGAAGTCGGCGATGACGAAGCCGCTGTCGGGGTGCTTCTCGTGCACATGGCTGTGCGAGTCGTAGCCCGGTCCGACCGCATGACCGTTCTCGTCGAGCATCGTGTAGAAGCCGCCGAACGTCATCTGGTCGCTCACGGCTCCGCGTCCGAACTTCTGCGCCATCGCCAGGATGTGGGTCTTCTCACCGTCGAAGAACGCGGTGACGCGGGTCGTGTTCACGGTTCCGGGGCATACCGCCGCGAGGTCGGCGTGCTGGCGGATGACCTCCTCGATGAGCAGCTCGCCGCGGGAGAGCAGACCGCGGTGGAACTCGTCCCAGTCCGAGACGTCGGACGCGTGGTAACGGTGCACGCCCGTGCCCGCCTGGCCCACCGGCTCCTTGGTGACGATCGTGCCGTGCTTCTCGGCGAAGGCGCGCACCGCGTCGGCGTTGCCCTCCTCGACCACCATCCAGTCGCGGCGGAGGAAGTCGCTGAAGACGCGGTCGAACTCGACCTTGTCCTGGAACTGACCGCGGTAGTCGGGGTGGTCGTACTTCTGCGAGATCTCGTTCGACACCGGGTGCGTCATGTACGTCGCCCGCTCGGCGCGGTTGAGGATCGCGAAGTCGTAGTCGACGTAGTCCTGGAAGCCGACCTGCTGGAACCCGGCCGACCACAGCATGTCGACGACGACGGCGGGGGTCCACTTGCCGTGCTCGTGGGCGGTCTCCCTCGCGCGCTCCAGCACGGATCCGACGTCGATGCGACGGACACGCCAGGCGAGGTAGCGAAGACGGTTCGAGAGGGCGAGGCCCTGAGAAGACATTCGTGCTCCGGGTTCGGTTCGGGGACCCCGATAGTCTAGAGGCGTGAGTTCCGCGATCCCTGGGCACGACCATGCCGTGCCGGGATCGGGCCCCCGCAGCGCCCCCGTCGCGCGGATCTCGCGGACCGTGCTGACGGCGAACGCGCGCAGCGCGTGGGATCGCGGCATCCGTTCCTACGACGCGTCGATCCTCGACGCGGATGCCTGGGGCCACGGAGTGGAGCTCGTGCGCGACGTGCTGGCGACCGTGGGCCTCGAGGCCCGCACGCGCCGCGTCGGGGTCACCGCAGCCGACTCGGCGCCGATCGCGGCGCGGAGCGACACGCTCTCGGCGGCGGCACTCCTCGGGCTCCCCGGTGCCGCGCACGCCGCCGTGCCCGCGCTGCGACTGACGGGGACCGTGCTGTCCGTGAAGGACCTCCGCGAAGGCGAAGGCGTGTCGTACGGCTACGCGTACCGCGCGCCCGCGGACACGCGCGTCGCGCTCGTCACGGGCGGCTACGCGCAGGGCATCGTACGCGCCCTCGGTGGCGCGGTGGACGTCGCGATCGCGGGGGAGAGGCATCCCGTCGTCGGACGCGTCGCCATGGACGTGTGCGTGGTGGACATCACGGATGCCGCGGTCCGCCGCGGCGACGAGGTCCTGTTCCTCGGCGACCCGGCGGAAGGCGAGCCGTCGCTCGCCGACTGGGTCCGTGAAACGGGCCTCACCGCCGGCGAGCTCGTCACCATGGTCGGACTGCGTGCCGGTCGTGAGGAGACCCCATGACCGCGCGACTCCATGTCGACCTCGACGCCCTGGTCGCGAACATCGCGCAGGTGCGCGCGACGGTGTCTCCCGCGGAGCTGATGCTCGTGGTCAAGGACGACGCCTACGGCCACGGCCTGGAGCCTGTCGTGCAGACGGCGGCCGCCGCGGGCGTGAGCTGGTTCGGCGCCTTCGACGTGCGGACGGGCTGCGCGGTGCGAGACGCCGTCGGCGACGACGCCCGCATCTTCGCGTGGATCGCCGCCTCGCGCGATGACCTCGAGGCCGCGGTCGCCGGGCGGATCGACCTCGGCATCGGCGACGCCGACCTGCTGGAGGAGCTCGCAGAGGCCGCCCGCGATGCCGGCGCCCCGGTGCGCGTGCATCTCAAGATCGACACCGGACTGCACCGCAACGGCGTGCGGCCGGAGCAGTGGCCGGCTTTCGTGTCGCGCGCTGCAATCCTCGAGGCGGACGGCGTGATCGAGGTCGCGGGTGTCTGGAGCCACATCGCCGAGGCTTCCGACTCCGAGGACGACGACGCCCGAGCCGTGTACGAGTGGGCGCTGGACCAGGCCACGGCTGCCGGCCTGCGCCCGGCCATGCGTCACCTCGCCGCCAGCGCCGCATCCTTCGCTCGCCCCGAGTTCCGCTACGACATGGTCCGCGTGGGGGCGTTCTGCTACGGCATCCGCTCCGCCGGGGGACCCTCAGCCGATCACCTGGGCCTCCGCCCGATCGGCCGGCTCGACGCGGACGTCGTCGAGGTCGGCGGGGAGTACGTCCGAATCGGTCTCGGTGCGCTGGAGGGTCTCCCGTCATCGCTTCAGCGGCGCGCGACCGTCGGCACACCGGCGGGCAGCCGCGCACTCGTTGCCATCGGCGGCACGGAGTCCCTGGTCGCCGTCTGGCCGGACGCGGTCGTCGGCGACGTCGTCACGGTCTACGGACCGGGCGTCTCCGGAGAGCGCACGGCCACGGATCTCGCGGAGATCATCGGAACGATCGGTGAAGAGATCGCTCTGCGCGTGTCACCCCTCGTAGAACGCAGATACACCCGCCGCTGACGCGACGGGTGCGAGTCTGCCGAGCGGGCGCCTACTCGGCCAGGCGAGCGGTCTCGTCGTGCCACGAGGTCGCGATGGTGCGGAGCTTCTCTTCGTACTTGCGGCCGTGGTGGGCGCAGAAGAGCAGTTCGCTCCCGTTGACCTCGGCTGCGATGTAGGCCTGTGCCCCACACGAATCGCAGCGGTCCATCGCCGTGAGGCGGTATTCGAGGACGGCGCCGGTCTCGGTCGGTGTCGATAGCGTGTTCATCTCGGTGCCTCCTCGTACTGGTAGAACTCTCTAGCGGTCATGAAATACAACCACGCCGACGTTTCGAGAATGCCGCGAAGTGATGACATTTCGCTGAGCGCGTACGCGTGCCGGCCCTGAAGCGTGTCTGTGCGGGGCTGTCGGGCGCCCCGATTACGATGGGAGATTGTGACCGCCGAGTACTCCGCCCATCATCTCCAGGTGCTCGAAGGGCTCGAAGCGGTCCGCAAGCGCCCCGGTATGTACATCGGCTCGACCGACTCGCGCGGCCTCATGCACTGTCTGTGGGAGATCATCGACAACTCCGTCGACGAGGCGCTCGCCGGCCACGGCTCGCGCATCGACATCGTGCTCCACGCCGACGGCAGCGTCGAAGTGCGCGACCGCGCTCGTGGCATCCCGGTCGACATCGAGCCGCGCACGGGGCTGACCGGCGTCGAGGTCGTCTTCACCAAGCTCCACGCGGGTGGCAAATTCGGGGGTGGCTCGTACGCCGCGTCGGGCGGTCTGCACGGCGTCGGGGCATCGGTCGTCAACGCGCTCTCGGAGCGCCTGGACGTCGAGGTCGACCGCGGCGGCAAGACGTGGGCGATGTCGTTCCACCGGGGCGAGCCCGGCGTCTTCTCGAACGGCAGCCCCGATTCGGGCTTCACCCCCTTCGAGGAGCGCAGCGAGCTGCGGGTCGCGGGCCGCGCCGCGAAGGGCGTGACCGGCACGCGCATCCGCTATTGGGCCGATCGCCAGATCTTCACGAAGGACGCCGCGTTCAACCTGCAGGAGCTCGAGCAGCGCGCGCGCCAGACCGCCTTCCTGGTCCCGGGCCTGGAGATCGTCATCCGCGACGAGCGACCCGGCACCGAGGCCGGCGAGCCCGTAGAGACGAGCTACCGGTTCGACGGCGGCATCTCCGAGTTCGCCGACTTCCTCGCACCCGACGCCGGCGTCACCGACACGTGGCGCCTCACCGGTGAGGGCAGGTTCACCGAGACCGTCCCGGTGCTGCAGCCCTCGGGCGCGATGGTGCCGACCGAGGTCGAGCGCGAGTGCCACGTCGACATCGCCGTCAGGTGGGGCACCGGCTACGAGACGGTGTCGCGCTCGTTCGTCAACATCATCGCCACGCCCAAGGGCGGCACGCACCAGCAGGGGTTCGAGCAGGGCCTCATGAAGGTGCTGCGCGATCAGGTGGCGCAGAACGCGCGTCGCCTGAAGGTCGGAGGCGACAAGCTCGAGAAGGACGACATCCTCGCCGGGCTCACCGCCGTGCTGACCGTGCGTGTCGCCGAGCCGCAGTTCGAGGGTCAGACCAAGGAGGTGCTCGGCACGCCGGCGGTCCGCCAGATCGTCTCGAATGTCCTCACGCGCGAGCTCACCGCGCGCTTCACGTCGCCGAAGCGCGACGACAAGGCGCAGACCTCCCTCCTGCTCGACAAGGTCGTCTCCGAGATGAAGGCGCGCATCTCCGCGCGCACCCACAAAGAGACGCAGCGCCGCAAGAACGCACTCGAGTCTTCGTCGCTGCCGGCGAAGCTCGCGGACTGCCGGTCGAACGACGTCGCCGAGTCGGAGCTGTTCATCGTCGAGGGCGACTCGGCCCTCGGGACCGCCAAGCTCGCACGCAACAGCGAGTTCCAGGCGCTGCTGCCGATCCGCGGCAAGATCCTCAACGTCCAGAAGGCGTCGATCAGCGACATGCTGTCCAACGCCGAGTGCGCTGCGATCATCCAGGTGATCGGCGCCGGCTCGGGCCGATCGTTCGACCTCGACACCGCCCGCTACGGCAAGATCATCCTGATGAGCGACGCCGACGTCGACGGCGCACATATCCGCACGCTGCTGCTGACCCTGTTCTTCCGGTACATGCGACCACTCATCGACGAGGGCCGCGTGTACGCCGCCGTCCCACCGCTGCACCGCGTGGTCGTGATGAACCCGGGGTCCAAGCCCAACGAGACGATCTACACGTACTCCGAGGCCGAGCTGCACGGACTCCTCACGAAGCTCACGAAGGCCGGCAAGCGCTGGCAGGAGCCCGTCCAGCGCTACAAGGGCCTCGGCGAGATGGACGCCGACCAGCTCGCGACCACGACCATGGATCGTAGCGGCCGGACGCTCCGACGCGTGCGGATGCAGGATGCCGAGGCTGCGGCATCCGTCTTCGAACTGCTCATGGGCAACGACGTGGCCCCGCGCAAGGAGTTCATCATCGACTCGAGCGACCGGCTGGTGCGCGAGCGCATCGACGCGTGATCTGATCGCCGTTCCCCGCAACAGCGAGAGGCGCACCGGCTGAGCCGGTGCGCCTCTCCTGTGTATCGGGGCTCAGCGAATGCCGGTGCCGACGGCGCCGATGACGCCGTCGAGCGCGGTGCCCGACGCGTCGCGCTTCGCGCCGGACTCCGGAAGAGCGCGAGTCGCACCGTCGGAGCCGATGGCACGGGGATCCGTGCCGACCCAGGCGATCGTCAGCGCGTCCTCGCCCTTCAGGAAGCGCTGGGCGCGCACGCCGCCGGTCGCGCGCCCCTTGGCGGGGAACTCGCTGAACAGCGACACCTTGGCGCTGCCGGCGTCGGTGCCCGCGAGCGCCGTGGTCGAGCCGGCGATCGTGACCACGACGGCGTCGAACTCGGAGGGCCCGACGACATCGAACGAGATGACCTGCGCGCCGTCAGTGAGACGGATGCCGGCCATGCCGCCGGCTGAGCGACCCTGTGGGCGCACCGAGGACGCGTCGAAGCGGAGCAGCTGGGCGTCGCTCGCCACGAACACGAGCTCGGCGCCGTCGGACGCGGGCGCGGCACCGACGACGCGGTCGCCGTCCTTGAGGGCGATGACCTCGATGTCGTGCTTGTTCGCGATCTCGCTCGCGGCGACGCGCTTCACGATGCCCTGCGCCGTGCCGATCGCGATCGGCGGGCCCTCCACGAGCGGCACGAGCGCGACGATGTGCTCGCCGCCGCTGAGACCCAGGTACTGGTCGCCGCGGGTTCCGGCGGCGAGCTGCACCGAGTTGCCGGGCACCGACGGCAGGTCGACGGGGGAGAACCGCACCAGGCGGCCGAGGTTGGTCACGGCCCCGATGTCGCCGCGGGTGGTGGTGTCCACCGACGAGCGGATGGCGTCGTGCTTCGAGCGCCGTGCCGGCGCGACGATACCGCCGCCCGGGGCGTCGGCCGCGAGCTCGGCACGCACCATGCGGCCGGTGGCGGAGAGGAAGACGCGGCACGGCGCGTCCGCGATCTGCAGGTCGGCGACCGCCGCCGCGGCGCGCGAGCGCGGCTGCACCGGACCGCCATTGAGGAGAAGCGTGCGCCGCGGCGTGCCGAACGCCTCGGAGGCGGCATCCAGTTCGTGCGCCACCTGCGCGCGCAGCAGCACGTCGCTGCCCAGCAGCTCCTCGAGCTGGGCGATCTCCTTCTTCAAGTTGTCGCGCTCGGTCTCGAGCTCGATGCGCGAGAACTTCGTGAGGCGACGCAGTCGCAGCTCGAGGATGTACTCGGACTGCGGCTCGGACAGGTCGAAGACGCTCATGAGGCGCGTGCGCGCCTGCTCGCTGTCGTCGGACGTGCGGATGACCTGGATGACCTCGTCGATGTCGAGGATCGCGATGAGGAGGCCCTCGACCAGGTGCAGGCGTTCCTTGCGCCGCTCGAGGCGATACCGGCTGCGGCGCGTGACGACGCTGATGCGGTGATCGAGGTAGACGCGCAGGAGCTCGCGCAGCCCGAGGGTCTGCGGCTGCCCCTCGACCAGGGCGACGTTGTTGATGCTGAACGAGTCCTCGAGCGGCGTCAGCCGGTAGAGGTGGTCGAGCACCGCCTGGGGGTCGAAACCGGTCTTGATGCCGATGACCAGACGCAGGCCGTGGTGGCGATCGGTCAGATCGGTGACGTCGGCGATGCCCTGCAGCTTCTTCGCGTTGACGGCGTCCTTGATCTTCTCGATGACGCGCTCAGGGCCGACGAGGTAGGGGAGTTCGGTGACGATGAGGCCGGTGCGGCGCGGGCCGAGCGACTCGATCGAGACCTTCGCCCGCGTGCGGAAGCTGCCGCGGCCGTTCGTGTAGGCGTCCTTGATGCCGTCGAGGCCGACGATGATGCCGCCGCCGGGGAGGTCGGGACCGGGCACGAACTCCATGAGCTCTTCGACCGTCGCCTCGGGGTTCTCGAGCAGATGGGTCGCGGCGCCCACGACCTCGATGAGGTTGTGGGGCGCCATATTCGTCGCCATGCCGACCGCGATGCCGGTGGTGCCGTTGACGAGCAGATTGGGGAAGGCGGCCGGCAGCACCTCGGGCTGCTGGAACTGGCCGTCGTAGTTCGGGATGAAGTCGACGACGTCCTCGTCGAGGTTCTCGGTGAGCGCGAGCGCCGGCGGGGCGAGGCGGGCCTCGGTGTAGCGGGGCGCGGCGGGGCCGTCGTCGAGCGAGCCGAAGTTGCCGTGCCCGTCGACGAGGGGCACGCGCAGGGAGAAGGGCTGGGCCAGACGGACGAGCGCGTCGTAGATGGGGGCGTCGCCGTGCGGGTGAAGCTTTCCCATCACCTCGCCGACGACGCGAGCGCTCTTCACATGGCCGCGGTCGGGCCGCAGCCCCATGTCGGCCATCTGGAACAGGATGCGGCGCTGCACCGGCTTGAGCCCGTCGCGCGCGTCGGGCAGCGCACGCGAATAGATGACCGAGTACGCGTACTCGAGGAACGACGTCTGCATCTCCGAAGAGACGTCGACGTCCTCGATGCGTCCGTGGTCGGCGGGGGAGGAATCGGTGCGGGAAGCGGGCATGTGTCGAAGAAGCCTCGGGTGACGGCGGAGAGCGAGGGGGCGCGGCCGCGTGTGCGAGACTGGCCCCGATGACCCTCAGCCTACCCGTGGACCCGCCGCGTGCCCGGAGCCTCACCCGTGTCGTGACCGAGATGTCGGCGGCGCTGGACGGCGGCTCGGAGTGGTTCGCCCCGGCGCGGAGCGCGATCGTGTGGGTGCTCGACGGGCTCGGCGTCCACAACCTCTCGGCCCGGGCCGGCCACGCCCGCTTCCTCACTGAGGCCCGCGCGAAGAAGGACGTCGCGCGCTCGGTCTTCCCGTCGACCACCGCCGCCGCGCTGACCAGTCTGCTCACCGGGGCGCTGCCGGGGGAGCACGGCATCGTCGGGTACCGCGCGCGGGTGCCCGGCACCGACGACGTGGTGAATCTGCTCCGCGGCTGGGACACCGACGGGCTTCCGCTCGAGTTCCAGCGCGCCGCCCCGCTGTCCGCGACGCTCGGCCGGCCGTTCTTCGCCGTCTCGCGCAACGAGTACGCCGGCACCGGTTTCACCGCGGCGACGCTCGGGGACGCCGAGTTCCACGGCGCCGACGACCTCGATGAGCGCGTGAGCCTCGCCGCCGACCTCGCGGCGCAGCATCCGGGGTCCCTCATCTATCTCTATGCCCCTGATCTCGACGCGATCGGTCACAAGCGCGGCTGGGAGTCCGACGAATGGGTCGCGGTGCTGGAGCGGGTGGATGCTGCGGCCCGCACGCTCTCGAAATCCCTCGACCGCGGCACCGGGGTGGTCGTGACGTCCGACCACGGCATGATCGACGTGCCACGCCATCGGCATCTTCTCCTCGAAGAAGGGGACGACCTGCTCGACGGCGTCCGCCTCCTCGGCGGCGAGCCCCGCATGCTCCACCTCTACACGGAGCCGGGCGCCGCCGATGCCGTGCTCACCCGATGGCGCGAGGCCGAGGCATCCCGTTCGTGGGTGTTCTCGCGCGCCGAACTCGAGGCGTCAGGTCTCGTGGGCCGGATCGACCCGGAGGTACGTGCCCGCATCGGCGACGTGATCGTCGCGGCGCGCGCGGGAATCGCGTACTACGACGACCGCCTCGCCGACAAAGCCCCGCAGAAGATGATCGGGCAGCACGGCTCCCTCACGGACGAAGAGCGAGTGGTTCCGCTCATCCGGCTCGGCGCGTTCGCCGGCGCCTGAGCCCCGGCGTCAGTCGTCGGAGCGGGCGCCGAAGACGATCTCATCCCACGACGGCATCGACGTGCGGCCCTTGCGGCGGCCGGCCTCGGCGACCGCGGCCGGAGTGGGTGCCTGGTATTCGGACGCCGTCGGCTCCTCTTCGGACGCCGACTCGTCGTAGCCCGGCTCGAGCGCGTCGAACAGCGCGACCGGGGCGGGCGAGCGGGGCGCCGCAGCGACCTCTTCGGCCCCCGGAAGCGGCTCGCGCTGGCCGCGGCGACGACGCAGCGCCTCGAGCAGGTCGGCGGTCTCGGCCGAGGTCACGACGGCGGGCTCGGTGGCGCGCTTGATGGCGGCCTCCTGCACGGCAGGCGCGGCGGGGGACGGGATCTCAGGCGACTCGATGTCGGCGTCGGGGAGGCGGCGCGGGCCGAACGCTCCGCTGTCGAAGCGGGAGTCGTCCTTCGGGGGCACCGCGTCGAGGGCGCGGAGCCGAGGGATGAGCCCCTCGGGGAGCGACCCCTGGCGCGACAGCTGGATGGCGTCGGCGTTCAGCGGCGACAGCGTGCTGCGGCGCGGATCGAAGCCCCAGCGGGCGTCGTGGCCGATGTCGTTCGAGGTGAACTCCAGCTTGACGGTCCAGCCGGTCGGCTCTTTCCAGCTGGTCCAGCGTTCGCCGATCGCGCCGGCCTCGGCGAGCTTGACGCGCACCGCGGAGCCGAACGTCGTCTGCCCGTCACCTTCGAAATCGCCGCCGAGCAGCACCGGAACCGCCAGTGCCTGACCGACGATGTGCTCCCGCTCGGCGAGCACGGGGCCCTCGAAGCGCACGATGTCCTCGACGCGGGCACCGAGGATTTCGGCGACCTCCCGCGCGGACAGCCCCGACCGGATGTGGGCCTGGATCTCGCGGGGACTGGGGCGCGGCGTCTGCACGTCGGACTCGCGCTCGCGGCGCGCCTTGCGCAGCTCACCGCGGAGGACGTCGTCGACCTCGAGCGTGAATCTCTCGCCGGACTCCGTCGCCAGGATGAGCTTGTCGTCCTCGGTTCCGATGACTTTGAGCTGTTCCATGCGGACGCTCCCTGCTTCTCGTGCCGGCTCTTGGCTGCGCTTTCCCGGCGGACTCACGGCTTCAGAGCCCGCCTGCCCGCCCCATCGTGTCACAGCGCACCACGACGACCGGGAATATCCTGCGCGTGCCGCGAGTTTCACGCGAACGCACGGTCAGGATGGCGCCGGATCGCATTTGCGAAAAGGGGAATGGTCGTGCAAACTATCGCCGCCCGCAAGGGCGAGCGCAACCGCGAATACCCGGAAGTTGAGATCTTCACGCATGGCCACCGATTACGACGCCCCCCGCAAGACCGAGGACGACAGCGAGTCGATCGAGGCGCTCAAGGAGCGCGTTCCCGACAAGCTCTCGGGCTCGGTCGACGTGGAGGACGCCGACAACCCGTCGGGCTTCGAGCTGCCCGGTGCCGACCTGTCGGACCTCGAGCTCGACGTCGTCGTTCTCCCCGCACAGGAGGACGAGTTCACCTGTTCGAACTGCTTCCTCGTGAAGCACCGCTCGCAGCTCGATCACGAGACCGCAGACGGCCCTATCTGTACTGAGTGCGCCGCGTGATCTGAGCCCGCCGCACTGCGGCGGCCAGCCGGTCCGGCGTCCGCGAGGAGATGACCCACGCGGTCGTCGGATCATCGGCATCCGTCACCGGGAGCACGACGACCCCGTCGATCCCGCCCCGGATGAGATGCCACGACCGCGGGTCGAGACCCGCACCGCGCGCATGGCGCGCGTCCTCCCCGACATGAACCTCGCCGTCGCCGAGGAACTCGACACCGATGTGCGCACGCCCGGCCCTCAGCTCTCCGTCGCGCACCTCGACGACGGGTGCCGCCAGGATCAGCAGCGCGATCAGCAGGATGCCGACGCCGGCGCCCACGATCAGGGCGATCGTCGTGTCGATCGGCGTGACGACGAGCGCCGCCATCGGCGCCGCCATTCCCGCCGCGACCAGGATCCACAGCGATGGGCCGAGCCGCTCGCGATAACCGTCGGCACGGCCGGTTCGGGCACCGGCGTGAGGCATTGAGTTCTGCATTACCCTCGTTGGGTGACTGAAACGGTGGACGTCCCCATTATCGCCCCCGACGTCCCGGTGTATGCGCACCCTGGGGACGCCGGAGCCGACCTCGTCGCCGCCGAGGCGGTGCGCCTCGAGCCCGGCGAGCGTGCCCTCGTCGGCACCGGCGTGCGGATCGCGCTGCCCGAGGGGTATGTCGCCTTCGTCGTCCCACGCAGCGGCCTGGCGGCCAAGCACGGGATCACCGTCGTCAACGCGCCCGGGACGATCGACGCCGGCTACCGCGGCGAGATCAAGGTGATCCTGCTGAACACCGATCGGGCGCAGGCACACGACATCGCCGCGGGCGACCGCATCGCGCAGATCATCGTGATGCCGGTGCCGCGCGCCGTATTCATCCCCGTGGAAACCCTGCCCGACAGTGTGCGCGGCGAGGGCGGCTTCGGCTCCACGGGCTACCAGAAGGACGGAGTCCTCGCATGACCGACCCCTCATCCGTCGACGGCCCGCGCAAGGTCGCACCCGACGACCGCGCCACGACCGGCCCGTTCGACGAGTCCGAGGCCAACCCGGTCCGCCCCTACATCGATCTCGGCGGGATCAAGATCCTTCCTCGTGAGGGCCTGAACCTGCGCCTCGAAGTCGAGGAGCAGACCAAGCGCATCGTCGCCGTCGGCCTGGACTACTCCGACTCGACCCTTCAGGTGCAGCCGTTCGCCGCGCCGCGCTCGGCGGGCCTCTGGGAGGAGACGCGCGAGCAGATCCGCCAGCAGATCCGCCAGCAGGGCGGCCGCGTCGAGGAGCGCGAAGGACCGCTGGGTCCGGAGCTCCTCGCCGAGGTGCCCGTGATCGCCGGCCCCGACGGCACCGCGGGCAAGCGCCTCGCACGCTTCGTCGGCGTCGACGGCCCGCGCTGGTTCCTGCGCGGCGTGATCGGCGGTGCGGCGACGGCCGACGTCGAGGCCGCGGCCGCCGTCGAGGACCTGTTCCGGTCGATCGTCGTGGTCCGCGGCGGCTCGCCGATGCCACCCCGCGACCTCATCCCGCTGAAGATGCCGGCGACGCCGGGCTCGGCGTGAGCGACCCCTCGCGCCCCGACGACGCGTCGGAATCCGCCGCGAACGGTGCGGCCGGCTCCTCCGAGGGAACACCGGATGCCGCACCCTCGGCGTCCGAGATGCTCGGCGCCGCCCTGGGCGGTGCCGCGCGTCGCGCCGGCCTCGACCCGGCCGAGGGCAAGACCACCGGGCACGTCGTCTGGGCCGCGATGGGCGGCTGGCGCGGCATCCTCGAGTCCGTCCTCCCCGGCGTCGTGTTCCTCGTCGCCTGGACGGTCACCTACGACGCCGAGGCGAAGTCGGGAAACCTGCCCCTCAGCCTCGCGCTGTCGGTCGGTCTCGCCGCGGTCTTCACGATCGTGCGCCTGATCCAGCGGCAGTCCGCGAGCGCCGCGATCGGCGGCCTGATCGCCGCGGCCGCGGCGGCGGGCCTGTCGCTGTGGACCGGCAGGGGAGAGGACAGCTTCATCCCGGGCTTCCTCACCAACACGCTGTACGGCACCGCCTTCCTCGTGTCGGCTCTCATCGGGTGGCCGCTCATCGGCCTGGCCGTGGGCTTCCTGATGGGGGAGGGCACCGCCTGGCGCGCCGACAAGCGCAAGCGACGCGTCTTCTTCTGGCTTTCGATCGCGTGGGCGGGCCTCTTTGCGCTCCGCCTGATCGTGCAGCTCCCGCTCTACTTCGCGGGCGACGTCACCGCGCTCGGCACGATCAAGCTGATCATGGGCCTGCCGCTGTTCGCGCCACTGGTCGCAGTCACATGGCTCGCCGTGCGCGCGCTCTACCCGCGCGCGCCGAAGTGATACATTTATCTCGACATCAAGATAAATTTCCCCCGAACCGTTAGGTCGACCTCACTAGCCGAGGACTTCGGAGCGGGGGAAGATGGGGATGCCGGACTCCGGCACGATCCCGCCGCCGACGAAGGAGACAGACGTGTCCACGGTTGACAGCTTCGGTGCGAAGAGCACCCTGACGGTCGGCAGCACCGACTACGAGATCTTCCGCATCGACACGGTCGCGGGCTACGAGAAGCTCCCGTTCAGCCTCAAGGTGCTGCTCGAGAACCTGCTGCGCACCGAGGACGGCGCCAACGTCACCAAGGCTCAGATCGAGGCACTCGGATCGTGGGATGCCGCGGCCGAGCCCGACACCGAGATCCAGTTCTCGCCGGCCCGTGTCGTCATGCAGGACTTCACCGGCGTGCCGTGCATCGTCGACCTCGCCACCATGCGCGAGGCGATGGAGGCACTGGGCGGCGACCCCACCAAGATCAACCCGCTCTCGCCCGCCGAGATGGTCATCGACCACTCGGTCATCGCCGACCTCTTCGGCACCGAGAACGCACTCGAGCGGAACGTCGAGATCGAGTACGAGCGCAACGGCGAGCGTTACCAGTTCCTCCGGTGGGGCCAGACCGCGTTCGACGACTTCAAGGTCGTCCCGCCCGGCACCGGCATCGTGCACCAGGTGAACATCGAGCACCTCGCGAAGGTCATCTACGACCGCGCCGTCGGCGGCGTGCTGCGCGCCTACCCCGACACGTGCGTCGGCACCGACTCGCACACGACGATGGTCAACGGCCTCGGCGTGCTCGGCTGGGGCGTCGGCGGCATCGAGGCCGAGGCGGCCATGCTCGGCCAGCCCGTGTCGATGCTCATCCCCAAGGTCGTCGGCTTCAAGCTCTCGGGCGCGATCCCGACCGGCGTGACCGCCACCGACGTCGTGCTGACGATCACCGACATGCTGCGCAAGCACGGTGTCGTCGGCAAGTTCGTCGAGTTCTACGGCGAAGGCGTCGCATCGGTCCCGCTGGCCAATCGCGCCACCATCGGCAACATGAGCCCCGAGTTCGGCTCCACCGCCGCGATGTTCCCGATCGACGCCGTCACCATCGACTACCTGCGCCTCACCGGTCGCGACGAGCAGCAGCTGGCGCTCGTCGAGGCGTACGCCAAGGAGCAGACCCTTTGGCATGACGCGTCGCGCGAGCCCGTGTTCAGCGAGTACATGGAGCTCGACCTCGCGACGGTCGTGCCCTCGATCGCCGGCCCCAAGCGCCCGCAGGACCGCATCGTGCTGTCGCAGGCCAAGCAGCAGTTCGAGAGCGACCTCACCAACTACGCCGAGATCGACCACGACCTGGTCGACCTCGAGGGCTCGGAGTCGTTCCCGGCGTCCGACCCGCCCGGAAACTCGCCCGAGGACGAGTACAGCACGCACGAGCACCACCACCACAGCCACGCTCCGGCGACGGCGTCCAAGCCCACCCCGGTGACCCTGCAGGGCGGCGAGAAGTTCGTGCTGGACCACGGCGCGGTGACCATCGCCGCGATCACCTCGTGCACCAACACGTCGAACCCGTCCGTGATGCTCGCCGCGGGCCTGCTCGCGCGCAACGCCGTGAAGAAGGGCCTCAAGGCCAAGCCGTGGGTCAAGACCACGCTCGCGCCCGGTTCGAAGGTCGTCACCGACTACTACGAGAAGGCCGGCCTCACGCAGGACCTGGAGGACCTCGGCTTCTTCACCGTCGGCTACGGCTGCACCACGTGCATCGGCAACTCCGGCCCCCTCATCGAGGAGGTCTCGGCGGCGATCAACGAGAACGACCTGGCCGTCACCGCGGTGCTCTCGGGCAACCGCAACTTCGAGGGCCGCATCAACCCCGACGTGAAGATGAACTACCTCGCGAGCCCGCCGCTCGTGATCGCGTACTCGCTCGCCGGATCGATGAACTTCGACTTCGAGACCGATGCGCTGGGCAAGGATCAGGACGGCAACGACGTGTTCCTGCGCGACATCTGGCCGGATTCGGCCGAGGTGCAGGCGACGATCGACTCGTCCATCAACAAGGACATGTTCACGCACCAGTACGCGAGCGTGTTCGAGGGCGACGAGCGGTGGCGCACGCTGCCGACCCCGACCGGCGACGTGTTCGAGTGGGACGAAGCCTCGACGTACGTGCGCAAGCCCCCGTACTTCGACGGCATGACGATGGAGCTGACCCCGGTCACCGACATCGTGGGCGCGCGCGTGATGGCGACCCTCCTGGACTCCGTCACGACCGACCACATCAGCCCCGCCGGCAACATCAAGGCCGACAGCCCCGCCGGTCAGTATCTCGCGGCGCACGGCGTCGACCGCAAGGACTTCAACTCGTACGGCTCGCGCCGTGGCAACCACGAGATCATGATCAGGGGTACGTTCGCGAACATCCGCCTGAAGAACCAGCTCGTCCGCGAGGTCAACGACGGCGCCGAGATCGAAGGCGGCTTCACCCGCGACTTCACGCAGGCGGGCGGACCCCAGTCCTTCATCTACGACGCGAGCCAGAACTACCAGGCACAGGGCACCCCGCTCGTCGTGTTCGGCGGCAAGGAGTACGGCTCCGGCTCGTCGCGCGACTGGGCGGCCAAGGGCACGAGCCTGCTGGGCGTGAAGGCGGTCATCACCGAGAGCTTCGAGCGCATCCACCGCTCGAACCTCATCGGCATGGGCGTGGTGCCGCTGCAGTTCCCGGCCGGCGAGAGCTGGAAGTCGCTGGGCCTGGACGGCACCGAGATCGTCTCGATCTCGGGTCTCGAGCAGCTCAACGAGGGCGTCACGCCGAAGACCGTCAAGGTCACGGCCGAGCCCAGCGAGTTCTCGCCCGAGGGCAAGCAGACGGTCGAGTTCGACGCGGTCGTCCGCATCGACACGCCCGGTGAGGCGGACTACTACCGCAACGGCGGCATCCTGCAGTACGTGCTGCGTTCGCTGGTCTGACAGGTGATTCACGGGGGACCGGATGCCGCGGCATCCGGTCCCCCCTTCATGCCCCGGGTAGACTTGCAGGGCCCTTCCGGGGCCGGAAAGGAGCGGGGATGTCGCTGTTGTCGTCCATCACCGGACCCCGCGACCTCGACGTGCTGAGCCTCGATCAGCTCGAGCAGCTCGCGGATGAGATCCGCGGCTTCCTCGTCGAGAACGTCGCACGCACGGGCGGTCACCTCGGCCCCAACCTCGGGGTCGTCGAGCTCACGATCGCGCTGCACCGCGTGTTCGACTCGCCGAACGATCCCATGATCTTCGACACGGGCCACCAGTCGTACGTGCACAAGCTGCTCACAGGGCGCCAGGACTTCACGAAGCTCCGCGCGCGCGAAGGCCTCGCCGGCTACCCGCAGCGCTCCGAGAGCCCGCACGACGTCGTCGAGTCGTCTCACGCCTCCAGCTCGCTGAGCTGGGCGGACGGCGTCTCCCGCGCGCTGACGCGCACCGGCCGCAAGGACCGGCACGTGGTCGCCGTCGTCGGCGACGGCGCGCTCACCGGCGGCATGACGTGGGAGGCGCTCAACAACATCTCCGACGACAACGACCGCAACCTCGTCATCGTCGTCAACGACAACGGACGTTCCTACGCCCCGACCATCGGCGGCATGGCGCGCTACCTCAACCGCGTCCGCACGGCCGACGCGTACCGCAACCTCCACCGCGGCTCCGACACCGTGTTCCGCAAGCTCGGTCCCGCGGCCCGCGCCGTCTACCGGGGCGTGCGCGGCGGCACGCACGGATTCCTGTCACGGTTCACGAACAACGCCGCGCTCTATTCGAACCTCGACATCAAGTACCTCGGGCCTGTGGACGGCCACGACCTGCCGACCCTCATCGAGACCCTCGAGCTCGCCAAGGAGTACGGCGCCCCCGTCATCGTCCACGCGATCACCGAGAAGGGCCGCGGCTACGCGCCGGCCCTCGAGGACGAGGCCGACCAGTTCCACGCCGTCGGCAAGATCGACCCGATCACGGGCGAGGCACTCGGCGCCGCGGGCGGCACCGCCTGGACCGATGTGTTCGCCGACGAACTGGTGCACGTGGGCGACGAGCGCGATGACGTCATCGCGATGACCGCGGCGATGCTGCGGCCGACGGGCCTCCTGCCGTTCGCGCAGCGCTTCCCGGACCGCGTCTACGACGTCGGGATCGCCGAGCAGCACGCCGTCGCATCGGCCGCAGGCCTCGCGTTCGGCGGCCTGCACCCGGTCGTCGCCATCTACGCGACGTTCATGAACCGCGCCTTCGACCAGGTGCTGATGGATGTCGCGCTCCACCGCGCGGGTGTCACCTTCGTGCTGGACCGCGCCGGCGTCACCGGCCCCGACGGCCCGAGCCACCACGGCATCTGGGACCTCGCGATGCTGCAGATCGTGCCGCACATCCGCATCGCCGTGCCCCGCGACGAGGCGCGACTGCGCGAGGAGCTGCACGAGGCGGTCGCCGTCGAGGACGCGCCCACCGTCATCCGCTTCCCGAAGGGCGGCGTCAGCCCCGAGCTCCCGGCCCTCGAGCGCCTGGAGGACGGTGTGGACGTGCTGGTGCGCTCCGACGCACAGGACGTGCTGCTCGTCGGCATCGGCCCGATGGCGCACATCGCGGTCGACGTCGCCGAGCGTCTGCGCGCGCAGGGCATCGGCGCCACCGTCGTCGACCCGCGCTGGGTGGTCCCGGTGCAGCCGTCGATCGTCGAGCTCGCAGCATCCCATCGCCTCGTCATCACCATCGAGGACGGCATCCGGGTGGGCGGCATCGGCACGCGCGTGCGACAGGTGCTGCGCGAGGCGGGGGTCGACACCGCGGTCGACGAGCTGGGCGTGCCCGACGAGTTCATCGACCACGCGAGTCGCGAGCAGATCCTCGAGGACGCCGGCCTCACCCCGGCGAAGATCGCCCAGGATGTCGTCGCACAGGTGCTGGGCACCCGCATCCCGGTCGCGCGCGGGGCACAGACCTCGGAGATCCCGACGCTGCCGGACCTCGCCCGCAGCCGCGAGGAGCGCGGCTAGAGCGAGGCCGTGCCTGCCGACGCACAGCCCCGGACCGGCCGAGGGGGCCGATCCGGCGTGAAAGCATGGGGGCATGACCTCCGCGAACCTCACCCGTGACGAGACCGCGGCCCGATCGAGCACCATCCGTCTGGACACCGTCGAGGTCGACCTCGACGTTCGTGACGCGCAGGATCCGGCGACGCAGACCTTCCCGACGACCGCCACACTGACCTTCGCCGCCGCCGCCGACGCGACGTGGCTGGACTTCCTCGGCGAGTCCGTCGACAGCGTGACGGTCAACGGGGTGGCGCGCGACGTGCTCTGGGACGGCGCCCGCGTCCGCATCGACGGCCTCGCTGCGCACAATGTCGTGACCGTACGGGGACGCGGCCGGTACAGCACATCGGGCGAAGGGCTTCACCGCTTCCGCGACCCGGTCGACGGCGAGGTCTACCTGTACACGCAGTACGAGCCCGCCGACGCACGGCGCGTGTACCCCGTCTTCGAGCAGCCCGACATGAAGGCGCGATGGCGGTTCACGGTGAACGCGCCGTCCGGGTGGCAGATCCTCTCGAACGGCGCGGAGACTGCGCGCGAGGACGTCGCCGGCGGTGTGCGCGTCGCGTTCGCCGAGACCTTGCCGCTGTCGAGCTACATCACGGCCGTCGCCGCGGGGCCCTATCACCGGGTCGACGGCGAGTGGCGCAGCGACGACCGGGCCGTGCCGCTCGGCGTCCTCTGCCGGGCCTCGCTCGCACCCCACCTCGACGCCGACGAGATCCTGGACATCACCCGCCGCGGCCTGGAGTTCTTCGAGCACGCGTTCGCCTACCCGTACCCGTGGGGCAAGTACGACCAGATCTTCGTGCCCGAGTACAACCTCGGCGCCATGGAGAACCCGGGCCTGGTGACCTTCACCGAGAGCTACGTCTTCCGTGGCGCCTCGACGGCGGCACAGCACGAGGGCCGCGCGAACACGATCCTGCACGAGATGGCGCACATGTGGTTCGGCGACCTGGTGACCATGCGCTGGTGGGACGACCTGTGGCTGAAGGAGTCCTTCGCGGATTTCATGGGCGCCCACGCCGCCGTGGCCGCCGGTGGCTTCCCGGACGCCTGGGTGACCTTCGCCAGCCGCCGCAAGGGCTGGGCGTACGTGCAGGACCAGCTGCCGACGACGCATCCGATCGTCGCCGACATCACCGACCTCGAGGCCGCCAAGCTCAACTTCGACGGCATCACGTACGCCAAGGGCGCGTCGGTGCTCAAGCAGCTCGTGGCGTTCGTGGGGGAGGACGCCTTCTTCCGCGGCGCGCAGCGCTACTTCGCGGACCACGCCTTCGGCAACACCACGCTGCCCGACCTGCTGTCCGCGCTCGAGGCGGAATCCGGACGCGATCTGACGACGTGGAGCCGTGCGTGGCTGCAGACCAGCGGCGTGTCGGAGATCGCGATCGAACGCGGCGACGCCGGGCCCATGGTGCTGACGCAGACCGATCCGCGCCCGCACCGGCTGACCTGCGGATTCTTCACCGTCAGCGATGGGCGTCTCGTGCGCCGGGCCACGCTGCAGGTGGACGCCGTCGAGCCTCGCACACCCCTGGAGGGCGCGACGGCAGCGGGGATCGATCTCGTGCTCGCCAACGTCGACGATCGCACCTACGCGAAGGTGAGCCTCGACGCGCCGTCGACCGACGCGGTCGCAGCGCACCTGTCGTCGATCGAGGATCCCGTCGCCCGCGCGGTGATCTGGGCGGCCCTGTGGAACTCCACGCGAGACGGGAATCTGCCTGTCGCACGATTCGTCGAGATCGCGGGCGATCACGCCACCCGCGAGATGAACATCGCACTGACCACGGACGCGATCACCCACGCCGCCGTCGCGATCGGGCGCTACGCGGCGCCCGACGCGCGCACTCCGCTCGCCGGGGCCTGGCTCGACACGTGCTGGGCGGCGCTGTGGGCCGCCGACCCCGGCTCGGACGCTCAGCTGGCCTGGGCCCGCGCCCTCGGCGGTGCCGCGGCGCGGTCGGCGAACCGCGCAGGGGAGATCCGGAGCATGCTGGCGGGCACTGCGGCAGCGCCTGCGGGGCTGGCCCTCGACCCCGATCTGCGCTGGGCGTGGCTCGTCGCGCTGGCGGCCACGGGGCACGCGTCGGCCGAAGATGCGGACGCCGAACTCGCAAGCGATCCGTCGGCACAGGGACACATCGCGCACCGGACCGTGCTGGCCGCGCGGCCGGACGCCGCCGTGCGTGAGGCGGCCTGGTACGCGGCCTGGGACGACGAGAGCCTGACCAACGACCACCTCGCGGCGACCATCGCCGGCGTGCGCGCGGGCGACCGCCGTGACCTCATCGCCGACTTCGACGACGAGTACTTCGCCCGGATCCGCCCGACGTGGGCCGACCGCAGCATCGAGATCGCACGACGGCTCGTGGTCGGGCTCTTCCCCGCCGCGGAGTCCCTCGACCAGGTCGATGCGTGGCTGACGCAGAATCAGGATGCACCGGCCGCGCTCCGCCGCCTGGTGATCGAGCAGCGGGACGGCCTCGCGCGCGATCTCCGCGTGCGCGCCGCGCAGCCGGCGGCTCGCTGAGGGTCGGAACCCTCCTGCAACGCAGGCGACCCCGGGCGCAGGCCCGGGGTCGCCCTGTGGGTTGACGTCAGCTCGCGATGCCCTTGACCACCGGGTGGTGGAAGGTGTCGCCGAAGGCGCGGTCGGACGCGCCCTCGCGGTCGAGGTACGGCGACGCACCGCCGTCGATGAACGGCCAGCCTGCGCCGAGGATGAGGCAGAGGTCGATGTCCTCGACCTCGGGGACCACGCCCTCGTCGAGCATGAGCTTGATCTCCTGCGCGAGGCCGTCCTGCACGCGGCGGAGGATCTCGGCAGCGGGGGCCGGCGACGAGCCGACCGCGGGCTTGAGCGTCTTCTCCGCGGCCTTGGTCCAGCCGGTCACGCGGCCGCCCTTGTCCTTCTCGACGACCTGGCCGAGCTCCGCGAGCGCGTGGAAGTTCTCGTTCGCGTAGAAGCGGTCGGGGAAGGCGTGCACCATCGTGTCCTGCACGTGCGCGGCGACCTTCCAGCCGACGAGGTCGATGAGCTGGAACGGCCCCATCGGCAGTCCGAGGGGAGCGAACGCCTTCTCGACGTCGGCGACCGGCGTGCCCTCGTAGACGGCGCGCGCGGCCTCGCCCATGACCTTGGCCAGCAGACGGTTGACGACGAAGCCCGGCGCGTCGGCGGTGAGCACCGCGTTCTTGCCGAGGTTCTTCGCGACGACGAACGCCGTCGAGAGCGCGGCGTCCGAGGTCTGGGGCGTCTTCACGATCTCGATGAGCGGCATGACCGCGACCGGGTTGAAGAAGTGGAAGCCGACCAGTCGCTCAGGGTGGGCGAGCTTCGCGCCGATCTCCTCG
Organism: Microbacterium sp. NPDC056057; assembly: GCF_042266945.1. Classification (NCBI taxonomy): domain Bacteria; kingdom Bacillati; phylum Actinomycetota; class Actinomycetes; order Micrococcales; family Microbacteriaceae; genus Microbacterium; species Microbacterium sp. NPDC056057. Next base: position 519,047 of record NZ_JBHJWS010000003.1, read on the forward strand.
ACCGACAGCGACGAGGTGTTGGTCGCGAGGATCGCGTCCTCGGCGATGATCTGCTCGATCTCGCCGAACACCTGCTGCTTCACGCCGACCTCTTCGAAGACGGCCTCGATGACGAAGTCGCAGTCCGCGTAGAGGCTCTTGTCGGTCGTGCCGGTGACCAGGGCGCGCAGCTTGTTGGCGGAGTCGCCGTCGAGGCGGCCCTTCGCCTCGAGCTTGCCGATCTCGTCGTGGATGTACGCCACGCCCTTGTCGACGCGCGCCTGGTCGAGGTCGGTGATGAGCACCGGAACCTGCAGCCTGCGCACGAACAGCAGCGCGAACTGGCTCGCCATGAGACCGGCGCCGATGATGCCGACCTTGGTGACCTTCTTCGCGAGCTCCTTGTCGGGGGCGCCGACCGGACGCTTGGCGCGCTTCTGCACCAGATCGAAGGCATACATGGATGCCGCGAACTGGTCGCCCGTGACGAGCTCGGCGAGAGCCTCGTCCTCGCGTGCGAAGCCCTCGGCCTTCGAACCGTTCCGCGCCTTGTCGAGGAGGTCCAGCGCCACGTACGGGGACTTCGGCACCGTGCCGATCTTCGACTCGAGCATGCCGCGGGCCATCTTGACGGCGATCGGCCACTTGGTGAGACGCTCGATCTTGCCCGGCTCGTTCTTGCGGTCGACCTTGATCTTCCCGCCGAGGACGCCGTCGGCCCACGCCAGCGAGTCCTCGAGATAGTTCGCGGCCGGGAAGATCGCGTCGACGATGCCGTAGTCGAACGCCTGCTGCGGCTTCAGCATGCGGTTCTGCTTCAGCGGGTTCGAGATCACGACCTCGAGCGCGTTCTCGATGCCGATGAGGTTCGGCAGCAGGTAGGCACCGCCCCAGCCGGGGATGATCCCGAGGAACACCTCGGGAAGCGCGATCGCGGCGGCCGAGGCATCCACCGTCCGGTAGGTGCTGTTGAGCGCGATCTCGAGACCGCCGCCGAGCGCGAGCCCGTTGACGAAGGCGAACGTGGGCACGCCCAGCTCGGAGAGCCGACCGAACACCTTGTGGCCCAGCTGCGCCACCATGCGGGCGTTGTCCTTCGAGCCGACCTTGCTGATGTCGCTGAGGTCGGCGCCGGCCGCGAGGATGTACTGCTTGCCGGTGATGCCCACGGCCTGGATCTCGCCGGCGGCCGCGCGCGCCTTCAGCGCGTCCAGCGTCTCGCCGAGCTGGAACATCGTGGCCGGGCCGAGCGTGTTCGGGCGCGTGTGGTCGCGTCCGTTGTCGAGGGTGACGAGGGCCAGCACCTTGCCCGAGGGGAGACGGATGTCACGCACCCGCGAGTGCGTGATCACCTCCCCCTCCGTCATGGCAAGGATGGGGGAGAAGTCGATGTCGTCGTAGTTGCTCATTCGTGCTTACTTCCGCTTCTTGCCGTCGAAGTACGGGTTCTCCCAGATGACCGAGCCGCCCTGGCCGAGGCCGACGCACATCGCGGTCAGGCCGTAGCGCACGTCGGGGCGCTCGGCGAACTGGGCCGCGAGCTGGATCATCAGGCGCACGCCGGAGGCCGCGAGCGGGTGGCCGAGCGCGATGGCGCCGCCCCACTGGTTGACGCGGGGGTCGTCGTCGGCGATGCCGAAGTGGTCGAGCAGCGAGATCACCTGGATGGCGAACGCCTCGTTCAGCTCGAACAGGCCGATGTCGCCGATCGTCAGGCCGGCCTTCTTGAGGGCCTTCTCGGTCGACGGGATCGGGCCGATGCCCATGATCTCGGGCTGCACGCCGGCGAAGGCGAACGACACGAGCTTCATCTTGGGCTTCAGGCCCAGCTCCTTGACGGCCCCGCCGCCGGCGAGCAGCGACATCGTCGCACCGTCGGTGAGGGGCGACGACGTGCCTGCCGTCACACGGCCGTGCGGACGGAACGGCGTCTTCAGGCCGGCCAGGTCCTCCATCGTGGTCTGCGGGCGGCGGCCCTCGTCCTCGGTGGCGAGACCCCAGGAGCCGTCGGCGTCCTTCGTGGCGACCGACACGAGGTCGGGCTGGATCTTGCCGGCGTCGTAAGCCGCCTGCGCCTTCTGCTGGCTCAGCATGCCGTAGCGGTCCGAGCGCTCCTTGGTGAAGTGCGGGAACCGGTCGAAGATGCGCTCGGCGGTGACGCCCATGTTGAGCGCGCCCGGGTCCACCATCTTCTCGGCGACGAAGCGAGGGTTCGGATCGGCGTTGCCGCCGATCGGGTGGTGTCCCATGTGCTCGACGCCGCCGGCGAGAGCGACGTCGTACATCCCGACGCCGATGGAGCCCGCCATCGTGGTGACGCTCGTCATGGCGCCCGCGCACATGCGGTCGATCGCGAAGCCCGGAACGGTCTGCGGGAGCCCGGCGAGGATCGCGACACTGCGGCCGAGGGTCAGACCCTGGTCACCGGTCTGGCTGGTCGCGGCGATGGCGACATCGTCGATGCGGTCCTGGGGAACGCCCGGGTTGCGCTCCATGAGCCCGATCGTCGCCTTGACGGCGAGGTCGTCCGCGCGGGTGTTCCAGTACATGCCTTTCTCGCCGGCGCGCCCGAATGGGGTGCGCATTCCATCGACGAAGAAGACGTCCGAAATCTCGGCCACTCTGCCTCCAAAAGTAGGGATGTCGCCAGCCTAGGAGGGCGCGTGGAGCGGTCGGAATCGGGTGGGGGAAACCTACGAAGCCGTTTCCGACGCCTCCGACACGGTTTGCACGGAATCCACAAAGGCATCGGCGATCACCTGTGAGGTCTGCGCAATCTGCCAGGATCGTGCGCCCAACGCGGCCAGGGCTTCACCGATGGATGCCGCGGTCAGCGGCTGCGGGGGAGTCCAGGCGACGCGCCGCAGGAGCTCCGGCGTGAGGAGGTTCTCGGTCGGCATGTGGAGCTCCTCCGCCCGCTGCTCCACGACGGGGCGAGCCGCCTTGAGACGGGCATCCGCCTCGGGGTTGCGATCGGCCCACGCCCGCGGCGGCGGGAGCGTGTCGCCGCCGGTGGCGCGTTCCAGAGGGAGCTGCGTGACGGCGCGTCCGGCTTCGATCGCCGCCCACCACCGATCCAGCTGCGACCGGCTCGCGCGGCCGGTGAAGTCCTTGACGGCCGCGAGGGCGCTCTTCGACGCCGGATCCGCGAGGACGGCCGCGACGAGGGCGCGGTCGGGGACGAGGCGGCCGGGCGCGACATCCTCCTCCCTCGCGTACTCCTCGCGGGCGGTCCACAGTTCGCGGGCTACGGCCAGCGCCTTGCGGCCTCGCACCGTGTGCAGGCCCGAGAGGCGGCGCCACGGCTCCTCCCGCGGCGGCTTGGGCTCGCGCTCGAGCACGGCGCGGAACTCCTCAGCGGCGAACTCGGTCTTGCCCTGCTCCACGAGCTCTGCGACCAGCTTGTCGCGCACGTCGACGAGATGCTCGACGTCGAGAGCCGCGTACTCGAGCCACGATTGGGGCAGCGGACGCGTCGACCAGTCCGATGCGGAGTGGGCCTTCGCGAGCGTGATGCCCAACGTGTCCTCGACGACAGCGCCCAATCCGACCCGCTCGTGACCCAGGAGGCGGGCGGCGAGCTCGGTGTCGAAGATGGAAGCCGGTTCGAGCCCGATCTCCCGCAGTGACGGAAGATCCTGGCTCGCCGCGTGCAGCACCCACTCCTCGGCCCCGATGGCGTCCTCGAGGGCGCGGAAGTCGCCGATCGGCGGGGGGTCGAAGAGGAACACGCCCGCACCGCGCCGGTACACCTGCACCAGGTATGCCCGCTGCGAGTAGCGGAACCCCGAGGCGCGCTCGACGTCGACGGCGACGGGACCCTCCCCGTCTGCCAGGCGCCGCGCGACCTCTCCGACGCGCGCGACCTCGTCGATCACGTCGTATTCAGCCACGTGGCGACCTGTGCGAACCGAGCATCGCGATCCCTTCCGAGCCGGGCGGGAGCCCGGCCAGCATGCATACCAGCTCCGCCCATGCTTCCACGTGCGGAGCGATCGCGCCTTCCGGGGACCAGGATGCGCGCAGTTCTATCTGCGCGCCGTCGCCCTCCGCGGCCAGTGCGCCGAACCCCTTGGAGAGGGTCTTCGTCGCTGTGCCGGAGGCTGAATGGAAGCCGGCGCGTCGTGATTCGAGGGCGTCGGTGAGCCAGGTCCACGCGACGTCTGCGAGCAGCGGGTCGACGCCGATCTCGGGCTCGAGCGGAGCCTGGGCGAAGCACACGATGCGCCACGGCCCGTTCCACGGCGCCGGCTCCTCCGGGTCGTGCAGGAGGACCAGCCGGCCCGTGCCGTACGGCGAGTCCGTGGCGTCGGGCTCGGGGCGGACGTCGCCCGCGATGGCGAACGCGTTCGGAGCGAGACCCTGCGGCGCGGCGATCTCGCGGACGGTGAGGTCGTCGCGGAAGGAGATCGCCCGCACCGCCTCGGCGGCCTGCTCGAAAGAGCCCGGTGCCGCCGGGGGACGCTGCTCAGTCACGCGGACAGACTAGAGTGATGCCTCGATGGTCGCCTCCAGGCGCGCCGCATGGGGCGGCGCACGCAGTTACCCGGGAGGGCCGAAGGCTCTCGCTCCTCGCCGCAGGCGCAGGACGCCTGCCCTCGTCGCCGGTGTGAAGGCCGCGCTCACGGTGCTGAGCGTGGCCCTGGCCGCCGTGCTCGGAGCGCTCGCGGCGGGCTCCGTCGTGATGGCGCGAAAGGTCGTGACGCCGGCGCGCCGACAGGCCGACACCCGCATCCTGGCGCTCGACATCGCCGCGCAGACGATCACGCTGTCGCGCACGGCCGACACCGAGCTGCCCGGACGCTACGGCCTCTTCACGAGCGGCACGTCCGACTACATCAAGCTCGGTTCGGTGCTCTCGGAGGACGCCTCGAGCGTCAAGCGCAAGCTGCTCACGCACGTTGCGGCCGACGCGAGCCTCGCTCCCGAGGCTGCGTTCAGCGGCTGGTACTACGACCACCCCGAGCAGCTGCACCTGCCTTTCACCCCCGAGCTCATCGGCTCGACGGTCGGGCCGTGCCCGGCGTGGCTGTTCCCGGCGGGCGAGGGCGACACCTGGGTCATCCAGGTGCACGGGCGCGGCACCACGCGCGCCGAGTGCCTGCGGGCGGTGCCGGTGTTCCACGGCCTCGGCATCACCTCGCTCGTCGTGTCGTACCGCAACGACGGCGAGGCGCCCCGTAGCCGCAACGGCACGTATGCGCTGGGCGCCACGGAGTGGCGCGACGTCGACGCGGCGGTCGGATTCGCACGGCGACGCGGTGCGCGCCGGATCATCGTCATGGGCTGGTCGATGGGCGGCGCGATCGCGCTGCAGCTCGCCCTCAATTCAGCGCACGGCGACGCCATCGCGGGCCTCATCCTCGAGTCGCCGGTCGTCGACTGGCGGGTCGTGCTCGACTACCAGGCCAAGGCGGAGCGGGTCCCGGGCGCGGTCAGCCGACTCGCGATCGAGGCGCTGCAGGCCGAGTGGGCGTCGCCGCTGACCCGCACCGGCGCGGCCATCCGCCTCGATCAGCTCGACGTCGTCGCGCGGGCTGCCGAGCTCCGGCATCCGATCCTCATCCTCCACAGCGACGACGACGGATTCGTGCCGTCGGATGCGTCGCACGCGCTCGTCGCCGCCCGTCCGGATCTGGTCGAGATGCAGGTGTTCGAGGTGGCGCGGCACACGAAGCTCTGGAACTACGACCAGGAGCGCTGGAGCGCCAGCATCGGCACGTGGCTCGCCGCCCACGGGATCGTCGCGGACTGACGAGCCCGGATCGGGGTCAGACCGCCGTCTTGGCGCGCACCTGACGCTGGGCGCGCAGGAGCATCCCCGTCATGCCCGAGATGCGCAGCGGCGACACGACCCGGGTCAGCCCGAGCGTCTGCGGGAAGTCGCCGGGCACCGTGAGCACCTCGGCCGCCGTGAGGCCGGTGAGACCCTGCGCCAGGATGCTCGCGAAGCCGCGGGTCGTCGGCGCCTCCGGCGGAGCCGTCGCGTGCATCGCGACAGTCCCGTCGGCATCGACGTCGACGACGATGAAGACCGGGGACTGGCACTCGACCACCCGCTCGTACAGCTCGGGGTGACCCTCGTACTCCGCGGGCACCGGAGGCAGCTCGTAGGAGTACTCGAGCAGCAGCTGCAGCCGATCGGGCTCGGGCAGCTCGAGGAACTCGTCGCGGATCTCGGCGAGACGGTCGGGCAGTGCGGTGTCGGTCATCCCCGCCATTTTCCCATGCTGTGGATGCTGCGGCTCAGCGCGCGGGCGCTTCTCCCGGCTCCGCACCCGTCACGATCGGCACGCGCACGGCGCTGCCCCACTCGGTCCACGAGCCGTCGTAGTTGCGGACGTCCTCGAAACCGAGGAGATGCTTCAGCACGAACCACGTGTGGCTCGACCGCTCGCCGATGCGGCAGTAGGCGACGATCGCGTCGCCGTCCGCGAGCCCGACCTCGCCGCGGTAGATCGCGTCCAGCTCGGCGCGGGGCTTGAAGCCGCCGTCCTCGGCGACCGCGCGTGCCCACGGCACGCTCTGCGCCGACGGGATGTGCCCGCCGCGCAGGGCGCCCTCCTCGGGGTACGCCGGCGCCGAGGTGCGGGAGCCGTCGTACTCCTCGGGGGAGCGCACGTCGATGAGCGGTCCGTTGCCGAGGTGCGCGAGCACGTCGTCCTTGTAGGCGCGCAGCACGGAGTCGTCGCGCTCGACGACCGGGTAGTCGGTCGGCGCGGGGGTCGAGGCATCCGTCGTGATCGGCCGCCCCTCGGCGATCCACTTGTCGCGTCCGCCGTCCAGGAGGCGCACATCCTCGTGTCCGAACAGGGAGAACACCCACAGCGCGTAGGCGGCCCACCAGTTGTTCTTGTCGCCGTAGATGACGACGGTGTCGTCGCGCGAGATGCCCTTGCGGCTGAGGAGCTCAGCGAAGCCCTCGCCGTCGACGTAGTCGCGCACGACGGGGTCGTTGAGCTCGGTGTGCCAGTCCACCTTGACGGCGCCGGGGATGTGCCCGATCTCGTACAGCAGCACGTCCTCATCGGATTCGACCACGACGAGGCCCGGCTCGCCGAGGCGCGCCTGGAGCCAGTCGCCCGTCACGAGCCGACCCGGCTCGGAGTACTCGGCGAACTTCTCGGACGAGGTGTCGGTCTCGACGGTCATGGGAACTCCTGGATCGGGTGCGAGGGCTCGGGCTGCTGTCATCCCGCGTCAAGCGAGGACGGGCGCGCACGGCTGACGGTTAGGGTTGAACCGTCGCCTCCGACCCTAGATTCCCGGGCGGGGCGACACAGCACTTCTGTAAGACTCCGTCACAGGCCCTCTGAACGATTCCGAAGCAGGATCCGCATGACCGTCTCCACCACCCGCACCGGCGTCGTCCACCTCGCGGAGCGCACTCCGCAGCTCGCCGGCGCCGAGATGGTCGCCGCACTCGTTCCGCCGCCCCAGTTCGCCGACGCGACGTTCGACACCTACCGCGCCGACCCCGCCTATCCCTCGCAGCAGGGCGCGAAGGATCTGCTCCAGGCCTTCTCGGGCGCAGCCGCGCCCGTCAAGGGCGGCCTGTTCCGGCGCGCGAAGCGCCCGGAGCTCAAGCCCGGCGTCTACCTCGACGGCGGCTTCGGAGTCGGCAAGACCCACCTGCTCGCGTCCGTGTATCACGCGATGCCCGCCCGCCGGAAGCACTTCGGATCCTTCATCGAGTACACCGCACTCGTCGGCGCGCTCGGCTACCAGAACACCGTCGAGCTCTTCCGAGGCGCCGACCTGCTCTGCATCGACGAGTTCGAGCTGGACGACCCCGGCGACACGATGGTCATGACACGCCTGCTCGCCGAACTCGTGGCCTCGGGGACGCGGCTGGCCGCGACATCCAACACCCCTCCCAATGCACTCGGCGAGGGGCGCTTCGCCGCGCAGGACTTCCTCCGCGAGATCCACGCGATGGCGTCGAGCTTCCAGACGATCCGCATCGACGGCACCGACTTCCGCCATCGCGCGGTCGACGGGCACGCCGTCGTGCTCGAGGAGCCGCAGTACGAGGCGGCGATCGCGGATGCTGCGGCGACCGGCCTCGCGTCGGACGACACGTTCGACGCGCTCGTCGCCCACCTCGCGCACGTGCACCCGTCCCGTTACATCCGGCTCATCGAGGATCTGGCGCTCGTGGGGCTGCGCGATGTGGCCCCGTTCACGGATCAGTCGGCGGCCCTGCGGTTCGTCGCCTTCATCGACCGCGTCTACGACGCCCAGCTGCCCATCCGCGCGACAGGCTCGTCGCTCGATCTCGTCTTCCCCGAGGAGATGCTGGCCGGGGGATACCGCAAGAAGTACCTGCGCGCCGTCTCGCGGCTGGTGGCATCGACCCTCGCGTGATGCGCCCGGTCGCGCCGGGGCCGGCCTCTTCGCGGCGGGCTCTCGCCCCGCCGAAATCTGATGTTTACATCAGAGGGGTCGACGTAACCATCGCGAAACACGGTACGCACGGCGGGTGAAACCGGCCCTCGCAAAACTGTGGTCAGCACAAGGCGGACACCCGTGACGCCTCGTGGAAATGTCACTGACCCGATGCGAGGTATCACCCCATGGACGCACCCGGCAACATCGCCTGGGCGGTCACCGCAACCGCCCTAGTCCTTCTCATGACGCCCGGTGTGGCGTTCTTCTACGGCGGTCTCGTCAAGGCCAAGTCCGTCGTCAGCATGATGATGATGAGCTTCGGCGCGCTGGGCCTCGTCGGCGTGCTCTGGATCCTGTACGGCGCCAACATGAGCGTCGTCGACGGCACCTGGAGCTTCGCCGGCAACCCGTTCAGCGATTTCGGCCTCTCGGGCCTCTCGAGCGGCGAGGGCGCGAACGTCGGCCTCCTGGGCACCGCCTACGGCGCGACGTTCGCGATCATCACGGTCGCCCTGATCTCGGGCGCGATCGCCGACCGCGCGAAGTTCGGCGCGTGGATGATCTTCGCGGGCCTGTTCGCGACTCTCGTCTACTTCCCGGTCGCGGCCTGGGTCTGGGGCGGCGGCTGGATCTACAACCTCGGCACGACGATGTTCGGCGAGGAGAGCGGCGTGGCCGTGATCGACTACGCCGGCGGCACCGCGGTGCACATCAACGCGGGTGCCGCGGCCCTCGCGCTCGCCCTGGTGCTCGGCAAGCGCATCGGCTTCCAGAAGGGCATCCTCAAGCCCCACAACGTGCCGCTGACGCTCCTCGGCGCCGCGCTGCTGTGGTTCGGCTGGTTCGGCTTCAACGGCGGCGCGGAGTGGCTGTCGGAGGACATGGGCAACGTCGGCCTCATCACGATCAACACGCTGGGTGCGACCGCCGCGGCCGTCATCGGCTGGATCGTCGTCGAGAAGTTCAAGGACGGCAAGCCCACGTCGGTGGGTGCCGCCTCGGGTGCGGTCGCCGGTCTCGTCGCGATCACCCCCGCGTGTGCCAACCTGACCCCGGGATGGGCGCTCCTGCTCGGCGTGCTCGTCGGCGCGATCTGCGCCCTGGCCATCGAGCTCAAGTTCAAGCTCGGCTTCGACGACTCGCTCGACGTGGTCGGCATCCACCTCGTCGGCGGCCTCTTCGGAACGATCTACCTCGGCTTCTTCGCGACCGAGACCGGCCTCTTCCTCGGCGGCGGTCCCGACCAGCTGATCGTCCAGGTGATCGCCGCCGTCGGCGTCCTGCTCTACTCGTTCATCGTCGCCTTCGTCATCGGCTTCGTGATCGAGAAGACCATCGGCTTCCGCGTCAAGAATGAGGACGAGCTGGCCGGCGTCGACACCGTCGTGCACGGCGAGGAGGGCTACCTCCTGGACGAGCGCGTCTGATCCTGACGGATCCCCCGGATCCGAAGGCGCCGTGGCAACGCCACGGCGCCTTCGCCGTGTTCGGGCGTTGGCTAGGGTGACGATGTGACACAGCGAAGCGGGCTGCGAGGCATCCTGAGCGGCATCTTCCGGCCCCGCCGGACGGCGGTGCCGGCGAGGACCGCGCCGGGGCCTGAGGACGGCCGCAGCGGGCCGACGGCGACCGTGGAGGTCGCGCCTCCCGGCAGGGGAGCGCTGCGGATCACCTACGCCCCCGATCACGACGGCGACCCGGATGCCGGCGAGATCATCTGGACCTGGGTGCCGTACGCCGAGAAGGACGGCCGTGGCAAGGACCGGCCGCTCCTCGTGATCGCGCGCCAGAGCGCCGACCGCGTCTACGCCGTCCGGCTCACCAGCAAGCCGCACGACGGCGACCGGGACTTCCTTGCGCTGGGCACGGGGGAGTGGGACGCGCAGGGCAGGCCGTCGTGGATCGACATCGAGCAGCTCTACAGCGTGCATCGCGAGGGCATGCGGCGCGAGGCATCCGCTCTCGACCTGAACCGGTTCGTGCGCGTGGCCGACGCCCTCCACCGCCGCTACGGCTGGGACGTCGGCAACTGACGCAAGAAGACCCGATCACTTTCGTGACCGGGTCTTCTGTGGTGGTGGGCGATACCAGACTCGAACTGATGACCTCTTCCGTGTGAAGGAAGCGCGCTACCAACTGCGCCAATCGCCCGTTCCCCGAGGGGGACGAGTAACAACCTTACCGGATGCCGGAGCGTGCCTCGAACCACATCGGCGAGACACGCGCGGGGTGCACTCGGTTTTGCAGGACGCTCAGGATCGGTTAGAGTCTTTCAAGTGCCCGGGTGAACAAGCCGGAAACAAAATGCGGATGTAGCGCAGTTGGTAGCGCATCACCTTGCCAAGGTGAGGGTCGCGAGTTCGAGTCTCGTCATCCGCTCGAGTGCAGGGATCTCTTTACGAAGAGGTCACGGCACGTGGGGTCAAACCACACGCGGTGGCGTGGCCGAGCGGCTAGGCACCGGCCTGCAAAGCCGTTTACACGGGTTCGAATCCCGTCGCCACCTCCACTCGAATTGAATAGCCCTTCACGGGCGCGATTGGCGCAGCGGTAGCGCGCTTCCCTGACACGGAAGAGGTCACTGGTTCGATCCCAGTATCGCGCACCACCTGAAACCCCCGCTTCGGCGGGGGTTTTGCCGTTCACGGCGGTTCAGCGGATGAGCTCCGACGGGTACACGTCCCTGATCCGCTCCCGGAAGAACCTGCCGGCGCTGTCGGCGTCGCGCAGCGCCCGGTGCACCGACGGCGGCACCGCGAAGTAGCGGTACACGTCGCCCGACGCGAATTCGAGCTCGAGCACGGCCGTGTCGGCGTCGTAACCGGCCGACGCGATCGCCGCGGAATCCAGACGGAGTCGTCGCACGGCTTCAGGCTACGCGGACGGGCCGCGCTACCGTGGTCGGCGTGACCGACGATCTCGCCGCCCGCATCCGCGCCGATCTGCAGACCGTCGCCGACCCGGCGCGCGCGCCGGGACAGCAGGCGTACATGAAGTCGGCCATGCCGTTCCTCGGCGTCCGCGTCCCGGACGCGCGGCTCGTCGCGAAGCGGGCGGCGAAGGGGATGGATGCTGCGACCCTGCGCGCGACGGCACTCGAGCTGTGGGACACCGCCGGCCACCGCGAAGAGCGGTATGCCGCCCTCGCGCTGCTCGCCATGCGCCCGCTGCGCGGCGACCTGGCGCTCGTGCCGCTCGTCGAGCACATGGTCCGGACGGGACGGTGGTGGGACTTCACCGACGAGCTCGCCCATCGCCTCGCCGATCTGCACGACGCCCGCCCCGCCTCGACCGGCGTCCTCGCGCGAGCCTGGGCGCACGATGACGACCTGTGGATCCGGCGTATCGCGATCCTGTCGCAGCTGGGCCGAGGTGATCGCGTCGATCCGGATCTGCTGGCCGACACGATCGCGCCGAACCTCGCCGACCCCGAGTTCTTCCTCCGCAAGGCGATCGGGTGGGCACTGCGCGAATACGCCCGCGTCGCGCCGGAATGGGTCCGGCAGTACGTCGACGGGCACGCGCTGAGCCCGCTGTCACGCCGTGAGGCCCTCAAGCACCTCTGACCGCGCCGGTCACGCGTTCAGCTCGGCGAGAACCCGCGGGTACACGTCGATGTGAGCACGCGCGCCCAGGAAGACGTCGGCGTGGCCGTATCCGCGGAGCACGGTGAGCGAGTGCCGGCCCGGCTGATGCCGCTCGAGGTAGGCGTGGGTCTTCCGCTGGCTCTCGGGGAGGAACGCGCGATTCTCCGCTCCGGTGAACAGCGCGAAACGGGCCTGCGTCCGAGGAGCCGTGGCAGTGAACCTGACGGGGAGTCCGCCCTTGGCGCGGATCGGCACGACCTGCCCGGCGCGGTCGGAGGCCGCGAGCTGCGCGTAGAAGCTCATGGGAACGCGGCCGAACTCGGTCGCCACCCAGTCGTGGGTCGCGGCATCCAGATTCGCATGGCGCCACAGCGCGGGGTGTCCCGATCCGAGCGCGAAGCTCGCCATGTTGCAGCTCGCGTTGCCGCACTCGGCGTGCCACATGCGCACGGCGTTGCGGGTCACTCGAGGAAGGGCGCCCTCGGGTCCGTCGCGCCAGGGGACGTCAACGTACGACTGCGTCCGCTGGACGAGGGGTCGGAGCGTATGCAGCTTCACCCGCGCGAACGTCGGCATCACCGGATGCAGCGAGACGCCGTTCGACACGATCACGTCGACCTCGGGCACGAGCCCGCTGACCGCCGCCATGCTGAGCGCGGTCGATCCCTGGCAGTGCGCCACCGCCCGCAGCGACGAGGCGCCCGTCTGCGCGAGCACGTAGCGGACAGCGGAGGGCACGTCGTGCAGCGCGACGTCGTCGAGCGTCCACGGCCGCGGGTCGAGATCGGTCGAGCCGCGCCAGTTGAGCATCCACACGTCCCAGCCGTCGTCGAGAAGCGCGTCGACGAGCGTGCGGGCGACCGGAGGGCGGAACGACTCGGCGCGCATCGCGACGCCATGCAGCAGCAGCACCGGCCCCTTCGTGGGCCCGGCGTCGGTGCGCACCCTGATGAGGGTGATGGCCACGCCGTCGCCCGCGTCGATGAAGTGCACCTCGTCGTGATGCCGGAAACGCGCTGTCGCCCTCACGATGCGTCCTCCGCCGGCGACGCCGACGAGACCGCGGCCGGAACAGTGCCGGGTGCGGGCGGTCCTGGGCGCAGGTACACGTCCTTCATCGAACCGGCGAAGAACGCGCCGAAGCGTGCGATCGAGCCGAGCGGGCCCGACCCCGACCCGCGGAAGGTCGTCAGCTGACGCGCGAAATCGAGCGGCAGGATGCGCAGGATGCCGGCGCCGATCACGTCGGCCGGAGCATCCTGCGCACCGTTCTCGCCTGGCGGGACGTGCCCGCGCATGAGAGTGATGTACAGCGTGGAGGTGTCGGTCCACATGTCGAACCCGCGGTCGTTTCGGACCGTCTTGAAGCCGTACATCGTGAGCGGCTGGCCGGACAGGTCGCTGAACCAGAGCCGGTAGCGCATCTCGCGGGTGAGGGCGGCCGCCGCCGTCACGAACAGGTTGGCCCATCCGCGCTGCACGGGCAGCCGTCCGCCGAGCAGGTCGCAGTCGACGTACCCTTCGGCGATCGCGGTGTGATCCTCACCGGCGGCGAAGCGCTCGACATCCGGTGCGGTGATCGTGAGCTGGAACATGAATCGCTGCGCGAGCTGGCGTCCGAGCTCCCAGCCGGCGAGCGGATCGGTCTCGCCCAGGGCCAGGTGGCCCTTCATCTTCTCGGTGAACTCCATGCCGCGGCCGGCGACCGGGTCAGCGGGCGCCTCGACGACCGGCGTAGGGGCCACGTCCGCCGCCGCGCGGCGTCGCCGGGGCTTCGGCTTCTCGAGGGCGTGCTCGAGGGCGCGGTCGGCCATCGCGGCGATCGTGAGCGAGGGGTTGGGCCCGACGGGGCCGGGCACGGCGGAGCCGTCCACGACGAACAGCCCGGCGTGGCCGAACGATTCGCCCCAGCTGTCGACGACGCCCTCCTGGGGGGCGCGGCCCATCGGCGTGCCGCCCAGCGGGTGGACGGTCACGACGCGTTTCGTCCACCAGAGCGGGTTGTCGCGGAACTTGCCGCCGAGCGACTCGGTGATGCCCTGCATGGTCTCGCGCATGGCGTCGAAGTACGCCTTGCTGGTCGCGGTCGTCCACTCGACGTCGATCTCGCCGTCGACGAGGGTGATGCGTCCGTCGGGCGTGTCGCGGCCCATGCCGAGCAGGGGGAGAGAGCTGGAAGTCAGCCGCCCCTGGCCGACGAGCTTGGCCACCTCGGCGGAGATGGTGGACTCGTTCTTGTTCGTCAGCCGATGCGCGACCATCTGCGAGACGACGCCGGCAGCGCGGCGCATCGACGCGGTGACCTGGGCCGTCTCGACCAGCCAGCTGGTGAACTCGGGGAAGCCGGCCTCCTGCACGTAGTACCCGCGCCCCTGTCCCTCCTCGTCCAGCCCATCCGGCTTGCGGATCGCGGTCGTGATCACCGGCCCGTACGCCGGGTCGATCATCCTCGTGTGTCCGGCCTCGGTCGTGGACTGCGCGCCGAAGCAGAAGGTGAGCAGGTCGCCGTTGCCGCTGAAGCGCGTTCCCAGCGCGCGTCCGAGGGCGGGCAGCGCCACCCTGTTGCGCAGCAGCAGCGCGGTGGTGCCGAACGTGCCGGCGCCGAGGAACAGCTGGTCGCATGTGATGCGCAGATGCGTGCGCTCGTGACGGCCGCTCGCGTCGGGCTCGCCGTACCGCACGTAGCGCACGTCGTACCCGCCGCCGTCGAGCGGCGTGACGCCGTACACCTCGCACAACGTGCGGAGCTCGGCGCCGTGCGAGGCCGCGGCGGAGAGGTAGTTGTGGTCGAGGGTGTTCTTCGACCCCTCGTTGCAGCCGATATCGCACTCGCCGCACAGCCGGCACGTCAATCGCGTCGCGTTGTGCAGGTTGCCGTACGAGGGGACATCGATCACCTGCTTCGGGATCGCCTCGGATCCGGGCCTCGACGAGAACGACACGGCGAGCGGGGGCGAGAAGGCCTGCAGCCCCAGGGTCTCGGCGGCGTCGCGCAGCGCCCGCGCCTTGGGGAGATCGGGATACGGGTTGGGCACCGGCGTCATCATCGCCTCGACGGCGTCGTAGTGCCGGTCGAGGTCGTTGCGGCCGATCGGCCAGTGCTCGTACCCGCCGCCGGGAAGCGGCGAATCGTGGACGAACCAGCGCTCGTCCTTGCGCAGGAGCACGTTGGCGTAGATGAGCGACCCGCCGCCGAGGCCGGCCGACACGATGCCCTCGAGCTTGCGGAAGGAGCGCACATCGAACAGGCCCAGCAGTTCGTCCTTCGGCTCCCAGAACGCCCGGCTCATCTCGTACGGATTGCGCGCGAAGCTCCCCGGCGGATAGGCGCGTCCCCGTTCGAGCAGCACGACGGAGCGGCCCGCTTCGGCCAGTCGGTAGGCGCTGACCGATGCCCCGAATCCGGAGCCCACCACCACCGCGTCGACGTGTTCGGCCGCGGGCATCTCAGGCCACCTCCGTACGGAGCTCGGCGTGCCTCTGGTCGTTCTCGTGTTGCGTACGGATCATCGACTCCCTCTCTGCGGGGCTCGGCGACACACTCGGTGGAGACGGTCGTACACCGGAGGAGTCCCGCGCGCCGCAGAAGATACGTCGCCCCGAAACCACCCCCTCGGCACTCAAACTAGTGATCCCGACGACGGCGCCGCAACGGATGCCTCACGCCCCGAGTCGTGCTGCGGAGCAGGACTGCCGAAAGATCTGCGCGGCGCATGTACGAAGGATGGCCCGTGCGTGCTCTCTTCACTATGATTCGGGCAGATCCACGGACCTGCCCTCCCGCGTTAACCGCCGGCCACGAGGAGACCCAAGGTGCTCAGACGCTTCTACGCACGGATCAATCGCACGAGGCCGTGGTATCGGCTTCCCTTCCTTCTGGGCCTGCTCAACCTGATCGCGCTGCGCGACGAGCTGCGGGAGGCCAACCTCGTCGACACCCGCACGCCGGGCGGAGCCGGCCGTGCACCAGGCGTCACCCCGGCCACGGCCGGCGAGGAGCGACGGCGGTTCCGCACCGCCGACGGCTCGTTCAACGATCTGGGAGATCCCGACATGGGCAAGGCGGGCACACGATTCGCGCGCAACGTGCCGCTGGCGCACGCCTGGCCCGCCGGGGGCGACGAGCTCATGACACCGAACCCACGGGAGGTGAGCCGGAAGCTGATGCGCCGCGAGACGTTCACCCCGGCGACCTCGATCAACCTCCTCGCCGCCGCCTGGATCCAGTTCCAGACGCACGACTGGTTCGCGCACGGCAGGGAGCCCGCCGACGTCATCGAGATCGACGTCGCCGACGGCGACGACTGGTTCGAGCAGCCGATGCGCATCCCGCGCACGAAGGCGGACGACACCCGCACGGACGCCGACCGGGACCTGCCTCCGACGTTCATCAACAACAACTCCCACTGGTGGGACGCGTCGTCGATCTACGGCAGCACTCCTGAGCGTCGCGAGCAGGTGCGCAGCCACGTGGACGGAAAGCTCGTCCTCAAGGACGGGAACCTGCCGCTGGACCCCGCCACCGGGGTTGCGCTGACCGGGTTCAGCGAGAACTGGTGGGTGGGCCTCGGCCTCCTGCACACACTGTTCACCCTCGAGCACAACGCGATCTGCGATCGGCTGAAGAAGGACTACCCGGGCATGACCGAGGACGAGCTCTTCGGCACCGCGCAGCTGGTGGTCTCGGCGCTCCTCGCCAAGATCCACACCGTGGAGTGGACGCCCGCGATCATCGCGCACCCTGTGCTCAAGGTCGCCATGCGCGCGAACTGGTGGGGGCTCGCGGAGGAGAGGCTCCACCGTATGTTCGGCCGCCTGAGCAAGAGCGACGTCATCAGCGGCATTCCGGGATCCGGGTTCGACCACCACGGCTCGCCGTATCAGCTGACCGAGGAGTTCGCGGCGGTGTACCGCCTCCACCCGCTTCTGCCCGACACCCTCGAGGTCCACTCGCTCGACGACGGCTCCCTGGTGGACAGCATGGAGTTCCAGGAGATCATCCTGCTCAACGCCCACCGCGTGCTCACCTCGGGCGCGAAGGTCCAGGACCTCTGGTACTCGTTCGGGGTGCAGCATCCGGGCGCCGTCCAGCTGCACAACTTCCCGCGCTGGATGCAGGACATCACGCTGCCCGACGGACTGCGCCTCGACCTCGCCGCCCTCGACGTCATGCGTGATCGCGAACGCGGCGTCCCGCGGTACAACGAGTTCCGCCGTCAGCTGCACCTGAAGCCCGCCGCGACGTTCGACGAGCTCACCGACAACCCGACATGGGCTCAGGAGCTCGAGGCCATGTACGGCGACGTCGAGAAGGTCGATCTGCAGGTGGGCATGCACGCCGAGACACCGCCGCCGGGATTCGGGTTCAGCGACACCGCGTTCCGCGTGTTCATCCTCATGGCCAGCCGCCGCCTCAAGAGCGACCGGTTCATCACCGACTGCTACACCGAGGAGTACTACACGAAGACGGGGATGCAGTGGGTCGCCGACAACACGATGGCCTCGGTGCTGCTTCGCCACTACCCGCAGCTCGCGCCGTCGCTGGACGGCGTCAAGAACGCGTTCGCCCCGTGGAACGTCGTCGGCTCCACAGCCGCACGCTCCACCAGCACGGCATCGGCCGCGGCGAGCGCCGCGGGATGAGGGGAGTGTCATGACCGTCACCGAGGCGGACCGCGAGGCGCGGTTCACCCTGATCCGCACCTACTGGGACGTGCTGATGGCCGCCGACATGCCGGCGTTCCGCCGGCTGCTCGCGCCCGACGCCGTCATCCACTATCCGGGTCAGAACCACATGTCGGGCGACTACCGGACGACCGACGACATCGTGGGGCTGTACACCCGGCTCACGCAGTTCATCAAGGACGGCATATTCGTCGGCGAGGTGCTCGACATCACCGCGGGCGAGACGTTCACCACCGTCATCCTGAAGTACGAGATCCGGATGCCGGTCAAGACCCTCCACGGACGCGCCACCGGTATCTTCATCCTCGACGAGAACCACCTGATCAAGGAGTACTGGCTCCACGAGTGGAACCAGCAGATGATCAACTGGGTGTTCCGCTCCTCGCGCTGGTTCGGATGGACGATGAAGCTCCTGCCGAAGAAGAAGGCGACCTGACGATGGCGACGCCGAAGGCTGCGCAGAAGCCCCTGCCCCCCGGACGGTTCGGGCTGCCCTGGCTGGGCGAGACCCTGTCGATCCTGCGCAACAACCACCGGTTCTACCAGGACCGCATCGAGAAGTACGGACCGATCTTCAGAACGCGGCTGTTCGGCAACAGCTTCGTGATCTTCTCGGGGCACGAGGCGTTCCACACCTTCGCGATGGACGAGCGGATCGTGCGCGGTGACGCGGATCCGATCTCGGCCGAGCAGATCTTCATGAACTCGCTCGCGCTGATCGACGGCGTCGAGCACCACGCGCGCAAGGCCGTCATGCTGCGCGCGGTCGGCTATCGGTCCGCGATCGCGTCGTACCTGCCCACGATGCAGGAACTGCTCGAGCGCAGCATCGATCCGTGGCTGAAGAGCGGCACCGGCCACGACCTGCGGGCGGACCTGCAGCGGTTCGCGGCACGGCTCACCGGGGCGCTGTACACCGGCGACCGCAGCGAGGAGCACGCGGCAGAACTCGACCACCACCTCGCCAACATGCGCGATGCGTTCATGACGCTGCCGGTGCCGATCCCCGGCACGAAGTACGGCAAGGCGATCGCAGGTCGGCGGCGCATGGACGAGATCATCGGCGACGCCCTCGCGAAGCACCAGCAGGGCGGCTACGACGACGTCGTCGCCCGTATGATCGTCGCCGCGAACGACGCCGACGTGCCGGTCGAGGCGCTCCGCGGCGACATCCGTCACCTGATCTTCGCGGGCCAGGGCGGCTACTTCGTGCCGCTCACGCTCACCACGATGATCGTCGGGCAGCACCCCGACGTCATGGAGCGCGCCCGCGCGGAGGTTCTCGCGGTCTCTCCGGACGGACCGATCACCATGGAGCAGATCGAGCGCATGGAGTACCTCGAGCAGATCTCGAAGGAGGTGCGCCGGTACTTCGCCATGAACTCCGCGACCTTCTTCGGCCGAGTGCAGGCCGACATGGAGGTCGGAGGCTTCCGCATCCCGAAGGGGTGGGGCGCGATGGGCGGCATCCACATCAACATGCGCAACCCCGACGTCTTCCCCGATCCCGACCGCTTCGACCCCGACCGCTTCGAGGCGACGGCCGAGGCCGCGCTGCCCCCGGGAAGCTACGTCCCGCACGGCGACGGCCAGAGCACGCACCACCGGTGTCCGGGCGAGAACATCGTGACGGTCGCGGTCAAGATGTACCTGACGCTCCTGCTCCGCACAGCGGAATGGTCGATCCCCGAGCAGGACCTCACGCTCACCAACGAGCTGTTCCCGCTGCCCGCAAGCGGACTGCGGGTGAACTTCCGCCAGCACGTCCCCGTCGCGGGCTGACATGGCGGACGTGACGCGCGAGCGCGGGCTGCGCAAGCTCATGCACCTCACACAGCTCATGGTGTGGGGGGATCGCCAGCCGATCACGCGCACGCCCGCCGACGTCGGCCTCGCCGCCGAGGACGTCTCGTTCACAGCGACCGACGGCATCGACTTGAAGGGCTGGTTCGTCCCCTCCGGCGCTCCGGCGGGGCCGGCCGTCGTCTTCGTCCACGGCTGGCTCTGGAACCGCACCGGGAACGCGGCGGGCCGTGTGCCGTTCGTCGACCGGGACGTCGACTTCCTCCCCGCGACGAAGGCGCTTCACGACGCGGGCATCCACGTGCTGCTCTTCGACCTGTCGAACCACGGCGAGAGCGGCACGCGCCCGCCACTCACCATGGGCCGCTGGGAGGCGCGCGACTTCAACGGAGCCGTCCACTATCTGCGCGGCCGCCACGACGTCGACCCCGCCCGCATCGGCGCGCTCGGCACCTCCGCCGGCGCGAACACCGTCATGTATGCGATCCCCGGCGGCCCGCCGGTCAAGGCGCTGCTCGCGGTGCAGCCCACCCGGCTGCCGGTCTTCAACCGCAACTTCGCGCGCGACGTGCTGGGCCCACTCGGACCGGCCGCGGCGGCGAGCACCGACCTCCTCTACGTGTTCCTGCGCGCGCCGCTGCCGAGCCGCCACGACCCGGCGATTCCGGCACGGGAGCTGGGCGACACCGTCGTGCAGTACGTCCAGGGGACGGGTGACCCGTGGGGCGAGATGGGCATCGTGGAGGGGTTCTCCTCGGTCACGCCGCGCTCGCTCGGCGTCCTGCGGTATCCGTCGACGGGTCGCTACGAGGGCTATCAGTACGTGAGCAAGGAGGCCGACGACGTCGCAGCCTTCTTCACGGCGCACCTCTGAGATCGGGATCGGGCGGCCGCGGCATCCGTTCGCGGCCACCCCACCCGATCAGGGGTGCCAGAGCGAGTCGTGGGCCGCCTGGCGCGTGTACTGTCGCGGGTCGAAGAAGCGGTCGTAGTACTCCATCTCGAGATGCGAGAACTGCAGCCACATGCCGGGCGTGTAGAACGCGTCCACGTGCGCGGGGAACCGGCCGTAGGTGTCCCAGATGTAGTTGCAGATCTCCTTCGTGTACGCGATCTCCTCCGGACCGAACCGGGTGCCCTTCTCGAGGAAGGCGCGCGCGTCGTCGGAGTTGCGGTACGGGCTCGAGAACACCTTCTCGTTGCCGTACGCCGGCCCGGTGGCGCTGTACTTCGACTCGACCACCCGGTCGACGGCCTCGTCCATCGACGACACGTAGGGGGGAGTGAGGCCCTCGAGGATGCCGTCGATCCCGACCGGGTTCGCCTGCGACGCGGGCACCGGCGGCCACGTGCGGTGCTTCTTCGGCTCCTCGAGGCGGAACCCCAGGCCGTGCCAGCCCTTGGCCTCGTCCTGCTGCCAGATGTACGGCGGGAACACAGAGCCGTGGATCCAGCCGCCGAGCCCCATCGACTGGCCGAGGAGCATGAGGTTCTGGAAGTAGAAGAACGACTCGTAGTCGGTGCGCAGCGCGCCGCCGAAGCCGAGCGGCGCCTGGCTCTCCTTGTTGAGGTAGCCGCTGCGCACGCGGTCGAGCCCGCCGATCGGGTGGTAGGGGATCTTCGGACCGATCCCGAGACCGCTGCCGATCTTGGCGATCCACTCGACCGCGTTCTTCGGGTGGAACCTGCGCCAGTCGTCGAGGAACAGCGGCCGCATGCCTCCGGGCTCGGTGAGCAGGATGATGATCGCGTTGATGTACTGCCATGTGCAGTCGACGACCGGGAAGAAGATCGTCGTCCCCGGGGCGTTGGACGCCTGGTTGTTCCAGCCGAGGTAGTAGGGCCACTCCCGCGGGAAGTCGAGCCGGCGGTCCGACACGCGCACCATGCACTCATCGGCCGCGCCGATCCAGTCGGCTTCGCTCCAGTCGCCCCACTTCGGCGGCAGATCCTTGAGGAGCTCGAGCGCGCGCTCGCCGCGGGGCGCGCGGAGCAGGAAGATGCCGTCGTCGTTGATCATGAAGAAGTGGGTGGCCTGCGCGTTGTCGGCGCTGCTGCCGGTGCGGGCCATGATGTTGAGGAACGGCGTACCCAGCTCGTCCAGCCCGTTGTTCTCGACGAGCGGGCCGTCGTGGGTCGTGATGCCGGTGATCCCCGTCACGCACGTGATGAGGATCGCCTCCTCGAGCTTGCTCAGCGGCGCCGGAGCGTTGTGGCTCTCGTGGCTGAGCGGGCCGGCGTTCACCGAGAAGCCCCGCGGGATGCGCCTCGTGCGCCGTTCGGTGAGCGCGGACAGGAACGGATACGCGGCGAGGTCGGCAAGCGCCGGGTGGGTCGCGGAAGCCGTGGCCTCGGCCGGGGACGGGTCGATCGATGTCATGGCGCTCTCCTCGTTCTCGTATCAGTTGTGCCGGTCGAGCCGGCCGGTGATCACGGGATAGACGTCGCGCGCGGCATCCTTCCCGATGAAGCAGTCCATGTGGGCGTACCCGGGGATGACGTCCCGCGTGTAGAGCTCGTCGCCGTTGCGCTCACGCAGCACGTCGTAGGTGATCTCGCTGCCTTCGGGAAGGAAGAGACGGTTGTCGGCGCCATGCAGGAACGCGATCGGCACGCGGAGGCCCGACACGTCGTCGAGGTAGTCGTGGTCGCCGTCGGCGCTCACGGCGTGGTCCTCGCGAAGGATCTTGGTGATGTGGCGCAGCGTGGTCATGTTCGCCACGCCGAAGGCCTCCTCGAGGTGGTCGTGCGTCGCGTCGTTCAGCTGCGCGTGGTCGTACACCTCGCCGTACATGAACATCACGCGCCGGCAGAACGGGCGGTCGCACGGCTCGTCGCCGGAGGGGTAGACGGCGAGCGCCTTGTCGTAGAGCGTCTCGCCCCACGACGGGTCGTCGTCGAACCCGGTGGTGAGCGTGTCGAAGCCCAGCGCCTGCAGGATGTTCCCGGCGTAGATCCCCGCGCGCAGCTCGTTGAGCGTGCCTCCCCGCGGGTGCAGGGTGACCTGCGACGCCACCGCGGAGCGCACCCCCTCGAGGCCCAGCCCGAGCGCCATCAGCATCGTGAGCGATCCGACGCAGTGCGCCACGATCTGCACCGAGTCAGCCCCCGACACGTCACGCACCTTCGCGACCGCGGCGGGGTAGTCGTAGGCGGCGATGTCGTCGAGCGTGAACTGGGTGCCGCCGGACGGCAGCGCGGGGCTCGCGCGGTAGTCGAGCACCCACACGTCGTAGCCGCGCTCGTACAGGTACTCCGGGAAGTTCGTGTCGGTCGTGTCGATCGTGTACGCGAACGCCGACGTTCCGAACCCGGGGGACAGGATGACCGGCCCCTTGCGACCGCCCTCGAAGCGCGTGAGCCTCAGCAGCACAGCGTCTTCGGTGTCGAACTCGTAGATCGTCGGCTCGCCGCAGCGCAGCGGCCGTCGAACGCGTTCCTCCGAGGCATCCGTCGCCGTCGATGCGGCTTCGTGCTCGCTCATCTCGACCCCCCAGCATCAGCCGTACGGAGATCGTCGCGGCGAGGCGGGACCGGCCCACGGGCGACGACGGAGTCAGCATATTGCCCGGCACGCGCTCTCGTCACGAAGTTCAGGAGCGGCGTCGGGCACCCCTGATACCCGGCCCGTGAGAACCACTGGCTAGACTCTTCGCGTGGAACTCGTCTGGTCGACCGCCGCAACGGCATGCACGACCGACACGCGAACGCTCGGCGCCTGAGCGGGCAGGGCGCGTCGTGCGCCCGAAGCTGAGTAGCCTTGAATCCGAGCCATTCCCAGGAGAGTTTCCGTGACTGACGCTGTGCCCTATCCCGCCGACGGCTTCGCCCTGTTCCCCGACCGCTCCGTGGTCGCACTTCGCGTGAACGGCGAGCTGAAAGACCTCGCGACGGTGGTGGAGGAGACGGATGCCGTCGAGCCCGTCACCATCGACAGCCCCGACGGCCTCGCGATCCTGCGCCACTCCACGGCGCACGTCCTCGCCCAGGCCGTCCAGCGCATCAACCCGCAGGCCAACCTGGGCATCGGCCCGCCCATCACCGACGGCTTCTACTACGACTTCGGCGTGGAGCACCCCTTCACCCCCGAAGACCTGAAGGCCATCGACAAGGAGATGGCGCGCATCATCCGCGAGGGTCAGCGCTTCGTCCGTCGCGTCGTCAGCGACGAGGAGGCGCGCGTCGAGCTCGTGGACGAGCCGTTCAAGCTCGAGCTGATCGGCCTGAAGGGCGGCGGAGCCGAGAAGACCGAGGGCGCGTCCGTCGAGGTCGGCGCTGGCGAGCTCACGATCTACGACAACGTCGACCGCGACGGCCAGACGGTCTGGAAGGACCTGTGCCGCGGGCCGCACCTGCCGAACACCCGCATGATCGGCAACGGCTGGGCGCTGCAGCGCATCGCCGGCGCGTACTGGCGCGGGAGTGAGAAGAACCCCCAGCTCCAGCGCATCTACGGCACCGCGTGGCCGACCAAGGACGAGCTGCGCGCCTACCAGAGCCGCCTCGAGGAGGCGGCCAAGCGCGACCACCGCAAGCTCGGCAAGGACCTCGACCTGTTCTCGTTCCCCGACGAGATCGGCTCCGGCCTGTCGGTGTGGCACCCGCGCGGCGGCGTCGTGCGCGGCGAGATGGAGCAGCACGCGCGCCGTCGCCACATCGCGGGCGGCTACACCTACGTGTACACCCCGCACATCTCGAAGGAGGACCTGTTCCTCACCTCGAACCACCTCGTCACGTACAAGGAGGGCATGTTCCCGCCCATCGTGATGGACGAGGAGCGCGACGAGCACGGCGAGATCACCAAGCACGGCCAGGACTACTACCTGAAGCCGATGAACTGCCCGATGCACATCCTGATCTACAAGGAGCGTGCGCGCAGCTACCGCGACCTGCCGATGCGCCTCGCCGAGAACGGCACCGTGTACCGCAACGAGCTGTCGGGCGCCCTGCACGGCCTCACCCGCGTGCGCGGCTTCACGCAGGACGACTCGCACCTGTTCGTCACCCCCGAGCAGCTGGAGGAGGAGGCGACCCGCGTCCTCGAGTTCGTCATCTCGATGCTGCGCGACTTCGGCCTGGACGACTTCGAGCTCGAGCTGTCGATGCGCGACGACGAGAAGGACAAGTGGATCGGCTCGGACGAGTTCTGGGACTACTCCACCAACGCGCTGCGCAACGTCGCGGTGGCGAGCGGTCTGAAGCTCACCGAGGTGCCCGGCGAGGCCGCCTTCTACGGGCCCAAGATCGACCTGAAGACCCGCGACGCCATCGGACGCACGTGGCAGCTGTCGACCGTGCAGGTCGACCCGAACCTGCCCGAGCGCTTCGAGCTCGAGTACACGGACCGCGACGGCCAGAAGAAGCGGCCGATCATGATCCACCGTGCGCTCTTCGGCTCGATCGAGCGGTTCTTCGCGATCCTGCTCGAGCACTACGCCGGCGCGTTCCCGGTGTGGCTGTCGCCGGTCCAGGTCGTGGGCATCCCCGTCGCCGAGGACTTCGCCGACTACCTCGGCGAGGTCATCGACCAGCTGAAGGCGGAGGGCGTCCGCGCCGAGCTCGACCACTCCGACGACCGCATGCAGAAGAAGATCCGCACGCACACCACGCAGAAGGTGCCGCTCCAGCTCATCGCCGGGGCGCAGGACCAGGCCGGGGGCACCGTGTCGTTCCGCTTCCGCGACGGCTCGCAGGAGAACGGCGTGCCGATCGCCGACGCCGTCCGGCGGGTCCGCGACGCGATCGCCTCCCACGCGCTGGTGAACACGGCGGAGGACTTCGCGTGAGTGACGTCGGCGGGGCCGGGTCGGGTGTTCCGGACACGGATGCCGCAGACCCGGCGCTCGTCGACGTCGCGACGCTTCCCGGGGTCCCTGATGAGTTCCAGCGCCTCTGGACGCCGCACCGGATGGCCTACATCCAGGCCGGACCCGAGGTGCTGCGCAAGGAGTGCCCGTTCTGCGCGGCACCGCGCAAGTCCGACGAGGACGGTCTCATCGTGTTCCGCGGGCGGACCGCGTACGCGCTGCTGAACCTCTTCCCGTACAACTCCGGACACCTCCTCGTGTGCCCTTACCGTCACATCGCGACGTACGACGAGGCGACCGAGGAAGAGGTCGCCGAGATCGGCCTGCTGACGCAGCAGGGTATGCGGGTGCTCCGTCAGGTCTCGCGCTGCGACGGCTTCAACATCGGCATGAACCAGGGCCACGTCGCGGGTGCAGGCGTCGACGAGCACCTCCATCAGCACATCGTGCCGCGGTGGGGCTCGGACGCGAACTTCTTCCCGATCATCGCGAAGACGAAGGCGCTGCCCCAGCTGCTCGGCGACGTGCGCCGCGCCGTGTCCGACGCCTGGAACGCGTGAGTCGACGGCGCCGTCCTAGCGGACCTGCGTGACCTCGAACTGGAGGCGCGGGTTCGCGTAGGCGTCCTGGGATTCCACGAGCTGCAGCTCGCGCTCACCCGAAGCGTGGGTGCGCTCGAGCAGGTCGTAGACGCTCGACGTCGTGCGCGCGAGCGCGTCGGCCGCATCGCCGGTGCGGCGGTAGTGCGCGGTGAACAGAGCCGCCGTGACGTCTCCCGAGCCGTTGGCCTTCATCGGGATGTGCGGTGTCTGAACGATCCACGCGCCGTCGTCGGTCACGGCGAGCATCTCGATGGTGCCCTCGGGGCGGTCCGGACGCTCGACGCTCGTGACCAGCACCGTGCTCGGCCCCATCGCGCGCGCGGCATCGGCCGAGGCGAGCGTGGAATCGAGGTCGGACGGGTCCGTCTCGGTGAGGAAGCCGAGTTCGAACTGGTTGGGGGTGATGATGTCAGCGGCGGGCACGACGCGGTCGCGCAGCAGCACCGGGATCGCGGGGGCCACGAAGCAGCCCGACTTCGCGTTGCCCATCACCGGGTCGCACGCGTAGATCGCCGCGGGATTGGCCTGCTTGACCCGCGCGACGGTGTCCAGGATGACGTCGGCGATGCCCTCGCCGCCCTGGTAGCCCGACAGCACCACGTCGATCTGCGGGAAGACGCCCCGGTCCTCGATGCCGAGGACGACATCGCGCACGTCGTCGGGGCTGATCATCGGCCCCCGCCACGCACCGTACCCGGTGTGGTTCGAGAAGTTGACCGTGTACACCGGCATGACCTCGACGCCGATGCGCTGCAGCGGGAAGACGGCGGCGGAGTTGCCGACGTGGCCGTAGGCGACCGCGGACTGGATCGAGAGGATCTTCACCGCTCGATCATGCCACTTCGCGCGTGACGAGCCGTCCACCGGCCGCGCGTACGGCCGCGGCCACATCGGAGGCGAGCCGCTCGGCGTCGGCGTCGTCGAGGTCGTGCACGGTGAGCCGGAGACGGCGGGACGGCCCGCTCTCACCGAGGACGAAGTCGTCGCCGGCACGCGCCAGCCAGCCACGCCGCATGAGCTGTTCCGACACCGCCCGCGCGGGCACGGGCAGAGGGATCCACAGGTTCAGCCCGTCACCCGCGTCCGCCGGCACGCCCTCGGCCGTGAGCCGGTCGACGAAGGCGGCGTTGCGCGCGGCGTAGTGCGCACCCGCGCGCTCGATCGCGGACATGGTCGCGGCATCCGTCACCAATGCGAGCGTGAGCCGCTGCAGCAGGTGGCTCACCCACGTCGTGCCGGGAGTGAGACGCATCGCGAGCCGTTCCGCGGTCTCGGGATCGGATGCCGTCACCGCCAGGCACATGTCGGGTCCGAGGAACTTCGACACCGATCGCACGAGTGCCCACCGGCGGTGACCGGCAGAGATGAGCGAGTGGAACGGCTGCCGCGAGAGGAGAGAGAAGTGGTCGTCCTCGATGACGAGCACGTACGGGTGGTCGCGGAGCACGGTGCGCAGCTCTTCGGCGCGGCGCGCGGACAGACTGGCGCCCGTCGGATTCTGTGCGCGCGGCGTGTGGACCACCGCACGCACACCCTGCTCGAGCGCCGCACGCAGCCCCGCGACCGTCATCCCCTCGTCGTCGACGGGCACGGCGACAGGGCGGTAGCCGCCGATCCGCACGGTGTGGATGCTGGTGAGGAAGCACGGATCCTCGAGTGCGACGGCGTCGTCCCGCGTGAGCGCCTGTGCGAGCAGCCGCTCGACGGCATCCGCGGCGCCGCTCGTGATCGTGAGGCGCAGGTCGGCGGCGGGTGCGAGACCGTCGCGCATCCAGTCGAGAGCCCAGCGCTCCAGACCGGGATCGATGACCGGTTCGCCGTAGAGGACGGGCCGTCCCGCCATCGCCGCGAGCGCGCCGGAGAGGTCGGGGATCAGCTCGGGGTCGGGATTGCCGGTGCCGACGTCGCGCAGCACGCTCCCCGCGGCGAAGCCCTCCTGGGCGACGGGGGAGAGGTCGGCGACGCGCGTGCCGCCGCGGCCTCGCGTGACGATCACACCCGCCTGGGTGAGCTGGCGATACGCGGCGACCACGGTGTTGCGGTTCACCCCGAGCTCGTCGGCGAGGGAGCGCACGGGCGGCAGGATGTCGCCCGGATGCAGATCGCCACGCTCGATGCGCGCCCGCAGGCTGTCGGCGATCTCGGAGGCGGATCGCCCGCTGATGTCGAGATCCATGCCCGCCCTTCCGACGACGTCCCGCCCCGCCGAGTGTACGGCCCAGCCCATGCTATCTTTTGGCCTAGGCCAATACCCGCATTGTCCTCACCCCGTTGCGCGTCCCGCGCTCCGATCGAAGGGAAACCTCGTGACCACTGCCGACACGGGAACCGACCGCGTCAAGCGCGGCCTCGCCGAGATGCTCAAGGGCGGCGTCATCATGGACGTCGTCACCGCCGACCAGGCGAAGATCGCCGAGGACGCCGGCGCCGTCGCCGTCATGGCCCTCGAGCGCGTGCCCGCCGACATCCGCGCGCAGGGCGGCGTCTCGCGCATGAGCGACCCCGACATGATCGACGGCATCATCGAGGCCGTCTCGATCCCGGTCATGGCGAAAGCGCGCATCGGCCACTTCGTCGAGGCCCAGGTGCTGCAGGAGCTCGGCGTCGACTACATCGACGAGTCCGAGGTGCTCTCGCCCGCCGACTACGTCAACCACATCGACAAGTGGAACTTCACCGTGCCGTTCGTCTGCGGCGCCACCAACCTCGGTGAGGCGCTCCGCCGCATCAACGAGGGCGCCGCCATGATCCGCTCGAAGGGCGAGGCGGGCACCGGCGACGTGTCGGAGGCCACCAAGCACATCCGCAAGATCACGAGCGAGATCAACGTGCTGCGCTCGATGACCAAGGACGAGCTGTACGTCGCGGCGAAGGAGCTGCAGGCGCCGTACGACCTCGTCGCCGAGATCGCCGAGACGGGCAAGCTCCCGGTCGTGCTCTTCGTCGCGGGTGGCGTCGCCACTCCCGCCGATGCCGCGATGATGATGCAGATGGGCGCCGACGGCGTGTTCGTCGGCTCGGGCATCTTCAAGTCGGGGAACCCCGCGCAGCGTGCCGCGGCCATCGTGAAGGCCACCACGTTCTACGACGACCCCAAGGTGATCGCGGACGTGTCGCGCGGGCTCGGCGAGGCCATGGTCGGCATCAACGTCACCGACCTTCCCGCGCCGCACCGGCTCGCCGAGCGCGGCTGGTGACGACGCCCCGCGTCGGCGTCCTCGCACTCCAAGGCGATGTCCGTGAGCACGTGCGCGTGCTCACGGACCTCGGCGCCGAGGTGACGAAGGTCCGCCGCCCCGAGGAGCTCGCCGAGGTGGACGGGCTCGTGCTCCCGGGCGGCGAGTCCAGCGTCATCGACAAGCTCTCCCGCGCCTTCGGCATGCGCGAGCCCGTGCGCGAGGCGATCGCCGCGGGCATGCCGGTGTACGGGACGTGCGCGGGCCTCATCCTGCTCGCAGACCGCATCACCGACGGCATCGAGGGCCAGCAGACGTTCGGCGGCCTCGACGTCACCGTGCGCCGCAACGCCTTCGGCAGCCAGGTCGACTCCTTCGAGGTGGACCTGGACATCCCGGCGCTGGGCGAGCCGGCGGTCCACGCGGTGTTCATCCGCGCACCCCTCGTCGAGCAGGCGGGCGAGGGTGTGGAGCGTCTCGCCACCCTCGATGACGGCCGCGTCGTCGCGGTGCGCCAGGGTACGCTCCTCGGAACCTCGTTCCACCCCGAGGTGACGGGGGAGCACCGCTTCCACGCGCTGTTCCTCGACATGGTCCGCGAGCGGGACCGGTGACCGGGCAGAAACGGCACGTCGGGGTAGATTCGGAATCATGACGATCAACGACTGGTGGCGCGAGCACCCAGAGGAGCGCTACTGGATGATCGCCCCGTCGCGCGGCATCGTCGGCGACGCCCTTTCGGCACCCAAAGCACAGGACGAACGCCGGTTCGAGTGGTCGCACGAGCTCGTCGGCTTCACCGAGCCCGGCGACACCCTGTTCGTCTGGGACCGCACCCTGCCGGTGCCCGGCATCGCCGCATGGGGCCGCGTGCTCGGCCCCCTGGGGGAGGAGACCCGCGATCGCCGCGGCGACGACCTGCCCCACTGGCGCATGCCCATCAGCGACACCCTGCGTCTCGCTTCGCCGATCACGCTCCCGAGCCTTCGCCGCGTCGGCAGCGAGATCGTCACGGTGCGCGACCGTGTGGAGGGGCTCACCGAGGGCCCCGTCTACTTCCCCTTCATCGGTTCGGCCGAGACGCTCGCCCCCGCCCCCGCGTACCTCACGAAGGTCCCGCGCGACCTCGTCGCACTGCTGTCGTCGCGGTTCGGCTTCGAGTTCGCGCTGTAGAGCGGGGATAAACTAGTCCGTCGGGCGAGGCGTTCACGCGCCCGAAACCCGACGAGCGTGAATTCAGGAGGACCATGTCCGGGCATTCCAAGTGGGCCACGACCAAGCACAAGAAGGCGGTCATCGACAGCCGCCGTGCCAAGTCGTGGGCGAAGCTCATCAAGAACATCGAGGTCGCCGCCAAGCTCGGCGGACCCGACCTGCAGGGCAACCCGACCCTGTTCGACGCCGTGCTCAAGGCGAAGAAGACGTCGGTCCCGAAGGACAACATCGATCGCGCGATCAAGCGCGGCGCCGGCATCGGCGGCGAGTCCGTCGAGTACTCGTCGATCATGTACGAGGGGTACGGCCCCAACGGTGTCGCCCTCATGATCGAGTGTCTGACCGACAACAAGAACCGCGCCGCGGCCGAGGTGCGCACCGCACTCACCCGCAACGGCGGCACGCTGGCCGACCCGGGCAGCGTCGCGTACAACTTCACCCGCAAGGGCGTCATCGTCGTGGGCGGCGAGGGCACCAGCGAGGACGACGTCATGCTCGCCGTGCTCGAGGCCGGCGCTGAAGAGGTCGAGCCGCACGCGCAGGGCTTCGAGGTCATCACCGAGGCGACCGACCTCGTGACCGTCCGCTCCGCCCTGCAGGACGCCGGCATCGAGTACGAGTCGGCCGACGTCGAGTTCGTTCCGAACCTCAAGGTCGAGGTCGACGCCGACACCGCGCGCAAGGTCTTCCGCCTCATCGACGCCCTCGAAGACAGCGACGACGTCCAGAACGTCTACAGCAACTTCGACCTCACCGCCGAGGTGCAGGCCGAGCTCGAGAACGACGAGGACTGATGAGATGAGCGGATGCTGCGGCCAGGCGCGCCTGGCCGCAGCATCCGTCTTCCTCGCCTAGCGTGGGGGAGTGGCATCCTCCCGTGGTCGACTGCGCGTGCTCGGAATCGATCCGGGCCTGACGCGCTGCGGTGTCGGCGTCGTCGACGTCGCTCCCGACCGATCCGCCGTGCTGGTCCACGTGGGGGTCGTGCGGTCCGATCCCGGAGCTCCGATCGAGGAGCGGCTCGCGGTCATCGCGCGAGGCCTGCGCGCCGTCGTGGACGCGCACGAGCCCGATGTCGTCGCCGTGGAGCGGGTCTTCGCCCAGCACAACCGTGCGACGGTGATGGGGACCGCGCAGGCCAGCGGCATCGCGCTGCTCGTCGCGGGAGAGCGGGGCCTCGCCGCGGCCACGCACACCCCGTCCGAGGTGAAGGCCGCGATCACGGGGTACGGCAACGCCGACAAGCGCCAGGTCCAGACCATGGTGGCCCGCGTCCTGAGGCTGGAGGAGCTGCCGAAGCCCGCCGACGCCGCGGACGCCCTCGCACTCGCTCTCTGCCACGCCTGGCGCGGCGCTCCCGCGCAGGCGGCGGCATCCGGACCGCTCACACCCGCGCAGCGCGCCTGGGCGGACGCGGAGCGACTCACCCGACGGTGATCCCGCACGTCGCCGTGCGTGTCGCTCGAACAAACGTCCGAACCGCCCCGTAGGCTCGACGCATGATCTCCTCAGTCCGCGGCACCGCCGTGCACGTCGATGCGGATGCGGTCGTCGTCGAGGTCGGAGGAGTCGGCCTCCACGTCGCCGTGACCCCCCAGGTCGCGCGCACCACGCATCTGGGCGACACCGTCACCCTCCACACGTCGCTCATCGTCCGCGAAGACGCGCTGTCGCTGTTCGGCTTCGAGACCCGCGAGGAGCTCGTCGTGTTCGGTCAGCTGCTCGGTGTCACCGGGGTGGGCCCGAAGTCCGCACTGGGGGTGCTCGCGACGCTCACGGTCCCGCAGATCGCCGACGCGGTCTCCGCCGACGACGACGCCCCGTTCCGCCGCGTCTCGGGAATCGGCCCGAAGACGGCGAAGCTCATCGTGGTGCAGCTGGCTGGCAAGATCGCGGTGACGCGCCACGCCGGTTCCGGAGGGACGGATGCCGCGGGCTCCGCCGCGATCCCGGCACAGGTCGTGCAGGCCCTGGTCAGCCTCGGCTGGTCCGAGCGCGTGGCCGTCGAAGCCGTCGAGAACGTCGCCGCCGACGCACCGGAGTCCGACCGATCGTCGGTGCCGGCACTGCTGCGGCGCACGCTCGCGGCTCTCGGCCCCGCCCGGAAGGAGACGGTGAATGGCTGACGTGCGCGAAGCCGAAGAGCCCGTCGACGAGTCCGAGCTCGCGATCGAGGGCGCGCTGCGCCCGACGTCGCTGGCCGAGTTCGTCGGCCAGCAGAAGGTGCGCGGTCAGATGCAGCTGCTGCTCGATGCGGCCCGCATCCAGCAGCGGCCCGCCGATCACATCCTGCTGTCCGGGCCACCCGGCCTCGGCAAGACCACGCTCGCGATGATCGTCGCGTACGAGAGCGGGCGCCCGCTGCGGCTGTCCAGCGGGCCGGCGATCCAGCACGCGGGCGATCTCGCCGCGCTGCTGTCGAGCCTCACGCCCGGCGAGGTCCTCTTCATCGACGAGGTGCACCGCATGGCGCGCTCTGCCGAAGAGATGCTGTACCTCGCGATGGAGGACTTCCGTATCGACATCATGGTCGGCAAGGGCGCCGGCGCGACGAGCATCCCGCTCGACCTGTCGCCGTTCACCCTCGTCGGCGCGACGACGAGGTCGGGTCTGCTGCCCAACCCGCTGCGCGACCGCTTCGGGTTCACGGCCCACCTCGAGTACTACGAGCCCGAAGAACTCGAGCGGGTCATCGAGCGCTCCGCGGTCATGCTCGGGGTCTCGCTGCCTCCCGCCGCCCGCGCAGAGATCGCACGACGCTCGCGCGGCACGCCGCGCATCGCCAACCGCCTGCTGCGGCGCGTGCGCGACTACCTCGTCGTCCACGGCCGCACCGGCGCCGACATCGCGGCCGTCGACGCCGCACTCGACCTCTACGACGTCGACCGGATCGGGCTCGACCGGCTCGACCGCGCGGTTCTCGACATGCTCGTCAGGCGATTCCGAGGCGGACCCGTCGGCCTCAGCACGCTCGCTGTCGCGGTCGGTGAGGAGCCCGACACCATCGAGTCGGTGGTCGAGCCGTACCTCGTGCGGATCGGCTTCATGGGGCGCACCCCGCGCGGACGCATCGCGATGCCCGAGGCCTACGCCCACCTGGGGGTGCCCATGGCCGACTCGGTGCTCGGATTCGATGTCCTATAATCGCTGGAGGTTCACACCCAACCCCTCCCTGCAAGGCAGCGCCGCCCTGGCGCCTGCCTGACCCGAAAGGTGCTTCCAGCTCCATGGACTTCGCTTCCTTCCTGAGCAACTACGGCCTCATCATCCTGCTGGTCGTGCTCCTCGTCTTCATGTTCTGGAGCTCCCGCCGTCGTATGCAGAAGCAGAAGGCGGAGCAGGAGCAGAAGGCCCGCCAGACGGTGCCCGGCTCCGAGGTGCTGCTGCAGGGCGGCCTCTACGGCACGATCGTGTCGTACGACGCCGAGAACCTCGACCAGCCCGCGATCGTCGAGCTCGCGCCCGGCGTCGAGATCAAGGTGCACAGCCAGGCGATCCTCCGCGTCGTGAACCCCGGCGAGCACGCGGTCACCGAGGACGAGTACCTCGCCGCCGAGGAGAGCCACGCCGAGTACGCCGAGGGCGTCGCCAACGGCGACATCACCTCGATCAGCGACGACCAGAGCTCGGCCGCGGGCAAGGAGAAGACCGACCCCGACGCCGACACCGGCACCAAGTCGCAGGGCTGACGCCCCTCCGTTCGCCCGTTCGGGCTCTCAAGAAAGCAAAGACGTGGCGACATCAACCCCCGTCCGGCATGCATGGCGCGCGCTGACCGGACTCCTCGCGATCACGGCGCTCCTGTTCGGCATCAACGCGCTCGGCGTGTACGTGTTCGGACAGAGCTCGTGGACCCCCGCGCTCGCGCTCGACCTCCAGGGCGGCACACAGATCGTCCTCGAGGCGCAGACCGAGGACGGCGCCGCTCCGTCCGAGGAGCAGATGCAGCAGGCGGTCACGATCATCCGCCAGCGCGTCGACGCCTCGGGCGTCGGCGAGGCCGATGTCACCACCCAGGGCGGCAACCAGATCGTGGTGCAGATCCCCGGTCAGGCCGACGAGGAGACCCGCAACCGCATCGAGGCATCGGCGCAGCTGCAGCTGCGCGCCGTGCTGTACGCGGGGGCGCCGGCGAACACCTTCGTCGGTGACGACGGGCAGGCGACGCCATACCCGACGCCCGACCCGTCGCTGCAGGCGACGCCGACCACGTCGCCGACGAACGGCAGCGACCTGGCCTGGATCACGCCTGCCCTCCAGGCGGAGTTCCAGGCATACGACTGCGCCGATCCCGCGAACGATCCCGCGAATGCGCCGGCCGACGAGCCGCTCATCACGTGTGACGCCGACGGCACGGTCAAGTACATCCTCGGCCCGGTCGAGCTCGACGGTTCGTCGATCGACGACGCGACCTTCGGCCTGCAGCAGAACAACGGCCTGTGGGCGGTCAACCTCTCGTTCGACGCCGAGGGCACCCAGACCTTCGGCGAGATCAGCCAGCGCCTCTACGGCGCTCAGGCCCCGCTGAACCAGTTCGCCTTCGTGCTCGACGGCTACGTCCTGTCGGCCCCGTCGATGAACGGCGTGATCCTCGACGGCAAGCCGAGCATCACGGGCAGCTTCACGCAGGAGACCGCGAAGGTTCTCGCCGACCAGCTGAAGTACGGCGCACTGCCGCTCAGCTTCACGGTCGAGAGCTCGAACTCGATCTCCGCGACGCTCGGCTCGCAGCAGCTGCAGATCGGCCTCATCGCAGGTCTGATCGGTCTTCTGCTCGTGGCGATCTATTCGCTCATCGTCTATCGCGCGCTGGGCTTCATCATCATCGCCTCGCTCGCGGTGATGGCGGTGCTGACGTATGTCACGCTGTGCATCCTCGCGTGGCGCATGGGCTTCCGCCTCTCGCTCGCCGGTGTCGCGGGTCTGATCGTGACGATCGGCTTCACGGCCGACTCGTTCATCGTCTACTTCGAACGCATCCGAGACGAGCTGCGCGACGGAAAGTCGATCACGGGTGCCGTCGAGGACGGCTGGGGCCGCGCCAAGCGCACGATCTACATCTCGAAGTCGATCAACATCCTGGCCGCCGTGGTGCTGTACATCCTCGCGGACTCCACGGTGAAGGGCTTCGCCTTCACGCTCGGTCTCACGACCGCGATCGACGTCCTCATCTTCATCCTGTTCACGCACCCGGTGCTGCAGCTGCTGGCCCGCACACGGTTCTTCGGGTCGGGGCATCCGCTGTCCGGACTCGACCCGACCGCGCTCGGCGCCGTCTATCGCGGTCGTGCGCAGTTCCGCGAGCCGGTGCTGGCCACCGGCGTCGCCGGCCGCCGCAACGCCAAGTCCCGCGGTGAAGCCGCACGTCGCCAGACCATCGCCGAGCGGAAGCAGGCCGAGCTGGCCGCAGCCGACAGCGCGAAACCCGGCACGAACGTCAAGGAGGGAGACGACTGATGCGCTCCATGAGCCAGTTCGGCAACGACCTCTACACCGGCAAGACGTCGTTCCCCTTCGTCGGCCGCCGCCGCCTGTGGTTCCTCATCGCAGCGATCCTCGTCCTCGGCTCGGCCCTCGTGCCGCTGCTGCGCCCCATCCAGTTCTCGATCGAGTTCACGGGCGGGTCGCAGTTCACGGTCAGCGGCGTCGCCGCGCCGATCGACCAGTCGCTCGCCACCGACGCCGTCCACTCGGTCGTCCCGGACGCGACCACCAAGGTCGTCACGATCGGCGACGACGCGGTGCGCGTGCAGACCGACCAGGTGACGGATGCGCAGAGCCGCGAGATCTCCGCGGCCCTCGCCGAGACGTACAACGTGCCCGAGAGCGAAGTCAGCTACGCCTTCATCGGCCCCAGCTGGGGAGCCGACGTGACGCGCCAGTCGCTATGGGGTCTCGCGATCTTCCTGGCGCTGACAGCGATCATCCTGGCGCTGTACTTCCGGACATGGAAGATGTCGCTCTCGGCGATCATCGGCCTCGTGGACGTGCTCATCATCACGATCGGCGTCTACGCGCTGTTCGGCTTCGAGATCTCGCCCGCCGCCGTGATCGGCTTCCTGACGATCCTCTCGTACGCGCTGTACGACACCACGGTCGTCTTCGACAAGATCAGGGAGAACACGAGCGAGGACGGCGAGGTGTCCGGGCGCACGTTCGGCGAGTCGGTCAACCTCGCCGTGAACCAGACCCTCGTGCGCTCGATCAACACGACCGTCGTGGCGATCCTCCCGACCGGCGCGATCCTGTTCATCGGCGTCATCTGGGCCGGCGCGCAGACGCTCACCGACCTGTCGCTGTCGATCTTCGTGGGAACGATCGTGGCCGCCTACTCGACGATCTTCGTCGCGGCGCCGCTGTACTCGCTCTTCCGCGAGAACGAGCCGGCCATCAAGACGCGCGACGCACGCGTGGTGGCAGCCCGCGAGCTGGCAGGGGTCCCGGCCTGAGGGTCCGCCACGCGGGCGTAGGATTGTGAGGTCCAGCGGAGGGGAGGGGATCGAGTGACCGAGACCGTCCCCCCCGCCCAATCCTCCTCGCTCCGGCGTCTCGTCCCTCGGATCTTCTCGAGGTCGGCCCGCCGCGACGACGTCGAGCAGCTCCTGCGGACGGTGCGCACGCACCACCCAAAGGGCGACTTGTCGATCGTCGAGCGCGCCTACTCGGTGGCCGAGACCGCTCACACCGGTCAGCTGCGCCAGAGCGGCGAGCCGTACATCACGCACCCGCTCGCCGTGGCGCAGATCCTTGCGGATCTGGGTCTCGGACCCCGCGCGATCGCGGCGGCGCTCCTCCACGACACCGTGGAGGACACCGACTACTCGCTCGAGATGCTCACGAGCGAGTTCGGCGACGAGGTCGCCATGCTCGTGGACGGCGTGACCAAGCTCGACAAGGTCAAGTACGGCGAGAGCGCGCAGGCCGAGACGGTGCGCAAGATGATCGTCGCGATGTCGCGCGACATCCGGGTTCTGCTGATCAAGCTCGCCGACCGCCTGCACAACGCGCGCACGTGGGGATTCGTGCCGCCCGAGAAGTCGCGCAAGAAGGCGACCGAGACGCTCGAGATCTACGCGCCGCTCGCGCACCGGCTCGGCATCCAGGCGATCAAGTCCGAACTCGAGGATCTGTCGTTCGCCGTGCTGCACCCGAAGCTGTACGCCGAGATCGACAGCCTCGTGAAGCAGCGCACCCCCCAGCGCGAGCAGTACGTGCAGAACGTCATCGACGCGGTCGACAGCGACCTGCGGGAGCTCCGCATCCGCGGCCGGGTCATGGGCCGCCCCAAGCAGCTGTACTCCGTGTACCAGAAGATGGTCGTCCGCGGCCGCGAGTTCGATGACATCTACGACCTCATCGGCATCCGTGTGCTGGTCGGGAGCGTCCGCGACTGCTACGCCGTCCTCGGCGCGATCCACGCACGATGGACCCCGCTTCCCGGGCGCTTCAAGGACTACATCGCGACCCCGAAGTTCAACCTCTACCAGTCGCTGCACACGACCGTGATCGGCCCCGGGGGCCGCACCGTCGAGATCCAGATCCGCACGCACGAGATGCACCAGCAGGCGGAGTACGGCGTCGCCGCCCACTGGAAGTACAAAGAGCAGATGAACGGCGGCAAGGCGGATTCCAAGTCCGTCGACACCGACATGGCCTGGCTCGCCCACATCTCCGACTGGCAGGCCGAGACCGCGGATCCCGGCGAGTTCCTCGACTCGCTGCGGTTCGAGATCGGCGCCAAGGAGGTCTACGTCTTCACGCCGAAGGGGCGGGTCATCGGCCTGCCGTCCGGCGCGACACCCGTGGACTTCGCGTACGCGGTGCACACCGAGGTCGGCCACCGCACGATGGGCGCGAAGGTCAACGGGCGCCTGGTGCCGCTCGAGTCCGAGCTCAAGAGCGGCGACGTCGTCGAGGTGTTCACGTCGAAGAACCCCGACGCCGGCCCCAGCCAGGACTGGCTCGGATTCGTGCGCAGCACCCGCGCCCGCAACAAGATCCGCGGCTGGTTCACGAAGGAGCGCCGCGAGGAGGCGATCGAGCAGGGCAAGGAGTCGATCGCGCGCGCGATGCGCCGGCAGAACCTGCCCCTGCAGCGGCTGATGAGCCAGGACTCGTTCACCGAGGTCGCCCATCAGCTGCGCTACGAGGACGTCTCGGCGCTGTACGCCGCGGTCGGCGAGGGACACGTCTCGACCCAGTCGGTCCTCGAGAAGGTCACCGCACTCGTCGCGGCGAACGACACCACCACCGGTCCGATCGACCTGCCGGTCGTCGGCAGAGCCCGCGCGCCCCGCAACGGCGATTCCGGCATCCTGGTGCGCGGCGCGCCCGACATCCTCGTCAAGCTCGCGAAGTGCTGCACGCCGGTGCCCGGCGATCAGATCGTCGGGTTCGTCACGCGCGGCAGCGGCGTCTCGGTGCACCGCGCCGACTGCACCAACGTCAAGTCGCTC
Source organism: Microbacterium sp. NPDC056057 (assembly GCF_042266945.1). NCBI lineage: Bacteria > Bacillati > Actinomycetota > Actinomycetes > Micrococcales > Microbacteriaceae > Microbacterium > Microbacterium sp. NPDC056057. Next base: position 557,748 of record NZ_JBHJWS010000003.1, read on the forward strand.
ATGGAGGACCCCGAGCGCCTCATCGAGGTCGAGTGGGCACCTACGACGAAGAGCGTCTTCCTGGTGCAGATCCAGGTCGAGGCGCTCGACCGCTCGGGCCTTCTGAGCGACGTCACACGCGTGCTCAGCGAACACCACGTCAACATCCTCTCGGCGACGGTCTCGACCTCGAACGACCGGCTTGCCCTCAGCCGCTTCGTGTTCGAGATGGGCGACATCGTCCACCTCGACCGCGTGCTCAACGCCGTGCGGCGCATCGACGCCGTCTACGACGTGTACCGCGTCACGTCGTCCTGACGCTCGTCGACGAGCGCCCAGAGGCACGCGAGCGCCGCGCGCTTGTGGGGGAGCGCACCCGCCTCCAGCCGCGCGATCGCCCGGTACGCGGCATCCGTGTCGATCTCTGCGAGAAGGCGCGCCGCCGCGGCGTGCTGGTCGTCGCCCACCCGGGCGAGGTCGGCGAGGGTGCGCTCCGGCGTCGTGACGAGGACGCCGCCGACCAGCTGGAGATCCTCACCCGGGACCTGGAGATCGCGGTAGACCACCCGGCGGTCCGGTCGCACGTGGAGGCGGCGCGGCACCCCGCGCTGCACGGTGTGGCGCGACGGAGGCAGCGGCAGTCCGCCGTGCACCCAGGCCGCCGACAGGTGGGTGGCCGCGAGCGTGTCGCCGAGGGTCTCGGCGAGCGAGCCCGCGCGGAGCGCCGCCGTCTCGACGGCGTCAGCGGGGATGTACGCGTCGCCGAGCGCCACGAGGTCGCCGTCGAGGCACGCCGCCGTCAGCTCGGCGCGCGAGAGCCGCTCATCGGCGAAGTACAGGAAGGGCGATCGCACGGAGGCAGTCTGCCGCACCGCGCATGATCCGTGGATGCCGCAGCCGGCCGATTGTGGAGAACCCGGCCGCCGCGCAAGCGACGACCGGGTTCGACTCGGCTCAGGCGGAGCTGATCAGCCGCCGAGCGCCTTCAGCCACGTGCGGCGAGCCTCGAGCGCATCGGTCGCGTTCGCGATCGCCTTCTTGTCGCCCGACTTCTTCGCGACCTCGAGCTCGTCCTCGAGCTTCTGGATCGCGTCGGTGAGCTGGCGCGTCATGTCGTTGGCGCGGGCCTTCTGCTCCGGGTCGTTGCGCTTCCAGTCGGCGTCCTCGCGGGTGCGCAGCGCGTTCTCGACGCGACGCAGCTCGTCATCGAGCGAACGCTCGGTGTCGCGCGGGAAGATCCGGCCGATCTCGTCCCAGCGGCGCTGGATCCCGGTGAGGATCGAGCGGGCCTTCGCGATGTCGCGCTCGTCGCCGACCGCCTTCGCCTCTTCGAGGAGGGCGCGCTTGAGGTCGATCTTCTCGCGGGAGGCTTCGGCGTCGGCCGCCTCGCGCTCGATCCGCGCGCCGTACAGCGCGTCGCCGGCGGCCTTGAAGCGGGCCCACAGCGCGTCGTCGACCTTCTTGCCGGCGCGACCGGCGGTCTTCCACTGGTCGAGCAGCTCACGGTAGGCGGAGATGCCATCCTCGCCCTTGGGTGCGAGGGCCTCCGCCTTCTCGACGAGGCGCGTCTTGCGGTCGCGGACGCCCTTGTGCGCCTCGTCCAGCTCGGCGTAGAACGCGCGGCGGTGCTTGTCGACCGTGGCGCGTGCGTCGCGGAATCGCTTCCAGAGCTGCTGCGCCGTCGACTTCGGCAGGCGCGGACCGTTCTGCTGCTGCGACTGCCACTGGTCGAAGAGGGAGTTGAGGTCGGCCGTCGCCTGCTTCCACTGCACGGTGCGCGGGTCGCGGGCGGCCAGGGCCTCGGCCTTCTCGACGAGCTCGGTGCGCGCCTTGACCGCGTCGTCGACGGCTTCGCGCGCCGCGACGGCCTCGGTCGCGGATTCGGCCGCGAGGGTCTCGGTGAGTGCGGCGACGCGGGCGACGAGGCTCGCGAGGTCGCCGACGGCGGCGGCTCCGTCGAGCTTGCCGTTGATCGTGCGCGCGGTCGAACGCAGGTCGGAGGCGGAGGCACCGCCGCGGCGGTGGCGCACCTCCAGGAGCGTCACCTCGCTCGCGAGGTCGGTGTACTTGCGCTCGAAGTAGGCGAGGGCCTCTTCGGCCGAGCCGTCGGGATACTGCCCGACGACGCGCCAGCCGTCGGCCTCGCGGACCGAGACGGTGCCGTCCTCGTCGACGCGGCCCCACGGCTCGTCGGCGGAGGGCGCAGCCTCGACGACGACGTCCACGACCTCGACGGCCACGACCTCGCCGTCTTCGACGACTTCGGCGACCTCGATCACCTCGACGGCGACGACCTCGGAGTCTTCGATGACCTCCACCACGTCGATCTCGACGACCTCCACGTCGACGTCCGCAGGAGCGGACGCTTCAGCCGGGGTCTCGTCCGACGGCTGCTCGGTCTCGGCGGCGACGTCGGCCGAAGCGCCGGCGCCGGACTCGGAGTCCTCAGGTGCCGCGGCATCCGCGTCCGCCGTGACATCCGTCGCGGTGGCGGCGTCGTCATCGACGGCCGGGGTCTGGTTCTCGTCGGCCCCAGTGGTCTCGGGGGCGTCGGTCTCGGGCTGGAAGTCTGCTGCGGCAGTCACGGGTTGCACCTCATCGCGGCTCGCGCCGTCTGTAGGGAGTAGGACGGCTCACAGCCTAGTACGGCGGATGCCCCGCCCGAGGTGCGGTTGCGGCGCGAGACCCGAGATGTCAGGGCGTGGGCGTCGGCGTCGCGCTCGGTTCCGGCGTCGTCGTCGCCGACGGGGTCGGCTCCGGAGTCGTCGCGGTCGGCGTGGGCGTCGACGAGGGCGATGGTTCGGGGGCACCGGGTCCGGCCACGAAGTACAGCGTCTGCGCGCCGACCAGGCCGAGGACGAGAACGCCGCCGACGATGCCCGCGATCAGGTTGTCGCGCGTGCGACGGCGCGCCTGGTCGTCGTGGAACTGACGTCGCGCCTCGTACAGCCGCGTGCGCTCCCGCGCAGCCCGTGCGTCACGGTCCTTGCCACCGGTCGCCACGTGACCTCCTCGTTCCGTTCGTGTCGGGCGCGTGCGCCTCGTGCCAGGCAGCGCCCGGGCGGCTTGATCCTACGGGCCCGCACCGCGGCGGCCAAACCGCGGCGGATCGCGTGTCGTGAGCGCGGGATAGCCTGGTGAGGTGAACATCCCCACCCCTTCTCCACGTGCCGCTGGCGCGTCACGCGGAGCCTCCGGGGGCGTGGGGCCACCGACTGCGCTCTTCCAGGGGCTGACGCCTCTCGCGGTGCGCATGCGCCCGACCTCGCTGGAAGAGGTCGCGGGGCAGTCGCATCTGCTGCGGGCGGGGTCTCCGCTGGTGACCCTGGCGAATCCGGATGCCGCGGCCCGCGCAGCGACGTCGGTCATCCTGTGGGGCCCGCCGGGCACGGGGAAGACGACGCTCGCGCAGGCGATCGCCCGTTCCTCCGGGCGCCGGTTCGTCGAGCTCTCGGCGGTGACCGCCGGCGTGCGCGACGTGCGCGAGGTCATGCAGGAGGCCTTGACGCAGCGCGATCTGTACGGCCAGTCCACGATCCTGTTCCTGGACGAGATCCACCGCTTCACCAAGGCGCAGCAGGACGCGCTCCTGCCCGGCGTCGAGAACGGCTGGGTGGTGCTCATCGCGGCGACCACCGAGAATCCGTCGTTCTCCGTGATCTCGCCCCTCCTGTCACGGTCGCTGCTGCTGACGCTCAAGCCGCTCACCGACGAAGATCTCGGCATGCTCCTCGACCGCGCGGTCGCCGATGCGCGCGGACTGTCCGGCGCGGTCGTGCTGGGCGACGAGGCGCGCGCCGCGCTCGTTCGCCTCGCCTCCGGCGACGCGCGGCGGGCGCTCACGGCACTCGAGGCCGCAGCATCCCTCGCCCTTCCCGATGAGGACGGCGACGAGGACGACGCCACCACGCCCGAGATCTCGGCCGACAACGTCGCGCAGGCGGTCGACCGCGCGCTCCTGCGCTACGACCGTCAGGGCGACGAGCACTACGACGTCATCAGCGCGTTCATCAAGTCGATCCGCGGATCGGATGTGGATGCCGCGATCCACTACCTCGCCCGCATGATCGAGGCGGGGGAGGACCCGCGGTTCATCGCCCGGCGCCTCATCATCTCGGCCGCGGAGGACATCGGACTCGCCGACCCCCAGGCGCTGCCGATCGCCGTGGCCGCCGCCGACGCGGTGCAGTTCATCGGCATGCCCGAAGGCCGCATCCCGCTCGCCGAGGCGACGGCGTACCTCGCGACGACGGCGAAGTCGAACGCCGCCTACCTCGCCATCGACGCGGCGATCGCCGACGTGCGCTCGGGCGGCTTCGGCCGGGTGCCGATCCACCTGCGCGACGCGCACTACCCGGGGGCGAAGCGCCTCGGTCACGGCAAGGGCTACGTGTACCCGCACGACGCCGAGATCGGCATCGCGCCGCAGCAGTACCTGCCCGACGAACTGCGCGGCCGGCGCTACTACGAGCCGAAGGCGCTCGGCGCCGAGCGCGACGTCCAGGCGCGTCTCGAGAAGATCCGTCGCATCCTCGATGGCGGGTGACCGACCCCTCGTTGACGCACGATATCCCTCAGAGGTAGATTGATATCCCTCAGAGGGATATTCTCCGTGTCATGCCGGGAGGCGCCGAATGCAGTTCGTGATCCTGGGCCTGCTGCTCAGCGGACCGCTCTCGCTCTACGACGTGCAGAAGCGGTTCGCCGCGGGCATCTCACTGTTCTACAGCGCGAGCTCCGGCAGCATCCAGCGCGCTCTGCTGCACCTCGTGGACGACGGCTCCGTCGTCGTCGCCGAGGCCGACGGCAGCCGGCGCGGCCGCAAGGTCCACCGGATCACCGACGAGGGGCGCGAGCGGTGGAGCGCGTGGATGCGGGCGCCGCTCTCGGGAGGAACGGATGCCGAGACCACCGTCCTCGCGAAAGTCTACCTGCTCGGCCTGCTCGAGGCCCCCGAGGATCGGGCGGACGTCGTGCGCGGCATCCGTGAGCATGTCGACGCATCCCGCGCAGCGCTGGAAGCCCTGGCGTCCGAGGTCGACGCGAAGGCTGCCGGGCTCGATGACGCGTCGCGCAGGATCTTCGCGTTCCAGCGCGCGACGCTGGAGTACGGGCTGCGTTCGCACGCACTGACGCGCGAGTGGATCGACGACGTGGGGGAGCAGGCATGAACGGACGACGCCCATGACCGCACCGATCGGCGCCGCCGTCGTCGCGTGCCTCGTGCTGGGCGGTCTCGCCGTCCTGCAGATCTGCGTCGCCGTGGGGGCGCCGTGGGGACGGCTCGTCTGGGGCGGGGCGCACCGCGTCCTGCCGCGCGGTCTGCGCATCGCCAGCGCGGCATCCGTCCTCCTCTACGCCGGCTTCGCCGCGGTGCTCCTCAGTCGGGCCGGAATCCTGCCGGGCGGCGACAGCATCGCCGTACGCATGCTCACGTGGGTGCTCTTCGCCTACTTCGCCGTCGGGATCGTCATGAACGCCATCTCCCGGAGTCGCGCCGAGCGCATCACGATGACGCCTGTCTGCCTGGTGCTCGCAGCCTCGACGCTGGTCATCGCCCTCTCATGAAGGCCCGGCCGCGCGTCTGGTAAGCTTGAGCGGCTCGAAACGCAGTTTTCGGGCATCCCCTCTCTTCCTGACCTACCTTCCGGCATGCCCCGGCGTGCAGTCCGGACAGGGCGAAGACAGGGCGATACGTCCGCGGGCCGTGAAAGACACGGCCGCGTCATCGAAAGGAACACTTCGTGGCAACGAAGTCCCAGGACCGCCGCAAGGTCCGCCTCTCCCGCGCCCTCGGCGTGGCCCTCACCCCGAAGGCCGCCAAGTACCTCGAGAAGCGCCCCTACGCGCCCGGCGAGCACGGCCGCACCAAGCGCAAGCAGGACAGCGACTTCGCCGTCCGCCTCCGCGAGAAGCAGCGTCTGCGCGAGCAGTACGGCATCCGCGAGAAGCAGATGCGCAACACGTTCAACGAGGCCCGCCGCACCCAGGGCCTGACGGGTGAGAACCTCGTCGAGCTCCTCGAGATGCGTCTGGACGCCCTCGTGCTCCGTGCCGGCTTCGCCCGCACGACCGCGCAGGCGCGCCAGCTGGTCGTGCACCGTCACATCCTCGTCGACGGCCAGCTCGTCGACCGCCCGTCGTTCCGCGTGAAGCCGGGTCAGCTCATCCACGTCAAGGCCAAGAGCGAGGGCATCGAGCCCTTCCAGGTCGCAGCGCTCGGCGGTCACGCCGAGGTCCTGCCGCCCGTTCCGGGCTACCTCGAGGTCGAGCTCGACAAGCTCCAGGCCCGTCTCGTGCGTCGCCCCAAGCGCGCCGAGGTTCCCGTGGTCTGCGACGTGCAGCTCGTCGTCGAGTACTACGCCGCGCGATAAGCGCCGCGGTTCGGCAGAACGCGCGTCAGCGCTGCGTCCTAACGAACAAAGCGCGCTAGCGCCGCGGGCGGAAGCGGTGCGAAGCACCGCGTCCGCAATGGGTACAGCGCGCTAAGCAGCAGCAACGCATGGAGGGCGTCGGGGAGACCCGACGCCCTTCGTCGTTTCCGCATACGATGGGGGGATGCCGCGCCCCGGCGGCCCGCGAGGAAGTGGTGACATGAAGAACCTCCTGTGGTTCCTGCTCGGCATCGCCGGCGGTTTCGTTCTCGCCCACCTGGTCAACAAGGACCCGCGCGGCCACGAGATCCTCGCCGACGTCGACGCCCGCATCACGGAGTTCACCGACCGCATGGGCGACGCGTACCGCGAACAGGAGGCCCGCTTCGCCGGCCTCGTCGACGACGTGAGGGATGCCGCCGCCGACGCCGCCTCGAGCGCGCGGGCCGCAGCATCCGACGCCGTCGGGAACGTCGCCGACGCCGTCGACGACGCGGCCCGCAAGATCGCCGACTGAGACGCCGCGGCGCCGCGCCGCCGGCACGCTCGAACCCCGCCAGACTCCCCGAACACGCACGCATTCGCACGCACACGCAAGGACCCGCATGAAGACCGCCGAGATCGCACAGCGCTTCCTCGATTACTTCGAGAAGAACGGCCACACCATCGTCCCCTCGGCATCGCTGGTGACCGACGACCCGGCGCTGCTGTTCACGGTGGCCGGCATGGTGCCCTTCATCCCGTACCTGTCGGGTGACGTGCCCGCGCCGTATCCGCGCGCGGCCGACAACCAGAAGTGCATCCGCACCAACGACATCGAAGAGGTCGGCAAGACCCCCCGTCACGGCACGTTCTTCCAGATGCTGGGCAACTGGTCGTTCGGCGACTACTTCAAGGAAGGCGCGATCCGCTACGCGTGGGATCTGCTGACCTCGCCCGAGGCCGACGGCGGGCTCGGCTTCGACCAGAAGGACCTGTGGGTCACCGTCTACGAAGAGGACGACGAGGCCCACGACCTCTGGCTGAAGCTCACCGACCTGCCCGAGGAGCGCATCCAGCGCCTCGGCAAGGACACGAACTACTGGAGCACCGGTCTGCCGGGTCCCGCCGGCCCCTGCTCGGAGATCTTCTTCGACCGCGGCCCCGAGTACGGCATCGACGGAGGCCCCGCGACCGACGACGACCGCTACGTCGAGATCTGGAACCTCGTGTTCATGCAGTACGAGATCACGAACGTGCGCTCGAAGTACGACTTCGACATCGTCGGCGAGCTGCCGAACAAGAACATCGACACCGGCATGGGCCTGGAGCGCATCGCGTTCATCAAGCAGGGCGTCGACAACATGTACGAGACCGACCAGGTTCGTCCGGTTCTCGACAAGGCGGTCGAACTGTCGGGCCGCACGTACGGCGCGAACCACGACGACGACGTGCGCTTCCGCGTGGTCGCCGACCACGTGCGTTCGTCGCTCATGCTCATGTCGGACGGCGTCACGCCCTCGAACGACGGCCGCGGCTACATCCTGCGCCGTCTCATGCGCCGTGTGATCCGCTCGATGCGCCTGCTCGGCGTCGACGCGCCGACGTTCGAGGTGCTGTTCACGGCATCGCGCGACGCCATGAAGGCCGCCTACCCGGTCGTCGAGACCGACTGGGCCCGCATCTCGCAGTACGCCCTGGCGGAAGAGGCGACGTTCCTGCGCACCCTCGCGGCGGGGGAGTCGATCCTCGACGAGTCGCTCTCCGAGACGAAGGCCTCCGGCGGCACGTCCCTCACCGGCGCCGAGGCGTTCCTGCTGCACGACACGTACGGCTTCCCGATCGACCTGACGCTCGAGATCGCCGAAGAGGCCGGTCTCAGTGTCGACCGCGCGGCGTTCGACGGCCTCATGCAGGAGCAGCGCGCACGTGCCAAGGCCGACGCGCGGGCACGCAAGCGCCAACTGGCCGACACGAGCGTCTACCGCGACCTGCGCGCGCAGGGCGAGACCGTCTTCACCGGCTACACCGACCTCGAGGCGGAGTCGCAGGTGCTCGGCATCCTCGTCGACGGCGTGTCGGTCGACCGCGCGAGCGTCGGTCAGATCGCCGAGGTGATCCTCGCCGAGACCGCGCTGTACGCCGAGTCGGGCGGCCAGGTCGCCGACAAGGGCGTCATCGTCGGACCGGGCTACGAGCTCGAGGTGCTCGACGTGCAGAAGCCGGTGCCGGGACTCATCAGCCACACCGTCGAGGTGTCGACGGGAGAGGTCGGCGTCGGTCAGGCGGCGACGACGGTGGTGGATGCTGCGAACCGCCGCGCCGCCCGTCAGGCGCACTCCGCGACGCACCTGGTGCACGCCGCGCTGCGCGACACGCTCGGAAAGACCGCGACGCAGGCCGGATCACTCAACCGCGCCGGCTACATGCGCTTCGACTTCTCGTGGGGCCAGTCGCTGTCGGACGAGACCAAGACCGAGATCGAAGAGATCGCGAACAACGCGGTGCGCGACAACCTCGAGGTGACCACGCGCGTCCTGCCGCTCGACGAGGCGCGCTCGCTCGGCGCGATGGCGCTGTTCGGCGAGAAGTACGGCGACACCGTGCGCATGGTCGACATCGGCGGCCCCTGGTCGCGCGAGCTCTGCGCCGGCACGCACGTGTCGACGAGCGCCGAGATCGGGCTGATCAACCTCGTCGGGGAATCGTCGGTGGGCGCGTCGAACCGCCGCGTCGAGGCGCTGGTCGGTCTTGACGCCTTCCGGTCGCTCGCGGCCGAGCGCGCCCTCGTGTCGCAGCTCACGACCTCGCTCAAGGCACCGCGCGAGCAGCTGCCCGCGCGCATCGCCGAGCTGCAGGCGAGCCTCAAGGCGGCCGAGAAGAAGATCGCGGCATTCGAGGCCAAGGCCCTCGGCGACCGGCTCCCGGCCCTCGCCGCCACGGCGACGCGGGTCGGCGACACCGTCGTGGTCGCCGAGTCGCTCGGCAACGCCGCATCCGCCGACGACGTCCGCTCGCTGGCGCTGCAGGTGCGCGAGCGCCTCGGCTCCGAGGCCGCGGTCGTCGCGCTCGGCGCGGTCGTGAACGAGCGCCCCGTCGTGATCGTCGCCACCAACGACGCGGCCCGCGCAGCGGGCGCCAAGGCGGGCGTCCTCGCCAAGGGCGCCGCCGGCGTGCTCGGCGGCGGTGGCGGTGGCCGCGACGACGTCGCCCAGGGCGGTGGAACGGATGCGGCGGCTCTGCCGGCAGCGCTGACCTCGGTGAAGGACGCGCTCGGCGCGTGAGCGGCTTCAGGCGCGGCACACGGCTCGGCATCGATGTGGGCAAGGCCCGGGTCGGGGTCGCGAAATGCGACCCCGACGGTCTGCTCGCGACTCCGGTCGAGACGGTGCCGCGTGACGAGGCATCGGTGACCCGCATCGTGGCGCTGTCCGACGAGTATTCGGCGGTCGAGCTCTACGTCGGACTGCCGCTGAACATGCGGGGCGAAGACACGGCGTCGACGCAGGACGCCCGGGACTTCGCTGCGGCGCTGGCGGGGGCATCCGGGCTCCCCGTGCGCCTCGTCGACGAACGGCTCTCCACCGTCTCTGCACACGCGGCACTGCGCAGTTCGGGCAGAACCCAGCGTTCGTCGCGTAACATCGTGGACCAGGTCGCCGCGGTCGTCCTGCTCCAGCAAGCGCTCGACGTCGAGAAGAGCACCGGACGACCTCCCGGAACCCCCGTCCCCCAGGAGCCCGCCTGATGTCCGACTCATCGCCCGACGGCGACGCCGTCCCCCAGTCGCGCCGCGCCGCCCGCGAGGCCGCCGCGCGACAGGCGGCGACGGGGGAGACGCCGACGACGCCGGATGCTCCCGCGCCTTCGGCGCCGGAGGCAGCCCCCGCCGCGCACGCGGCCACATGGGAATCGCTCATCACCGGCTCCACGCCTGTCGTTGGGACCGCTCCCGGAGCGTCCGCTCCCACGGCGCCGTCTGCGCCCGCGCGCCCGGTGGGCGAGCCGGTGCCCGGCAGCGGCTTCCAGCCGGTTCCGCTGCGCACCCCGCGCCCCACGACGCAGCCGATCGACGTCGAATCGCCCGTCGAGGACGATCCCTGGATCTTCGCGTCGGCCGGCGTGAGCCCTGCGATGCCGTACAGCCGCGGAGGCGCTGCCCCCGCTCCCGCGGCCGCGGTGGCTGCGCCGTCGGCCGCGCGCGCCACCCCCCGCGCGCGCGACGAGAACGACGAGCCGTCCGCCCCCTCCGGATCGCTCGAGGACCTCTTCAGCGGATCGGCGTCGACCCACGAGATCGGGCACGCCCCACCGCCGCCGAACAAGAAGCGCCGGCGCATCGGCGGCTGGATCGCCCTCGGGGTCGTGCTGCTGATCCTCGGGGGCATCGCCGCAGGCGGTCTGTACGTGTGGAACACCTACGAGGACAAGATCCGCGAGGTCATGGGCTGGGAAGAGCCCAAGGACTACGAGGCCGGACTCGCCACCGGCGAGACGTTCGTCACGATCTCCCAGGGTGACACCGGGTCACCGATCTCGCAGTCGCTGTACGACGCGGGCGTGATCAAGACGCCCGACGCCTTCTACGACTACCTCATCACGAGCGGCCAGAACCCGACCTTCCAGCCGGGGGTCTACAAGCTGCAGAAGCAGATGACGAGCGAGGCGGCCCTCGCGGCCCTCCTGGACCCCGCGAACAGACAGGAGTTCACCGCGCAGATCCCCGAGGGCTACACGGTGGAGGGCACGCTCGAGCGCATCTCCGAGGGCACCGGCATCCCGCTGGAAGAGCTCACCGCAGCCACCGCTGATCCGTCCGTGTACGGCGTTCCCGTGGATCCGGCCATCGTCGCGGCGGGCGGGCAGCCGCTGGAAGGCTGGCTGTTCCCGGCGACCTACACCTTCGACCCCAGCGTCACCGCGCAGTCGGCCATCCAGACTCTGGTGGACCGCACGATCCAGTCTCTCGACGCCGCCGGCGTGCCGGTGGAGAGGCGTCAGGAGATCCTGACCACCGCGTCGATCATCCAGCGCGAGGCCCGCTCCGAGGTCGACATGCAGAAGGTGTCACGCGTGATCCTGAACCGCATGGACCCGAACAACCAGGAGACGTTCGGACTGCTGCAGATGGACTCGACGGCGCAGTTCGGCTACGGCGAGCTCCATGAGGGTTCCGCGAGCACCTCCGAAGAGGCCCAGTACGACCCGAACCCCTGGAACACCTATGTGCACGCGGGCCTCCCGATCGGACCGATCGCCAATCCCGGCGACGTCGCGATCGACGCGGCCATGCACCCGGCCGACGGCCCGTGGATGTACTTCGTGACGGTCAACATGGAGACGGGCGAGACGATCTTCTCGGCCACCTACAACGAGCACCTGAAGTACGTCCAGCAGATGCAGCAGTGGTGTTCCGAGCACCCGGACTCGGGGTGCTGAGCGCGCACGCGTCGCGTCTGGAGGTCTGGGGCGACCCGATCGCGCACAGCCGCTCGCCGCAGCTCCACGCCGCGGCGTACGACGTTCTCGGGCTCGACTGGACCTACGGACGCCGTCGGGTGAGCGAAGCGTCCTTCGCCGGCGAGCTCGCCGGGCTCGACGACGCGTGGCGGGGCCTCTCGCTCACGATGCCGCTCAAGGGGGTCGCCTTCGCGGCCGCGGCGGTGCGCGACCGCCGCGCCGAACTGACCGGGGCGGTCAACACGCTGCTGCTCGACGCCGACGGCGCCCGCGGTTTCAACACCGACGTGGGCGGCATCGTCCGCACCCTCGCCGACGACGGCATCACGACGGTGCCGTCGGCGCGCATCGTCGGCGCCGGGGCGACCGCGACCTCCGCCCTGGTCGCACTCGGAGAGCTCGGCGCCCGCGAGGTCGACGTGATCGCACGCCGCCCCGAGGCCGTCGCGCCACTCGCCGAGCTCGGCCGCCGCATCGGCATCGCCGTGACGACGACGCCGTTCGCCGCATTCCTTCATGCCGACGTGCCGCTCACCATCGCGACGCTGCCGGGCGACGCACCGGTTCCGGATGCCGCGGCCGACGCCCTCGCCTGCTCCGGCGGCCACCTGCTCGACGTCGTGTACGGACATTGGCCGACCGCGCTGTCTGCCGCGTGGGAGCGCGCGGGCGGCACCGCACGATCGGGACTCGGGATGCTGCTGCACCAGGCCCTGCTGCAGATCCGGATCTTCCGGAACGGCGACGCCGACACGTCCCTCGATCGCGAGGCCGAGGCGCTGGAGGCGATGCGCCAGGCGCTCGGGGAGCCGGCCGCGGCGTAACGGCCCCCCGGGGCGTGGGAGACTGGACCAATGCTCCGCGTGCTCACGGCCGGCGAATCGCACGGCCCCGAACTCGTCGCCGTCATGGAGGGCCTGCCTGCGGGCGTCCCCATCTCCCGCGCCGCGATCCAGGCGGATCTCGCGCGCCGCAAGCTCGGCTACGGCCGCGGTTCGCGCATGAAGTTCGAGGAGGACGAGCTCACGATCTCGTCCGGCGTCGTGCACGGCACGACCCTGGGCAGCCCCATCGCCCTGCGCATCGGCAACACCGAATGGCCGAAGTGGGTCGAGGTCATGAGCGCCGAGCCCGTGGACCTCACGGAGAAGTCGCGCGGACGCGGCGCCGCGCTCACGCGCCCCCGCCCCGGCCACGCCGACCTCGTCGGCATGCAGAAGTACGGCTTCGACGAGGCGCGCCCGATCCTCGAGCGCGCGAGCGCCCGCGAGACCGCCGCCCGGGTCGCCCTCGGTGCACTCGCACGAGCGTTCCTGGCCGAGCTCGGCATCCGTCTCGTCAGCCACACCCTCTCGATCGGGCCCGTGCAGGTCCCCGAGGGCTCCGCGCTGCCGACGCCCGACGACGTCGACGCGCTCGACGCCGACCCGCTGCGCTGCTTCGATGCCGCGACGAGCGCGGCCATGGTCGCCGAGGTCGACGACGCCCGCAAGGACGGCGACACGCTCGGCGGCATCGTCGAGGTGCTCGCCTACGGGCTGCCCCCGGGGCTCGGCTCGCACGTGCACTGGGACCGCCGCCTCGACGCGAAGCTGGCGCAGGCGCTCATGAGCATCCAGGCCATCAAGGGCGTCGAGGTCGGCGACGGCTTCGAGACCACGCGCCGCCGCGGCTCCGCCGCGCACGACGAGCTGTTCGTCGCCGGCGACGGCATCACCCGCTCGAGCGACAAGGCGGGCGGCACCGAGGGCGGCATGTCGACCGGCACCGTGCTGCGCGTGCGCGCCGGCATGAAGCCGATCGCCACGGTGCCGAAGGCGCTCCGCACGGTCGACGTCGCCACCGGCGACGCCGCCTCGGCCCACCACCAGCGCTCGGACGTGTGCGCCGTGCCCGCCGCGGGCGTGGTCGCCGAGGCGATGGTCGCGGTCGTGCTGGCCGACGTCGTGCTCGAGAAGTTCGGGGGCGACAGCGTCGCCGAGACGCGCCGCAACATCGAGGGCTACCTCGCGGCGATCCCCGACGCGCTGCGCAGTGCGGCGGCCAGCGACGCCGGCCTCGCCGACCATGACCTCGCCCTCTGACGCCGTCGTGCTCATCGGTCCCATGGGGGCCGGCAAGACGAGCATCGGCAAGAAGGTCGCGCGCGCGCTGAGCCTTCCGTTCTTCGACACCGACGCCGCGGTCGTGCGCGACCACGGGCCGATCGACCAGCTCTTCGTCGAGCACGGCGAGGCGCAGTTCCGCGCCGCCGAGCGTGCCGCCGTGGTCGAGGGGCTCGCAACCGGCGGCGTCGTCTCGCTGGGCGGCGGAGCCGTGCTGAATCCCGAGACGCGCGCCGACCTCGCCGGGCATCGCGTCGTGCTGCTCACCGTCTCGCCGCGGGTCGTCGCGGGCCGTGTCCGCGACTCGAACCGGCCGTTGCTGCAGGGTGGCGACGACGCGATCGAGCGCTGGAGCGCGATCTTCGAAGAGCGGCGGCCCGTCTACGAGGAACTCGCCGACATCACCTTCGACACGTCCACCGGCCCGCTGCAGGACGTCGTCGACGCTCTCGTCGCGTGGGTGCGCGGCGCCGCCGACCCGTCGGCCCCCACCCTCGACGAGCACAAGGAGCAGACCGCATGACGGATGCCACGACCATCACCGTGCGCGGAGACGCGAGCTACGACATCACCGTGGGACACGGCATCCTGTCGTCCGTCGGCGAGGCGCTGCCGCCCGCCGCGCGCAAGGTGCTCGTGATCCACCCGCCGACCCTCGCCGCCGAGGCGGAGCGCCTGCGCGCACAGCTCATGGCCGACCGCGAGGTGCTGCTCGCCGAGATCCCCGACGCCGAAGCGGGCAAGCGCATCGAAGTGGCCGCTTTCTGCTGGCAGGTCATGGGCAAGGCGGACTTCACCCGCACCGACGCCGTCGTCGGGTTCGGCGGGGGATCGGTGACCGACCTCGCCGGGTTCGTGGCTGCGACGTGGCTGCGGGGCGTCGAGGTCGTGCAGGTGCCGACCACCGTCCTGGGCATGGTCGACGCCGCCGTCGGCGGCAAGACCGGCGTCAACACCGCCGAGGGCAAGAACCTCGTGGGTGCGTTCTGGGCGCCGCGCACCGTGATCTGCGACCTCGATCTGCTCGACGGCCTGTCGCGCAACGAGCGCGTCGCCGGCTACGCCGAGGTCGTCAAGGCCGGCTTCATCTGGGCGCCCGAGATCCTCGAGCTGATCGAGGCCGATCCCGAGAACGCCGTCGACCCGCAGAGCGCCGCGTTCCGTCGCACCATCGAGCTCGCCATCGAGATGAAGGCGCGCGTCGTGGGGGAGGACCTCCGCGAGGCGGGTCTGCGCGAGATCCTCAACTACGGCCACACCCTGGGCCACGCCATCGAGCACGCCGAGCGCTACCGCTGGCGTCACGGCGCCGCGATCTCCGTGGGGATGGTGTTCGCCGCCGAGCTGTCGCGCCTCGCGGGCCGGCTTCCGGATGCCGCCGCCCAGCGCCACCGCGACATCCTCGAGTCGCTCGGACTGCCGACGAGCTACCGCCCCGGCGCATGGCCCCAGCTGCTGTCGACGATGCAGCGCGACAAGAAGAGCCGCGGCGGAATGCTGCGCTTCATCGTGCTCGACGACATCGCCAAGCCCACCGTGCTGCAGGCGCCCGACGAGTCGCTGCTGTTCGCCGCGTACCAGGAGGTCGCGGGGTGAGCACCGTGGTCGTGCGCCGCATCCGCTCCGACGAGTGGCAGGCTGTGCGCGAGCTGCGGCTCGAGTCGACGAGCGATCCCGACGCGAACATCGCCTTCCTGGAGACGCCGGAGCAGGTCGCGGCCCGCGCGGAGCAGTTCTGGCGCGAGCGCGCCGAACTCGCCGCGGGAAGCGAGACCGCCGCGCAATTCGTGGCGGTCGTGGACGACGTGTGGGTGGGCAGCCTCTCCGTGCTCATCCGCGCGACCGGGCAGACCGATCACCTGGGCCGCTTCGTCGACGACCGTCGGGCGGATGTCGTCGGCGTCTACGTCAACCCGGCTCATCGCGGCACGGGAGCGATCGACCTCCTGCTCGCCGCCGCCGCGGAATGGGTGACCTCGCTCGGGCTCACCCGGCTCAGCCTCGACGTGCACCGGGACAACCCTCGCGCCCAGGGGGCGTATCGCCGAGCCGGGTTCGTGCCCACGGGTGAGACGTTCACCAGCGTCATCGGTCCCGAGATCGTGATGGCGCGCCCACTGCCGTGACCACGAAGGGCCCCGCCCCGCTCAGCGGGACGGGGCCTGTGACGGCCGCTGTGCTCAGACGGCCGCCACGAGCTCCTCGCGCTTCTCGGAGCGCAGTCCGAGCTCGGCCGTGGGGATGCTCTTCGACTCGCGTGCCGTGAGGGCGCTGACGGTCGCGATGAGGGAGATCACCGCGGTGAAGACGCTGATGACGACCCAGCCGCCCTCCTGAACGCCGCCCAGCGCCGTGACGATCGACGGGGCGAAGCCCGCCATGAGGAACCCGAGCTGCGTGCCGATCGCCATGCCCGAGAACCGCACGCGCGTGCTGAACATCTCGCCGTAGAACGACGGCCACACGGCGTTCGCGGCGGCGTATCCGAACGAGAAGGTGAGCACCGCGAGCAGGAACGTCACGAACTCGTTGCCCGCCCCCATCGACAGCATGTAGAAGGGCATGAACACCGCCGACGAGAGCGCGCCGTAGATGAACACCGGCTTGCGGCCGATGCGGTCGGCCAGGGCGCCGAACAGCGGCTGCGTGCCGATCGCGACGAGGTTCGCGACGACGACGAGCCAGAGCGTGATGGCGGCGTTGAGTCCCACCTCCACGCCGTAGGCGATGGCGAGGTTGCCGAACACCGTCGAGACGGCGGCGATGAACGCGCAGCAGATGACGCGGAGCACGTCGCGCCAGTGGTCGCGCAGGAGCGGGATGAGCGGCATCCGTGCGATCCGTCCCTCCGCCTTCGCCTGCTCGAACTCGGGTGTCTCGTGGAGCGTCCGCCGGATGAAGAACGCGACGAGCACCACGACCGCGCTCAGCCAGAACGGCACGCGCCAGCCCCACGTGTACTTGATCTCGTCGGGGAGCGCGACGACCGGGATGAAGATCAGCGCGGCGAGGATCTGGCCGCCCTGGGTGCCCGTGAGGGTCCACGACGTGAAGAACGACCGGCGGTCGTCGGGCGCGTGCTCCAGCGTGAGCGACGACGCGCCCGCCTGCTCGCCGGCGGCCGAGAGGCCCTGCATGAGCCGGCACAGCACCAGCAGCGCGGGGGCGGCCCAGCCGATCTGCTCGTAGCCCGGTAGGCAGCCGATCGTGAAGGTCGAGATGCCCATGAGCAGCAGGGTGAACATGAGGACCTTCTGCCGGCCGATGCGGTCGCCGAAGTGGCCGAGGATGACGGCGCCGACGGGACGCGCGATGTAGGCGAAGCCGAACGTCGCGAACGACATGACGAGAGCGGCCTGGTTGTCGGAGGGGAAGAAGACGGTGGGGAAGATGAGCGCTGCGGCGGAGCCGAACAGGAAGAAGTCGTAGTACTCCACGGCGCTGCCCATGAAGCTGGCGACAGCCGCCTTCACGGGAGTCTTCCGCGTCGTTGCGGTGGTGGTCATCGGTCGTCCTTCTCTTGTGAGTGTCACGCCGGCACGGGGTGCGGCGCAACGAGGTCGTGGAAGTGGCGGATCATGCGGTCGGGGTCGGGCTGGTGGCCCGTGATGAGGCGGAAGGCGTCGACGGCCTGGTGGACCGCCATCCTCCCGCCGTCGAGCGTGGCACAGCCGGCGTCGCGGGCAGCGCGCAGGAGCGCGGTGTCGAGGGGCCGGTAGACGATGTCGGCGACCCACAGCTCGGGCCGCAGCAGGTCGGGGGAGAAGGGCATCCCGGGGTGCTCCTTCATGCCGGTCGGCGTGCAGTGCACCAGCCCCGAGGCGGACGCGAGGAGGCCCGGGAGCGCGGCCGTCGTGGCGTGGCCCACCTCGACCGCGTGACGACGCTTCAGGGCGGTCGCGAGCTCCTCCGCCCGTTCGGCGTCGATGTCGACGACCGTCAGGCGGCGGGTCCCGACGCGGAGCAGGGCGTCTGCGACCGCGGAGCCGGCGCCGCCCGCCCCCAGCAGCGTCACGTCGTCGACCGACGCGCGCGGAAGGCCCGTGCGGAACGCCGTCTCGAACCCGGTGGTGTCGGTGTTGTGACCGACGAGCCCCTGGTCGGTGAAAAGCACGGTGTTGACCGAGCCGAGCGCCTGGGCAAGCGGGTCGACGCGGTCGAGGTACTCGAGCACGAGGCGCTTGCACGGGTGGGTGACGTTGAGGGCGTCGAAGCCGAGGCGACGCGCCCACACGAGGATGTCGGGCAGCTGGTCGGGCGCAAGGCCGAGGGTCGTGAGGTCGATGGTCCGGTACACGTAGTCGAGGCCGAGGGCACGGGCTTCGGCCATGTGCATCGCCGGCGTCAGGGAAGGGGTCACGCCCGTTCCGACGAGCCCGACGAGATACGGCGGTGACTGGCTCATGGCACTCCTTCGTCCGACCGGTACATCTATGTACTAACTGGTACGTTCAGAGAAAACCACGACAGATCGCCGATGTCAAGAGCGACCGGGTTCTGGAGCTCGGCGGACACCGCCGCGCGATGCCGGGCTCGAGTGGGGCGACGGCGGGTGCGCCGGTTACCGCGGGGCGTTCGTGAGCCAGCCGACGACGACGTCGCCGATGAGGGATCGCAGGTGGCTGCGGCGTTCGGGATCGGTGAACGACACGTCGAAGAGGTAGCCGAACGTGTACTGGTTGGCGATCTGGAACACGCAGTAGGCGCTGATGACGAGGTGGACGTCGATCGCATCGACGTCCTCGCGGAACACGCCCGCCTCGCGGCCGAGTTCGAGGATCTCGTCGAGAAGGGTCTTCGCCGGCTGCGCGAGCGTGCGGAGCGAATCGATCCGCCGGATGAACTCGCCGCGATGGATGTTCTCGATGGCCACGAGCCGGATGAAGGCGTCGTGCGTGACGTGGTGGTCGAACGTGAGCTCGGCGAGCTGGCGGATCGCCGCGACGGGATCCGTGTGGTCCACGTCGATCGCCTGCTCGGCCTCCCGGATGCCCTGATATGCGTTCTCGAGCACCGCCAGGTAGAGCTGCTCCTTGCCGCCGAAGTAGTAGTAGATCATCCGCTTCGTCGTGCGCGTGCGCTCGGCGATGTCGTCCACGCGGGCTCCGGAGTACCCCTCCTCGGCGAACACCTCGGTCGCGACCGCGAGGAGCTCGGCTCGCGTCCTCTCGGCATCGCGGGTAACAGGGGGCACGATCGCCAGGATAGTGGGCCCTGCACGCGACGCCCGCGAGGAAGGGGGTGCGTCACAATGTACCGACTGGTACATTGTGACGCCATGAGGACCTCCATCGCGACGGTGTGCATGAGCGGGACGCTGGTCGAGAAGCTCCATGCTGCGGCCGCAGCGGGCTTCGACGGCGTCGAGATCTTCGAGCCCGACCTGGTGTCGGCGCCGGAGAGCCCCGAGGAGGTGCGCGCTCTCGCGGAGCGCCTCGGGCTGACGCTGGACCTGTACCAGCCGATGCGCGACGTCGAGGGCGTCGACGAGGCGGCGTTCCCGGACGTGCTTCGGCGCGCCAAGGCGAAGTTCACCCTCATGCGGCGGATGGGGATCGAGGTCGTACTGTGCTGCAGCAACGTGGCGACCGCGACGGTCGACGACGATGCGGTCTCGGCATCCCAGCTTCGCCGGCTGGGGGACCTCGCCCAGGAGCACGGCGTCCGGATCGCCTTCGAGGCGCTGGCGTGGGGCACGTACGTCGACGACTACCGCCGCGCGTGGCGGATCGTGCAGCTCGCGGACCACCCGGCGGTCGGCATCTGCCTCGACTCCTTTCACATCCTGTCGCGCGGCCACGACCCTGCGGCGATCGAAGACATCCCCGGCGACCGCATCTTCTTCCTGCAGCTCGCCGATGCTCCGGCGCTCTCGATGGACGTCCTCTCATGGAGCCGTCACCACCGTCTCTTCCCCGGCGAGGGGAGCTTCGATCTGACGCGCTTCCTCACCCACGTCCTGCGCGCCGGCTACGACGGCCCGGTGTCTCTCGAGGTCTTCAACGACACCTTCCGGCAGGTCGACGTGAGAGGGACCGCCGTCCACGCGCGCCGGTCTCTGCGCTGGCTCGAGGACGCCGTCGCGCGGGAGCTCGGAAGCGCCGCGCCCGCCGACTTCGAGACGCTCGCCGACGGCGGCACTCCTGTGGGCTTCGATTTCGTCGAGATCAAGGCCGAGGACACCTCGAGCATCGAGGCGCTCCTCGAGACGGTCGGGTTCACGCCGCGCGGCAAGCACCGCACGAAGCCCGTCACGCTGTGGACGGCCGGAGACGCCCGCGTCGTGCTCAACGAGCAGCACGCCCGCGACCTCGATCCGCACATCGCGGCGGTCGGGTTCGACGTTCCGGACGCCGCCGCGCTCACCGAGCGGGCCGCCGAGCTGGGCACGCCCTTCGCCTACCGCCGCACGTACGCGGGGGAGCAGCTGCTCGACGGCGGCACGGCGCCGGACGGCACCGAGATCTTCTGGTCGTCGCGCGGCACCGGGACCGAACCGACGTGGGCCGCCGAGTTCGAGCACGGCGAACCCCTGCGTTCCAGTCCCATCATCGCGGTCGACCACGTGAGCCTCGGCCAGCCCTGGCAGGTCGTCGATGAGGCGATCCTGTTCTTCTCCTCGGTGCTCGAACTCCCTACGGCGAGCTCGACGGAAGTGGCGAGCCCCCAGGGTCTCGTGCAGAGCCGCGTCATCCAGTCCCCGGACGGCTCCATCCGCATCCCGCTCAACGTGTCGCCGCCGATCCTGTCGGGGCGACCGGCCGCCATGCCGCAGCACGTCGCCTTCGCGTGCGACGACATCGTGGCGCTCGCGCGCGCCGCCAAGGCGAGGGGACTGCACCCGCTGCCGATCCCGCGCAACTACTACGAGGATCTCGCGGCACGGTTCGACCTCGACGACGGGTTCCTCGAGACGCTCCGCGAGCTCGACCTCGTCTTCGACCGCGACGCGCAGGGCGAGTACCTGCACTTCTACACCGCGACCGTCGGCGACCTGTTCTGCGAGTTCGTCGAGCGCCGCGGCCGATACGACGGGTACGGCGCGGGCAACGCGCCCGTCCGGCTCTCCGCGCAGCGAGCCGGCGCTACGCGCGCTGATATCGTGCGAGCATGACCGCCCCTCGTCGCCTCCTGCTCGTCAACGGCCCCAACCTGAACCTGCTGGGCACCAGGGAACCCGGGATCTACGGCACCGCGACGCTGGCGGACGTCGTGCAGGTGGCGACGGATGCTGCCGCCCGGCGTGGCTTCGAGGTGCGGGCCGTCCAGAGCAACCACGAGGGGGTCCTCCTCGACGCGATCCACGACGCGCGACAGGACTGCGCCGGCATCGTCATCAACCCCGGCGGTCTGACCCACACCTCCGTCGTGCTGCGCGACGCCCTTTCGGGCGTCGCCCTGCCGGTAGCCGAGGTGCACATCTCGGACGTGATGGCACGCGAGGAGTTCCGCCACCACTCGTACGTCGCCGATGTCGCCGTGGTCCACGTGATCGGGGAGGGTGTGCCCGGCTATGCGACGGCGGTCGCGCGCCTCATCGACATCCTCACCGGGCAGGCCGAGGGCTGACGAATCGGCCGGGGACCAGGCATCCCGTAGAATCGAACGTCGGCATATCCGACCCCTGAGCTCGTTCACGGGGCAGCGATCGCCTCCACGCACTTCAACGAAACGGATTCGTACCCTCATGGCCTCCACCGCAGACATCAAGAACGGCGTCGTCCTGTCGATCGACGGACAGCTCTGGAACGTCATCGAGTTCCAGCACGTCAAGCCGGGCAAGGGCGGTGCCTTCGTCCGCACGAAGCTCAAGAACGTCGTCTCGGGCAAGGTCGTCGACCGCACCTACAACGCGGGCGCGAAGATCGACATCGAGAACGTCGACCGCCGCGACTTCACCTACCTCTACAACGACGGCGACAACTTCGTGTTCATGGACGTCGAGGACTACGACCAGATCAACGTCGGCGCGGCAACGGTCGGCGACGCGGCCCACTTCCTGCTCGAGAACCAGCAGGTGCAGATCGCCCTCAACAACGGCAACCCGCTGTACGTCGAGCTCCCGGCATCCGTCGTCCTCGAGATCACCTACACCGAGCCGGGTCTGCAGGGCGACCGCTCGTCGGCCGGCACCAAGGCCGCCACCGTCGAGACCGGCTACGAGATCCAGGTCCCGCTGTTCGTCGAGACCGGCACGAAGGTCAAGGTCGACACCCGCACGGGCGACTACCTCGGCCGCGTCAACTGACGTCGGCGGTCGCTGACAGATGAGTGCCCGTACGAAGGCGCGCAAGCGCGCTCTCGACATCCTGTTCCAGGCGGACGTGCGCGGCGACGAGCCCGCGACGGTGCTCGCGGCCGAGGCGAAGCGTGCGGCGGGCGAGCCGGCGCGTCAGGCTTCATGGCTCTACGCGCGCGAGATCGTCGACGGCGTGATCGACAACCAGGACGCGATCGACGAGCAGATCACCACGTTCGCGAAGGACTGGACGCTCGCCCGCATGCCCGCGGTCGACCGTGCCGTGCTGCGCATCGGCGCGTGGGAGATCCTCTACAACGACGAGGTGCCCACCGCGGTCGCGATCGACGAGGCGGTCGAGCTGGTCAAGGAGTTCTCGTCCGACGAGTCGGGCCCCTTCGTGCACGGCGTCCTCGCGCGCATCGCACGCGCGAGCTGACGACGAGCAGGCGCCCGTCCGGGTGTCGGCGGGAGCGGGCAGGATGGATGCCGTGACCCCGCCGCCTGTCGGACCCCCTCCGTTCGTCGACCCCGGGCACATCCGCCGGTTCGTCGACAGCGGCACGTACGAGCGCGGCGTCGGCTACTTCGCCGACGGCGCCGTCGAGCGCCTCGAATGGGACCCGCTCACCTCGGTCATCGAAGCGGTGGTGGCGGGCAGCGGCGGCCGCACGTACCGCTGCCGCGTGCGGCTCGACCCGCAGCGCGTCGATCACCCCATCGCGGCGACGTCCTGCACGTGCCCGGTGCAGTTCGACTGCAAGCACACGGTCGCGACGCTTCTCGCGAGCAACCGGCTCGCCTCCGCCGCGCCCGCGGCCGACCGCGGCTCGTCATGGCGCGACGTGTTCACCCCTGCTGCGGCGGCGGAGCGGGCCCGCACCGCGCTCGCCCTCGGGGTCGAGCTCCGGCAGCGCATCCGGCGCGGCGCGTCGACCTGGGCGCCGGCGCGCGTCGAGTCCGCGACACCGCGCAGCCTGCACCAGCACGGGGCGGACGTGCTCGTCGGCCTGCGCCCGCTCGAGCGCTCGGCCCGCTCCGACACGTGGATCAAGGGCGGGGTCTCGTGGGACGCGCTGCGCCGGCCGACCACCGCCTACGACCCCGCGCAGGCGCGCTGGTTCGCGGAGCTGCACAGCATCGGCCGCGACGTCCGCTCGTTCGGGGCGTTCTCCGACGTCTCGGAGTGGCTCACCCTCGACGACATCGAGTCGAGCCTGCTCTGGCCGCATCTGTCGACGGCGGCGGATCGCGGCATCCCGCTCGTTCCCACCAAGCGCACCGCGGCGGTCGCTCTCGCGACGTCGGCGACGGTGACCGTCCAGGCGCACCGCACCGGCCGCGGGCTGGAGATCGCGCCCGTCGTCACGATCGACGGCGAGCGCGCGGATGCCGCCGCCCTGCGCCCGGTCGGACGCACCGGGGTGTACCGGTTCGCCGCCGAGCGCGAGCGCATCGCTGTCGTCCTCGCAGCGGTGGACCTGCCCGACCCCCTTCCCGCGCTCCTCACCGCGCGTGAAGCCGTCGTCGTCCCGGGCCCGGAGGCCGAGGAGTTCGTCCGCGACCACCTGCCGCGGATCGCCCGCCGGGTCGAGATCGAGGCGCCGGGCCTCGACATCGCCCCACCGCCGCGGCCGCGGCTCGTCGCACGAGTGCATTTCGAGCCGAACCACCGGCTCGTGTACACGCTCTCGTGGCAGTACGGCGACGGCGACCTCCTGGGGCTCGATTCGACCGGAGAGGATCGTGACGCCGCGGCCGAGACGGCGATCCGCGGCCGCGTCGAGTCGCTGTGGCAGGACCACGCGCCCGTCGACTTCGCCTCCGCCGACACGCTGACGGGCCTCGACGCGGCGGAGTTCGCGTCGCGCCTGATGCCGCTCCTCGAAGCCGACGCCGATGTCAGCGTCGAGATCTCGGGGGAGAGGCCGCAGTACCGGGAGCTCGGCGGCGATCCGCGCATCGACGTCACGACGGTCGAGACGAACGATCCCGACTGGTTCGACCTGGGTGTCGTGGTGACGATCGACGGCCGCCGCATCCCGTTCGGCACGCTGTTCACGGCATTGTCGCGCGGGCGCAAGAAGATCCTGCTGAGCGACGGCGCGTACTTCTCGCTCTCGCATCCGTCGCTGCAGCGGCTGCGCGACCTGATCGACGAGGCCGGAGACCTCGAGGAATGGGAGACCGGACCCCGCATCAGCCGGTACCAGACGGCGCTGTGGGCCGATTTCGAAGACGTGGCCGACGAGGCGCAGCCCGCCGTGTCGTGGCGCACGACCGTCGAGGCGCTGCGCGATGCCGACGGCGTGCCCGCCGCCCCGCTGCCGCCGGCGCTCCACGCCGAGCTGCGCCCGTACCAGCGCGTGGGGTACGACTGGCTCGCCTTCCTCTGGGAACATCGCCTCGGCGGCATCCTCGCGGACGACATGGGACTCGGCAAGACGCTCCAGCTGCTCGCGCTCATCGCCCATGCCCGGGAGTCCGGCGAGACGCGGCCGTTCCTCGTCGTGGCGCCGACGTCGGTGCTCTCGACCTGGCGCAGCGAGGCTGCGCGCTTCACGCCCGATCTGCGGGTCGCCGTCGTCGACGCGACGCGCGCGAAGCGCGGAACGACGGTGACGGATGCCGCGGCCTCGGCCGACATCGTCGTCACGTCGTACACCCTGCTGCGGCTCGACGAGCGCGAGTTCGGCGCGGTGCCGTGGGCGGGCCTCATCCTCGACGAGGCGCAGTTCGTGAAGAACAGCCAGACCAAGGCGTATCGCGCCGCGCGCGATCTGCCGGCCGACGTCGTCTTCGCCGTCACGGGCACACCCCTCGAGAACAGCCTCACCGAGCTGTGGGCGCTGCTCTCGCTGACGGCACCGGGGCTGTTCGCCTCGAGCCGGCGCTTCCGCGAGGAGTACGTGGGGCCGATCGAGAAGGGCAAGGTCCCCGAGAACCAGGAGGGCGGCGCGTACCGCGCCGGCCGCCTCGCGCGTCTGCGGCGACGCATCCGCCCGCTCGTGCTGCGCCGCACGAAGGAGCTCGTCGCCGCCGACCTCCCCGCCAAGCAGGAGCAGGAGGTGCGCATCGAGCTGGGCGCCGCCCATCGCGCCCTGTACGACACCGTGCTGCAGCGCGAACGCCAGAATGTGCTGGGCCTCCTCGACGACCTCGACCGCAACCGGTTCATCGTCTTCCGGTCACTGACGCTCCTGCGCATGCTGAGCCTGGCCCCCGAGCTCGTCGACCCGGCGCACGCGAGCATCGCCCCGAGCAAGCTCGCCGCACTCTTCGAACAGCTCGACGAGGCGCTGGCCGAGGGACACCGCGCCCTCGTCTTCAGCCAGTTCACCTCGTTCCTGCGGCTGGTCGCGAAGGAGCTCGAGGCACGCGGCATCCCGTACGCGTACCTCGACGGATCGACGCGCGACCGCGACGCCGCCGTCGCCGCGTTCCGCGGGGGAGAGGCGCCGGTGTTCCTCATCAGCCTCAAGGCCGGCGGGTTCGGTCTGACGCTGACCGAGGCGGACTACGTGTTCCTGCTCGACCCATGGTGGAACCCCGCCGCCGAGGCGCAGGCCACAGGCCGCGCGCACCGCATCGGCCAGCACCGCAGCGTGATGGTGTACCGGCTCATCGCCAACGGCACGATCGAGGAGAAGGTCATGGCGCTGCAGCAGCGCAAGGCACGGCTGTTCCGCTCGGTGATGGACGACGACGCGCTGTTCGGGCAGGCGCTCACCGCCGACGACATCCGCGGGCTCTTCGACGACTGATCCCGCAACGCCGCCGCGGACCGGATCCGGTTTTGCACGGCGGGCGGTCCGGTGCGCCCCGCGAGCCTCACCTAGACTCGTCTGGTTCGACAGGAGGGCAACCCCATGCGCATCACGGGCCTCGGCCACGCCGGAATGTTCATCGAGACGGCGGGAGGAAGCATCCTCTGCGACCCGGTGATCGGGCCGACCTTCTTCGGGTCATGGTTCCCGTTCCCCGACAACCGGGCGCTCGACTGGTCGACATACGGCAAGGCCGACTTCCTCTACATCTCCCACCGCCACCGCGACCACTTCGACCCCGCGCTCATGCAGAAGCACGTGCCGAAGACCATCAAGGTGCTGCTGCCGGACTACCCGACGGACGACCTCGAGCAGGATCTCCGCAAGCTCGGCTACGACAACATCGTCTACACGCAGGCCGGCGTGCCGCTGGAGTTCGGCGACCTCAAGGTCATGGTCACTCCGCTGCGGGCACCGAGCGACGGCCCGATCGGCGACTCGTCCCTCTCGGTCGACGACGGCACCGCCAGCATCCTGAACCAGAACGACTCGCACCCGCTCGACCTCGAGAAGCTGATGTCGTTCTCCAAGCCCGAGGCGTACTTCACGCAGGTGTCGGGCGCGATCTGGTGGCCGATGGTCTACGACCTTCCCCAGGACGCCAAGCAGAACTTCGCGAAGCTCAAGCGCGACGCGCAGAACAAGCGCGCGATGTACTACATCGAGAAGGTGGACGCCGAGCACGTCTTCCCGATGGCGGGGCCGCCGATGTTCCTCCGCGAGGAGCTGTTCAAGTACAACGGCTACGGCATCGACGACGACTCGATCTTCACCGATCAGCGGCAGTTCCTCGCGCACATGGCGGAGCTGCGTCCCGAGCAGAAGGGCTACGAGTTCGTGCCCGGCACGGTCGTGGAGCTGAACGACGGCGAGATCTCGGTCACGCAGACGCTCTACACCCAGGCCGAGATCGACCGCATCTTCGACGACAAGTGGGCCTACCTCGCCGAGCAGCGCGACTCGCGGCAGGACGAGGTGCGCGCGGAGGAGGCGACCCGCGCCGCCGTGCTCCCGCCGGACGAGATGCTCGCCGCGATCAAGGAGTGGTGGGAGCCGCTGCTGCGCCGCGCCCGCACGATCCGCAACGGCGTGGGCGGGGTGGTGCGCTTCCGCATCGGCGAACTCGACATGGTCGTGGACTTCCCGAAGGCCAAGGTGCGCGAGTACGCCGACGGCGACGAGTGCATCTACTGGTACACGATCCCCGCGGACCTGGTCTCGACCAACATCGCCGACCACGAGATCGACTGGTCCAACTCGATCTTCCTGTCGATGCAGTTCTCCGTGGGCCGCAGCGGCAAGTTCAACGAGTTCCTCACCACCTTCCTCAAATGCCTCTCGCGTGACCGCATCGAGTACGTCGAGAACTGGTACGCGGAGCAGACGGACCAGACCGAGGACGCCCAGCTCGGCGATTGGATCGTGCAGCGCCGCTGCCCGCACCTGCGCGCCGACCTCACGAAGACGGGGAAGATCGAGGACGGCGTCCTCACCTGCTCGCTGCACGACTGGAAGTGGGACCTCACCAGCGGGAAGTGCCTGACGAGCCAGGGGCACCCGATCCGGGCGTCCCAGGTCGAGGACGACCTGTATCGCGCGGCGACGACCCCCGCGGCCTGACGCATCCGGAACGCCGGCTTGTTGTAGATCCCCTACAACAAGCCGGCGTTCTGCCGTCGGGTCTTGTGTGGGGTCGGCGCTGATCTGCGCCGGTGCGTATCACCCCGTGGCCCCGGCGGGTCCTGATCACCGTGCCCGCGATCGCGGGCGATCAGAACCCGAAGGAATCACGCCATGACCACCGTTCCCATCCACGGCGCCGGCGGCGTCGTCCCCGCGTCCACCGCTCGCCCGAACCCGCTCAGCGCGCTCCTCGCGTGGGAGGCCCGCGCCGAGGCCGCGGTGAAGGCTTCGCTGCAGCGCTGGAGCATCCCGGCCCTGCGCGTCGCCCTCGGTGCGGTGTTCCTCGTCTTCGGGGTCCTGAAGTTCTTCCCCGGCGTGAGCCCTGTCGAGGCGCTCGTCAGCCGCACGTGGGAGAAGCTCACTTTCGGCCTGGTGAGCGGGCAGGCTGCGCTCGTCGCCACCGCGGTCATCGAGGTCGCCGCGGGTGCGCTCCTCATCGCCGGCGGCGCCTTCGCCCGCGTCGGCCTCGTGGTGCTCGCCCTCGCGTTCGTGGGCATCCTGTCGCCGATCGTGCTGCTGCCTGCAGAGGTCTTCGGTCCGGTCGGCCCGACGCTCACGGGCCAGTACATCTTCAAGAACGTCGTGCTGATCGCGGCCGCGCTCGTCGTGGCCTCGCGCGTGCTGCGCGGACCCGCGCGCCGCTGACCCTCGGCGCACGACTCGGCGAAGGCCGGACCCGGTTCGGGTCCGGCCTTCGCCGTGTCGTAGACTGGACGACGATCACAGCAACCTTTAACACCGTCCCGTGAGGCGGAGAAGGGAGCGGCGGATGAGCACGCGCACCGTGCTGCACGAGGCCGACATCGCCCGGGCCCTGACTCGGATCTCCCACGAGATCCTCGAGTCCAACAAAGGCCCTGAGGGACTGGTCCTCCTCGGCATCCCCACTCGCGGCGTCACCCTCGCCCACCGCGTCGGCGCGCTCGTCGGCGAGTTCGGCGGCGTCCCCATCCCGGTCGGATCGCTCGACGTCACGATGTACCGCGACGACCTTCACCGCAATCCGACCCGCGCGCCGCAGCCGACGCAGATCCCTGCCGGCGGCATCGACGGCAAGGTCGTCGTCCTCGTGGACGACGTGCTCTTCTCGGGTCGCAGCATCCGTGCCGCCCTCGACGCCCTGCAGGACATCGGCCGCCCCGCCGCCGTCCGGTTGGCGACGCTGGTCGACCGCGGGCACCGCGAGCTGCCCATCCGACCGGACTTCGTCGGCAAGAACCTGCCCAGCTCGCGCGACGAGCGCGTGAACGTGCGCCTCGCCGAGACCGACGGCGTCGAGGAGGTGACGATCGAGTCATGAGGCACCTGCTCGACACCCAGACCCTCTCCCGCGACGACGCGCTGCGCATCCTCGACGTCGCGGAGGACATGGCCGACACGCAGCAGCGCGAGGTCAAGAAGCTCCCGACACTGCGCGGCAAGACTGTCGTCAACCTGTTCTTCGAGGACTCCACGCGCACGCGCATCTCGTTCGAGGCGGCCGCGAAGCGCCTGTCGGCCGACGTCATCAACTTCTCCGCGAAGGGCTCGAGCGTCTCGAAGGGCGAGTCCCTCCAGGACACCGCGCAGACGCTGCAGGCGATGGGCGCGGATGCCGTCGTCATCCGCCACGGCGCCTCCGGTGCGCCGCGCACCCTCGCCACGAGCGGCTGGATCAGTGCGGGCGTCGTCAACGCCGGCGACGGGACGCACGAGCACCCGACACAGGCCCTGCTCGACGCATTCACCATCCGCAAGCGCCGTTTCCGCGACGACAGCCGCGGGCGGGACCTCGCCGGCGTCAAGGTCACGATCGTCGGCGACGTGCTGCACTCGCGGGTCGCGCGCTCGAACGTGTGGCTGCTGAACACGCTCGGCGCGAGCGTCACCCTGGTGTCGCCACCCACGCTCGTGCCCCAGGACATGTCGCGCTGGCCGGTCGAGGTGCTGTACGACCTCGACGAGGCGATCGCCGCCGGCCCCGACGCGCTCATGATGCTGCGCATCCAGCTGGAGCGCATGAACGCGGCGTATTTCCCCACTGAACGGGAGTATTCGCGCCGCTGGGGCCTCGACGCACGCCGACTTCAGGGACTGGGAGCGGATAGCATTGTCATGCACCCCGGACCCATGAACCGGGGCCTGGAGATCTCCGCAGAAGCCGCTGACTCGCCGCGCTCGACCGTGCTCGAGCAGGTCGCCAACGGTGTCTCGGTGCGCATGGCCGCGCTCTACCTGCTGCTGGCGGGCGCGGAGCGCACCCCGGCCGAGACCACGTCCGCGGCGGATGCCCCCGCCGCGGACGGCACAGAGAAGGAGAACACCCGATGAGCGAGACCCTTCTCTTCCGCGGGGCGCTGGTCGAAGGATCGACCGCCGCCGACGTCCTCGTCGAGGACGGCGTCATCGCCGCGATCGGCGGCGACATCAGCCGCGCCGGCGCCACCGAGATCGACGTCGACGGCCTGGTGCTGCTTCCCGGTCTGGTCGACCTCCACACGCACCTGCGCGAGCCCGGGTACGAGGCATCCGAGACGATCCTCACCGGCTCGCGCGCCGCCGCGGCCGGCGGGTACACCGCCGTGTTCGCGATGCCGAACACCTCCCCGGTGGCCGACACCGCAGGCGTCGTCGAGCAGGAGCTCGCCCTGGGCGAGGCCGCCGGATTCGTCACGGTGCAGCCGATCGGCGCGGTCACCGTGGGCCAGAAGGGCGAGCGGCTCGCCGAGCTCGGCGCCATGGCCGACTCGCGCGCGCGGGTCCGCGTCTTCAGCGACGACGGCTTCTGCGTGTGGGACCCGCTGATCATGCGGCGAGCGCTGGAGTACGTGAAGGCGTTCGACGGCGTCATCGCGCAGCACGCCCAGGACCCCCGCCTCACCGAGGGCGCACAGATGAACGAGGGCGCCGTGTCGGCCGAACTCGGCCTCGCGGGCTGGCCGGCGGTCGCGGAGGAGTCGATCATCGCGCGCGACGTGCTCCTGGCCGAGCACGTCGGCTCGCGCCTGCACGTGTGCCACCTCTCGACCGCCGGGTCGGTCGAGATCATCCGCTGGGCCAAGCGCCGCGGCGTGAACGTCACGGCGGAGGTCACCCCCCACCACCTGCTCCTCACCGACGAGCTGGTGCGCGACTACGACGCCCGCTTCAAGGTCAACCCGCCGCTGCGCCGTGAGGAGGACGTGCTCGCCGTGCGGGAGGGCCTCGCCGACGGCACGATCGACATCGTGGCCACCGATCACGCGCCGCACCCCGCCGAGGCCAAGGCGTGCGAGTGGCACGCGGCCGCGAACGGCATGGTCGGCCTCGAGAGCGCGCTGCGCGTCGTGCAGCAGTCGATGGTCGACACGGGCCTCATCACATGGGGCGACGTCGCCCGCGTGATGTCGCGCGAGCCCGCCCGCATCGGCCGCCTCACCGGCCACGGCACCCCGCTCACCGAGGGGCAGCCGGCGTCGCTCGCGTTCTACGACCCGTCGCCGCGCCGCACGTTCACGACCGACGACCTGCGCGGCCGGAGCGTGAACTCGCCGTACCTCGGCCGGGAACTCCCGGGCGACGTCCGCTGGACCCTGCACCAGGGCACCGTCACGGTCGCCGACGGCGCCCTCCTCGACACTCCGGGGGTGCGCGCATGACCCGCGAGGCCGCGCTCGGCGTCATGGTCGCGGTCACCATCGCGCTGCTCGGCGTGCTGGTGTGGGCCTGGTGGCGACGCACGCGGCGCGACGCCGCGCTGGTCGCGCCCGTCGGCGAGATCCCCGCGGGCGCGGCGACCCTCTCGGCGTTCCCGACGCTCTACGTCGCGACCACGCGTCACGACGAGCCGCTCGAGCGCCTCGCCATCGGCGGCCTCGCCTTCCGCTCGCGCTCCGACGTGACGGTCACCGATGCCGGCGTCGCCCTCGATCTCACCGGCAAGCCCCGCGTGTTCCTCGCCACCGAGCGCATCGAGGACGTCGCACAGGCGACGGTCGCGATCGACCGCGTGGTCGAGCCCGACGGCCTCGTGCGCCTCGCGTGGCGCCTCGACGACGGCACCGTCGTCGACTCGTATCTCCGACCCCAGGATGCCTCGGCCCGCGCCCTCGCGGACGCCGTGGCCGGCATCCTTCCCCCGACCCAGACGGGAACCGACGCATGACCTCCCTGTTCCAGACCGACCCGGCCGTCCTCGTGCTCGAGGACGGGACCCGCCACGTCGGACGCGCCTACGGCGCCCTCGGCACCACCATCGGCGAAGTGGTCTTCGCCACCGGTATGACGGGCTACCAGGAAACGCTGACCGATCCCTCGTACGCGGGCCAGATCGTGCTCCAGACCGCACCCCACATCGGCAACACCGGCATGAACGACGAGGACCCCGAGTCGCGCCGCATCTGGGTGTCGGGCTACATCGTCCGCGACCCCTCCCGCGTGGTGTCGAACTGGCGTGCCGACGAGTCGCTCGACGACGCGCTCGTGAACGACGGTGTGATCGGCATCAGCGGCATCGACACGCGTGCGATCACGCGTCACATCCGCTCGGCGGGCAGCATGCGCGGCGCGATCTTCTCCGGCGAGGCCGCGGCGATCGACCCGGACGAGCAGCTGCGCCTGGTGCGCGAGGCGCCCGAGATGGCCGGCCAGAACCTCTCGGCGCAGGTCTCGGTGGCCGCCGCCGAGGTCACGCCCGCGAAGGGCGAGCGCATCGGCAACCTCGCGGTGCTCGATCTGGGCGTGAAGCAGGCGACCGTCGAAAACCTCGCCGCTCGCGGCTTCGAGGTGCACGTGCTCCCGCAGGACGTCACGATCGACGGCATCCGCGCGATCGACCCGGTCGCGGTGTTCTACTCGAACGGCCCCGGAGACCCGGCGGCATCGGGCGACCACGTCGACCTGCTGCGCGGCGTGCTCGACGACGGCCTGCCGTTCTTCGGCATCTGCTTCGGCAACCAGCTGCTGGGCCGCGCGCTGGGCCTCGGCACGTACAAGCTCCCGTTCGGTCACCGCGGCATCAACCAGCCGGTCCTCGACAAGGCCACCGGTCGCGTCGAGATCACCGCGCACAACCACGGCTTCGCCGTCGACGCACCCGTCGAGGGCTCGTTCGACAGCCCGAACGGCTACGGCAAGGTCGAGGTCAGCCACGTCGGCCTCAACGACCAGGTGGTCGAGGGCCTGCGGGCGCTCGACATACCGGCCTTCTCGGTGCAGTACCACCCCGAGGCCGCCGCCGGACCCCACGACGCCAACTACCTGTTCGACCGCTTCCGCGACCTCGTCGTCGCGAACCTCGAGAAGAAGGCCGCGAAGTAATGCCCAAGCGCGACGACATCAACTCCGTCCTCGTCATCGGCTCCGGCCCGATCGTGATCGGTCAGGCGTGCGAGTTCGACTACTCCGGCACGCAGGCCTGCCGCGTGCTCCGTGACGAGGGCGTCCGCGTCATCCTCGTGAACTCCAACCCGGCGACGATCATGACCGACCCGGACTTCGCCGACGCGACCTACATCGAGCCGATCAACTGGCGGGTGATCGAGACGATCATCGCGAAGGAGAAGCCCGACGCGATCCTGCCGACCCTCGGCGGTCAGACAGCGCTCAACGCCGCGATCGACCTGCACAAGCACGGCATCCTCGAGAAGTACGACGTCGAGCTCATCGGTGCCGACTTCGAGGCGATCAACAAGGGCGAGGACCGCCAGATCTTCAAGCAGCTCGTGCTCGACGCCGGCGCCGACGTCGCCGACTCGGTGATCTGCCACACGATGGACGAGCTGCTGGCCGGCGCCGAGAAGCTCGGCTACCCGCTCGTCGTGCGCCCGTCCTTCACGATGGGCGGCCTCGGCTCCGGCTTCGCCTACGACGAGCAGGACCTGCGCCGCATCGGCGGCGCGGGCCTCCACGACTCGCCGACGAACGAGGTGCTGCTCGAGGAGTCGATCCTCGGGTGGAAGGAGTACGAGCTCGAGCTGATGCGCGACACCGCCGACAACACGGTCGTCGTCTGCTCGATCGAGAACGTCGACCCCGTCGGCGTCCACACCGGCGACTCGATCACCGTCGCCCCGGCGCTCACGCTGACCGACCGCGAGTACCAGAAGCTGCGCGACATCGGCATCGACATCATCCGCGCGGTCGGCGTCGACACCGGCGGCTGCAACATCCAGTTCGCCGTGGACCCGAAGACCGGCCGCATCATCGTCATCGAGATGAACCCGCGCGTCTCGCGCTCGTCGGCACTTGCGTCCAAGGCCACCGGCTTCCCGATCGCGAAGATCGCCGCGAAGCTCGCCATCGGCTACCGCCTCGACGAGATCCCGAACGACATCACCAAGGTGACGCCGGCGAGCTTCGAGCCCACGCTCGACTACATCGTCGTCAAGGTGCCGCGCTTCAACTTCGAGAAGTTCCCGGCCGCCGACACCACCCTGACGACCACCATGAAGTCGGTCGGCGAGGCGATGGCGATCGGCCGCAACTACGCGACGGCCCTGCAGAAGGCGCTGCGCTCACTCGAGAAGCGCGGCTCGAGCTTCCACTGGGGCGACGAGTCCCGTTCAGTGGACGAACTACTCGAGATCGCCCAGACCCCGACCGACGGCCGCATCGTGGTGCTGCAGCAGGCGCTCCGCAAGGGCGCCACGGTCGAGCAGGCGTTCGAAGCGACCAAGATCGACCCGTGGTTCCTCGACCAGATCGTGCTGATCAACGAGGTCGCCGAGTTCGTGGCGAAGGCGGGCGAGCTGGATGCCGCCACCCTGCGCATCGCGAAGGAGCACGGCTTCAGCGACGCCCAGGTCGCGCAGCTGCGCGGTGACAGCGAGACCCAGGTGCGCGGCATCCGTCATGGTCTCGGCATCCGTCCCGTCTACAAGACCGTCGACACGTGCGCGGGGGAGTTCCCGGCGCTGACGCCCTACCACTACTCGAGCTACGACTTCGAGACCGAGGTCACACCGTCGGAGCGCACGAAGGTCGTCATCATCGGCTCGGGCCCGAACCGCATCGGCCAGGGCGTCGAGTTCGACTACTCCTGCGTGCACGCGTCGTTCGCGCTGTCGGACGCCGGGTACGAGACGGTCATGGTCAACTGCAACCCCGAGACGGTGTCGACCGACTACGACACGTCCGACCGCCTGTACTTCGAGCCGCTGACCCTCGAGGACGTCCTCGAGGTGCTGCACGCCGAGGCGCAGTCCGGCAAGATCCTCGGCGTCATCTGCCAGCTCGGCGGACAGACGCCGCTCGGGCTCGCGAAGGGCATCGAGGAGGCCGGCTACACGATCCTCGGCACCAAGCCCGCCGCGATCGACCTGGCAGAGGAGCGCGAGCTCTTCTCGCGCCTGCTCGACGACGCCGGACTCGTCGCGCCGCGCAACGGCACCGCGATCGACGTCGAGGGCGCCGTCGTGGTGGCCGAGGAGATCGGGTACCCGGTGCTCGTGCGCCCGAGCTTCGTGCTCGGCGGCCGCGGCATGGAGATCGTCTACTCGACCGAGGCGCTGCGCGACTACTTCGTGCGCGTCGAGGGCGAAGCGATCATCGGCCCGGGCCTGCCGCTGCTCGTCGACCGCTTCCTCGACGACGCCATCGAGCTCGACGTGGACGCACTCTACGACGGCGACGAGCTGTACATCGGCGGCGTCATGGAGCACCTCGAGGAGGCCGGCATCCACTCCGGCGACTCGTCGTGCACGCTGCCGCCGGTGAGCCTCGGCCGCACCGACATCGACCGCGTCCGCGAGGCGACGCGCGCCATCGCCGAGGGCGTGGGTGTGCGAGGGCTCCTGAACGTGCAGTTCGCGATCTCGGCCGGCGTGCTCTACGTGATCGAGGCCAACCCCCGCGCGAGCCGCACGGTGCCGTTCGTCTCCAAGGCCCTCGGCATCCCGCTCGCGAAGGCGGCGTCGCGCATCATGGCCGGTGCCACCATCGCCGAGCTGAAGGCGGAGGGGCTGCTGCCCGAGCAGGACGGCTCGCGCGTGCCGCTGGACGCTCCCGTCGCCGTCAAGGAGGCCGTGCTGCCCTTCAAGCGGTTCCGCACGCGCGACGGCCAGACCGTCGACTCGGTGCTCGGCCCCGAGATGCGCTCGACCGGTGAGGTCATGGGCATCGACCGCGACTTCCCGACCGCGTTCGCGAAGTCGCAGGAGGCCGCGTACGGCGGCATGCCGCAGTCGGGCACCGTCTTCATCTCGGTCGCCGACGCCGACAAGCGCGCCGTCATCCTGCCCGCCCACCGCCTGCAGGAGCTCGGCTTCGATCTCGTCGCGACCGAGGGCACGGCCGAGATCCTCTCGCGCAACGGCATCGACGTGCGCGTGGTGGGCAAGTACTCCGAGACGCAGGACTCGGGCGAGACCAACATCGTCGATCTGATCAACGCGGGCGAGATCGACATCGTCGTGAACACCCCGTCCGGCGGCGCCACCCGCGCCGACGGCTACGAGATCCGGGCGGCCGCCGTCGCGGGCGACAAGGCGCTGTTCACCACGATGGCCGTGCTCGGCGCCGCCGTCAGCGCCCTGCCGGTGCTGCGCGAAGGTTTCAAGGTCAAGAGCCTGCAGGAGTACGCGGCCGATCGGGCGGGCGCATGACCCCATTCGGCGAGCGCATCCGCGCGAGGATGGCGACGCACGGCCAGCTGTGCGTCGGCATCGATCCGCATGCCCACCTCCTCGCGGAGTGGGGACTGGATGCCTCCGCCGCCGGTGTGCGCGAGTTCGGCCTGCGCGTGGTCGAGGCCGCTGCGGGCCGGGTCGCCGTCGTCAAGCCGCAGGTCTCGTTCTTCGAGGTGCACGGCGCGGCGGGCTTCGCCGCGCTGGAGGACGTGCTCGCGGCGGCTCGTGACGCCGGACTCCTCGTGATCGCGGACGCCAAGCGCGGCGACATCGGCACCACGATGGACGCGTACGCGCAGGCCTGGCTCGCGCCCGGCTCGCCTCTCGAGGCCGACGCGCTCACCGTGAGCCCGTACCTCGGCGTCGGCGCGCTGGACGGAACGTTCGACCTCGCCCTGCGCCACGGCAAGGGCGTGTTCGTCCTCGCCGCGACGAGCAACCCCGAGGCGCTCGGACTGCAGCGCGCACGCCACGCGGACGGCGACACGGTCTCGGCGGGGATCGTCCGCGAGGTCTCCGAGCGCAACGCCCGCACCACGCCCGACGGCGAGTGGGGGAGCCTCGGATTCGTCATCGGCGGCACCGTGGACTGGACGGATGCCGGACTCCGGACGTTCGCGCCGGTGGCGCCGATCCTCGGCCCGGGCTTCGGTCACCAGGGCGCGGAACCGCGTCATCTCGGTGAGCGCTTCGGCGTCCTGCAGGAAGCGGTGGTAGCGTCTGAGAGCCGCAGCATCCTGGCTGCCGGACCCGACCGGCTCGCCGCGCGCATATCCGAGCGCGCCCTTCTCTACCGTGGTGATTGAAATGTCCGATTCGCGCACCCTTTTTCAGGAAACCCCTGATGAAGCCCCGCCCCACGTCCCCGGCGCGCAGGGGAGGCCCCCCGAGGTCGACCGCGTCGCCGCCTCGCGGCGCGCCGTCGCCGCCCGCCGCGAACGCGCCGCCCTCAAGAAGGACGTCGCGATGCGGGTGATCACGCCGCAGGAGCTCCTGCGGCGTGCCCTCGCCGAGCCGACGTCACCCGCGGGCGCGATGCGCGTGCCCGAGTTCCTGACCGCGATCCCGGCGATCGGCGAGGGCAAGCGGGACCGCATCCTGCAGGACCTCGAGATCTCGCCGGTCAAGCGTCTGGGCGGCCTCGGCTCGCGCCAGCGCGCGGACCTGCGCCAGTTCCTCGACAGCCGGTGGCCCGAGTCCGAGCCCCGTGCCGGCCGCAGCCGCCTGGTCGTCCTGGCCGGACCCACCGCGGTGGGCAAGGGCACCGTGGCCGCCCACATCAAGGACCACCACCCCGAGATCCTCCTGTCGGTGTCGGCGACGACGCGAGCCCCTCGCCCGGGCGAGGTCGACGGTGAGCACTACTTCTTCGTCGACGACGCAGAGTTCGACCGCATGGTCGCCGACGGCGAGCTGCTCGAGCACGCGACCGTGCACAACGCGTACCGGTACGGCACGCCGCGCGGCCCCATCGAGAAGGCCCTCGCCGAGGGACGCACCGTCCTGCTCGAGATCGACCTGCAGGGCGCGCGTCAGGTGCGCGAGGCCGATCCGTCGGCCACCCTGGTGTTCCTGCTCCCGCCGAGCTGGGACGAGCTCGTGCAGCGCCTCGTCGGTCGCGGCACCGAGGACGCCGCGGAACGCGCCCGGCGCCTGCGCACCGCGAAGACCGAACTGGCCTCGCAGGGCGAGTTCGACTACCGCGTCGTGAACGACGACGTCGCCCACGCGGCCGACGAGGTCGCCCGCCTCGCGCGCTGAGCGCATCCCGTCACGTAGAATGGTGGGATGCCTCGGCACCCCGAGGCTCCGCCGACTCCCATTCCTTTCATCCGATCCAGGAGGTTTCGCCATGGCCGGAACGAACCAGGGCATCATCGAGCCCCCCATCGACAGCCTGCTCGAGAAGGTCGACTCGAAGTACCAGCTCGTGATCTTCGCGTCCAAGCGCGCGCGCCAGATCAACGACTACTACTCCGACCTCCACGAGGGCAACCTGTTCGACAACGTGGGCCCGCTCGTCGACTCGACCGTCGAGGACAAGCCGCTCACCATCGCGATGCACGAGATCCACGAGGACAAGCTGCGCCTGCGCCGCGCGGAGTAATCCGACACATCCTCGATGCCCCCGACAACGGCCCTGTCCGTCGTCGGGGGCATACTGGTGTCCGCCCCCTCGGCGCCCGGATGCCACGACGACCGGAGCCACGACAACTGGAGTACCGATGACCGACCTGCGTCTGTTCACGTCCGAATCCGTCACCGAGGGCCACCCCGACAAGATCTGCGACCAGATCTCGGACTCGATCCTCGACGCGATCCTGGACGCCGACCCCAACGGGCGCGTCGCCGTCGAGACTCTCGTCACCACCGGGCTCGTCCACGTCGCCGGTGAGGTGTCGACCTCCGCGTACGTCGAGATCCCGGCCATCGTGCGCGGCGTCGTCAACCGCATCGGCTACACCTCGAGCGACACCGGCTTCGACGGCGACTCGTGCGGGGTGAGCGTCTCGATCGGGGCGCAGTCCTCCGACATCGCCGCCGGCGTCGACAAGGCGTTCGAGCGCCGCGAGGACGGCTCGGAGGACCCGCACGACCTCCAGGGCGCGGGCGACCAGGGCATCATGTTCGGCTACGCGACCACCGAGACGCCGCAGCTCATGCCGATGGCCGCATGGACGGCGCACCGCATGGCCGAGCGCCTCGCCGAGGTGCGCCGGTCGGGCGAGCTGCCGTTCCTGCGTCCCGACGGCAAGACCCAGGTCACGCTCGGCTACGACGGCCACACGCCGAAGACGGTCGAGTCCGTCGTGCTCTCGACGCAGCACCACCCCGACATCTCGCAGAAGGCGCTGCGCGCCGCCGTCCGCGCCGAGGTCATCGACCCGGTGCTCGAGGCGACCGGGCTCGAGCTGCCCGACGTGAACTTCTACATCAACCCGGCCGGGCCGTTCGTCATCGGCGGCCCGAAGGGCGACGCGGGCCTCACCGGCCGCAAGATCATCATCGACACGTACGGCGGGGCGTCCCGCCACGGCGGCGGCGCGTTCAGCGGCAAGGATCCGTCGAAGGTCGACCGCTCTGCCGCGTACGCGATGCGCTGGGTCGCGAAGAACGCCGTCGCCGCCGGACTCGCGGACCGCCTCGAGGTGCAGGTCGCGTACGCCATCGGCAAGGCCAAGCCCGTCGGGCTCTACGTCGAGACGTTCGGCACCGGCCGTGTGGCCGACGACGTCATCACGAACGCCATCCTCGACGTCTTCGACCTGCGCCCCAAGGCGATCATCGACCAGCTCGACCTGCTGCGGCCGATCTACGCGCAGACCGCGGCGTACGGTCACTTCGGCCGCGAGCTGCCCGACTTCACGTGGGAGCGCACCGACCGCGCGGACGCGCTGCGCGCCGCAGCCGGGCTCTGACGCCGGCCGCGTGACCGCGGTGCACGACGACGAGCCGAGCGCCGGCGATCGGCCGCGGCGCCCGCGGCGTGTCGCGCGCGTGCTGATCGACTCGCCTCTGCCTCAGCTCGACCGCCTCTTCGACTACGAGATCCCCGACGAGCTCGTCGCGGATGCCGTGCCCGGCGTCCGCGTGCGTGTGCCCCTGCGCAGCGCCGGGCGTGTGGTCGACGCGCTCCTCGTCGAGGTGGGGGAGCCGGATGCCTCGGACCGCCCGCTCTCGCAGCTCGAGGCTGTCGTATCGCCCGTGCCGGTGCTGACGCCGGGGCTGTACGCGCTCGCCCGGCGAGCCGCCGACCGGGCGGCAGGGTCGGCGGGCGACATCCTCCGCCTCGCGATCCCCAAGCGCATGGTGCGCGCCGAGAAGGCGTGGCTCGCCGCCGATCCGCCGCAGAGCCCGGCGATCGACGCCGCGGATCTCACGTGGGCCGACGGGGTCCTCGACGTGTACCCGGGACTCGCCCAGGCGCTGGACGACGGCGAGCGCCTCGCGGTGGATGCCCCACCCGTGCCGTCGGCACTCGACGACGGCACGGTCGTCGGCTCGTGGGCGATCCTCCTCGCCGCAGCGGCGACGCACACCCTCGCCTCGGGGCGCAGCGCCGTGATCGCCGTGCCGGATCACCGTGACCGCGCGCAGCTCGAAGCGGCGCTGGCGGCCCGCATCCCCGCCGACGCCCTGGTCCGCGACGATGCGAAGCAGAGCGGCCCCGCCCGGTACGCCGCGTTCCTGCGCACCATCGCGGACGCGCCGTGCGTCGTGATCGGCAACCGCTCCACCGTGTACGCACCGGTGTCCGAGCTCGGGCTGGTGGCCCTCTGGGACGACGGGGACCCGCTGCTGGGGGAGCCGCTGAGCCCCGGGGTCCACGCCCGTGACGCGGCGCTGCTGCGTCAGGAACTGCACGGCGGGGCACTCGTCTTCGCCGGGCATACCCGCACCACCGACGTGGAGCGCCTGGTCGCCGTGGGCTGGGTGCGCGACCTTCCTGCGGCGCGCCGCATGACCCCTCGCGTCGTGCTGAGCGCGAACCGCGAGGGCGAGTCCCGTGCGGCACGCGTGCCGTCGTCGGCGTTCGCCGCCGCCCGCGAGGCGCTCACCGAGGGCCCCGTGCTCGTCCAGGTGGCCCGTCCTGGGTACGCACCTGTTCTCGTGTGCGCGAAGTGCCGCCATCCCGCGCGCTGCGCGCACTGCGGCGGGCCGCTCCACGCCGCGCGGCAGGGCGCCGTCCCGACGTGCACGTGGTGCGGACGCGCCGCACACGCATGGGCCTGCCCCGAGTGCCGGTCGACCCTGCTGCGCATGGCCTCGTCCGGCAGCGAGCGCACCGCCGACGAGCTCGGTCGCGCCTTCCCGGGCACGCGCGTGATCGTCGCCGACGGCGACCACCCCGTGGCCGAGGTCGACGCGCGTCCGGCCCTCGTGGTCGCGACCCGCGGCGCCGAGCCGCTCGCCGCCGGTGGGTATCGTGCCGTGATCCTGCTCGACGGGGACCGGATGCTGATGGCCGACGATCTGCGGATCGGCGAATCGTGTCTGCGGTGGTGGTCGAATGCGGCGGCCCTGGCCGCCGCAGGCGCCCCGGTTCACCTCGTCGGCGTGGGCGGCGAGGTCGCTCGTGCGCTCGCGACGTGGACGCAGGCCGCGTACGCCCGCTCCGAGCTCGCCGACCGCGCCCCACTGCGCATGCCCCCGACCGTCCGGGTGGCCTCCGTCGACGGCCCGCGTCGCGCGGTGGACACCGCCGTCGCGGCGTTGCGCGCCGCCGTCCCCGAACTCGACGCAGAGGCCGTCCTCGGTCCGATCGCACACGAGGAGTCGGTCCGCGCTCTGGTGCGGTTCGACTACGGTCTCGGCACACGCGTGACCGAGAGCCTGCGGGCGTCGGTGGTGGGCCACGCGATGAAGGGGCGCCGCCCCGCGAAGGGTCGCACGCCCGGGGCCGCCCATACACTGAAGGTTCGGGTCGATGTACCCGATCTCGATCTCTGACCCTCGACTTCCAGGAACGTCATGCGTCTCGTCTTCGCCGGCACACCGGCGCCGGCTGTGCCGTCGCTGCGCCGGCTCGCGGCCTCCGCTCACGACATCGCCGCGGTCATCACCCGCCAGGACGCCCCGCTCGGGCGCAAGCGGGTGCTGACGCCGTCACCCGTCGCCACGGCCGCCGAGGACCTCGGGCTGCCCGTGATCCGGGCCGACCGGCTCGATGCGGCCGTCACGGCAGAGGTCGCGGCGCTCGAACCCGACCTCGGCGTGATCGTGGCCTATGGCGGGCTCGTGCGCGAGCCGCTGCTGTCGGCCCCGGCGCACGGCTGGATCAACCTGCACTTCTCGCTGCTGCCCCGCTGGCGCGGCGCCGCACCCGTGCAGCACGCACTGATCGCCGGTGACGCACGCACGGGGGCCAGCGTGTTCCAGCTGGTGCCCGAGCTCGACGCCGGAGACGTCTTCGGCGAGCTCGCGGTCGACGTCCCGTCGAACGCGACCGCCGGCGACCTCCTCGCCTCGTTGGCCGACGACGGTGCCGAACTGCTCGCCGACGTGGTCGACGCCATCGCCGCCGGCGCCGCCGTCGCCCGCCCGCAGGAGGGCGACACCACGTACGCGTCGAAGCTCGGCGACGACGACGGCCGCATCCGCTGGGACGAGCCCGCGAGCGCGGTGCTCGGCCGCATCCGCGGGGTGACGCCCGAGCCGGGTGCGCACACCACGATCGACGGCGCCCGGTTCAAGGTGCTCGCGGTCGCGCCGGCTCCCGACGACGCTCCGTCGCTCGCACCAGGGGCGTTCGCTCTGCACGGCAAGCAGGTGATCGCCGGGACCGCATCCGCGCCGATCGCGCTCGAGACGGTGCAGCCCGCCGGCAAGGGCGCGATGCGCGCCGCCGACTGGTGGCGAGGGCTGCGCGACGCGACCCCGGTGGCGGGATGGTGAGCCGGACGGTCGCGGCGCGACGCGTCGCCTACGAGACGCTGCGCGCCGTCCACGAGTCGGACGCGTACGCCAACCTCCTTCTGCCGACGGCGATCTCGCGCGCCGGCCTCTCGACGGCCGACGCCGCGCTGGCGACCGAGCTCACCTACGGCACGCTTCGGCGACAGGGCACCTACGACGCGGTGATCGCGATCGCCGCCGATCGCCCCGTCGCCGACATCGATCCCGCTGTGCTCGACGCGCTGCGTCTCGGTGTGCATCAGCTCCTGTCGACGCGAGTGGCCTCCCACGCCGCGGTGAACGAGTCCGTGGAGCTCGCCCGGGGTGCGGGCGGCCGCGGTGCGGCCGGGTTCGCGAACGCCGTGCTGCGCCGGGTCTCGCGCGACACGCCGGGCGACTGGATGACGCATATCGCCGCGAGCGCGCGGTCCGACGACGAGCAGCTCGGCCTGCTGTTCTCGCACCCGGTATGGGTCGTGCGCGCCTTCCGGCGCGCGCTGGCCGCGGAGGGCCGCGCCGACGAGCTCG
The DNA here is from genome assembly GCF_042266945.1 of Microbacterium sp. NPDC056057. Lineage (NCBI taxonomy): Bacteria > Bacillati > Actinomycetota > Actinomycetes > Micrococcales > Microbacteriaceae > Microbacterium > Microbacterium sp. NPDC056057. The sequence goes on from NZ_JBHJWS010000003.1 coordinate 600,903, forward strand.
AGGCGCTCCTCACCGCCGACAACGCGTCGCCGCGCGTCACCATGGCGGCGCTTCCCGACCTCGCGGGTGTTCCCGACGACGCGCGGCGCACGCCGTTCTCGCCGATCGGCTTCCGCCTGGGCGGCGGCGACCCCGAGTCGATCGTGCGCACCTCGCGCGGCCGCATCCGCGTGCAGGACGAGGGCTCCCAGCTCGCCGCGCTGGCGCTGACGCGCGCCCTGCCCATCACGGAGGGGGAGCGCTGGCTCGACCTGTGCGCGGGTCCCGGCGGCAAGACCGCCGTCCTCGCCGCCGAGGCCCGCGTCGGCGGCGCCACGCTCGAGGCCAACGAGATCTCGCCGGCCCGCGCCGGGCTCGTCCGGCAGGCGCTGGCAGGCGTCCCGGTCGAGGTGCCGGTGTCGGAGGAGGACGGCCGCACCCGCGCGGAGGATGCGCCCGACACCTACGACCGCATCCTCGTCGACGCGCCGTGCACCGGGCTGGGCGCGCTGCGCCGTCGTCCCGAGGCGCGCTGGCGCAAGGCGCCGAGCGACGTCCCGGCGCTGACGGAGCTGCAGCGGGAGCTGCTCAGCGCCGCGGTCGGTGCGCTCAAGCCGGGCGGCGTCGTCGCCTACGTGACGTGCTCGCCGCACCTCGCCGAGACGTCGGGCGTCGTCGCCGACATCCGCCGGGAGTGGGGAGCGGCGCTCGAGGAGATCTCCGCCCGCGACGTGATCACGTCACTGTCCGATGCCGACCCCGGCCTTCCGCCGCAGGCCGACGGCAGCGGGCGCGCACAGCTGTGGCCGCACCGTCATAACACCGACGCGATGTCGATCTCGCTGCTGCGGCGGGTCTGAGCCGCAGCATCCGCCTCGCTCGCGAGCTCATTCCCGCAGATGGATGCCGTGGGGCATCTGCTCGAACTCGACCCGCAGCGCAACGAGTGCCGCGCTGTGCGCGCGGGCGAGATCGCGAGCGTCGACGATCACCTCGGCGCCCTCGGGGAGCGCTTCGGCGATCTCGCGGAGCACCGCGACGACCCGCTCGGTGCCGGCGAGTCCGAGCTCGCCGGCGAGCCTCAGCACGCGTCCCTGGTCGGTGTCCTCGACAGTGAACGCGGGCACGGCGACGCTCTCGTGCGACTCGAGCAGGTGCATGCCGAACTGCTCGCCGAGCGTCTCGAGGAGGGCGATGGCGCGCACCGAGTTGCCGTGCTCGTCCAGCCGAGGGCTGAACGCGGCCACGCCGAACTGCGACGGGGCGACGGCGAGCAGTCCGCCGCTGACACCGCTCTTCGCCGGCAGGCCGACGCGCAGCAGCCACTCACCGGAGTAGTCGTACATGCCGCAACTCGCCATGATCGACAGCACGTCGCGGGCCACGGCATCAGAGACGACCCGTTCGCCGGTGACGGGGTTGAGGCCGCCGAACGCGAGGGTCGCGGACATCACCGCGAGGTCGCGCACCGTCACGAGCAGCGAGCACTGCCGGAAGTAGGTCTCGACGGCGATCTCGACAGAGCCCTCGATGATCCCGTGCGAGCGCAGCAGGTGGGCCAGCGCCCGGTTGCGGTCGCCGGTGGCGGACTCCGAGGCGTAGACCTGCTCGTCGACCCACAGCGAGCGCCCCGCGAAGGCGGAGAGTCCCTCGACGATGCGGCTCATCCGCTCGTCGACGCCGTCGCCGGGAATGAGGGCGGAGGTCGCGATCGCCCCGGCGTTGACCATGGGATTCGCCGGGCGCCCGGTTCCGGGCTCGAGGCTGATCGCGTTGAACGGCTCGCCGCTCGGCTCGACGCCGACTTTGCGCAGCACGGCGTCGCGGCCGCGGTCGGCGAGGGCGAGCGCGAGCACGAACGGCTTCGAGATCGACTGGATGGTGAACTCGTGCGTGACGTCGCCGACGGCGCGCACCCGGCCGCGCGGACCGACGACCGCGAGCGCGAGCCGGTCGGGATCGGCGGCGGCGAGCTCGGGGATGTAGTCCGCCGGGGCGCCGCGGTCATGGGGTCGGATGTCTTCGAGGAGGTCGTGCAGCAGCGCCGTGATCGGATCCACGGCTCGACCATAATGGACGCGTGCCACCGATCGACGACACCGCCCGCCAGACCGGCATCCGCATCAATCCCAGCATCCTCGCCGCCGACTTCGTGAACATGCAGGCCGAGCTCGCGCGCATCGCGACGGCGGACTTCGTCCACGTCGACGTCATGGACAACCACTTCGTGCCCAACCTGACGTTCGGCCCGCAGATGGTCGAGCGCATCCAGGCGACGAGCCCCGTGCCCCTCGACGTGCACCTCATGATCTCCGACCCCGACCGCTGGGCACCCGGGTACGCCGAGCTCGGTGCGGCATCCGTCACATTCCATCTCGAGGCGGCGACCGAGCCGGTCGCGCTCGCCCGGCGGCTGCGCGACATCGGCGCACGCGCCGGGGTCGCGGTCAAGCCCGCGACCCCTGTGGAGGGACTGTTCGACCTCCTCGAAGACTTCGACCAGATCCTCGTGATGACGGTCGAGCCGGGCTTCGGCGGCCAGTCGTTCATGCCCGAGACCATGCCCAAGCTGCGCCGCCTGGCCGATGAGGCCCGCCGTCGCGGGTCGTCGGTGTGGCTCCAGGTCGACGGCGGCATCGGCGAGTCGACGATCGCGCAGGCCGCCGAGGCGGGCGCCGACACGTTCGTCGCGGGCTCCGCCGTGTTCGGCGCGAGCGACCCGTCGAATGCCATCGCGGGCCTTCGCGCGTCCGCCGCCGAGCACCACATCCACTGAGCGTCGTGTCACGCGGCGCCGAGGCATCCGCTCGGTTCGATACCCTGGCATGGTGAAGACGTTCGACACGCTGTACGCCGAGCTCGCCGCGAAAGCGGCTGAGCGCCCCGAGGGATCGGGAACCGTCGCACAGCTGGACGCGGGCGTCCACGCGATCGGCAAGAAGATCGTGGAGGAAGCCGCCGAGGTCTGGATGGCGGCCGAGTACGAATCGACGGATGCCGCAGCCGAGGAGATCTCGCAGCTGCTGTACCACCTGCAGGTGCTGATGCTCGCGAAGGGGCTGAGCCTCGAAGACGTCTACCGACATCTCTGAGCGCGCGTCCCCACCCGTCCTCGAACCCGAAAGCCCCGCTGCCATGCTGCGAATCGCCGTGCCGAACAAGGGCTCGCTCGCCGAGACCGCTGCCGAGATGCTGAGCGAGGCCGGATACACCGGCCGTCGCGACAGCAAAGACCTGCACATCATCGACCCTCAGAATGAGGTCGAGTTCTTCTACCTGCGCCCCAAGGACATCGCGACCTACGTCGGATCCGGCGCGCTCGACGTCGGGATCACGGGGCGCGATCTGCTGCTGGACGCCCGTATGCCCGGCGCCCGCGAGATCGAAGCCCTGGGCTTCGCAGGATCGACCTTCCGCTTCGCCGCCCCGACGGGGACGCTGACCGAGGTGGAGCACCTCGAGGGCAAGCGCATCGCGACGTCTTATCCGGGGCTCGTCGACGCCTTCCTCGACGAGCGCGGGATCGCGGTGGATCTGGTGCCCCTGGACGGCGCCGTGGAATCCGCGGTGCGCCTCGGTGTCGCCGACGCGGTCGCCGATGTGGTCGAGACCGGCACGACGCTGCGTCAGGCCGGCCTCGAGGTGTTCGGCCCGCCCATCCTGCGCTCCGAGGCGGTGCTGATCGCCGGGCCCTCCGACGTCCCCGGCACCGACACGCTTCTGCGTCGACTGCGCGGAGTTCTCGTGGCGCGTCAGTACGTGCTCGTGGACTACGACCTCCCCGCCGACCTGGTCGACCAGGCCGTCGCGATCGCCCCGGGCATCGAGTCGCCCACGATCTCACCGCTGCGCGATCCCGCATGGGTGGCGGTTCGGGTGATGGCACCGCGCAAGGGGGTCAACAACGTGATGGACGCGCTGTACGCGATCGGCGCCCGCGCGATCCTCGTCACCGCGATCCACAACGCGAGACTCTGATGAGCCTGGTCTGCCGCGTCATCCCGTGCCTCGACGTCGCCGCAGGGCGCGTCGTCAAGGGTGTGAACTTCCAGAACCTGCGCGACATGGGAGACCCGGTCGAGCTCGCACGGGAGTACTTCCGCCAGGGCGCCGACGAGATCACCTTCCTCGACGTCACCGCGACGGTCGACGAGCGCTCGACGACCTACGACGTCGTCCGGCGCACCGCCGAAGAGGTCTTCATCCCGCTCACCGTCGGCGGGGGAGTCCGCTCGGCCGACGATGTCGCCCGGCTGCTGTCGGTCGGCGCCGACAAGATCGGCGTCAACTCCGCGGCGATCGCCCGCCCGCCGCTCCTGGACGAGATCGCCGACCGGTTCGGCGCGCAGGTGCTCGTGCTGTCGTTGGACGTGAAGCGGTCGCCCGCGACCGACTCCGGCTTCGTCGTCACCACCCACGGCGGCCGCACCGAGACGACCCTCGACGCGCTCGAGTGGGCGCGTGAGGCGATCGAACGCGGTGCGGGGGAGCTCCTCGTGAACTCGATCGATGCCGACGGCACCAAGCAGGGCTTCGACCTCGAGCTCGTCTCCCTGATGCGCGAGGTGGCCAGCGTGCCCGTCATCGCGTCGGGCGGCGCCGGCCGCGCAGAGGACTTCGGCCCCGCCATCGAGGCCGGCGCGGACGCCGTGCTCGCAGCATCCGTGTTCCACTCCGGTCAGCTCACCGTCGGCGACGTGAAGGCCGCCATGCGCGCCGAGGGGATCGCCGTCCGGGAGGTGGCCGCATGACCGAGACGCTCGACGAGCGCATCGCGCGCGTGACCTTCACCGCCGACGGCCTGGTCGCCGCGGTCATCCAGCAGTGGGACACCCGCGAGGTGCTCATGCTCGGATGGATGGATGCCGAGGCCCTCCGTCGCACGCTCACCGAGGGCCGCGTCACCTTCTGGTCGCGCTCTCGGCAGGAGTACTGGCGCAAGGGAGACACGTCCGGCCACATCCAGCTGGTCCGTGGAGCGAGCCTCGACTGCGACGGCGACACGATCCTCGTCGAGGTGGAGCAGATCGGCGCCGCGTGCCACACCGGCACCCGCACGTGCTTCGACGGCCGCGACCTCGGCGCCGTACGCGGCCCGGAGCCGGAAGCGTGATCCGCAGGGCGCGACTGCTCTCCGTCGTCGTGGCGGTGCTGTGCGGTGCGCTGGGCGTGATCTCGTCGACCCAGACGTGGCTGACGGTCGAGCTCCAGGACGCCGCCCACCACACGCTCGAGGTGCCCGGCGCCTCCGCCGTGCCGGTGCTGGCGCCGCTCAGCCTCGCGGTGCTGGCCCTGGGTGCCGCGCTGTCGATCGTCGGGCTGGTGCTGCGCTACGTCTTCGGGGCACTGGCGTTCTTCATCGGCGCCGTCCTCGCGTGGCTGACCGCCCGCGTCGTGTTCGAGCACCCGGTCTCCGCCGTCGCCTCCGTCGTCACCGAATCCACCGGCATCGCGGGGGAGACCTCCGTCGCGAAGCTCGTCGCGTCGATCGACGCGACCGCGTGGCCGGCGGTGACGCTGGTCGTCTGGGTCGTGCTGATCGCGGCCGGCGTGTTCGTGCTCGCGACCGCTCACTCCTGGTCGCGCACCGGTCGCCGCTACCGCACGGACGAGGCCGCGAAGGCCGCTCCGGCCACAGGTTCCCCCGCGCGCGCCGGCCACGGCTCGCGGCCCCACGACGCTGCCGGATCACGCGCCATCGACGACTGGGACGACCTGTCGCGTGGCGAGGATCCGACCGCCTGACCGCTAGACTGGCGGCATCCCGCCCAGGTTTCACGAGGAGATACCCATGAGCAACAACATCGGCGACCCCGGCCACGGACACTCGCCCGCAGCCTGGACGGCCGTCGTGATCATGCTCATCGCGGTCTCGATCGGCACCTTCTTCTTCTTCATGGACATGCCGATCTTCGTCTGGGCGTCTGCAGGCCTCCTGGTCATCGGACTCGTCGTGGGCTGGGTCATGAAGCGCGCCGGCTACGGCGTGGGCGGCTCCAAGGTCGCGGCGAAAGAGCACTGAGCATGCTCGCCGACCTCACGGCCGGCGCGGTGGAGGATGCGGAGGCACGCGCCTCACTGCGTCCCCTGGCAGAGGTCGAGGCCGCAGCCCTCGCGCAGCGTCCCGCTCTCGACGTCCTCGCCGCGCTCGCCCCTTCCGACCGCGTCAAGATCATCGCGGAGGTCAAGCGCGCGAGCCCGTCGCGCGGCGACCTCGCCGCCATCCCCGACCCGGCGCTCCAGGCCCGTCGCTACGAAGAGGGCGGCGCGTCGGCGATCTCCGTCCTCACCGAGGGCCGGAAGTTCAAGGGCAGCCTCGCCGACCTCGAGGCCGTGAAGGCCGCGGTCACGCTGCCGGTGCTGCGCAAGGACTTCATCGCGACCGAGTACCAGCTGCTCGAGGCCCGCGCCTCGGGCGCCGACCTGGCTCTCCTCATCGTCGCCGCGCTCGACCAGGACGTGCTCGCCCGCCTGTACGCATTCACACGTGAACTGGGCATGACGGCGCTCGTCGAGACGCACTCGGCCGACGAGGTCGACCGCGCCGTGGACCTCGGGGCGCAGCTCATCGGCGTCAACGCGCGCGACCTGTCGACCTTCCAGCTCGACCGCGACCTCTTCGGCCGCCTCGCCGAGCGCATCCCGACCGGGGCGATCAAGATCGCCGAATCGGCCGTGCTGACGCCCGACGACGTCGCCCACTACCGCCGTGACGGCGCGGATGTGGTGCTGGTCGGCGAGGCTCTCGTCACCAACGATCCCGTATCCACCCTGCGTGCATTCCTGGAGGCAGGCGCATGAGTCTTCGTGAGGCACCCGGGCCGCTGTTCGGCGAGTTCGGCGGGCGGTACATGCCCGAGTCCCTCATCGCCGCGATCGACGAGCTGACGGCCGAGTACGAGGCGGCGAAGGCCGACCCGGCCTTCCAGGCCGAGTTCGTGCGGCTGCTGCACTCGTACGCCGGTCGCCCGTCGCCGATCACCGAGGTCGCCCGGTTCGCCGAGCACGCCGGCGGCGCCCGCGTCTTCCTCAAGCGCGAGGACCTCAACCACACGGGCTCGCACAAGATCAACAACGTGCTCGGCCAGGCGCTGCTCACGAAGCGCCTCGGCAAGACGCGCGTGATCGCCGAGACGGGCGCGGGCCAGCACGGCGTCGCGACCGCGACGGCCGCGGCGCTCTTCGGCTTCGAGTGCACCATCTACATGGGCGAGGTCGACACCGAGCGACAGGCGCTCAACGTCGCCCGCATGCGCCTGCTCGGCGCCGAGGTGATCCCCGTCAAGACCGGCTCGCGCACGCTCAAGGACGCGATCAACGACGCTTACCGCGACTGGGTCGCGAGCGTCGAGACGACCAACTACATCTTCGGCACGGCGGCCGGGCCGCACCCGTTCCCCGCGATGGTCCGCGACTTCCAGAAGGTCATCTCGGAAGAGGCGCGCGCACAGCTCCTCGAAGAGGCGGGGCGCCTGCCCGACGCCGTCCTCGCGTGCGTCGGCGGCGGCTCGAACGCCATCGGCATGTTCGACGCGTTCCTCGACGACGAGGGCGTCAAGCTCTACGGCATCGAGGCGGCCGGCGACGGCGTCGACACGCCGCGGCATGCCGCGTCGATCGAGCGGGGCCGCCCCGGAGTGCTGCACGGCGCGAAGACGTTCGTGCTGCAGGACGAGGACGGCCAGACCATCGAGTCGCACTCGATCTCGGCGGGTCTCGACTACCCGGGCGTCGGCCCTGAGCACGCGTGGCTCGCCTCGATCGGCCGCGCCGAGTACATCCCTGCGACCGACGACGAGGCGATGCAGGCGCTGCGTCTGCTCTCCGAGACCGAGGGCATCATCCCCGCGATCGAGTCGGCCCACGCCCTCGCCGGAGCGCTGCGCATCGGCCGCGAGCTCGGCCCCGACGCGATCCTCGCCGTGTGCCTCTCGGGCCGCGGCGACAAGGACATGGACACGGCCGCGCGCTACTTCGACCTGTACGACAAGGGAACGGTCCCCACGCCCCCTCCAGGCGCCGCTGACGCGTCGCCCGGAGCCTCCGGGCGCGTGGGCCCAACCGCGGCCTCCGCCTCCGCGCCGCACGACGATGCCGCACACGGCGAGGGGGAGAAGCTGTGACCTCACGCGTCGCCGCGGCGATCGACGCCGCCCGTGCCGACGGACGCGGCGCGTTCGTCGGCTACCTGCCGCTCGGCTTTCCCGATCTCCAGACGAGCATCGACGCCGCGGTCGCACTGGCCGAGAACGGCGCCGACATCCTCGAGCTCGGCCCGCCCTACTCCGACCCGGTCATGGACGGCACGGTCATCCAGGAGGCGACCCAGGCCGCCCTCGCCGGCGGCTTCCGCCTGCGCGACACGTTCACGGCGGTGCGCGAGATCACGCGCCGCGTCGACGTGCCCGTGCTCGTCATGACGTACTGGAACCCGGTGCTGCAGTACGGCGTCGACCGCTACGCCGACGACCTGCTCGCCGCCGGGGGAGCGGGACTCATCACGCCCGACATCACGCCGGAGGCGGCGCCGGAGTGGATCGCCGCCAGTGAGCGCACCGGCCTCGACCGGGTGTTCCTCGCCGCGCCGACCTCGACGGACGAGCGACTCGAGCTCATCGCACGGAACTCCACCGGCTTCGTCTACACCGTCTCGACCATGGGCATCACGGGGGAGCGCGCGCAGTTGGATGCTGCGGCCCGCACCCTCGTCGCGCGCCTGCGCGAGCACGGGGTCGAGCACGCGTGCGTCGGGATCGGCATCTCGAATGCCGAGCAGGTCGCCGGCGTGCTCGAGTACGCCGACGGCGCGATCGTCGGCACGGCGCTCGTGCGTGCCCTGCGCGATCGCGGGCTCGAGGGCCTCGCCGAGACGGCGCAGAGCCTCGCCGCAGGCACCGCCCGCGACGCGAACTAGACTTCTGAGGTCGGCGGCCACCGCCGCCACCCCCAGCACGGATCCAGCAAGGACACGGTTCTCCCATGATCAACGCCGCCGCGAGCGTCGTCGCCAGCATCCCGAGCCCGTCGATCAGCTACTTCGACATCGGCCCCCTGCGGATCCACATCTACGCGCTGTGCATCATCACGGGCATCATCGTCGCGGTGCTGTGGACCAACGCCCGCCTCACCAAGCGCGGCGCCGAGCCGTGGGTCGTCGTCGACATCGCCCTGCTCGCCGTCCCGCTCGCGATCATCACGGCGCGCATCTATCACGTGCTCACGCACTGGAACTTCTACTTCGGCGAGGGGGCGAACCCCTGGTCGGCCCTCTTCATCTGGGAGGGCGGCATCGCCATCTACGGCGCGCTGATCGGCGGCGCCGTGGGTGCGTGGCTCGGCTGCCGGTGGACCGGCATCCGCTTCTGGACCTTCGCCGACGCGCTCGCCCCCGGACTCCTCCTCGCACAGGCCATCGGCCGCTTCGGCAACTGGTTCAACCAGGAGCTGTTCGGCCTGCCGACCGACGTGCCGTGGGGCCTGGAGATCGACTACCCGAACCCCGCGTGGCCGATCGGCCTGCCCGAGGGCACGCTCTTCCACCCGACGTTCCTCTACGAGGTCATCTGGAACGCGCTCGGCGTGCTCTTCCTCGTGTGGGTCGGTCGCCGCTTCACGCTCCAGTGGGGCCGCCTCTTCGGCCTGTACCTCGTCTGGTACAGCGCCGGCCGCATCGTGTGGGAGTCGATCCGGATCGACCCGAGCGACATCTTCCTCGGCCTGCGCACCAACGTCTGGGCAGCCATCGCCGGCGTCGTGATCGGTCTCGTGATCTTCTTCCTGCAGAAGCGCCGCCACCCTGGGCTGGAGCCGTCGCCCTATGTGTCCGGCCGCGAGTGGAAGGCCGGACAGGCTGTACAATCTCAGGAGACCGACGACTTCGTCGACGTCAGCGAACCCCCGACGTCCGAAGCCGAAGGGGTCAGCGCCACAAGCACTCCTGCCACCAAGTAACGCAGCTCTCCCCCCGAAGAGCGCGCCCAGGGCCGACGTCGTCCCATCTTGACTATCAACGTGAGGACGGTAGGTATGGCTTCGAGCCCCCGTTCCGTCGCCTCTGCGGAGGCGAACTTCCCCGCTGCGTCCGGCCGTGCCGGGTTCCCGCAGAAGCAGGGGATGTACAACCCTGCCTTCGAGAAGGACGCCTGCGGCCTGGCGATGGTGGCCACGCTCCGCGGTGAGGCCGGCCACGACATCATCGATCTGGCCCTGACCGCGCTGCGCAACCTCGAGCACCGAGGCGCCATCGGCTCCGACGCCGGCACCGGCGACGGCGCGGGCATCCTGACCCAGATGCCCGACGCGTTCCTGCGCGCGGTGGCCGGCTTCGACCTCCCGCCCGTGGGCGAGTACGCCGCCGGCCTCGTCTTCCTGCCGCGCGACGCCGAGGCGCGCGCCGCGCAGAAGAGCGGGATCGAGCGGATCGCAGCATCCGAGGGTCTGACGGTGCTCGGCTGGCGCGACGTCCCGACCTCCGACGAGAACCTGGGCAAGCTCGCCTTCGAGGCGCGCCCGGTCTTCGAGCAGCTCTTCATCTCGCGTCCCGCGACCGGCGACGCCGCGGCGCTGTCGGGCATCGCGCTCGACCGCCGCGCCTATCGCCTGCGGGCTCGGGCACGCACCGAGCTCGACGCGTACTTCGTCTCGCTGTCATCGCGCACGCTCGGCTACAAGGGCATGGTCACGACGCTCCAGCTCGAGCCGTTCTACCCCGACCTGCAGGACGAGCGCTTCGCGTCCGAGCTCGCGGTGGTGCACTCGCGCTACTCGACCAACACCTTCCCGTCGTGGCCCCTCGCGCAGCCGCTGCGCATGCTCGCGCACAACGGCGAGATCAACACCGTCAACGGCAACCGCAACTGGATGCGCGCCCGCCAGTCGCAGCTCGAGTCCGAGCTGCTCGGCGACATCCAGCCGCTGCTGCCCATCTGCACTCCCGGCGCGAGCGACTCGGCCTCGTTCGACGAGGTGCTCGAGCTCCTCACGCTGACGGGCCGGAGCCTCCCGCACGCCATCATGATGATGGTGCCCGAGGCCTACGAGAAGCAGGCCGACATCGACCCGAAGCTTCGGGCGTTCTACGAGTTCCACTCCATGCAGATGGAGCCGTGGGACGGCCCGGCCGCGCTCATCTTCACCGACGGCACGCTCGTCGGCGCCACTCTCGACCGCAACGGCCTGCGCCCCGGCCGCTGGACCGAGACGACCGACGGCCTCATCGTCATCGGCAGCGAGACCGGCGTGCTCGACTTCGAGCCCGAGCGGATCAAGCGTCGCGGCCGCCTGCGCCCCGGACGCATGTTCCTCGTCGACACGGCCGAGCGCCGCATCATCGAGGACGACGAGATCAAGGCACAGCTCGCCGACCAGGAGCCGTGGCAGGAGTGGCTCGACTCCGGCCGCGTCCGCCTCGCCGACCTGCCCGAGCGTGAGCACATCGTCCACCCGATCGCCTCGATCACGCGGCGTCAGCGCACCTTCGGCTACACCGAGGAAGAGGTCAAGATCCTCCTCACGCCGATGGGGCAGAACGGCGCCGAGCCGCTCGGTGCCATGGGCTCCGACACGCCCGTCGCCGTCTTGAGCGAGCGCCCGCGACTGCTGTTCGACTACTTCACGCAGCAGTTCGCGCAGGTCACCAACCCGCCGCTGGACTCCATCCGCGAAGAGGTCGTCACGTCGCTCGGCCTGGGCCTCGGCCCTGAGCGCAACCTCCTCGAGTGGGGGGCCGAGCACACGCGCGTCGTGACGCTCGACTTCCCGGTGATCGACAACGACGAGCTCGCCAAGATCCAGCACATCGACACCGCGCTTCCCGGTCGCACGTCGGTCACGATCCGCGGCCTGTACCGCGTCGAGGCCGGCCACAAGGGCATGAAGAAGCGCCTCGAGCAGATGTGCCAGGAGGTCGACCAGGCCATCGAGGACGGCGCCGAGTTCATCGTGCTGTCGGACCGCGACTCCAACAAGGACCTGGCGCCGATCCCGTCGCTGCTCATGCTCGCGGCCGTGCACCACCACCTCATCCGCAAGCAGACCCGCATGAAGTGCGGTCTCGTGGTCGAGGCCGGCGACGTGCGCGAGGTGCACCACATCGCGACGCTCATCGGGTACGGGGCATCCGCCGTCAACCCGTACCTCGCGATGGAGACCGTCGAGTACCTGGTGCGCGCCGGCTTCATCACCGGCATCGCGCCCGAGAAGGCCGTCAAGAACCTGATCTACGCGCTCGGCAAGGGCGTGCTCAAGATCATGTCGAAGATGGGCATCTCGACGGTGTCGTCGTACGCGGGCGCCCAGGTGTTCGAGGCCGTCGGCCTGTCGCAGGACTTCGTCGACACGTACTTCACCGGCACCGAGTCCAAGCTCGGCGGCGTCGGACTGGACGTCATCGCCGCCGAGAACGCCGCCCGGCATGCGTACGCGTACCCGCAGGATGCTGCGGTCCGGGCGCACGAGCGGCTCTGGACGGGTGGCGAATACCAGTGGCGCCGCGACGGGTCGCCCCACCTGTTCAACCCCGACACGGTGTTCCGCCTGCAGCACTCGACGCGCACGCGCCGGTACGACATCTTCCGCGAGTACACGAAGCTCGTGGATGACCAGGCGAACGAGCTGAAGACGCTGCGCGGCCTGTTCGCGCTCAAGACCGAGGGTCGCACGCCCGTGCCGATCGACGAGGTCGAGTCGGTGGCGTCGATCGTCAAGCGCTTCTCGACGGGTGCGATGAGCTACGGCTCCATCTCGCGCGAGGCCCACGAGACGCTGGCGATCGCGATGAACCGCATCGGCGGCAAGTCGAACACCGGCGAGGGCGGCGAGGACGTGGACCGCCTCCTCGACCCCGAGCGTCGCAGCTCCATCAAGCAGGTCGCGTCGGGCCGCTTCGGCGTCACGAGCCTCTACCTGACGGAGTCCGACGACATCCAGATCAAGCTCGCCCAGGGCGCCAAGCCCGGCGAGGGTGGCCAGCTGCCGCCGACGAAGGTGTACCCCTGGGTCGCCCGGACGCGTCACGCGACCGCGGGAGTCGGTCTCATCTCGCCGCCGCCGCACCACGACATCTACTCGATCGAGGACCTCAAGCAGCTGATCTTCGACCTGAAGCGCGCCAACCCCGGCGCGCGGGTCCACGTGAAGCTCGTGAGCCAGTCGGGCATCGGCGCGGTCGCCGCCGGCACCGCCAAGGCGCTGGCCGACGTGATCCTGGTGTCGGGCCACGACGGCGGCACCGGTGCGAGCCCGCTGAACTCGCTCAAGCACGCGGGCACGCCGTGGGAGCTCGGCCTCGCCGAGACGCAGCAGACGCTCATGCTCAACGGCATGCGCGACCGCGTCGTCGTGCAGGTCGACGGCCAGCTCAAGACGGGCCGCGACGTCATCATCGGCGCGCTGCTGGGCGCGGAGGAGTTCGGCTTCGCCACCGCGCCGCTCGTGGTGTCGGGCTGCATCATGATGCGCGTGTGCCACCTCGACACCTGCCCGGTGGGCGTCGCGACGCAGAACCCCGTGCTGCGCGAGCGCTTCAACGGCAAGCCGGAGTTCGTCGTGAACTTCATGGAGTTCATCGCCGAAGAGGTGCGCGAGTACCTCGCGTCCCTCGGCCTCCGCTCGCTCGACGAGGCGATCGGGCGCAGCGACCTGCTCGACATCGACGGTGCGGTGAACCACTGGAAGGCGAACGGCCTGGACCTCGGTCCCGTGCTGGACGGCCCGGTCTTCGCCGACGACGAGCCGCGCCGCAACACGACCGCGCAGCTGCACGAGCTCGACGAGCACTTCGACGTCGGCCTTATCGAGCGCGCCCAGGACGTCATCGCGAACGGCGGCGAGATCACGATCGACCTGCCGATCCGCAACACGGAGCGCGCGGTCGGCACGTTGCTGGGTCACCACGTGACCAAGGCGCGCGGCGAGAACGGGCTGCGCTCGGGAAGCATCGTCGTCAACCTCACGGGTTCGGCGGGGCAGTCTTTCGGCGCGTTCATGCCCGCGGGCATCACACTGCGTCTCGAGGGCGACTCCAACGACTACGTCGGCAAGGGGCTCTCGGGCGGTCAGATCGTCGTCCGTCCGCCGCGCGGAGCCACGTTCGACGCGTCCCAGAACGTCATCGCCGGCAACGTGATCGGCTACGGCGCGACGCTCGGGACGATGTTCCTGCGCGGCGTCGTGGGCGAGCGCTTCTTCGTCCGCAACTCCGGCGCCACCGCGGTGGTCGAGGGCGTGGGCGACCACGCGCTCGAGTACATGACCGGCGGTCTCGCGGTCATCCTCGGCGCGACCGGACGCAACCTCGGCGCCGGCATGTCCGGCGGCACCGCGTACGTGTACAAGCTCGACCGCAAGCTCGTGAACCGCGAGGCGCTGGCCGCCGGCGAGCTCGAGCTCGGCGAGCTCGGCTCCGGCGACGCTGAGATCCTCCGCGACCTGCTCGAGCAGCACGTCGCCGAGACCGAATCGACCCTCGCCCAGGCTCTCCTCGACGACTTCGAGGCCGAGCTGGCGAACTTCGTCCGGGTCCTGCCGCGCGACTACGCCGCGGTGCTGCAGACCCGCCAGGAGGCCGTGGCCGAGGGGCTCGACCCCGACGGCGACGTCGTCTGGAACCGCATCCTGGAGGTGACGGGTGGCTGACCCGAAGGGCTTTCTGAAGGTCACCGAGCGCGAGCTGCCCACGCGGCGGCCGGTGCCGGTGCGCATCATGGACTGGAAAGAGGTCTATGAGCCGGGCGACTCGGCGGTGCTGCGCCGGCAGGCCGGACGCTGCATGGATTGCGGCGTGCCGTTCTGCCACAAGGGCTGCCCGCTCGGCAACCTCATCCCGGAGTGGAACGACCTGACGTGGCGCGGCGAAGGCCGCGCCGCCAGTGAGCGTCTGCACGCGACGAACAACTTCCCGGAGTTCACCGGGCGTCTGTGCCCCGCTCCCTGCGAGAGCTCCTGCGTCCTCGGCATCAACCAGCCGGCCGTGACGATCAAGCAGGTGGAGGTCTCGATCGTCGACGAGGCGTTCGCGAACGGCTGGATCGAGCCGGAGCCCCCGGGGCGCCTCACCGGCAAGACGGTCGCCGTCGTCGGGTCGGGCCCTGCCGGGCTCGCGGCCGCGCAGCAGCTCACGCGGGCCGGCCACACCGTCGCGGTGTTCGAGCGGGATGACCGCATCGGCGGCCTCCTGCGCTACGGCATCCCCGACTTCAAGATGGAGAAGAAGCACCTCGAGTCGCGTCTTCGCCAGATGCAGGACGAGGGCACCCGCTTCCGCGCGGGCGTCGAGATCGGCAAGGACATCACGTGGGCCGACCTGCGCGCCCGTTACGACGCGGTCGTCATCGCCACCGGCGCGACGGTGCCCCGCGAACTCGCGATCCCCGGACGCGACCTGGCCGGCGTGCACTTCGCGATGGAGTACCTCGTCGAGTCGAACAAGGCCGTCGCGGGTGATGCGGTCGCCAACCAGATCACGGCCGAAGGCAAGCACGTCGTCGTCATCGGCGGCGGCGACACCGGCGCAGACTGCATCGGCACGGCGCACCGTCACGGTGCGCTGAGCGTGACGAACCTCGCGATCGGCCGCCGCCCTCCGGGCGAGCGTCCCGAGCACCAGCCGTGGCCGATGGACCCGCTCGTGTTCGAGGTGCAGTCCGCGCACGAAGAGGGCGGCGAGCGTGCCTTCCTCGCCTCGACCGTCGAGTTCCTCGCGAACGGCGCCGGCGAGGTGCGGGCCCTCCGCGTCGCTGAGACCGAGTTCGTCGACGGCCGCCGTGTGCCCAAGAGCGGCACCGAGCGCGAGATCCCCGCCGACCTCGTGCTGATCGCGATGGGCTTCACCGGCCCCGAGCGCGCCCTCCTCGAGGACCAGCTCGGCGCCCGCTTCACCGAGCGGGGCAACGTGCGCCGCGAGGACGACTACCAGACGACCGCCCCGGGCGTGTTCGTGGCCGGCGACGCCGGCCGCGGCCAGTCGCTCATCGTGTGGGCGATCGCCGAGGGACGCGCCGCCGCAGCCAGCGTCGACCGCTTCCTCATGGGGGAGACGGAGCTGCCTGCTCCGGTCCGCCCGACCGATGTCGCCATCGGCCTGCAGCCCGCGTAGGCTGGCCGAGGCACTCGCCACCTTCAACCCACCCGGAGAAAACCACGGATGAGACGCGCCAAGATCGTCGCCACCCTTGGGCCCGCCACGTCGTCGTATGAGATGGTCCGCGCGATCATCGATGCCGGCGTCGACGTCGCCCGCTTCAATCTGAGCCACGGGGACTACTCGGTCCACGACAACAACTTCGCCAATGTGCGCAAGGCCGCCGACGACGCCGGACGGGCGGTCGCGATCCTCGTCGACCTCCAGGGTCCGAAGATCCGCCTCGGCAAGTTCGAGAACGGACCGCACGAGCTGGCGGTCGGCGACATCTTCAAGATCACCACGGAAGACATCCTCGGCACCGAGGAGATCGTCGGTACGACGTTCAAGGGTCTCCCGAACGACGTCAAGCCCGGCGACTTCCTCCTCATCGACGACGGCAAGGTCCGCGTCGAGGTCGTCGAGACCGACGGCACCGTCGTCACCACCAAGGTGATCGTCGCGGGCCCGGTCTCGAACAACAAGGGCATCAACCTGCCCGGCGTCGCGGTCAACGTCCCCGCGCTGTCCGAGAAGGACGAGGCCGACCTCCGCTGGGGTCTGCGCGCCGGCGCCGACATCATCGCCCTGTCGTTCGTGCGCGACGCGAAGGACGTCCAGCGCGTCCACGTCATCATGGCCGAGGAGGGGCGCCACGTGCCCGTCATCGCCAAGATCGAGAAGCCGCAGGCCGTCGACAACCTCGAGGAGATCATCGACGCGTTCGACGGCATCATGGTCGCCCGCGGCGACCTCGGCGTCGAGCTGCCCCTCGAGGCGGTGCCGATCGTGCAGAAGCGCGCGGTCGAGCTCTGCCGTCGTATGGCCAAGCCGGTCATCGTCGCGACGCAGATGCTCGAGTCGATGATCGAGAACCCGGTCCCGACCCGCGCCGAGACGAGCGACGTCGCCAACGCCGTCCTCGACGGCGCGGATGCGGTCATGCTCTCGGGCGAGACGAGCGTCGGCAAGTACCCGGTCGTGGTCGTCGAGACCATGGCGCGCATCGTCGACTCGACCGAGGAGCACGGCCTGGACCGCATCCAGCCGCTCACCACGAAGCCTCGCACGCAGGGTGGCGCGATCACGCTCGCGGCCATGGAGGTCGCCGAGTTCGTCGACGCGAAGTTCCTCTGCATCTTCACCGAGTCGGGCGACACCGCGCGCCGCATGTCGCGTCTGCGTCCCCGCATCCCCATGATCGGGTTCGCACCCGAGCCGGCGATCCGCCGTCGGATGGCGCTGACGTGGGGTGTGCAGTCGACCCTGGTCGAGCACGTCGCGCACACCGACCTGATGTTCATCCAGGTCGACGACTACCTGCTGTCGAACGACCTCGCGAAGGTCGGCGACAAGGTCGTCGTGATCTCGGGATCCCCTCCCGGGATCATCGGCTCCACGAACGACATCCGCATCCACAAGGTGGGCGACGCGGTGCACGGCAAGGCGCCGATCTACAAGACACGGGACTGACATCTCCCTCGTCCGTGCGGCTGCGACCACTACTGTGGTCGCAGCCGCACGGCTTTTCTCGAGAAAGGTGTGACGCCGATGTTCTTCGGTGACTTCTGGTGGTTCCTGCTGTGGAGCTTCTACTTCATCGCGTACCTGTACGTGGTGATCGTGATCATCACGGACCTGTTCCGCGACGACGCCCTCAACGGCTGGCTCAAGGCGCTGTGGATCATCGCCCTCGTCTTCGTGCCGTTCCTGACCGCGCTGATCTACATCATCGCCCGAGGCAAGGGCATGGCCGCGCGTGCGCAGTCCGCGCGCGGGGGAGTGGTGGCCGAGTCCGACGACTACCGTCCGTCCGCCTCGTCGAGTCCCGCAGAGGACATCGCACAGGCGAAGGCGCTGCTCGACGCCGGCGCGATCTCACAGGGCGAGTTCGATGCCCTGAAGAGCAAGGCGCTCGGCAACCAGTACTTCGGCGCGTAGCCCGCGAAAACAGCGGAAGAGCGGATGCCTCGAGTGCGAGGCATCCGCTCTTCCCGTTGTACGGGCCTGCCGGCGTCAGCTGATCTTCTTGCGGTAGATCGCCATCGACGCGATGTACGCGACGACGAGGATGCCGACGAGCCACGCCATCGCGACCCAGATGTCGGTGCCGACCGGCTCGCCGGCGAACAGCGCGCGCATCGAGTCGACGATCGACGTGACCGGCTGGTTCTCGGCGAACCACTGCACCGGGCCCGGCATGCTCTCGGTCGGGACGAACGCCGAGCTGATGAACGGCAGGAAGATGAGCGGGTACGAGAACGCGCTCGCACCATCCACCGTCTTCGCCGTCAGGCCCGGGATCACCGCGAGCCACGTGAGCGCCAGTGTGAACAGCACCAGCATGCCGATCACGCCCATCCAGGCGCCGAAGCTCGCGCCGGTGCGGAACCCCATCAGCAGCGCCACGCCGATGACGAGGGCGAGCGAGACGAGGATCGAGACCAGTGACGTCAGCACGTGCGCCCACAGGACTCCCGACCGTGCGATCGGCAGCGACTGGAACCGCTCGAAGATGCCGCTCTGCATGTCCAGGAACAGCCGGTACGCCGTGTAGGCGATGCCCGACGCGATCGTGATCAGCAGGATGCCGGGGAGCATGTAGTCGATGTACGACCCCTTCGCCCCGCCGGTGTCGATCGCCCCGCTGAACACGTAGACGAACAGCAGCATCAGAGCGATCGGGGTGACCGCGGTGGTGATGATGGTGTCGGGGCTGCGGAGGATGTGCCGCAGCGACCGGCTCGTGAGAACGGCGGTGTCGCCGATGATGTGCGGGGTCATGACTCCTCCTTCGCGGATACGGTGTCGTCTTCGCCGGTGAGGGCGAAGAAGACGTCTTCCAGGCTCGGCTGCTTCTCGACGTACTCGACCTCGGCGGGCGGCAGGAGCTGCTTGAGCTCGGCCAGCGTGCCGTCGACGATGATGCGGCCCTTGTGGAGGATCGCGATGCGGTCGGCGAGCTGCTCGGCCTCTTCGAGGTACTGCGTGGTCAGCAGCACGGTCGTGCCGCCCCGCGCCAGCTCCCGCACCGCATCCCAGACCTCGAGGCGCGCCGCGGGGTCGAGACCCGTCGTCGGCTCGTCGAGGAAGATCACCGGCGGGTCCCCGATGAGGCTCATCGCGATGTCGAGCCGGCGCCGCATGCCTCCGGAGTACGTCATCACCTTGCGGGGGCCGGCCTCCGTCAGCGAGAAGCGGTCGAGCAGCCCGTCCGCGATCGCACCGGGGTCGGGGAGGTGACGGAGCTGTGCGATGAGCACGAGGTTCTCGCGACCGCTCAGCACCTCGTCGACGGCGGCGAACTGCCCGGTGAGGCTGATCGTCTCGCGCACCTTCTGGGCCTGGGCGGCGACGTCGAACCCGGCGATCGCGGCGGTGCCGGCATCGGCCTTGAGCAGCGTCGACAGGATGCGGACGACCGTGGTCTTGCCCGCGCCGTTCGAGCCGAGCAGCGCGAAGATGCTGCCCCGAGCCACATCGAAGTCGACGCCCTTGAGCACATGCAGGTCCTTGTAGGACTTCTCGAGCCCCTGGACCCGGATGGCGGTGTCGGTGGTCATTTCTGGTCTCCTCGTTCTGCGTCGTCGATCGCCTTGTTGAGGCGTGCGCGCTCCTTGTCGATCCACTGCTTGCCGGAGTAGGCGGCGGTGAACTCCTCGGCGAACGCCGAGGCGTCCTCGCCGACGATGTCGCGGACGGGCGTGCCGTCGGCGGCGGCGCGCTCCCAGAGGTCGGCGGAGTCGCCGAGCATCTGCATCATCGTGACGCCGTCGGTCATGCCGCCGACGGTCATGAAGTACCGGTCCAGCGCCTTGGCGGCGCCGCGGTAGGGCTCGGGCAGCGCCTCGATGCGCGCCTTGTACTGGCGGTACTGCTTCTTCTGCTCGAGCGAGCCGGTGACGACTTCGTACCACTTGGCGGCCATGATCAGTCCTCTTCCTGGGGGTTGGCGTTGCTGTCTGCGTGTTCGCGGTGGAGCTGTTCGATCCGTTCTGCGAGGAAGCTCCAGGTCCTCCAGAACTCCGCGAGCTGCTCGCGGCCCTGCGCGTTGAGGGAGTACACCTTGCGCGGCGGTCCCTTCTCCGACGGGACCTTCTCGACGTCGACGAGGCCGCGCTGCTCGACCCTGACCAGCAGGGCGTAGACCGTGCCCTCGGCGATGTCGGAGAAGCCCTGGTCCCGCAGCCACGAGGTGATCTCGTACCCGTAGGCGGGGCGTCCGGAGAGGATCGCGAGCACGATGCCCTCCAGCGTGCCCTTGAGCATCTCGGTCTCCTGCTTGCCCATCGCGCACCTCCTTCTGACTACTCAGTGTTGTTGACTACTGGTAGACAGTAACACTAGGTACCAGTACTTAGCAACACCGATTAGTAGATGATTCGAACCCGCGGGTGTAATGTCCATCCGTCGCCAACGAAGGCGGCAGTGAGGACCATCGATGACCCAAGCCAGCTCACCGGTCGCACCCGACGACCAGAGCATCCCTGAGCGTCACGATCTGCAGGCGGGCGGCGTCAGCGCTGCCGGCTCGATCGTGATGGCCGTCGCCGGAAGCGCTCCGGCCTACTCGATCGCCGCGACCACGGCGACCCTCGTCGGCGTCGCCGGGCTCGGCGCCCCCGCCGCACTGCTGTGGTGCGGCATCCCGATGCTCGGCATCGCCTGGGCGTTCCTGTACCTCGGCAGGGCCGACGTCAACGCCGGGGCGGCGTACTCGTGGGTGGCGAGAGCGCTCCATCCGGCGCTCGGCTTCCTCTCCGGATGGGCGCTGGTGATCTCGGCGACGATCTTCATGGTCGCCGGCGCGCTTCCCGCCGGCGCGATGACCGTCTCATTGTTCGATCCGTCCCAGGCCGAGAACGTGCCGCTCATCACCGGGGTCGGCGCGATCTGGTTCGTCATCATGGCGGCCTGCGTCTACTTCGGCGTGAACATCACCGCGCGCGCGCAGTGGATCATGTCGACGATCGAGGTCGGCATCCTGGTGGTGTTCGCCGCGCTCGCACTCTTCCGCGCCGCCACGACGAGCCACGACGGCCCGAACTTCTCCTGGGACTGGCTCGGCTTCTCACACCTCACCGGACCCGGCATCTTCGTCGGTGCGGCGCTGATCGCGGCCTTCTACTACTGGGGCTGGGACGTCAGCTCGAACCTCAACGAGGAGACGACCGACGGCCACAAGTCGGCAGGTGCCGCAGGACTCATCGGGGTGGGCATCGTCTTCGTGCTGTTCGAGATCTTCACGATCGCGACGCTCATCATGCTGTCGCAGGAGCAGATCGAGGCGAACAGCGCCAACATCCTGTCGGTGCTCGGCGATGTCATCTGGCCGGGGCTCGGGGGCAAGATCCTGATCATCGCGGTGGCCCTCTCGACGATCGCGACGCTCGAGACCACGCTCATCCAGGTCACCCGCTCGCTGTTCGCGATGGGCCGTGACCACACGATCCCGCGCGCGTTCGGTCGCGTTCACCCTCGGTGGAAGACGCCGACCTTCGCGACCATCGTGATCCTCCTCGTCTCGCTGCTGCTGTTCGTCGGCTCGAACTTCCTCGGCAGCGTGGGCGACATCATGGAGAACGCGATCCTGTCGATCGGCCTCCAGATCGCGTTCTACTACACGCTCGCCGGCGTCGCCGTCGTGGTCGCGTATCGGAGGGTGCTCTTCCACTCCGTGAAGAACTTCCTCCTGATCGGGCTGTGGCCCGCCTCCGGTGCGGTGTTCATGGGCTGGGCGTTCTTCGCGTCGATCCCGAGCAACGACCCGATCGTGAACTGGCTCGGCATCGGGCTCATCGTGCTGGGCATCGTGCCGCTCGCGCTCTTCTATCGCAAGGCGAAGGTGTACTACTCCCGCCGCCCGCTCGAGGTGCCGCCCGAGCTCGACAAGAAGGCTCCTGCCGACATCGACCTGCGCTCGCCCGAGCAGGTCGAGGCGCTGCCCGACCCGAACACGCAAGTCATCAAGACTTTCGAAGAGGAGTGAGATGGAGGAGCGGATGCCTCGGGTACGAGGCATCCGCTCATCCATGCCTGGATGGTGCCGGTGGTGGGAGTCGAACCCACACGCCCTTGCGGGCAACCGAGTTTGAGTCGGTCGCGTCTGCCATTCCGCCACACCGGCCCGCGCGCCATGCCGCGCGTCCGCGATTGACCATACCGTAGGATTCAATGGTGACTGAGCAGGAGCAGACCGCCGCATCGACGGCATCCACCCCCCGCCGCGTCGTGGTCGCCGAAGACGAGTCGCTCATCCGACTCGACATCGTCGAGATCCTCCGCGACAACGGATTCGACGTCGTCGGCGAAGCCGGAGACGGAGAGACCGCGGTGGCCCTCGCCACCGAGCTGCGTCCCGACCTCGTGATCATGGACGTCAAGATGCCGCAGCTCGACGGGATCTCGGCGGCCGAGAAGCTCAGCAAGAACCACATCGCCCCGGTCGTGCTGCTCACCGCCTTCAGCCAGAAGGAGCTCGTCGAGCGCGCGAGCGAGGCAGGCGCCCTCGCCTACGTCGTCAAGCCGTTCACGCCGAACGACCTGCTGCCCGCGATCGAGATCGCGCTGGCCCGCTACGAGCAGATCATCACGCTCGAAGCCGAGGTCGCCGACATGGTCGAGCGCTTCGAGACCCGCAAGCTCGTCGACCGGGCGAAGGGCCTCCTCAACGAGAAGATGGGCCTCTCGGAGCCCGAGGCGTTCCGCTGGATCCAGAAGGCGTCGATGGACCGCCGCCTCACCATGCAGGACGTCGCGAAGGCGATCATCGAGCAGCTGGCGCCCAAGAAGGGCTGACCTTCACCACTTCACAAGAAGCGGATGCCTCGTGACGAGGCATCCGCTTCTTCCATTCCCGTGCGGGTTCAGACGGGCGGGAGTTCCTTGATGTGGTTCGTGATGCGCACGGTCGAGCAGCGGCGGCCGGCCTCGTCGGTGACGACGATCTCATGGACGGCGAGCGTGCGACCGAGATGGACGGGCGTGCAGACGCCGGTGACGGTGCCCGAGGTGGCCGAGCGCGTGTGGGTCGCGTTGATGTCGACGCCGACCGCGAGCCTGCCCGGACCCGCGTACAGGTTCGCCGCCATGGAGCCGAGCGATTCACCCAGCACCACGTAGGCGCCGCCGTGCAGGAGGCCGACCGGCTGGGTGTTCCCCTCCACCGGCATCGTGGCCACCGCACGCTCGACGGTGAACTCGGTGAAGACGATCCCCATCTTCTCGGCCAGCGCGCCCATGCCGCGATTCGCAGCCCACGCGAGGCCGTCGACGGGGGAGGGGGAGTGCTCGGGCATGCGTCGCCTTCGGGGGTGCGGGGCGGGAGATCGGGTGTCGCCGGCCCTGACTAGGCTTGCAGGGTGACGGACTCCGCAAAGCCTACCCTTCTCGTCGTCGACGGCCATTCGCTGGCATATCGGGCGTTCTACGCCCTCCCCGTCGACAACTTCTCGACGAAGGACGGCCAGCACACGAACGGGATCTACGGGTTCCTCGCGATGCTGATCAACCTGATCAAGGCGGAGAAGCCGACCCACCTCGCGGTGGCTTTCGACACCTCGCGGCAGTCCTTCCGCACTCGCGAATACACCGAGTACAAGGCGAACCGCTCCGAGACGCCGTCCGAGTTCAAGGGGCAGATCCCGCTCCTGCAGGACTGCCTCGCGGCGATGAGCATCCGCGTCCTCCAGCAGGAGGACATCGAGGCCGACGACATCCTCGCGACCCTTGCGACGCAGGGCTCGTCGCAGGGGTTCCACGTGCTGGTGTGCTCGGGCGACCGCGACACGATCCAGCTCGTGAACGACGACGTCACACTCCTCTACCCGAACGTGCAGGGCGTCTCGCAGCTCAAGCGCTACGACCGCGACGCCGTCATCGAGCGCTACGGCGTGCCGCCCGAGCAGTACCCCGACATCGCGGCACTCGTCGGCGAGACGAGCGACAACCTGCCGGGTGTGCCGAAGGTCGGCGAGAAGACCGCCGTGAAGTGGCTCACCCAGTTCGGCTCGCTCGATGCGCTGCTCGAGGGCGCCGACTCGATCAAGGGCGTCGTCGGCGGCAACCTGCGCGAGCACATCGAGGACGTCCGTCGCAACCGCCGCCTCAATCGGCTCCTCACCGACGTCGACCTGCCGCTCGGCCCCGACGATCTCGAAGTGCAGCCGATGGACGCGCAGGCGGTGCGCGACATCTTCTCGCGCCTCGAGTTCAAGACCCTCATCCCGCGCGTGGCGGAGCTGGCGGGCATCGAGCAGCAGATGGCCGCGGTCACCTCGGCTGCGGCCGAGCTCGCGCCCGTCGCGAAAGAGCTCGCGCCCGCCGACTTCGCCGCGTGGCTCGAGAGCGCGACCGGCGAGCTGGCGGTGACGGTCGCCGTAGAGGGCGGGCTCCCGGCGCGCATCGGCGTCGCCACGAAGGATGCCGCGGCCGAGGCGTCGTGGACCCCCGAGCTCGCGGCGGCCCTCGCACCGTGGCTCACCTCCGACGCCCCCAAGGTCTTCGCCGATGCGAAGCCGCAGGTGAAGGCGCTGCGGCGTGCGGGCCTGCGCCTCGGCGGGCTCGCGTTCGACGTGATCCTCGCCGGGTGGCTGCTGCGCCCGAGCTTCCCCGACAAGACGCTCGCCGACCTCGTCGACCGCTACCTCGACGAGAAGCTGCCCGAGTCCGACCCGACGCAGCTCGTGCCCGAGACCGAGGGCGCGACGACCGGCCAGCTGTCCTGGTACCTGATGCGCGTCGCGGCCGCGGTGCGCGCAGAGCTCCCCGAGAGCGTGGCCGCCGTCCTGACCGACATCGAGCTGCCGACCCTGCACACCCTCGCCGACATGGAGCTCGCGGGTGTCGCGGTGTCGCACGCGACGCTGTCGCAGTTCTCCGGCGAACTCGGCACCCGTGCCGACGCGCTCGCGCAGGAGGCCTACGCGGCGATCGGCCGCGAGGTGAACCTCGGCTCGCCGAAGCAGCTGCAGGAGGTGCTCTTCGAGGAGCTGCAGCTGCCGAAGACCCGCAAGACCAAGACCGGCTACTCGACGGATGCCGCGGTCCTCGCCGATCTGCAGGAGACCAACCCTCATCCGTTCCTCGACCTGCTGCTCCAGCACCGCGAGGCGACGAAGCTGCGCCAGATCATCGAATCGCTCGACAGCGCGATCGGCGGCGACCGCACGAGCGGAGCCGACGGCCGCATCCACACGACCTACGTGCAGACCGGCAGTCAGACCGGCCGCCTGTCGAGCACCGACCCCAACCTGCAGAACATCCCGATCCGCACGGAGGAGAGCCGCCGCATCCGTTCGGCCTTCACGGTCGGCGACGGGTACGAGACGCTGCTCACGGCCGACTACTCGCAGATCGAGATGCGCATCATGGCGCACCTCTCGGAGGACCCCGGCCTCATCGAAGCCTTCAACTCCGGAGAAGACACGCACCGGTTCGTCGGCTCGCGCGTGTTCGGCGTCGCACCCGAAGACGTCACACCGGCGATGCGCACGAAGGTCAAGGCGATGTCGTATGGCCTCGTGTACGGACTGTCCGCCTTCGGCCTGTCGAAGCAGCTGCGCATCGAGCAGGCCGAGGCGAAGCAGCTCATGATGGAGTACTTCGCCCGGTTCGGCGCGGTGCGCGACTACCTGCGCTCGTCGGTCGAGCAGGCGCGCATCGACGGGTACACCGAGACGATCTTCGGCCGCCGGCGCCCGTTCCCCGACCTCGCGAGCCCCAACCGCGTGCTGCGAGAGAACGCCGAGCGCGCGGCGCTCAACGCGCCGATCCAGGGCAGCGCCGCCGACATCATGAAGATCGCGCTCTTCCACATCCACGACGACTTCGCGACGCAGGAGCTCGGCTCGCGCGTGCTGCTGCAGATCCACGACGAACTCGTGATCGAGGTGGCTCCGGGGGAGTGGGATGCCGCCGAGCAGATCGTGCGCACCCGGATGGGCGACGCCGCGCAGCTGTCGGTGCCGCTCGACGTGCAGATCGGCCGCGGAGACAACTGGGACGTCGCAGGTCACTGATCGGTCGATCCTCGTCGGCGGGCTCACGGCACCGGGATTCTCGTTTGTCGGCACCGCGTCCCATGCCTAGGCTCGGTGCTATGACAGACGAAACCCGCACACCCACGCAGATCGACAAGATCGCTGATGCGTGGGTCGACACACTCGCCGAACTCGAGCCGACGCTCGCGACGTACATCGGTCGTTCCGAGTACAACGACCGGTTCGGCGACTACAGCCCGGCCGGCCAGGAAAGACTCGTCGAGGAGGGCCGCAAGACCCTCGCGGCGCTCGATGCCGCGACCGCCGACGACGACGTCGACGTCGTGACGAAGGAGGACCTCTCCCGCGAGATCCAGCTGGAGCTCGACCTTCACGACGCCAAGTGGCACCTCCGCGACATCAACGTGATCGCCTCGCACGCGCAGAACATCCGCTCCGCGTTCGACCTCATGCCCACCGCGACCGCCGACGACTGGTCCGTGATCGCGAAGCGTCTCGGCGCCGTCTCGGGTGCGGTCGACGGATACATCGAGACGCTCCGCGAGGGCGTCTCGCAGGGCGTGGTGCCCGCGCGCCGGCAGGTCACCGAGGTGGCGACGCAGATCGCCCGCTACACCGCGGAGAACGGCTTCTTCGCGAGCTTCGCCGCCGAAGCCGCTCCCGAGGAGGGGCAGCTGCCCGCCTCGCTCGCGCGCGATCTCGCCGACAACGCCAACGCCGCGCGCGTGGCATACGACGCGCTCGCAGCATTCCTCACGGGCGAGCTCGCCCCGGCGGCATCGGACAAGGACGCCGTCGGCCGCGAGCTGTACGCGCTGCACTCGCGGCGCTTCCTCGGCGCCACGATCGACCTCGACGAGACCTACGAGTGGGGCATCGAGGAGCTCGCGCGCATGGTGGCCGAGCAGGAGTCGATCGCGAACGAGATCAAGGCCGGCGCCTCGGTCGAGGAGGCCGTCGCGTTCCTCGAGCAGGACGCCAGTCGCAAGCTCTACGGCACCGAGGCGCTGCAGAAGTGGATGCAGGAGACCAGCGACCGCGCCGTCGCCGAGCTCGGCAAGACCCACTTCGACATCGCCGAGCCGATCCGCAAGCTCGAGTGCATGATCGCGCCCACCAAGGAAGGCGGGATCTACTACACCGGCCCGACCGACGACTTCTCGCGTCCTGGACGCATGTGGTGGTCGGTTCCCGAGGGCGTCGAGGAGTTCGACACCTGGCGCGAGCTCACGACCGTCTACCACGAGGGCGTTCCCGGGCACCACCTGCAGATCGCGCAGGGCGTCTACAACCGCGCGCAGCTGAACACCTACCGCCGACTGCTCGGCGGCACCTCCGGTCACGCCGAGGGCTGGGCTCTCTACGCCGAGCGCCTGATGGAGCAGCTGGGCTACCTGTCGGACCCCGCCGACCGCCTCGGCATGCTCGACGGCCAGCGCATGCGCGCCGCCCGCGTCGTGCTCGACATCGGCGTGCACCTCGAGAAGCCGCGTCCCGACGGCCAGGGTCCGTGGGACGCCGACTTCGCGCTCGAGTTCATGCTGCGCAACGTCAACATGCCCGACGAGTTCGTCAAGTTCGAGGTCAACCGCTACCTCGGCTGGCCGGGCCAGGCGCCGTCGTACAAGGTCGGCCAGCGCATCTGGGAGCAGCTGCGCGACGAGGTCGCCGAGCGCGAGGGCGACGCCTTCTCGATCAAGCAGTTCCACAAGCGCGCGCTCGACCTCGGCGGTGTCGGACTCGACACCCTGCGGTCCGCGCTCTCGCGCTGACCCTTCGGCAGGCTCAGCGGCCGGCATCCTCGTCAGTCGCTGAGCCTGTCGAGGCGGCACGCAGCAGCGCCACGACCTCGGCGTCCGTCGTCTGGCGGAAGTCGTCGTAGTACTGGCCCACGGCCCAGAAGTCGGCTTCGCGGTACGGGCACACGAACTCGTCCACGGCGTCCGCCGGCGGCTCCCACTGCTCCGGGGCGACGGGGACGGCCAGCACGACCCGCTCCGGGTCGCGGGCGCGCAGCGCGCGGCACGCCGCGATGGCGGTCGCGCCGGTGGCCACGCCGTCGTCGACGACGATCGCGGTCCGCCCCGACACTTCGACGGACGCCGAGCCGAAGGCATCCGTCCGCCGTGCCAGCTCGTCGCGTTCCGCCGCCTCCACGCGCTCGAGATCGCGCGTCGACATCCCCGCCCACCTCATCGCGCCGGGCGTGACGATGCGCACGCCCTCGGCGATCGCGCCCACGGCGTACTCCTCATGCCCCGCGGCGCCGAGCTTGCGCACGACGATCGCGTCGAGGTCGAGTCCGAGCGCATCGGCGACCACTGCGGCGACGACGACGCCGCCCCGCGGGATGCCGAGGACCACGGCATCCGTTCCCCGCCATCGTTCGAGCTCTGCGGCGAGCTCGCGCCCGGCGGACCGGCGATCCGCGAACGGGATCATGCCTCCACGCTACGCTCGCGGGGTCCGGGCGTCTCGGGAATGCCACGGCCGCGCCGCCGGTTCATGCAAGCGCATAGAAGGAGAAGCACACATGACCCCTGTCGATCCCGCCACGATCGAGCTCGGACTCGACACCTTCGGCGACGTGACCCGCGACCCGGCCGGCGAGCTGATCACCGGCGCGCAGACGATCCGCAATGTCGTCGAGCAGGCGGTGCTCGCCGATCGCGTCGGACTGTCGTTCTTCGGCGTGGGGGAGCACCACCGCCGCGAGTTCGCGGTGTCGAGTCCCGAGATCGTGCTCGCCGCCGCCGCGGCGCGCACGGAGCGCATCCACCTCGGAACCGCCGTCACCGTGCTGTCGAGCGATGACCCGGTGCGCGTCTTCGAGCGGTTCGCGACCCTGGACGCGGTCTCGAACGGTCGCGCCGAGGTCATCCTCGGCCGCGGATCGTTCATCGAGTCGTTCCCGCTGTTCGGGTACGACCTCCGCGATTACGAGACGCTGTTCGACGAGAAGCTCGACCTCTTCTCGCACCTCCTGACCGAGAAGCCCGTCACTTGGGACGGGACCCTGCGGGCATCCCTCGATGCCGCAGACGTGTTCCCCAAGACCGAGAACGGCCTTCGCGCGTGGGTCGGTGTGGGCGGCACCCCGGAGTCGGCGGTGCGCGCCGCCCGCTACGGGTACGGCCTCATGCTCGCGATCATCGGCGGGCCCGCCGGGCGCTTCGCGCCCTTCGCCGAGCTGTACCGCCGGTCTCTCGACACCTTCGACCAGCCGCAGCTGCCGGTCGGGGTGCACTCGCCGGGCCACGTCGCCGAGACGGATCAGCAGGCGTGGGACGAGGCGTACGAGGGCTTCGAGGCGATGAACAACTCCATCGGGCGCGAACGGGGCTGGCCGACGTACAACCGTCTCCGCTTCCAGCACGATGTCGGACCCGAGGGCGCGCTCTACGTGGGCTCGCCCGAGACCGTCGCCCGCAAGATCGCCGACACGGTGCAGACGCTCGGCGCGTCCCGCTTCGACATGAAGTTCTCGACGGGCACGCTGTCGCACGAGAAGATGATGCGCTCGATCGAGCTGTTCGGCACCGAGGTCGTGCCTCGCGTGCGCGACATGCTGTCGTGAGCCCCGCCCGGGTTCCGGCATCCGTAGCATGACGCTATGACGGATGCCGCAACCCGCGCGTCGTCGACGCTCTCGGAGCGCCTCGACCGCCTGCCGTTCACCCGCAAGCACCTGCGTGTGCTCACCGGATCGGGGATCGGGTGGGCGCTGGACGCGATGGACGTCGGGCTCATCTCCTTCATCATCGCGGCGCTCGCGGCGCAGTGGAGTCTGACGCCGACCGAGGCGAGCTGGATCGCGTCGGTCGGGTTCGTGGGCATGGCGATCGGCGCGAGCGTCGGCGGACTCCTTGCCGACCGGTTCGGGCGCCGCCAGGTGTTCGCGCTGACCCTTCTCGTCTACGGGGTCGCGACAGGTGCGAGCGCGCTCGTCGGCGGCCTCGCCGCGCTTCTCGCGTTGCGGTTCCTCGTGGGTCTGGGGCTCGGCGCGGAGCTGCCGGTGGCGAGCACGTACGTGAGCGAGTTCGCTCCCGCGCGCATGCGGGGGCGCCTGATCGTGATCCTCGAGGCGTTCTGGGCGGTCGGGTGGACCGTGGCCGCGCTGATCGGCTACTTCGTGATCCCCGCATCGGAGAACGGCTGGCGCTGGGCGTTCGCGCTCGGCGCGATCCCTGCGGCGTACGCGCTCATCGTGCGCTGGGGCCTGCCCGAGTCGGCGCGCTGGCTCGAGCGGCGCGGGCGCTTCAGCCAGGCGGAGTCGGTCGTGCGCTCCTTCGAGGATGCCGCAGGCGCCGCGCCGGCTCCCGCGTCCGGGCGGCCCACGGTTCCGCCTGCCGCAGCGACCTCGCTGCGGCAGCGACTCGGCACGCTGTGGTCGGCCGAGTTCCGCGTCCGCACGGCATGCCTGTGGCTCGTGTGGTTCTGCGTCAACTTCTCGTACTACGGCGCTTTCATCTGGATCCCCTCGATCCTCGTGGCGCAGGGGTACGACCTCGTGCGGTCGTTCGGCTTCACCCTGATCATCACGCTCGCGCAGCTGCCCGGTTACGCGGTGGCCGCATGGCTCATCGAGGTGTGGGGGCGCCGCGCGACGCTGTCGGTCTTCCTCGTGGGTTCCGCGGTCTCGGCGATCTTCTTCGGCACCGCCACCGGAGCGGGCGGGGTCATCGCGGCCGGCATGGCCCTGTCGTTCTTCAACCTCGGCGCATGGGGTGCGCTCTACGCGGTGACCCCCGAGATGTACCCGACGTCGCTGCGCGCCACCGGCTCGGGGTGGGCCGCCGGCGTCGGCCGCATCGCGTCGATCGTGGCGCCGCTGGTCGTGCCCCCGCTGCTGGTCGCCGGCGGCGCGCCCGTGCTGTTCGTCGTGTTCGCGGTCTTCTTCGCGGTGGCCGCCGCGGCGGCGTGGGGGCTCGTCGACCGGCGCGGCGTCGCGCTCGACGACCGCTGACGATGACCGGGCGTGCGCTGAGCCGGACGTAGGCTTGAGCCCGTGGCATCCGTTCGATACGTCGCGATCGGCGACTCCTTCACCGAGGGCGTGGGCGACGAGCTCCCCGACGGCCATGTGCGCGGCTGGGCCGACCTCGTGGCAGAGGGGTGGGCGAACACCACCGGCGAGAACGTCGAGTACGCCAACCTCGCGATCCGCGGCAAGCTCGTGTGGCCCATCGTCGAGCAGCAGCTCGAGCCGGCGCTCGCAATGAAGCCGACGCACCTGTCGTTCAACGGCGGCGGCAACGACATGCTGCGCCCCCGCACCAGCGTCGCCCACGTGCTCGCCGCCTTCGAGACGGTGCTGCGCCGCTGCGATGAGGAGGGCGTCCAGCTCATCGTGCTCTCGGGGGCGAATCCGACAGCCCAGCTGCCGCTGAAGCGAGTGATCCAGCGGCGCGGTGACCTCCTGTCGTACGCCGTCGAGGCACGCCTCGCCGCTCGCACCGACGTCGTGCAGGCGTACAATTGGTTCGACGAGGAGCTGGCGACGCCGCCGTACTGGTCCGAGGACCGCCTGCACATGAACGCACGCGGACACCACCGCGTCGCCGCGCGTGTGCTGAGCTCACTCGGTGTCGAGCCGGTGCCGGAGTGGTGGTCGCAGCCGCCCCTGCCCCCGATGGGACCCCGTGGCGCCGCCTACTACCGCGAGCACGTCGGCCCGTGGGTACGGCGGCGTCTGGCGGGCACGTCATCCGGCGACGGCCGCGAACCGAAGTTCGGTCAGTGGACCGAGATCGCCCCGACCGCCCGCTGAGCGGCGATCACGGCGCGGCCGCGTCGACCCTCGCGTACTCCGACCCCGAGCGCGTGCGCTCGAGCAGCGCCGCGTCGACCAGGTAGCGGCGAAGCACCGCGACGTCGCCGGTGAACGGCGCGAGCCGCTCGTTCGTCTGCTTCTCGGTGAGCACCTCGCCCGCGCGGAACGCCCGATCGGCGATCCATCGCAGCAGCTCGTCACGATCGCCTTGCTGGGCGGGGTAGCGGTCGATGCGTCCGTCGGCCGTGAGGAAGCGCTGCGGCCCCGAGGGTTTCGCGGGCGGACTCTCGGCCAGGATGCGGCGCACCGCTGTCTCGTCGAACTCCACCACACCCGAAGCGCTCTCGTGCACGAGTCCGAGCTCGACCAGCCGGGCGATCGCCCGGCCACGGCGGGCATCCGTGAGGGGCGCGGCGGTCATGCTCTCAGTGAGCACCGCGCGCAGATCGGGGTTCGTGAGCGCGGCCAGGACCCCTCGCCAGCGCTCGCTCACGCGGCGCCGCCGGTCACCGCGTAGGTCAGTTCGGCGAAGGCACCTGCCTGTCGCACGGCGGTGAGTTCCAGTCGATCGGGGCCGAGGCTGCGGGGGAGGAGCGGCTTGCCCGACGGCAGCGTCGCGGGCGCGATCGAGACGCGGATCTCGTCGAGCAGGCCCGCATCGGCGAACTGGCCCGCGAGGTCGCCGCCGCCGACGATCCACACGTCGCGGTCGCCTGCCGAATCGCGGATCTGCGGCCACACCTCGCGCACGTCGCCCGAGGCGAACCGGATGTCGACGCCCGGAACCACGGGCTGCTCCCTGCTCGTGAACACCCAGGTGGGGCGGTCGCCGTAGTACGACGGCCATTTCTCGGGGTGCGCGACCAGGTCCTCGTGCTCGAGCACCCACCGGTACGTCGACGAACCCTGCACGAGCACGCCGATGTCCGCCAGGAACCTCTGGAAGTCCTCGTCGCCGCCTTCGCCACCCGGCGCGGCGAAGAGCCACTCCAACGAGTCATGGTCGTCGGCGAGGAAGCCGTTGAGCGTGGTGGCGGTGTAGAAGACGACGCGAGGCATGCGGTCACCGTAGCGCGCAACGCCGACAAGGGGTTGACCTGGTATTCAACCAAGTAGTACTGTACGTATCAGTTGAATAAGGAGGCGAGATGACCGATGCACTGAGCCGCACGTTCGCGGCCCTCGCCGATCCGACTCGTCGCGCGATGCTCGCGCGCCTGAGCCAGGGCGAGGCGACGGTGGGGGAGCTCGCCGAGCCGTTCGACATGACGTTCGCCGCCGTGTCGAAGCACCTCCGCGTCCTCGAGGGAGCGGGTCTCGTCACGCGGGGCCGCAACGCCCAGTACCGGCCGGCCCGGCTCGACGCGCGACCCTTGGCGGCAGCATCCGTCTGGATCGGCGGATATGCGCAGTTCTGGGAAGACAGTCTCGGCGCCCTCGATCAGTACCTCAACGCCCTGCAGCAGCTCGGGACTCCCCGCACGACACCGACCGGCGGCCCCGCCGCACCCACCGAGAAGGAGAACGACAATGACTGAGTACTTCACCGTCACCCGCACCCTGCAGGCTCCCCGGGAGCTGGTGTTCGAGACGTTGACCAAGCCCGAGCACTTCGCCGTGTGGTTCGGCACCGCAGCCGTAGAGGTGCCGCAGGACAGCCTCACGATGGACGTGCGTCCTGGCGGCGCCTTCCGCGCCGTGATGCTGCTGCCCGACGGCAACCGCATCGACTGGGCAGGGGAGTACAAGGTGGTCGAGCCCCCGTCGCACCTCGCGATGACACTGACCGACCAGCCCGGCGACGACGCGGGGCTGCCCGTGCTCTTCGACCTCGAGGAGGCCGGCGACGGCACCGTCCTCACGATCCGCCAGGACCGGAGCGACTTCTCCGACGAGCAGGTCGCCGCGACGATCGCCGGCTACAACTCGTTCATCGACGACATCGAGCGCGTGCTGGAACGCCTCCAGCGCGCCTGAACGTCGTCACAGCGCACCCGGGCGGCGCAGCGCGCTCATCGCGAGCACGCTGCCCGCCCGGGCGCTCTCGCGTGGGCCGGCGCCGGCCAGCGCCGCCACGATGTATCCCGCGGCGAAGGCGTCGCCCGCGCCCGTCGAGTCGAGCACGCCGTCGACCCGGTCGACGGGCACCGCGGTCGTCTCGCCGTCCGCGGAGACGAGCACGGGTTCCGCGCCGCGCTTGACCACATACACGCCCGCCGGCGCGACCCCGAGCTCCACCGCGGTGGCCGCTTCGTCCGCATTCGCGAAGACCACGTCGGGCTCGAGCTCCTCCTGCAGGCGACGCAGCCGTTCGCCGCCCAGCGCGCGCATCGTCGCGACACTCGACAGGTCGAGACTCACGCGGGCGCCCCGCGCAGCCGCGTGGGTCGCGGCATCCGTCACCGCCCGCGCGGATAGGGGCGACGCGAAGCCGTACAGCGGCAGATGCACCCAGTCGGCGTCGGCGGTCCACGCCGGATCGATGCGGTCGAGCTCGGCTGCCGCGCCCCGGTCGGTGATCATGGTGCGCTCGCCCACGGCGTCGACGAGCACCACGATCGAGCCCGTGCGGCCGTGCCGCTGCACCCGGGCGTCGACGCCGGCAGCCTCGAGCTCGCCGACGAGCGCGACGGCCAGCGCGTCGTCGCCGACACGGCCGATGAAGCGGGACGGATGCTGCGCCGCAGCGGCCACCGCGACGTTCGCGGCGCTTCCGCCCCGCGTGAGACGCACGTCGGCAGGGTTGTCGGTGCCGCGCTCGAGCGTCGCGCCGCCGAGGACGATGAGGTCGGCGACGAGGTCGCCGATGACGACGAGCATCAGTCGTCGCCGGCGAGCGCCCGCGCGATGCGGGCGCCGAGGTCGACGTTGCCGCGGTACACCGCGACGTTCACCTCCAGGCTGCGTCCCGCCGTCTCACGCTGGAAGAAGTCGAGCAGGAACGGAGTCGTGTCGTGTCCCGTCACACCCTGCGCGTCGGCCGCGGCGAGCGCCCGCGTGAGCACGTCGTCGTGCAGCGCCGGGTCGAGCTGGCGGTCGGCGCCGACGGGGTTCGCGACCAGCAGTGTCGACGAGATGCCCAGCGCGTCGCGGATGCGCGCGATCGCGGCGATCTCGGCGGGGGAGTCCACCGAGTATTCGACGTCGTAGCCCGAGTCGCCGACGTAGAACCCGGGGTAATCGGTGGTGCGGTAGCCGACCACGGCGAGGTTCAGCGTCTCGAGCCGTTCGAGGGTGAGCGCGATGTCGAGTATCGACTTGACGCCGGCACTCACCGCCACGAGCGGAAGTCCTGCCAGGGTCGGCAGGTCCGCGGACTCGTCGAAGGTCTGCGCGGCGCCCCGGTGCACACCGCCGAGCCCGCCGGTGGAGAACACCCGCACGCCAGCCCGCGCCGCGAGGTGCGCCGTCGCGGCGACGGTCGTCCCCGCGCTGAGCCCCTTGACCACGGCGACGGGCACGTCGCGCACGCTCGCCTTCACGACGCCGTCGGCGGTCGAGAGGCGCTCGATCTCGTCGGGCGACAGTCCGACGGTGGGGCGTCCGTCGACGAGGCCGATCGTCGCCGGCACGACACCGAGAGCCCGGACGCGGGCCTCGGCTTCCAGGGCGACCGTGAGATTGCGCGGGCGTGGCAGGCCGTGCGTGAAGATCGTGGACTCGAGTGCGAGCACGGGATCGCCCGAGGCGACGGCGTCCCGCACCTCCGGCGCGATGACGAGGGGATCGGACACGGGCATCCTTTCGATCCGGGCAGTTCATCCGACCCGGACAGGGACACAGTATCGAGCGGATGCCGCCACCCGGGCGCTCAGCCGCGCGGGCGGCGCCGGGCGCGGGGCGGATCCATTCCGAGGCGGATGCGCGTGCGCTTGCGCTCGATGACGATGAAGATGCTGCCCAGCGCCCACAGCGGCACCTGCATCAGGAACGCGAGACGGAAGGCATCGAGGTTGTACGTCGCGGGCGTTCCCGCGCCCTGCAGGTCGAGCGCGAGGCCGATCAGGAGGATCGCGAGGAGTGCCGCGAGGAAGCCGCCCGCGTTCGTCACCCCGGTCGCGGTGCTGAGGCGGTGCGACGGATTGTGCGTGCGGGCGTGGTCGAACGCGATCATCGACGCGGGTCCGCCGGTCGCGAGCGCCACGGCGAGCGCGAGCAGGAGCCACAGCGGCGCCGGTCCCGGGTAGGCGATCACGACGAGCCAGGCGACCGCCTGCACCGCGACAGTGGGCAGCACCAGCGCCCGCGAGCGCAGGTGCGGGATGCGCCGCGACAGCTCGCCCATGATGGGTCCGAGCGCCATGCCCACCACGACGTACAGCGACATGATCGACGCGGCCTCGGCCGTCGTGCGCCCCTCGCCCGCGGTGAGGAACGGCATGCCCCACAGCAGCACGAACGCGGTTCCCGCGAACGGCGTCGTGAAATGCGACCAGAAGGCCAAGCGGGTCCCCGGGTGCGCCCAGGCCGCACGGATGCCGACCCCGGTGTCCACCGACGACGTCACGACCCGGATCGCGCCGGTGTCGGTGTCGACAGACACATCCTCATCGCGGTCCGGCGGGTGGTTGCGGATGAGCAGGAAGACGAGGATCGCGAACAGCACGCCGAGCCCGGCGATGCTGCCGAACGTGATGGTCCAGCTGGTGGCGTGCAGCAGCGCCGCGAGCGGGATCAGCGCCACCAGCTGCCCCGCCTGACCCACGATGCCGGTGAGCTGCACCATGATCGGGCCGCGCTGCGCCGGGAACCACGTCGCGATGAGTCGCAGCACACCGGGGAAGATCGCCGCATCTCCCGCGCCCAGCAGCATCCGCGCGAGGATCGCCACGCCGACGCTGGGGGAGATGGCCATGGTCAGCTGTCCCGCCGCCATCAGCAGCATCCCGACCGTCATGATCGGCCGCGCGCCATACCGGTCGAGAAGGACGCCGATGGGGATCTGCATCCCGCCATACACGGCGAGCTGCACCACCGCGAACATCGACAGGGTCGCGGCATCGGCGTCGAATCGGGCCGCGGCGTCCACGCCGACCGCGCTCAGGGACGAGCGGTTCGTGATCGCGAGGACGTAGGCGGCGACGCCGACCGTCCAGATCACCCAGGCATATGCTCCCGGCCCCGTCGCGCGAGGACGGGACAGACTGTGCACCCTTCCACAGTAGTCACCGCGACGGATGCTGCCGCCCGCGCCCGCCCACTCACCAGGCCGTCCTGCGGGGTGAGCCGAGCTGCGCCTTGCGGCAGCATCCGTCGCCTGTCAACCCCCTCCCTGATACAGGTGGGGATGCGGGAGCGTAGGCGCGGGACTACTCGTCCCGATACAGGGGAGGGCCGCTCGCCGTGCCCCGGAAAGGACACCTCGCATGAGTATCGGAGCAGGCATCGCCCTCTTCGCCATCGGAGCGATCCTCGCGTTCGCGGTGAACGTGGAGGTCGAGTGGGTGAATCTCGACATGATCGGCTACATCCTCATGGGTGCTGGAGCCGTCATCTTCCTGATCGGCATCGTGCTCTTGGCGCGGCGCCGCCGCACGGAGTCCGTCACGCGCACCGCGGTCGACCCCAACGTCAACGAGCAGGTCACACGCCGGAGCACGAGCACGACGGACGACGCCGCCGGACTCTGAACGACTTTCCGGCTGCGGGCGCTGCGGTGCCCGCAGCCGGAGTCATGTGCGCAGGTGTTCGGAGGAGGTCTCGATCGACGATCGGAACGCCTCGACCCCTCGCATCTCGATCGGTGTGCCAAGTGCTGCGGCATGATCGCCGCGGAGAGACTCCCAGCGCTCGCGCGACATCACGAAGCGGTTGTGCAGAACGGGAACGCCTTCGCGAGCGACATGGAAAGCACCGTCGGCCTCATAGCCCACGCGCTGTGACACGGCATTGGACGGGGCGTTGTCGACGAAGGCGCCCGACGTCGCCTCTCGCGCCCCCAGGCCCTCGAACGCGAAGTGGAGCGCAAGCATCCGCATGCGGGTGCCGATGCCGCGTCCCTGATGGGCGTGACCCAGCCACGATCCCGTCGTCACACGGCGCAGCACCGGCCATTCGTTCGCCGTCAGGCCCTGAACGCCGGCCGGGATCCCATCGTGCAGGACCGCGAACTCGAGCACGAACGCGTCGGGGGAGATGCGATTGCGGATGCCCCACTGGAAGGTGAGAACACTCCGCGCGACCTCCTCCGCCGTGCCGCGCGACCAGGGGTGCTCGAACGGCATCATCTCAGGATCATGGATGCCTCGACCCGCGAGTTCTGCGAGCTGCACGAGCAGTGCGTCGTCGATCCAGCGGAGTTCGAGGTCGCCCGCGCGCACCGACACCGCGGAGGCGGGCCAGAGCCGGGCGAGCGCGTCGGTGTGAGGCATCCCGGAAGTCTGACAGACGGCTGGTGTCGGGAGATAGAGTGACCATGCGCCCACTACGAACGGGCGACTGCCCACTAGGAGTCCGAATGCCCACTGGTCATGCGCTTCACGATGCTCGCGGCGTCCTGCTGGATGCGGGGGTCAGGATCCTGGCCGCACACGGCGCAGCCGCGCTCACCAGCAGGTCGGTGACCGAGGCGTCCGGCGTCGCGAAGGGTGTGCTCCACCGCCACTTCGAGGACTTCGATGCCTACGTCGCAGCGCTCGTCGCGGAGGAGGCCACCCGCATCCAGGCGATCGAGCCGCGCGTGGCGGACTCCGCCGCGGCGGCGGCCACGGATGTGATCGAGCAGACCTTCACACCGACGATGCTCGGACTCGTGAGCCTCGTCATCGGCCGCGACGGCGTGCGGCGGCGCGTCGGCGACGGTTCGCCCGGCATCCCGCTGCTCGGCGATGCGACGGCGGCGGTCGCGGACGTCCTGGCCGCGGGTCGCGAGGTCGGGTGGATCCGGAAGGACGCCGACGTCCCCGTTCTGGCATTGGCGCTCGCGGGCAGCGCCTATCTCCTGTCTGCGGGAGCGTCGGGCGCCCTCCCGGATCACGACGCCGTGAGGGAGGTCGTCGAGTCGATCCTCGCGGCGTCCCTCTGAACCCGCCGGAGAGCGACCGATCTCTACTCGCGCTCGACCGGCAGCCACAGCTCGCACGTCGCAGTGCGGAAGTCAGGGGAGCGGTCGAGCACCGCCACGATGGACGGACCCGGCCGCAATCGCCAGGGGTTCGACGGGAACCAGTCGCTCGCCGTCGCGGCCCAGGTCGATTGAAGTGCGGCGGGGTACGGGCCTTCCGTGCGGAAGACCGCCCACGCGCCGGCCGGAACCTCGATCACGTCGAGATCATCGGGCGGGGAGGCGTCCTCACCGACCGCGACGCCGTGGAGGTAGGTCAGCTCGCTGCCCTCGGTGTAGTCGGGGTCGACGTCGGCACTCACCTGGAGAAGCCCCGCGGGCTCGGTGCTGCTCAGATCCTTGAGCCGGACGTGCTCGGTGACGGGCAGGGCGGCGATGTGGGCCTGGATGTGCGGATTGACGCCCTCGTGGATGAGGGGCACGCGTGCGGCATGACCGATCAGCAGGAAGGCCGGTCGGTCGGCGATACGGGTGTCCATGGGTGTGTTCCCTTCTACGGTCAGGCGGAACCTGAGCTGCGGTTGCGATCGAAGGGGACCGCCGTCGCGGCGCACGTCAGCGGGGCTCGCCCCGTGCACCGCCCGGAACGCACGCCCGAACGCCTCGGCGGAGCCGTAGCCATGGCGCACCGCGATGTCGAGCAGCTCGCCGTCGCCGAGCACATCGGCGGCCGCGACGGTCATCCGCCGACGCCGGATGTACTCCGACAGCGGCATGCCCGCGAGCGACGAGAACATGCGACGCACGTGGTACTCGGTGGTGCCGAGGCCGGCGGCGAGCCCGGCGAAGTCGACGTCGTCCGACAGGTCGGCTTCGACGAGCTCGATCACCCGGTTGAGAATCGCGATCACGGTTCCTCCTTCGACACCCAGCCTCGTCGGGCGCGCACGGAAGCGCCCGACTATCGCGGTTCGATTCGATCGTGCCGCACCGGGCGTCAGAAGGGCGGGTCCTCCGGCGGTTCTGCGATCCGGTCGAGCAACGCGCGGACGCGTTCTCGCAGACCGGCGAACGGGTTCGTGGTGCGATGCCCGCTCGGGAACGCGACCTCGATGCTGCCGTCCTCCCGCCTCTGATGCCGGAGCAGAGTGGTGTCTTTCAGCGCGTGGTCGGGGTCGCACAGCGGATCGAGATTGGCGATGTCGGTCTCACCGCGACCAGGGCCGTGATAGGCGCAGTGGTGATCGATGTCTCCATCGATCGCGAGCCGGTCGCAGCCGTCGCGCGAGCACGTGCCATGCACCAAGGCCAGCCACTCTCGTTGCGCACGGGTGGCCTTGCGGGCTCGCCGGTCCATATCGAGGATGACGCCGGTGACCGGGTCGGTGATCACCCTTGTGAATGCGCCGGCGTCGAGCAGCATCTGCCGGGCGGTGGCATCGTCGATGGCCCCGACTCCGGGGATCAGGCAGTCACTGTTCAGATCGAGACCCACCACCGCAGCGGAGGGCGCCGGGACGCGCACGCTCGCCCGTGCCGCAGGAACGAGCCGGTCGAGGGGAACGGTCACGAGCACCTTCGACTTCACTCGAGTGACGTCGCCGCCGATCAACATGTCAGCGAACAGATCCGCACGGATCTGCCCTGTCGTGCGACCGTCGCGCTGGACCGCAGGCATATGCTTCGCCGTCAGCCAGAGTTCGCGGTCGAAAGCGTGTGCACGATCCGTTGTGACCATCGCGTATACCCACGACATGCCGTCGGCGACGTCCTCGACGTACACCGTGCGTCGAGCGAAGGCGGCTGCGTGCCGCTGCGTGCGGGTGCACGCCGTCAGCCGGTCGGCGACCAGGCGAGCTTGCCGGCGGGTGCCGCTGACCGTGGACGACACGGCGATATCGCGCATCAGCTCATCGAACGCGCCGCTCACATCGGGGACACTCTCGATGAGCGGCAACTGGGCGAGTACGGCCTTCACGTGCGCGATCGATATCAGCCCATCGCGCGCGGCCTGCCAAACGCGGGGGAGTTGCGCGAGCGCCCGTTGCGCCACGGCCGCCGACGACCGCACTTCGCCCTCCGTGAGCCGCAGCCGCGAAGACGCCTCGAGAGCTGCGCACCGCTCCGCCAGCGTGGCATCGCCGCCGAGCGATGGAAATCCTCCGGCCAGGCGCGGATCGAAGTCCACGTTCACGTACAGCTCAGGACGTGCGCGCGCGAAGTCGAGCAGATCGGCGAGATGCTCGCACTGCCGCGCTCCGCGCCTGTTCGCCTCGAACTGCGCCGACTCCGCGTCCCACAACAATTCCTTGAGCACGAACGCGTCGCCGACACGCTCAACGGTGGGCGACGAGGTTTCCATGCATCAAGATGAGTACATATCTTCTATTCTCGATAGATCCGACCCCAGTTACTATCGAAGCTGCGATGCCCGACCAAGCCCAGCGAGTGCACCGACTGCAGCCATCGAGCCCCACTGCACCTGCGAGAGCAGCCCCGTACGCGCTGGTCGGTCCTCAATGGCGAATCCGCGGCTCGGAACCTGTAGACGGGGGAGAAGCTCATAAGCCGTCCAGGTCAAACCACCTGTCGATGCGATCGAAAAGACCGCCAGGAGATTCCGCGTCGCGTCGCGAGCTTCCAGCGTGCGGGATCGACAGCGCCCGCGACAGCCGCCACGTCGTCCCATCGACCGCGTGCGCACGACGCCGCAGAGGCCCAGCGCCGGTGCGATCGATCTCACGAACCGCAGGCCAGCAGGGATTTCAGGGGAGAGTCGTGAGGTTCATGCTTCGCCCGGCCTGAAAACGAGTTGACATAATGTGCATTATCGGCGCGCTGAGAAGCAGGGCGAACGGAACCCCTTCCGGGCCCCCACGCCAGAAGGGGTTCTCAGAAGGGGTTCATCACAGAAGTTCGCCCACGCGCTCCCTGCTCGCGGATGAATTCGCCGCACAGCACCGCAGAGTCAACCGGATGACTTTCCCTGACCGTGTTACACCGCTGTAGTTCCGTCGCGCGCCGCGGGTCGCCGCATCCGTCGTCATCCGGCGAATTCGCGGATGAACAGCGTCTGGGCGACGATCATCCGTTCGATCTCCTTCGGGTCGACCGATTCGTCGGACGCATGGATGCGCGCGAGGGCGGTGTCCTCGGCGCCCCACAGCACGATGGCCGCGTCGGGAGCGATCTTCTTGAACGACGCCACGAGCGGGATGGATGCGCCGCTGCCGATGGACTCCACGTCGGCACCGTACGCCTCGCGCAACGCGTCCTCCGCGGCGACGATCGCCGGGTGCGACTCGTCGACGGCGAACGGATGCCCCACCTTGACCTTCTCGACGATCACTTCGGCGTTCCACGGCCGCTGTGAGCGGAGGTGCGCCATGAGCGCCTCCAGCTGGGCGTCGCCGTCGGAGCCCGGGATGATGCGCATCGACAGCTTCGCCTTCACCTCGTTGAGCAGCACGTTCGACGCCTCGGTCGTGTTCGGCAGATCCATGCCCAGGACGGTGACAGAAGGCTTCGCCCAGATGCGGTCCGACAGCGAACCCGTCCCGAGGAACTCGACGCCCGGAAGGATCGCCGAGCCGCCCCGGTACACGTCCTCGTCCATCTCCGCGCCATCCCAGTGGCCGCTGTCGACGCCCGGGATCACCGTGTCGCCGTTCTGATCGTGCAGCGTGTCGAGGATGCGGATCATCGCGGTGAGGGCGTCGGGCGCCGCTCCCCCGAACTCCCCTGAATGCACCGGGTTCGCGAGCGTCCGCACCGTGACGGTGCATGCGACATCGCCGCGGAGCGCCGTGGTGAGTCCCGGCCTGCCCGGCGCCTGCGGGCCGATGTCGGCGATGACGTACGCGTCGGCCGCGAACTTCTCGGGGTTCGCCTCGACGAAGGCCTCGAGGTGCGAGATCGTCTCCTCCTCCCCCTCGACGAGGATCTTCACGCGGCACGGGCGGTCGGTGCCGAGCAGCCTGAGGGTCGCGTAGTGGATGACGAGCCCCGATTTGTCGTCGGCGGCGCCGCGGCCGTAGATGCGCCCGTCCTCCTTCGTGACCGGCTCGAACGGCGGGGTGGACCAGCGCTGACTCTCGGGCGCCGGCTGCACGTCGTAGTGGGCGTAGAGCAGCACCGTCGGCGCGCCGTCGGGTCCGGGGAGATCCGCGAACACACAGGGATACCCGTCGGGGACCTCGACGAGCGACACACCGGTCGCACCGGCGGCTTCGAAGAGCTCGACCACGGCCCGGCCCATCTCGTGAACGGGCTCGGGATCGAAGCCCGGGAAGGCTACGGACGGGATCCGCACCAGGGTCTCGAGTCGTTCGATCACTTCGGGCATGAGCGCGGCGGCGCCCTCCGCGGTCTCGTTCGTGTCGGACATGCTTGCCCCTCTCCGCGCGCGGACGCGCTCAGACGCCGGTGGTCCCCGGCCGGGTTCAGGCCGGGATGATGAGCTGGATGAGCAGGCCCGAGGCGACGACGGCCACCCACGACACCAGCATCGGGATCGTGAAGGAGTGCCAGACGGGGACCTGGGTGAGCTTCGTCGAGCCGGTCTGGTCGGTCTCGACCGACGCGATCTGCGAGCCGTTGGCCGGGAACAGCCAGACGCCGATGAGAGACGGCCACATCGCCGTGATCACTCCCGGCGCGAGCCCGGCGGCAAGCGCGATCGGGATGAGGGTGTTCGTCGTCGCGGACTGGCTGGTGGTGAGGCCGCAGACGAGGAAGAGCGCGACGGCCAGCAGCAGCGGGTTGGACTCGATCATCTTGCCGAGCGGCTCGATGATCGTCTCCTCGTTCGCCGAGATGAAGGTGTCGGCCATCCACGCGATGCCGAA
The DNA here is from genome assembly GCF_042266945.1 of Microbacterium sp. NPDC056057. Classification (NCBI taxonomy): domain Bacteria; kingdom Bacillati; phylum Actinomycetota; class Actinomycetes; order Micrococcales; family Microbacteriaceae; genus Microbacterium; species Microbacterium sp. NPDC056057. Next base: position 644,623 of record NZ_JBHJWS010000003.1, read on the forward strand.
GAGAGCGACAGCGGCGACATATCCGGCACGCAGCAGCGGCTGCTCGACCACGAGGGACGGCTTGACCTTGCGCACGAGGATGATCACGAGGGCGACCGTGAACATCACCATCTCGATGACCGGCGACATCCCGATCGGCACGAGCTCGCCCTCGTCGTTCGGGAATGCCGGGCGCAGCGACGGGAACAGGCCGAGCGTCACGACCAGCAGCGTGCCGGCGATGAAGATCCACGCCGCCGTCGCCCCACCCGGAGGCACGGGGTGATCGACGGGCTCCACCTTCTCGACCGCTCCCCCGGCGGAAGCGCCCGCGCTCGACGTCCCGGCCTCCGCGCCGCCGCCGACCTTCGCGGCGTAGGCGGCCCTGAGCGGGGCAGGCACCTCGACGTCCCCCTGTTCGACGCGCTTGAGGAACACCGGGTCATCGAGCAGGTTCTTGCCGATCCGCTGCTGCACGAACGAGGTCGCGATGCACGCGACGATCGCCGCCGGCACCGTGACCGCCAGGATCTGCGGCAGTCCGTACCCCGTGCCGTCCATGAGCACGAGATACGCCGCCATCGCCGCCGACACCGGGCTCGCGGTGATGCCGAGGCCGGAGGTGACCGTCGACGCCGCGAGTGCACGCTCGGGCCGCTGCCCGTTGCGGTAGGCGGTCTCGTAGATCACCGGGATCAGCGCGAAGAAGATGTTCGACGTGCCCGAGAGCACGGTGAACACGAACGCGACGAGCGGCGCGACGAAGGTCAGGCGCGCGGGATTGCGCTGGATGATCTTCGAGGCGATCGCCACGAGGTAGTCGATGCCGCCGGCGGCCTGCATCGCGGATGACGCGGTGATCACCGCGATGATGATGAAGAACGCGTCCACCGGAGGCGAGCCCGGCTCGAGCCGGAAGACGAAGACCAGGATCGCGGTGCCGACGACGCCCCAGAGCCCGAGTCCGATCCCGCCGGTGCGCACGCCCATGACGATCGCGCCGATCACCACGCAGGCCTGCAGGATGACGATCACTGTCTCCATCGAAACCCCCGAGTCGACTTCCGCTTAGCGCCGACGATAGCGACGCGCGGCACCGGCGTCGAGAGATTCGCAGGAAGTGACTTCCGTCACTCCCGCCCCACCGCGACCCGCTCGGGTCAGACGGTCCAGTCCCCGTCCCGCATGAGCACGCGGCCGGCCAGCTCGTTCGACTCGCGCCACGCCTGGATGCGCGTCGGCCGCAGCACGAGGAACACGTAGCCGGGAACCCCGCGCGGGTCCCAGTCGGCCTGCGCCGCGTAGGCCTCGCCGAGCGATGCGTCGTCGTCCACGCCCGCCGACCGCTCGAGCACGACGTCGAGCATCGCCACGTCGCGCGTCGGGCCGACCGCGAGTCGCGCGACCCCGGACGCACCGAGGTTGCGCGCCGTCACCGAACCGCCGTCCAGCGCGATGACGGCCCGGTCTCCGATCCACGCGAGCGACAGCGGCACGAGATGCGGCGCCGCCTCGGGAGATGCCGTCGCCACCCACACATCGGCCGCCGGAGCCGTCAACGCCGTGAGCAGGTCGGCCTTGCGGGTCATGCGGTCACGGGGTTCAGGCATCCGTTGCTCCCTTGGTCTCGGCGGGTGTCAGTCTGTCAGACGGTGACGCGCGATTCGCTCCCCAGAGAACGATTTCCTAGGCTCGAAGCATGCTGGAGTCGCTCATCGGGTTCGTGGTGGTGGGCGTGGCGATCCTGGTGGGATGGATCCTCGGGCGCATCGACCTGCTCGGCGAGCACGCACGGCCGGTGCTCGCGCGCCTGACCTTCTTCGTGCTCTCGCCGTTCCTGCTGTTCGTCGTCCTCGCGCAGGCCGACGTCCACACGCTGTTCTCGGCGCTCCTTCCGGTGTCGGCGATCGCGGCCGTGGCGGTCATCCTCGTCTATGCGGTCGTCGCCCGTCTCCTCTGGCGGCGTTCCGTCGGCGAGACCGTGATCGGCGCGCTCAGCGCGGGTCAGGTCAACTCGAACAACATCGGCATCCCGCTGTCGCTGTATCTCCTCGGCAGCGCCGCGTATCCGGCGCCGGTGATCCTCATGCAGCTGCTGGTGTTCACCCCCATCACGATGGCGATCCTGGATGCCGTCACCACCGCGCGCGCATCGCTCTGGCGCGCCGTGGTCAGGGTGGCGACCAATCCGATCGTGGTCGGCTCCGTCTTGGGCACGCTCGTCTCGGTGCTGGGGATCGAGCTGCCGCCCGTCGTGATGGAGCCGGCGATGCTCATCGCGAACGCCTGCGTGCCGATCCTCCTGATCGCCTACGGCATCTCGCTGCACGGGCAGCGCGTGCTCGGCGCATCTGGGCGCCGACGCGACATCGTCCTCGCGACGACCTTGAAGCTCATCGCCATGCCGGTGATCGCCTGGGCGGTCGCCGAGTTCGTCTTCGGCCTTTCTGCGCATGACGTGCTCATCGTGACGGTGCTCGCCGCGCTGCCGACGGCGCAGAACGTGTTCAACTACTCGCAGCGGTACGACGTGGGCGAGACGATCTCGCGCGACACCGTGTTCCTCACGACGATCGGCTGCGTCCCGGTGCTGATCCTCGTCACCCTGCTGCTCGGCTGACACGCCTCCCGGGCTACGGCCGCGCGATCTCGTGCAGCATGCCCAGCACGAGCCGCATCCCCTCCCCGTCGCGCAGCACGGTGAAGAGCGTGTGCGTGCAGGAACGGCAACGGACGATCGCCACCGTCTCGTCGATCTCGACGACGGCCTCGGCGAACGGCGAGGCGTCACCACACCCGCCGCAGACGCCGATCAGCGCGGTGACGTCCACGCCGAACACGTCCCACAGCATCCCCGCCGCCGCGTTCCCGTCGACGACGCTCGCGGCGTTCTCGGCACGCATCATGCACCTCCGAAGCGTTCGGTCCTGATCCGGGCGGGCTCATGACCCAACCCGACGAGCGCGTCGGCGACGTGCTCGACGAACCCCGTGGGTCCGCACACGTACACGATCGGCTCCTGCCCCGGCTCCCAGGTCGCCGCGCGCAGTGCGTCGTCGTCCAGCCGCCCGACCGGATCCGTCCAGCCGTCGGGCGCCGCGCGGGTGTACCGCCACGTGACCCCCACTCCCCCGTCGCCGGTCAGTCCCGCCAGTTCATCGCGATATATCGCGTCATGCTCGGTGCGGACGGAGTAGAGCAGCCGGACGGATGCTGCCGCCCCGGCATCCGTCGCAGCCCGCACCATCGCCATCAGCGGCACGATTCCCGAGCCGCCGGCGATGAGCTGCACGGGCGCCTCTCCCCCCGGTCGCCACACGAAGTAGCCTCCGAGGGGTCCCTTGACCTCGAGCTCGTCGCCGGGCAGCACGTCCTCGACCAGATACGGCGACACCTCGCCGTCGGGGATCTCGTCGACCGCCAGCTCGATCGTCTCGGCGGGGCCGTACGACCCGAGCGAGTACGACCGCACCGCCTGGTAGCCGTCTTCCGCGGTGAGCCGGATGTCGACGTGCTGACCCGCCGTGCTGCCCGGCCAGCCCGGCACCTGGAGCCGCAGGATGCGCGCCGACGGTGTCGCGGGCAGCGCCTCGAGGACGCGGCCCGGCCGCCAGCCGCCGACCGTCACCAATACCGCTCCTCGGTCCACGGATCGCCGTGCATGTTGTAGCCGTTCTGCTCCCAGAATCCGGGCTCGTCGTCCTGCATGAGGGTGAGCCCGCGCACCCATTTCGCGCTCTTCCAGAAGTACAGGTGCGGCACGAGCAGCCGCGCCGGCCCACCGTGCTCGGGGTCGAGCGGCTCGCCCTCGAACTCGAACGCGACCCACGCCTTGCCGCCGAGCAGGTCCTCCATGGGCACGTTGGTCGTGTAGCCGCCGTAGGAGTGCGCCATGGCGAACTCGGCGTCGGTCTCGACCGTGTCGAGCAGGGTGTCCAGCGACACGCCGCGCCAGGACGTGCCCAGCTTCGACCACCGCGTCACGCAGTGGATGTCGGTGTCGACGTCCTCGATCGGCAGGGCCATGAACTCGTCCCACGTCCATGAGACCGCGTCGCCGCCTTCGGTGCGGATGCCGAAGCGCCAGTCATCCTGCTCGATCCGCGGCGTCGGACCGGCCGACAGCACCGGGAAATCCTCCGTCAGGTACTGCCCGGGCGGCAGCCGCGGATCGCTCTCGCGGCGACGCGCTCCGAACCCTCTCGACACGACGGCCATCGAAACCCTCCTCCTGCACGCCGCGCCGGGCGCGCACGCTCACGGTCACGCACGCTCACGGTAGCGCGCCGCGACCCGCGGAGGCGATGGGCATCGGGCAACACACGTTCACGGTCGCTTGCAAGTTCGATGTGGGGTCTAAGCTTTAGCCGCACCACGTACAGGGAACTCTCAGAAAGGCCCCTCATGTCCACTGCATCCGAAGCCGAGAAGTCGGCCGTCAACGGAATCCGCACGGCGCTCGGCGTCGGCGGCGTCCTCGCCATCATCGTCGGCATCCTGATCCTGGTCTGGCCGGGCAAGACCGCCGCCGTCATCACGGCGATCATCGCGATCTACGCGATCGCCGCCGGACTGGTCTACGCCGGTCTCGGGATCTTCTCGAAGACCAAGGGCGGCTGGGCCCGCGTCGGCCACATCGCCCTCGGCATCCTGTTCATCATCGCCGGCGTCGTGGCCCTCTTCAACCTGGGTCAGACCACCGCGTGGCTCGCGCTGTTCCTCGGCATCCTCATCGGAATCATGTGGATCGTCGAAGGCATCGTCGCGCTGTCGACGCTGGGCGACGCGTCGTCGAAGGGCTGGTCGATCTTCTTCGCCATCCTGAGCATCATCGCCGGTATCGTCGTGCTCTTCGCGCCGGTCTGGGGCGTCGCGATCCTCTGGTGGATCCTCGGCATCTCGCTCGTCGTGCTCGGCATCATCAACGTCGTCCGCGCCTTCACCTTCAAGGGCGACATCTGATCCGCGCCTGAAACGTCGTCGGCCCCGGGAGCTTCCGCTCCCGGGGCCGACTCGTGTCTGTGCTCGGTTCAGCCCACCGGCAGGTGCCGGTTCCACCAGTCCAGCACCGCATCGAAGCGCTGGACGCGGTGCCGCGGCTGACCGGCGCGCGTGAGCTCGTGGTTCTCACCGGGGAACACCAGAAGCTCGGCCTCGGTCCCCTGGCGCTTGAGCGCCGAGTAGTACCGCGTCGCCTGCTCGAGCGGGCACCGGAAGTCGAGTTCCGAGTGCATCACCAGCGTCGGCGTCGTCACCTGGCCGACGACGGCCATCGGGCTCTGACGCGCGATGTCCTCGATCGAGACGCCCACGTACTCGTCGCCGAAGAACGAGCCGATGTCGCTCGTGCCCTGGAACGAGAGCGGCTCGAGGAAGCCGCGCTCCACGATCGCACCCGCGAACCGGTGGTCGTGCGCGATGACCCACGCCGTGAGGTATCCGCCGTACGAGCCGCCCTGGACGCCGACACGGTCGCCGTCCAGGCGGGCGTCATCCGCGATCGCCCCTTCGAGGAAGTCGATGATGTCGGCGAAGTCGACCGTGCCCATCTGCTGACGGATGCTGCGCCCGTGCGCCCGTCCGTAGCCCGCGGATCCGCGGGGGTTGGAGTAGACGACGGCGTATCCCGCATCGACGAGCACCTGCGTCTCGTCGAACAGGTGCACGCCGTACGAGGCGAAGGGTCCGCCGTGGATCTGCAGGATGACCGGGAACGGTCCCTCGCCCTCAGGCGTCGCGACCCATCCGTGCACCGGGTATCCGTCGCGCCCGGTGACCGTCAGCTCCCGCGGGAGGGCGATTCCGGATGCTGCGGCCCGAGCCCCGAACGAGGTCAGCGTCCGCGTGGCACCGTCCTCGAGGAGCACGAGCTCGCCGAACGAGTCGGGCTGCGACACCGCTGCCACGATGCGGCCGCCGCCGGTGGCGTGACCGCCGACCTCGACATCGCCGCCGAGGAGCTCGGCGACCTCGCCGTCGCGCGTGACCCGCAGCAGTCGCACGCGGCCGCGCGCGGCGTCCTGCACGAGGAAGCCGTCGCCGTCCACCCGCAGGTGCCCGTCGCCGAGGTTCAGTTCGTCGGCATCGGTGATGCGACGCGCACCACCGTCCTCCACGAGCCACAGTCCGACGCCGGGGGCGATGAAGTCCACGCCGTCGCCGACCTCGTGCGCGAGGAGGGCGATCGTGCCGTCAGGGGCGACGACCGCCTCGTAGATCGCGATGCCGGTGTCGGTTCCCAGCACCTCACGCTGCCCGGAACCGTCCATCGCGAGGGCGATGAGACGGTCGCGCAGATCGCGGCGCTCGGACTCGATCTCGTCGGGAACGGTGAGGATCTCGCGTCCGTCGGCCGTGAAGACGACCCCGCCGTGGGATGCCGTGCCCTCCGTCAGCTGTCGCGCCTCCGCGGCGACCAGCGTCTTCTTGGGCGGCGTCTCGTCATCGGGGCGCACCGCCGATGCCGGCTCGTAGAACGGCTCGGCGTCCACAGTGGGCGCGGCGATCACGAAGACGTGGGCGGGCCGGTCGCCGATGTAGCCGAGGCCGTTCGCATGCCACCGCACACCGGTGATGTGCCGCGGCGCCTCGGCCGCAGCATCCAATCCCTCCACGCTGCCGTAGCGGCCCTTCTCGGGCACGCGCGCGACGAACGCGATGGTCGCACCGTCCGGCGACCAGGCGAAGTCCTCGACGCCCAGCACCGCGTCGGTCGCCTGCACCGGCTCGCCGCCGGCCGCGGCGACCACGTGCACCTGCGGCTTGCCCTTGGCGTCGCCGCGGACGAACGCGATGCGCGTGGCGTCGGAAGAGAGCTTGGGGGCGCCGTCGGCGGTGCCGCGCGTGAGGCGGCGCGGCGTGCCGTCGGGCAGATCGACGCGCCAGACCTGGCCGACGTTGCGGTTGGCAGCGATGTCGGGGCGCGAGGTCGCGAAGACGGCGAACGAGCCGTCGGCGGCGATCTCGGGACGCCCGACCGAGACGAGCGTCTCGATGTCGTTCGCCTTCATCGGGTCAGTCCGTCCCGAACGACGAGACGTCGCCGACGAGACGGGTGTTGTCCGCCGGCACCGGGTCGAGCGTGGCCTGCGCGACCTCGGCGGCGAACTCCGACACGTTGTAGAGCTTGCCCGCATCCTCACGGCGGGCGGCGATCGCGCCCGGGTTGGCCCGCTCCAGCAACGTCGCCGTGATGGTGCCCTCGATCATGTCGCCGGAGACGACGACGAACTCGACGCCGCGCTCGGTGAGCGCGGGGATGCGCTCGCGCAGGGCGTCCTCGCCGGCGCGCTTGGAGAGCGCGACCGGCTCGTACTCGGGCATCGTCGGGGTCGTGCGGATGAAGTGGGCCTGGTGGCTCGTGACGAAGACGACGCGCGAGCCGTCGCCGAGCAGGGGCAGCGCGGTCTCGAGCACGTTCACCTGCGCGTCGCGGTTGAGCAGGAGCGCGTAGTCCTCGGCCATGCCCGACTCCATGCCGCCCGACGCGTTGAGCACGAGGATGTCGAGCGAGCCGAACGTGTTCGCGACCTCGTCGAACATCGCCTGGACCGATGCGGGATCGGTGAGGTCGGCGCCGACCACCAGCACCTGGACGCCCAGCTCGCGCAGCTCGCCGGCGAGCTTCTCGGCCCGCGGAGCCTTGTTGCGGTAGTTGATGACGACGTTCGCGCCGGCCTGGGCGAGGTACCGGGCCGTGTCGGCGCCGATGCCTCTGGACGAGCCCGTGACGAGTGCGGTCTTGCCGCTCAGCGAGCTCTCGGGAAGCGGGGTCAGAGTGTCAGTCACGTGTAGACCCTACCTGCTAGGTTCGGACTGAGGAGGCTACCGTGGAGCTCATCGAGGCCATCGAACAATGGGCATGGATCGGCTGGCTGGTGCTGATCCTGGTGTTCCTCGTGATCGAGATGCTCACGCTCGGTTTCACGTTCCTCATGCTGGCCATCGGCGGCATCGCGGGCCTCATCGCCGACCTGCTCGGCGCGCCGATCTGGCTGCAGGTGATCATCGCAGCCGCGGTTGCAGCGATCCTCGTCCTCGTGCTGCGTCCGCCGCTGCTGCGGCGACTGCGCCGCGGCGAGGATCCGACGCCGTCGAACGTCGACGCCCTCATCGGACTGGGCGGCACGGTCGTCTCATCCGTCGGCGCGCACGGCGGCCAGGTCAAGCTCGCCAACGGCGACGTGTGGACCGCACGCACCGAGTCCGGAGACCTCGAGCCCGGCACGCGAGTGCGCGTCAGCCGCATCGAGGGCGCGACGGCGGTCGTCCGCTCCGACTCCCCTGAACCCCTCGCCCCCGCACCGGAGGATCGGCTCGCATGAACGACTTCACCTCGGCCATCCCGACGGCGATCGGGTGGATCCTCGCGATCGCGGTCTTCATCTTCGTGCTGGTCGTCATCTTCCGGTCCATCCGGATCATCCCGCAGGCGACGGCCGGCATCGTCGAGCGACTCGGCCGGTATCACAAGACGCTCGCCCCGGGTCTGAATCTCCTCGTGCCCTTCATCGATCGGCTGCGGCCGCTCATGGACATGCGGGAGCAGGTCGTCTCGTTCCCGCCGCAGCCGGTGATCACCGAGGACAACCTCGTGGTGTCCATCGACACCGTCGTGTACTTCCAGGTCACCGACGCCCGCGCGGCGACGTACGAGATCGCCAACTACCTCAGCGCGGTGGAGCAGCTGACCACCACGACTCTCCGCAACGTCGTCGGCGGCCTGAACCTCGAAGAGGCGCTGACGAGTCGCGACAACATCAACGGTCAGCTGCGCGTCGTCCTCGACGAGGCGACCGGCAAGTGGGGCCTGCGCGTGTCGCGCGTCGAGCTCAAGGCCATCGACCCGCCGCACTCCATCCAGGACTCGATGGAGAAGCAGATGCGCGCCGAGCGTGAGCGCCGAGCGACGATCCTCACCGCGGAGGGGTCGAAGCAGTCGCAGATCCTCGAGGCCGAGGGCCGCCGGCAGGCTGAGATCCTCAAGGCCGAAGGCGACAAGCAGGCCGCGGTGCTGCGCGCACAGGGCGAGGCCGAGGCGATCCAGACCGTCTTCGACGCGATCCACACCGGCAACCCCGACGACAAGCTGCTGGCCTACCAGTATCTGCAGACGCTCCCGAAGATCGCCGACAGCGCATCGAGCAAGCTCTGGATCATCCCGAGCGAGTTCACCGAAGCGCTCAAGGGTCTGACGGGCTCCTTCGCCGGTGTGATGACGGATGCTGCAGCCAAGGGTCGCGCGTCCACCCCAGGCGGCCCCGCCGCTGGAGGACCCGCGTCCGGCGGTCCCGCGATCGGCGGTGCGCCGCCCGCGGTCACCCCGCCCACCCCGTGACCCACCCCTGGTTCGAGGGACTCGCGACGCCGCGCGTCCTCGCCCACCGGGGCCTGGTCACGCCCGATGCCGCGCGCAGCGGCATCGTCGAGAACTCCTTCGCCGCGGTCGCCGCAGCGCACTCGGCGGGCGCCCACTACGTCGAGTCGGACTGTCACCGCACCTCGGACGGTGTCGTCGTCCTGTTCCACGACGACGACCTGTCGCGCGTGACCGGCGACCCGCGCAAGATCGCCGACGTGACGGTGCGCGAGCTCGAGCACCTGATGGCCGCGCGGGGCGGGCTCATCACGCTCGCACAGGCCCTGAACTCGTTCCCGACCGTGAGGTTCAACCTCGACGTGAAGGCGACGGATGCGGCGACCGCCGTCGGCACCGCGATCGCGCCGTTCGCCGACCGGGTGCTGGTGACGAGCTTCTCCGACGAACGGCGACGCGCCGCGCTGGGCGCGGCTCGGGCCGTGGGCGAGGCGTCGGGGCGCAGCATCCGTCCCGCCACCTCCGGTGGCCGCGGCACCATCGGACGCGTGCTGGCCGCCGTCTCGGCGCGCTCGGATCGGCTGGTCGCGCGGGCTCTGGCGGGCGTCGACGCGCTCCAGATCCCCGAGCGACAGGGCCGCCTGCGCATCGTCACGCCGCGGCTCATCGCGGCGGCGCACCGGCACGGCGTCGAGGTGCATGTGTGGACCGTCAACGCCCCCGACGACATGGTCCGGCTGGTCGAGATGGGTGTCGACGGCATCGTCACGGACCGCGCGGACATCGCGCTCGCCGCACTCCGATAACACGCGACGGTGGCCGGACTCATCCTCCGCTGTGCATCCACTGTGAAAGGTCGATGAACAGGGCCCCTTCGGATGATCCGCTCAGGTCACTTCGTTATACCTATACAGCGACGAGAGGACCACAAAATGGCAGACCGCAGTCTGCGCGGCATCCGACTCGGCGCCCAGAGCCTACAGAGCGAAGAGGGCGTCGTGTTCCATGAGCGCGCACAGCACATCTACACATGTTCCACGTGTGGACGTGACACGACTTTGACCTTCGCGGCCGACGCCGAGGTTCCGCCGGCCTGGGAGTGCCGCACGTGCGGCGCCGAGGCGCTGCTGCGCGTGGGTGACGGCACCGCCACCGTCGACCACTCCGGCGACAAGGTACCCCGCAGCCACTGGGACATGCTCCTGGAGCGCCGCACGATCCCCGAGCTCGAAGAGCTGCTCGAGGAGCGTCTCGCCTACGTCCGCGCCCGCCGTGGCGCCGGCGAGGCCGTCACGGTGGACAAGCTCAGCGCCTGATCCACGATTCGCGCGACGCCGGCCCTACGGGGCCGGCGTTTTCGCGTGCCCGCGGGAGCGCCGACGCGCGATGATGCCGAGCCCGGCGAGCACGATGACGCTCCCCCACGCCACGAGCGCGTTCAGCCACGGCCCGATGATGACGGCGGGCGTGAGACCCGTCCGGAGGGGCACGTCGGTGAGCATGTGCCCCGGTTCGTCGGCAGGGAGTCCGTCGATCGTGGATCCGTCGGGCGCGATCACCTGACTCGTGCCGACCGTCGACAGGTTGACGACGGAGCGCCCGGTCTCGATCGCGCGCAGTCGGGCGACGGCGAGCTGCTGCAGGTTCTCGTCGGTGCCCCGGAAGTCGGCGTTGTTGGTCTGGAAGAGGTACACGCGCGCGCCGTCGCGAGCGCCCTCCCACACGAGCGCGTCGTAGATGACGTCGAAGCAGATGGCGAGCCCGACGACGGTGCCGTCGACGTCGAACACCGGAGGCGTCGTGCCGGGCGTGTAGTCGCGGCCGATCATCCCGATGAGGTCGGGGGCGATCGACGCGTAGAACTCCCGGTCGGGAACGTACTCGCCGAACGGCACCGGGTTGCGCTTGTCGTACGTCTGCTCGATGCCGGTGCCCTCGCGCCAGAGGAACGACATGTTGAAGTACTCCTCGCCGCGCTTGTCGATGCGGTTGGCGATCAGCGGCGCGCCCACCTGCCTGGCCACGCGGTCGAGGGCGGCGGCGACGACAGGCGACGCGTCGGGATCGACGTCGACGCTCCCCTCCGGCCACAGCACGACGTCGACGTCCTCGGCGCCGAAGAGCGGCCTCGTGGCCTCGTACTGGGATTCCAGGATGTCTCCGGCCGCCCGCTCGTCGAAGTAGCCGGCGGGGCCGTTGCCCTGCACGCTCGCGACGCGCATCGTGCCCGCAGGCGTCGTCGCCCACGCGGGGACGACCACGAGCGCGGTGGCGACGATGGCGAGCACCGCGACCGGGAGGAGTGGACGGATGCCGCCACCCCGCGCCCGCCGCGGAGACCGCACGAGTTCCACTGCGGCGGCGACGATCGCGACGATGAGGAAGGTGAGCCCCGCGGTGCCGGTCCACGAGACGACCTCGGCGAACGGGCCGTTCACCTGGGAGGTGCCGACGCGCCCCCAGGGGAATCCGCCGTAGGGGAAGCCGCCGATCACCGCCTCCTTCGCGGTCCACAGCCCCGCGACCAGCACCGCGGTCAGCACAATCCGCCCGCGGCGGGGAACGACCTGCGGCACCCAGCGATAGGCCAGCGAGATGAGCACGGCGCCGCCCGCGACGAACAGCGCCTCGAGGACCGAGAGCGCGAGCCACGGAAGCGGGCCCACCCACTCGGCGGTGAAGTCGACGTTGAGCAGATAGAACGCGAGACCGTAGGCGAGCCCCGTCAGGAACGCTCCGCCCGCCCGGCGCCCGATCAGCGTCACGAGCGCCAGAGCCACCGACACGAACGCCATCGGCCACCACGCGACCGACGGGAAGGCCAGGTCGAACAGCACTCCGGCCAGCACCGAGAGGGGAACCGCCGCCCACAGCGGGAAGATCGGGCGAGGTGGCACGGGATCAGCCTAAGCGAGCGGAACGGCGATCCTGAGCCGCGTCGGCGCCGCTAGACGCCGGAGTACGCGACGATGCCGCGGCGCACCGCATCCAACGCCTTGCGAGCCGTGCCCGCGATCGGCTGATCGGCGACGATCGACAGCTGGTCGAGCAGGTCGATGGTCTGCTTCGACCAGCGCACGAAGTCGCCGGCGGCCATATCGGCCTCGATCAGCACGCGGTCGAGCATGCCGCCGCGGGCCCACGTGTGCATGGCCTGCGCGAGACCGGCCGACACCGGCTCGGTGCCGGGCAGCCGGTGCTCCTGCTCGAGGTCGTCGAGCTCCTGCCAGAGCGACAGCGTCGCCTCGAACGCCGGACGGAACGCGCCGCGCGGCAGCCCCCGCTCCCCCGGGCCGCCGTCGTCGCGCCTCGGCTCGTACACGAGCGAGCACGCCAGCGCCGCGAGGGAGGCGGCATCCAGGTCCTTCCAGATGCCGCGGCGCAGCGACTCGGCGACGAGGAGGTCCCGCTCGCCGTAGATGCGGCGCATCGTGCGGCCGGCGGGCGTCAGCGCCGTCGCGCCGGCTTCGTCGATCGACACGTACTCGAGCGCGCCGAGCACGTCGACGACGCGGTCGAAGATGCGCGCCACGGTGCCGGTGCGCGTCTCGATCTGGCGGCGCAGCTTGTCGACCTCGCGCTTGAGCTTCCAGTACCGCTCGGCCCACCGCGCGTGGTGCTCGCGGTCGGGGCACTGATGGCACGGATGCCGCTGCATCTGCTTGCGCAGCGTCGCGATGTGACGCAGCCGCTCGTCGCGCGTGCGCCGCGACGCGTTGGCGTCCTTGCGGTTGAGCTTCTCGACGTCGCTCAGCTCACGGCGGATGCGCGAGTACTCGGCGAAGTCGCCGCGATCGCACGTCATCGCCTTCGCGTAGCCGGCGAGCGACTCCTCCTGCTCCTTGACCTGCCGGGCGAGCCCGACGACCGCACGGTCGGCCTGGAACTGGGCGAACGACGACTCGAGGATCTCGCGCGCCTTGGCCCGGCCGAACTGGTCGATGAGGTTGACCGCCATGTTGTACGTCGGCCGGAAGCTCGAGTTGAGCGGGTACGTGCGACGCGAGGCGAGGGCGGCCACGGCCTGCGGGTCGAGGCCCTCGGTCCACTGGATGACCGCGTGGCCCTCGACGTCGATGCCTCGACGGCCGGCACGGCCGGTGAGCTGCGTGTACTCCCCCGACGTGATGGCGACTCGGGCTTCGCCGTTGAACTTCTCGAGCTTCTCGAGCACGACGGTGCGCGCAGGCATGTTGATGCCGAGTGCGAGCGTCTCGGTGGCGAACACCACCTTCACGAGCTTGCGCTGGAAGAGCTCCTCGACGACCTCCTTGAACGCCGGCAGGAGCCCCGCGTGGTGCGAGGCGACGCCGCGTTCGAGGTTCTCGCGCCACTCCCAGAACCCCAGTACGGCGAGGTCCTCTTCGAGGAGGGTGCGCGTGCGCTCCTCGATCACCGCGCGGATCTCGCGACGCTCGTCCTGGGAGGTCAGCCGCACACCGGCGCGGCGCACCTGCTGCACGGCGGCGTCGCAGCCCGCCCGGCTGAAGATGAAGAAGATCGCGGGCAGCAGATTGGCGCGCGAGAGAAGCTCGACGACGTCGGGGCGGTCGAGGCGCTCGATCCGCTGCACGTTCGCGGACCGCACAGGCCGCTTGCCCCCGCGGTTCGGACGGCGACGGGATGCCTCGTACCCCGCCTGCCGGGCACTGTTCGCCGCCTGCACCCGATGATTGCGCTCGAAGTTCTGGCCCTTGAAGGAGCGGATGCGCATGAGCTCCTGGTTGACCTGGGCCGTCGCGATGCCGGCGCGGTCGTCGAAGAGCGGCAGCAGGTCGCCGCGCACGAGCACGTGCTGCTCGAGGGGTACGGGCCGGGTCTCGGAGACGATGACTTCGGTGTCACCGCGCACGGTGTCGAGCCAGTCACCGAACTCCTCGGCGTTGGAGACGGTGGCCGACAGCGAGATCAGCCGCACGCTGGGCGCGAGGTGGATGATGACCTCCTCCCACACGGCGCCGCGGAAGCGGTCGGCGAGGTAGTGCACCTCGTCCATGACCACGTAGCGGAGTCCGCGCAGCGCCGGTGAGTCGGCGTACAGCATGTTGCGCAGCACCTCGGTCGTCATGACGACGATGCGCGCGTTGCCGTTGATGTTGGTGTCGCCGGTGAGGAGTCCGACCTCGCCCTCGCCGTAGACCTCTTGGAGCTCGCGGAACTTCTGGTTCGACAGCGCCTTCATCGGCGTGGTGTAGAACGCCTTGTCGCCGGGCTCGCGCATCGCCAGATGCACCGCGAACTCGCCGACGATCGTCTTGCCGGCGCCGGTGGGGGCGGCAACCAGGACGCTGCGGCCCTCTTCGAGGGCGCGGCATCCTTCGATCTGGAACGGGTCGAGCGTGAATCGCTGGGACGCGGCGAAGGCGGCCGTGATCGGGTGCGTCCGATCGAGGCGTGCCGATGCGCTCGCTCGTGCGTAGCGTTCGGCGGGAGCGGGCTCGCTCACGAGACCTCGGGCGGAAGCAGGCCGGCTGCGCGGTCGCGCTTGGCTTTGCGGCGGTCGAACAGCATCGACAGGCCGACCGCGGCGAAGTAGAGCACGCACAGGATGCCCGCGAGCAGCAGCATCGAGGTGACGTCGGCGGCGGGGGTCGCGGCGGCGGCGAACACGGTGATCACGATGATGGCGACGCGCCAGCCCTTCAGGATGCCGCGCCCTGTCACGACGCCCGCCAGGTTCAGCGCGACCAGGAAGACCGGCGTCACGAACGACACCCCGATGACGAGCAGCAGTTTGAAGACGAAGTCGTAGTACGTGGCGTAGTCGTAGAACTGTGCGATGCCCTGGTCGTTCGGCACGAAGTTGGCCATGAGGACGACCATGTGCGGCATGATCAGCCAGCCGACGTAGAGTCCGGCGATGAACAGCGGGATCGCGGCGGCGAGGAAGCCGACCGTGTAGCTGACCTCTTTGCGGGTCAGCCCGGGCATGATGAACGCCCAGATCTGCCACAGCCAGATCGGCGCCGAGATCAGCAGGCCGATCGCGAACGCGATCCGCATGTGCAGATCGAAACCGCTCGACACGGTCGTGAAGTTGAGCGCGATGTACTGGTCGCCCCGCTCGCCCGCGATCTGGACGATCGGCTGCGACAGCAGATCGATGACCCAGCCGCTGATGAGGAAGGCGACGACCATGCCGACGACGAGGCCGGCCGCAGCGATGAAGAACCGCCGACGCAGCTCGCGCAGGTGCCCTCCGAGGGACATGCGCTTATCGCGCCGAGGCTGCTCAGGCTCCTCGATGCGCGGGGGATCCGTGGTGACCACGGTGGGTCAGGATGAAGGGTCTGCGGTGCTGCTCGAGCTCGCGGGGGTGTCGGCCTTGGGGGTCTCCGACGCCACGTTCTCGGCCTTCGGCTTCGCCGTGGAGTCGTCCTCCTTCATCGCCTTCATCTCGCCCTTGAAGACCCGGGCGGACTGACCGAGGCTCTTGGCCAGAGCCGGCAGTTTCGCAGCCCCGAACAGGAGCAGGATCACCGCGAGGATGATCAGAAGGTGCGGCCATCCGAATGCGCCCATGCGGAATCTCCTTGTCGGTGCGGATGTGCGTCCAGTGTAACCCGATGCCGAGGGCTCATGACGGCCCTCACCGGTATTGCGCCAAGCCCGCATCGGCCCATTCGGCGACGGCGCGGCGTGCGGCGACGGGCTCGAACACCTCGACGAGGCCGCCGCGACGCGCCGCCAGGCGGCGGAGGCTGAGCTCGTCGGCGACGCGCATGGTGGCGACGGTGACGCCGTCAGCCGTCTCGAGAGCCGCGCGGTCGAGGTAGTCCCCGAGCAGCGGCGCGACGTCTTCGGCGAAGCGGATGCGCGCGACCACGTCGCCTGCATCGGTGTCGAACCAATCCGGGGCCTGTTCGCCCGCGTGCGTGCTCGGGATGCCGGTGAGCTCGAGGTCGCTGACGCGGTCGAGGTGGAACGTGCGCATCGCCTCACGGAGGTGGCACCAGCCCTGCAGATACCACTGCCCGCTCGCGATGTGCACCTTCACCGGGTCGACGGTACGGGTCGTGGGCGCAGCGTCCGGCGCCTTGTACGTGAACGAGACGGCCACTCCGCGCCGCAGCGCGTCGGACACGAGGTCGCGCACGGCGTCGACGGGCTCCGTCGCGAGGATCACCTCGGCAGGGATCCCCGAGGCACCCCGCGCGAGCTTGGCGAGCAGCCCGGCGTACAGGGCGGTGTCGCCCACTCCGGGGATCGACCGCGCCAGCTGCAGACCCGCGAGGAGGGCGGCCGCCTCGCGCGCCGTGAGCTTGGGCGCCCGCTCGAGCCCGACGGAGTTCGTGATGACGATGAGGTCGCGCTCGTCGAGCAGGTCCCAATCGATGTCGAACAGGTCGTTCGCCATCTGCCAGTACCCGCGGTCGCCGGGCAACCCGATCACGGTGAGCTTCTCGACCATCGAGCGCATCTGCTCGGCGGAGACGTCGAACTCGTCGGCCGCCTCGGCGAGCGAGACTTCGCCCTTGCCGATCAGGTACGGCACGAGCTGGAGCATGAGGGCCGCGCGATCGGTCGCGACGAGCTGGCGCCGGACGCTCATGAGTTCCCCCCGTGGAGGTCGCGGGTCGCCGCGAGCCGGTCGATGACGCGATCCCGCAGGTCCGCGGGCTCGACGACCCGAACCTCGGGGCCGTACGAAGCGAGCTCGTCGGCGAAGATGTGCACGTCGACGTACGGCACGCGGATCCCCTGCTCGGCCGGCTGCGCGCGGCGTGCGAGGCGAAGCGCCGCCTCTGTGCCGGGGTTCACCTCCAGCAGCGCCGAGTTGCGCGCGGCGACCTCGTCGAGGCCCGCGAGCGCCCGGTCGCCGGCGCCTTCGCGCAGCGCCGGGTCGAAGGACGCCCGGGTGACCGCGACGGGCCCGACGATGCGGGCGAGGAGGAACGTGCGGTCCTCGCGGACGTCGAGGTCGATGCCGAACACGTGCCACCGGCCCTCGTACTCGACGAGGGCGAGCGGCTGCACCCGCCGGGTGCGCGGGGCGGCCTCCCCCGGTTTGAGATAGGGGAACGTGACCACCCTGCTCGACTCGATCGCCTGCTGCAGGGCCGGGAACGCGGGGTCGCGCAGGCTCAGGCGCGGCGAGAAGCCGATGATGGGCTCGTCGACCAGGTCTCCGAGGGCGCGGATCTTGCGCAGGCCGCTGCGGGCATCGTCCGACAGGGAGCTCTCGCTCCACACCCCGCCGGCGAGGGTCAGCAGCGCCAGCTCGGCCGGTGTGAACTCGATGTCCTCGGGCAGCTCGTACTCGGCGCTCGGCACGCGGTACCGCGCCTCGCGGAGGTCGTCGGGGTCTGCCCAGTCGCCGATCGTCTCGATCGGAACGCCGAGGCCACGCAGCGACTCCTTGTCGCGCTCGAACATCTTCTCGAGCGCATCCTTCGACGCGCCCGCCTCGCTCTGCTCGCGGTAGCCCGCGACCGAGGTCAGGATGGTGTCCTTCGTGAGGCCCTGATCGGTCGCGATGAGCGCCACCACGAGGTTCACCAGACGCTCCTCGGGCGGGATCTTCGCGGCGGCAGTGGCAGGCACCCGCCTATCCTATGGCCGCCCGCGTCGGCGTCGTCGAACCCCCGCTACTGCGCCGGCACCGCGTCGAGGCCGAGGATGTCGATCACGAAGACGAGGGTGGACCCGGCCGGGATGCCGCCCTGCGCCTGGTCGCCGTAGCCCTGCTCGGGCGGCACGACGACCATCACCTGCGAGCCGACGGTCTGCCCCTCGAGCGCCTTCGCGAACCCGGGGACCACACCGTCGAGCGTGAGCGATGCCGGCTCGCCGTCCCACGTCGTGTCGAAGGGCTCGTTCTCGCCCCACACCACGCCCGTGTAGTGGACGCGCACCGGCTGGTCGCCGGTGACCTTCTCACCGTCGCCCTTCTTGATCGTCTGGATCGTCAGGTCGCTCGGCGCCGCACCGTCGGGGATGATGAGGCCCGGGCGCCCGTCGGGCGCACGCACGACGCTCGGCAGCCCGAAGCCGCTGTTGAACTGGTTCTGGCCGTCGGCCGCGGCGAGATACACCTTGCGGAGGTCGATGACCGCGACGAGGGCGTCTCCGTCGTCGAGCCCGGCCTGTTCGGCGACGCCGTCGGCGAGGTCATCGGACGACAGCGCGATGGCGACGCGGGACCCCTCGGTGGCGCAGTGCAGAGCGTCCTCGAAGCCCGGGAAGTTGGCGAACTGCGCGACCGAGCCGACCCGCGACATGTCGCCGTCGTACGGGGTCGCGGCGAGCTTCTCGCCGGTCGTGCCGCTGAACAGCGCCACATCCAGCACGAGCGGCTGGTTGACGGAGGTGATGGCGGTGCCGTCACCCGTCACCACGTCCTGGTAGGCGAGCTCCGGAGCCTTCACGGGTGTGTACAGGTCGACCTTCGGCTCGTTCTCGGTGTCGCCGGTGACGGTGATGAGGTCCATCACGTCAGGGTTCGACACCTCGGGACGTGAGCAGTCGGACGCGGACGCGCCGGGCAGCGAGCATCCGGCCAGGCCGACGGTCACGAGTCCCAGGACAACCAGGGCAACGGGGATCTTGCGCACCGGGCTAGTTTAGGCGGACTCGTCGGGCGCGTCGGACCGTCCGGACGCCTGGCGGGCACCCTCGGCGGCGCGCTCGGCCTCGCGGACGCGTTTGCGCAGGTTCTTGTCGGTGATCTGGCGGTCGCCGACGGCGCCGGGGGTCCACAGCTCCACGTCCTCGTCGCCGTAGCTCGACTTCGACGCGCGGCGCTTCACCTCGGGCGGGACCGCACCGGGGGCGAGACGCCGCGCCCACACGAGGAAGCCGGTGTGCGCGACCATGCGGTGGTCGGGGCGCACGGCGAGGCCCTCGACGTGCCAGCCGCGCACCATCGTCTCGTTCGCGTCGGGCTCGGTGAACAGCCCGGTCCCGCGGATGTACTCCGCGACGCGGCTGAGCTGGGTCGCCGTCGCGACGTAGCAGACCACGACGCCGCCCGGCGTGAGCGCCTCGGCCACGGCGTCGATGCACTCCCAGGGCGCGAGCATGTCGAGCACGACACGATCGACGGATGCCTCCGCCACGGTGTCGTTCAGCTCTTCGGCGAGGTCGCCCACGACCACGTCCCAGTTCGCCGGCACGTGCCCGGTGAAGGTCTCGACGTTCGCCCGCGCGACCGCGGCGAAGTCGTCGCGGCGCTCGAAGGACACGAGCCGTCCCTCGCTGCCGATCGCACGGAGGAGCCAGAGCGACAGCGCTCCCGAGCCGACGCCGGCCTCGACGACCGTGGCGCCGGGGAAGATGTCGGCCTCGGCGAGGATCTGTGCGGCGTCCTTCGGGTACACGATGGCCGCGCCGCGCGGCATCGACATCACGAAGTCCCGGAGCAGCGGGCGCAGCGCCAGGTACTCGTGCCCGCCGCTGTTCGCGACGACGGACCCGTCGGGCTGCCCCACCAGCTGCGAGTGGCGCAGGACTCCGTGGTGGGTGTGCAGCTCGCCGCCTTCGCGCAGCGTGATGGTGTGCAGGCGGCCCTTGGGCCCCGTGAGCTGCACGCGGTCGCCGAGGCGGAAGGGGCCGCTCGGGCGCCCGCCGGCGAGTTCCTGGTCGTCGGTCATCGGGAGGTCTCCTCGGCGGGGTGCGGGGTGTGGACGCGAGCCCGGTGCGCGGCGTGGAACTCGGCCACGTGGGCGGCCGTGCGCCCTTCGAGGCTCTCCCAGAGCGTGTGGGCGCCGGCGCCGGTGAGCGAAACCATGAGCGGCACGCCGATGACCGACGCGCCGGAGGCGACGGCCGAGCGCAGCCCGTTGGGCGAGTCCTCGATGGCCACGACCTCGTCGGGCGTGACGCCGAGCGCCTCGCACGCCTGCAGGTAAGGGTCGGGGAAGGGCTTCGGCCGTGTCGCATCGTCGCCGGCGACGACGACGTCGAACGCGTCGAAGTCGATGAGGTCGACGACCGTCTGCGCCATGCGGCGCATCGACATCGTCACGAGTCCGGTCTTGACGCCGGCCTCGCGCAGGCTCGCGAGCAGCTCGCGGGCGCCGGGCCGGAACGGCACGCCCGTGGCGGACAGCTGACGCATGACGTCCTCGGTGAGATGGTCGATGATCGCGTCGGTGCTCATGCGCACGCCGGTGCCCTGCAGGATCCGGGCGGAGTCCTCGAGTCCGAGGCCGACCAGTCCGAGCGCCTGCTCGTGGGACCACGTCCCGCCGAAGCTCTCGATGAGGGGCGTCTCCGCCGCCATCCAGTAGGGCTCGGTGTCGACGAGGGTGCCGTCCATGTCCCACAGGACGGCGGCGAGTCGGGGCGCATTCACCGTGCAATCCTACCGAGGGGTCTCCGGCCTTCCGTGGGGGCGGGGGCATATCCTGGAGGGAACCCGCAGCGGATGCGGGCGAAGGGGGTCTCGTGGACGGACTGGGTCGTCGTGTTCTCGTCGCAGCGTTCGACGGCTGGAACGACGCGGGCGAAGCCGCGTCCTCGGCCATCACCCAGCTGCGCGAGGGCGGCTCCTACGAGACCGTGTTCTCGGTCGATCCCGAGCTCTACTTCGACTACCAGTACACGCGTCCGCACATCGCCGCGGACGGCGACGGCCGTCGCACGCTCCGCTGGCCCGAGGCCACGCTGCTGCGCCCGGCACAGGCACAGGCGACGCGCGGCACCCAGCTGTGGCTGCTCACCGGCGTGGAGCCCGCCCGCGCATGGCAGGCGTTCTCGTCGGAGTTCATCGACATCGCCCTCCGCGAGGACATCACCGGGTTCGTCGCGATCGGCTCGATGATGTCGGACGTGCCGCACACCCGGCCCATCTCGGTCTTCTCCGGCAGCGACAACGAGAACCTCCGCACGGCGCTCGAGCTCGAGCGCAGCACCTACGAGGGCCCCGTCGGCATCCTCAGCGTCCTCGGCGACGCCGCCGAGCGCGCCGGGATCCCGACCGCGAGCCTGTGGGCGAGCGTGCCGCATTACGTCGCCGGGCACACGCCGTCGCCGAAGGCGACGCTGGCGCTCCTCGACCGGCTCGAGGACCTCACCGGCGCTCCTGTCCCCCGCGGTGATCTCGCCACGGAGGCCGCGGCATGGGAGGCCTCCATCGACGCGGCCGCGGCCGACGACGAGGAGATGACCGAGTACATCCACCAGCTCGAGCGCACGCGCGACACCTGGGACTCGCCTGAGGCCTCGGGCGACGCGATCGCGCAGGAGTTCGAGCGGTACCTGCGCCGCAGCGACGGCAAGCCGGGCGACGGGCCGAGCAAGCCCGGCCGCGACGACCCGCGCCGCTGAGCGGCATCCGCCCCTCCGCGTCAGGGGTTGATGACGCCCATGCTCAGCAGCACCAGCAGGAGTGAGCCGACCGCCACGCGGTAGACCACGAACGGCAGGAAGCTGTGCTTGGAGATCCAGCTCATGAAGAACGCGATCACGCCGAGCGCGACGATGAACGCGACCACCGTCGCCACGGCGGTCTCGCCGAGGGTGAACACGCCGGGCTCGTCGAGACTCTTGACCAGCTGGAAGAAGCCGCTGCCGAAGACGGCCGGGATCGCGAGCAGGAACGCGTAGCGCGCGGCGGCGGCCCGCTCGTAGCCCATGAAGAGGCCGGCGGTGATGGTTCCGCCCGAGCGCGACACGCCCGGGATCAGGGCGAGCGACTGCGCGAAACCGTAGATCACGCCGTGACCTACCGTGATGTCCTGCAGCTTGCGCTTCTTGGCGCCGACGTGGTCGGCGATGCCGAGCAGCACGCCGAAGAAGATCAGCATGCCGGCGGTGATCCAGAGCGATCGCAGCACGGTCTCGATCTGGTCCTGGAACAGCAGGCCGAGCACCACGATCGGGATCGAACCCACGATGATGAGCCAGCCGAGCTTCGCGTCGGGGTCGTTGCGCGGGATGCGGCCGAACAGCGCCCGGAACCAGTGTCCGATGATCCGTACGATGTCGCGCCAGAAGAAGACCACGACGGCCGCCTCGGTGCCGATCTGGGTGATCGCGGTGAACGCCGCGCCCGGGTCCTGCGCCGACGGCAGGAACTCGCCGAGGATGCGCAGGTGCGCGCTCGACGAGATCGGCAGGAACTCGGTCAGTCCCTGGACGAAGCCGAGGATGATCGCTTCGAGAAGCATGGGCGCCTTTCAGCCGTGCTGTGACGGATGCCCGGGGGGGCGAGGCATCCGTCGATGATCAGTAGGTGCGGAGCAGATCCGTGAGGACGGCCTGGCCGAAGACCAGCGCGTCGATCGGGACGCGCTCGTCGACGCCATGGAACATGCCGGTGAAGTCGAGGTCGGACGGCAGGCGCAGGGGCGCGAAGCCGTAGCCGGCGATGCCGAGCGCCGCGAGCGCCTTGTTGTCGGTGCCGCCGCCCATCAGGTACGGCACGACGGGCGCGCCCGGGTCGTGGCGGCCGAGCGCTGCGACCATGGCGTCGACGAGGTCGCCCGAGAACGGGACCTCGAGTCCGATGTCCTGGTGGACGATCTCGACCTCCACGCCGTCGCCGACGATGCGGCGGATGTCGGCCAGAGTCGCGTCCTCGGTGCCGGGAAGGGTCCGCACGTCGATGAGCGCCTCGGCCCGGTCGGGGATCACGTTGTGCTTGTAGCCGGCCACGAGACCGGTCGGGTTGGTGGTCGTGCGCAGCGTCGAGCGGAGGAATCCGGATGCTGCGCCCGTGGCCGCCGCGACGGCGTCGGGGTCGCCCGCGGACTGGCCGGTGAGCTCCGCGAGCCGCTCGCTCATCTCGCGCGACGTGTCGGTGAGGGTGACGGGCCACGCGGTGCGCCCGAGAGCCGCGACGGCCTCGGCGAGCCTCGTCACGGCGTTCTCGTCGTGCAGCTTGGAGCCGTGCGCGGCGCGGCCGCGTGCGACGAGGCGGATCCAGATCAGCGCCTTCTCCCCCACCTGCAGGAGGTACGCGTGGCGGTCGCCGATCGGGATGGAGTAGCCGCCGACCTCGCTGATGGCCTCGGTGGCACCCTCGAACCAGTCGGGGCGGTCACGGACCACGAGCGCGGATCCCTCGACGCCGCCGTTCTCCTCGTCGGCGAAGAACGCCAGGACGAGGTCGCGCTCGGGCTGCTCGCCGGCGCGGAGGAGGTCGGCGACCGACGTCAGGATCATGGCGTCCATGTCCTTCATGTCGACGGCGCCGCGGCCCCACAGCATGCCGTCCTTCACGACGCCCGCGAAGGGGTCGACGCTCCAGTCGTCTGCGATCGCCGGAACCACGTCGAGGTGGCCGTGCAGCACCAGGGCACGCTTGTCGCGGTTACGCCCGGGAACCCTCGCCATCACGTTGGTGCGGCGCGGGAGCGGTTCGTAGAACTCGGGCTGCAGGCCCAGCGTCTCGAGGTAGGCGCCGACGTACTCCGCGGCCTCCCGCTCGCCGGCGGCGCGCCCGCCCCCGTGGTTCGTCGTGTCGAAGCGGATCAGATCGCGCGCGATCGCGGCGACTTCGGGGAGTTCGGCTTCGGGCATGCGGACAAACCTATCCTCTCGACGAAAGAAGGCCCCCTTTCGGGGGCCTTCTTCACTGTGCGCGAGGGGGGACTTGAACCCCCACGCCCTATACGGGCACTAGCACCTCAAGCTAGCGCGTCTACCTATTCCGCCACCCGCGCAGGTGGTTTTCGGTTTCGCAACCGAGGAATGACATTACCACGTCACCAGAGGTTCAACGAATCGACGGACGCCCGGGCGCGTCATCCCATCGAAACGCCGAACAGCAGGCCCAGGATGTACGTCACCGCGGCGGCGCCGAAGCCGATCGCGAGCTGGCGGAGCGCGCGCTTGAGCGGCGGTGCGCCCGACAGCAGGCCGACGGCGGCACCGGTCGACATCAGCGCGATCCCCACCAGCAGCAGGGCCACGACGACGGCGGTGAGGCCGGACAGGCCGAAGATCCACGGCAGCACGGGGATGATCGCGCCGGATGCGAAGAACAGGAAGCTCGACAGCGCGGCGGCCCAGGCGCTTCCCACGACCTCTTCGTGGTCGGCGACCGAGATCGGGCCGGTGTCGGTGCGTCCCTGGCCCAGCGCGTGCGCGGCTTCGACGACCCGGCGGGCGCGCGCGGACGCCTCGGCCTCCGGCATCCCGCGGGTCCGGTAGACGAGTGCCAGTTCGTTGGCGTCGATGTCGAGGTGCGGGATCGCGCCGTCGGCGTAATCGCTCGGCTCCGTGGCCGCGAGGAGCTCCCGCTGAGAGCGGACCGACACGAACTCCCCCGCACCCATCGACAGCGCGCCCGCGAGCAGGCCCGCGATGCCGCTGAAGAGCACGAACTGGCTCGAGACCCCGGTGGCGCCGATGCCCATGACGAGCGCGAGGTTCGAGACGAGGCCGTCGTTCGCGCCGAAGACCGCCGCGCGGAAGGTGCCCGACAGGCGACGGCGTCCGCGGGCGGCGAGCCCGCGCACGACCTCGTGGTGGATCCGCTCGTCTGCCGCCATCGTCGGCGTCGCGAACGGCTCGTCGTCGTAGGGCGAGCGGGCCTCGGCGTTCTGAGCGAGAGCCAGCACGAAGATCGAGCCGAAGCGCTTGGCCATCCAGCCGAGCATGCGGGTGCGCACATCGGCCCGCGGCAGTCGCGCCGGCTCGCTGCCCAGCAGCTGCAGCCAGTGCGCCTCGTGGCGCCCCTCGGCGTCGGCGAGCGCCAGGAGGATCTCGCGCTCCTCCCCCGCGCGGCGTCCGGCGAGCTCGCGGTAGACGTGCGCTTCCGCCCGCTCGTTGACGAGGTACCGTGCCCAGCGGCGTCGATCGCGGTCGGTCGGTGCGGCAGGCGTGCTCACTCGGGCCTCCAGTCAGGGGTGCGGGACCCGTCAACGCTAGCCACCGTCTGAGGCCCCGCAGGCCCAAAACCGAGGATTGCCAGCATTTCGGGTTTCCGAACCTCACCGACCCCCGAGAGCGGCACGCAGCCCGGTCTCGCCCCGGCGCATGACGTACGCGTGAGCGCGCTCGAAGACCGGCCGCAGCATCCAGCCGGTGGCGCTCATCCACGCCAGCCGGGTCTCGACGTCCCAGTGGAAGGTGATGACGGATGCTGCGTCGCCGTCCGCGTCGACGGTCACGAGGCCGCTCCCCCGGAGGTCGCCCTCGCTCGACGCCCCGATCGCCCGGCCGGGCTCGACGTCCCGGAGCTCGAGGAGCACACGGAGCGAGTAGCCGAGCGGGCTGCGGACGGCGAGGACCATCCGCTCCCCCGCGACGATCCGGCGGGGAGGCATCGGCAGCGCCAGAGCGGGCCACCAGCGCGGACCGGCGCCGGGGCGCAGCATCCGTTCCAGCTCCGCCCATGCGCGCTCCGGCGACGCGGGCACGCGCCACCGCGACACGAACGAGTACGTCGCGGGCATGCCCGGATTCTAGGCGCGCGGGCAGCCGGGAGTCAGGAGCGGACGCGCTTGCGCAGCACGTCGATGCGGGACTGCAGCTGGGTCACCGTGGCGTGCGACACGGCGGGGCCGCCGCAGATCCGGCGCAGCTCGGCGTGCACGAGGCCATGGGCCTCGCCTGTCTGGCGGGCGTAGAGGCCGACGAGGCTGTTGAGGAGCTGGCGCTGCTCCTTGAGTGTGCGGTGCAGCGCCTGGGGCAGCGCGGGTTCCTCCTCGGGCGCCGTCGCCTCCTGCGCCTCGCGTGCGGTGCGGTGCCGGGATTGCCGCGAGACCCGCGACATGAGCACGTCGTGCACCTGGTCGGGTTCGAGAAGACCCGGGATGCCCAGGAACTCCTCCTCCTCCGGGGTTCCTGGCACGGCGAGCTGCCCGAACTCCTTGCCGTCGAAGAGCACGCGGTCGAAATGCGCGAGCGAGCCCAGCGCCTGGTACGCGAACTCCTCTTCGAGCGCGTCGGAGGCCTTGTCTTCGCGCTCCGCCGCGTCCATGAGGTCTTCTTCGGCGTTCCACTCGTCCTCGCCGTCGGAGTCGCGGTCCAGCGCGTGGTCGCGCTGGCGCTCCATCTCGTTCGCGAGGGCGAGCAGCTGCGGCACGTTCGGCAGGAACACGCTCGCGGTCTCGCCGCGGCGCCGGGCGCGCACGAAGCGCCCGATCGCCTGGGCGAAGAACAGCGGGGTCGACGCGCTCGTCGCGTACACGCCGACGGCGAGGCGCGGCACGTCGACGCCCTCCGACACCATGCGCACCGCCACCATCCAGCGGGTGGTCGCCTTCGAGAACTCCTCGATGCGGCTCGACGCCTCGGCCTCGTCCGACAGCACGACGGTCGGCATCTCGCCGGTGAGGTCCCGCAGGATCGAGGCGTAGGCGCGCGCGGCGGTCTGATCCGTCGCGATCACCAGGCCACCGGCATCCGGAACGTGCTCTCGCACCTCGGTGAGGCGCCGGTCGGCCGACCGCAGGACAGCGGGGATCCAGTCGCCTTCGGGGTCGAGCGCGGTGCGCCAGGCCTGCGAGGTGATGTCCTTGGTGTTGTCCTGCCCGAGTTGCGCCTCCATCTCTTCGCCGGTCTTCGTCCGCCAGCGCATCTGGCCGGCGTAGACCATGAAGAGCACGGGGCGCACGACCCCGTCCTCGAGCGCGCGGCCGTAGCCGTACGCGTAGTCGGTGCGCGAGAGGCGGATGCCCTTGGCGTCGGGGTGGTACTCGACGAACGGGATCGGCGCCGTGTCGCTGCGGAACGGGGTTCCGCTCAGAAGCAGCCGGCGGGTCGCCCGCGCGTACGCCTCGCGGAGGGCGTCGCCCCAGCTGAGCGCGTCGCCGCCGTGGTGCACCTCGTCGAGGACGACGAGCGTCTTCGCATCCATCGTGAGCCGCTGATGGACGGATGCCTTGACCGCGACCTGCGCGTACGTCACGGCGACGCCGTGGTACTGGCGGGCGGGGGCGAAGTGGCGGTTGCTGAAGGCGGGGTCGAGGCGGATGCCCACCCGCGCGGCCGCGTCGGCCCACTGCGTCTTGAGGTGCTCGGTCGGCGCCACGACGACGATGCGGTTGATGACGCGGCGTCGCAGCAGCTCGCTCGCGAGGCGCAGGGCGAACGTCGTCTTGCCGGCGCCCGGGGTGGCCGCAGCGAGGAAGTCGCGAGGCCCGCCGCCCGGGCCGTCGGGGCCGTCCAGCCCGAAGTAGAGGTCGAGAGCCTCGGCCTGCCAGGCCCGCAGCCGCTGCGCGGTTCCCCACGGGGCGCGCTGCGGGTACGTCGGTGAGAGGTGCTCCGCGGCGAAGCTGCCGATGTGCGGCTCGGCGCCGTGCGGGCCGGTGGTGGGACTGCCCTCGGAGGACGATTCGGCGAGGAGGTGCTCGGGGAGGGCGGGCGGCGATTCGATCGTCGTTTCGTCCGTCACCGATCACACCTCCCCCGTAGACAACGAGTCACCACGATAGACGACGCGCACGACATCGGGGCTCGCGGCGACGTCGGGCGACAGCATCCGCCGATGTCCCCCGCGCGATAGCCTGACTGTCGGTCACAAGCCGAGGAACGGAAGACGGATGTCCACGAGAGAAGATCCCCGCAGCCCCTTCGTCGCGAACGCCGGGCCGCACCCGTGGCGCCGGTACGTCGCGATCGGCGACTCGTTCACGGAGGGCGTGGGCGACCCCGAGCCGTCGACCCCCAACGCGTTCCGCGGCTGGGCTGACCGCGTCGCCGAGGTGCTCTCGGAGCAGGTCGACGACTTCGCCTACGCCAACCTCGCGATCCGCGGGCGCCTCATCGGCCAGATCGTCGACGAGCAGGTGGCGCCGGCGATCGCGCTCAAGCCCGACCTCGTGACCTTCTCGGCCGGCGGCAACGACGTCATCCGCCCCAACGGCGACCCCGACCACGTGGCGCAGCTCTTCGAGGACGCCGTCGTCCGCCTCTCCCGCGACGGTGCGACCGTCGTCGTCTTCACCGGCATCGACACCGCGTTCACGCCCGTGTTCCGGGGCATCCGCGGCAAGGTCGCCATCTACAACGAGAACATCCGCGCGATCGCCGACAGGTACGACTGCATCGTCGCCGACCAGTGGGCGCTCAAAGAGGTGCAGGACATGCGCTTCTTCGACGACGACCGCCTGCACTACAACGCGCTCGGCCACCACGAGGTCGCGCGCATGGTGCTGCGCGCTCTGAACGTGCCGAACGACCTGCAGCCGATGCAGCCCGACCCGCTTCCGCTGCGCACGTGGCGCGAAGCGCGGGCTGTCGACGTGATGTGGGCGCGCGAATACCTCGTGCCGTGGGTCCTGCGACGCCTGCGCCATCAGTCGTCCGGCGACAACGTCACGGCCAAGCGACCCGACCCGCTCCCGGTGATCACGCTGGCGCCCGGGCATGATCCCGCGGCCGGCCGCGGCGAGGAGGCCTGACGTGGCGACGCACCTCGTCACCGGTGCCGGTTCGGGCATCGGCGCGGCGCTGACCGAGCGGCTCGCCGCCCGCGGCGACGACCTGTGGCTGCTCGCACGGGACGCCGGCCGCGCGGCGCAGCTGCGACAGCGCTTCCCGGGCGCGCAGACCCTCGTCGGCGACCTCGCCGACCCCGCGCGGCTGTCGTGGGCGTTCAGCCACCAGAGCGTGCCGCCGCAGCTCGACTCGCTCATCCATGTGGCCGGCGTCGTGGAGCTGGGGGCGATCGGCGAGACGCCGGTCGCGACGTGGCAGCACCAGCTCAACGTCAACGCCGTGGCACCGGCGGAGCTCACCCGCCTCATGCTCCCCGCCCTCCGCACGGCCCGCGGGCGCGTCGTCTTCGTGAACTCCGGCGCCGGTCTGCGTGTCAGCCCCGAGTGGGGTTCGTACGGCGCGAGCAAGTTCGCGGTGCGGGCCGTCGCGGACGCCCTCCGCGAGGAGGAGCGCGCGAACGGCGTGCGCGTGACCACCGTGTACCCCGGCCGCACGGCGACACCCATGCAGGAGAAGGTGCACCAGCAGGAGGGCGCCGACTACGACGCGTCGCAGTGGATCGAGCCGGCATCGGTCGCGACGGCGATCCTGGCGGCTCTCGACCTGCCCCGCGACGCGGACCTCACCGAACTGATGGTGCGACCGGGCGCCTGATCTCGGCGACGCTGGAGCAGGTCAGCGCGCCCGCAGCTCCCAGATCGCGACCGCGCTCGCCGCGGCGACGTTGAGCGAGTCCACGCCGCCCGCCATCGGGATCGTGACGACCGTGTCCGCGGCTTCGAGGGCGCGTCGCGACAGCCCATCGCCCTCGGCACCGAGCATCAGGGCCACCCGCTCCGGACGGTGACCACTGAACTCGTCGAGCGACACGGCGTCGTCCGCGAGCGCGAGCGCCGCCAGCTCGAACCCGGCGTCGTGCAGCGTCTCCCGGGCCTCGCGCCACTCCGGCAGCCGCGTCCACGGCACCTGGAACACGGTGCCCATGCTCACCCGCACGCTCCGCCGGTACAGCGGGTCGGCGCATCTCGGGCTCACGAGCACCGCGTCGGCGCCGAGCCCGGCCGCCGCGCGGAAGATCGCGCCGACGTTCGTGTGATCCATGATGTCTTCGAGCACGACCACGAGCCGCGCGTTCGCGACGACCTCGGCGACCGACGGGAGCTCGGGCCGGTGCATCGACGCCAGCGCGCCGCGGTGCACGGCGTAGCCGGTCAGCGCCTCGGCGATCTCGGGGGCGACGACGTACACCGGAACCGAGGCATCCGTCACGAGCTCCTCCACGTCGGGGAGCCACTTCTCCTGCACGAGCACCGAGCGGGGCCGATGGCCGGCCGCGATCGCGCGACCGATCACCTTCGCCGACTCGGCGATGTACAGGCCGCCCTCGGGCTCGATCACGCGCCTCAGCGCGACATCGGTGAGATCGCGGTAGTCCGCGAGGCGCTCGTCGGAGGCGTCGGTGATCGGGATCGCGTGCATCGCGTCCCATCGTCGCACGGCGCTCAGGCCGGAGTGCCGACCGCCGTCCAGGCCCGCGCCGTCACCGTGAACGCGCCGTCGCCGAGCTCGTCGCGCAGCGCCGTCTCCAGGCGGGCGACCTCGCCCCGGTCGAGGGTGGCGACGTAGCGGCCGGCCGGCCCGACGCCGAGGAGGAACGGATCCCACCAGTCCGCGAAGTCGCGGAACGACACGGTGCACTCGACCACCGTCTGCGTGACGTCGGCGAGCCCCGCCCGCCGGAAGACGTCGACGAGCTGCCCGGGTGCGGCGCCGCTGAGACCGGCCTCCCCGCGGACGCCGTCGTCGAGTCGGCGCGCCACACGCCAGGACGTCGAGAGCGGTCCGCCGTCGCCCGCGTGATCCCACACGCAGGCCGAGACCCGGCCGCCAGGCGCTGTCACGCGGCCCATCTGCGTCACCCCACGCACCGGGTCCGACATGAAATGCACGACCAGCTGAGCCAGCGTCGCTCCGAACTCTCCGTCGGCGAACGGCAGATGCTCCGCCTCGGCGACACGTACGTCGACGCCGGGGCACAGCTCCTCGGTCGCTTCGACGAACGCCGGCTCCGGATCCGCGGCGCTCACCGCCGCAGGACCGCGACGCGTCACGAGCTCGAGGGTCAGCATCCCGGGCCCGCAGCCGACGTCCAGCAGTCGGGCGTCCGCATCGACGCCCTCGAGCCCGACGGTCGCGAACCCGACCGCCAGCGGGGTCGAGAAGCGGCCCATGAAACGCGCGTACTCGTCGGCGCTGACGCCCCCGAAGCTACCCACGCGCTCATCCTGGCACGCCCTGCCGCTTCGTAACATCCCGGAAAACCACGGGGCCTACACTCGACGCGAAGGGGGTGCGCCGTGACGACGATCGCGACCGGAATGGACGCCCGGACGACGGATGCCGTGGCCCAGGCCATCGCCACGCTCTCGGGCCGGCGGATCGCCGTGCTGACCGGGGCGGGCGTCTCGACGGACTCCGGCATCCCGGACTACCGCGGGGCCGGAGCCCCGGTGCGGACCCCGATGACCGTCGAGCAGTTCCTCTCGAGCGATGCGTCGCGCCGTCGCTACTGGGTCGGCAGCCACCTCGGGTGGCGGGCGTTCGCGGCCGCCGAGCCGAACCCCGGGCACCGCGCGATCGCCGACCTCGAGGCACGAGGACTCGCCACCGGCGTCGTGACGCAGAACGTCGACGGGCTCCACGTGCGCGCGGGCAGCCGCCGCGTCGTGGAGCTCCACGGCACGATGCGCCGCATCTTCTGCACCCACTGCGGCCAGGTCTTCGACCGACGTGACCTCGCCCGCCGCGTCGAGGACGCCAACCCGTGGATCCGCGTGCCCGAGAACGTCGCACTCGGACCCGACGGCGATGTGCTCCCCGAGAGCACCGAGGGCTTCAACATCCCGGACTGCAGCGTGTGCGGCGGGATGCTGAAGCCCGACGTCGTCTTCTTCGGCGAGTTCATCCCCGCCGAGAAGTTCCGCGAGGCCGAGCAGCTCGTGCACACCAGCGAGGCGCTCATCGTGGCCGGCTCCTCGCTCGTCGTCAACTCCGGCATCCGGCTGCTCGAGCGTGCGCGGCGCCGACGCCTGCCCGTCATCATCGTGAACCGCGGCGCCACCCGCGCGGACGCCCGGGCGACGGTCAAGATCGACGCGGGCACCAGCGAGGTGCTGCGCGCCCTCGCCGACGGACTGCCTTCCCTGGCCTGAGCGGCGCCCTGAGCGGCTGACGCCCAGAGTGCCCGGGTAGGGTCGAAAGCATGACCGCGCTCACCCTGATCCGCCACGGCGAGACCGATTGGAACCGCGACCGGCGCATCCAGGGAGCGACAGACATCCCTCTCAACGACACCGGGCGCGCCCAGGCCCGCGCGACCGCGCAGGTGCTGCGCGAACGCCTCGACGGCACCGTGCCCGTCACGATCGTGTCGAGCGACCTCGCCCGCGCCCGCGAGACGGCGGAGATCATCGCCGCCGAGCTCGGCCTCACGGCGCCGCGTGAGTATGCCGGTCTGCGCGAGCGCGCCTATGGCGAGGCGGAGGGCGTCGGGATCGACGAGTTCCGCACCCGCTGGGGCGACTGGTACACCGCGGAGGTGCCCGGGGCCGAGCCGTGGGCCGATCTGCGCACCCGCGCCATCACGGCGCTCGGCGAGGTGGTCCGGGATCACCGCCGCGCCACCGCCCCCGCCGCGGCCTCGCTCATCGTCGTGAGTCACGGCGCGCTCATCCGCGAGGTGATGCGGCACGCCACCGCCGGCGAACTGCCGCTGGAGGGCGAGCGCCTCGCCAACGGCGCCACCCACGACTTCGTCTACGAGCGCGATCACCTCCGGCTCGTGACGTACGCGGGACTGGTGGCCTAGGCTCGGCGCCATGGCCGCGCCTGCCACCGTCGACGAGTACATCGCGGGGTTCCCTCCCGAGGTCGCCGAGCGACTCGTCCGCGTCCGCGCCGAGATCGTGGACGCCGTCACGTCCGCAACCGGGACGCGGCCCGAGCAGAAGGTGCGATACGGCATAGCGGCCATCATGCTCGGCGGGCGCTACGCGCTCCACTTCGCCGGCTGGAAGAAGCACATCGGCCTCTACCCGGTGCCCGATCTTCCCGAGCCGCTGGAGTCCGAGATCGCGCCCTATCGGGCCGAGAAGGATTCCGTCGTCTTCCCGCACTCGAAGGATGTGCCGTACGAGCTCATCGGTCGGATCGCACGCGAGATCGCGGACGAGCGCGTCCGTCAGTCGGCGGAGGGCTGAAGCGCCCGCCGGGTTCCGCCGTCAGCCGTCCGCACGCGCCAGCACGCCGCGCGCGTGGCGCAGCACCGGTTCGTCGACCATGCGCCCGTCGTACGAGAACACACCGCGTTCTCCCTCCGCGGCGGTGAGCACGGCGCGCGCCCACGCCACGGTCTTCTCGTCGGGGCGGTAGGCGGCTCGGATGACGGCCACCTGGCTCGGGTGGATGCATGCGGTGGCGCGGAAACCGGATGCCGCAGCATCCGCCGCCTCGATGGCCAGGCGCTTCGCGTCATCGATGTCGAGGTGCACGGCGTCGATCGCCGCTTTGCCGCGCGCGGCCGCCGCGAGCAGCACGCGTGAGCGGGCGTAGCGCGCGATGTCGCGGTAGCGGCCGTTGGGCTTGCGGCTGGAGGTGCCGCCGATGCTGGCGACGAGGTCCTCCGCGCCCCACATCATCGCCACGACGTTGTCGAGGGCCGCGATGCGGTCGGCCTGCGCGACGCCTTTCGCCGTCTCGCACAGGGCGACGACCTCGAACCGGGCGTCGATGCGCCCGATGCGCTTGGGCGACTCGGACTTCGCGACCATGATGCGGCGGTAATCCGTCTGCGACAGCGTCGCGAGATCGGCGGTGAACGCGTCGGTCTCGGGCGGGTTCACGCGCACGATGACCCGCGCCGGGTCCAGCTCGGATTCGATGAGGTGTCCGCGCGCCGCGGTCTTGTCGGCGGGCGCGACCGCGTCCTCGAGGTCGAGGATCACCGCGTCTGCGCGCTCGAACGCCTTCTCGTACCGCTCGGGACGGTCGGCGGGGCAGAACAGCAGCGCGGGGCCGAGCTCGAAGCTCATCGGGTCTCCTCCGGGGTCTCGGGCGCGCACCACATCAGCGCGGTCCGGGTGGCGACGGCGACGACGTCGCCCCGCTGGTTGCGGCCGGTGTGACGCAGCGTCACGATCCCCTGCCCTGGTCGCGATGCCGACAGCCGCTTGTCGAGCACTTCGGTCTCGGTGTACAGGGTGTCGCCGTGGAACAGCGGCGCGGGGAACGACACGTCGGTGAGTCCGAGCTGTGCGACGAGCGTGCCCTGCGTGATCTGCGAGACGGATGCCCCCACCATCGTCGCGAGCGTCCACATCGAGTTCATGAGGCGCTGGCCGAACGGCTGGGTCTCGGAGAACGCGGCGTCGAGGTGCAGCGCCTGCGTGTTCATCGTGACCGACGAGAACAGCACGTTGTCGGCCTCGGTCGCAGTGCGGCCGGGGCGGTGAAGGTACCGTGCTCCGACCTCGAGCTCGTCGTAGTACAGCCCGCGCTGCAGGATCTCTCGCGCCGGCCCGGCCGGGGCGGCGGCGTCGTCGTCGGGAGCGTCGGGGGTCACGTCTGTCACGCTACCCTCACGCCACCCCGAGCGCCCGCGCGATCACCAGGAGCTGCACCTCGTTCGTGCCCTCGCCGATCTCGAGGATCTTCGAGTCGCGGTAGTGCCGCGCGACCGGGTACTCGTTCATGAAGCCGTTGCCGCCGAAGATCTGGGTGGCGTCGCGGGCGTTGTCCATGGCGGCGTCGCTCGCGGTGAGCTTCGCCATGGCCGCCTGCGTCTTGAAGGGTTTGCCGGCGTCCCGCAGCCGGGCTGCATGGTGCCACGCGAGCCGCGCGACGTGCACGCGCTGCTGCATGCGCGCGAGCAGGAACTGGATTCCCTGCCGCGTCGAGAGCGCGTCGCCGAACACGGTCCGCTTCTTGGCGTAGTCGACGGCCGCGTCGAGGCATCCTTCCGCCGCTCCCGTGGCGAGCGCGGCGATCGCGATGCGTCCCTCGTCGAGGATGTGGAGGAAGTTCGCGAAGCCGCGCCCCTCGGTGCCGAGCAGGTTCGCCGCGGGAACGCGTACGTCCTGGAAGGTCAGCGGGTGCGTGTCGGACGCGCGCCAGCCGACCTTGTCGTAGCCGGGTTCGACCGTGAACCCGGGCGTGCCGTGGGGCACGACGATGGTCGAGATCTCCTTGCGGCCGTCGGTCTCGCCGGTCACCGCGGTGACCGTCACGAATCGCGTGATGTCGGTGCCCGAGTTGGTGATGAACTGCTTCGAGCCGTTGATGACCCACTCGTCGCCGTCGCGGCGCGCGGTGGTGCGGGTGGCGCCGGCGTCCGATCCCGCCTCCGGCTCGGTGAGCCCGAACGCGGCGAGCGCGCGGCCGGCGAGCAGGTCGGGCAGGAGCTCCTGCTTCTGCTCCTCGGTGCCGAACCGGAACACCGGCATGGCTCCGAGGCTCACGCCCGCCTCGAGCGTGATCGCGAGCGACTGGTCGACGCGGCCGAGCGCCTCGATCGCGAGGCACAGCGCGAAGTAGTCGCCGCCCTGACCGCCGTACTCCTCGGGGAACGGCAGGCCGAAGAGCCCCAGCTCCCCCATCTGCGCGACGACGTCCATCGGCAGGGTGTGCGTGCGGTCGGCCTCGTACGAGACGGGCGCGACGACCTCGTCGGCGAACTGGCGCACCAGCGCGGCGAGCTCGCGCTCGTCCTCGCTGAGGTCGTAGGTGTCGTAGCTGTCCATTGCGGCTCCTCGGGTGTCAGGAGGTCGGCGCGGGCGCCTCGTGGGCGTCCGCTTCGGATGAGGGCGCGTCGCCGGGCGCGGCGAGCGAGACGTGCGCGAGCACCTGGTCGCGGCGCACCTGTGCGCCGACGGCGACGTCGACGCGCACGACGCCGTCGTGCGGGGCGAGGACGGGGTGCTCCATCTTCATCGCCTCGATCGTGACGATGCGGTCGCCGGTGGCGACGGTCGCGCCGTCGGCCACGTGCACCGCGACGACCGCGCCCGGCATGGGGGCGCGCAGCTCCGGATCGGATGCCGCGGCCGCACGCTCGCGGGCCGCCAGGCGCCGCTCCATGGCGGCGCGGCGGCCGAGCGGGCGGAGGCGATGCGTCGCGCCGTCGGCGTGCACCCAGACCCATCCGTCGGCGTCGAACGCCGTGCGCGCCGGCGACGCCGTCACCGGGGTGGCAGGTGTGGTCGCGCCGGGCACCTCCAGGCGACCAGAAGCGCCACTTCCGCCGGTCGTCACGGCGTGCACGGCACCGGAGTCGTCGAGGAGCCGGACAATCGGCGGCACGGCGGGCGCGCCCGCACGCCAGCCTGCGAGCTCCCGCCATGCCACACCGCTGTGCGCAGGACGCAGGGCGCCCGTGCCGCCCGCGGCGGTCGACGCGGCTGCGCGCAGCGCTGCGGCGCTCGGCACGCCGGCGGCGTACGGCGGCATCCGGTCGATGAGGCCCGTGTCCATGTCGCCGGTCTGCACGCCCTCCTCGGCGAGCAGGGCGCGGAGGAAGCCGATGTTGGTGTCGAGCCCGAGCACGATCGTCTCGGCGAGCGCGCCGTCGAGACGCGCGAGCGCCTCCGCACGGTCGGCGCCGTGTGCGATGACCTTCGCGATCATCGGGTCGTAGTCCGCCGTCACGGCGCTCGCGGTCTCGACCGCCGAATCGGTGCGGACGCCCTCGGCAGGCCGCCACACCAGCACCTCGCCGGTGGCCGGGAGGAAACCGCGCTCCGGCGTCTCCGCGTACACACGGGCCTCGATCGCGTGGCCGTCGAGACGCACGTCGTCCTGCGAGAACGCGAGCCGCTCCCCCGCGGCGATCCGCAGCTGGTGCTCGACCAGGTCGAATCCGGTCACGAGCTCGGTGACGGGGTGCTCGACCTGCAGGCGCGTGTTCATCTCGATGAAGAAGAACTCGTCGGGACGGTCCGCTGCGACGAGGAACTCGACGGTTCCCGCCCCGCGATAGTCGACGGATGCCGCGGCCGCGCAGGCCGCCGCACCCAGGCGCGCGCGGGTGTCGGCGTCGACCGCCGGCGACGGCGCCTCCTCGATCACCTTCTGGTGGCGGCGCTGCAGCGTGCACTCGCGCTCGCCGAGGTGGACGACGCTCCCGTGCGCATCGGCGAGCACCTGCACTTCGATGTGACGCGGGCGCTCGATGAGCCGTTCGAGGAGGAGCGTGTCGTCGCCGAACGCGGCGGCGGCGACGCGGCGCGCGGTCGCGAGGGCGTCCGGCAGCTCCGCGGCCGAGCGCACCACCTGCATCCCCTTGCCGCCGCCGCCCGCCGACGGCTTCACCAGAAGGGGGAAGCCTGCGTTCTGGGCGGACGCCGTGATCTCAGCATCCGTCATCCCCGCCGCACTGAAGCCGGGCACCGTCGGCACGCCGTGCGACGCGACGTGCTCCTTCGCGCGGATCTTGTCGCCCATCACGGCGAGCGCGCGCTCGCCGGGGCCGATGAAGACGATGCCCGCCTCGGCGCAGGCGCGCGCGAACGCGACGTTCTCCGACAGGAAGCCGTAGCCGGGGTGGACGGCCTGCGCGCCGCTCGCGACGGCTGCGGCGACCACGGCGTCGATGTCGAGGTACGACTGCGCGGCCGCGGCGGGCCCGATGCGGACGGACTCGTCGGCTTCGCGCACGTGCGGCGCGGCGGCGTCCGCATCGCTGTAGACGGCGACCGAACGGATGCCGAGGCGCCGGAGCGTGCGGATCACCCGGCGGGCGATCTCGCCGCGGTTGGCGACGAGGACGGTGTCGAACCCTTCGGCGGGCTCAGGCAGGGGCATTTCGTCTCGCTTCGCTCGCTCAATGACCGGGGGCATGCTTCGCACTTCTCCCTCTCACATCCGGAAGACGCCGAAGCGCGGTTCGGGGAGCGGGGTGCGCGAGACGACGTCGAGCGCGAGGCCGAGGAGGTCCCGGGTGTCGAGCGGGTCGACCACGCCGTCGTCCCACAGCCGGGCGGTCGCGTAGTACGGGTCGCCCTGCTCCTCGTATCGGGCGCGGATCGGAGCCTCGAAGTCCGCCTGCTCCGCCGTGGACCATTCTTCGCCGCGCGCCTCCAGCTGGTCGCGCTTCACGGTCGAGAGCACGGAGGCGGCCTGGTTGCCGCCCATGACGGAGATCCGGCTCGCCGGCCATGTCCACAGGAACCGCGGGGAGTACGCGCGTCCGCACATCGAGTAGTTGCCGGCGCCGAACGACCCGCCGATGACGATGGTGAGCTTCGGCACCCGCGTGGTCGCGACGGCCGTCACCATCTTGGCGCCGTCCTTCGCGATGCCGCCCGCCTCCGCGTCGCGTCCCACCATGAAGCCCGAGATGTTCTGCAGGAACAGCAGCGGCACCCCGCGCTGGTCGCACAGCTCGATGAAGTGGGCGCCCTTCTGGGCGGACTCGCTGAACAGCACGCCGTTGTTGGCGACGATGCCGACAGGGTGCCCGTGGATGCGCGCGAAGCCGGTGACGAGCGTGTCGCCGTACTCGCGCTTGAACTCGTGCAGCTCGCTGCCGTCGACGAGCCGCGCGATCACCTCGCGCACGTCGTAGGGCTGGTTCACGTCGACCGGCACGACTCCGTACAGATCGGATGCCTCGGCCGCCGGTTCGACCGCCGGCACGATCTCCCACGCGGGTTCAGCCGGCGCCGGCAGGGTCGCGACGATGTCGCGCACGATCTCGAGCGCGTGCTCGTCGTCCTCTGCGAGGTGGTCGACGACCCCGGAGCGGCGGGCGTGCAGCTCTCCCCCGCCGAGCTCCTCGGCGGTGACGATCTCGCCGATCGCGGCCTTCACCAGGGGCGGGCCACCGAGGAAGATCGTGCCCTGGCCGCGGACGATCACCGTCTCGTCGCTCATCGCGGGCACGTAAGCACCGCCGGCGGTGCACGAGCCGAGCACGGCGGCGATCTGCGGGATGCCCGCGGCCGACAGCCGGGCCTGGTTGAAGAAGATGCGGCCGAAGTGGTCGCGGTCGGGGAACACCTCGTCCTGCATCGGCAGGAAGGCGCCGCCGGAATCGACGAGGTAGACGCAGGGCAGACGATTCTCGAGGGCGATCTCCTGCGCCCGCAGGTGCTTCTTGACGGTGAGCGGGTAGTACGTTCCGCCCTTGACCGTCGCGTCGTTGCACACCACCATCACGTGGCGTCCGTGCACCAGCCCGATCCCCGCGATCACGCCCGCGGCGGGAGCGTCGCCGTCGTAGAGGCCCTCCGCGGCGAGCGGCGCGACCTCGATGAACGGGCTCCCCTCGTCGAGCAGGCGGGTGACGCGGTCGCGCGGCAGCAGCTTGCCACGGGCGACATGCCGCTCGCGCGACGCGGCGGGTCCGCCGACGGATGCTGCGGCCAGCCGCTCGCGCAGCTTCTCGGCCAGTTCCCGCTGGGCGTCGCGCGTGCGCGCGAAGGCCTCGTCGTGCACCGCGGTGGTGCTCAGCACGCTCATCCGGATCTCCCGCGCATCTTCCTCGACGTCACGATCGGATCACGTCCGTTGTCGGGACGCGATCGGATTGGTTAGTGTTCACTAACTGAGGTTCAGGTTAGCGAGCCTTAACTGGATTTACAAGCGGAGCAGCAGATGACGAACGGTGTGACCGATCGCGATCGCGCGAAGGCCGACCGCCACGCGGCGATCCTCCACGAGGCGGCCGCCCTCTTCGCCGAACGCGGCTTCAGCGGTGTCAGTCTCGAAGACATCGGCGGAGCGGTCGGGGTCAGCGGTCCCGCCCTGTACCGCCACTTCGCCAACAAGCAGGCGCTGCTCGGCGCCATCCTCGTCGAGGTGAGCGAGCGACTGCTGGCGGGCGGGCGCACCGTGATCTCGGCTCATCACGAGGCCGCCGACCAGCTGGACGCGATCATCGCCTTCCACGTGGAGTTCGCGCTGCGCGATGCAGACGTCATCCGCGTGCAGGACCGCGATCTCGCGAGCCTCAGCGACGACGACCGCCACACCGTGCGCCGTCTGCAGCGGGAGTACGTGGAGGTGTGGATCGGCATCCTCTCCACCGTCCACCCGGAGCGCGACGAGGATGACCTCCGCGTGCGCGCGCACGCCTGCTTCGGCCTCATCAACTCGACACCCCACACCGTGCGCGCGTCGCGGTCGCGCCCCGGCGAGCGCGATGTGCGCGGCATCCTCCGCACGATGGCGCGCGCCTCGCTGACCGCCTGAGGACGGCGAGGGCCTAGTCTGGACGGACCATGACGGGGCATGGACAGCACGACGACGCCGGGGCGGGGCACGTCGACGGCACCGAGACGTCCGCTGATTCGCGTGCGCCAGAGCCGGGCGACGCCAGTTCGCGTCGGGACTTTCTGAAGCTCGGCGGAGTCGCTGCCGCCGGCTTGGTCGTGGGCGGCGCAGTGGGTGCCGCGGCCGGCGCCTCCCTCGGTCACACGATCGGATACCGCGAAGGGTCGGTCGACTTCGGCGCCGTGCCGCCGCGCTCCGAGCCCGGCTTCGACCACGTCGTCGTGCTGATGGGCGAGAACCGGTCGTTCGACAACCTCCTGGGGTGGCTCTACACGCCCGAGAACCTTCCCGAGGGCGCCACCTTCGACGGGCTCGCGTTCGGCGACTACGCCAACACGGCTCCCTCCGGCGAGCGCGTCGCCGTCCACGCCTATTCGGGGCCTACCGACGACGTGATGGCTCGGCCGGACCCGGACCCCGGCGAGGAGTTCCCGCACGTCAACACGCAGCTGTTCGGCGTCGTCGACCCGCGGGACAACGCCGCGAGCCAAGTGGGCGACATGGCCGCTCCGTTCAACGCACCGCCGTCCGGCACCGCGCCGACGATGGAGGGCTTCCTCCACGACTACTGGAACAACCTGACGCGGCTGCGCCACGGCACGGAGCCCTCGATCGACGAGGCGTCGCACATCATGGGCGGCTTCTCCCCCGAGCAGCTCCCGGTGCTGTCGACTCTCGCGAAGGGCTTCGCGGTCTTCGACGCGTGGTTCGCGGCCGTGCCGTCGCAGACGTACTGCAACCGCTCGTTCTTCCATGCGTCGACGTCGCACGGCTTCGTCACCAACAAGCACGGCGGGGGCTACGACAAGTGGCTCGACGCGGCGCCGACGCCCACGATCTTCAACCGGCTCGAAGACGCGGGCATCCCGTGGAAGGTCTACTTCGACGAGATGCAGCTGGTCTCGCTCACCGGCATCCTGCACGCTCCGGTGCTCGAGAAGTACTGGCGAACCGGCCGGTTCGGGCACATGTCGGAGTTCTTCGACGACGCGAAGGCGGGCAGGCTCCCCGCGTACGCGTTCATCGAGCCGCGGCTGGTGTACAACCACAACGACTTCCACCCGCCGTTCGGCGCGCTCCGCGAGAGCGACGTCGACGGCTCCGT
The DNA here is from genome assembly GCF_042266945.1 of Microbacterium sp. NPDC056057. Taxonomy (NCBI): domain Bacteria; kingdom Bacillati; phylum Actinomycetota; class Actinomycetes; order Micrococcales; family Microbacteriaceae; genus Microbacterium; species Microbacterium sp. NPDC056057. The sequence goes on from NZ_JBHJWS010000003.1 coordinate 685,686, forward strand.
GGTGGTGGACTCGGCCGTGTCGGACGTGCGCGCAGGCGAGAAGCTGGTGGCCGACGTCTACGACGCGATCAAGCAGAGCGCGACTGCGGACGGATCGAACGCGATGAACACGCTGCTGCTCATCACATTCGACGAGCACGGGGGGACGTACGACCACGTGCCCCCGCCGGCGGCGACCCCGCCTGTCGCCGACGACGGGCCTGGCGAGATGGGGTTCGCGTTCGACCGGCTCGGCGTCCGCGTTCCGACGATCGCCGTGTCGGCGTACACCCGCGCCGGCACCATCGTCCACGACGAGATGCACCACGCGGCGGTCGCCGCGACGCTCGTACGGCTGCACGGGCTGCGTCCGCTGACGCGGCGCGACGCCGAAGCGCGCGACCTGTTCTCGGTCGTGAACCTCGACACTCCCCGCGACCCGGCGAGCTGGCCCGTCGTGCACCCGATGTACGTGCCGCCCAACCCCGCCGAGGATCAGCTCACCGACCTCAAGACCGGACCCCACAAGAACAAGCCCCTCAGCCCGCCCGGACGCGGCCTGCTGGGGCTGCTGCAGGCGCGGTACGCCGCGGACGGATCCGCGGAGCCGGAGACTTACGCCGAGGCGTACGACGTGCTGCAGAGGCACGGCCTCGGACTCTTCTACCCGAAACAGGACTGACCGGCCGGCCCCCAAGGTGCCGGCCGGTCAGCGGCCTTGTCAGCGCATCAGCATGGCACGTCCCGGCTCCCGGAGGATGTCCGCGACGTCCACAAGGAAGCGCGATCCCTGCTCGCCGTCGACCAGCCGGTGATCGAACGACAGGGCGAGCGTCATGACGTCGCGCAGCGCGATCTCTCCGCGATGCTCCCAGGGCTGGCGCCGCACCGCGCCGAGGGCGAGGATGCCCGCCTCCCCGGGGTTGATGATCGGCGTCCCGGCGTCCACGCCGAACACGCCGACGTTCGTGATCGAGAACGTGCCGCCCATCATGTCGGCCGGCGACGACTTGCCCGCGCGTGCGGTCTCCGCGAGCCCTCGGATCGCGTCGGCAAGCTCGACCAGCGTCAGCTCCTGCGCGTCGCGGATGTTCGGCACCACGAGCCCCCGCCCGGTCGCCGCGGCGATCCCGAGGTTCACATAGTGGTGCTCGACGATCTCGCCCGCCTCGTCGTCCCACTTCGAGTTGAGCCCGGGGTGGCGGCCCAGCGCGAGGCACACGGCCTTCGCGGCCACGGCCATGATCCCGATCCGGTGCTCCTGCAGGTCGCGGTCGCCCTTCAGCGAGGCGATGAGCTCGCTCGTCGCGGTCACGTCGACGGTCAGGAACGTCGTGACGTGCGGCGCGGTGAAGGCGCTGCGCACCATGGCGTCCGCGGTCATGCGCCGCACCCCGCGGATCGGCGTGCGCGTCGTACGCTCCCCCGCGGCGGCCGGCATCGGCATCTCGAAGGTCTCGACGGGCTCCGCCGCAGCCGGCGCGGTCGCCGTGGCGCCCACGCGAGTCGCATAGGCCTCGACGTCGGCGCGCGTGATGACCCCGGACGCGCCGGTCGCCTCGACGAGCGCCAGGTCGATGCCCAGCTGCTTGGCGAACTGCCGCACCGGCGGTGTCGAGCGCGGTCGCTCGACCGGGCGTTCCACGACGTCGGCGAACTGGATCGCGTCGTGCGGGGCCGCCTCGAGGACGGCGGTGTCGGATGCTGCGGTCACCGAGCCCGCGACACGCGCGCGGCGCTGCGGGCGCCCGGCGCCCTGGGGCGTCGCGCCGTAGCCCACGAGGTTCGGCTCGGACTTCGCCGACTCGGCCGGCGCGCTCGCAGCCGCCTCGGGAGCGGTCGCCTGGGCTGATTCGGCAGGCGCGGGGGGCGCAGCATCCATCCCGCCGATGTCGAACGAGATCAGCACCGAGCCGACCGCGACGACATCGCCCGCTGCAGCGTGCAGCGCCGTGATGGTGCCGGCGTACGGCGACGGCAGCTCGACGACGGCCTTCGCGGTCTCGACCTCGGCGATCGTCTGGTTGAGGGTGACCGTGTCGCCGACGGCGACGAGCCACTGCACGAGCTCGGCTTCGGGGAGTCCCTCTCCGAGGTCGGGGAGCTTGAAGTCCTGCACCGCCATCAGTCCCGCACCCCGCTCAGGCTGTTCGGCCGATCCATCACGCGGTCGACGGCGTCGAGGATCCGGTCGAGGTCGGGCAGGTGGTGCTTCTCGAGCTTCGCGGGCGGGTACGGGATGTCGTGCCCGGTGACGCGCTGCGGCGCCGCCTCGAGGTAGTTGAAGCAGCGCTCGGTGACACTGGCGACCAGTTCGGCGCCGACGCCCGCCTCACGGGCGGCCTCGTGGGTGACCACGACGCGCCCCGTCTTGCGGACGGAGGCGGTCACCGTGCGGTAGTCCACCGGCGAGATCGAGCGCAGATCGATGACCTCGATCGAGACGCCGTCGTCCTCGGCGGCGGTGGCGGCATCCAGGGCCGTGAGCACCTGCGAGCCGTAGGTCAGCAGCGTGACGTCGCTGCCCTCGCGCGCCACGCGGGCCAGGCCCATCGGCGGGGCGTCCGCGAGCTGGACGTCGAGGTCGACCTCGCCCTTGGTGTGGTAGAGCCGCTTGGGCTCGAAGTACACCACCGGGTCGTCGGACGCGATCGCCTGCCGAAGCATGACATAGGCGTCCTGCGGGTTCGACACCGCGATCACGCGCAGCCCCGAGGTGTGCACGAAGTACGCCTCGGGCGACTCCGAGTGGTGCTCTGCGGCGCCCACGCCACCCGCCCACGGGATGCGGATGGTGATCGGCATCTTCACGTTGCCGCGCGTGCGGTAGTGCAGCTTCGCGACCTGGCACACGATCTGGTCGAACGCCGGGTAGACGAAGCCGTCGAACTGGATCTCGACGACGGGCCGGTAGCCGCGGAACGCGAGCCCGACGGCGGTACCCATGATGCCGGCCTCGGCGAGCGGCGTGTCGACCACGCGCTGCGCCCCGAACTGGTCGAGGAGGCCGTCGGTGATGCGGAAGACACCGCCGAGCTTTCCGATGTCCTCGCCCATGACGAGGACCTTGTCGTCGTCCGCCATCGCGCGGCGGAGTCCTTCGTTGATGGCCTTCGCCATCGTCAACTGCGTCATCGTCACACCCCCTCGGCTGCCGGGGCGAACCCGTCGAGGTACGCGCCGAACCACTCGCGCTGCTCCGCGAGGCCCGAGTGGGGCTCCGCGTAGACGTTGTCGAGCACGGTCAGCGGGTCGCGGGTCGTCGCGGTCATCGCCGCCTCGCGCACGGCCGCGGCGAGGGCATCGGCGTCGGCCTCGACGCTCGCCACGAACGCCTCGTCGAACTCACCGCGCGACCGCAGGAGTGCCTCGACGCGCGCGATCGGGTCGCGGCGGCGCCACTTCTCGACCTCTTCCTTGTCGCGGTACCGGGTCGGGTCGTCCGACGTGGTGTGCGGGCCCATGCGGTAGGTGACCGCCTCGATGAACGCGGGACCGTTGCCGCGGCGCGCGTTGTCGAGCGCCCACCGCATCGCCGCGAAGCACGCCAGCACGTCATTGCCGTCGACGCGCATGCTGGGGATGCCGAAGCCCGGGGCGCGGCCGGCGATCGGGAACTTCGCCTGCACCGTGACGGGCTCGGAGATCGCCCACTGGTTGTTGGTGCAGACGAACACGACCGGCGCGCGGAAGGAGGAGGCGAACACCATCGCCTCGTTGACGTCGCCCTGGCTCGACGCGCCGTCGCCGAAGTAGGCGACCGACACCTGGTCGGTGCCGTCGCGCTGCACGCCCATCGCGTAGCCGACCGCATGCAGCGCCTGCGCGCCGATGATGATCTGCTGCGTCGCGGTGTTGATGTCGTAGGGGTTGTAGGTCGAGTGCTCCTCGCCGCGCCACGCGAGCACGAAGTCCGCGGGCTTGCCGCCGCGGGCGTAGACGACGCCGGTCTCGCGGTAGCTCGGGAAGGCGAAGTCATCGGCGCGGAGGGCGCGGGCGGTGCCGATCTGGGTCGCCTCCTGGCCCTGGCACGGCGGCCACAGGCCCAGCTGGCCCTGCCGCTGCAGAGCGACGCCCTCGGTGTCGATGCGCCGCAGGAGAACCATGTCGCGGTACAGGCCGCGCAGTGTCGCGGCGTCGACGTCGGCCACCCAGCGATCGAGCTCGGGGTCGGCGATGCGCTCGCCGTCGGGGGTCAGCAGTCGCGCGACATCCTCGATGTCGGTGGCGAGATCCGCTGTGGGTGTCAGGGTGTGCGTCATCGTCATCACTCCTCGTTGCGGGCCCCCTCGTGAGGAGCCGCTTCGCGTGCGCCGGCCACTTCGCCGGCTGCTTCAACGGTACGTCCGCATCGCACCTCGCTCAAGCATTCGAGGACTTCTTGAGCATGTTGACAACTCACGCCCATAAAAGGCGTGCTAACGTTTCGCACTATGAGTGCCCTCGATCACGTCGACCTGGAGCTGCTGGCAGCGCTCTCCGCCGACCCGCGCGCGACCGTCGTCGCACTCGCCGAACGACTCGGCCTCTCGCGCAACACCGTCCAGGCGCGCATGTCGCGCCTGGAGAAGGCGGGGGTCTTCCTGTCGTACGAGCGAGCCATCTCGTCCGCCTCGCTCGGGTTCCCGATCGAGGCGTTCATCAGCGTCATCGTGCGTCAGGCCGATCTGCCCCGCATCGCCGTCGAACTCGCCCGCGTCCCGGAGGTCGTGCAGGCGCACGGGTTGTCCGGTCAGGTGGATCTGCTGGTGCGTGTCGCGTGCCGCGACACCCAGCACCTCTTCGACACCGACGCCCGCATCCTCGCGATCGAGGGTGTCGAGCGCACCGAGACGTCGCTCGTGATGGGCGAGGTCATCGCCCATCGCGTGACGCCGCTCATGGAGCTGGCACGACGGGAGTCGTAGCCGCGGCGCCCTTCGGGTTTCCGGTCGACGACGCGTCGGCGCGCACGAGAACCACGCCGACGAGGATCAGCGCCCCACCGACGAACTGGATGGGCGCGGGCACCTCGGCGAGGAAGATCCACGCGAACATGAGTGCGAACAGCACCTCCGAGAGCCCGACGAACGAGGCGACCCGCGAGCCGATGCGCGGGACGGCCATCACGCCCAGCGCGTAGCCCAGCGTCGTCGCGATCGCGGCCACCCAGAACAGCGGCATCCACCACGGCACCGCCACGCCTGCGAGCACCACATCGACCGCCGGCGCCTGGAAGGGCATGATGCCGGTGAGGCACAGCACACCCATGACGATCGCACCGGTGAGCAGGCCGCTGGCGGCCAGCGCGAGCGGCGGCAGGTCGTCGCCGGCCCGCTCAGAGATCACGAAGTACGCGCACACGCACACCGCGGCGGCGAGGGCGAGGAGCGTTCCGATCAGGTCGAACGAGGCGCCCGAGATGTCGACGACGAGCACCAGACCGACCATGGCGACCGCGGAGCCCCACAGCACGAGCGCCGACGGCGCTCTGCACGTGCGCACCCAGACCGCGACGACGAGCATGACCGGGGCGAGGTACTGGATCAGCAGCGCCACGGCCACCGGCATCCGCTGCATCGCCGAGAAGAAGAAGAGCTGACAGCCGAGCACCGGCATCAGCCCGAAGCCGACGATGAGCCGCCAGTGCCGCTTCAGGAAGCCGCGCTGCCGCTTGATCGCCAGGAACAGCGCGGGCGAGAGCACGAGGCCGGCGACTCCCATGCGAACCAGCAGCGCCGCCCCGAGCGACCAGCCGGCCTCGAGCAGGGGCTTCACGAAGGGACCGCTCGACGAGAACGCCAGCGCCGAGGCGACGCCCATGACGAGCCCGCTGGTGCGCATCCGCGCGTTCGCGCGGAAGGCCGCACTCGGGGCGATGATGGGAAGGGACGCGGTCGAGACGGTCATGGGCGGCATCCGGCTGTCAGGGGTGAAGTGTGCTTACACTGGTGACAGTAGCGAACGGCATGTCAGGAGTCAATATGGTTTTCATTCGTGACACGGAGCTGAGCCTCCGCGCGGCCGCCTACCTCGTCAACACGCTGCCCGGCTACGACGACGGGGACACGCTCACCACGCTCGAAGAGTTCGACGAGTACCTGATGGTGAACCCCTACACGGGGCTCATCCGGCGCGATGAGCAGGAGCTCGCCGCGATCCGAGCGATCCGCCCGCGTCTGCGGGAGCTGTGGGAGGTCGACCGCGACGGCGCCGTCCCGCTGGTCAACGAGATGCTCGCAGACGGCAGCGCATTGCCCCGCCTCGTGCGCCATGACGGCTTCGACTGGCACGTGCACGCCACGAGCGACGATGCACCGCTCGCGACCCGCATCCTCGTCGAGGCGGCGATGGCCTTCGTCGACGTCATCCGCTCCGACGAGTACGACCGCGTGCGCATCTGCTCCGCGGACGACTGCGACTCCGTCTACATCGACTACTCGAAGAACGGCTCGAAGCGCTACTGCGACACCGGCAACTGCGGCAACCGCATGAACGTCAACGCGTACCGGCGTCGGAAGGCGCGAGAAACCGCGTGATCGCGTCGGCAGCGGCGGCCGGCGTCTCGTAGTGGATGAGGTGGCCGACGTCCGGGATCTCCACGAGGTCCGCATGCGGGAACATCGTCGTGAGTTCCCGCTCGGCCTCGATGGGCGTGATGTCATCCCTCACCGCGGCGACCAGCAGCGTGGGCTGGGTGATGCGCGATGCGAACGCGCGCACGTCGTTCGACACCGACGCCACGAAGGCGTCGTGCAGCACGTCGCGGTCGGCGAAGCGTGAGAAGTACGTGTCGTGCTGATCGTGCACGAATCGACGGATGCCGGAGTCCTTGGTCTTCGCCATCGAGACGCTCATCACCCGCACGATGAGCCCGTTGCGCAGGAGGGCCTCGCCGAGCCGCTTCGGCAGCTTCGCCCCCGCCCAGTAGTAGAAGACCGCCAGCCGCGTGAGGATGCCTCGCGGACCCTCCAGCGCCGGAGCGCCGATCGGGTTGACGAGGATCACCCGCGGCGTCTCGAGGCCGCCGGCGACGGCCGCCGCGACGACGATCGAGCCGAACGAGTGCCCGAGGATCACGGCCCCCGGGGCGACGACCGCGGCGAACTCGCGGAGCCATTCGGCGTAGAGGTCGAGGTCGTGGATGCGATCGGGGACGGGCGCCGTCTCGCCGAAGCCGGGAAGGTCGGGCGAGATCACGCGCACGCTCGGCAGGTGCGCGACGACGGGCTCGAGACCGTGGTGCTCGCCGCGGAACCCGTGCACCGCGACGATCGTCACCTCGGCGTCGGCCGGACCGTAGACCCAGTACGCCGTCGTACCGCCGAGCACGGCGGCCTCGCGCCGCTCGACCGGGATCACGTCGAGGAGCGGGGCGTACGGGTTGGGCGCTGTCACCCGTCGAGTCTACGAGGACTCCCCCGGGTCCCGGCTGTGCGCGGAGCGCCTGCGCTCGGATGTCGGAGGCGACGCATACCGTGAACGGCATGAGCCGCGCGCATCCCGAACAGCTGCCGCTGTGGGATGTGCCGGACTGGGTGCGCATGGTCGGGGTGTTCGATCTCGAGACCACCGGCATCGACGTCACCGGCGATCGCATCGTGACGGCCCACGTGGGCCTGCTGGACGCCTCGGGCCGCGTCATCCGCGCCCGCGACTGGCTGGCCGATCCCGGCGTCGAGATCCCCGAGGGCGCGAGCGCGATCCACGGCATCTCCACCGAGCACGCCCGCGCGAACGGCCGACCGGCCGCCGAGGTGATCGCGGAGGTGGTCACGGCCGTCCGAGCCCTGCTCGATGCCGGCATCCCCGTCGTCGCGTACAACGCGCCGTTCGACTTCTCGCTGCTGAAGTACGAGTCGCTGCGTCACGGCGTCGCCCCGATCGAGGACCCGTCTCCCGTGATCGATCCTCTCGTGGTCGACAAGGCGTACGACCGCTGGCGCAAGGGCAAGCGCACGCTGGAGGTCGTCGCGGCGCACTACGCGGTGAGGCTGGATGCCGCGCACGAGGCATCGGCCGACGCGGTCGCTGCCGGCCGCGTCGCGCAGGCGCTCGCCGAGCGGTTCGCACCGTGGCTGCCCGACACGGTGCACGAGCTGCACACCCGCCAGATCGGCTGGGCCCGTGCCCAGGCGGAGAGCCTGACCGAGTACTTCATCCGCATCGGCAGGATCGATCCCGACGACCGTCTCGACGGTCGCTGGCCGATCCGCTGACCGGCGTCGCCCGCACGTCCCGGAAACGCAGAAGACCCCGCCGAAGCGGGGCCTTCCGGGGTGGCTGCTTACTTGGAGCCGCCGAAGTTCTTGAAGCGCTGGTTGAACTTCTCGACACGACCGGCCGAGTCCATGATGCGCTGCTTGCCCGTGTAGAACGGGTGCGAGGCCGACGAGATCTCGACGTCGATGACGGGGTACTCGACGCCGTCGAGCTCGATCGTCTTGTCGCTGGTCACCGTCGAGCGGGTGAGGAAGGTCTCGCCCGAGCCGAGGTCACGGAACACGACGGCCTGGTAGTCCGGGTGGAGGTCAGTCTTCATGATGGTCCTTTGAGGATGGTGCCCTGGATTTTGCCAGGGCGGTCAAAGTCTGGGGTGCGAATGCACCAAAGAGAGATTCTACCAGTCTCCGGCGCGGACGCCGAACCGGCCGTTCTCGGGGCTCAGTGCGCGGCGCGTGCCGCGTAGCGGCCGCCCTCCTCGCTGAGGCTGATCGGCACGCCGAACGTGTCGGTGAGCGCCTCGGCGGTGAGGGTCTCGCGGATCGGACCGGATGCCACGGCCTGGCCGTCGCGCAGCAGCAGCACGTGGGTGAATCCGATGGGGACCTCCTCGACGTGGTGCGTGACCATGATCATCGCCGGCGTCGTCGGCGCCTGTGCGTAACCGCCGAGCAGGATCAGCAGCTCTTCGCGCGCGCCCAGGTCGAGGCTGGCGGTCGGCTCGTCGAGGAGCAGCAGCTCGGGGTCGGTCATGACGGCGCGGGCGATCTGCACGCGCTTCTGCTCGCCGTCGCTGAGGGTGCCGAAGGTGCGGTCGGCGAGGTGGTCGAGCTTCCACTCCGCGAGCACGCGCAGCGCACGCCGCTCGTCGATGTCCTCGTAGTCCTCGCGCCAGCGGCCGAGCACCGAGTATGCCGCCGTCAGGACGACGTTGAGCACGGTCTCCTCCGGCGGCACGCGACGCGCCATCGCGGACGAGGCGAACCCGATCCGGGGCCGCAGTTCGAAGACGTCGGTGCGGCCGAGACGCTCGCCGAGGATGGTGACGACGCCCGAGGTGGGGTGCAGCAGCGTGTCGGCCATCTGGAGCACGGTGGTCTTGCCGGCGCCGTTGGGTCCGAGGACCACCCAGCGCTCGTCGTCGTTGATCGTCCAGTTCAGGTGGTCGACGATGTTCCGGGCGTTTCGGCGGACGACGACGTCGGAGAACTCGAGCACCTGGGGCATGCTGACAGCCTATCGGCCGCCGGAGACCACCTCCGCGTACAGCGCGGCCGTCTGGTCGGCGATGCGCCGCCAGCTGAAATCCTCCGTCGCGCGCTTCCGTCCGGCGGCGCCGTACTCTCGCGCGCGCTCCGGATCGCTCACGACCTCGGTGAGCACGCGCGCGAGATCCGACACGTACTGCTCCGGGTCTGTCGGGGTGCCCGTGCCGTCCTGCACCTGCTCGATGGGCACGAGGCGACCCGTGACACCGTCGACGACGACCTCCGGGATGCCGCCGGTGGCCGTCCCGACGACGGCGGCGCCGCAGGCCATCGCCTCGAGGTTCACGATGCCGAGCGGCTCGTAGACCGACGGGCAGACGAAGGTGGTCGCCGCGCTCAGGATCGTGCACAGCTCGTGGCGCGACAGCATCCGATCCAGCCACACCACACCCGCTCGGGTCTCCTGCAGCCCGCGGACGAGCCCTTCGACCTCAGCCATGATCTGCGGGGTGTCGGGCGCGCCGGCGGCGAGGATCACCTGCACGTCGGCGGGAAGGCGCTCGGCGGCGCGGAGGAAGTACGGCAGGCCCTTCTGCCGGGTGATGCGGCCGACGAAGACGACGGACGGCTTCGCCGGGTCGATCCCCAGCTCCGCGAGCAGAGCAGGGTCCTCGACGGGGTGCCACGCCTCGACGTCGATCCCGTTGTAGATCACGCGCACGCGCTCGGGGTCGAGTGCCGGGTAGCTGCGCAGGATGTCTTCGCGCATGCCGTTGCTCACCGCCACGATGGCCGCGGCGCCCTCGTACGCCGACTTCTCGATCCAGCTCGAGACGGCATAGCCGCCGCCGAGCTGCTCGGCCTTCCACGGGCGCAGCGGCTCGAGGCTGTGGGCGGTCACGATGTGCGGGATGCCGTGCAGCAGCGATGCGAGGTGCCCGGCGAAGTTCGCGTACCAGGTGTGACTGTGCACGACGTCGGCGCCCGCGACATCCGTCACGATCTCGAGATCCGTGCCGAGCGTCTGCACCGCGGCGTTGGCGGCGCCCAGCTCCGCCGGCGCGCCGTACGACGTGGTGCCCTCCTCGTCGCGGGCGGCGCCGAACGCGCGCACCTGGACGTCGATGCTCGAGCGGAGCGCCTTGACGAGCTCCGTCACGTGCACACCGGCGCCGCCGTAGATCTCCGGCGGGTACTCCTTGGTGACGATGTCGACTCGCATGTGTCGAACGCTAGTACACGGGCCGGAACGCGTCATAGTGTGGGTCGCATGCCAGCTGCACCCAAGGTCTTCGGAATCATCCTCGCCGGCGGCGAAGGGAAGCGGCTGATGCCGTTGACCGCGGATCGCGCCAAGCCCGCCGTCCCGTTCGGAGGCCAGTACCGGCTCATCGACTTCGCGATCTCGAACCTGATCAACTCGGGCCTGAGGCAGATCGTCGTGCTGACGCAGTACAAGTCCCACAGCCTCGACCGCCACATCTCGCAGACGTGGCGGATGTCCGCGCTCCTGGACTCCTACGTCACCTCGGTGCCGGCGCAGCAGCGCCTGGGCAAGCGCTGGTTCTCGGGATCGGCGGACGCCATCCTGCAGAGCCTCAACCTCATCAACGACGAGCAGCCCGACATCGTCGTCGTCATCGGCGCGGACCACGTCTACCGCATGGACTTCCGGCAGATGCTCGCCGCCCACATCGAATCGGGTGCGCGCGCCACGGTCGCCGGCATCCGTCAGCCGATCTCACTGGCGAACCAGTTCGGCGTGATCGACGTCGACCCCGAAGACCCGGTGCGCATCCGCGAGTTCCTCGAGAAGCCCCAGAACGCGGTGGGCCTGGCCGATGCGCCCAACCAGGTGCTCGCCTCGATGGGCAACTACATCTTCGATACCGACGCGCTCATCGAGGCCGTCGAGTCCGACGGGGAGCTGCCGACGTCGAACCACGACATGGGCGGCGACATCATCCCCTACTTCGTGGACCGCGGCGAGGCCGGCGTCTACGACATGAACCGCAACGACGTGCCGGGTTCGACCGACCGCGACCGCTACTACTGGCGTGACGTGGGGACGATCGACTCGTTCTTCGACGCGCACCGCGATCTCATCTCGACGCTTCCCGTGTTCAACCTGTACAACATGGACTGGCCGATCCACTCGCAGGCGGTCAACTCCCCGCCCGCGAAGTTCGTCCGCGACTCGGTCGGCCGCATCGGCAACGCGATCGACTCGATCGTGTCGCTCGGGTCGGTGCTGTCGGGCACCCACCTCGAGCGCAGCGTGGTGGGTCCCTGGACGCTCGCCGGCGGCGGGTCGACGATCACCGACTCGGTGCTGTTCGACCACGTGCAGGTCGGCGCGGGCGCGCGGGTGCACCGCGCGATCCTCGACAAGAACGTGGTGCTCGAGGACGGCGCCACGGTCGGCGTCGACCGCGACAAGGACCTCGCGCGCGGCTTCACGATCACCGACAGCGGCATCACCGTCGTCGGCAAGGGGTTCCGCGTCGAGCGCTGACACACGGCGGGCAGCGGCATCCGCTCCGGCTAGCGTGGGAGCATGCCTGCCGCGCCCGCCCGCTTCCTCGTCGTGCTCGACGCCGACTCCACGCTCATCCGCAACGAAGTCATCGAGCTCATCGCCGACGAAGCCGGACGCGGCGCCGAGGTCGCGGCGGCGACGGAGGCCGCGATGCGCGGCGAGGTCGATTTCGCGACGAGCCTGCGCTCCCGCGTCGAGGCCCTCGAGGGCGTGCCGGTCGCGGCGTTCGCGCGTGTGCTGGCGCGCATCGAGCCCACGCCGGGTGTCCGCGAGCTGATCGCGGCCGTGCACGAGCGCGGCGGCGCCGTGGGCGTGGTGTCGGGCGGATTCCACGAGATCCTCGACACGGTCGCCCCCGACCTCGGGGTGGACGTGTGGCGCGCCAACCGGCTCGCGACGCGGGACGGCGTGCTGAGCGGCACCGTGGACGGCGGGATCGTGGATGCTGCGGGCAAGGCCGCCGCCCTCCGCGAATGGGCCGACGAGCGCGGCGTGCCCCTCACCCGCACCCTGGCGATCGGCGACGGTGCGAACGACCTCGAGATGATGGCCGTCGCCGGTCTCGGCGTCGCCTTCAACGCGAAGCCCGCGGTGCGCGAACGCGCCGACCTCGTCGTCGGTCCGGTCGACCTCGCCGAGGTCATCCCGCTGCTGCCGTAGCGGCACCTCACGGCCCGTGCGGGGCTGTTCCGATGTCGGGCGCCGTCGGTAGCGTCGGAGCATGCACATCATCCTCGTTCCCGGGCTGTGGCTCGACGCGTCGTCGTGGGGCGACGTCGACCCCGCGCTCGAAGCCGCCGGCCACCGCACGCACGCGCTCACCATGCCGGGGGTCGGCGCCTCCGGCACGGAGTCCGCGGGCATCGGCATCGCCGACTGGATCGCGGCGACGGTCGCGCAGATCGATCGCCTCGACGGACCCGTCGTGCTCGTCGGTCATTCGGGCGGAGGCAACGTCGCCTACGGCGCCGTCGATGCGCGGCCCGACCGCATCGCCCGGGTCGTCTTCCTCGACACGTTCCCGCCCGGCGACGGCGGCTCCATCTCCGAGTTCCCCGTCGTCGACGGTGTCATCCCCTTCCCCGGCTGGGACTTCTTCGACGAGCCCGACATCGCCGACCTCGACCCGCAGACGCGGGCGGAGGCCGCGGCGCGCGCGAAGTCCGTGCCCGAGCGGGTGCCCACCGATCCGATCCGGCTCACCGATGAGCGACGGCGCGCCGTCCCGGCGACGATGATCACCGGCACCGTGCCCGAGGCGCAGATCCGCGAGATCATCGCGGCGGCACCGCCCTGGGCGGCCGAGCTCGCCGCCCTCGAGCACCTCGACATCGTCGAGCTCGGCTCCCCCGGAGACCCGACGGGCCACTGGCCGCAGTTCTCACGGCCGGGCGCCGTCGCCGAGGCGATCCTGCAGGCGATCGCCTGAGAACGCCGACGTCGCGCACGGCGCTGCGGTCAGTGCCCCATGCCGAGGCCGCCGTCGACCGGGATCACGGCGCCGGAGATGTAGGCCGCGTCGTCCGAGGCGATCCACGTCACGACGCCGGCCACCTCGTCGGGGGACGCGAAGCGCCCGGCGGGGATGTTCTTCTTGTACTCGGCCTGCGTGTCGTCCGAGAGCTCGGCCGTCATGTCGGTCTCGATGAATCCAGGAGCCACGACGTTCGCCGTGATCCCGCGGGCACCGAGCTCGCGGGTGAGCGAGCGCGCGAACCCGACGAGGGCGCTCTTCGAGGCGGCGTAGTTGATCTGACCGGCCGAGCCGTACAGCCCGACGACGCTCGAGATCAGCACGACGCGGCCCCAGCGGGCGCGCAGCATCCCCTTGGACGCGCGCTTGACGACGCGGAAGGCGCCGCCGAGGTTGGTCGAGACGACGCTGTCGAAGTCGTCCTCGGTCATGCGCAGCAGGAGGGTGTCCTTCGTGATGCCGGCGTTCGCGACGACGATCTCGACCGGGCCCAGCGTGTTCTCGACCTCGGTGAAGGCGGCGTCGACGGCTGCGGCATCCGTCACATCCGCCCGCACCGTGAGGGTGCCCTCGGGACCCTCACCGGAGCGCGCGGTGACGGCGACCTTGTAGCCCTCGGCGACGAAGCGCTCCGCGATGGCGCGGCCGATGCCGCGGTTTCCGCCGGTGACGAGGACGACGCGATCGGTGGACATGGTGGCACTCCCGGGGGTTGTGGCGGATCCGCACCAGCCTACCGGCGGCGCCCCGACCGGCCGGCGTGTTTGACACCCCCGCCGCGGCGCTGGGACTCTGGTCCCAGACATCGAAGAAAGGCCGCCCCGTGAGCGACAACACCCCGCAGAACCCCGCACCGGAGCCGGGCTCGTACCCGCCGGTTCCACCCGCTCCGGCGGCGGATCAGCCCGCCCAGCCCGCTCCGGGCGCCTACCCGCCGCCCGCTCAGGGGGCCTATCCGCCGCCCGCCTACGGCTCGCCCGCGGGCAGTGCGCCCGCCTACGGTGCCGCTCCGGCGTACGGCTCCGCTCCCGCGTACGGCGCTGCCCCCGGCTACGGCTACGGCGCGCCCGCGAAGACGAACACGCTGGCGATCGTGTCGCTGATCGCGTCGATCTCGGCCTTCGTCATCCTGCCGTTCATCGGCTCGGTCGTGGGCGTGATCACCGGCCACATGTCGCTCAACCAGCTCAAGACGAACGGCGAGCAGGGGCGCGGAATGGCGCTGGCCGGCACCATCGTCGGCTGGGTGGGACTGGGGCTCGCGATCCTCGGGACCATCGCGGCGATCCTGTTCTTCTCCTTCCTCGTGGGGATGTACGGGCAGTACGGCACGTACTCCTGAATCCGCTCGCCCCGGGACCGGTTCCCGGGGCGATCATGCGGTGCAACCGGCGTACCCTGGAAGTACCGTGAAGAGTTCCAGCCACGCCCCGTCGGCGACCTCCCTGCCGCGTTCCCCGCGCGACGATGTCGACGCGCGCTCGACCCGGTATCTGATCACGATGGGCATCCGCGTCGCGTGCTTCATCCTCATGGTGGTCATCACGCCGTACGGCTGGTACACGTGGCTCTTCGGCGCCGCGGCGATCTTCCTGCCGTACATCGCAGTCGTCTCCGCGAACGTCGGCCAGGAGGCCCGGCGCAACCGCCGCGAGGATCCCGAGCCCGCGCTTCCCGCCACGCCCACGACCGCTGCGACCGGAACCCCGGTGATCCGCATCGAGGAGACCCGGGCGATCCCGGCGGACGACAAGCGCACGGACGAGAAGCCCACCGACGAGGCGGACCCGACCGCATGAGCGACGCCGGACCCGACCAGGTCGCCGACGCGGTCTGCTCGCGCGCAGGTTGCCGCGCCGCCGCTCGCTGGCGCATCGACTGGCGCAATCCCCGCATCCACGCCGAGGACCGCCGCAAGACCTGGGTGGCGTGCGACGAGCACGTGGGATACCTCCGCGAGTTCCTCGCCGCACGCGACTTCCCGGTGACGGTCGCCCCGCTCGCCCCGACGGAGGCCGCCCGATGAGCCCCCGCTCCGTGAGCATGCAGAGCCTCCCTCGCGCGGGCCGCTGGGCGATCTACATCGCCCTTGCCGTCGTGTTCGCGATCGCGTGCGCCTTCCTGTCGAACTGGCAGTTCACGCGCAACCAGGAGCGCTCCGGACAGCTCGCGCTCGTCGCCGAGAACTACGACGCCGTCCCGGTGCCGCTGGCCGAGCTCCTCCCCGCCGACGGCGACTTCTCGCCCGGTGACGAATGGCACCCGGTGACCCTGACCGGCACGTACCTGACCGACGAACAGCTCCTGGTGCGCAACCGCCCGCACGGCGGAACCTCGGCCTTCGAGGTGCTCGTTCCCTTCCGCCTCGACGACGGCCGCGTGCTGCTGGTCGACCGCGGGTGGGTGCCGCCGGGCCAGGACCAGCCCGTCCCCGACGCGATCCCCGCTCCCCCGTCCGGCGAGGCGACCGTGATCGTTCGCCTGCGCCCGGGCGAGGCCCTGCCGTCGTCGGGTCGCTCGGCGCCCGAGGGACAGGTCCCCACGATCAACCTCGGCCTCGTCGCCGACACGATCTCGCCCAGCGCCGGCGAGGCCCTCGAGCAGAGCGCCTACGGCGTCATGGTGTCGGAGGACCCGGCACCGGCGACCGCGCCCACCGCCCTCGAGCCCCCGTCGGACGACCCCGGGCCTCACCTCTCGTACGCGATCCAGTGGATCCTGTTCGCGGTGATGGGCTTCGTCTTCATCGGCTACGTCATCCGCACGGAGCGCCGGCACCGTCGCGAGGATGCGGAGGATGCCCAGTCGGCGGAAGGCGGAACGGATGCCTCGGCTCCCGCGCCGCCGGCACCGCGCCGTCGCCGCGACCGCGACGCCGAAGACGAAGACGCGCTGCTCGACGCCGCCGGCCGCTGAGCCCGACTCGTCGCCGGCGGGCTACGCGAGGGTGACGGGTTTCGATACACCGCGACTGAAGCCGCGGTTACTCAACCACCGTGCTTCTTGATCACGCAAGCGTGACCAGGTCCGCGTAGTCGCGGCCCCAGATGTCTTCGACGCCGTCGGGGAGGATGAGCACGCGCTCGGGGTTGAGCGCCTCGACGGCGCCCTCGTCGTGCGACACGAGCACGACCGCGCCCTCGTAGTGGGCGAGCGCGCCGAGGATCTCCTCGCGCGACGCGGGGTCGAGGTTGTTCGTGGGCTCGTCGAGCAGCAGCATGTTCGCCGACGACACGACGAGGGTCGCGAGCGACAGGCGCGTCTTCTCGCCGCCGGAGAGCACGCCGGCGGGCTTCAGCACGTCGTCGCCGGTGAACAGGAACGATCCGAGCACCTTGCGGGCGTCGGTGGCGGTGATGTCGGGCGCCGCCGACATCATGTTCTCGAGCACCGAGCGCGATACGTCGAGGTTCTCGTGCTCCTGGGCGTAGTAGCCGATCTTGAGGCCGTGGCCGGGCTCGAGCTGCCCGGTGTCGGGCTGGTCGACCCCGGCGAGGATGCGCAGCAGCGTCGTCTTTCCGGCACCGTTCAGGCCGAGGATGACGACCTTCGAGCCGCGATCGATCGCGAGGTCGACGTCGGTGAAGATCTCGAGCGAGCCGTAGGACTTGGAGAGACCCGAGGCCATGAGCGGCGTCTTGCCGCAGGGCGCCGGCTTCGGGAACCGCAGCTTCGCGACGCGCTCCTCCTGGCGCACTTCGTCGAGGCCCGCGAGCATCTTCTCGGCGCGCGCCACCATCTGGTGGGCCGCGGCGGCCTTCGAGGCCTTGGCGCCGAACCGGGCCGCCTGCTGCTGCAGGACGGTGGCCTTCTTCTCGACGTTGGCGCGCTCCTTCTTGCGGCGCTCCTCGTCGGCCACCCGCTGGCGCAGGTAGTTCTTCCAGTTCATGTTGTAGACATCGATGACCTGGCGGTTCGCGTCGAGGTAGAAGACGCGGTTGACCGTCTCGCCGACGAGCTCGACATCGTGCGAGATCACGATGAGCCCGCCCTTGTAGCCCTTGAGGAACTCGCGCAGCCACACGACGCTGTCGGCGTCGAGGTGGTTCGTGGGCTCGTCGAGGATCATCGTCTGCGCGTCCGAGAACAGGATGCGCGCGAGCTCGATCCGGCGGCGCTGACCACCCGACAGGGTCTTCAGCGGCTGGTCGAGGATGCGGTCCGGCAGCGAGAGGTTGTGGGCGATGGACGCCGCCTCGGCCTCGGCCGCGTAGCCGCCGAGCGCCTCGAAGCGCTCGGTGAGGTTCGCATACTTGCGCATCGCCTTCGCGGCGACCGCCTCGTCGCCGTCCCCCATCGCGAGGGATGCCTCGTGCATGCCGATCGCGAGCGAGCCGAGGCCGCGGGCATCGAGGATGCGCGTGCGGGCCAGCATCTCGGGATCGCCCGAGCGGGGATCCTGCGGCAGGTAGCCCAGTTCGCCCGAGCGCTCGACCTTGCCGTCCGCGGGGATGAGATCGCCCGCGAGGACCTTGGTCAGCGTCGTCTTGCCGGCGCCGTTGCGGCCGACGAGACCGATCTTGTCGCCGTCGGAGACGCGGAAGGAGACGTCCGACATGAGCACGCGGGCGCCCACGCGGATCTCGAGGTCGTGCACGGCGAGCACAGCGGAAGTCCGATCCGTCGATGGGGATGGGGAGGTGGCCGAACGGCCAGCCTCCCAGTATACGGGGCCGCCTTCGTCGGCGTTCGCCGGAATACCTCCGCAGAGGGACCCGGTCGATACCGCAGAGGGATGCCCCGGGCGACACCGCGCGCATACCGTGCCCGGGTGGATGTCATCTCCGACCTCGTGCTGCAAGCCGTCGCCTCCCCGTGGCTGTACCTGGCGATGTTCGCCGTCGCGGTGATCGACGGGTTCTTCCCGCCCGTGCCGAGCGAGACGGTGCTCGTCGCGTCGGCGGCGGTGGCGGCATCCACCGGCCGTCCTGATCTGGTCGCGCTGGGCCTCGTCGCCGCCGCGGGAGCAGCGGCCGGCGACAACATCGCCTTCGCCGTCGGGCGGCGCACGGGGAGCGCGAGGTTCGCGTGGATGCGGCGGCCCCGCGTCGCCGGAGCACTCGCCCGGGCCGGTGCCGCGCTCGACCGCCGGGGCGCCGGGCTCATCCTCGGAGCGCGCTTCATTCCGGTGGGACGCGTGGCCGTCAACCTCTCCGCCGGCGCGCTCGCCTATCCGTGGCGGCGGTTCGCGCTGCTCAGCGTGGCGGCGGGGCTGTGCTGGGCCGCGTACAGCATCGCCATCGGGCTGCTCGCCGGCGCCTGGCTGAAGGATCAGCCGCTGCTGAGCGCGACGCTCGGCGTCGTGCTCGCCGTGGGTATCGGGCTTGTCGTGGACCGACTGCTCGCGGTTCGCGCACGCCGGGTCGCGGCATCCGCGTGAACGTCGACGACTGACAGGATGACTTCGTGCGCGACACCTCCTCCCCCGTGACGTCCGGATCCCGGACGCGCCGCAGACCGAGCACCGAGGCCATCGCCTTCGGCGCACTGGCGCTCGCGGCGGTCGCGCTCTTCTCCGTGCTCGTGCCCGTGCACATCGCGCTGTACCTCCAGCCCGCGCCCCTCGCCTTCGTGTTCGGGGCGATCCTGTGCGCCTCCCCGCTCGTGGCCGTGCGGTTCCCGCGCTGGTCGATCGCGATGTCCACCGTGGCGGCCGTCGCCCTGCCTCTGCCCGTCGGCGCGCCCACGACGACCTGGCCGTGGCCATGGTCCGTGCCGGCCATGCTCGCCTTCATCCTCGTCGTCGGCGTCCTCGCGATCCTGCACGGCTGGCGGGTCGCGTTGGTCGCCTGGCTCCTCGGCATCGGCGGCCCCCTCGCGCTCGTCATCGCGCTGGCCGCAATGATGCCCGTGGTGGCGGGGATCGTGAATCTCGTCATCGTCACGTCGGTGTCGGGCGCCGCCCTGCTCATCGCGGTGCTCGCGGCCAGCCGTCTGCGCGTGGGCGCCGAGCTCACCCGCGAACGCGAGCTGAGCGCCCTCGAGCAGTCGCGGCGCGTCCTCGTCGAGGAGCGCACGCGCATCGCCCGCGAGCTGCACGACGTCGTCGCGCACGGTATGTCGCTCATCCAGGTGCAGGCGTCGACGGCCCGGTACCGCGTGCCCGGGCTGCCGGACGAAGCGGTGCAGGATTTCGACGAGATCGCCCGGACGGCGCGCGAAGGGCTCACCGAGATGCGGCGGCTCCTGGGGGTGCTCCGCACCGAGGATCAGCAGGCCGACCTCGCGCCGCAGCAAGGGCTGCGCGACATCCCGGATCTCGTGCAGGCGCTGCGACGCGCCGGCGCCGAGATCGACGCCGCTCTCGCCCCGGTGCCTGCGGCTGTGCCGAGCGCGGTGGACATCGCCGCCTTCCGCATCGTGCAGGAGGCGCTGAGCAACGCGGTGCGGCATGCTCCGCAGGCACCGATCGAGCTGGCCGTCCAGGCGGATGCCGCCACCCTGCGCCTCCGCGTCCGCAACGCTCCGTCGAGCGAGGCACCGAGCCCCGACGCTTCCACGCAGCGAGGACACGGCCTCCTCGGTATGCGCGAGCGCGCGACGCTCGTCGGGGGCACCGTGAGCGCGAGCGCCGACGCCGACGGTGGATGGACCGTGCGCGCCGCGCTCCCCCTCGCCCCGCCCCCGCCCCACCCGACGCCAGGAGGCGCAGCGTGACCATCAGTGTTCTCATCGCGGACGACCAGGCGATGGTGCGGGCGGGATTCGCCGCCCTCCTCGCCGCGCAGGACGACATCCGCGTCGTCGGCCAGGCCGCAGATGGGAAGGAGGCGGTGACGCTGTCGGCGCGTCTCGACCCCGATGTCGTGCTGATGGACGTGCGGATGCCCGAACTCGACGGCATCGCCGCGACGCGACGGATCCTGGGTCCGGACTACCCCGCCGCCCACGTCCCGCGGATCCTGATGCTGACCACGTTCGACATCGACGACTACGTGTACGACGCCCTCGAGGCGGGTGCGAGCGGGTTCCTCCTGAAGGACGCCCTCCCGGAGGACCTCGTGCACGCCGTGCGCGTCGTCGCCGCGGGGGACGCGCTGCTCGCACCGAGCGTGACACGGCGCATGATCGAGCACTTCGCCGCTCGCCGGCCCCGTGCCGGTCGCGCCGGCGCGGCTCTGCGCGAGCTCACCGAGCGCGAGCGCGAGGTGCTCACCCTCATCGGCCGCGGGCGCTCGAACGCCGAGATCGCCGCGGACCTGTTCATCTCGGAGCAGACCGTGAAGACGCACGTCGGCAAAGTGCTCGCCAAGCTCGGCGCGCGCGACCGCGTCCAGGCCGTGATCTTCGCCTACGACGCAGGGCTGGTCGAGCCCGCCCCCTGATCCCTCCACGGGGTGATGCCACGACGGCACCGGGGAGCGATGCGACCGCGTAGACCGCCTCCTTAGCCTTCCGGGGACGCACCCCGAGGAGGGCCTCATGACCATCGTCCGCACCGCCGTCGCGGCTCCGTCCCCCATCGACACCCCGGGCAGAGATCGCGCGATAGACCTCGTCCGCGCCGCCTGCATCGCGGGGGTGGTCGTCCTCCACGCGATGATGGTCGGGGTCGCCGTGACCGACGCCGGCCCGTCCTTCGTCAACGCGAGCGACGGCACCCGGTGGATCGTCCCCCTCAGCTGGCTGCTGCAGGTGATGCCGCTGTTCTTCGTGATCGGCGGGTTCTCCGGTGCCACGGCACTTCGCCGTGCGCGGCGGCGCGGCCGGGACGGCGTCGACTTCGTCGCCGGGCGGATCCACCGCCTGCTCCTGCCCGCCCTGGTGACGATCGCCACTGTCGGTGCGCTGCTCGCCCTGCTCACCGCCGCCGGTGCCCCGGCGGATCTCGTCGCGCTCGCGGGATTCCGCTTCGCGCAGCCGCTGTGGTTCCTCGGCGTCTTCCTCGTCTGCCAGGCGCTGCTGCCGGTGCTTCTCCGTCTGCACGAGACCGCCCCGGTGCGGACCGTCACGATCCTCGCCGCGATGGCCGTGGTCGTCGACGTGGTCCGTGTCGGAACCGGCATCGACGCGTACGGCTTCCTGAACCTCGCCTTCGTGTGGCTCGCGCTCCAGCAGGTGGGATTCTTCCTGGCCGACGGACGGATCGACGCTCTGTCGCGGCGCTCGCGGATGCTGTGGGCCGCAGCGGCGATCGGCCTCCTCGCGATCTCCTTCGTCGCGGGCGTGCACTCGCCGGACCTCGTGGCCAACATCAACCCGCCGACGACGGCGCTGCTGCTCGTGGGCATCGCGCACACGGCGCTGTTCTCGCTTCTCCGCGGTCCGCTGGAGCGACTGGCGGCGCGCCCTGCTCCCGGGCGGCTCATCGATGCCGTCACGCCGCGCGCGATGACCGTCTACCTGTGGCACATGCCGGTGCTGCTGTGCCTGGCCGGGCTGACGGCCGCCGTCGCGACGATCACCACGCTGCCGCTTCCCGCGATCGACGGCCCGTGGTGGTGGCTCTCGCGCCCGGCATGGCTGGTGCTCGCGCTCGCGGCGACGGCCGCCGTCGCGTGGCCGCTCGCGCGCGTCGAGGCGATCCGGTCGCCGCAGGGTACGCGCTCGGTCGGGCGACTCGGCCTCGCCACCGGCGCCGGCACGGCCGCGGTCGCCCTCCTCCTGGTGGCGGGGACCACCGTTTTCACCGCTGCCGTCGCCGCCGCGCTCCTCGTCGCCGCGCTGCGGCTGGCACGCGCGCCGCAGTCGGGGATCGTAGAAGGCAGACAGCGGATCGGTCGATCATTCGTGGATCCCGTCCAAGAACCCGCCCCGACCTCCCCCTAGGCTGAGTGCCATGTCATCCATCGCCGCCGCTCCGACCGCCTCCGCCGGCACGCGTCGCGTCCTCGCCGACGTCATCGCCCGCCCGTCCTCCCGCGCTCGCGCGTTCGCCCTCGACGCCGGACTCGTCATCGCCGGTGCGACGATCGTCGCCCTCCTCGCCCAGGTCGAGATCCCGCTGTGGCCCGTGCCGATCACGGGTCAGACGCTCGGAGTCATCGTCGTCGGCGCAGCGCTCGGCGCCTGGCGCGGTGCCGCCGCGCTCACCACCTACATGCTGGTCGGACTCGCGGGCCTCCCGGTGTTCGCCGGCTTCACCGGCACCGTCGCCGCGATCGGCAAGCCCAGCTTCGGGTTCGTCATCGGCTTCATCTTCTCGGCGTTCGTCGCCGGCTGGTTCGCCGAGCGCGCGTGGGACCGCCGCCCCGGTCTCGCGTTCCTCGGCTTCGCCGCCGCGAGCGTCGTGCCGTTCCTGTTCGGCATCCCGTACATGGCCTTCATCCTCAACGTCGTGATGGGCCTGGACTACTCGTTCGGCGAGCTGCTCGCCGTCGGTCTCCTGCCGTTCATCCTGGGCGGCCTCATCAAGGCGGCTCTGGCCGCCGCGATCATCCCCGGCGCGTGGGCGCTCGTCCGCAAGGCGGACCAGAGCAAGAACTGAGACGGATGCCTCGACCCGAGGCATCCCTCCATCGAAAGCCCCCGGCTGCACAGCCGGGGGCTTTCGCGTTCGCGGGGCGTGAGCGACGGATTCGCAATCTGGGAAACGGCTGGGTAAGGTTGGCCTTACTGCGCCCTCGCTAAGGGCATCCTTACCTAACACATCCTCGGAGGATTCCGTGCGCCTCAACCGCCCCGCCGCCGCCACCGCGATGCTCGCCGTCGCCGCGATCGCTCTCGCCGGATGCGCGAGCGCGACCGCCGACAGCACCGGCGACACCGCCGACGCCGCTTCGGGGGCCGGCTTCCCGGTCACGATCGAGCACGCGTACGGCGAGACGGTGATCGAGTCCAAGCCCGAGCGCGTCGCGACCGTCGCGTGGTCGAACCAGGAGGTGCCGATCGCGCTGGGCGTCGTTCCCGTCGGCATGGCCGAGGTCACGTGGGGCGACGATGACGGCGACGGCGTGCTGCCCTGGGTCGAGGACAAGCTCGAAGAGCTCGGCGCCGAGACCCCGGTCCTCTTCGACGAGACCGACGGCATCGACTTCGAGGCGGTCGCCGACACGCAGCCCGACGTCATCCTCGCCGCGTACTCCGGCCTCACGCAGGAGGAGTACGACACTCTCTCGAAGATCGCGCCCGTGGTGGCGTACCCCGAGGTCGCGTGGGGCACGTCGTACGAGGACATGATCCGTCTCAACTCGCAGGCGCTCGGCCTCGCAGAGGAGGGCGACGCCCTCATCGAGGAGCTGCACGGCGAGGTCGACGCGGCGCTCGCCGACTACCCCGAGCTCGCCGACTCACGAGTGCTCTTCTCCTACATCGACCCGTCGGACTTCAGCCAGGTCGGCTTCTACACGAGCCTCGACACGCGTCCCGGCTTCCTCGAGGGCCTCGGCTTCCCCGTGCCGGCCGTCGTCGAGGAGGAGTCGGACGGCGTGCAGTTCTACACCACCGTGAGCGCCGAGCAGGCCGACCGCTTCGCCGACGTCGACGTGTTCGTCACCTACGGCGACGCGAGCGGCTCCATCATCGCGCAGCTGCAGGCGGACCCGCTCCTGTCGCAGATCCCGGCGATCGCCGAGGGCCGCATCGCGATCCTCGAGGAGGCGACCCCGCTCGCCGCTTCGGCCAACCCGTCGCCGCTGTCCATCGGCTGGGGCGTCGACGAGTACTTCGCGCTGCTCAACGCCGCCCTCACGGCTGACTGACCGAAGCCAGGAGCTCGATCGGGTGACTGTCACCGAGACGCGTACGCCGCTGCCGGATGCCGCAACCCTGCGGCGCCCGGCAGCGGTGCGACTGGCGTGGCTCGCGGTGTCGTTCGCGGTGCTCGCGATGCTCTGCGTCGCGAGCGTGGCGTTCGGCGTCCGCGACGTCGCGCTGAGCGACATCCTCGCCGGCCTCGGCGGCGACACCAGCGGGGTCGCACAGGCCGCCGTGGTGGCCCGGGTTCCCCGCACCGTGCTCGCCATCCTCGTCGGCGCCGCGCTGGCGATGTCGGGCGCGGCCATGCAGGCGGTGACCCGCAACCCTCTCGCCGACCCGGGCATCCTCGGGATCTCGGGCGGCGCCGCGCTCGCGGTCGTCATCGGCATCGCGTTCTTCGGCATGTCGGACCCCTACGCCTTCATCGCGGCCTCGATCATCGGCGCCGGCGGCGCCGCCGTGTTCGTCTACACGGTCGGCTCTCTCGGCCGGGGCGGAGCGACGCCGCTCAAGCTCGCCCTCGCGGGTGCCGCGACCTCGGCCGCCTTCATGTCTCTTGTGAGCGCGGTCCTCCTCCCCCGCGTCGATCTGCTCGAGACCTTCCGGTTCTGGCAGATCGGCGGGGTCGGCGGCGCGACCTGGGATCGCATCGCGACGATCCTGCCCATCCTGGTGATCGGCGCGGTGATCACCCTCGTCTGCGCACGCGGCATGAACTCGCTCGCGCTCGGCGACGACGTCGCGACGGGCCTCGGCGAGCACGTCCTGCGCACCCGGCTCATCGCGTCGGCGGGCGCCGTCATCCTGTGCGGTGCGGCCGTGGCCATCGCGGGTCCGATCGCCTTCGTGGGCCTGATCATCCCGCACCTGTGCCGTCTGCTCGTCGGCACCGACCACCGCTGGCTGCTCCCGTTCTCGGCGGTCGCAGGAGCGGTGCTGCTCGTCGCCGCCGACATCGTCGGCCGGGTCATCGCCCGCCCGGACGAGATCGAAGTCGGCATCCTCACGGCTCTCGTCGGCGCCCCGTTCTTCATCTGGATCGTCCGCAGGCAGAAGGTGCGAGAGCTGTGAGCACCGACACCCTCCTCCGTCCCGCTGCGCAGGCGGTCGTCGCCGGACGACGGCGCCGCAGCCGTCGCCGCGTCATCGTGACCGCCGCCCTCGCCGCCGGCGTCGTGCTGGTCTTCGTCGCGTCGCTCATGATCGGGCAGACGTTCTACGGCCTCGACGAGGTCGTCCGTGTCCTCCTCGGGCAGACCGTTCCCGGCGCCTCGTTCACCGTCGGCGAGCTGCGCCTCCCGCGCGCGGTCCTCGCGATCCTCGCGGGATTCGCGTTCGGCATCGCGGGCGTGACGTTCCAGACGATGCTGCGCAACCCGCTCGCGTCTCCCGACATCATCGGGATCACCGCCGGTGCGAGCGCGGCGGCCGTGTTCGGCATCGTCATCCTGTCGCTCAGCGAGACCGCGGTGTCCGTGCTCGCCGTCGTGGGCGGCCTCGCGACCGCGCTCGCCATCTACCTGCTCTCGAACAAGGGCGGATTCGCCGGCACGCGCCTGATCCTCATCGGCATCGGCGTCGCCGCCATGCTCGACGCGGCGGTCACCTACGTGCTCTCGAAGGCCCCCGCCTACGATCTGCAGGCGGCGATGCGCTGGCTCACCGGAAGCCTGAACGGGGCGACCTGGTCCACGGTGCTCCCGCTTGCGATCGCGAGCGTCGTGCTCGTGCCGGCGCTGCTGGCGAAGGGTCGCGACCTGAATGTCCTGCGCCTCGGCGACGACGCGGCCGCGAGCCTCGGCATCCGTCTTCAGGGCACCCGGGTGGTGGTGATCGTCGCGGCCGTCGCGCTGCTGGCGTTCGCGACCGCCGCCACCGGTCCGATCGCGTTCGTCGCGTTCATGGCCGGCCCCATCGCGGCGCGCATCGTCGGCCCCGGCGGATCGCTGCTGCTGCCGTCCGCCCTCGTCGGCGCGCTCCTGGTGCAGCTGTCAGACCTCCTGGGACAGTTCGCATTCGACAGCCGCTACCCGGTCGGGGTCGTCACCGGCGTGCTCGGCGCCCCTTTCCTCATCTACCTCCTCATCAGGACGAACCGCTCCGGAGGCTCACTATGACCGAATCCCACAGCCTGTCGGCGGAGGGCCTGACACTGTCGTACGGTGACCGCACGATCGTCGAGGGTCTCGACCTCGTGATCCCGCCCGGTCGCATCACCGCGATCGTGGGCGCGAACGGGTGCGGCAAGTCGACCCTCCTGCGCGCGCTCGCGCGTCTCATCTCGCCCCGCGAGGGCCAGGTGATCCTGGACGGCAAGACCCTCCACGGCCGCGCGACGAAAGAGATCGCGCGCACCCTGGGGCTCCTCCCCCAGAGCCCGATCGCTCCCGAGGGCATCGCCGTCGCCGACCTCGTCGGTCGCGGGCGGCACCCGCACCAGAAGCTGCTGGCGCGCTGGAGCTCGCACGACTACGAGGTCGTCGCGCAGGCGCTCGCCGCCACGGGCGTCGAAGAGCTCGCCGACCGGTCGGTCGACGAGCTGTCGGGCGGACAGCGCCAGCGCGCGTGGATCGCGATGGCACTCGCACAGGAGACCGACATCCTGCTGCTCGACGAGCCCACGACCTTCCTCGACGTCGCGCACCAGGTCGAGGTGCTCGACCTCCTCACCGACCTCAACCGCGACCGCGGCACCACGATCGTGATGGTGCTGCACGACATGAACCTCGCCGCCCGGTACGCCGACCACCTCTTCGCGCTGCGGTCCGGCCGCGTCGTCGCGAGCGGAGCGCCTGACGACGTCATGACCGGCGAGCTCATCCGCGAGGTCTTCGATCTCGACGCGCTGGTCGTACCCGATCCCGTGTCGGGCTCGCCCATCGTCCTCCCCCGCGGCCGGCACCACGTGTCGTCCCGCGTGTCTGCCGCCGCACCCGCGCTCGCCGCGGCCCCCACTCCCCTGCCGACAGGAGCCTGACGATGACCGACACCGACGTCCCCTCCCGCTTCTTCCGTGCGCGTGTGACGGCCATCGCCGATGTGACGCCCAGCTTCCGCCGCTTCACCTTCGGCGGCGACGACCTCGCCGACTACGGCGACCCGGGGCTCGACCAGCGCATCAAGATCGTCTTCCCGACGCGCACGCTCGGCCTCGACGCGATGCCGCTCGGCGACGACTGGTACACGCAGTGGCGCGAGCTGCCCGAGGAGCAGCGCCTGCCGTTCCGCACCTATACGACGCGCTACGTGCGCAACCACCTCAGCGAGGTGGACGTCGACATGGTCTCGCACGACGTGATCGGCCCCGCCTCCGACTGGATCGATCGCGCGCAGGTGGGCGACGAGGTGCTCATCTTCGCGCCGACCACCGCCCACAGCGGTGTGAGCTTCGGCATCGACTTCGTGCCCCCGGCCCGCGTCGACTCGATCCTGCTCGCCGGCGACGAGACAGCCGCGCCCGCGATCGCCGCGATCCTCGAGCAGCTCCCCCGCGACGCGAGCGGAGTGGTGGCGGTCGAGCTGCCGCACGCCGACGACGCCGCGTACTTCCCGCGGCATCCCGGTTTCGAGTACCGCATCGGCGCGCGCGCGGACGGCGAGCGTCACGCGCACCTCGTGGAGTCGGTGACCGATGCCGCGGCCCGCCTGGTGCCCGCGGGCGCCGGCGCGGACGTCGAGGAGGTCGACATCGACACCGACATCCTGTGGGAGGTGCCGCGCACCGCCAAGGGCGGGGCGGCGCTGAAGAGCGCGCGCCTCTATGCGTGGCTCGCCGGCGAGGCCGGCGCGATCAAGGCCCTGCGCCGCCACCTCGTCACCGAGCGCGGCGTCGACCGCCGCGCGGTCGCGTTCATGGGCTACTGGCGCCTCGGCCGAGCGGAGAATTGACGCGCTTCCGCAGGCTCAGGCGCGTCGCGTCGCCTCGTGCGCGTGCCCGAGCCTGAGGCCCGGGATCAGCGCGCCGAGCGCGAGCACCACGGCGATGCCGAACACCGCGGGGAAGCCCGCATCCGTCCCCACGAGCGCGGTGAAGACGAGGCCCATGACCGCGATCGAGGACGCCGAGCCGACGGCGTCGGAGATCGACAGCGCCGACGAGTTGAAGCCCTGATTCTGCGGCGTCGAGTACGCCAGCGTCAGCACGGTCAGACGCGGGTACATGAGACCCATGCCACCGCCGGCCAGACCCCATCCCGCGATGAGCACCGCGGGGTGCAGCCCGAACAGCGCGGTCGCCCCCGCGACGAGCAGCGCCGTCACGAGCAGTGCGGTGCCGGTGAGCGTGATGCGTGCGTTGCCGAGGCGGTCCCCGAAGCGGCCCTGCACGTCGGCGGCGACCGCCCACGCCAGCGCTGCAGCCGTGAGCCCGAGGCCCGCCCACGTCGGCGAGAACCCGTAGCCGTCGATCAGCAGGTACGGCACGTAGATCTCCGCGCCGAACAGCGCACCCGCGATGAGCCCGCGCATCAGCACGACGCTCGGCAGCCCTCTTGCGGCCACGAGCGTGCCGCGCGGCAGCAGCGGCCGCGACGCCAGCCCGATGACGACGACGGATGCTGCCACCGCCGCCCACGCCCACGCTCCGAGTTCACCCGCCAGGCTGAGCCCGAGCGCCCCGACCGCCACCGCGACCGCGCAGGCCAGGCGCGGTGCGATGCGGGCCGTCGAGGGCTCATCGGTGTCGAGCGGGAGTCCGTGCAGCCGGGCGACGACCATCGCGAACGCCACGACGGTCAGCGCCGCGACGCCGAGGAACACCCACCGCCAGTGCAGGAACTCCGTCACGGCCCCGGCGAGGAACGGGCCGATGAGCGACGGCACGACCCACGCCGCCGAGAACGCGGCGAAGACCCGGCCGTGCATGGCGCCCGGGTACACGCGGGCGACGACCACGTAGAGGGCCACGGTCTGCCCGCCGGTGCCGAGGCCCTGCACCAGGCGGCCCGCGACAAGCGCCGGCATCGTGAAGGCGAATCCGGCGATGAGCAGGCCCACGACGAACAGCGCGACGGCGGTGCTGAGCGGGGCGAGCACGCCGCCGCGGTCGCACCACGCGCCGACCGCGACCATGCCGATGACGCTCGTGGCCAAGGTGCCGGCGAACGCCACCGCGTACAGGCGCTCGCCGTCGAGATCGGCGCTCACCACCGGCATCACCGTGGTGACGGCGAGCGACTGCATCGCCGCCAGGAAGATGAGCGCGACGGCGCCGACGGTCACCCAGACGAATCGGCCCTGCCAGATCCCGGTGGCGGGCGCGGACTCCGGCTCAGCCGTCACGATCGCGCCAGGGCGCCGACGCGCTCCACCGCCTCGCGGAGCAGGTCGGGGTCGCAGCCGAAGTTGATGCGGACGTAGCCCTTGCCTTCGCTGCCGAACAGCGGCCCGTGGTGCAGCGCCACCTTGGCATCACGCAGCACCTTGACGGCCGGGTTCTCGCCCCAGCCGTACGCGGAGAGGTCGACCCACGCCAGGAAGCCGGCATCGGGAGGCAGGTAGCGCGCCTCGGGCAGGTGCTCGGCGAGGAGGTCGGCCAGCAGCATCCGGTTCGCGTCGAGGGCCGCGAGCAGGCTCGCCAGCCACTCGTCGCTGTCGGCCGAGTAGGCGGCGACGTTCGACAGCGCTCCGAACAGACCGGTGCGCCACTCTACCTCCCACGGCAGGGCACGCAGCTCCTTGGCCTGAGGGTCACCACCCGCCACCATCACGGCGCACTTGAGGCCGGCGAGGTTGAACGTCTTGCTCGCGCTGGTCACCGCGTAGCCGACGCGCCCCGCGGAGTCGGACGCCGAGAGGAACGGGGTGAACGGCTTCTGGGCGTAGGTCAGGGGGCCGTGGATCTCGTCACTGATGACGGTCGCTCCGAACCCTTCCGCGATGTCGGCCAGCGCCGCCAGCGTCTCGCGCGTGTGCACGGTGCCGGTGGGGTTGTGCGGGTTGCACAGCAGCACTGTCCGCGCGCCGCCGGCCAGCGCGGCCTCGACGCCGAGGAGGTCGATCTCCCATCCGTCGTCTCCCTCGACGAGCGGTACGCGCTCGACGACGCCGCCGGCCTCCTCCACGGTGTCATAGAACGGCGGGTACACGGGCGGCATCACGACCACACGGTCGCCCGGCTCGATCACCCGGCGGAGGATCTCGACGACGCCCATCATCACGTCGCCCGTCCAGAAGACGTGGGATGGTTCGACGCTCCAGCCCCAGCGGCGCGCGGCGAAGCCCACGAACGCCTCGCGCACGCCGGGCTCCGGCGGGGTGTAGCCGGTGTCGCCGAGCTGCACGGCCCGCGTCAGCACCTCGGTGATCGCCGGCGCCAGGGCGTAGTCCGTCTCGGCGACGAAGAACGGCAGGACGTCCTCCCCGTACTTGCGCCACTTCGTGCTCGTGCGCTGACGCAGCTCGTCGATGGGCAGGGCTCGAAGGGGGGTGACGCTCACCCCTCGACCCTACCGAGCCGGGGCGATTGCGCCCCCGAGTGAGTCACCGTGTGAAGGTGCCGAGGTCGTGCTGATCGAAGTACTCCAGGACGAGGGTGTCGCCGGTGAAGGTCGCTTTCGAGATGCTTCCGGGGTTCGCGTTCTCGCTGTAAGGGCGGAAGACGAACTCGTCCCCCGACCAGTGCTCGAGCGGCCACTCGCCGGTCGGTCCCAGCCTCAGCACGAGGTCGTCGCCCTCGACCGCCACCTCGGCCGCGCCGAAGTACTCATTCGCGTAGGAGCCCGCGTACTCCGCGAGCGCGCGAGCCGGCTCCGGATCCGTCGGCGGCTCCTCGCCGAGGAGCGAGCCGAACGGCGCGTTGAACCGCTCGAAGACGCCGTTCCAGAACGTCACCCAGTCGCGCCGCTCCTCGCCGAACTGCGCGATGTCCATGAACCGCGAGGCCACGCCCTCTGCGACGCCGTTCGCGGCGGCGTTGGACAGCACCACGATGCCGAGGCCCGCAGCCGGGAGCACCTTCACGATGGTTCCGGTCCCCATCGCGAACGCGCCCGAGTGATTGACGTCGACCATGCCACCCACCGACGTCGACACGTTGAAGCCGTATCCGTACGCGCCCGCCCGCGCGCCGAACTGGGTGGGCGCGCCCATGATCATCTGCGGCGACATCGCCGGAAGCAGCGATGACTGCTCGATGAAGACGTCGCCCTCCTGCTCCCCTGCCGCGAGCAGCATCGTCGTCCAGGTGAGCATGTCGGCGATGCTCGAGCTCGCCCCGCCGGCCGGTGACTGCTCATCCGGCTGACGCTGCTCGGGGTTGACGATCCACTCGCCGTCCTGCTGGATGTGGCCGAGGGCGCGGTTATCGCGCGACTCCAGGTCGGCGAAGCGCGACGACGTGGAGGTCATGCCGAGCGGCGCGTAGAGGAGGCGCTCCGAGAGGTCCGCCCAGTCCTCCCCCGCCGCGCGCGCGACCGATTCGCCGGCGGCTGTGATGTCGAAGTTCCCGTAGTGATAGACGGCCCGGAACGGCTCGAGGGGCACGAAGCGCAGTCGCTCGAGCACCTCGGCCCTGTCGTACCCGATCTCTTCGAGCTCATCTCCGGCGTGCTCGTACAGCCCCGACCGGTGCGCGTACATGTCGGCGATCGTCACGTTCTCGCCGGCATAGGGATCTGAGAGCGTGAAGCCCTCGAGGTTCGCGGCGACGGGTGTGTCCCAGGTGACGATGCCCTCGTCGATCGCACGGGCGACGACCGTGGCCCCCAGCGACTTCGAGACCGACGCCATCGCGAACACCGTGTCGGCATCCACGGCGTCACCCGAATCGACATCGCGCACGCCGAAGCCTTCGGCGAAGACGACCTCGCCGTCGTAGACCACGCCCACGCCGACACCCGGTGTGCCGGACAGGTCCATGGCGTCACGCACGGCATCGGGGAGATCCTTCACCGCGGCGTCGACCTGCTCTGCGGTCACCGAGGCGAGCGAATCCACGCTCGGATCCGCGTTCACCTCCGGCGGCGTGGACGACGGCGTCGGCTGCGACGCGGCCGGCGCGAAGGTGCAGCCTGTCGCGATCAGCCCCACGACCAGCAGAATCCCGATACTGCTCAGCCTTAGCGACCTGTTCGCCTCCATGTGGGGAGTGTGGCAGGTTCAGGCGCGCGGCGCGACCATCCTGGTTCGTGCGAGGGAGACGTCAGATCGCGAAGCCGAGCGCGCGCATCATGTCGCGCCCGTCGTCGGTGATGCGCTCGGGGCCCCACGGCGGCATCCACACCCAGTTGATGCGGAACCGCTCGACGATGTCGTCGAGGGCCTGGGCCGTCTGCTCCTCGAGCACGTCGGTGAGCGGGCACCCGGCCGACGTGAGGGTCATGTGGATGACCAGCGCGTCGTTCTCGTCGTCCCACGCGAGATCGTAGATGAGGCCGAGGTCGACGACGTTGATCCCGAGCTCGGGGTCCATGACGTCCTTGAGAGCCTCGGTCACCTCGTCGTACTTCTCAGGGGTGAGCGTCGCCGTCATAAGGTCGATCCTACGCTTCGCTGCCGACGGGGGCCTCGGCCGGCTCCACTTCGCCCGCAGGCAGGAAGCGGTCGTAACCCTCGTCCTCGAGGCGGTCGGCGAGCTCGGGGCCGCCCTCCTCGACGATGCGCCCGTTCACCATGACGTGCACGAAGTCGGGTGCGATGTAGCGCAGGATGCGGGTGTAGTGCGTGATGAGCAGCACACCGAGGTCGGTCTCTGCCTTGGCGCGGTTCACGCCCTCCGACACGATCTTCAGCGCGTCGACGTCGAGGCCGGAGTCCGTCTCGTCGAGCACGGCGATCTGCGGCTTGAGCAGCTCGAGCTGGAGGATCTCGTGGCGCTTCTTCTCGCCGCCGGAGAAGCCCTCGTTGACGTTGCGCGACGCGAACTTCGGGTCCATGCGCAGGTTCTTCATCGACGCCTTGACGTCCTTCGTCCACGTGCGGATCGAGGGCGCCTCGCCGTCGATCGCGGTCTTCGCGGTGCGCAGGAAGTTGGTGACGGTGACACCGGGGATCTCCACCGGGTACTGCATCGCGAGGAACAGGCCCGCGCGGGCACGCTCGTCGACCGACATCGCGAGGACGTCCTCGCCGTCGAGCGTGATCGAGCCGCTCGTCACGTTGTACTTGGGGTGTCCGGCGATCGTGTAGGCGAGCGTCGACTTGCCCGAGCCGTTGGGGCCCATGATCGCGTGGGTCTCACCCGTGCGGATCGTAAGCGTCAGACCGTTGAGGATCGGCGTGGTGCCGGCATCCGTCTCGACCGTCACGTGGAGGTCGCGGATCTCGAGAACAGACATTCTTCAGTACCTTCTTCAGTTCACTTCGAGCTTGACGGTCGCGTCGATGAGCACGTCATCGCCGTCGACGGTGACCGCGAAGACCGGGACCGGCTCGTACGCGGGGAGGTTGAGGGGCTTGCCGGTGCGCAGCGAGAACGCCGAGCCGTGGGCCCAGCATTCGAGCGACTCGCCGTCGACGAATCCTTCCGACAGCGAGATGTCGCCGTGGGTGCAGACGTCGCCGATCGCGTGGACCTCGCCGTTCGAGTCGAGCACGACAGCGATCGCGACGCCGTCCACCTCGACCCGGGTGGCTTCGTCCTGGACGAGGTCGCTGAGGGCGCACACACGCTGAGCGGTCACAGGCCGGCCTCCTTGGCGAGTTCTTCCTCGATGGCGGCGAACAGCTCCGCCTCGAGGTCTTCGACACCGATCTTCTGCACGATCTCGGCGAGGAATCCGAGCACGACGAGGCGTCGCGCCTCGTCCTCGGTGATCCCGCGGGCCTGCAGGTAGAACAGCTGCTCGTCGTCGAAGCGTCCGGTCGCGCTGGCGTGGCCGGCACCGCGGATGTCGCCCGTCTCGATCTCGAGGTTCGGGATCGACTCGGCGCGCGCGCCTTCGGTGAGGACGAGGTTGCGGTTGGCCTCGTACGAGTCGGTGCCGACGGCGTCCGGCCCGATGAGGACGTCGCCGATCCACACCGTGCGCGCTGCGGCGCCCTGCAGGGCGCTCTTGTACAGCACGTCGCCCGACGTCTCCGCGCCCTTGTGGTGCAGGTACACCTGGCTCTCGAGGTGCTGCCCCGAGTCGGAGTAGCTGAGGCCGTAGAGCTCGGCGCGCGACCCGGTGCCCGCGAGCTCGACGCTCGGGTTCACGCGCACGATGCCGCCGCCGAAGCTGACGACGACGTGGCGGAGGGTCGCGTCGCGCTCGACGCGGGCCTGGTGCGACGACACGTGCACGGCGTCGTCGTCCCAGCGCTGCACGGTGACCAGCTCGAGATGGGCGCCTTCGCGCACGATGATCTCGACGTTCTGGGCGAACTGGGCGCTCCCGGCGTGGCGCAGCACGACGGTGGCGCGGCTGTGACGGGATGCCTCGATCACGATGTGCCCGTGGGCGAGGAGCTCGGCGCCCGCACCCGTGGCCTCGATGACCACCGGCTCGTCGAGCTCGGCCTCGGCGGGGACCGACACGTACAGGGCTTCGGCGGAGCGGCTCCAGGCGACGGCCGCGGACAGGTCCTCAGGCTGGAAGACCTCGCCGCGCGGCGCGGCGCCGAGCGCGAGACCGGCGGCCGCGAGCGGGCCGGTCACGGCCACGGACACGGCGCCGGCGTCGCCGGCGGCATCCGTGAAGAGGCGCTGCAGGCGCTGGACGGGCGTGTGCTTCCAGTTGACCTCGCGGCCCGTGGGCGCCTCGAAGGCGGTCGGGTCGAACGACCAGGGTCGCTCGGAGCGGGTCTGCACGGGCACGAAGGCACCGGCGCCATCGGTGTGGCCCTTCGCGCCGGGAACGGTGGGGGCCTCGGTGGTGGGGCTCATCTAGCCGACGGATCCTTCCATGCCCATCTCGATGAGCTTGTTGAGTTCGAGCGCGTACTCCATGGGCAGCTCGCGCGCGATCGGCTCGATGAAGCCGCGCACGATCATGGCCATGGCCTCGTCTTCGGGCATGCCGCGGCTCATCAGGTAGAAGAGCTGCTCCTCGCTGACCTTGGAGACCGTGGCCTCGTGGCCGAGCTGCACGTCGTCGACCCGGATGTCGATCGCCGGGTACGTGTCGGAGCGCGAGATCGTGTCGACCAGGAGCGCATCGCAGCGCACGGTGTTGGCCGAGTGGTGCGCGTTGGCGTCGACGCGGACCTCGCCGCGGTAGCCGGCACGGCCTCCGCCGCGGGCGATCGACTTCGAGACGATCGACGACTGCGTGTAGGGCGCCATGTGGATCATCTTCGCGCCGGCGTCCTGGTGCTGGCCGGGGCCTGCGAAGGCGACCGAGAGGGTCTCGCCCTTCGCGTGCTCGCCCATGAGGAAGATCGACGGGTACTTCATCGTGACCTTCGAGCCGATGTTGCCGTCGATCCACTCCATCGTCGCGCCCTCGTGCGCCACGGCGCGCTTGGTGACGAGGTTGTAGACGTTGTTCGACCAGTTCTGGATCGTCGTGTAACGAACGCGGGCGTTCTTCTTCACGATGATCTCGACGACCGCCGAGTGCAGCGAGTCGCTCTTGTAGATCGGGGCCGTGCAGCCCTCGATGTAGTGCACGTACGAGCCCTCGTCGGCGATGATGAGCGTCCGCTCGAACTGGCCCATGTTCTCGGTGTTGATCCGGAAGTACGCCTGCAGCGGGATCTCGACGTGCACGCCCGGCGGCACGTAGACGAACGATCCGCCCGACCACACGGCCGTGTTCAGCGCCGCGAACTTGTTGTCGCCGGCGGGGATCACCGTGCCGAAGTACTCCTCGAAGAACTCGGGGTGCTCGCGCAGGGCCGTGTCGGTGTCCATGAAGATGACGCCCTGCTGCTCCAGGTCCTCGCGGATCTGGTGGTACACGACCTCGGACTCGTACTGGGCGGCCACGCCCGCGACGAGGCGCTGACGCTCCGCCTCGGGGATGCCGAGCTTCTCGTACGTGTTGCGGATGTCTTCGGGCAGCTCCTCCCAGGAGCCGGCCTGCTTCTCCGTCGACCGCACGAAGTACTTGATGTTGTCGAAGTCGATCTCGCTGAGATCCGCGCCCCACGTGGGCATCGGCTTGCGGCCGAACAGCTGATAGCCCTTCAACCGCGTCTTGAGCATCCATTCGGGCTCGCTCTTGAGCGCCGAGATGCCCCGCACCACGGCCTCATCGATGCCTCGCTTCGCCACGGCTCCCGCGGCGTCGGCATCATGCCACCCGAACTCGTAGACGCCCAGGCCGTCCAGCTCAGGGCGATCGATCAGCACATCAGACATCGTCACGTTCTCCTCCGGGCCCTGGCGGTGTCATCCGTCCCGGCATCCGTGTTCTCCGGTGGAGATACCGGAGGGGGGATGCCGCTTCTCGGGCCCTCTCAAGCGGCGCCGACCATCGCGCCTAGACTGTCAGTGGTGCGCGGCGCTGTGAAGTGCGTGCGCAACCGACCCCTCGATTCTACAGGTTCCACCCCGCCGCGGACGCGCCCCGTCTGTCACGCGCAGCACGTGGAGCCTCTGCCAGGAGGCACCCCCCGCATGTCCGCGCCCCAGTCCACGACCACCGCCCCCGGAATCTGGCAGCGCTTCTGGCAGTGGCTCCCCGACCGCGTCGACAAGCGGATCCGCGTCTTCGCGTGGCTGTCGTTCATCGCCGAGGTCACGATCATCGGCACGGGCGGCGCCGTGCGCCTCACCGGCTCGGGCCTCGGCTGCCCCACGTGGCCGACCTGCACGCCCGAATCCCTGGTGCCCACGCACGAGATGGGCATCCACGGCCTGATCGAGTTCGGCAACCGCACCATGACGGGCCTGGTCGGCATCATCGCCGCCATCGTGCTCGTGCTGGTCCTGAAGCTGCGTCACGAGCGCCGCGACCTCTATGTGCTCGCCGTCGTCGTGCTCGGCGGCGTCGCCGCGCAGGCGATCGTCGGCGGCATCACCGTGCTCACGGGCCTCAACCCGTTCATCGTCGGCTTCCACTACGTCTCGTCCCTCGCGCTGGTCTGCGTCACCGCGGCGTTCCTGGTGCGGATGTCGCAGCCCGCCGGGCCGCGCACGCTCGTCGTTCCGCGCTGGCACGCGATGCTGGCGCATGTCACGACGCTCGCGATGGCGCTCACCATCGCGTTCGGCGTGCTGACCACCGGCGCCGGTCCCCACTCCGGCGATGCCGACGCAGGCCGCAACGGCTTCAACGCCGAACTGCTGGAGCACGTCCACGCGTGGCCGGGCTACGCGCTGTTCGCCCTGACCGTCGCGCTCGTGTTCGCCGGCTGGCGGGCGCGCGCGGACGCTCCGGCGCTGCTGCGCTGGACCGTGGTCCTGCTCGGCGTCGAACTCGTGCAGATCGCCGTCGGGCTGTACCAGGCCCGCAACGGACTGCCCGAGCTCGCGGTCGGCGTCCACATGGTCCTCGCCGCCCTGGCCGCCGCCGCGATGACGACCGTCGTGCTGCACCTGAAGGCGCCCGCGACCGAGCCCGTCCACAGCTGATCCATAGCAACCCGATTGGCGTCGCACGGACTCCTTTGCGATTGTGGGATGCCGCGACCACCCGGGTCGCGCATCCCGAGGAGTGATCGACACATGCCCACCCGTCCCCGTCTCACCCGCAGCATCCCGTTCTGGGGCCTCGTCGTCGTCTCCGTGGCGACGATCGCCGGCGGCTGGTACATCACCACCGACAAGCTCGGCTCGATGACGACGACCCTGACCGACGGCAGCGCGACCGGCGTCGACGTGTATGTCGGCCAGTCGATCGCCCAGCTCGGCTCGATCCTCATCGGCGCCGGCGTCATCGGCGTCCTGCTCGCGCTCGGCGTCGCCGCCGTCTCGACGCTCCGCCCGCACGCCCCCGTCGAGGTCGTCGAGCCCATCGACTGGAACTCTGAGGCCGAGACCGCCGCCGAGGAGCCCCAGGCCGCCGAGGCGAAGACCGACGCCGCCCCCGCCGAGGCCGCTGAGCCGGTCGACGCCGAGGCCGAGGCATCCGTCGCCGCACGCTGATCCACCCCGCACAACGCAAGAGGCCGCCCCGTTCGGGGCGGCCTCTTCGCGTCTGTGTCAGATCAGAACGGGAGCAGCGGGTCGACGGCGATCGCGACGAAGAGCAGCGTGAGGTACGTGATCGAGGCGTGGAAGACGCGCATCGGGCGCGGCTCGGTGCCCCGCACGGCGCGGTTGTAGAGCACGTGCGACTCGTAGATGAACCAGCCGCCGAAGACGAGCGACGACACCGTGTACACGAGACCCATGTCGGCGACGGGGATCAGCAGCAGGGAGCACACGACAGTGGCCCACGCGTACAGGATGACCTGCAGGCCCACCTGCGAGCCCGCGCGCGTCGCGCCGAGCATTGGCACGTCGACCCCTTCGTACTGGTCCTTGTACTTCATCGACAACGGCCAGTAGTGCGGCGGGGTCCACAGGAAGACGAGGGTGAACAGGATGACCGGCGGCCACGCGAGCGACCCCGTCACCGCGGTCCAGCCGATCAGCACCGGGAAGCAACCCGCGATGCCGCCCCACACGATGTTCTGCTCGGTGCGGCGCTTGAGGATCATCGTGTAGATCACGACGTAGAAGAAGATGGCGGCGGCCGACAGGGTCGCGGCCAGCCAGTTCGTGGTGAGCCACAGCCACACGGTCGAGAACGCCGCGAGCGACCACGCGAAGATCAGTGCGCCGCGCGGCGAGACCTCGCCGGTGACGAGCGGACGGTTCACCGTGCGCTGCATGTGCGCGTCGATGTCGCGGTCGAGGTACATGTTGAACGCGGCGGCCGACCCGGCGCTCGCGGTGCCGCCGATGACGGTCGCGACGACCAGCCACACATCCGGGAAGCCGCCCTGCGCGAGGATCATGACCGGCACGGTCGTCACCAGCAGCAGTTCGAGCACGCGCGGCTTCATCAGCGCGATGTACGCGCGGACGGTGCGGCCGAAGGTCTGCGGAGGTCGGCTGGATCCGTCGACGGATGCCACGGTCACGGCCGTTCTCGTGCTGTCCATGGCCCCCGCAATCGCCGCCTGCAGAATCCCCCCAAGTCTAGGGCATCGGCGTGTCGCGCCCGGCCCACGGGGCGCGTGCAGCGGTGCCCGGCTGATCACATCGGCCGAACGGCGGGCGTGAGCAGAACGTGACTCCCACGACACCGGGATGTCACCGACGGCGACCCGGGCTTCGCAAGACTCTGTCACATAGACGGCTTGCATGGCCTAGGCGGTATGCCCCTTCGCTATGCTGAGAAACACGCGCGCCCGTCGCCGATTCCCCCTTCTCCATCCGGACAAGGGCCGCGAGCCGGCCACATTCTTGGGCGCACCTCCAACGAAAGGCGGCCCGGTGTCGGAACTGGCTTGGGATGAGATCGATCGGCGCGCGGTGGACACCGCCCGCGTCCTGGCAGCGGACGCGGTGGAGAAGGTCGGCAACGGCCACCCCGGCACGGCGATGAGCCTGGCGCCGGCCGCGTACCTGCTCTACCAGCGCGTGCTGCGCCACGATCCCACGGACACCCATTGGGTCGGACGCGACCGGTTCATCCTGTCGGCCGGCCACTCGTCGCTGACCCAGTACGTGCAGCTGTACCTGGGCGGATTCGGGCTCGAGCTCGACGACCTGAAGGCGCTGCGCACGTGGGGCTCGCTGACCCCGGGTCACCCCGAGTACGGCCACACCAAGGGCGTCGAGATCACGACCGGCCCGCTGGGCCAGGGCCTCGCCTCGGCGGTGGGCTTCGCGTACGCGGCCCGCTACGAGCGCGGCCTGTTCGATCCGGAGGCCGCCGCGGGTGAGTCGCCGTTCGACCACCACATCTACGTGATCGCCGGTGACGGCGACCTGCAGGAGGGCGTCACCTCCGAAGCGTCCTCGCTCGCGGGTCACCAGGAGCTCGGCAACCTGATCGCGATCTACGACTCGAACCAGATCTCCATCGAGGACGACACCAACGTGGCGTTCACCGAGGACGTCGCCAAGCGCTACGAGTCGTACGGCTGGCACGTGCAGGTCGTGGACTGGAAGAAGACCGGGCAGTACGTCGAGGACGTCGCAGAGCTGCACTCGGCGATCGAGGCGGCGAAGGGCGAGACTTCCAAGCCGTCGCTCATCGTGCTGCGCACCATCATCGGCTGGCCGTCGCCCGGCAAGCAGAACACCGGCAAGATCCACGGCTCCGCGCTCGGCGGCGACGAGCTCGCCGCGACGAAGAAGGTCCTCGGCTTCGACCCCGAGCAGTCCTTCGTCGTCGCCGACGACGTGATCGCCCACACGCGGGCGCTCGCCGACCGTGCCGCCGAGGAGCGCGCGGTGTGGCAGACCTCGTTCGACGCGTGGGCCGCGGCGAACCCGGAGCGCAAGGCGCTGTTCGACCGCCTCGAGGCCGGCGATCTGCCCGAGGACGTGGCGTCCGCCCTGCCGTCGTTCGAAGCCGGCAAGGATGTCTCGACGCGTGCCGCGTCGGGCACGGTCATCAACGCGCTGGCCGCGGTGCTGCCCGAGCTGTGGGGCGGCTCGGCCGACCTCGCCGAGTCGAACCTGAC
The DNA here is from genome assembly GCF_042266945.1 of Microbacterium sp. NPDC056057. Classification (NCBI taxonomy): domain Bacteria; kingdom Bacillati; phylum Actinomycetota; class Actinomycetes; order Micrococcales; family Microbacteriaceae; genus Microbacterium; species Microbacterium sp. NPDC056057. Next base: position 726,214 of record NZ_JBHJWS010000003.1, read on the forward strand.
CACCATCAAGGACGCGAAGTCGTTCATCCCGGCCGAGTGGTCGACCCACGAGTGGTCGGGCGACCCGTACGGCCGCGTGCTGCACTTCGGCATCCGCGAGCACGCCATGGGCGCGATCGTCAACGGCATCAAGCTTCACGGTCCGACCCGTCCGTTCGGCGGCACGTTCCTCATCTTCAGCGACTACATGCGCCCGTCGGTGCGTCTGGCCGCGCTGATGAACATCCCGTCGATCTTCGTCTGGACGCACGACTCCGTCGCGCTCGGCGAGGACGGCCCGACCCACCAGCCGGTCGAGCAGCTCGCGACGCTGCGCGCAATCCCGAACTTCACGGTGGTGCGCCCCGCCGACGCGAACGAGACCTCGGCCGCGTGGCTGGAGATCGTGCGCCGTCAGGGCGGCCCGTCGGGCATCGCGCTGACCCGCCAGAACATCCCGGTGTTCGCGCGCGGCACCGGCGAGGCATCGGGTGACGTGTTCGCGTCGACCGACGGCGTCGCCAAGGGCGCGTACATCCTCGCCGAGGCGCCGAACGGCACCCCCGACGTGATCCTCATCGCGACCGGCTCCGAGGTGCAGCTGGCGGTCGCCGCCCGCGAGACCCTCGCCGCCGAGGGCATCAACGCCCGCGTGGTGTCGGCGCCGTCGCTCGAGTGGTTCGACGAGCAGGACGCCGCGTACCGCGAGAAGGTCCTCCCCGCCGCCGTCAAGGCGCGCGTGTCGGTCGAGGCCGGCTCCGCGCTCACCTGGCGCGGCATCGTCGGCGACGCCGGCCGCTCCGTCGCGATCGACCACTTCGGTGCGTCGGCCGACTACAAGACCCTGTTCCAGAAGTTCGGCATCACCGCCGAGCACGTCGTCGAGGCCGCCCGCGAGTCCCTCGCGGCCACGGCAGCACTCGAACTCGCAACGGCGAAGTAAGCACGAGGAGAAGGCAGAATGAGCACCCCCACTGAGAAGCTGGTCGCCGAAGGCGTGAGCATCTGGCTCGACGACCTGTCGCGCGAGCGCATCACGTCGGGCAACCTGACCGAACTCATCTCGACGCGCAACGTGTCGGGCGTCACGACGAACCCCACGATCTTCCAGGGCGCGATCGGCGGCGGCGGACACTCCTACGCCGACCAGATCGGCGAGCTCGCCAAGGCGGGCGCGTCGGTCGACGACGCGATCTTCGCGGCGACGACCGACGACGTGCGCGACGCGGCCGACATCTTCCGTCCCGTCTACGACGCCACGAACGGCGTGGACGGCCGCGTGTCGATCGAGGTCTCCCCCGATCTCGCCCACGACACCGACGCGACGATCGCGCAGGCCAAGGAGCTGTGGGCGAAGGTCGACCGGCCCAACGTGCACATCAAGATCCCCGCGACGAAGGCAGGCCTGCCCGCCATCACCGCGGTGCTCGCCGAGGGCATCTCGGTCAACGTGACGCTGATCTTCAGCCTCGAGCGCTACGCCGAGGTCATCGAGGCCTTCCTCGCCGGCCTCGAGCAGGCGCAGGCCAACGGCCACGACATCTCGCAGATCCACTCCGTCGCGTCGTTCTTCGTCTCGCGCGTGGACACCGAGGTCGACAAGCGCCTCGCCGCGATCGGCACCGACGAGGCCGCAGGCCTCAAGTCGCTCGCGGGTGTCGCGAACGCGCGCCTCGCGTACGAGCTGTACGAGAAGGCGTTCGCCACCGACCGCGCGAAGGCGCTGACGGATGCCGGCGCCCACGCCCAGCGTCCGCTGTGGGCGTCGACCGGCGTCAAGGACCCGAACCTCCCCGACACGCTGTACGTCACCGAGCTCGTCGCCCCCGGCACCGTCAACACCATGCCGGAGAAGACGCTGGAGGCGACCTTCGACCACGGCCAGATCGCCGGCGACGCCGTGACCGGCACCTACGAGGCCGCGCACCAGGTGTTCGCCGACCTCGCGGCCGTCGGCGTCGACTTCGCCGACGTCACGCAGGTGCTCGAGGACGAGGGCGTCAGCAAGTTCATCGCCTCCTGGCACGACCTGCAGGGCACCGTGAGGACGGCCCTCGAGGACGCACTCCAGGCCACCCGATGAGCTTCGACATCCACCTGTCGGGGCACGTCAAGTCGGTCGTCGAGGCGACGCTCCCCGGGCTCGTCGCGAGCCTCGTGGCGTCGGGGATCACCGGCGGCGACTCGTCGCTGTGGGGTCCCGAGGCGGAGGACGAGGCTTCCCGTCGACTCGGGTGGACCGAGGCCGTCAGCGTCTCGCGTCCGCTCGTCCCCGAGATCCTGGCGCTGCGCGAGCGCCTGCACGCGCGCAACGTGACCCGCATCGTGCTCGCGGGCATGGGCGGCTCGTCGCTCGCGCCCGAGGTCATCATGCAGACCTCGGGGGCGCCGCTGGTGATCCTCGACTCGACCGCGCCGGGCCAGGTGCTCGCCGCGATCGACGGCGACGCCGAGGCCGGCGACCTCACGCGCACCGCGCTGGTGGTGTCGTCGAAGTCGGGATCCACCGTCGAGACGGACTCCGCCAAGCGCGCGTTCGAGGCCGCGTTCCGCGACCTCGGCATCGACCCGGCCGAGCGGATCATCGTCGTGACCGACCCGGGCTCGCCGCTGGACGCGGAGGCCCGTGCCGACGGCTACACGGTGTTCAACGCCGACCCGAACGTCGGAGGCCGCTACTCCGCGCTGACCGCGTTCGGCCTGGTGCCGGCCGGTCTCGCCGGGGCTGACATCTCGGAACTCCTCGACGAGGCCGAGGCGTCGCTGCTCGAGGTCTCGATCGACAGCCCCGACAACCCGGCGCTCGTGCTCGCCGCGGCGATCGCCGGTGGCGAGCCCCGCAAGGACAAGCTCGGCCTCATCACGGACGGCACCCACATCGTGGGGCTCCCGGACTGGATCGAGCAGCTCGTCGCCGAGTCGACGGGCAAGGAGGGCACCGGGATCCTGCCGGTCGTCCTGCTGCCGGTCTCCCCCGAGGTCGACGCGAAGCCCGCCGATCTGCAGATCGTGCGCTTCGTCGACGAGGCCAAGAAGTTCCACCTGTTCGAGCACCACGAGGGCGAGATCCTCGTGAGCGGCTCCCTCGGCGCGCAGTTCGTGGTGTGGGAGTACGCGACGGCGATCGCGGGACGGATGCTGGGCATCAACCCGTTCGATCAGCCCGACGTCGAGTCCGCCAAGGTCGCGGCCCGTGGGCTTCTCGACGCGCGTCCCGAGCCCACCGCCCCGGCGTTCGCCGTGGAGGGTGTCGAGGTGCGCGTCTCGGACCCCGAGCTCGCAGCATCCGGAACCGTCGCCGGTGTGCTCGACGCGCTCTGGGCGCGCCTTCCCGAGGACGGCTACGTCGCCATCCAGGCGTACGTCAACCGCCTCGAGCTCGGCCAGCTCTCGGGCTTGCGCGAACTCGTCGCCGCGGACTCGGGACGCCCGACCACGTTCGGCTGGGGACCCCGGTTCCTGCACTCGACGGGCCAGTACCACAAGGGCGGCCCGGCGAACGGCGTGTTCGTGCAGATCCTCGAGCAGACCGATGTCGACCTCGAGATCCCCGGCCGGCCGTTCACCTTCGGCCAGCTGATCCAGGCGCAGGCCGCGGGCGACGCGGCCGTGCTCGCCGAAGGCCACGGCCGTCCCGTCGTGACCCTGACCCTCACCGACCCCCAGATCGAAGTGCTCTCGCTCTTCGAAGCGGCACAGTAGGAGTTCGATCCCCACATGACCGTCGAGATCTCGCGCGGGCACAACCCGCTGCGCGACCCCGAAGACCGTCGCCTCAACCGCATCGCCGGCCCGAGCGCGCTCGTCATCTTCGGCGTCACGGGAGACCTCTCCCGCAAGAAGCTCATGCCCGCCGTCTACGACCTCGCCAACCGCGGGCTGCTGCCTCCCGGCTTCGCGCTCGTCGGCTTCGCGCGGCGCGACTGGGAGGACCAGGACTTCGCCAAGGTCGTCTACGACGCCGTGCGCCAGCACGCGCGCACCGAATTCCGCGACGAGACGTGGCAGCAGCTGCTCCAGGGCATCCGCTTCGTCTCGGGCGAGTTCGACGACCCTGATGCCTTCCGCCGTCTGAAGGACACTGTCGACAAGCTCGACACCGAGCGCGGCACGATGGGCAACCACGCGTACTACCTGTCGATCCCGCCGAAGGCGTTCCCGCTCGTGGCGGAGCAGCTGAAGGCGTCGGGCCTCGTCGACGACACCGCCGACCAGCCCGACCGCTGGCGCCGCGTGGTCATCGAGAAGCCTTTCGGCCACGACCAGGAGTCGGCGCGCGCTCTCAACGACGTGCTGCGCTCGGCATTCCCGACGGACTCGATCTTCCGCATCGACCACTACCTCGGCAAGGAGACGGTCCAGAACATCCTGGCCCTGCGCTTCGCGAACGAGCTGTACGAGCCGATCTGGAACCGCAACTACGTCGACCACGTGCAGATCACGATGGCGGAGGACATCGGGGTCGGCGGCCGTGCCGGGTATTACGACGGTGTCGGCGCCGCACGCGACGTCATCCAGAACCACCTGCTGCAGCTGATGGCGCTCACCGCGATGGAGGAGCCCATCTCGTTCGACGCGAAGGACCTCCGCGCCGAGAAGGAGAAGGTCCTCGCGGCCGTCACGCTCCCGGCCGACCTCGCGCGCTCGACCGCCCGTGGTCAGTACGCGGGCGGATGGCAGGGCGGCGAGAAGGTGCTCGGCTTCCTCGAGGAAGACGGCATGAACCCGCAGTCCACGACCGAGACGTACGCCGCCGTCACGCTCGAGGTGAACACGCGCCGCTGGGCCGGCGTGCCGTTCTACCTGCGCACCGGCAAGCGCCTCGGCCGCCGCGTGACCGAGATCGCCGTGGTGTTCAAGCGCGCGCCCGAGCTGCTGTTCTCGCGCAGCCAGACCTCGGGTCAGGGCCAGAACGCCCTCGTGATCCGCGTGCAGCCCGACGAGGGCGTCACGATCCGCTTCGGCTCGAAGGTGCCCGGCGCCGGCGCCCAGGTGCGCGACGTCACGATGGACTTCGGCTACGGCCACGCGTTCACCGAGGCCAGCCCCGAGGCCTATGAGCGCCTGATCCTCGACGTGCTGCTCGGCGACCCGCCGCTGTTCCCGCGGCACGAAGAGGTCGAGCTGTCGTGGAAGATCCTCGACCCGATCGAGAAGTTCTGGGACGCCCAGGGCGGACCGCTCGAACAGTACTCGCCCGGGTCGTGGGGCCCGGATTCCGCGGACGAGATGCTCTCCCGCGATGGCCGCACCTGGAGGCGCCCGTGATCGTCGACCTTCCCGACACCACCGTCAGCAAGATCTCCCGCGCACTGGTCAACGTGCGCGAGGAGGGCGGGGCGGTCGCGCTCGGCCGTGTGCTGACGCTCGTCATCCTGACGCGCGAAGGCGCCGTCGAAGAGGTCATCGAGGCCGCGAACGACGCCTCGCGCGAGCACCCGATGCGCGTCATCGTGCTCATGATCCCGGACTCCGCCGACGGCGAGTCCCGCCTCGACGCGCAGATCCGGGTCGGCGGCGACGCCGGCGCGAGCGAGGTCGTCACGCTCCGCGCGTTCGGGGACGCCGGCCGCTCGAACCTCGAGAGCCTCGTCACCGGTCTCCTGCTCCCGGACGCCCCCGTCGTGGTGTGGTGGCCCAACCGGACCCCCGACCACATCTCGAAGACGTCGATCGGCCGCATCGCGCAGCGCCGGATCACGGATGCCGCGACCAAGTCCGACCCGTCGGCCTGGGTCGCCGACCTGGGCGAGCAGTACGCGCCGGGCGACACCGACCTCGCGTGGACGCGCCTGACGCGCTGGCGCGAGCAGCTGGCGGCGATCCTCGACCAGCCGCCGTACGAGCCCGTCGTGGGCGTGCGCGTGCGCGGGGCGTCCGATTCGCCCTCCACCGCGCTCCTGGCGGCGTGGCTGCGGCTCACCCTCGACGTGCCGGTCGACTGGGCGTACCTCGACGCCGACGAGTGGCCGCACGGAATCAAGTCGGTCGCGCTCGTGCGCCCCAGCGGCGAGGTGCTCCTCGAGCGCCCGACGCCCGGTGTGGCCATCCTCACGCAGCCGGGTCAGCCGACGCACGACCTCGCGTTCCCCCGCCGGACGCTCCGCGAATGCCTCGCGGAGGAGCTTCGTCGGCTCGACCCGGACGTCCTGTATGGTCGAGTCATCACCGAGGGTTGGGAGCTGCTCGACCCCCCGGCGACGAAGGAGACGCAAGCCTGATGAGCAGTGCTCGGGTGACGAACGGGACGCAGACGGATGCCTGAGGGCTGGGCAGAGAAACGCGTCATCATCAGCTCCGATCCCGCCGCACTGGCCGAGTCGGTCGCGCCCCGCTTCCTGAGCCGGGTCATCAAGCGGATCGACGAGGGCAAGCTCGCGCACATCTCGCTCACGGGCGGGTCGATGGGTGCGGCCGTGCTCGCCGCCGCCGCACGCAATCCGCGCGCGGCGCGCATCGACTGGTCGCGGGTGCACTTCTGGTGGAGCGACGAGCGCTTCGTTCCGCTCGGCCACGCCGACCGCAACGATCGCCAGGCCCGTGAGGCGTTCCTCGACGCTCTCGAGGTCCCCGAGGACAACATCCACGCGACCCTCGGGAGCGACGACGGCGCCGACCTCGACGCCGCCGCTGCGGCGTACGCCGAGGAGCTCGCGCGCTTCCCGGGTGCCGAGGGCGCGTGGCCGTCGTTCGACGTGTGCTTCCTCGGCGTCGGGCCCGACGGGCACATCGCCTCGCTCTTCCCGGACCGCTCCGAGATCCAGATCACGGATCGCGCCGTGGTCGCGGTCCGCGACTCCCCCAAGCCGCCGCCCGAGCGCATCACCATGACGCGCCCGGTGATCAACAGCTCGAAGCGGGTGTGGCTGGTGCTGGCGGGCGCCGACAAGGCGGCCGCCCTCGGCCTCGCCCTCGCGGGCGCCAGCTACGCCAGCGTGCCGGCCGCCGGCGCGAAGGGCCGCAAGCGCACGACGTTCTTCGTCGACCAGGCCGCCGCCGCGCAAGTGCCGCCGGACCTGATCGACCGGGAGTACTGACCCCGGACACACGAGAAGAGCGGATGCCTCGGCATCCGCTCTTCTCGTATGTCTGTCTGCGACTCAGTCCTGGCCGCGGCGCTCGCGCAGCTGCTTCAGCGCGTCGTCGAGGAGAGTCTCGGCCTCTTCCTCGGTGCGGCGCTCCTTCACGTACGCGAGGTGCGTCTTGTACGGCTCGGTCTTCGCGACGGCCGGAGGGTTCTCCTTGTCGCGACCGGCCGGCAGGCCGGAGTGCGGCGAGTCGATCGTGTCGGGGATCTCCTCCTCGGGGATGCCCGCCGCGAAGTAGCGCACCGTCTCGTTGCCGAGGGCGTCCCAGTAGGAGACGGCCACGCGCTCGGCGTGGAATCCGTGGTCCTGCTCGCCCATGGGTCCGGCACCGACGCGGGTGCCGCGGATCGCGTTGCCTCCGGTCGCCATCAGAGCGCCTGGAACTTCGTGATCAGGCCGAGCGCGACGATCGAGGCGAACCACACCAGGGCGAGGACCACCGTGAACCGGTTGAGATTGCGCTCGGCGAGGCCCGAGGAGCCGAGCGCCGACGTCATGCCGCCGCCGAACATGTCGGACAGGCCGCCGCCGCGCCCCTTGTGGAGCAGGATGAGGAGGGTCAGCAGGAGACTCGTGATGCCGAGAAGCACCTGCAGGACGAACTCGAGGATCTGCACAGTCGTTGAAGCCTTTCGCTGCGATCGTTCGCCGATCGCACAAGGGTCAAGTATACGTGTAGGCCGGCGGGCGGTGAGGAATCCTCACCGCCCGCCGGTCGCGGGGTCAGACCCCGACGTGCTTCTGGTAGCGGATGATCGCGGCGAACTCGTCGACGACGAGGCTCGCACCGCCCACGAGGGCGCCGTCCACGTCGGGTTCGCGCATGAAGCTCGCGATGTTCGCGGACTTCACCGACCCGCCGTAGAGCACGCGCGTGCGCGATGCCGCGTCCGCGCCGAGCTTCTCGCCGATGACCTCGCGGAGCTTGGCGCACACGTCCTGCGCCTGCTCCGGCGTCGCGGCCTGGCCCGAGCCGATCGCCCAGACGGGCTCGTAGGCGACGACGATGTCGGCGTCGGCCTTCAGTCCTTCGAGTGCGACCGACAGCTGGCTGACCGGCACGGCACTCGCCCCGAAGGTCTCCAGGTCCTCGCTGGTCTCGCCCACGCAGATCACGGGCACGAGGCCGTGCTTGAGCGCGGCCTTGACCTTCGACCCCACGACCTCGTCCGTCTCGTCGTGGTACTGCCGGCGCTCGGAGTGGCCGATGATGACGTACTTCGCGTCGAGCTTGGCCAGGAACGCGCCCGAGATCTCGCCGGTGTACGCGCCCGAGTCGTGCGCCGACAGGTCCTGCGCGCCGAGGGCGAACGGGATCTTGTCGGCGTCGAGCAGCGTCTGCACGGTGCGCAGGTCGGTGAAGGGCGGGAACACCGCGACCTCGACCGATCCGTCCTCGTGCTTGGCGTCTTTCAGGGTCCAGTGCAGCTTCTGCACGAACGCGACCGCCTGCAGGTGGTCGAGGTTCATCTTCCAGTTGCCCGCGATGAGCGGGGTGCGGCCTGCTACTGCCATCCGAGGACCTCCAGTCCGGGGAGCTTCTTGCCCTCGAGGAACTCGAGGCTGGCGCCGCCGCCGGTCGAGATGTGACCGAAGGCGTCGTCGGCGAATCCGAGCTGACGGACCGCCGCGGCGGAGTCGCCGCCGCCGACGACCGACAGGCCGTCGACCTCGGTGAGCGCCTGCGCCACCGCCTTGGTGCCCGCCGCGAACGGCGCGAGCTCGAACACGCCCATCGGGCCGTTCCAGAACACCGTCTTCGAGTCGCGCACGAGCGCCGCGAAGCGCTCGGCGGTGTCGGGACCGATGTCGAGTCCGAGGCCCGCTGCCCCGAACGCCGTGTCTTCGATGCCGTCGGCGGGCGTCACGACGTGTTCCGCGTCGGCGCCGAACTTCGAGGCCACGACGACGTCGGTCGGGAGCACGAGCTCGACGCCCGAGTCCTCGGCGCGCCGCATGTACTCGCGCACGGTGTCGAGCTGGTCGGCCTCGAGAAGGCTCGAACCGACCTTGTGGCCCTGCGCCGCGAGGAAGGTGAACAGCATGCCGCCACCGATGAGCAGACGGTCGACGCGCGGCAGCAGGTGGTCGATGACGCCCAGCTTGTCGCTGACCTTCGAGCCGCCGAGCACGACGGTGTACGGCCGCTCGGGGTTCTCGGTCAGGCGGTCGAGGACGTCGACCTCCTTCTCGATGAGGAAGCCGGCCGCCGACGGCAGGAGCTCGGCGAGGTCGTAGACCGACGCCTGCTTGCGGTGCACGACGCCGAAGCCGTCGGAGACGAGGACGTCGCCGAGCGTGGCGAGCTCCTCCGCGAACGCGCGACGGGTCGCGTCGTCCTTGGCGGTCTCGCCCGGGTTGAAGCGGAGGTTCTCGATGATCGCGACGTCGCCGTCCTCGAGGGCGGCGACCGCTTCGCGGGCCGACTCCCCCACCGTGTCGCGCGCGAACGCGACAGGCTTTCCGAGCAGCTCCGAGAGGCGCTGGGCGACCGGCTCGAGGCTGTACTTCGGGTCGGGAGCGCCGTCGGGGCGGCCGAGGTGCGAGCAGACGATGACGCGGGCGCCCTGGTTGATCAGGGCGTTGAGCGTGGGGAGCGTGGCCCGTACACGGCCATCGTCCGTGATGACCGCGTCCTTGAGGGGGACGTTGAGGTCAGCACGGACGATGACACGCTTGCCGGCCAGCGAACCCAGCGTGCTGAGGGTGCGCAGAGCCATCGGGATCAGAGCTTCGAGGCGACGATCTCGGTGAGGTCGACGAGGCGGTTCGAGTAGCCCCACTCGTTGTCGTACCAGCCGACGACCTTGACCTGGTTGCCGATGACGCGGGTCAGGCCGGCGTCGAAGATGCAGGAGTGGTCGTCGGTGACGATGTCGCTCGAGACGATCTCGTCCTCGGTGTACTTGAGGATGCCCTTGAGGGGACCCTCGGCGGCAGCCTTGTAGGCGGCCTTGATCTCGTCGACGGTGACCTCGCGCTCGAGCTCGACCGTGAGGTCGGTCGCCGAGCCGGTGGGGACCGGGACGCGCAGCGCGAAGCCGTCGAGCTTGCCCTTGAGCTCCGGCAGCACCAGGCCGATGGCCTTGGCGGCACCGGTCGAGGTCGGGACGATGTTCAGCGCGGCGGCGCGGGCGCGACGCAGGTCGCTGTGCGGGCCGTCCTGGAGGTTCTGGTCGGCCGTGTAGGCGTGGACCGTGGTCATGAGGCCCTTGACGATGCCGAACTCGTCGTTGAGCACCTTGGCGAGCGGCGCGAGGCAGTTCGTCGTGCACGAGGCGTTCGAGATGATGTGCTGGGTCTCGGGGTCGTAGGTCTCCTCGTTCGCACCGATGACGAACGTGCCGTCCTCGCCGCTGGCGGGGGCGGAGATCAGGACCTTCTTGGCGCCGCCCGCGATGTGCTTCGCGGCGTCGACGGCCTTGGTGAAGCGACCGGTCGACTCGATGACGATGTCGACGCCGAGCTCGCCCCAGGGGAGGTTGGCCGGGTCGCGCTCTTCGAAGACCTTGATGGTCTTGTCGCCGACCGTGATCGAGTCCTCGGTGTACGAGACCTCCTGGTCGAGGCGGCCGAGGATCGAGTCGTACTTGAGCAGGTGCGCCAGCGTCTTGTTGTCGGTGAGGTCGTTCACCGCCACGATGTCGAGGTCCGCGCCCTGCGCGAGAGCCGCGCGGAGGTAGTTGCGTCCGATTCGGCCGAAGCCGTTGATGCCGATCTTGACAGTCACGGAGTTTCTCCTGAGATGTGTCGTGCGCGAATGCGCGGTTGTTGCGATGCGAACGAGGACAACGGCGTCCCGGCGGGCTGTCCCGCCGGGACGGCCGCGCTAACTAGGACAGTACCAGCAGGCCGGAGGTCTTCTGGCGGGCGGCGTCGAGGCGCTGCGCGACGTTCTGCCAGTTCGCGATGTTCCAGACGGCCTTGACGTAGTCGGCCTTCACGTTGAGGTAGTCGAGGTAGAAGGCGTGCTCCCACATGTCGAGCTGGAAGATCGGGATCGTGCCCTGCGCGGTGTTGCCCTGCTGGTCGAACAGCTGCTGGATGATGAGCTGCTCGCCGATCGGGTCCCAGCTGAGGACGGCCCAGCCGGAACCCTGGATCCCGTTGGCCGCGGCGGTGAAGTGCGCCTGGAACTTGTCGAAGCCGCCGAAGAACTCGTCGATGGCCGCGCGCAGCTCGCCCTCGGGCTCGCCGCCGCCCTCGGGCGACAGGTTGGTCCAGAAGATCGAGTGGTTGACGTGACCGCCGAGGTGGAACGCGAGGTCCTTCTCGAGCTTGTTCACGTTCGCGAGGTTGCCGGACTCGCGCGCCTCGGCCAGCTGCTCCAGCGCGGTGTTCGCGCCGGTCACGTACGCCTGGTGGTGCTTGCTGTGGTGCAGCTCCATGATCTTGCCGCTGATGTGCGGCTCGAGTGCGGCGTAGTCGTAAGGGAGGTCGGGCAAGGTGTACTTCGCCATGTTCTCTTCTTCCTGTCGGCGCGCGCCGAAATCCCCGGCGCAGCGAGGGTGACGGATTCATCCTACTGAGCGGCAACGCTCGCGCGACCGGGTTGCTTCCGACTGTGACGTGTGGAATGCGGATGCCGCGGGCCGCAGCATCCGTGACGGATCTCAGTCCTCGATGCCCGCCGGGACGGCCGCCTCGGTGCCCGGAAGCCCCTCGGCCTCGGCCTTCTTGTCGGCCATCGCCAGGAGACGGCGGATACGGCCGGCGACGGCGTCCTTCGTGAGGGGCGGGTCGGCGTGGTGGCCGAGCTCGTCGAGGCTCGCGTCGCGGTGTGCGAGACGCAGGTCGCCCGCCTGACGGAGGTGGTCGGGCACCTCGTCACCGAGGATCTCCAGCGCGCGCTCGACCCGCGCGCAGGCGGCGACGGCGGCCTGCGCCGAGCGGCGCAGGTTGGCGTCGTCGAAGTTCACGAGCCGGTTGACGCCCGCGCGCACCTCGCGGCGCTGGCGCATCTGGTCCCACTCCGCGGCGGCGCGCACAGCCCCCATGGCGGCCAGGGCGGCGCGGATCGCCTCGCCCTCGCGCACGACGACGCGCGGGATGCCGCGCACCTCGCGAGCCTTGCCGGCGATGCCGAGCCGGTGGGCGGCGCCGACGAGCGCCATCGCGGCCTCGGACGAAGGGCAGGTGATCTCCAGCGCGGCCGAGCGGCCCGGGTCGCTGAGCGTGCCGGCGGCGAGGAACGCGCCGCGCCAGATGGCGGCGAGGTCGCCGCGCGACCCGGTGGTGAGCTTGTTGGGGAGGCCGCGGACGGGGCGGCGGCGCTGGTCGAGGAGGCCGGTCTGACGGGCGAGCGTCTCGCCGCCCTCGATCACGCGGACGGCGTAGTGGCTGCCCGTGCGCGCGCCGGAGCCCTGCACGTGGACGAGCTCGGGGCGCACGCCGTAGAGCTCCATGAGGTCGCGCGCGGTGCGGCGGGCGAGGATGTCGGAGTCCAGCTCGGCCTCGACCGCGACGCGGTTGGCGATCGAGTGCAGGCCTCCCGAGAATCGCAGCAGCGACGTGAGCTCGGCCACCCGTGCCGTAGGGCGCGGGTCTCGCACGGTGATCAGCTCGGCCTTCACGTCAGCGGTCAGCGACACGGGTCTCCTTCATGGGTCTTGCGGGACGACCGTCAAGCCTACCCGGCCGCTCCGGCCGGGCGGGCTCGTCACTCGCGTCCGAGATCGCGGTGCGTCACGCGGACGGCGACGCCGGGCACACTCGCGAGGCGCTGCGCGAGCTCGCGCACCATCACCACCGAGCGGTGCTTCCCGCCGGTGCAGCCGATCGCGACGACCGAATGGCTCTTGTTCTCGCGCTGGTACCCCTCGAGCACCGGACGCAGCGCGGCGCTGTACGCGTCGAGGAACTCTTCAGCGCCCTCCTGGCCGAGGACGTACTCGCGGACCTCCTCGTCCTCCCCCGTGAACGGGCGGAGCCGCTCGTCCCAGAACGGGTTCGGGAGGAACCGCATGTCGGCCACGATGTCGGCGTCCGGCGGCAGCCCGTACTTGAAGCCGAAGCTCTGGAGCGTCACCGTGTGCCGGGCCGCGCCCTCCTCGCTGAAGAGGTCGGCGACCTTGGTGGCCAGCTGATGGATGTTGTACGACGACGTGTCGATGATGACGTCGGCGCTCTCCCGGACGGCCGCGAGGCGCACGCGCTCGCGACGGATGCCGTCGAGGATCGTGCCGTCGCCCTGCAGCGGATGCGGGCGCCGCACGGCCTCGAAGCGCCGAACGAGCACCTCGTTCGAGGCATCCAGGAACAGCACGCGGATCTGGCGGCGCTCGCGGAGCGCGCGCATCGCGTCGGGGAGGTCCGAGAAGAGGTCCCGGCCGCGCACGTCGACCACCACGGCGACCCGGGGCAGCACTCCCCCGGCGAGCTCGGTGAGGTCGAGCAGCGGCTTGAGCATCTGCGGGGGGAGGTTGTCGACGACGTACCAGTCGAGATCCTCCAGCGCGTTCGCCGCGGTGGAGCGTCCGGCGCCCGACATCCCCGTGACGATCAGCACTTCTCCGACGTCCTGACGCGTCGCCTCGCCCATGACCACCCCCGTCCCGACAAGCCTAGTCATACCGGACGACCGCTCGTCGGCGCGACGTGCCCTATGACGCGTCGGAAAGGGCGGCCGGCTGGGCGAGGTGGGTGTGGATGGCCGACGCGAGCTTGGGGCCGACGCCCGGAAGCTCGGCGATCTCCTCCGGTGTCGCCTTCTTCAGCGCGGACACCGACCCGAAGTGGCGCAGCAGCGCCTTGATGCGCGCCTCGCCGAGGCCCGGCACCTCCGCGAGCACGCTCTGGATGTCGCGGCGGCGGCGCTTGCGCTGATGGGTGATCGCGAAGCGGTGAGCCTCGTCGCGCAGCCGCTGCAGCAGGTACAGCGCCTCCGACGTGCGCGGCAGGATGACGGGGTACTCCTCCCCCGGCAGCCACACCTCCTCCAGCCGCTTGGCGATGCCGCACAGCGCGATCTCCTCGTGGCCGGCATCGCGGAGCGCCCGCGCCGCGGCCTCGACCTGCGGCTGGCCGCCGTCGACCACCAGCAGCTGCGGCCGGTACGCGAAGCGCGGGCGGCGCCGCTCGGTCACGACCTCGCCGTCCGCAGTCGGGTCGGGCGTGGGGACCGGCTCGTTCTCCTCCGGACGATCGAGGTATGCGAGCCGGCGCGTGAGCACCTGGTAGAGCGAGTCGGTGTCGTCGGTGGTCTCGGCGACGCCGAATGAGCGGTACTGGTCCTTGCGGGGCAGGCCGTCTTCGAAGACGACCATCGATGCCACGACATTCGTGCCGCTCAGGTGCGACACGTCGAAGCACTCGATGCGCAGCGGCGCCTCGACGAGGTCGAGGGCCTCCTGCAGATCGGTGAGCGCCTGGCTGCGGGCGACGTAGTCGCTGGTGCGGCGGGTCTTGTGGAGCATCAGCGCCTGCTGGGCGTTGAGCGTGGCCGTGCGCATGAGATCGGCCTTGCGGCCACGCTGGGCGATCTGGATCGTCACGGCCTTGCCACGGCGCCCGCGCAGCCACTCCTCGAGGTCGGCGGCGTCGTCGGGTATCGCCGGCACGAGCACCTGCTTCGGGATGTCGGCGCCCGCTGCGTTCCCGTACGTCCGCTGCAGCACCTGGTCGACGAGTTCGCCGCCGGTGATGTCGAGCTCCTTCTCGATCGTCGTCGCCCGCACACCGCGCACGCGGCCGCCGCGGATCACGAAGTGCTGCACCGTGGCGGCCAGCTCGTCCTCGGCGATGCCGAAGAGGTCGGCGTCGGTGTCGGCGGCGAGCACGAGCGCGCTGCGGTTCAGCACGGCGTCGATCGACTGCAGCCGGTCGCGGTAGACGGCGGCCGCTTCATAATCCATGGCGGCGGACGCCTCACGCATGCGCGCGGTGAGCTCCCGCGTGAACCGTTGATCGCCCCCCGACATGAACGCGATGAAGTCGTCGACGATCGCCCGGTGCTCCTCGATGGTGACCTTCATCGAGCACGGCCCGCCGCAGCGCCCGATCTGCCCCGGGAAGCACGGCCTCCCGGTCGCCATCGCCTTCTTGTACGACGAATCGCTGCAGGTGCGGATCGGGAACACCCTGATCATCAGGTCGATCGTGTCGTGCACCGCCCACACCTTCGGGTACGGGCCGAAGTACTTCGCCCCCGGGATGCGGCGGTTGCGCGTCACGATCACTCGCGGCGCCTCATCGGCGAGCGTGATCGCCATGAACGGGTACGACTTGTCGTCCTTGTAGCGGACGTTGAAGGGCGGATCGAACTCCTTGATCCACTGGTATTCCAGCTGCAGCGAGTCGACGTCGGTCGCGACGACGGTCCATTCGACGGACGCCGCGGTCATCACCATGCGCCGCGTGCGCTCGTGGAGCGTGTGCAGGGGCGCGAAGTAGTTCGACAGCCGGGCGCGGAGGTTCTTCGCCTTGCCGACGTAGAGCACGCGTCCGTCGCGGTCGCGGAAGCGGTAGACCCCGGGATTCGTCGGGATCTCGCCCGGCTGCGGCTTGTACGGGACGGTGGGAGCGGAGCGCGCCATGCGGCTCAGCCGGCCTTGCGGGCCTCGACGAGCTCGGTGACCGCGTGCGTGGGGGCGCGGAGCCCCAGCACCTCGGCGAGGAACGCGCCGGTGTGGCTGCCCTCGGCACGCGCGACCTGCTCGGGCGTGCCCGTCGCGATCACCTGGCCGCCGCCCGAACCGCCCTCGGGACCGAGATCGATCACCCAGTCGGAGGACTTGATGACATCGAGGTTGTGCTCGATCACGATGACGGTGTTGCCCTTGTCGACGAGTCCGTTCAGCACCTCGAGGAGCTTGCGCACGTCTTCGAAGTGCAGACCCGTCGTCGGCTCGTCGAGCACGTAGATCGACCGGCCGTTCGTGCGCCGCTGCAGCTCGGTGGCGAGCTTCACGCGTTGCGCCTCGCCGCCCGAGAGCGTCGTCGCGGACTGGCCGAGTCGGACGTAGCCGAGGCCCACGTCGACGAGCGTCTTCAGGTAGCGGTGGATCGCTTGGATGGGCTCGAAGAACTCCGCCGCCTCGGCGATCGGCATCTCGAGCACCTCGGCGATGTTCTTGCCCTTGTAGTGCACCGCGAGCGTGTCGCGGTTGTACCGCGCACCGTGGCACACCTCGCAGTCGACGTACACGTCGGGCAGGAAGTTCATCTCGATCTTGATGGTGCCGTCGCCCGAGCACGCCTCGCAGCGGCCGCCCTTGACGTTGAAGCTGAAGCGCCCGGGCTGGTAGCCGCGCACCTTGGCCTCGGGCGTCTCGCTGAACAGCGTGCGGATGCGGTCGAAGACCCCGGTGTAGGTCGCCGGGTTCGACCGCGGCGTGCGGCCGATCGGCGCCTGGTCGACGTGCACGACCTTGTCGAGGTTGTCGAGCCCGGTCACGCGCGTGTGCTTGCCGGCGACCCGGCGGGCGCCGTTGAGACGCGTCGCGAGGACCTGGTACAGGATGCCGTTCACCAGCGAGGACTTGCCCGAGCCGCTGACGCCGGTGACCGCGGTGAGCACGCCGAGCGGGAAGTCGACCGTCACGTTCTTGAGGTTGTTCTCGCGCGCGCCGACGACCGACACCTGACGCTTCTTGTCGATCTTGCGGCGCTTCTTGGGGGTGGGGATGGAGCGGCGGCCCGACAGGTAGTCGCCGGTGATCGAGTCGGGGTCGGCGAGGAGCTCGCCGATCGGGCCGGAGTGCACGACCTCGCCGCCGTTGACGCCCGCGCCGGGGCCGATGTCGACCACCCAGTCCGCGGCGTGGATCGTCTCCTCGTCGTGCTCGACGACGATGAGCGTGTTGCCGAGGTCGCGCAGCGCCACGAGGGTCTCGATGAGGCGGCGGTTGTCGCGCTGGTGGAGGCCGATCGACGGCTCGTCGAGCACGTACAGCACGCCGGTCAGGCCGGAGCCGATCTGGGTCGCGAGCCGGATGCGCTGAGCCTCGCCGCCCGAGAGCGTCGCCGCGGCGCGGCTCAGGCTCAGGTAGTCGAGGCCGACGCGGATCAGGAAGTCCAGCCGGAGGCGGATCTCGCGCAGCACCTGCGCGGCGATCGTCGCCTCGCGCTCGGTGAGCGTCAGCTTCGCGAAGTACTCCCGCGCCTCGCCCAGGCTCAGGCGCGAGGCATCCGCGATGGAATGCCCGTGCACCTGCACGGCCAGCACCTCGGGCTTGAGCCGGGCGCCGTCGCACACCGGGCACGGCACCTCGCGGAGGTACTCCGACCAGCGCTGGCGCTGCGTGTCGGACTCGGCCTGCGTGTACTGCCGCTCGATGTAGGGCACGACGCCCTCGAAGCCCGACGAGTAGCGCATCTCTCGGCCGTAGCGGTTCTTCCACTTGACCGTGACCTTGTAGTTCTCACCGCGCAGCACCGCCTCGCGCACCTCGGACGGGAGGCGCTTCCACGGCGTGTCGAGCGAGAAGGCCAGGTCAGCCGCAAGTCCTTCGAGCAGGCGCTCGTAGTACTGGAAGAGGCCCTTGCCCTGCGTCGTCCAGGGGATGAGGACGCCCTCGCGGATCGACAGGTCCTCGTCGCCCAGCATGAGCTCGACGTCGACCGACATGCGCGTCCCGAGGCCCGAGCACGCGGGGCACGCACCGAACGGCGCGTTGAACGAGAACGTGCGCGGCTCGATCTCGGTGAGCTGGAGCGGGTGGCCGTTCGGGCACGCGAGCTTCTCGGAGAAGGACTGCCACGCGGCATCCCCCTCTTCGTCGACGAAGTTGACCTGCACGACGCCGCCCGCGAGCGACAGCGCGGTCTCGACGGAGTCGGTGACGCGGTCCAGGATGCCGGGAGCCGCCACGAGACGGTCGACCACGACCGCGATGTCGTGCTTGTAGCTCTTCTTGAGCGCCGGCGGCTCGGCGAGCTGGATCAGCTCGCCGTCGACGATGGCCCGGGCGTAGCCCTTCGCGCCGAGCTCCTTGAAGAGGTCGACGAACTCGCCCTTCTTCTGCGAGACGACGGGGGCGACGATCTGGTAGCGCGTGCGCTCGGGCAGCTCCATGAGCTGGTCGGCGATCTGCTGCACCGTCTGGCGCTGGATCACGGCGCCGCAGTCGGGACAGTGGGGCACGCCGATGCGCGCCCACAGCAGGCGCATGTAGTCGTGGATCTCGGTGATCGTGCCGACCGTCGACCGCGGGTTGCGGTTCGTGGACTTCTGGTCGATCGAGACGGCGGGACTGAGACCCTCGATGAAGTCGACATCGGGACGGTCGACCTGCCCCAGGAACTGCCGCGCGTACGCGCTCAGCGACTCGACGTAGCGGCGCTGGCCCTCGGCGAAGATCGTGTCGAACGCCAGGCTCGACTTGCCCGAGCCGGAGAGGCCGGTGAAGACGACGAGCGAATCGCGCGGGATGTCGAGGTCGACATCCTTGAGGTTGTGCACGCGGGCACCGCGGACGCTGAGCTTTCCGCTGCTACCGCCGACGGAGTTTCCGGGCATGTTTGCGGGCAGGGCGACAGGGACGATGGGCACCCGACAAGTCTAGGTGGGGCCTCCGACACGGGGGCTGGGAGCCGTTCGCCGTGGGCGAAGACGCGGGACCGAGCGGCCCTTCAGCGAGCGCCGGCGAAGGGCTGCAGTGCGTCGCGGAGCACGAGAAGCGCCGCGGCATCCGTCCCCACACTCGCCATCACCTTGCCGGGAACCTCCAGCGCCTGCGCACGCAGACGCCGGCCGGCCTCCGTCAGGCGGACGTCGAGTACCCGCTCGTCGTCGTCACGACGCGAGCGGGTGACGAGGTCCTGCGCCTCGAGGCGCTTCACCAGGGGCGACAGGGTCGCCGGCTCCAGGGCGAGCTCGGCGGCGAGCTCGCGCAGCGAGCGGGGCGACCGCTCCCACAGCGCGAGCATGACGAGGTACTGCGGATGCGTGAGGCCGAGCGGCTCGAGGATCGGCCGGTACAGCGCGACGACGTTGCGCGCCGCGGTCACCAGCGCGAAGCACACCTGGTTGTCGAGCGCGAGCAGGTCGTCGGGGCTGAGTTCGGCGTTCGTCACCCGATGATCCTATCGCCCACTAATCATTAGTACACTAAGGAACATGCCAGACATGGATGCCCCCACCCCCGGCCGTCGTCCGCTCCGCGAGCGCGTGCGCGAAGCCGGGGGCTGGTACGCGTTCCTCAATACGAACCTCATCCGCGTCGCCGGGCCCGCCGCCGTCGGCCCCTACGAGACGACTCCCCCGCCGAGCCAGGCGGAACGGGCCGAGCGCGCGTGCCCGCTCTGCGGCGCGCCGATCTCGCAGCACACGTTCGACCGCACGGGACCCAAGCCCCTCATGCACTGCCCGTAGCCCTGGGTGGCCCCTGAGCGACGTCGAAGGTCAGGCGTGGCCTGCGCGCTCCATGGCGCGCAGCTCCTTCTTGAGGTCCTGCACCTCGTCGCGCAACCGCGCGGCGAGCTCGAACTTCAGCTCCCCGGCCGCTGCGAGCATCTGCTGGCTGAGATCGGCGATGGTCGCCTCGAGCTGCTCCGCCCCCTCGGCTGCGATGCCTTCGCGCCGCAGCTGCGGGGTCGGGCTCTTGCCCATGCCGGACTTGGTCTTCGCCGCGGCCTTGCCCCGCAGCATCCGATCCGTGTCGGACGCCTCGCGCGCGAGCACCTCGGTGATGTCGGCGATGCGCTTGCGCAGCGCCTGCGGTTCGATGCCGTTGGCGGTGTTGTAGGCGATCTGCTTCTCGCGACGACGATCGGTCTCTTCGATGGCCTTGGCCATCGAGTCGGTCACCGTGTCGGCGTACATGTGCACCTGACCCGAGACGTTGCGGGCCGCGCGACCGATCGTCTGGATGAGCGAGGTGCCGCTGCGGAGGAACCCCTCCTTGTCGGCGTCGAGGATCGACACGAGCGAGACCTCGGGCAGGTCGAGGCCCTCGCGCAGGAGGTTGATGCCGACCAGCACGTCGTAGACGCCGGCTCTCAGCTCGCTGAGCAGCTCGACGCGGCGCAGCGTGTCGACGTCGGAGTGCAGGTAGCGCACGCGCACGCCGTGCTCGCCGAGGAAGTCGGTGAGCTCTTCCGCCATCTTCTTCGTGAGCGTCGTGACGAGCACGCGCTCGTCGCGCTCGACGCGGAGGCGGATCTCTTCGAGCAGGTCGTCGATCTGCCCCTTCGACGGCTTCACGACGATCTCGGGGTCGACCAGGCCCGTCGGGCGGATGATCTGCTCGACGACACCGTCGGCGATGCCCATCTCGTACCGGCCCGGGGTGGCCGACAGGTAGACCGTCTGCCCGACGCGGTCCTTGAACTCGTCCCACCGCAGCGGCCGGTTGTCGAGCGCGCTCGGCAGCCGGAACCCGTGCTCGACGAGGGTGCGCTTGCGCGAGGCGTCCCCCTCGTACATCGCCCCGATCTGTGGGACGGTGACGTGCGACTCGTCGATCACCATGAGGAAGTCGTCGGGGAAGAAGTCGAGCAGCGTGTGCGGCGGCTCGCCCGGCTCGCGCCCGTCCATGTGTCGCGAGTAGTTCTCGATGCCCGAGCAGAACCCGAGCTGCTGCAGCATCTCGAGGTCGAACGAGGTGCGCATGCGCAGGCGCTGCGCCTCGAGCAGCTTGTTCTGCGACTCGAGCTCCTTCAATCGATCGGCGAGCTCGTCTTCGATCGTGCCGATCGCGCGCTGCACCGTCTCGGTGCCGGCGACGTAGTGCGACGCCGGGAAGATCGGCACGCTGTCGAGCCGCTGCACCACATCGCCCGTCAGCGGGTGGAGCATGAACAGCGCCTCGATCTCGTCGCCGAACATCTCGATGCGGATCGCGTACTCCTCGTAGACCGGGATGATCTCGATGGTGTCGCCGCGCACGCGGAAGTTGCCGCGCGAGAAGTCCACGTCATTGCGGTTGTACTGCATCGCGATGAACTTGCGGATGAGCGCGTCGCGGTCGTAGACCTCGCCCACCTGCAGCGCCACCATCGCGCGCAGGTACTCGTCGGGGGCCCCGAGGCCGTAGATGCACGACACCGTGCTCACCACGATGACATCGCGGCGGCTGAGCAGCGAGTTGGTCGTCGAGTGGCGAAGCCGCTCGACCTCGGCGTTGACCGACGAGTCCTTCTCGATGAAGGTGTCGGTCTGCGGGACGTAGGCCTCGGGCTGGTAGTAGTCGTAGTAGCTGACGAAGTACTCCACCGCGTTGTGCGGCATGAGCTCGCGGAACTCGTTCGCCAGCTGTGCGGCCAGGGTCTTGTTGTGCGCGAGCACGAGGGTGGGGCGCTGCACGGCCTCGACGAGCCACGCCGTCGTCGCCGACTTGCCGGTACCGGTCGCCCCGAGCAGCACGACGTCGGTCTCGCCGGCGTTGATGCGCGCCGCCAGCTGCGCGATCGCCTGGGGCTGGTCGCCCGACGGCTCGTATTCGCTCACGACCTCGAACGGCCGAACGGATCGTGTGGTCTGCACCAATCCAGCGTAGGCGCGACCTCCGACATCGGGGCGGCGTTCGCGAGGAGCGGATGCCTCGGCCCGCGGTCCGCGCGGGAGTCAGCCGCCGAAGCCCCCGCCGCCGTCGAATCCTCCACCGAAGCCACCGGCGTCGTATCCGCCGCCGAAACCGCCCCCGTCGAACCCGCCGCCGCCGTCGAACCCGCCACCGCCGCCGTCGTAGCCGCCCGAGCCGGGGTCGTACGTGTCGCCGATCCACGCCGGGCTGTCGCCGAGCTGCAGGGATCCGGCGCCGACCGTGTAGTACGCGGCCACCGAGCTCGACAGCAGGAACTGGTTCGCCACGATGGCCAGCGCGCCGGCGTTCACGAGCATCGAGCGCACGTCGACGTCGTCGCGCGGGTCGCGGTCGAGGGCCCCGACCGCCGTGCGAGCGGGGTCGGCCGCGGCCTGGGTCGCAGCATCCGCTCCCCTGCTCTCGGCGCGGCGCGCCTGGTGCTCCTCGGCACGGCGGACGAGCCGTGCGATCACCGTCGGGTCCTCCGCGGCCGCGTCGCGCTCCGAGTCCGCGAGGAACGGCCGCAGCTGCTCGAACATCTCGCGCCGGCGCTCCGGCGGCACGTCGGCGAAGGCGGACGCGTGGGCGCTCTCGATCACGGACGCGGGCAGGGTGTTGAGGAGATAGACGTACCGCGCGATGCGCTCCTCCTCGGTCGTCGCACCGTACGGCGTCTTGCGACGACGGCGGAACCTCGAGAACACGGCCATCGGAACCTCCTCGATCCGACTCCAGACTACGAGCGCGCGGCGCGCTGCGCGATGTGCGCGTCGAGCGACTCCCACAGCGCGTCGACCTGGCGCCGGGTGGTCTCGAGCGAGCCCGCGGTGTCGATGACGACATCGGCGATCCGCAGGCGGGCCTCGTCGGGCACCTGCGACGCGAGACGGGCGCTCGCGTCGGCTTCGGTCATGCCGCGCAGCTCGACGAGGCGGCGACGGCGGACGTCCTCGGGCGCGTGCGCGACCACGATGAGCTGCCAGGGGTCGTCGACGCGCGCCTCGACGAGGAGCGGCACGTCGTAGACCACGACCGTGTCGGGATCCGCGGTGAACGCCTCCTCGAATCGACGCGCGGACTCGGCGCGGACGGCGGGGTGGACGATCCGGTTGAGCTCTGCGATCGCCGCGTCGTCGCCGAACACCCGGCTGCCGAGGGCGGCGCGGTCCAGGGATCCGTCGGGGCGCAGCATCCGTTCCCCGAAGGTCTCGGCGATCGCGGCCAGCACGGGCGAGCCGGGCTGCTGCACCTCGCGGACCAGCTGATCCGCGTCGACGACGACCGCGCCGTGCTCGGCCAGGCGACGGGCGATCGTGGACTTTCCGGAGGCGATGCCTCCGGTGAGGGCGACGAGCGGCATGGTTCGAGCATGCCACGCCGCGCCGGAACGGAGTGTCGCGGGCGCCTGCAAGCCTGCGCGGTTCCTGAGGCGGGCCTGAGCGGGCGTTGAGGCACCGGAGGTAGCCTCGGGGCACCCGAAGGACAGATCAACCCGTGTGGCACTGGGGAGGGCGGGAGATGAGCGCCGGACGCGACATCGTGGCGACCGACGTGACTCCGCCCCGCTGCACCAGCCCGATCATCCTGAGGTACGGACAGGCCGCGCGCGTGGGGACGACAGCGGCTCAGGTCCGTGCACGGAGGACGCGCGCAGGGCGGGATATGGGGATATCTCCCGCCCTACGCGCGGCCCGCCGGACCGGCGGGGTGGCGGACGCACGCGAGCACAGCTCCCTGGCCCGTCCCGCGTACGGTCGCGTCCCGTGATCGACGGCCTGCCGCACCCGTTCCGGAGCGCGTTCTGGGATATCATGACCGACGTCCAGGGTCCGTCGACAGCACCGGACCCGGAGGGTGCATCGGTGGAAGAAGCGCGCGTCGCGGTCGTGATCGAGGATGAAGCGGACATCCGTTCTCTCCTGTCGACCGTGCTCGCCCAGGCGGGCTTCGAAGTGCACGGCGCGGCCAACGGTGCGGACGGCGTCGAACTCGTGCGCGAGCACCGCCCGCTGGTGACCACGCTCGACGTGAACATGCCCGGGATGGACGGCTTCGAGACGGCCAAGCGCATCCGGGCCATCAGCTCCACGTACATCGTGATGCTCAGCGCCCGCACCGAGGAGATCGACGCGCTCCAGGGACTCGAGGCGGGGGCCGACGACTACGTCGCCAAGCCCTTCCGCCCTCGTGAGCTGCGCGCCCGCATCGACGCCATGCTGCGCCGGCCGCGGCATGTGGCGCCCGCCGACCTCGACGCCGTGAGCGAGAACGGGCCGCCCGACGGCGTGTGGCTCGAGCACCACGGGCTGCGCCTGAACGCCTCGACCCACCTCGTCACCGTCGACGAAGAGGATGTCGAGCTGACGCGCAGCGAGTTCGACATCCTCGCCGACCTGCTCGTAGCCGGCCGGCGCGTGCGGGCGAAGTCCGATCTCGCCCTCATGCTCCGCGGCGACCAGTACGCCGTCAGCGACTTCGTCTCCGACAGCGACGCCCGGGCGATCGAGGTGCACATGGCGAACCTTCGTCGCAAGCTCGGCGAGTCGCCCGCGCAGCCGCGGTGGATCGAGACCGTACGCGGGGTCGGCTACCGGCTCACCGCCTGACGGAGGCTCCGAAGCGGCGGACGGATGCCGCTAATCGCCCTCGTCGACGAGCACCGAGGTCTCCACGTTCGCGGCCGCACGGCTCGCTGCCTCGCGCGCGACGCGCATGAGCTCAGCGGGGTCGTAGCCTGCCGTCTCGCTGAGCGCGACGCCGACGCCGACCACGGGGATCACTCCCCCGCCGACCTTGCCCAGGTCGTCGAAGAGGCCGCGGTAGATCGCGCCCGCCTGCCGGCGCGCCTCCTGCGAGGACGCCACCGCGATCCCGACGACGAGCCCGGTGTGGCCGTCCTGACCCACGACGGCGTTCGTCGGCGCGTGGTGGCGCACGCCGGTGCGCCACGTCGCCGCCAACGCTCCGGCGACGTCGCTGCCGAACGCCGTGGAGATCTGGTCGAGGTCGTCCAGGCGCACGGCGGTCACCGCGATCGGCTCGAACCGGCGCTCGGCGCGCCGGCACATGCCCTCGAGCACGACGGCGAAGGAGCCCTCCGAGAGGATGCCCTGCTCCTCGTCCACGGCCTGTGTCTCGCGCAGGTAGCCGCGCATCGGCGCGCGGCTCGCCCGCAGCACCGAGGTGACGACGACTGCGACGATCGTGAGCGTCACCGTGAGGTAACTCGTGCTGATCGTGCCGAACGCCGCCTGGAACAGGGCGCTGTCGGGGCCCGAGGTCACGAACGCCGTCGTGCGCGACACGTAGTACAGTGACTGGAATCCGAGGACCGCCCCGAGCACCCACGCCGTGCGCGACTCCCGCATGTCGCCGCGGAGGCACTCCACGGCGCCCGCGCCGGCGAAGCAGAGCAGCGGCACGAACATCCACAGCGCGCCGGCCCAGTCGCCGCCGGCCTCCCCCTCGATCGCGACCGCCGTGGCGGCGGCGGCCACCGCCACGGCGACGAGGATCGAGGACCAGCGCATGTCGCGGCGGTTGAAGCGGCGGCATCCCAGCCACATGCAGCCGGTGCCCGCGACGAAGGCCGCGTTGCCGACGGCGATGGCCCACCACGCGCCCTCCGACTGCACCCAGATCGTGTATGCGAGTGTGGTGAGCATCGCCGCGAGGAACGCGATCGACCAGATGCGCCCCGCGCCCTCGTCCCGTCGCAGCAGCGTCTCGAGGATGAACAGCACGCCGCTGACGTTGACGACCAGAGCGGTCATGATGAGCACGCTCGCCAGATCGAGGGTCATCGTTCTTCTCCTTCCGGGCCGATGGCGGGCAGCTTCACGATGAAGGTCGACCCGACGCCGGGCGCGCTGTGCAGCGCGAGCTCGCCGCCGTGCGCGCGCACGATGTCACGGGTGATGGCGAGGCCGAGACCGGTGCCCGATCTGCGCTCGCCGCCCGCCTTGTAGTACCGCTGGAAGAGCCGCGAGCGGTCCGCGTCCGAGATGCCGACGCCGGTGTCGCGCACCAGGATCCAGCTCGACGTGCCATCCGTCGTCGTGCCGACGAACACCGTGCCGCCGTCCTTGTTGTAGGCGATGGCGTTCGACACGAGGTTGTCCACGACCTGGCGCAGGCGCAGCGGGTCGGCCCACGCGTTCGCGGGCTCGAGGCCCGTCTCGTCGATCGTGATCGCCCGTGCCGCGGCCCGCGGGAGGGCGTCGGCCGCGGCGCCGCGCATGAGGTCGCGCGCGTCGAGGAGCTGCGGGGCGAGGGATGCCTCGACCGACGACGGCGACGAACTCGACGCCGCGAGGATGTCGGCGACGATGCGCAGCAGGCGCTCGGCGTTGCGCTCGGCCACGTCGAGGCTGGCCCGCACCGCGTCGGGGGTGTCGGGATCCTCGATGGCGAGGTCGAGGTAGCCCAGGATCGAGGTGAGCGGGGTCCGCAGCTCGTGCGACACCGAGGCCACGAGGTCGTCGCGCGCGCGAAGGGCGCTGAGCTCGGCGGTCACGTCGCGCGAGACGACCACCGCACCCGCGTCGCCGCCGTCGGGGTCGATGAGGCGACGGGCAGTGATCGTGAGCGCGCGGCGCGGTCCGGGCTCGGCCCCGAACCAGACGACCTGGTCGTCGAACGCCTCCCCGCGGCGCGCGCGTTCGAGGGGGAGCTCGTCGGGCGGCAGCGGCGAGGTGCCGTCGTCACGGAATGCCGGCACCTCGATGCCGTCGGGGTCGAGCTCGAATCCCTGCAGGAGCTTGCCGTGCGCCTCGTTCGTGACCGCGACGCCGCCGCTCGTTCCCATGCGCACCACCCCGAAGTCGACGGCGTCCAGCACCTCCGTGACGACTTGCTCCTGGCGCCGGGTGCGCGCGAGCACGCTCGCCAGCAGCGCCGACTGCTTGGCCAGCAGCATCCGTTGCGCATCCGACCGGCGCGCGTTGAGGTGACTCGTAGCGGCGACCGCGACGATCACCAGCGGCAGCAGCAACGTCCGGTACGTGACCTCGGTGGCGCTGAGCGCCGTGAGCACGCTGACGATCCCCGCGATGGCCACGATCACGCCGAAGAGGCCGAGGAGGCCGAACCCGCCGGCGAGCCATGTCGCGGGGAAGATCCACAGCAGCCCCAGCACCGTGTCGGGCGCGGCGACCTGCATGAGGGTGATGGCGATGATGTCGATGGCGGGGACCACCGCGACCCACCCGTACCGCAGCCGACCCCAGGGCACCACGAGCGTGGCAGCCGTCACCGCCACCACGAGGACGACCCCGAGGAAGAACAGCACCGGCTCGCCGCCGAAGGGCCCGATCGCGACGAGCACACCGAGCACGAACACGACCGCGGCCAGCAGCAGCTGGTTCAGCATCGCGGTGCGGCCACGCATGCGGTCGGCTCCCTCCGGCGCGGTCCCGCCCGTGCGGGAACGCGCCGCTGGCGCACCCGGCTCGCCCGGCGTCGCGGCGGTCATACCGCGACGGTAACGGATGCCGCGCCCCTGTGGCCGGACGGCGCGCTCGCTGCCGTCCACCGGGCGCGGGAACGAGGGGTCGGATCCGCGGGTGCGGGGTCAGAACCCGAAGTCGCCGAAGTCCCCGATTCCGCCCATGTCGCCGGCTGCGGCGTCGCCGCCCCAGCCCGAACCCGGGTCGCCGCCCCAACCCGCCCCGGAGTCCGCGCCGGCGTCCGCGGCGCCGGTCTCGCCCGAGCCGCCGTCGGCGCTGGAGCCGTCTTCGTAGCCCTGGTCGTACGCGAAGCCGGGCGCGAGGAACGAGCTCACCAGGGCCGAGCCGATGACGTAGCCGACCACCGTTCCGAGGATCGACGAGCCGAGCATCGAGCCGAAGGAGGGGCCTTGGCGCTGGGGGCCGAGCGTGCGCTCCATGAACCCCGGGTTGGTGTACTCGGCACGGGTCGCCGCGCGGGCCATCGCCTGCGGATCGGTCGAGCGCGGCTGCTCCTGCGGAGGGAGACCCGCCGAGAGCTCGGCGAGCACCTGCTGGCGCTGCGGCTCGGTGAGCTTCGCGAAGGCCTCGGCATGCACCTGCTCGATCGTCTCGGGCGGTGCTGTTTTCAGGAGGTACCGGTAGCGCTCGATCGCGATCTCGTCCTCGCTCCGGGGCGGCTGCATGCCCGGCCCCTGCGCGCCGTCGCGGTTCTGCGGGACGGGCGGCGCCTGGCGCGCGTCATCCGTGCTTCCGAACAGTCGGTCGAGGAATCCCATGTGCTGCTCCGTCGTCTGCGAGTGCGAATGGATCCTCACGCTAGGCGCGCTTCCTCCGAAGGCGCTGGAGGATCCGCCGCGGTTCTCGCAGAGCGTACAGCGTCACCCGCGCGCCGCGAGCGCCTCGCTCAGCCACCGCGCGTGGAGCTGCCACGGATCATCGACCCCGGCGGCGAGCACGGCGATGTGCGCGATGAGCGCGTCGGAGCGGCGGAACCACTCGGTGCCCGGGAACCGGTCGGCCGCGAACTGCACGTGCCGGCGCTGCTCGAGCGCGCGCCCGCCGCGCTCGAACGCCAGCAGCTCGTCATGCCAGATGGCGCCGAAGCGCTGCCGTGGATTCCCGCTCGTCCCGATCTTCACGCGGTCGTCGTAGCGGAGGTAGTACACGACGTCGACGCGCGGCGGTGCGATGTCGTCGTCGGGCAGGTCGCCGTAGCGCCACTCGCACACCGCGCACAGCCAGCCCGATGGGTAGCGGACCCCGAGCCGCGAGCCGCACAGGCGGCACGACGAGGGCAGCGCGTCGGTGACGCCGTACTGGGCGTCTGCCCACTCCCCTGCCGCCGCGAGGTGCGCCTCGCACAGCGCGACCGGAGCATCGGCGTGCACAGGGCCGCGGCATCCGTCGTCGTCCACAAGACATCGAGAGGCGGGAGGAGTCATGGGCACAGGGCGACCGTACCTGCGACCTCCGACGCCCGCGATGCGCGAAAGGCCGCCACCCCGCCGAAGCGGTGGTGGCGGCCTTTCGAACCAGGCGGTTCAGCGAACCAGGCGGCTCAGCTCAGGATCAACGACCCGAGAGCTTCTCGCGCAGAGCTGCGAGTGCCTCGTCGTCGGCCAGCGTGCCCACGGGGCTGCTGTCGGACGAGAAGCTGGACGAGCCGGTCTCGACGGGAGCGTTCGCCTCGGCCTCGAGAGCCTTGGTGACGGCGGCCTTGTGGGCCTCCCAGCGAGCGTGGGCGGCAGCGTACTCCTGCTCCCACTTCTCGCGCTGCTCGTCGAAGCCTTCGAGCCACGCGTTGGTCTCGGGGTCGAAGCCCTCCGGGTACTTGTACTCGCCGTGCTCGTCGTACTCGGTGACCATGCCGTAGAGGGCCGGGTCGAACTCGGTGCCGTTCGGGTCGACCGACTCGTTCGCCTGCTTGAGCGAGAGCGAGATGCGGCGACGCTCGAGGTCGATGTCGATGATCTTGACGAAGACCTCTTCGCCGACCGACACGACCTGCTCGGCGAGCTCGACGTGCTTGCCCGACAGCTCCGAGATGTGCACGAGGCCCTCGATGCCGTCCGCGACGCGCACGAACGCACCGAACGGAACGAGCTTGGTGACCTTGCCCGGCGCGACCTGACCGATCGCGTGGGTGCGGGCGAAGACCTGCCAGGGGTCCTCCTGCGTCGCCTTGAGCGACAGCGAGACGCGCTCGCGGTCGAGGTCCACCTCGAGGATCTCGACGGTGACCTCCTGGCCGACCTCGACGACCTCGGACGCGTGCTCGATGTGCTTCCACGAGAGCTCCGAGACGTGGACGAGACCGTCGACGCCACCGAGGTCGACGAACGCACCGAAGTTGACGATCGACGAGACCGTGCCCTTGCGGACCTGGCCCTTGTGGAGGTTGTTGAGGAACGTGGTGCGCGACTCGGACTGCGTCTGCTCGAGCAGGGCGCGGCGCGACAGCACGACGTTGTTGCGGTTCTTGTCGAGCTCGAGGATCTTCGCCTCGATCTCCTGGCCGAGGTACGGCGTGAGGTCGCGGACGCGGCGGAGCTCGATGAGCGAAGCGGGGAGGAAGCCACGCAGGCCGATGTCGACGATCAGACCACCCTTGACGACCTCGATCACGGAGCCGGTGACCACACCGTCGTTCTCCTTGATCTTCTCGACGTCGCCCCACGCACGCTCGTACTGCGCGCGCTTCTTGGAGAGGATGAGGCGGCCTTCCTTGTCCTCCTTCTGGAGAACGAGGGCTTCGACCTCGTCGCCGACCTTGACGACCTCGTTGGGGTCGACGTCGTGCTTGATGGAAAGCTCACGCGAGGGGATGACGCCCTCGGTCTTGTAACCGACGTCGAGGAGCACCTCGTCGCGGTCGATCTTCACCACGGTGCCCTCGATGAGGTCGCCGTCGTTGAAGAACTTCAGAGTCTTCTCGACCGCGGCCAGGAAGTCCTCGGCAGATCCGATGTCGTTGATCGCGACCTGCTTGGTGGCCGGGGCGGTCGTTGCGGTAGTCATGTAGTGGGTTGTCCTTGTAGGGGTTGTGTGTCGGGCTCCGGCTCTCTGCGGCTCCCCCGCGCGAGCGCGAACGGATGCCTCGAGCCGAGGCGAAGCGGATTTTCTTGCGATGCCACTCGGACCCTTGCGGATCCGGTCACCGGCGCGAACCGGCACTCAGGCGTGGCGAAACAGCCACACGAGTGACGCTCCAGGGTATCAGAACGACCGGGTCGCTCGCGATGTTCCCGATGGCCCCGATCTGCCCGCCCACGCGGGGCCGCAGCATCCCGTTCGGATCAGCGGGGAAGCTCGATCGGCGCGGTGTTCGTGCGGTCGGGGTCGAAGGGCGCCGGCGAGGCGGTCACCTCTCCGCGCAGTTGAGCCAGCCGCTCGTCCTCGCGGCGCTGCGCGTCTGCGAGCCAGTCCCACCCCGATGTCGTGGAGCCGCGCCGCACTTCGGGAACCGGAGCGGTCGGGTTGCGCTCGTCGGAGACCGGCACGACGGTGATGGATGGCGCGGGCTCCGGCTGGGGCGGCGGTGAGACGAAGGGCGCCCCGGCGAGCTGGTCGCCTCGCCCGGCCGCGCCGCGGAGGCCCGCCTGCTGGATCACGCGCTGGATCGTGAGCCCGCGCTGGTCGGGATCGCCGACGTACTTGATCTCGCGAAGACCCTGCTCCTGTGCGGCGGACTCGAAGACGAAGTGGCCGTAGCCGAAGATGCGGCCGACGAGGGGCTTGTAGACGGAGATGTCGAGGATGCGCGCGAGGGGCATGGTAGCGATGCGCTGCGACAGGATGCCGTGCACGCGGAAGACCCGCATGTTGGTGATGACGAACCGGTCGGTGTGCTGCTCGAAGATCCGCCAGATCGCGTGCACGGTCACCGCGCCGCCGAGCAGCGCCGGCACCCACCAGGCCTGCGCCGGCACGAACAGCGTGAGCAGGAGCACGATGATGCCGCCGAACAGCTCGAGCACCGCCGAGACCGTGGCGGCCCAGTGCTTGCGGACCTCGTCGACGACGTGCTCTCCCTGATCCGAGATCAGGTGCTTCTCGATCCGCGGATCGAACATGCTCAGCCCTGTGCGAGAGCCGTCAAGAAGTCGACCACGGCGACACCGGCGCCCCAGACGGCGCCGACCGCGCCCTGCACCGCGTTCGCCGCGTCCTGCGGGCGGGTGATGAGGTAGAACGCCGCGAACGCGATGACGAGCACCACGACGATGCGCTTGATCAGCTTCACGGTCCGGGTTCCCTTCGACTTCCTGCTGTTCTACCGCACGAACACCCTCCCACACGCAGGCGCGCGGGCGCGTCGCGAATCGCGGCCCGGTGTTCCGGCATGCCGCGCGACGCGATCAGGGCCGCAGCAGCACCTTCGTCGCGCGGCGCTCGTCCATCGCAGCATAGGCCTCGGCGGCGTCCTCGAGCGGGAGTTCGAGGTCGAACACGCGGCCCGGCGCGATCGCGCCCGAGCGGACGTCGGGGAGCAGCTCTTCGATGTACCCGCGCACCGGCGCGACGCCGCCGTTGACGCCCACGTTGCGGTTGAACATCTGCCGCACCGGCAGCTCGGGTCCGCCGTTGGGCACGCCCACATAGCCGACCATCCCGCCGGGGCGGGTCGAGCGCAGTGCCTGGTCCATCGACTCCTTGGTGCCGACGCACTCGAGCACGCGGTCGGCGCCGATGCCGCCGGTGAGCGCGCGCACCGCCTCGATGCCGGCGTCGCCCCGCTCCTCCACGATGTGCGTCGCCCCGAACTCGCGCGCCAGCGCCTGCCGCTGCGGGTGCCGCGACATCGCGATGATCGTGGTGGCTCCGAGGCGCTTGGCCGCGATGATCGCGCAGAGACCGACCGCGCCGTCGCCCACGACGGCGACCGAATCGCCCGGACCGACGCCTGCGGAGACCGCGGCGTGGTGGCCGGTTCCCATGACGTCGCTGAGGGTCAGCAGGCCCGGAACCTCTGCATCCGCCACGGGGCCGGGAACGACGGCGAGGGTGCCGTCGGCGAGCGGGACGCGCACGCGCTCCCCCTGACCGCCGTCGGCGAAGCCGCCGAAGCGGTCGTCGGAGCCCCACCACCCGCCGGTGAGGCACGACGTGCTCACGCCGTTGCGGCAGTTCGCGCAGGTGCCGTCGCACACGTAGAACGGCGCGATCACGAAGTCGCCGGGGCGCACGACCTCGACCTCGGCGCCCACCTCCTCGACGATGCCGACGAACTCGTGGCCGATGCGGTGCGGTTCGTGCGTGGGCGTGACGCCGCGGTACGGCCAGAGGTCCGAGCCGCACACGCAGGCGGCCACGACGCGCACGATCGCGTCGGCGCCGGTGGAGAGCACGGGGTCGGGGACGTTCTCGACACGGATGTCGCGGGCGGCGTGGATGACGGTGGCGCGCATGACACGAGCCTAGAACGACGGGCGCCTGCCGAAGGTCGCTGGCACGATGGAGCCATGTGGATCGGGTGGATCGAGTTCGACCTGCTGCTCGGCGACGTCCGCTCCCTCAAGGAGAAGCGCAGCGTGCTGCGCCCGCTCATCGCCGACCTGAGCCGGCGCACCGAGGCGGCCGCCGCCGAGGTCGGCGAGCACGACCTGCATCGCCGGGCCAGGATCGGCGTCTCGATCGTGGCGTCGGGGTCGTCCCACGTGCGCGATGTGCTCGATCACGCCGAACGCCTCGTCGCCGACCACCCCGAGGTGACGCTGCTGTCGGCTCGCCGCGGCCTGCACTCCAGCGAAGACTGAGCCTCAGCCCGCGATCGCGTGCCCGATGACCTCGTCGCCCGCGCCGAAGCGGATGGTCCGGCCGATCGTGGTGTCGTCCGCGATGGTCGCGGCGATCACCGCGGCCACGTCGGCGCGCGCCACAGCGCCGCCGTCCGCCGGATCGAGCGCGATGCGCCCGGTGGGCGGATCCAGCGTGAGCGTGCCCGGCGCAAGGATGGTCCAGTCGAGCGCGCTGGCGGCGAGATGCGCATCGGCCGCCCATTTGGCGTCGGCGTACGGGAAGAACGACGCGTCGGGCTCGATGCCGTGGTCGGCTCGCGATCCGACCCACGACACCATCACGTAGCGCAGCACGTCGGCCGCCAGCGCGGCCTCCATCGAGCGGATGGCGGCATCGCGATCGACCGCGTACGTGCGCGACGGGTTGCCCCCGCCGGCCCCCGCGGACCAGACGACGACGTCGTTGCCCGCGATCACGTTCTCGAGCTGGTCGACGTCGAGCGCCTCGATGTCGGCGACGAGCGGCTGAGCCCCGGTCGCCGCGACTGCTGCCTCGTGGTCGGCGTTGCGGATGACGGCCGTCACGGTGTGCCCCTGTGCCGCGAGCAGCGGCTCGAGCAGCAGCGCGACCCGGCCGTGGCCGCCGAAGATCAGGATGCGGGCCATGGGTCCCCCTTCGTCGTGCCCTCCACGCTACGCCGCGGCGGCTGCCTCGCGCATCACGCCACGAGCGCGGCGATGCCCGCGATGACGGATGCTGCCGCCAGCGTCAGCGCGATGGCGATGAGCACCGTGTGCACGACGAGGAAGCGGGTCGCCTTCCCCTGCGCGTCGTGGGCGCGGGGGTCCTTCGCGACCCGGCGGTAGAACGTCGGCCAGACCAGGACGTTGAAGGCGGCGTTCAGGAACAGCAGTACGGCGAGCAGCGTCACACGTTCGAGCCTATGCGGCGAGCGCGACGGGGTCGGCGACGATCGCGCGGACGGCGTCACGGCCCGCGCGGTTCGCACCCACCGTCGACTGCGACGGGCCGTAGCCGATGAGGAACAGGCGCGGCTCGTCGATCGAGCGCCCGTTCTCGACACGGAACCCGCCCTCGGGCGTGCGCAGGCGCAGCGGCGCCAGGTGGTCGAGCGCGGGCCGGAACCCGGTGGCCCACAGGATGACGTCGGCGCGCTCGAACGTGCCGTC
The DNA here is from genome assembly GCF_042266945.1 of Microbacterium sp. NPDC056057. Taxonomy (NCBI): domain Bacteria; kingdom Bacillati; phylum Actinomycetota; class Actinomycetes; order Micrococcales; family Microbacteriaceae; genus Microbacterium; species Microbacterium sp. NPDC056057. The sequence continues at coordinate 760,125 of NZ_JBHJWS010000003.1, forward strand.
GGGCATGCGCACGCCGTCCTCCTCGATCGAGGCGAACATCGGGTGCCGCACCAGCACGCCGCGCGCCTCGGCGGCCCGCGCCCACGGCGTCCAGTGCATGCCGGTCACCGAGATGACGCTGCCGGGCGGCAGGCCACGGCGGACGCGATCCTCGACGCCGGCGATGGCGGCCACCCTGGCCGGGATGTCGAAGTCCTTTTCGACCCACTGCGGTTCGCGGCGCGTCACCCAGAAGGTCTCGGCGACGTGGGAGATCTCGTCCAGCAGCTGGACCGCCGAGACGCCGGCGCCCACGATGACGACGCGCTTGCCGCGGAACTCCTCGGCCGAGACGTAATCGCCGACATGCAGCTGCCGTCCGCGGAAGCGCTCCTGGCCGGGGTACCGCGGCCAGAACGGACGCGTCCACGTGCCCGTCGCGTTGATCACGAAGCGCGCGGCCCATGCGCCGCGGTCGGTCTCGACCACCAGGCGGCCGCTCGGGTCGTCGTCGGCGCGGCGCACCGCCTTCACCTGCACGGGCCGCAGCACGTCGAGAGCGAAGCGCTCCTCGTACTCGGCGAAGTACCCGGGAAGGATGTCGCGGCTCGCGGCCGCCGGATCCGCCGGCGGCACCGCGAACCCGGGCAGCTCGTGGATCCCGTTCACCGTCGCCATGCGCAGGGACGGCCAGCGATGCTGCCACGCTCCCCCCGGCTCCGGGTTCGCGTCGACCACGAGGAACGTCTGATCCGCGGAGTCCGCGCGCTCGAGCGGGACGAATCCGCGGCGCTGCAGGTGATACGCGGCCGAAAGGCCGGCCTGCCCGGCACCGATCACGACGACGTCGACGAGTGCGGGCTCCATGCCCGGCACAACGACGATCGGCCCGCGGGGATTCCCCACGGGCCGATCGGAAGAGGTACGCGTCAGTTCAGCGCGCGCGTGGAGGCAGGGATGACGCCGTCCGCGTAGAGATCGGCGGCGACGTCCTGCAGCGCGGTCAGGGCGACACGCTGCGTCATGGGGCCGTACGAGACGCGGGCGACGCCCAGCGCCTCGTACTCCCCCGCCGACAGGGCGCCGGGCAGGCCGATCACGCTGATCTTGCGCTCGCCGATCCCCTCGACCAGCTCCCGGGTGATGTCGGCGTTGAGGATCCCGGGCACGAACACGAGGTCCGCACCGGCGGCGAGGTAGGCACGGCCGCGCTCGATCGCGTCGGCCATCGACTCCTCGAGCGGGCGCTTGCCCGCGCGCACGAACGCGTCGGTGCGGGCGTTCAGGACGAAGGGCACGCCCTCCGCCGCACCGGCCGCGACGATCGCCTCGACGTTGGCGACGGCTTCGGCGAGCGGCACGAGGCGGTCCTCGACGTTGGCGCCGACGACGCCCTTGCCGATGGCGCGGCGCACGGTCTCGCCCGGATCGCCGTACCCGGCGTCGAGGTCGGTGCTCACCGGCAGGTCGCCCACGGCCTCGACGATGCGGCCGACCATGTCGAGCGTCGTCTCCAAGGGGATCTCCCCATCGGGGTAGCCGAAGGTCGCGGCGATCGAGTGGCCGGCTGTCGCGATGGCGCGGGTCTCGGGGAGGGCGGCGATCGTGCGGGCCGACACGGCGTCCCACACGTTCACGACGCGCAGGATCTCGGGGGCGGCGTGCAGTCGGGCGAGGGTCTGTGCTTTCTCAGCCTGAGTGGTCATGGTTGCCACGCTATCGGCGCTCAGCACCCTCGGGCCCGGTCAGGTCGGATCGACCTGGCCGTCGAGGTACCACCAGCGCTCGCCCTGCCGCACGAAGCGACTCCGCTCGTGCAGAACGCCGCGGTCGCGGCCGTGGCGCCAGGCGGCGCGGAACTCGACGACACCGCGCCGGTCGCCTTCGCCCCCATCCGCTGTGCCCACGATCTCGAGCCCCGTCCAGCGCTGATCCGGGTCGAGCGTCAGCTCCGCGGGACGCGTGCCCGGGTGCCAGGTGTCGTGCAGATACGCCGCGTCGCCGACGACGAACGCCGTGTAGCGCGAGCGCATCAGGCGCTCGGCGGTCGGCGCCGGTGTTCCGCGCAGCGCGGGGGCGCAGCATCCATCGAATCGATCGCCGCTGCCGCACGGACAGGGATCCGCGTCCGCGACGCGCGGGAAGCCGTCGCTGGCGGCTCGGGATGCCGCGGAGCCGAACGACACGTCAGACGCCGGCCTTCTCGGCGCACGACACGCAGCGGGTCGCGAAGGGACGCACACGAAGACGCGCGATCGGGATGCCGCGACCGCAGTCCACGCAGACCCCGTAGGTGCCGTCCTCCCAGCGCTTGACGGCCTCGTCGATCTCGGCGATCTCGCGGCGTGCGGCGTCTTCGAGGGCGACGGCGCGGGACCACTCCCCCGACAGCGTCACGCCTTCGGGGTCGTGCTCGTCGTCGGCGACGTCGGAGCCCCGATCGGCGCGCAATTCCTCGAGGGTCTCGTCGATCGCCGCGATGCGCACCATGGCCGCGTCGTGGAGCTCGTCCAGGAGCCCACGAAGCTCGGTCCGGCTCGCGGCGGAGGTCATCGCATGAGACTACGCCCGGATGTCGCGTCCTGGCCGCAGCCGTGCCGGATCAGCCCGCGACCTCCACGGTGAAGGTGACGTCCTGGATGCCGCCGTCCTCGTTCGACAGCACCACCTTCGTCGTTCCCTCGGCGAGCCCCTCGACCCCCGGGTTGTACGACGCGCCACCCTCCTCGCGACCCGCGGTGAACTTCGCGACGGACGGATCGGAGACGACGCCGCTGTAGCTGTCGACGGCGAGGTCGCCGGTGTCGATGTCCAGCACCTGCCCGACCTCGAGCTCGACGGTCTCGCCCTGCAGGTCGCCCACGTCGCGGGTGACCGGCGCGATCACGGGCTGAGACGACGCGCAGCCGCTCAGCGCGGCGAGCGAGGCGACGAGCACGAGGCAGGCGACCGGTCCGACGTTGCGCATGGCGTCATGATGACAGCCCAGCGGCTGCACGGCCAGCGCCCGGCGTTCGTATGGCCCGGCGATAGGGATCTCCCAGGACCGCCTTCTAGCCTGGAGGCATCGCGGGGAAGGGGAATCCCGGTCCCCTCCGCGAACCCCTGCAGGCGATGAGTCGCCGGGGACCACCCCTCGTGCCCGACGCCCGGAGGGCACGAGGGGCGGTCTCACCGACCCGCCCCGGAGCCGGCGATCCGCGACACCCCCCGGACGCGATCGCCGGCTTCTTCGCATGCACTGTGGATAACTCGGTCGGAGCGTCGACGCCGGCGGCTACCGTGGGGGCGTGAGGACTCGGGTGACGGCGGCGGCGCTCAGCGGGCTGCTCGTCCTCGCCCTTGCGGGGTGCACCACGCCTGGGCCTGCGGAGCCCACACCGACTCCGGCGTTCTCGAGCGACGAAGAGGCGTTCGCCGCGGCTGAGGAGACGTACCGCGCTTATGTGGACGCGTTGAACCAGGTGGATCTGAGCGACCCGGAGACGTTCGAAGCGGTGTTTGATCTCACCACCGGACAGGCCAACTCGGACTTCCGGAAGTCGTTCTCCGCGATGCATGCCGACGGGATGACGGTGAGCGGGGACACCTCGGCGCCAGTTGTCGAGCCGCTGGGCAAGGAATCAGGGGAACCCAGCACGATACAACTCGCGGTCTGCCTCGATGTTTCGGGCGTCGAAGTCACGGACTCGTCCGGCGCATCCGCTGTCGACCCAAATCGAGTTGACGTGCAGAGCCTTCTCATCACGATGTCTTCGGCTCCCCAATCGGAGTTCGGATGGTTGATCGCGGAAATTGACGGTCGCGAGGGCGAACCAACGTGCGACTAGCCGTCGGTCTAGCAGCAATCCTCGTTGGTGTCGCGATGGCCACTCTGTCCAGCCAGCAGGCGATCGGTGCGGAGAGCTGCGCGGATCCAGCGGGCTGGATGTGCACGATCGATCAGTCGGGAACCGCAGTCGAAGTCGGACGTAGCGAGTCGCAGCCCGGCAAGGCCGCGGACAGGGAGCCCCACTCCAACTCGGGCGCCGCTCCCAGACCCGAAGCGTCCGCGGAGCCCGAGGACTGCGGCCCGCTCAACCGGTGCGAGAACTACGTCGTCGCCGGCCCGCCGGATGTGACGCTCGCCGATCTCGCCTCCTTCCGGCCCGCGCAGCCGACGCTCGGCGGCGAGCCCGCGGGGTTCGGCGTGGTCGGCATGCCGACGAACCTGCTGGCTTCGGCGTCCGAGCAGCGCATCCCAGGCACGGTGCTCGGCTGGGACGTCACCGTGCGGTTCGTCCCGGTCGCGTACGTGTTCGACAACGGCGACGGCACGACCACGCGGGCGAGCACGGGCGGCGCATCGTGGACGGCGCTCGGGCAGGGGCAGTTCACGCCGACCGCGACAAGCCACGCGTACCGGGCCCGCGGCACGTATCCGGTGTCGGTGACGGTCGAGTACGAGGCATCCGTCGACTTCGGAAGCGGCACGTGGCGGACGGTTCCCGGCGTGGTCCGGGCCGAGGCCGCCGGCTACGGCGTGCGGGTCGTCGAGGTGCGCACCGCGCTCGTGGACCGCACCTGCGTCGAGGATCCGACCGGCCCCGGCTGCTGAACCGCTCCGGCGAGCACGCGGCGGGCGCGCTTCGCCAGTCGCACCACCGCGCGCAGCGGCACCCCGACGGCGTAGGCCACGGTACCCGAGGCCGACGTGTCACTGCGGCCGAGGGCGACCTTGCGCTCCCACGCGTCGCGGAGCGCGCCGCCCCGGCGCACCACCGACGCGCGTGCCGGAAGCCGCCCCGCCGCCCGCTGTGCGAGCAGCGCGTCGACATGCGCGGTCCAGTCGTCGGCCTCAGGGGCGTGGAAGTAGTTCTCGTCGAGCCACTCGGGATCCGGATGCCGGAATCGCCGCGCGACGACGTCCTCTTCGTTCGCGAGCAGGTCGGCGTCGGCCAGCGTCTCGTTGATGAGACGCGGCGAGACGCCGAACGTGTCCAAGGCGATGACGGGGATGCCACGCGCGATCGCCTCGATCGCGGCCGTGGAGCTGACGGTGACGAGCCCCTCGGCCGTGTCGAGCGCGTCGCCCATCGATCCCGTCGAGGTGACGAGGTTCGGCGGCAGCGGCCCGAGCGAAGCGAGCAGCTCAGGGTAGCCGTCGAGCTCGGCGTGCGTCTGGTGCTCGCCCGACGCGGCTCGGAGCTTCACCACGACGCGCCGCGACGGATCCGCCTCGGCCGCTCGCACGAGCAGACGCGCGACGCGCAGCCGGTCCTCCCGCTCGGCGGGGACCTTCGCCTGGGTGGCGAACACGAGATCGGTGCCCTCGGCATCCGGGCGGGCGCCGCCGCCGGCGGTCACGGCACCACGCGCGAACGGCAGGGTCGCGAGGGCGTAGCGGTGGGCGTAGCCGGTGCGAGCCGACAGCGCACCGAACTCCCGCACCTCGCGGCGCGAGTGCACGACGAACATGTCGGACTGCAGCCGGTACACGACGGCTTTGCGCGTGGCGGGGATCGAGATGCCCGGAAGCCCCGTGACCACGACCGGCCGCGGCTCGAGCGCCGCGAGATCGCGCGCGAGCACGCGCACGAGCGGACCGCGGGCTCCGATCACGACAACGTCCGCCCGCAGCTCGGCGAGCCGGGCCGCCAGGCGCGCGTAGGCGATCCGCTCCACGCGGTCCGCCCCCAGCCCGCTCCCGCTGAGGGCGGAGGCGAGCTGGGCGTCGCTGACGACGAGCGGCGTCTCGAGCACCAGGAGCGAGGCATCCCATCGCTCTGAGACCCCGCCGAGGAGGGCGGCCGCCCACTTCACGTAGGAGTCGGTGTCGGCGATCGCGACGACGCGCGGCCGCCCGCCGTCTGACGTGCCCGGACTCACGCGGGAACGCGACGCAGCTTCGCCATGGGCGCGAGCTCGCCGGGGTACACGCGCTTCACACCGTCGCCGAGGGCCGCCTCGATGACGCGGATGTCGCGCACCAGGTGCTGCAGGCCCGCGGGCTCGAGCGAGGCCGCGTGGTCGGAGCCCCACATGGTGCGGTCGAGCGTGATGTGCCGCTCGACCGCGACGGCGCCGAGCGCGACGGCCGCGAGCGAGATCTGCAGGCCGCGCTCGTGGCCCGAGTAACCGACCGGCACGCCCGGGAAGCGGTCGCGCAGCGCCGGGATCATGCGGAGGTTGGCCTCCTCCGGCTCCATCGGGTACGTCGAGGTGGCGTGCAGGAGCACGAGGCGGTCGGTGCCGAGGATGTCGATCGCGGCGTCGATCTGCTCGATCGTCGACATGCCGGTCGACAGGATGATCGGCTTGCCGGTGTCTCGCAGCGCCTCGAGAAGCTCGACATCGGTGAGCGACGCGGACGCGACCTTGTGCGCGACGACGCCCAGGTCTTCGAGGAAAGCCACGCTCGGCACGTCCCACGGCGACGCGAACCACTCGAGGCCGCGCAGCAGCGCGTGGTCGGAGATCTCGATGTACTGCTCGCGGTCGAACTCGACGCGGCGCCGGTAGTCGAGGTACGTCATACGGCCCCACGGGGTGTCGCGCGGCATGTCGCGCATGTGCTCGGGCGTGGCGATCTCGGGCGTGCGCTTCTGGAACTTCACCGCGTCCGCGCCGGCGTCGGCCGCCACGTCGATGAGACGCTTCGCAAGGTCGACGTCGCCGTTATGGTTCAGTCCGATCTCGGCGATGACGTACGCGGGGCGTCCGCCCCCGACGACGCGGGATCCGATGGTGACGGTCATGAGGCCTCCTGTGGTGCGGTGGGGTGATCGGATGCTGAGGCTCGCACCGGCGCGACGGCCGGCCGGAGCGCGTCGGCGACGGCCGTCGCCGACCTGCCGGTGAGCACGCGCTCAGCGAGGTCGCGCACGGCGCCGGCGCCGCCCGGGCGGTCGAGCACGACGCGCGCGGTGGAGAGGACGAGGGGGTGTGCCTCGGGGACCGCGATGGGCCAGCCGACGAGTTCGAGGCACCGCAGATCGTTGACGTCGTTCCCGAGGTATGCGATCCGCGACAGCGGGATGCCCTGCTGGTCGGCCCACTCGCGCAGCACCGCTGCCTTGTCGGACGCTGCCTGTCGCACGTCCACGCCGAGCTTGCGGGCGCGGGCGGTCACGACGGGGTTCGATTCGGTCGAGAGGATGAGGAACGGGATGCCGGCGGCTCGCAGCATCCCGACCCCCATGCCGTCGGATCGGCTCACGGTGACGGATTCGACGCCGTTCTGGTCGACGTGCACGGTGTCGTCGGTGTGCACGCCGTCGAAGTCGGTCACGACGGCATCGACGGGGATCGCACCCGCGTGAGCGCCGAATGCGTCGCGGTCGACGAGGGGCGCGAGCGTGCGCGCGAGCTCCAGTTCGTCGAGCGTGTCGATCTCGATCGCGGTCCGCGGCGCGACCTCGGCGATGCCGACGCTGCCGAAGAAGCGGTGGTTCGCCGCGCGGAAGCCCGCTGCCCGCATCACGTAGAAGGCCCCGGTCTCGAGGTAGTGCGGTTCACGGTCCTGGCGACGCGGGCGCACGTCGATCTCGTGGTTGACCGGCTCCGCCGCGCTGCCGATGCCCTTCTCCCAGAGGAAGCCGAACGTCTCCACGGCCGAGAAGACGCTGTCTCGACGGCGCGAGCGCACGAGCTGCACGGCCGCGGTGAGCGCGTCGACGTCGATGAAGGGCGAGGTCGCCTGCAGGAACGCGACGACGCCGACGTCGACCTTATGGGCCTCGAGGGTCTCGAGGGCGTGGACGAGGGCGCTCTCGCTGCTCGCGAGGTCGCCGGAGAGGTCGGCCGGGCGCTCGACGACCTGGGCGCCCCACTCGGCCGCGACGGCCGCGATGTCGGCGTCGTCGGTCGTCACGACGACCCGGTCGATCGCCGGGCAGCGCCGCGCCGCCTCGACCGCGCGTGCGATGAGGGGCACACCGCCGACGCGCTGCAGGTTCTTGCGCGGGACACCCTTCGAGCCCCCGCGCGCGGGGATGATGGCGACGACCTCGCTCATGCCGCCGCCGTCCGGGCCGAGCGCCGGGCGCGTCCGGTGTGCACGGTCGCTCCCGTGCCCGCGAGCACCAGCGGGAGCGTCGTCGTGGTGCTCGACGGCAGCGTGTGCACGTCGAGCGCGCCACGGGCGCCGGCGAGCACGAGCTCGACGGGCAGTCCGGTCTGGTGGATCCGCAGCCCCGGCACGGTCGAGACGGCGTCCAGCTGCTCCGCCGACTCGCGACGGTGCGGGAGGTACACCGCACCTCCGGCCGCGGCATCCCGCACCCACCGCAGATAGTCGAGCAGCAGCATCCGCCCGTCGACCGGGAGTGCGCTGCCGAGCACGACCCGACGGCCGAGTTCGGGCGCCGCGGGCGCGCTCTCGCGTGTCCAGGAGAAGTCGTGGCGGCGGATGCCGAACCCGTGGTCCGCGAGCGCGTCGACGCGGTCGGCGCCGAGGTCGAACGCGGTGAACATCGCCGCGCGGCGTGCGATGGCGCGGCGGTGCACGAGCTCGGCCGCGAAGGGAGCGACGACCGTGGTGAGTCCGCGCTCCTCGATGTTCGGGCGGGTGTACGGGCGGCGACCGAGCAGTGTGTCGGCATACGCGATCGCGTGGGCGCCGTCATCGAGGAACGTGATGCGGTGCGGGCGCAGCACCGAGGCGGCGAGCCGGAACTGGCCCGAGAAGCCGTCGCCGACGAGCCAGTGGCCGTGACGGGCGAGCAGGCTCCACGGGATGCCGAGGTAGGGCTCGAGCTCGCCGAAGCGCGCGCCGCGCGACAGCAGCTCGTCGGCGGTGGCCGAGATCTGCGGCGTCAGGCGTCCGGCGACGGGAACGGTCGTGCGGTGGGCGGCCGCCCACTCCGCGGCGCCGACGAGCTGCAGCGGCGACTCGACCCACGCCAGCACATCCTCGCGACCCATGCGGCGCCTCCTCCCGGCCGGCCCTCACGATCGGGCTCAGCGCTGTCTCCCCACGGTGAGCGCCGGATGTGAACGCGATGCGTCCTGCCGTGCGACCGTGGCCGGTCCGGCAGGTGAACGGAGGGTGGCGTGGTGCGGCACGTCGCGGCCGTGCCGCTCGCTCGACCGGCAATCTCGTTCACGCGGCCCCGGGTGCGCGTCGGCGGCACATGCCAGGATGAACGCGTGACCGACCGCCTGATGCTGCTCGACTCCGCGTCCCTGTACTTCCGCGCGTTCTACGGGGTGCCCGACACCGTGCGCGCTCCGGACGGCGCCCCCGTCAACGCCGTCCGCGGGTTCCTCGACATCATCACGCGGCTCGTCACGACCTATCGCCCCACGCACCTCGTCGCGTGCTGGGACGACGACTGGCGACCGCAGTGGCGCGTCGACCTCATCCCGACCTACAAGACACATCGCGTCGCCGAGGTCGTCGCGGGCGGACCCGACGTCGAAGAGGTGCCCGATCCTCTCGAGGTGCAGGTTCCCGTCATCCGCGAGGTGCTCGACACCCTCGGGATCCGCATCGTCGGCGCCACCGCCCACGAGGCCGACGACGTCATCGGCACCCTCGCCTCCACCGCGACCATGCCGGTCGACATCGTCACCGGCGACCGCGACCTGTTCCAGCTCGTCGACGACGAGCGCGATGTCCGCGTCGTCTACACCGCGCGCGGGATGAGCAACCTCGAGGTGCTCACCGATGCGTCCGTGGTCTCCAAGTACGGCGTCCTTCCTTCGCAGTACGCCGACTTCGCCACGCTCCGCGGCGACTCGTCCGACGGCCTGCCCGGCGTCGCCGGCATCGGCGAGAAGACCGCGGCCGGGCTCCTCGCGACACACGGCGATCTCGCCGGAATCGTCGCCGCGGCCGAGCTCGGCGAGGGGATGTCCGCGGGCGTGCGCTCGAAGGTGCTCGCGGGCCTCCCCTATCTCGCCGTCGCGCCGCAGGTCGTGGCCGTCGTGCGCGACCTCCCGCTGGACGTGCCCGACCCGCGCCTGCGACCGCTCACAGAGCAGGGGAAGACGGATGCCGCATCCCTCGCCGAGCAGTGGGCGCTGGGTGCGTCGATGAACCGCATCGTCGACGCCCTCGACGCCGTCTGATCCCTTCCCGCCGGGGCCGCCCACTACTCCCGCGGGAGTACGAGCGGGGCTCCCGCGGTCAGATTCCTCACAGAGGGGCGCGGCGTAGCATCGTGCGCATGCCCGGGCCCGTGCGTGACGATTCGAGTGCGAGCCGTCACCGGCTGCGTGCCCCCGGCGCCGACGAGTTCGGCCCGCGCTTCCGCCCGCCGGCGGCCGTCGTGCTCTTCGTCCCCGTCTTCGTGTCACTCCTGGTTCAGGTGCCCGGCACGATCGCGCTGTCGTGGTGGCAGCACGTGCCCGTCGCCGCCGCGGCGGCGAGCCTGACGCTGGCCGCAGCATCCGCTCTCGTCCTCCTCGCGGCGCGTCGACTGCCCGGGCCCACCGTCGCGGCCGTCGCCGCGCTCAGCGCCGTCGACCTGCTGATCGCGCCCGTGGGCGGGCCGCCACCCGTCGCCCTGATCTTCGCGATCGTCGGCGCCGTCGTTCGGGGCGCACGCGTGTGGGCACTCGTCTCGGTCGGCGTGGCCTGGCTCGGCGTCGTCGTCGGCGCGGATTTCGTGGGTGTCCAGTGGCACCCTGCGCGCATCGCGTTCGCCACGGTGGGCCTCGCGCTGTGCTTCGTCGTCGGTGAAGGCATCCGGGCGCGCATCCGCGGCGCCCAGGAGCGCCGCACGCAGCTGGCAGCTCGGCGTCGCGCCGCCGAGCAGGAGGAGCGCACGCGCATCGCCCGGGAGCTGCACGACGTGCTCGCGCATTCGCTGAGCCAGATCGCCGTGCAGTCCGGCGTGGGGCTGCACCTCTTCGACCGCGAGCCAGAGCGCGCACGGGAGGCGCTCGCGAACATCCGCAGTCTCAGCGCGACGGGCCTCGACGAGGTGCGCGGCGTGCTCGCGTTCCTGCGCGGCGACGAGATCGGCGCGCCCGACACCGCGCCGCTCACGCCGCAGCCTCAGCTCGCGCAGCTGCCGAGCCTCGTCGCCGGCCGCACCGGGCTGGGCCTCAGCGTCGCCCTCGACGACCGCCTCGCGGGCGACACGCCGCCGAGCGCGGTGCAGACGACGGCCTACCGCATCGCGCAGGAGGCGCTCACGAACGTGGTCCGCCATTCCGCCGCCTCGCACGCCACGGTGACGGTCGAGCACGACGCCGACGACCTCGTCCTGACGGTCGCGGACGACGGCGCCGGCATCCCCGCGACCGCGTCCGAGCGCGGCGGCCTGCGCGGCATGCGCGAGCGGGCCGAGCTCGCGGGCGGCGCCCTGACCGTCGACAGCGGCACGCGGGGCACCGCCGTGGTCGCGCGTCTTCCTTGGCAGGGCGCGGCATGATCCGCGTCGCCCTCGCCGACGACCACCAGCTCGTGCGGGCAGGGTTCCGGGCGCTCCTGGACTCGGAGCCCGACATCGAGGTCGTGACGGAGGCATCCGGCGGCCAGGAGCTGCTGCGTGCACTCCGCGCGGCAGACGTCGACGTCGCGCTCGTCGACATCCGCATGCCGGACGGCGACGGGCTGTGGGCCGCCGAGCAGATCGCGGCCGATCCTGACCTGGCCGGTGTGCGGGTCGTGATCGTGACCACCTTCGAGCTCGACGAGTACGTGATCCGCGCGGTGCTCGCCGGCGCCAGCGGGTTCCTCGTGAAGGACACCGAGCCCGCCGACCTCATCCGCGCGGTCCGCGCCGTGGCCGCCGGCGACGCGCTCCTGTCCCCCGGCGTCACCCGCACGCTGCTCGACCGGGCCGCGTCGGGCCTGCGTGCGGTGCCCGATCCCCAGCTCTTCGAGACCCTCACCGACCGCGAGGTCGACGTCCTGCGGCTCGTCGCAGAGGGACTCACGAACGACGAGATCGGCGCCCGCCTGCACCTGTCGCCGCTCACTGCGAAGACGCACGTGTCGCGCATCATGCAGAAGCTCTACGCCCGGGATCGCGTGCGTCTCGTGATCATCGCGTACGAATCCGGGCTGGTCGGCTCACAGCCCGGGTGACCGCTGCCTGCGGTACTCCGCCGAGAGCAGTCGAGATCACTCCGACGGTCGGATTCACGGATGCCGTCGCCCGCGTTGACTCGAGGCATCCGGTCGCCCTTCCCGGCGCAGCCGGTTCCGAGAGAGGAATCCGCATGTCCACTGCACTCGCCACTGTGCTCGATGCCGGCTCAGGGATCGTGGCCACTCACTTCGTCGGCCCGTGGGGGTTCGGCTGGTGGTTCCTGCTGATCCCGCTGTTCTGGATCGCCCTGTTCGCGATCCTCTTCGCGATCTTCGGCCGCCGCTGGCGTCGTGCGGCCGCGGAGAACGGCTACGGGCCGTATGGCCGCAACCCCGCCCGTCAGGCGGAGACGACGCTGGCGGAACGTTTCGCCAAGGGCGACATCGACGAGACCGAGTACCGCGCACGCCTCGAGGTGCTTCGCGCGAACGCGTCGCAGTGATCCCCCGGACGCGACTGTGGCCCCGGATCCGTCACCGCGGAATCAGGCGCCGCGGTCGCGCCCGGTCCACGCGCGCAGCTTGTCCAGCGGCCACGTCGTGACGATGCGCTCGCGCGGCACGCCGATGCGCTCGGCACGCTCGGCGCCGTAGTCCAGCAGAGAGAGCTGACCGGGCGCATGGGCGTCCGAATCGATCGAGAAGAGGCATCCGATCTCCAGCGCCAGCGTCATCAGCTCGTCCGGAGGGTCCTGCCGCTCCGGACGGGAGTTGATCTCGACCGCGACGCCATGGGCCTCGCAGGCCTCGAACACGGCCCGCGCGTCGAAGGTCGACGGCGGCCGCGTTCCGCGCGATCCCTCGACGAGGCGCCCCGTGACATGTCCGAGCACGTCGATGTGCGGGTTCGACACCGCTGCGACCAGACGCCGGGTCATCGGCCCGCGCTCCATGCGGAGCTTGGAGTGGGCGGACGCGACCACGACGTCGAGTTCCGCGAGGAGCTCGGGCTCCTGATCGAGGGCGCCGTCCTCGAGGATGTCGACCTCGATGCCCGAGAGCAGCGTGAACCCGTCACCGCTCAGGCCCGCGACGACCTCCAGCTGAGAGCGCAGGCGCTCAGGTGACAGCCCGTTCGCGACACGCAGGCGCGGCGAATGATCCGTGAGGGCGAGGTACTCGTGTCCGAGTGCTCTCGCCGCGTCGACCATGAGGTCGATGGACGTGAGGCCGTCGGACCAGTCGCTGTGCGAGTGCAGATCGCCCCGCAGCAGCGGCCGCAGGGTCGAGGTGCGCTGCACGCCTGCGCGTTCGCGCAGGTCGACGAGGTATCCCGGCACTTCGCCTGCCAGCGCCTGCTGGATCACGGCGAAGGTGGAGTCGCCGATCCCCTTGCGGCGCCGCAGGGAGGCGGTGTCCCGCAGTTCCGCGTCGCTCAGGCCCTCGATCGCGTCGGCCGCCGCACGGAACGCCTTCGACTTGTACCGCGACGAACGCTCACGCTCGAGGAGCGTGGCGATCTCGGTGAGCGCGTCGTAGGGGTTCACGTGCGGCGGTGCGACGGATCAGGCGACGTTGGATCGCCGGATCACCACCGGAACGCTCGCCAGCCGGTGGATGGCCCAGCCGAACAGGATCGCGAGCACGCCCATGCCGGCCGCGAACAGCGCGACACCGTAGGCGACGACCGAGGTGAAGAGGGATGCGCGCAGGAACGACGCCTGCATCACGGTCGCCCGCACCGGGTCGTCCTGGTCGAGCTCGGCGTACGTCTTGCCGCCCGACGCCTCGAGAGCGTGGGTGTTGATGATGTCGGCCTGCACGTAGGCCGTGAAGGGGCCCGTGACCTGCTGGCCCTGGAACGCTGCGGCGTCGTCGGGGATGGTGATGTTCTCGGCCGTGAGCTGGGTCGTCACGCCGATCCACGCGATGATGCCGACGACGATCAGCAGGATGCCGCCGATGATCCCGATGATGCCGACCGCCTTCACCAGGCCGACCTTCTTCTCAGGGGGCTCGATCACGTCGGTGGTGCGGGGCTCTTCCTCGCTCATGCGTCCTCCTCGGATGCGGTCGTTGAGCCACACGCTAGCGGCGCCGCACGGCGAGGGGGAAGAGCGCGCGCCGGAGAAAACCCGGCGGGGCGCCGGCTCAGGAGGCGAGTGCGCGCGTCGCCTCGACCCAGCGGTCCAACGTGGCCGTCGCCGCGCCGCTGTCGATCGCGGCAGCGGCGTCGTCCCGGGCCTCGGCGAGGCGCTCGAGGATCGGTCGCTGCACCTGTGCGGCGTCGCGGAACAGGCGGTAGGCGACCATGCCCGCGGCTGCGTTGAGCAGCACGATGTCGCGCACCGCGCCCTCCTCGCCGCCGAGCACCCGCCGAACCACGCCGGCGTTGTGGGCCGGATCGCCGCCCAGCAGGTCGTCGATGTCGGCGAGCGGGATGCCGAGGTCGCGCGGGTCCAGGTCGTGCTCGTGGATGTCGCCGCGGCTGACCTCCCACAGGCGGCTGTGGCCGGTCGTCGTGAGCTCGTCGAGGCCGTCGTCGCCACGGAACACCAGCGCCGTCGCGCCGCGCGTGCGGAACACGCCGGTGATGAGCGGCACCCGGTCGAGATGGGCGACGCCGACGGCGTTCGCCTCGGCACGCGCCGGGTTGCACAGCGGTCCGAGGAAGTTGAAGACGGTGGGGACGCCGAGCTCGCTGCGCGTCGCCGCCGCGTTCTTGAACCCGGGGTGGAACGCGCCCGCGAACGCGAAGGTGATGCCGGTGCGGGAGAGCGTCTCGGCCACGGCGTCCGGCGACAGGGCCAGGTCGACGCCGAGAGCGCCCAGCACGTCGGACGAACCCGATGAGGAGCTGGCCGCCTTGTTGCCGTGCTTGACGACGGGGATCCCGGATGCTGCGGCCACGAGCGCCGACATCGTCGACACGTTGACGGTGCCGAAGCGGTCGCCACCGGTGCCCACGATGTCGAGGACCGCGGCGTCGACGGGAAGCGGGAGCGCGGCCTCGAGGATCGCGTCGCGGAAGCCGACGATCTCGTCCACCGTCTCGCCCTTGGCGCGCAGCGCGACGAGGAAACCCGCCAGCTGCGATGGGGTGGCGGCGCCCGACATGATCTGCCGCATCGCCCACGTCGACTCCGAGACGCTGAGGTCGCGCCGCTCGAGCAGCGTGGTGAGGATTCCCGGCCAGGTGTACAGCTCCGCCATAACCGAGAAGCCTAGCCGGGCTCCGGAATCGGAACCGTTTCGTGACACGGCGTCCCGGGCGCGACGATTCTGCGTCTTCACCACGGGTTCACGGCGAAGTCGCAGGGTCCTCTTAGGCTCCCCTAAGTTCCGGAGCAGGCGAAGACATGCCCGCCGATGCGAAAATCGTGGCTTCGAATCGGCCATAATGGGGAGCGTGACGACCTCCACAGCGACCTACTCCCAGGCCATGCGGTCCGTCAAGCGGCCGGATCCGGTCGCTGTCGGAACCATCGTGTGGCTCGGCAGCGAGGTGATGTTCTTCGCGGGCCTCTTCGCGATCTACTTCACCCTGCGCAACACCTCGCCCGAACTGTGGGCCCAGGAGACGCAGCTGCTGAACATCCCGTACGCGACCGTCAACACGATCATCCTCGTGCTGTCCTCGGTCACGTGCCAGATGGGCGTGTTCGCCGCAGAGCGCTTCCAGCCCTATTCGACGAAGAAGCGCGGCTGGCTCGGCTGGGGCATGGTCGAGTGGTTCTGGCTGACCTTCGCGCTCGGCGCGATCTTCGTCTCGGGCCAGGTGTGGGAGTACGCCCAGCTCGTCGCCGAGGGCATGCCGATCAACGCGAACTCCTACGCGTCGGCCTTCTACCTCACCACCGGCTTCCACGCCCTCCACGTGACGGGCGGCCTCATCGCCTTCCTCCTCGTCATCGGGCGCGCGTACGCCGTCAAGAACTTCGGGCGCAAAGAGATGACGTCCTCGATCGTCGTGTCGTACTACTGGCACTTCGTCGACGTCGTCTGGATCGCCCTCTTCCTCGTCATCTACTTCCTCAAGTGAGAGCGGAGCTGAAACCCGACATGGCACGACAGACCACGCGCCGCTCGAATGGCCGCCGCAGCCCCTGGGCTGCAGCCGCACTGATCGGCATCGGCCTGCTCATCACGGGCGGTGTCTACGCCGGGGCATCCGCCGCGATGGCGGCCACCACCCCCGAGACCGTCACGAACTCGGCACTCACCGTCGAAGACGGCAAGAAGCTGTTCCAGGCCAACTGCGCCACGTGCCACGGCCTGGACGTGCAGGGCACCGAGGACGGCCCGTCGCTCTACGGCGTCGGCGAGCTCGCCGTGCACTTCCAGATGAGCACCGGCCGCATGCCGCTGCAGATGCAGGGTCCGCAGGCCCCGCAGAAGCCCGCGCAGTTCACCGAGGAGCAGATCACCGCGATCGGCGCCTACATCCAGTCGATCGCGCCCGGCCCGACCTACCCCGAGGAAGAAGTCCTCGACGGCGGCGGCAGCGCGTCCGAGGGTGGCGAGCTCTTCCGCATCAACTGCGCCATGTGCCACAACGTCGCCGGCGCCGGCGGCGCGCTGACCGAGGGCAAGTACGCCCCCAACCTGCACACCACCACACCGCTGAACATGTACGCGGCGATGGTCACGGGTCCGCAGAACATGCCGGTGTTCAACGACATGACGCTGACCACCGAAGAGAAGCGCGACATCATCACCTACCTGCTGTATCTGCAGGACAACGAGTCTGCGGGCGGATTCACGCTCGGCTCGCTCGGCCCCGTCTCGGAGGGCCTCTTCATCTGGATCTTCGGCATCGGCTCGCTGATCGCCATTACCGTGTGGATCACGGCGAAGTCCAACTGATCGACGAACGACACACGTAAGACTTGACGAGGAGCAGCATGGCCCACGAGGACGACCCGCTAGAGCACGAGAGGGCTTCCTGGAAGCCCTCCCCCGGGCTCGCTGTGGCGGTCACCGACCCGGTGCACAACCCTGGCCTCCCCCCGCACCGCGAGCGGATGACCGACCAGGACCCCGCTTCGATGAAGCGCGCGGTCCGGGGTATCTACACGCTCTTCTACCTGTCGATCGCCGGCAGCATCTGGGCGATCGCCGCCTACATGCTCTTCCCGATCGAGAGCGGGCGGATCGTCGACATCCGCAACAACAACCTCTTCATCGGACTCGGCATCGCCTTCGCGCTGCTGGCCATCGGCGTGGGCGCGATCCACTGGTCGAAGGCCGTCATGTCCGACAGGGAGTTCGTCGAGCCCCGCCACGCGACGCGCGGCCGCGACACGACGCGTGAGGCCGCCATCAAGGCTTTCGCCGACGCCGACGCCGAGTCGGGTTTCGGCCGCCGTGCGATGGTCCGCAACTCGCTGATCGCCGCGCTCGTGGCATCGGTCGTGCCCGGAGTCGTGCTCTTCCGCGGCCTCGCACCGTTCAACTCGCCGGAGAAGCCGCACGCCGGTGACCCCGTGTACCTCCTCGAGCACACCATGTGGAAGGAGGGCATGCGCCTGGCGCACGACCCGTCGGGCGAGCCCATCAAGGCGGCCGACCTCACCCTCGGCTCCGCGGTCCACGTCATCCCCGAGGCACTCGCCGAGGTCTCGCACAGCGAGGGCTACCTCGACGAGAAGGCCAAGGCTCTCGTGCTCCTGGTGCGTCTGCTCCCCGAGCAGCTCA
This sequence comes from Microbacterium sp. NPDC056057, assembly GCF_042266945.1. NCBI lineage: Bacteria > Bacillati > Actinomycetota > Actinomycetes > Micrococcales > Microbacteriaceae > Microbacterium > Microbacterium sp. NPDC056057. Next base: position 777,766 of record NZ_JBHJWS010000003.1, read on the forward strand.
CCGAGTCCGAGGACCGCAAGGAGTGGTCGTACAACGGCATCGTCGCGTACTCGAAGGTGTGCACCCACGTCGGCTGCCCGGTCGCGCTCTACGAGCAGCAGACCCACCACCTGCTGTGCCCGTGCCACCAGTCGCAGTTCGACGTGACCGACCACGCGAAGGTCATCTTCGGCCCGGCGGCGCGCCCGCTGCCGCAGCTGCCCATCACCGTCGACGACGAGGGCTACCTCGTAGCCCGCAGCGACTTCCTCGAACCCGTCGGCCCGAGCTTCTGGGAGCGTCATTGAGCACCTCAACCGTCACTGAGCAGCCTGCGGCTCCTGTGGCTCCCGTCTCACGGAACGGCGACCGTCCGCTCGGCGGCCGCTTCATCGGCGCCACCGCGAACTACATCGACGAGCGCACGAGCCTCTCCGGCTTCGTCAAGGAGCTCGGCCGCAAGATCTTCCCCGACCACTGGTCGTTCATGCTGGGTGAGATCGCCCTCTGGGCGTTCGTCGTCGTGCTCCTCTCGGGCACGTTCCTGACGTTCTTCTTCCAGGCCTCGATGACCGAGACGCACTACAACGGCGCCTACCTCCCGATGCGCGGCATCGAGATGTCGGCCGCCATGGCGTCGACGCTCGAGATCTCGTTCGACCTGCGCGGCGGTCTCCTCGTCCGCCAGATGCACCACTGGGCCGCGCTCGTGTTCGTCGCCGGCATCGGCGTGCACATGCTGCGCGTGTTCTTCACGGGTGCGTTCCGCAAGCCGCGCGAGCTCAACTGGGTGATCGGCTTCATCCTGTTCATCCTCGCGATGGGCGAGGGCTTCACCGGCTACTCGCTCCCCGACGACGTGCTGTCGGGCAACGGCCTCCGCATCATCGACGGCATGATCAAGGGCATCCCGATCATCGGAACCTGGACCTCGTTCCTGCTGTTCGGCGGACAGTTCCCGGGTGACGCGATCGTCGGCCGCCTGTACACGCTGCACATCCTGCTGCTGCCCGCGATCCTCGTCGGCCTGCTGGTGCTCCACCTCATGCTGATGGTGATCAACAAGCACACGCAGTTCGCCGGCGCAGGCCGCACGAACAGCGTCGTGGTCGGCTACCCGATGATGCCGGTCTACATGTCGAAGATGGGCGGGTTCCTGTTCATCACGTTCGGCGTGATCGTGCTCATCGCCTCGCTGTTCACGATCAACCCGATCTGGAACTACGGCCCGTACGACCCGTCGCCCGTGTCCGCCGGTACTCAGCCCGACTGGTACATCGGCTTCGCCGACGGCATGCTGCGCCTCATCCCGCCGGGCTGGGAGATCGTGTTCCTCGACCGCACCTGGTCGTTCAACATCATCGTGCCGCTCGTCGTGCTCGGCCTGTTCATCGTGCTCGTCCTGATCTACCCCTTCATCGAGGCGTGGGTCACCGGCGACAAGCGCGAGCACCACATCGCCCAGCGTCCGCGCAACTCGGCGACCCGCACCGCGATCGGCGCAGCAGGCGTCACGTTCTACGCGGTGCTGTGGGCTGCGGCAGCCTCCGACATCATCGCCACGCACTTCTGGCTGACGATGGAGGGCGTGATCCACACGCTCCAGGCGCTGCTGATCCTGGGCCCGGTGATCGCGTACTTCGTCACCAAGCGCATCTGCATCGCGCTGCAGAAGAAGGACCGCGAGATCTCGCTGCACGGCTACGAGTCGGGTCGCATCGTCCGCCTCCCCGGTGGCGAGTACATCGAGGTCCACCAGCCCGTCGACGACTACGAGCGCTTCAAGCTGGCCGACTTCGACACCTACGAGCCGCTCGTGGTGCGTCCGAACGCCAAGGGTCAGATCCCGTGGCACGAGAACCTCCGCGCGTCCATCTCGCGCTGGTTCTTCGAGGACCGCCTCACCCCCGTCACGCAGGCCGAGCTCGACGCGGCGCTGGCTCACCAGCACCACGACCTCGACCACATCGCGTCCGAGGAAGACCTCGAGATCCAGGCGGCTCACGAGCGCGCCGGTGTTCCGGACGCTCCGCACAAGCCGCTCGACGACGGCAGGCACGGCGAGGTGCCGGTGCGCCCCTCGAACGTCATCGTTCCCGAGCCCGAGCCCGGCACGAAGGCTCCGCGCAACCGCGAGAAGGAGTCCGACCAGTAAGGTCGCCGCACTTCGCAGACGGATGCCCCGGCACGATCTCCACGATCGTGCCGGGGCATTCGTCGTTCTGTACAGCGACACCTGTCCCGCGCGTCACGGATCGGCAGGAATCGGACGACGTCTGACCGCGTCTCCGAGGCTCCCGTCACGGATGCTGACTTAGCGTGGACGCATGACAGATGCCCTCTCGTACTTCTCCGCCAAACTCGCCCTCGAGACCGACTCCTCCGACGTGTACGCCGCCCAGAAGGCCGGCGAGCAGTTCGTCCTGGTCGATGTCCGCGGCGATGCGGCGTGGGCGCAGGGACGCATCCGTGGCGCGATCCACATGCCGTACCGCGAGATCGCCGATCGCGCACCGCGCGAGATCGACAGCTCGACCCCCGTCGTCGTCTACTGCTGGAGTCCCGGCTGCAACGCGGGCGCGAAGGGCGCCATCGAGTTCGCCAAGCTCGGCTACCAGGTCAAAGAGATGATCGGCGGCTACGAGTACTGGGTGCGCGAAGGCCAGCCGACCGAGAACGACGAGGGACCACTCCCCCGGGTGTTCGACGCGCAGGTGATGGTCGTCCGCGCGCCCGTCGCAGGCTGAGGGCCTGGTTCAGGCCGACTCCAGCCCTTCCATGAAGCGTTCGGCGGCCGCCCCGTAGAACGCCGTCTGTGCGGGCGCGCCGCCGATCTCATCGGTGGCCAGGACGACGTCGCACACCACCACGGTGACGTTGTCGTAAGATCCGGCTTCCAGAGCCACCGCCACGCACGCTTCGACCGCCGTCCCCCCGTGCGGGAACTCCAGAAGAAGATCCCGGATCGCGTCATCCGGAACATAGTCGGTGAGTCCGTCACTGCACAGCAGCCACCTGTCGCCGGCCTGCGCATCGTGGGCGGTCACCGTCGCGGCATCGCGTTCGGCCCCGCTCAGCGAGGCGGTGATGATGTTGCGACGGGGGTGGGACGCAGCATCCGTGATCGATACGATCCCGCGGTCGACCAGTGCCTGCACGAGCGAATCGTCCCTGCTCGCCTGCACGAGCTCCCCGTCTCGCAGGCGGTACGCCCGCGAGTCGCCGGTGTGGGCCAGCAGAAGCCCGCCGTCACGGGCAGCGAAGAGCCCGGTGAACGTCGTGGCCATGCCGCTCAGCGACGGATCGCGCTCGACATGGGCGCGGAGGTCCCAGTTGGCCGACCGGACCGCGTCGGCGAGCTGCACAGGCTCGAGCCCGTCCAGACGGCCCGCAGCGAGCCGGTGGATGAATGCCGCCGAGGCGAAATCACCCGCGGGTCCTCGTCCGACGCCGTCTGCCACTGCCGCGCCCCAGGAGGCCGTGAACGCGGCGTCCTGATTGGTCTTGCGGTGCGGGCCGATGTCGGAGCACGCGGCCGCACGCAGATGCGCACGGGGCCCCGTCACAGACGGGTCCCCGTGCGCATCACGCGATATGCCATGCGGGCCGGCGACGCCGGATCAGCGGGCGAAGTAGCCGCGGTAGTACTCGTAGACCCAGCCGACGATCGCGACGACGAAGACGGCGAGGCCGATCGGGAACATCCAGGCGCCGACCGCGAGGCCGATCATGCCGAGAGCAGCCGAGAAGGCCAGGACGATGGGCCACCACGACCACGGGCTGAACTCGCCCAGCTCGGGGTCGCCGTCGTCGATGTCGGAGGTGAGGACGTCCTCGGGCAGCTCGCCGCCCTGGGCGTTGTGCACACGGCCGATGTAGAACGCGATCAGCGCACCCATCAGGGCGGTGAACAGCAGCGCGACGCTCCCGACCCACTCGATGCCGTGGTACCACGGCACGTCGGGGTGGGCGATGATGTTCCACCCGGTGTAGACGACGGCTACCGCCAGGAAGAAGATCGCCAGCAGCCACCAGAGTCCGGTGTTCGTGCGCACCTTACTTCACCTCTCCATCGGCAAGGTCGGAGACCGGGGCTTCGGGGGCGTCCTTCGCGGGACCGACGCCGACCGGGATGCCCGCCTCGGGGTGGTTCAGGTCGAACGCGGGCCGCTCGCTGCGGATGCGCGGGATCGACGTGAAGTTGTGACGCGGGGGCGGGCACGAGGTCGCCCACTCGAGCGATGCGCCGTAGCCCCACGGGTCGTTGACGGTGACCTTCGGCGCCTTGCGCGACGTGATCCAGACGTTGAACAGGAACGGGATCATCGAGGCGCCGAGGATGATGGCGCCGATCGTCGACACCTGGTTCTGCCAGGTCCAGCCATCTGCCTCGGAGTAGTCCGCGTAACGACGGACCATGCCGTCGACGCCCAGCCAGTGCTGGATGAGGAAGGTCATGTGGAAGCCGATGAACAGCATCCAGAAGTGGACGTAGCCGAGGCGCTCGTTGAGCATGCGCCCGGTCCACTTCGGCCACCAGAAGTAGAAGCCGGCGAACATCGCGAACACGACCGTGCCGAAGACGACGTAGTGGAAGTGCGCCACGACGAAGTACGAGTCCGACAGGGCGAAGTCGAGCGGCGGCGACGCCAGGATCACGCCGGTGAGACCACCGAACACGAACGACACCAGGAAGCCGAGCGCGAAGACCATCGGGGTCTCGAAGGTCACCGATCCTCGCCAGAGCGTGCCGATCCAGTTGAAGATCTTCACACCCGTCGGAACCGCGATCAGCATCGTCATCAGGGCGAAGAACGGCAGCAGCACCGCGCCAGTGACGTACATGTGGTGGGCCCACACGGCGACCGACAATGCGGCGATCGCGATCGTCGCGTAGACGAGCGTCTTGTAGCCGAAGATCGGCTTGCGGCTGAAGACCGGGAAGATCTCCGACACGATTCCGAAGAACGGCAGCGCGATGATGTACACCTCGGGGTGCCCGAAGAACCAGAACAGGTGCTGCCAGAGGAGCACGCCGCCGTTGGCCGGGTCGTAGATGTGGGCGCCGAGCACGCGGTCTGCGGCGGCCGCGAGGATCGCCGCGGCGAGCACCGGGAACGCCATCAGCACCAGGATGCTGGTGATCAGCGTGTTCCACGAGAAGATCGGCATGCGCCACATGGTCATGCCGGGCGCGCGCATCGTGATGATCGTCGTGATGAAGTTCACGGCACCGAGGATGGTGCCGAAACCGCTCATGCCGAGGCCGAGCATCCAGAGGTTGCCGCCCACCCCAGGCGAGAACGAGGCGTTCGCGAGCGGCTGATACGCGAACCAGCCGAACGCGGCAGCACCCTGCGGGGTGAGGAAGCCGGAGACGGCGATCGTCGAGCCGAAGAGGAACAGCCAGAAGGCGAAGGCGTTCAGACGCGGGAAGGCGACGTCAGGGGCACCGATCTGCAGCGGCAGGATCGCGTTCGCGAAGCCCGCGAACAGCGGCGTCGCGAACATCAGCAGCATGATCGTGCCGTGCATCGTGAACAGCTGGTTGTACTGCTCCTTGGTCGGGATGATCTGCATCCCGGGCTCGAAGAGCTCGGCACGGATGATCAGCGCCATCACTCCACCCAGGAGGAAGAAGATGACGGAGGAGATGAGGTACAGGTACCCGATCGTCTTGTGGTCGGTGGAGGTGATCCACTTGACGATGATGTTGCCCTTCTGCTCGACGCGCGATGCGCTGAGCAGTGCGGCCTGACGCGGCGGCAGGGTGGTGGGGCGACCCTGCGTCGTCTCCTGGAGCGGAAGCGTCGTCGCCATGATCAGTTGTCTCCCTCTTCGGATCCCTCGCCCTGAGCGCCCGTCCCGGGCGCGTTCTGCAGACGGTCGTAGGCGTCGTTGATGTCACCGGTCTGGCCCGCCTCGCGCAGCGTGGCGAGGTAGTCCTCGTACTCTGCTGCGCTGACGACCTTGACGTTGAACAGCATCATCGAGTGGTACTCGCCGCAGAGCTCGGCGCACTTGCCGGCGTACTCGCCCTCGCGGGTCGGCGTGAAGGACCAGTAGTTGTCCCGGCCGATGTACATGTCCTTCTTGTAAAGGAAGTCGATGATCCAGAACGAGTGGATGACGTCACGCGACTGCAGCTTGATCTTGACCGACTCGTTGACCGGGAGGACGAGGGTCGGCAGCTCGCTGATGACGTCGCCGCGCTCATCGGTCTGTGCCTGGACGCCCATGGTCCAGACGGTCTCGTCGTCGCTGGCGCCGTCGTACTGGAAGTCCCACGACCACTGCTTGCCGATGGCCGTGATCGACACGTCGGGCTCGTCGTACTGCGTCTCGAGGATGGCCTGGTCGCGCGCCGTGAAGGCGAAGAAGCCGACCACGAGGATGAGCGGGACGATCGTGTAGAAGATCTCGATCGGCATGTTGTACCGCAGCTGGACGGGAAGACCCATCTGGCCCTTGCGACGCCGGTAGGCGATCGCCGCCCATCCCATCAGGCCCCACGTGATGACGCCGACGACGAGCAGCACGATCCACGAGTTCACCCAGAGACCCGCGACCATGTCGACGTGGTTGGTGGCCGGCTGGCCGTCTTCGGTGAACCCGGGGAGGAAGCCGTGCAGCTCGGTCGGGGTGCATCCGGCGAGGACTGCAGCCGCTGCGATCCCGAGTGGGAGAACGGCCCAGCGGATACGGCGTTTCGAAGGCACGGTGCACCTTTCCGATCACGAACAGGACTCTCGCCAGTCTAGGGCAACCGCCCAGGCGATTCAGGCCATCCGCTCAGGTTGGATCGTGTCGCAAGGATCAAAAAAGGCGGGCCCGGGCGCTAATCGGAGCGCACGGGACCCGCCGGAAAAGTATCGGATCGTTAGCGATCAGTGGAAGCTGTCGCCGCACGCGCACGACCCGGCCGCGTTGGGGTTGTCGATTGTGAAGCCCTGCTCCGAAATGGTGTCCTTGAAGTCGATCGTGGCGCCGTCGAGGTACGGAACGCTCATGTCGTCGACGATCACCTCGACGCCGTCGAAGTCGACGGTCTTGTCGCCGTCGAGGTACCGCTCGTCGAAGTAGAGCTGGTAGATCAGGCCGCTGCACCCGCCGGGCTGCACGGCCACGCGCAGGCGCAGGTCGTCGCGTCCCTCCTGGTCGAGCAGGTTCTTGACCTTGCCGGCGGCGGCGTCGGTCAGCAGCACACCGTGTTCGCGGGCGGTCTGCTCGGTCGTCAGTGCGGTGTCGGTCATGGCACTCCTCCGGAAGGGCCGCCCCGGATCGATCATCCACTCAGGCGGCGGGATGCGACGATTCTACGCGTGCCCGCTGGCAGAAGGCTCCGGGACCGGCGTATTCGCGCTGATCCCGGAGCCGTCGTGTCACGCCTGCGACGTACGCGCGTCGAGCTTCTCGAGCAGGAGCGCCTCGGAGAGCACGGCGTTGCGGAACGTCTCGAGGTGCAGCGACTCGTTCGGGCTGTGGGCCTTGGCGTGCGGATCCTCGACGCCGGTCACGAGGATCTGGGCGCCCGGGAACTCCCGCACGAGGTCGGCGATGAACGGGATCGACCCGCCGACGCCGATGTCGACGGACTCGACGCCGTAGCCCTCGTGGAGCGCCTCGCGCGCGGCCTCCACGGCCCAGCCCGAGGTGTCGACGAGGAAGGCGTCGCCGTAGTCCTGGTCAGTGAAGGTCAGCTGCGCGCCGAACGGCGCGTGCTCGCGGAGGTGCGCCTCGATGGCGGCGTACGCCTCGCGCGCCGGCTGGCCGGGTGCGATGCGGGCGCTGATCACGACGGCGATCTCGGGGCTCAGCGTGTTCGACGCGTTCACGACGCTCGGCGCGTCGATGCCCGTCACCGTGATCGACGGCTTGTTCCAGATGCGGCTGAGGATCGTGCCGCGGCCGACCGGCGAGACGCCGGCCGGCAGCCCGGCCTCGTCGCGCAGCGTCTCCTCGCTGTACTCCGGGGTCTCGGCATCCCGTTCCTCAAGGCCCGCCACCGCGACCGCGCCGTCCTCGTCCCACAGCGTCGCCAGCAGCGTGACGGTCGCCATCATCGCGTCGGGCACCGCTCCCCCGAACATGCCGGAGTGCGAGGCGTGCTCGAGCGTGCGCACGCGGAGCGTGAAGCGCGTGTTGCCGCGCAGCGACACCGTGAGCGCCGGGGTCTTGGCGTCCCAGTTGCCCGAGTCGGCGACGACGATCACGTCGGCGCGCAGCGCGTCGGCGTTGTCGGAGAGGAACTGGGCGAACGACCGTGAGCCGGCCTCCTCCTCCCCCTCGAAGAACAGCGCGACACCGAGGTCGAAGTCGTCGCCGACACCCTCCTGGAGCGCGCGCAGCGCCGCCAGGTGAGCCATGATGCCGGCCTTGTCGTCCGCGGCGCCCCGGCCGTAGAGCCGGCCGCCGCGGACGGTGGGCTCGAACGGCGAGGACTCCCAGAGCGCCTCGTCGCCGACCGGCTGCACGTCGTGGTGCGCGTAGAGCAGGATCGTCGGGCGGCCGTTGCGGGCGGCGCGCGTGGCGAGAACGGCGGGGTTGCCCCGCTCCCCCGTCTCCGGGATGGCGGCGGTGCGGATCTCCACCGTCTCGAACAGCTCCGTCGCGCGCACGAGCTCGGCGACGGCCTCGGCGCTGCGCTGCACCTGAGCGGGGTCGAACCCGGGGAACGCGACGGACGGGATGCGCACGAGAGTGCCGAGATCGGCGAGGGCGGAGGGGATGCCGGAAGCCGCGGCTTCGCGCACAGCATCCTGTCGGGAGAGCTCAGAGGTCATGCGGGTAATCTTAAGTGCACCCCTTCTCCGCACTCCGAGGATCACCCGTGGCCAAGACACCTGCAGCTCCTTCGTCCAACGACGCACCGTCGGAGGGCACCGTGCTCAACGGCGTCCCCAGCGTCCCCTCGAGCAAGGGCCGCCCCACTCCCTCTCGCGCCGAGCAGGAGGCCGCGCGCAAGCGCCCCCTCGTGCCCGACACCAAGGAGGCGAAGGCACGCGCCAAGGCGGATCTCGCCACCCAGCGCGAGAAGGCCCGCATCGGCATGGCCAACGGCGACCAGCGCTACCTCCCGGCCCGCGACCAGGGTGCGCAGCGCAAGTTCGTGCGCGACTGGGTCGACGCCGGCTGGCACCTCGGCGAGGCGGTCATGCCCGCGATGGTGCTCGTCATCCTCGCGACGTTCCTGCCGATCGCGGCCCTGCAGTACTACGCGTTCGTCGGCCTCTGGATCTTCATCTTCTTCGTCATCGGCGACATGGTCCTCACGTCGATCACGGTCAAGCGCGCCGTCAAGAAGAAGTTCGGCGAAGGCAAGGTCGAGAAGGGCCTCGGCTGGTACGCCGCCATGCGCACCGTCCAGATGCGCTTCCTTCGCCTGCCGAAGCCGCAGGTCAAGCGCGGCCAGAAGCCGGCCTGAGCTTCACCAGACCACGGTTGATCTGCCGCGCCCACAGCGGGCCACGGTAGAGGAAGGCCGTATAGCCCTGCACCAGGGTGGCTCCGGCATCCAACCGCTCCTGCACGTCGGCGGCCGTCTCGACGCCGCCGACCGAGATCACCGCGAAGTCGGCGGGAACCGTCTGACGCAGCAGTCGCAGCACCTCGAGCGCGCGCGCCTTCAGCGGCGCACCGGACAGCCCGCCGTCGCCGGCGGCGGCCACCGTCGCCGGGTCGGTCACGAGGCCGTCGCGCGAGATCGTGGTGTTCGTCGCGATGATCCCGGACAGCCCGGCGTCGACCGCGAGCTGCGCGATCGCGACGATCTCGTCGTCGGGGAGGTCGGGCGCGATCTTCACCAGCAGCGGCGTCGCGCCCGCGGCGTCGCGCACGGCGTCCAGCAGCGGACGCAGCGTCTCGACGGCCTGCAGGCCGCGCAGCCCCGGCGTGTTCGGCGACGACACGTTCACCACGAGGTAGTCGGCGAGCGGCGCGAGCAGCGTCGCGCTGCGGACGTAGTCGGCGGTCGCATCCGCGACGTCGACGACCCGGCTCTTGCCGATGTTGACGCCGAGCACCGTGCGGCGCGAGCGCTTGCGGAGCGTGCGCAGGCGCGCGGCCGCGGCCTCGGCGCCGTGGTTGTTGAATCCCATGCGGTTCACGACGGCGCGGTCCGGGATGAGCCGGAACAGCCGCGGGCGCGGGTTGCCGTCCTGCGGGATCGCCGTGACGGTGCCGACCTCGACGTGGCCGAAGCCGAGGGCGTGCAGTCCTGCCGCCCCCTTCACGTCCTTGTCGAACCCGGCCGCGACGCCGAAGGGCGAGTCGAAGGTGAGCCCCAGCGCGGTCGTCCGCAGCTCGGGTGCAGGCCGGGTGATCGCACGCGCGGCCCACGAGAACGGCGGGACCCCCAGCATCCGTATCACGACCATCGCCGAGTGGTGGGCGGACTCGGGGTCCATGCGCGACAGGACGGTGCGGAAGAGGAGGGGATACATCCCTCCTAGGCTATCCGGTCACTCCGCGGCGGCCGGCGCGCTCTCGTCACGCGCGCGGGTGCGGCCGTGGTCGACACGCAGCTGCTCGATGGCCGCCTCGAAGTCCTCGAGCGAGTCGAACGCCTGGTAGACGCTCGCGAAGCGGAGGTAGGCGACCTCGTCGAGGTCACGGAGCGGCCCGAGGATCGCGAGGCCGATCTCGTTCGCGTCGAGCTGCGACGCGCCCGTCTGGCGGATGCTCTCCTCGACGGTCTGCGCGAGCACCGCGAGGTCGGCATCGGTCACGGGCCGTCCCTGGCACGCCTTGCGCACGCCGGACATGACCTTCTCGCGGCTGAAGGGCTCGATCACGCCCGAGCGCTTGATGACGTTGAGGCTCGCGGTCTCGATCGTGGTGAAACGGCCCCCGCACTGCGGGCACTGACGACGGCGGCGGATGCTGAGGCCGTCGTCGCTCGTGCGCGAGTCGATGACGCGCGAATCGGCGTGGCGGCAGAACGGGCAGTGCATGGCAGAGACAGCCTACGCCGGGAAACCGGGCTCAGTCCTCGAAGCGGGCCGTGATGGCCTCGCCGTGAGCGGGGAGCGCCTCGGCCTCGGCCAGCGTGACGATCGCGTTGTGGACGGCGGCGAGGGCGTCGCGGTCGTACTCGATGACCTGCTGCGGGCGCAGGAACGTGGCGGCGGAGAGCCCCGCGGAGTAGCGGGCCTGTCCCCCGGTCGGCAGTACGTGGTTGCTGCCGGCGAGGTAGTCGCCGAGACTCACCGGCGAGTCCGCGCCGACGAACACGGCGCCCGCGTGCACGAACTCTTCCGGGCGCGGGTGGGCGAGGTGCAGTTCGAGGTGCTCCGGCGCGTACGCGTTGCTGAACGCCGTCGCAGCGGCGAGGTCGTCGACGAGCACGATCGCCGACTGCGGCCCCGCGAGGGCGGCGGCGACGCGCTCGGCGTGGCGCGTCGCGGCGGCGCGGGGCGCGATCGCCTCGACCACGTCGGCGGCGAGCTGCTCCGACGTGGTGACGAGGACGGCGGAGGCCTGCTCGTCGTGCTCGGCCTGGCTGATGAGGTCGACGGCGACCAGGCGCGCGTCGGCGCTGTCGTCCGCGACCACGAGGATCTCGGTCGCGCCGGCCTCGGCATCCGTGCCGACAAGGCCGGCCACGGCGCGCTTGGCGGCCGCGACGAAGTTGTTGCCGGGGCCGGTGACGACGTCGACCGGCTCGAGGCCGAGCGACGCCACGCCGTGGGCGAGCGCGCCGATGGCGCCGGCGCCGCCCATCGCGTACACCTCGGTCACGCCGAGGAGCTTTGCGGCGCCGAGGATCACGGGGTGCACGCGGCCTCCGAACGCGCGCTGCGGCGGAGAGGCGAGAGCGATCTCGGCCACTCCCGCGACCTGCGCCGGCACGACGTTCATGACGACGCTGGACGGGTAGACGGCCTTGCCGCCCGGGACGTACAGGCCGACGCGGCGCACCGGCTGCCACCGCTGCGTCACCCGGGCGCCGGGACCGAGCTCGGTCACCGCCGGCGCGGGGACTTGGGCGGCGGATGCCTCGCGCACGCGCTCGATCGCCTGCTCGAGCGCGGCGCGCACGGCGGGGTCGAGCGTCTCGAGCGCCTCGTCGAGGTGCACGGCCGGGACGCGGATGTCGTGCCCGTCCACGCCGTCGAAGTTCGACGCCTGCTCGCGGAGGGCGATCTCGCCACGCGCGGCGACGTCCTCCACGATGTGCGCGGCCGTCGCGAGGGCCTCTGAGCGCGCCGCCTCGGCACGGGGAACGGTCGCGAGGAGTTCCGCGGGCGTGAGCGCACGCCCGCGCAGGTCGATCGTCCGGAGCATCCTTCTACGGTATCGCGACGCGGATCGGGGTCAGCCGCGCGTGACGCCCGAGACGTCGTGCAGGTAGCCGATGCGCCCGTCCTCGTGACGCACCACGAACACCTCGCCGCGGTCCTCGATGACGAGAGCCCACGCGCTCGGGCCGATGCGGAACACAGGGATGCCGATCTCGTCGACGATGTCGCGCTCCTCCGGCACGAGCGCCCAGAAGGCCTGGTGCTGCGGCGCGGTGGCAGCCGCGGGCTCGACGGTCGAGGAGGGGTTCTCGACGTGCTCGAAGGACTCGCGGGCCTGCACGGGCTCGTTCGGGGCGGCCGCGGCCGGCTCCCCGGCCGGGGTGGGCTGCTCGTCGATCGGGATCACCGTCGTGGCGAAGTCGTCGTTCGCCGCGGCCTCGGGTGCAGCGGATTCGAGCGTCTCGCCCTCGGGCGCAGCCGCGGCACCGGCGGGCGCGTACGACGTGTCCTCGGGCTCACCCTCGGCCACCGGCGCGGCGCCGGCGGGCGCGTACGGCGTGTAGTCGGGCTCTGCCTCGGCGGCCGGCTCGGGGCGCACGGGTGCCGGGCGCGCCGCCACCGGCCGCACCGGACGGGCACTGCGGTGCGCCGGCACCTCGGGGCGCCCGCGGAAGTCCTGGGCGAACGGGCCGATGAACGGCGCGGCCACGGTGAGCACGACGCCGGCGAGCATGAGGAAGAACTCCACCCACACGACCCACGAGGCGAGGAAGATCTGCCCCACAGACAGGCGGACGAACGAGTTCCACAGCAGGGTCAGCCAGAGCACCGTGGCGACGGAGAAGGCGACGGACGCGAACTGGTCGATGCCGAGGGATCCGACGCGGCGGATGCCCTGCGGTGACAGACGGCGGAGCACGATGAGGAACACCGCGATGGTCGGCACGCCGATCATGAGAACCCAGTCGATGCCGCTGGTCCAGACGGAGGGAGCGGACTCGAACGGGCCGTAGATCGGGAAGAACGACACGACGAACGCGACGATCCACGTGCCCGCGAGGGCGACCTCGCGGATGGAGAACGGCCCGACACCGTACTGCGGCGGCTCTTCGGTCGCGACCGCCTCGTCGATGCTGGCGTCCTGCTTCTCGTCCGTCACGATGTTTCCTTCCGGCGAGCTCCCGAGGCCCGCGTCGACCTGATATTACCCACGGCGCATGAGACGCCGATGAGACGGCGCGACGCGCGGCGACCTGCGCCGGCGCACGCGCGCCCTGCTGTCATCCCAGGCACTGCGGCCCGAGAAGACCCTTGAGCTCGCCGTACAGATCCGGGGTGATCCGCACGGTGTGCGGCACCTCGAACACCTTCGCCACCGTGCCGCTGTGGAGCTTGAGCGACACCTCGGTGTCGCCCGCATGGCGGTTCAGGGTCTGCAGGAGCTCGCCGACGAGCGCCTCGCTCGCGCGCCGCTCGGGCACGATCAGCACCAGGGTGCTGGATTCGTCCATGCTGCCCAGGTCGGGCGAGAACGCGGACTGCGCGTGGAGGTTCATGCCGTCGTCGCGCCGCGAGACGCGGCCGCGCACCACGAGGATCGAGTCAGCCTGCAGCATGTGCTGGAACTCGGTGTAGGTCTTGCCCATGAACATGACCGTGATCTCACCGTCGAAGTCCTCGACGGTGATCATGCCGTAGGGGTTGCCGCTCTGCTTGGCCACGCGGTGCTGGACGCTCGTGACGAGACCGGCGATCGTCACCTGATCGCCGTCGCCCACGTCCTCCGACGCCAGCAGGTCGTGGATGCTCGTCGAGGCGTGCTTCGCGAGCGGGATCTCGAGGCCGGCCAGCGGGTGGTCCGACACGTAGAGACCCAGCATCTCGCGCTCGAAGGCGAGCTTGTCCTTCTTGGTCCACTCCGGCCGCTCGGGCACCTTCGCCGCCTGCTGGGGCTCGTCGTCGCCCCACAGCGAGTCGAAGTCGAAGCCGACCTCGCCATTGGCCTCGCGACGCTTGTCGAGCACCGCCGCCTCCGTCGCGTCCTCATGGATCTCCATGAGCGCGCGCCGTGTCGACCCCATCGTGTCGAACGCGCCGGCCTTGATGAGCGACTCGACCGTCCGCTTGTTCGCCACGTGCACCGGCACTTTGGAGAGGAAGTCGTGGAAGCTCGAATAGGTCGCCTCCGCCCGCGCGGCGACGATGCCGTCGACGACGTTCGCGCCGACGTTGCGCACCGCACCGAGGCCGAACCTGATGTCTTCGCCGACGGCCGCGAAGTAGCGGATCGATTGCCCGACGTCGGGCGGGAGCACCTTGATGCCCATGCGGCGGCACTCGTTGAGGTACACCGCCATCTTGTCCTTCGAGTCGCCGACGCTGGTGAGGAGGGCGGCCATGTACTCGGCGGGATAGTGGGCCTTCAGGTACGCCGTCCAGTAGGAGACGAGTCCGTACGCCGCGGAGTGCGCCTTGTTGAAGGCGTAGTCCGAGAACGGCAGGAGGATGTCCCACAGAGCCTGGATCGCGGCATCGCCGAAGCCGCGCTCCTTCATGCCGCCCGAGAAGCCCTCGTACTGCTTGTCGAGCTCGGACTTCTTCTTCTTTCCCATCGCGCGGCGCAGGATGTCTGCTTGGCCGAGCGAGAAGCCGGCGACCTTCTGCGCGATCGCCATGACCTGCTCCTGATAGATGATCAGGCCGTAGCTGATGTCGAGGATGTCTTTCAGCGGCTCCTCGAGCTCCGGATGGATCGGCGTCACCGGCTGCAGGCCGTTCTTGCGCAGCGCGTAGTTCGTGTGCGAGTTCGCGCCCATGGGACCGGGGCGATACAGCGCGATGACGGCCGACACGTCTTCGAAGTTGTCGGGCTTCATGAGCCGCAGGAGCGATCGCATCGGCCCGCCGTCCAGCTGGAACACGCCGAGCGTGTCGCCGCGCGTCAGCAGATCGTACGCGGGGCGGTCGTCGAGCGCGAGGTGCTCGAGGTCGAGCTCCTCGCCGCGGTTCAGACGGATGTTGTCGAGCGCGTCCGAGATGATCGTGAGGTTGCGCAGCCCCAGGAAGTCCATCTTGATGAGGCCGAGGGTCTCGCACGACGGGTAGTCGAACTGCGTGACGATCTGGCCGTCCTGCTCGCGGCGCATGATCGGGATGATGTCGAGCAGCGGCTCGGACGACATGATCACGCCGGCGGCGTGCACGCCCCACTGCCGCTTGAGGCCCTCGAGCCCGAGCGCGCGGTCGAACACCGTCTTCGCCTCGGGGTCGGTCTCGATCAGCGTGCGGAACTCGACTGCTTCCTTGTAACGCGGATGCTGCGGGTCGAACATGCCGTCCAGCGGCATGTCCTTGCCCATCACGGCCGGGGGCATCGCCTTGGTGAGCCGCTCCCCCATGCTGAACGGGAACCCGAGCACACGGCCGGCGTCCTTCAGGGCCTGCTTCGACTTGATGGTGCCGTACGTGACGATCTGCGCGACGCGCTCGGAGCCGTACTTCGCGGTGACGTAGTCGATCACCTCGCCGCGGCGACGGTCGTCGAAGTCGACGTCGAAGTCGGGCATCGAGACGCGGTCGGGGTTGAGGAAGCGCTCGAAGATGAGGCCGTGCTCGAGCGGGTCGAGGTCGGTGATCTTCATCGAGTAGGCGACCATCGAGCCGGCACCCGAGCCGCGGCCGGGACCCACGCGGATCCCGTTGTCCTTCGCCCAGTTGATGAAGTCGGCGACGACGAGGAAGTACCCCGGGAAGCCCATCTGCAGGATGATGCCGGTCTCGTACTCGGCCTGCTTGCGCACCTTGTCGGGGATGCCGCCCGGGTAGCGGTAGTGGAGGCCGCGCTCGACCTCTTTGATGAGCCAGCTGTCTTCGGTCTCGCCGTCGGGCACCG
The DNA here is from genome assembly GCF_042266945.1 of Microbacterium sp. NPDC056057. Taxonomy (NCBI): domain Bacteria; kingdom Bacillati; phylum Actinomycetota; class Actinomycetes; order Micrococcales; family Microbacteriaceae; genus Microbacterium; species Microbacterium sp. NPDC056057. The sequence continues at coordinate 793,879 of NZ_JBHJWS010000003.1, forward strand.
GGAACCGCGGCATGTAGTTCGCCGCGGTGTTGAACTCGACCTTGCAGCGCTCGGCGATCAGCAGCGTGTTGTCACACGCCTCGGGGTGGTCGCGGAACAGCTGCCGCATCTCCTGCGCGGTCTTGATGTAGTACCCGTCGCCGTCGAACTTGAAGCGGTTCGGGTCGTCGAGCGTCGAACCGGACTGCACGCAGAGCAGGGCGGCGTGCGCGTCGGCCTCGTGCTGGTGTGTGTAGTGGGAGTCGTTGGTGGCCACCAGCGGGATGCTGAGGTCCTTCGCGAGCCGCAGGAGATCCGTCATGATGCGGCGCTCGATCGAGAGACCGTGGTCCATGATCTCGGCGAAGTAGTTCTCTTTGCCGTAGATGTCCTGGAATTCGGCGGCCGCTGCGCGGGCCGCGTCGTACTGCCCCAGCCGCAGGCGCGTCTGCACCTCGCCCGACGGGCAGCCGGTCGTCGCGATGAGCCCCTTGCCGTACGTCTGCAGGAGCTCGCGGTCCATGCGCGGCTTGAAGTAGTAACCCTCCATGCTCGACAGCGAGCTCAGCCGGAAGAGGTTGTGCATGCCCTCGGTGGTCTCGCTCCACAGCGTGGTGTGCGTGTAGGCACCGGAGCCGGAGACATCGTCGCTCTTCTGCTCGGGCGTGCCCCACGCCACGCGCGACTTGTCGCTGCGGTGGGTGCCGGGCGTGACATACGCCTCGAGTCCGATGATGGGGTTGATGCCGGCGGCCTGAGCCGCGCGGTAGAACTCGAAGGCGGCGAACGTGTTGCCGTGGTCGGTGACGGCGATCGCCGGCATGCCGTACTCGGCCGCCGCCTGCGTCATCGCCCCGATCTTGGCCGCTCCGTCGAGCATCGAGTACTCGCTGTGCACGTGCAGATGGACGAAGGAATCGGATGCCACGCATCGAGTCTAGGTTCGGCCGCCGACACCGGCCGCGGCATCCGTCGTGAGTCGCGGACTCCTGCCACGAGGTCCCTTCACCCTCGACTCGAGGGTGAAGGTCGGGAGCCTCAGAAGTCCTCGTCGAGGGCGTACTGGCGCTGCCACGACTCGGGGCGGTCGATCCCGAGGCCGTACAGGTAGCGGATGAGCTGGCCGTGATGCTGCGTCTCGTGCTCGAGCAGCGCAAGGGCGTAGGTGAGGGATGCCTCGTCCTCGGCGTCGAGCCCCGTGATCCAGTCGCCGACATCCGAAGAGGTCTGCACCAGCGCGGCGCGGAGGGCCGCGGCATCCGTCGTCTCGTCCGCCGTGACGGGGCTCGTGAAGCCCTGCCACTCCCCCGCCTTCGCGGCACGCGGGTAGCTCTCGCGCGCCCCGAGGACGCACCAGAGCTGGTGTCCGACCGTGTCGGAGGGGAGGTCGGCGAGGTGCGAGCCCAGCTGCTCCGCCGAGACCGCGTCGACGAAGTCGAGGTAGAGGGTGTTCGCGCGGGAGAAGCGGCGGCGCAGGAGTTCGTTCACGCGTCCACGCTAGAGGTCGAGACGCATGAGCACGCGGGGAAACCCCGACAGCACCGACTCGGTGTCGGCCGCCTTCACGAAGCCGGCCGACTCGAACAGGCGGCGCGTGCCGACGTACGCCATCGTGAGGTCGACCCTGTCGCCGCCGTTGTCGACCGGGTAGCCCTCGATGGCGGGTGCGCCCTGATCCCGCGCGAAGTCGACGGCGCCGTCGACGAGCGCGTGCATGACGCCCTTCTTGCGATGCCCCGGCCGCACACGGAAGCACCAGAGCGACCACACGTCCTGCTCGTCGACGTGCGGGATCTTGCGGAACGTCGCGAAGTGCGTCCGCGTGCGTGGCGCGACCGCCGCCCACCCGACGACGTCGTCGCCGTCGTAGGCGAGCACGCCGATGGGACCCTCCTCGTCGATGAGTCGTCGCACTCGCTCGCCGCGCTCCGGACCCTTGAGGGCGAGGTTCTCCTTCGACGGGATGCGGTAGCTCAGGCAGAAGCACACGTTGGACGCCGGATTCTTCGGGCCCACCATGGTCGCGACGTCGTCGTACACGTCGGCGGGTCTCACCTCGATCGTCATGCCCCACACTCTGCCCGCAGCATCCGACATCGTCCAGGCGGTGTCGATCGCGCGACGGCACGCCGCATAGGGTGTGAGCATGCCCACCCCGGACTTCATCCTCGAGCTGCGTGAGAAGGTCGGCACCCACCCGCTGCCCCTGGTCGGCGTGACGGCCGTGGTCGTCCGCGACGGTCGGGTGCGCCTCGGCCGCCGCAGCGACAACGGTCACCTCACGCCCATCACCGGCATCGTGGATCCCGGCGAGGAGCCGGCCGACGCCGCCGTGCGCGAGACCCTCGAGGAGGCCGGTGCGGTCTGCCGCGCCGAACGGCTCGCGTGGGTGCACCAGATCCCACGGGTCACATACGAGAACGGCGACCAGAGCGACTATCTCGATCTGACGTTCCGCTGCGCGTGGGTGTCGGGCGACCCCTACCCCGCCGACGGCGAGATGACCGAGGTCGGCTGGTTCGACCTCGCGGACCTTCCCGACGAGGTCGGCCCCGATATGCGTCGGCGCATCGCGGCGGCGCTCGTCACCGACGGCGACGCACGGTTCGAGGGCGGGCGCTGACTCTCGACCCTCGGCTCACCCGTCGACGTGGACAAGGTCGAAGCCGCGGGCGCGGAGGTCGTCCACGGCGTCGAGCGCGCCGGGGCAGGTTCCGCCCTCGGGGTGGTTCATGTGCGCGAGCACGATGCCTCCCGCCTCCAGACGCCCGAACTCGTGACGGACGCTCGCCGACGAGAACGTCGCGCCGCCGTCGCCGTTGACCGTGAAGCCGATGGGCGTCTCGCCGAGGTCGCGGACGATCTGCGCCGCGATCTCGTCGTAGTGCGCGGTGCCGGCGCGGAAGAACCGCGGTGCCGCACCGGTGAGCGCGGTGAGCCGTTCATGGTTGCCCCACACTTCGTCGACCGCCGCCTGCGACGAGGCCGTTCCCGGGATGCCGTAGGCCGCGCGCCCGCTCACCGAGAGAGGCACGTGCGCGGTGCCGTGGTTGCCGAGCACGAACAGCGGGTCCGCGGCGAGCTCGGCAACCAGCTGCGGGTTGGCGTCGATCCACCGGCTGTTCAGGAACAGGGTCGCCTTGACCTGACGTGATCGCAGGCCTGCGATCAGCTCCGCGTCGAACGCGCCCCCGCCGCCCCCGCCGCAGGCGTCGAAGGTGAGTGCGGCCCGAGGAGCGCCGCTCGGACTCGTCGGCTGCACGAGCGCCGCCCGAACTCCGGAGACATCCGTCCCCCACTGCGTCGGCACAGCGCCGGCGTAGCGCGCGGCGATGGCGACGCGATCAGGCGCGGGTGTGGGCGTCGGTGCGGGTGTGGGCGTCGGTGTGGGTGTCGGTGTCGCCGTGGGCGTCGGTGTCGGGTGGACGGCCGGAGCGGTGGTCGGCTGCGGGCGCACCGACGGCGTACGCCGCGCGACAACGGCGATCCGTTCGGGCGCGCAGGCGGCGAGGGCGGACACCCCGGCCACCGCGGCGGCGAGCAGCACCGCTCTGCGCCCTACGGCAGAGTTCCCATCCACGCGACGACCCCCGGACACTCTTGTCCGCCACCCCCAGTGGCCGGCTCAGCATAGCGGCAGCAACGCCGGCGGGCGGAGGGAAGCGCCGCACGAGCGCCTGCTCAGTCGCCGCGCAGCACCCGGAGCGCGTGCGCGAGGTCGGCCGGATATTCCGACCTGAAGGTGACCCAGTCCCCGGTCGCGGGATGCGCGAACGAGAGCTCGTGGGCGTGCAGCCACTGGCGCGTGAGGCCCAGTCGCGCCGACATCGTCGGGTCGGCGCCGTAGAGCGGATCGCCGACGCACGGGTGCCGGTGCGCTGCCATGTGCACGCGGATCTGGTGGGTGCGCCCCGTCTCGAGGTGGATCTCCAGGAGCGAAGCGCCCGGAAACGCCTCGAGGGTCTCGTAGTGCGTGACGGAGTCCTTGCCGTCGGGGGTCACCGCGAACTTCCACGAGTGCGACGGATGCCGCCCGATCGGTGCGTCGATGGTGCCGGCGAGCGGGTCGGGATGCCCCTGTACGACGGCGTGATAGATCTTCTCGACCTCGCGCTCCTTGAACGCGCGCTTGAGCGCGACGTACGCCTGCTCCGTCTTGGCGACGACCATGAGACCGCTCGTGCCGACGTCGAGTCGGTGCACGACACCCTGACGCTCGGCGGCGCCCGTCGTCGCGATGCGGTAGCCGCCGGCGGCGAGGGCGCCGAGCACCGTCGGACCCTCCCACCCGAGGGAGGGATGCGCCGCGACACCCGATGGCTTGTCGACCACGACGATGTCGTCGTCGTCGTACACGATGCCGAGGTCGGGCACCTCCACGGGCACGACCCGCGGCTCCTCCTTCGGCGCCCACGACACATCGAGCCAGGCGCCGCCGCGCAGCTTGTCGGACTTCGCGAGCGTGCGCCCGTCCATCGTCACGCCGCCGGCCTCGGCGACCTCCGCCGCGAAGGTGCGCGAGAAGCCGAGCATCTTGGCGAGCGCCGCGTCGACGCGGGCGCCGTCGAGGCCGTCGGGAACGGGAAGGCTGCGGGAGTCCACGTCAGAGCTGGGCGCCGGACTCGGGCCGCTTGGGGTCGTGGCCGGCCTCGTGCTCGGCCTCGTACTCCTCCGCCTCGCGCTCGGCCTCTTCCTCGACCTCGTGCTGCTCGGCCTCGCTCAGCGGGGGCAGGCCGCGCTCGGCGGCCGGGATGCCCGCGTCGGGGTCGGCGACGGGGAACTCGTCGCCGAAACCCTCCACGGTGCCGCCGGAGGCGAACTGGTCGCCCTCGGCGCCGAGGAGCGTCTCGTCGTTCTCGGCCTCTTCCTCGTTCTTGCGGTCGTGGTCGCGCGTACCGTCCATGTGAACCCCCACGAGTACCAGGAGTGCGATCGCGATCATGTCGCACACGATGAAGATGTCGGCGACGTTGTAGATCGCCGGGGACATGCCGGGGAAGAACCACATCCACGGCGTGTTGATGAAGTCCACGACGTGCCCGACGCCGAAGCCGGGGTCGCGGAAGAGCCGGTCGGTGAGATTGCCCAGGACGCCGCCGAGGAGGAGTCCGAGGGCCACCGCCCAGAGGCGCGAGCGCACCCGCGTCGCGGCGAGCCACCCGATGACGACGGCGACGACGGCCAGCGCGATCGTGAAGATCCACGTGACCTCCTCGCCGAGCGAGAACGCGGCGCCGGGGTTGCGGGTCAGGTAGAAGCTCAGGAAGTCGCCGAGGACCTCGACCGGCTCCTGGTACGGCAGGTTCTCGAGCGCAAGGTACTTCGCCAACTGGTCGGCGGCCAGCACCAGCACCGCGAGAACCGCGATGATGGTGCCGGCCGCCGCCTGACGAAGGGGTGGTCGGCGCGACAAGGCCTAGAGGCCCAGCGCGGAGACCGGCTGAGCGCCGGACGCCGTCGCCGTGGTCTCGAGGTCGCGCAGCTTGCCCTCGATGTAGCTGCGCAGCTGTGCGCGGTAGTCGCGCTCGAAGTTGCGGAGCTCGGAGATGCGACCCTCGAGGGTGGTGCGCTCGCGCTCGAGCTTCGAGAGCTCCTCGCGACCGCGGGTCTCGGCCTCGGACACGATCGACGCGGCCTGCGACTTGGCGTCGGAGATGAGCTGGTCGCGCTGCGCGATGCCCTCGGCGACGTGCTCGTCGTGCAGGCGCTGCGCCAGCTCGATGATGCCGGCACTCGCTGCGGGAGCGGCGCCACCGACGGCGGGGGCGGGCTCGGCGACAGGCGCCGGGGCGGGAGCCGGTGCAGGCGCGGCAGCACCCGACTCGTACGCCGCCAGCTTGGCCTTCAGCTCCTCGTTCTCGGTGAGAGCCTTGCGCCACTCCACGACGATCTCGTCGAGGAAATCGTCCACCTCATCCGGGTCGAAACCCTCCTTGAAGCGGACGTGCTGGAACTGCTTGGTGACGACGTCATCGGGGGACAATGCCATGGTGATTCCTCTTTCGAGCGTCTGGTCGCTGGCCGATGTCGGGGCGGCCGCCGGCTGGCGGCCGTTCGTATCAGCAAAGCATAGTCATCGGTTCTGAGAGTGTCGAAGCCGGCGACCGGGTCGGAGCGAGTCGGTTCAGCCCGCGATGGTGCGGGTGATGCTGAGCAGGATGAAGCACAGCAGCATCGTCAGCGCGAACCCGAAGTCGATCGCGATCGCACCCACGCGCAGCGGCGGGATGAAGCGGCGGAACAGCCTGATCGGCGGGTCGGTGACGGTGTAGATGATCTCCGCGGCGACGAGACCCGCGCCCCGCGGGCGCCACTCCCGGTTGAAGAACGGGATCCAGTCCAGGACCAGCCGCGAGAGCAACACGAAGACATAGAGCAGCAGCGCGAGGTTGAGGATCGCTGCGATGAGTTGGACGACTGCCACGTAGCCAGATTACGGCTGCGCGAACGGAACCGACTCCGGATCCGCCTGCGCGACCGCTCCGTCGCCTGACACGGCGACGTTCTCGGGCGAGAGCAGGAACACCTTGCTGGTGACCCGCTCGATGCGTCCGTAGAGGCCGAGCGACAGGCCGCTCGCGAAGTCGATGAGGCGACGCGCGTCGGCGTCGCTCATCTGCGAGAGGTTGATGATGACGGGGATGCCGTCGCGGAAGTTCTCGGCGATGACCTGGGCATCGCGGTACTGCTTGGGGTGCACCGTGAGGATCTCGTTGATCGCCGCGGGCGTCGGCTGGCGCACGACCGCGGGACGGTGGATCGGCGTCACGGGAGCAGCCGGCTTCTCGACGACCTGCTCGGACTTGCGAGCACGCGGCTGAGGGGCCGGCTCTTCGTAGACCTCTTCCTCGTCGGCGAGGCCGAGGTACACCATGGTCTTCTTGAGCGGGTTCGACATCTGATCCTCCGTAGTGCTCATCTGTTCCGAGGTTAACCGCGTTCTGGTCTGGGTCCGGTGATTGCCGAACCGATGCGTAGGTGTGTCGCGCCGGCCGCGATGGCCTCGGCGAAGTCCGCCGTCATGCCGGCGGAGATCCAATCGGCATCGGGGACGACGCCGCGCACGACGGCCGCGAGGCGGTTCAGCCGCTCGAACGCCGGCGCAGGCGGCTCGTCCAGCGGCGCGACCGCCATCACCCCGCGCACGCGCAGCGACGGCAGCGCGGCGGTGTGGGCGGCGAGGGCCTCGAGGTCGGCCGGGGCGACGCCGCCCCGGCCGGGGTCGTCGGTGAGATTGACCTGCAGCAGCACGTCGAGGACGGCGTCGCCCGGCTCGCCGGCGGCGTCGAGCGCGTCGGCGAGACGCGTGCGGTCGAGTGAATGGACGGCGGATGCCGCAGCCCGGATCGCACGCGCCTTGTTGGTCTGCGCCTGCCCGATGAAGTGCCACCGCAGGCCGGCGAGGTCTCCGACCTCGACCGACTTGCGGCTGAACTCCTGCTGCCGGTTCTCCCCCACGTCGCGCACGCCGAGCTGGTACAGCTCCTCGACGAGGGACGCCGGATGGAACTTCGTCACGACGATGCGCGTGAGCTCGGACGGATCGCGGCGCGCCGCGCGCGCAGCATCCGCGATGCGCTCATCGATCGCCGCGAGGCGACCGGCGAGATCGCCCACTTACTTGAGGAAGTCGGGGATGTCGAGGTCGTCGTCGCCGAAAGCGGTGTCGTAGGACGACTCCGTGACGGCGCCGGCTGCGACGGGAACCTGGGGCGTCTGCGTCTCGACGACGTCACGGTCCTTCGCGGCCTCGTCGGCGGACGTCACGGGCAGCGCGGGGGTCGAGACGACGCGCGTTGCCGTGATCGGCTCGATGCGGGCCTGCGGCTCGCCGCCGTCGAAGCCCGCGGCGATGACGGTGACGCGCACCTCGTCGCCGAGGGTGTCGTCGATGACCGTTCCGAAGATGATGTTCGCCTCGGGGTGCGCGGCCTCCTTGACCAGCTGCGCCGCGTCGTTGATCTCGAAGATGCCGAGGTTCGAGCCGCCCTGGATCGACAGCAGCACACCGTGCGCGCCCTCGATCGAGGCCTCGAGCAGGGGCGATTCGACGGCGAGCTCGGCGGCCTTGATGGCGCGATCCGCCCCCCGCGCCGAGCCGATGCCCATGAGAGCCGACCCCGCTCCCTGCATGACCGACTTGACGTCGGCGAAGTCGAGGTTGATGAGACCGGGGGTGGTGATGAGGTCGGTGATGCCCTGCACACCGGCGAGGAGCACCTGGTCGGCGGTGGCGAACGCCTCGATCATCGAGATGCCGCGGTCGCTGATCTCGAGGAGGCGATCGTTCGGCACCACGATGAGGGTGTCGACCTCTTCCTTCAGGCGTGCGACGCCCGACTCGGCCTGCTGCTGGCGGCGACGGCCCTCGAAGGAGAAGGGCTTCGTCACGACACCGATCGTGAGTGCTCCTATCGACTTCGCGATCTTCGCGACCACCGGGGCACCGCCGGTGCCGGTGCCGCCGCCCTCGCCCGCGGTGACGAAGACCATGTCCGCGCCGCGCAGCGCCTCCTCGATCTCCTCCGCGTGGTCCTCGGCGGCACGGCGCCCCACCTCGGGGTCGGCGCCTGCGCCGAGCCCTCGGGTCAGCTCGCGCCCGACGTCCAGCTTGACGTCGGCGTCGCTCATGAGCAGCGCCTGGGCATCGGTGTTGATGGCGATGAACTCGACGCCCCGCAGGCCGAGCTCGATCATGCGGTTGACCGCGTTCACTCCGCCGCCGCCGACGCCGACCACCTTGATGACGGCGAGGTAGTTCTGGTTCTGGCTCATGCCGGCCTCCGTAGCCCTGGACCTGTCTAAACCTTCAACCTCTAGTAGAGGTATAAAGAATTGCCCGGTATGCAATTCCTTTGTCACGAAAGTAGGCCGATGCCGCGCGCGTGCTCGGATCGAGTCGGCGTGTCGCGCCATCTGGTACTCGAAGTCGCGTCGGAGGGCCCCGCGGGTCAGCGGACGACGACGGCGTCCGGCGACGAGACGTCGTACGAGAACACGTCGGCGGGCGGGCGCGCCGCCATGATCTTGTTCAGGGCGAGGGCCTTCTTCGCCGAATCCTCCGCACTCCCCCACACCACCTGCGTGTTCGTCCCACCGAGCTCGAGCGTGACGTCGTCGGGGGTGGAAGCGGTGACCGCCGTCACTTGCGCGCGGATCTCCTCCGGCAGCGACCGCATCACCTGACCGACCGCGGCGAACGCGTCGGAGTCCACGCCGCCCGTGATCGTGAGCACGGGGGTGCCGGCACTCGGGGTCGCGGTCGTCGACAGCGCGACGCCGGCCGCGTCGACGAGGGTGTAGCCCGCACGCGTCTCGATGAGGCCGATCGGCGTGCGCTCGACGATCCGAACCACGAGCTCATGCGGCGGGCGCGCCTCGAGGGCGTAGGTCTCGATGAGGGGGAATGCGACGAGCTCGGCCTTGATGGCACTCTCGTCGACCAGTGGCAGCGGCTTGCCGAGCTGACCCGACAGCGCAGCGGCGACATCGCCCGCGGCGAGCTGCTGTGCCCCGACCACCGAGATCTTCTCCACCCCGAACAGCGGACTGTACGCGGCGCCGAGCGTGCCGAGTGCCAGGAGGAGGACGGATGCTGCCGCACCGAACCACACCGCGCGCCGGCGTCGCTGGCGCACGGTGAAGCGGCGGATCTCGGCGCGCAGCGCCTTGCGCCGGGCGCGGGCGGCCTTCCACACTTCGCGGAAGCCCACCTGCGCAGCATCCGCGCTCTCCGCCGTCGTCGCGTCGGGGTCGGGCTTCGCGTCGGGCAACGGCGTCGGCGACGCCAGCGGGATGACGGGGGCCGTCGGGTTCTCGTCGGGGGTCGGCTCGACCGGCTCCGGCACCCGAGCCGGAGCCTCGTCGCGGGCGGGGCGTGCAGCGCGCGCCGGCGCGGCCTTCTCCGCCGTGCCGCGCGAGGCGACCGGCGGCTGCGGCAACGGCGACGGGCGGCGCATGCGGCTGCTACTTCCCCGCGTCCTCGCGGGCGAGGGCCTCGAGGACCTGCGGGATGATGAGGTACACGTTGCCGCAGCCGAGCGTGATGACATAGTCGCCGTCGCGGGCGACCGAGGCCGTGTAGTCGGCGGCCTCCTGCCAGTCGGGAACGTAGTGCACGTGCGACGGGTCGGCGAAGGCGCCGCTCACGAGCTCGCCGGTGACTCCGGGCACCGGGTCCTCCCGGGCGCCGTAGACGTCGAGCATGACGGTGTGGTCGGCGTAGGTCTCCAGCACCTCGGCGAATTCGCGGTACATCTCCTGCGTGCGCGAGTAGGTGTGCGGCTGCTGGATCGCGATGAGGCGTCCGTCGCCCACGACCGACCGCGCGGCGGCGAGGGCGGCGGCGACCTCGGTCGGGTGGTGCGCGTAGTCGTCGAAGACGCTGACGCCGCGCTCGACGCCGTGCAGCTCGAAGCGGCGGACCGTGCCGGCGAAGCCCTCGATCGCGCGGACCGCTGGTTCGAGGTCGTGGCCGAGCGTGAGGAGCACGGCGACCGCGCCGGCCGCGTTGATCGCGTTGTGGGCGCCGGGAACAGGCAGCTGCGCGTCGACGGTGACCCCGTCGTGCGTGACGCGGAACGAGACGGGGCCGTCGGTGACGATGTCGCTCACGCGCACCGTCGCGTCTGCGGCCTCGCCGAAGGTGACGACGTGCGGGTGGGTGAGCTGTGCGGCGACGAGCTGCGCACCCGCGTCGTCGGACGAGATGACGACCGCCTCGCGCGCCTCGTTCGCGAACCGGGCGAACGCGGCGTAGAACGCCTCGCGCGTGCCCCAGTGGTCGAGGTGATCCGGGTCGACGTTGGTGATGAGCGCGATCGACGTGTCGTAGAGCAGGAACGTGCCGTCCGACTCGTCGGCCTCGATGACGAAGAGCTCGTCCGAGCCGCTTCCGCTCGACACGCCGAGCTGCGCGATGACGCCGCCGTTGACGAAGGTCGGCTGCACGCCGAGGTCGCGCAGCGCCGTCACGATCATGCCCGTCGACGTGGTCTTGCCGTGCGCGCCGGCGACCGAGACGAGCCGGCGTCCGCCGATCAGCCAGTACAGCGCCTGCGACCGGTGGATGACGTGGAGCCCGCGCTCCTTGGCGAGCACGAACTCGGGATTCTCGGGCCAGATCGCGCCGGTGTGGACGACCGTGTCGACGTCGGCGGCGAGGTTGGACGCGTCGTGCCCGACGTAGACGGCGGCGCCGAGCTCGGCGAGCTCGCGCAGCGCCTTGCTGTCGGCGCGGTCGGATCCCGAGACGCGGATCCCGCGCTCGAGATACATGCGGGCGAGTCCCGACATGCCGGATCCGCCGATTCCGATGAAGTGGGCGGCGGTGATGTCGTCGGGAATGGGAAGACTGAGATCGGGTCTGATCATGACCGCTCAAGTCTAAGTTGGCGGGCGGATGCTGCGGCCCCGGCGCGCTGGGGCCGCTGGGCGCGGAGCACCGCTTTGTGTTGACACATTGATACAGATGACGACACAATCGAAGTCATGGCCGGAGAGTTCGAGATGTCGTTCGAAGCATTCAATGCCGTCCTGCTCGCGGTGTTCGCCGGAGTGCCGATCGTGATGCTGTTCGTCGTCCGCCGCGATTCCTGGGGCACCACCATGGTCTACCGGATGTCGGTACGCGCGAAGCTCCCCATCGAGTCGTGGGACATGTGGCGCAGCATCCGTGATCGGTCGCGTGCACTGGTCGGCGCGAACATGTGGGGCCTGCTGGTGAGCGTCGCCCTCATGGCTGCCCTGCTCGTCTGGACGCCCCTCGGGTCGTCGCCGTTCGCCCTGTGGATCCTGACGCTCACGCTCGTCATCGGCGTCCTCGGCGTCGCGTCGGCGATCGTCGGCGTTCGCGAGCGCCTCTTCTCGCCGGCGCCGACGGCCGTGCGTATCGCGCGTCCTTCGGCATTGGCGACCCGCGACTACCTTCCGGGGTGGGCCTCGCAGCTCCCGCGGTGGTTGCTCGGCGCAGGAGCCGCAGGCGGCGCGGTCGTCACCGCGGTCTCGCTCACCGGCGCGATCTCCCCCACCACCGCCGTGACGACGGTCGTCGCTCTGGCCTTCGCACTGGTCGTCGCCGTCGTCTGCCGCGTGGCGGAGCGGCGTGTGCTGGCGCAGCCCCAGCCGGCGACGAACACGCTCGAGCTCGGCTGGGACGACCTCTTCCGTGCGGACGCGCTGGGCGCGTTGCGGATGAGCGCGGCGATGGCGGCGTGGCTCCCGCTGGGGCTCGCGATGTGCGCACTGTTCCTCGCCGCGCTCGGCTTCGCCGACCCCGGCGTGTCGCGGGTGTTGCAGACGTTCCCCTGGTTCGGCATCCCGTTCATCCAGGTCGTCTACACGCTCGCCTCGGGAAGGCTGCCCGCGAGGCTGTATCCGGAGCATCTTCGCGGTGCGCCCGAACCCGTGCCCGCGTCCACGGGAGGAGCACCCGCATGATCGTCATCGACCCGTCCTCCGCCGTCCCGCCGTTCGAGCAGCTGCGGACCGGCCTCGTCGACGCGGTCGCGTCCGGCGAGCTCGCCGCGGGCGCGCGACTGCCCACGGTGCGCCGCCTCGCCGAGGACCTGGGTGTCGCGCCCGGCACGGTCGCCCGCGCGTACCGCGAGCTCGAGGCATCCGGAATCATCGAGACGCGGGGTCGCAACGGCACGTTCGTCGCCTTCGACGCCGACCCCGCCCGTCAGCAGCTGCAGCGCGCCGCCGCGGCGTTCGCCGCACAGGTGCGGGACCTGCACCTCGACGCCGAGGAGGCCCTCGCCATCGTCACCGCCGCGCTGCGGTCCCCCGGTGCGCCCGCGGGAGCCTGATCACAGCTTCGTGCTGCTGCACTCCCCCAGCTGTGTCATCGACAGGGCGTCGGGGCACTCGTCGAGCCACCAGCCTTCGCCGTAGCGATCCTTCGTCATGTCGGTGTAGATCTCCCAGCCGCCGCCCGGAACGACGCGATAGTACGCCGTGAACGGGTCGCCCTCCGTGGTCGGTCGGGTCACCGCCAGCTCCGCGCCGGCGAGCGTCGCCTCCTCGAGGCACGCGATGTCGCCGGTCGGGATCTCCTCGCCCTGATCGAGTGCGACGGCGCCGCACGACGGCAGCTCCTCGCGATCGAGGAACGCTGCCGGGGTCGGCCCGCCCTGCGGCTCGCCCGGACCGAAGGTGACGCAGGCGCTCAGCGCGAGCGCGCTGACGCCCGCCAACAGCACCGCCGTCGCGCCCCTCGTCGCACTCGCCATCGGTCCCCCGGTCCCCTGCGGTCGTGTGAGATCGTCTCAGGCGCGCAGCGCGTCATCGATCATCGCGACGACGTTCTCGGTGCCGGTGCGGGTGCCGACGGATGCCGCGCCCGCCGCCATCGCCGCGCGGCGGGTCTCGTCGGTCAGGAGCGGCATGATCTCCGACCGCACGCGGTCGCCCGTGAACTCGGCATCCGGGATCAGGATCGCCGCGCCGGCACGGACCGCAGAGGAGGCGTTCAGCGCCTGCTCGCCGTTGCCCACGGCATAGGGAACGTAGGCGGTCGGGATGCCCAGAGCGCTGATCTCGCTCACGGTGGCCGAGCCGGCACGCGACACGATGAAGTCTGCCAGGGCGAACGCGAGGTCCATGCGGTCGACGTAGCGGCGCACGGCGTACCCGGGCGCGTCGGGATCGACGAGCTCGGAGCGCTCGCCGGTGACGTGGAGCAGCTGCCACCCGGCGTCGACGACCGCACGCCAGCCCTCGTCGTGACCTTCACCGAAGGCGGCGTTCAGGCGCTGGGCGCCGAGCGAGCCGCCGAAGACGAGGAGGACCGGCTTCGCCGGATCGAGTCCGAAGTACGCAGCGGCCTCCTCGCGGAGCGCGGCGCGGTCGAGCGCCACGATCTCGCGGCGCAGCGGCATCCCCACAACCTTCGAGCGCTTGAGCGGCGTCCCCTCGAACGCGACACCCACGCCGGCCGCCCGACGGGCGCCGAGCACGTTCGCGAGTCCCGGGCGGGCGTTGGCCTCGTGCACGACGAACGGCACGTTCTCGCGCCGGGCCGCGACGTACGCCGGGGCCGAGGCATAGCCGCCGAAGCCGACGAGGACGTCGACGCCGCGCTGCGCGATGTGCGCCCGCACCTGTGAGATCGCGCGGGGAAAGCGCGCCGGGAACGCAGCGGCCGCCTTGTTCGGGCGCCGAGGGAACGGCACCTTGTCGACGAACAGCAGCTCGTAGCCGCGCTCGGGCACGAGCCGCGCTTCGAGGCCTTCGCGGGTGCCGAGCACGAGCACCTCTGCCTCGGGGTCGCGGGCGCGCAGCGCGTCGGCGACAGCCAGGAGCGGGTTGACGTGTCCGGCGGTGCCGCCGCCGGCAAGGAGGTACGTCGTCACTCCCCGAGCCTATCCGGCTCGGCGCGACCCCTCCGGCTCTCAGCGGACGGCGTGGAGCTTCGCCCGCTCCCGCGCCGCGCGTGCCGAGGCGATCGCGGCCTCACGTCGCGCGACGGAGGCCGGCAGCGATCGCGCGAACGCGAGCAGCACGCCGCACGCCAGCAGCACCGAGAGCAGGGAGGTGCCGCCCTGCGACATGAACGGCAGCGGCACACCGAGCACCGGGAACACGCGCAGCACGACGCCGATGTTGATGAGCGCCTGCCCGACGATCCACACGGTGATGCCGCCCGCAGCGATGCGCACGAACGGGTCGTCGGTCTTGCGGATGACGTGGAACGCGCCCACCGCGAAGAGCGCGAAGAGCGCCAGCACGACCGCGCAGCCGATGAGGCCGAGCTCCTCGCCGACGATCGCGAAGATGTAGTCGTTCGCGGCGGCGGGGAGCCAGTCGTACTTCTCCCGTGAGTTGCCGAGGCCGAGACCGAAGACCCCGCCGCTGGCGAGGCCCCAGATCCCGTGCAGCGGCTGGTAGCAGTCGTTGAAGTAGTCGTCGAGGCAGTTCGGGTTGAGGAAGCTCATGAACCGGCGCATGCGGTCGGGGCTCGTCACGGCGAGGAACGCCACCGCGCCGGCCGCAGCGATCGCAGGCAGGACGAAGATGCGCAGCTTGACGCCCGAGAAGAAGAGGGCGCCCAGCACGATGAGCACGAGGATCATCGCCGTGCCGAGGTCGTCGCCGGCGAGCACCGTCGCGATCGCGAGGCCCGCCACGGGAACGAGCGGGATGAACACGTGCTGCCACTTCGTGAGCAGCGTGCGCTTGCGGAAGAGGACGTACGCCACCCACAGCGCCAGACCGAGCTTCAGGAACTCCGACGGCTGGGCCTGGAAACCCGCGATCGTGATCCAGTTGCGGTTTCCGTCGGCACCGTGGCCCAGGGGCGTGAACACCAGGAGCTGGAAAGCGACGCCGAAGATGAGGGCGGGCCACGCCATCTTCTTCCAGAACGTCACCGGCAGGCGGCTCGCGATGAACATCAACGGGATGCCGATCACCGCGAACACCACCTGCTTGAGCACCATCTCCCACGGCGCCTCGCCGGCGGCCGTCGCCGTCGCGGAGGTCGCCGAGAGCACCATGACGAGCCCGAAGACCGTCAGGAGCAGCGTCGTGGAGGCGATGAGGAGGAACTCGCTCGGCACCGGGGCGAACACCCGGCCGAGCGACACGCGAGCGGCGAGGCCGCGTCGCGCGGGCTTGTCAGCCTCGGTCTTCGTCGTCACCGAGGTCGTCGGAGCGGGGCGCGTCGTCCGGGCCCGCGGCGGCTGCGTCGTGGTCACCCGGCCCCTCCGTTCCGATCCGATCCCTCACCGCCGCAGCGAATCTGCGGCCGCGGTCCGCGTAGGACGCGAACTGGTCGAAGGATGCGGCAGCGGGAGCGAGAAGAACAACGTCCCCGTCACGCGCCACCCCTGCCGCCAGTTCGACGACCTGCGCCATGACCACTTCAGTCTCATCGGCGTCCACCTCGAACACGGGCACCGTCGGCGCGTGTCGCTCGAACGCGGCGACCACCGCGGCGCGGTCGAGGCCGATCACGATCGCGGCCTTCGCGGTCGCTCCGCGTCCGGCGACGAGCTCGGAGATGTCGACGCCCTTGAGCAGTCCCCCGACGACCCACACGGCGCCGGGGTACGCCGCGAGCGACGACGCCGCGGCGTGGGGGTTGGTGGCCTTGGAGTCGTCGACCCACGTGACGCCCTCGTGGCGCGCGACGACCTCGATGCGGTGCGGATCCAGGCGGAAGCCGCGCAGGGCTTCCCGGATCGCCGTAGGCGCGACATCCAGCGACCGTGCGAGCGCTGCCGCTGCCAGGATGTTCGCGACGATGTGCGGCGCGGCCAGCCCGAGGGAGGCGAGCTCCTCGACCGTCGTGAGCTCCAGGGCGCTCTTGTGCCGGTCCTCGAGGAACGCGCGGTCGACGACGATCCCCTCGACGACGCCGAGGTCGCTCGGGCCCGGTACACCCAGGTCGAAGCCGATGGCGCGGGCGCCCTCGACGACCTCGGCGTCCTCGACCATCGCCTGGGTCGCAGCATCCGCCTTGTTGTAGACGCAGGCGACGCGGGTGTTGTCGTACACGTGCGCCTTGGCGGCGCGGTACTCGTCGAACGAGCCGTGCCACTCGAGGTGGTCGTCGGCGAGGTTCAGGCAAACGGCCGCGTGCGGTGACAGCGGGTCGGGCGAGTCCTGCAGCCCGAGGTACCAGAGCTGATGGCTCGACAGCTCGACCACGAGCGCGTCGAACCCTTCAGGATCGCGCACCGCGTCGAGCACGGGCGTGCCGATGTTGCCGACCGGCGCGGCGCGCAGACCGCCGGCGACGAGCATCGTCGCCGTGAGTCTCGTGGTCGTGGTCTTGCCGTTGGTGCCGGTGATGAGGATCCAGTCGGCGGGCGTGCCGTCGGCCCTGACCACCTTGTCGCGTACGCGCCACGCGAGCTCGACGTCGCCCCACAGGGCGATGTCGTTCTCCTGCGCCCATGCGATGAGCGGATGCCTCGGCGCGAACCCCGGCGACGCCACGACGACCTCGGGCGCGAACTCGACGAGCTCGGCCGGAACCGACTCCAGCGAGCCGGTCCAGAGGCGTGCGCCGATGACGGGCAAGAGGCGCGCGTACTCCTCGTCGGCCTTCTCAGTCACGACGAGCACGTCCGCGCCGAGCTCGGTGAGGGTGTCGGCGACGGAGAAGCCGGTGACCGACAGGCCGAGCACGGCGACCCGCAGGCCCTTCCAATCGGCGTTCCAGCTGGTGAGGGTGCGCAGGCGTTCCGAGGTCATGTGCGAGAGAGCCATTCGACGTAGAAGAATCCGACGCCCGACACCGCCAGGAGGCCGGCGATGATCCACATGCGCACGACGATCGTGACCTCCGACCAGCCCCGCAGCTCGAGGTGGTGGTGGAACGGGCTCATGAGGAACAGCCGTTTGCCGCGCGTGATCTTGAAGTAGAGGCGCTGCAGGATCACCGAGCCGGGGCCGATGATGAAGACGCCGGCGACCAGCACGGCGAGCAGCTCGGTGCGGGTGAGGATCGCCATCGCGGCGATGACGCCGCCGATCGCCATCGATCCCACGTCGCCCATGAAGACCTTGGCCTTGGGGGCGTTCCACCAGAGGAATCCGACGAGCGCGCCGACGAAGGACGCCGAGATGATCGCGAGGTCGAACGGGTCGCGCGTCGGGTAGCACGCGGCCTTCGCCGCGGCCGACAGGGCGTCGCCGCCCCAGCACGCCTGGTTGAACTGCCAGAACGCGATGAGGCTGTACGCGCCGACGACGAAGATCGCCGCGCCCGCGGCCATGCCGTCGAGGCCGTCGGTCACATTCGTGCTGTTGGAGAAGGCGACGCCGATGAACGTGATCCACGCGAGGTAGAGGATCCAGCCGACGATGAGCCCGAGGGTCATGAAGCCCAGGGCCGGCACGTCGCGGAACACCGAGATGAAAGGGGACGCCGGCGTCTGGTCGAACTGGTTGGGGAAGTTCAGCGCGACGATGCCGAACGGCACCGTGACGGCGACCTGACCGGCGACCTTGCGCCAGCCGCTCAGGCCCATGAACTTCTGCTGGCGCACCTTCATGTAGTCGTCGATGAAGCCGACCGCACCGAGGCCGACCATCATCCAGATCACGAGCAGGCCCGATACGGTCGGCGGGTTGTTGCCGACGTAGCACCCGACCAGGTAGCCGACGATCGTGCCGACGATGAAGATCGTGCCGCCCATCGTGGGCGTGCCGCGCTTGGTCTGGTGGTTGGGGTTGCGGATGTCTTCCGGCGTCCGGATCACCTGGCCCCAGCCCCACTTGCGGAACAGCCGCAGGAACACGGGGGTGAGGAAGAGGGTGAATGCCAGCGAGATCGCCGCCGCAGTAAGGAGTGATCTCACGAGAACGATTCTCCCAGACGATCGCCGAGGAACCGGAGCCCGGCGGAGTTCGACGACTTCACCAGCACGCGGTCGCCGTCGCGCAGCTCACCCTGCAGGTACTCGAACGCCTCGTCGGCGGTCGAGAAGAAGACCGCCTCGTTGTCCCACGAGCCCTGCGCGACGGCCTCGAGGAACATGCGGCGCGCCGGGTCACCCACGACGACGATGCGCTGGATGCCGAGCCTCACGGCGAGCAGGCCGACCCGGTCGTGCTCCTCCTCGGCGTACTCGCCGAGCTCGCTCATCGCGCCGAGCACAGCGACGGTGCGCTCACCGGGGCCGGTGATCTGCGCGAGCGTGCGCAGGGCCGCGGCCATCGAGTCGGGGCTCGCGTTGTACGCGTCGTTGATGATGCGCACGCGCTCCGACCCGAGGGGCTGCATGCGCCAGCGCTCGGCGATCTCGGCGGTCTCCAGGCGCGCGACGGCGTCGGCGAGCGAGACCCCCAAGGTCGTCGCGGCGGCGATCGCCGCCAGTGCGTTCATGACGTGGTGCTCGCCCAGCACCCGCAGGCGCAGCGGCAGCGAGACGCCGTCGGCGGTCACGGTGAACGAGGTTCCGGATGCCGTGACCACGACGTCGTCCGCACGCACATCGGCGGCGGCGGGCCCCCGACCGAACCAGCGCACGCTCGCGCCCTGCTCGGCGGCGATCGGCGCCATGGCGGCGACGCGCGCATCGTCGGCGTTCAGCACCGCCACTCCCCCGGCGCTCAGCGCGCGCACGAGCTCCGACTTCGCGTGGAAGGTCGCCTCGATCCCGCCGAAGCCGCCCGCGTGCGCCATGCCGACCATCAGCACGACGCCGACATCGGGGTCGACGAGTCCCGCAAGGCGGGCGATCTCCCCCGGCGCGCTCGCGCCGAACTCGCTGACGAGGTACTTGGTGGTGCCGGTGACGCGCAGCATCGTGAGCGGTGCGCCGACCTCGTTGTTGAACGACGCCTTCGGCGAGACGGTCTCGCCCTCACCCTCCAGGATGCGGGCGAGCAGGTTCTTCGTCGTCGTCTTGCCGTTCGACCCGGTGATGCCGACGACACGCAGGTCACCAGCATCCCGAACCGTCTTGACGACCTCGCGCGCGAGGGCCGCGATGGCCTCCACGACGTCGGCCACGACGATCTGGGTGAGGGATGCCTCGACCCGCCGCTCGACGAGGGCCAGGGCGGCGCCCTTCTCGACGGCGGCGCCGACGAACAGGTGCCCGTCGGTCTCTTCGCCCGGCTTGGCGACGAAGACGCCGCCGGGCTCGATGAGACGGGAGTCGGTGTCGACGGCCCCCGACACGACGGTGTCGAGGGTGTCGCCGTTCTCGAGGTGCACTTCGCCCGAAACGGCATGGGCGATCTGGGCGATGTTGAGCGCGATCATGTGGGGAACTCCGGAAGCTCGGGACACTACCCGAACTTGGGCAGCAGCTCCGGCGACGTCGTCGAGGGCATGACGCGGTAGGTCTTGAGAACCTGGGTCATGGCCTTCTGGAACGCGGTCGCGTTGGCCGCAGACGATGTTACCTTCGTCGGCTCGTCGAGCGTGACGACGACCACGTACTCGGGGTCGTCGGCGGGGGCGAATCCGACCATCGTCGTGTAGTACACACCGGCCTTGTAATTGCCCTGGCCGTCGCTCTTCTCACCGGTGCCCGTCTTCCCGCCGAGGCGGTAGCCCGGGATCGCGACCGTCTTGGCGTAGGGCGCCTGCAGGAACACGTTCTCGAGCATCTCGCGCATCTCGGCGGAGGTGCCCTCGCTGATGACCCGTTCCGGCTCCGCCACCTCGGGCTCGACGACGGTGCCGTCGGCCTTCGTGCACGACTCGATGATCTGCAGCGGCATCTTGACGCCGCCGTTCACGATCGCGCCGTACGCGCGGGCGAGCTCGGGCATGGTCGTCGTGACGCCCTGGCCGAACGAGGTGTTGAGAGTGGTCTGCGCGCCCCACTGGTCCGCGGGGTAGATGAGACCCTGGCCCTCACCGGGGTACCCGGAGGCCGTGCTGTCGCCGATGCCGAACCGCTTGAAGTAGTCGTAGCGCGTCTGCTTGTCGACCTTCTGGCTGAACTTCGAGATGCCCGCGTTCGATGAGTCGATCAGCACGCCGGTGAGGGTGTAGGTGTTCGCCGGGTGCTGGAAGGAGTCGCGCACGCGCGCGCCCCCGTCGAAGTTCTCGAGGCTCGAGGCCACGACGGTGGAGTTCGGGGTCTGGCCCCCGGCGTCGATGACCGTTGCCGCTGTCAGGCCCTTGAACGTCGACCCCGGCTCGAACGTGCCGAGGAAGATGCTGCTCGTGCGGTCCTTCACCTCGGCGGCTTCGAAGTCGTTGGGGTCGACGGTCGGATACTCGGCCGCCGCACGGACCTTGCCCGTCTTCACCTCGTAGACGAGGATCGCGCCGCGCTGCGCGGCCATCGTCTGCGTCTGCTCGGCGATGAGCTGCTGCATGTACCACTGCAGATCGCGGTCGATCGTCAGCTGCAGCGTGCCACCGTCCGTCGCGGGTGTCTCCTGCTCGGTACCCGGGATGACGACCCCGTCCTTGCCCTTCTCGTACGTCCGCGTGCCGTCGGTCGCCGCGAGGCAGGCGTTCTGCGACCGCTCGAGGCTCTCGAGCGGCGTGCCGTCGGAGCCGACGAAGCCGATCAGGTTGCCGGCGACCGCACCGTCGGGGTACGTGCGCGCAGGGTGCGAGACGCACGCGATGTAGGGCGTCTTGAGGTCGGCCAGGGCGCGGAACTGCTCGGTCGAGACCCCCTTCTTGAGCACCGCGTACTGCGAGTTCGGGTCCTCCGCGAGAGCGGTGCCGACGATCGCACGGACCTCTTCGGGCGTCTGGCCGGTGATCTCCGCGACGTCGTCGGACACGTCCGCCCACAGCCGGTCGTCCGACTTCTTCTCGAGGACCTGCTCGTCGATCTGGGTGATGAGCAGCGGAGACAGCTGGCAGTCGTAGCGAAGGATGCTGCCCGCCAGGGTCTGCCCGTTCGTGTCGACGATCGAGCCCCGCGTGCCGTAGAGCGTCTCTTTGCCGGCGAACGCGACGTCGAGCGAGTCCTTGATGTGGTCGTCGGCGTTCACGACCTGGATGTCGACGAGGCGGACGATGAATCCCGCGAGCACCGCGAGGACGACTGCCAGGGCCACGACGGTTCGGCGGCGGGGGCTTCTCGTGCTTCGTGTCGTCATCTGCGTCTCGTGCTCTGCGCCTCGTGCAGTGGGGCGTCTCGATCGGTTCTCGGCTCGGCGTCGTCGCTTCAGTGTGTGCTCGGGGTGGGCAGTCCGTCCGTGAGCGGAGGCGGAGTGTTGCCGACTCCGCCGTCGGGCGTCTCGGCGACCTCGACCGGCAGCCCGTCGATCGTGGCGTCGGGCACGGTCACCAGCGGCGTGTTCGTGATGAGCGCGTTGGGCACGGATCCGCGGCCGATCGCGTCGACCGACGACGTGCCCATGGCGACCTCGGACGGACCGAGGATCGCCCCGTCGCTCAGCCGCAGATAGCTGGGCGCCTCGTTGATCACCATGCCGAGGGCTGCCGCGTTCGCCGCCAGGTACTGCGGCGAGCTGAGCCCCGCGACGTCGTCGTAGAGGATCTGCTTCTCGTAGGTGAGGTCGCGCTGCTCCTTCGTCAGGGCGGCGATCTCGTAGGTCCCCTGCGTCGTCATGATCGACAGCGACATCTGGGCGGCGCCGATGAGGAATGCCCCCAGCACGGCGACGATGCCGTAGAAGAGCTTCGGACGACGGCGGCGGGCCGGAACGTCGAGTACCCGTAGACGGCGGCGCGGGGCATCCGTCCGCTCCGGGGCGACGGCCCGCCCGAGGCGGGCGCTGGTCGTGGCGTTCGCGATCGTGCTCATGAGGCGGCCTCCACGTGCTCGGGCCTCACGCGCTCAGCGGCGCGGAGGCGCACCGGCGTCGCGCGCGGGTTGACCGCGCGCTCCTCGTCGGTGGCGAGCTCGGCACCTTTGACGAGCAGTCGGAACTTGGGCGCGTGTTCGGGCAGCTCGACGGGCAGCCCCTGGGGCGCGGTCGACGCCGAAGCCTCGGCGAACGCACGCTTGATGAGGCGATCCTCGAGGGACTGGTACGACAGCACGACGATGCGGCCGCCGACCGGCACGATGCCGAGGGCCGAGGGCACGGCGCGCTCGAGCACCGACAGCTCGCGGTTGACCTCGATCCGCAGCGCCTGGAACACGCGCTTGGCAGGGTGCCCCGTGCGCTGCACGGCGGCCGGTGTCGCCGCCTGCAGGATCTCGACCAGCCGGCCGGACCGATCGATCGGCGCCTCGGCACGTGCGGCGATGATCGCACGGGCATAGCGGCCCGCGAGCTTCTCCTCGCCGTAGCGCTCGAAGATGCGCCGCAGATCGCCTTCGCCGTAGGTGGCGAGGATGTCGGCCGCCGTCGTGCCCGCTGACTGGTCCATGCGCATGTCGAGCGGTGCATCCTGTGCATACGCGAAGCCGCGGTCGGCGACGTCGAGCTGCAGCGACGAGACGCCCAGATCGAACAGGATGCCGTCAGCCGCGGCGAACCCGCTGGCTCTCACCGCATCTGCGATCCCGTCGTAGACGGTGTGCACGAGGTGCACGCGGTCGCCGAAGGGGGCGAGACGCTCCCCCGCGATGCGGAGGGCGTCGGTGTCGCGGTCGAGGCCGACGAGCTGAAGCTTCGGGAAGCGCTGCAGGAACGCCTCGGAATGCCCGCCCATGCCGAGCGTGGCATCGACGAAGACGGCGCCGTCGCGCTCGAGAGCGGGAGCCAGCAGCTCGATGCAGCGCTCCAGCATGACCGGGGTGTGGATGTCGCGCAGGTTCATAATCACCTGGCAGTCCTGGTCCCCAGGCCCTGATCCCCATCCGCTCCGACCTGGCACCGGGGAAGTGGCGACAGGGCACGAGCAGCTGGGAGTCACGGCCGAGGGCTCAGAACAGGCCCGGAATCACCTCCTGCTCCAGCTCGGCGTAGCTCTCTTCGTTGGCCTCGGCGTAGGTGTTCCACGCCGTGGCGTCCCAGATCTCGGCATGGGCGCCTACGCCGGTGACGACGAGGTCGCGCTCCAGGCCGGCGTATGCGCGCAGCGGAGGGGGGATGGTGATGCGGTTCTGGCTGTCGGGCTTCTCGGCGCTCGCGCCGGAGAGGAACATGCGCAGGAAGTCGCGCGCCTGCTTGTTCGCAAGAGGCGCCTCGCGGATGCGGTCGTGCACCCGTTCGAACTCCTTCTCGCTGAACACGTACAGGCAGCGATCCTGTCCGCGCGT
The DNA here is from genome assembly GCF_042266945.1 of Microbacterium sp. NPDC056057. Classification (NCBI taxonomy): domain Bacteria; kingdom Bacillati; phylum Actinomycetota; class Actinomycetes; order Micrococcales; family Microbacteriaceae; genus Microbacterium; species Microbacterium sp. NPDC056057. The sequence goes on from NZ_JBHJWS010000003.1 coordinate 817,470, forward strand.
CACGACGACACCCCCACCAAGGTCGTCGCGGAACTTCGCCGGGAGGATGACGCGCCCTTTGTCATCGAGCTTGGGTGTGTGCGTGCCCAAAAGCATCGGTACATCACACCCCCTTCGTCCGGCCCCCCGGGTTGTGCGCCACTTTACTCCACTCTCCTCCACTTCGCTACCGATTTGTGATCTGGCGCTCCCCCACGGCCCTCCCGGCGGGATGTATGGGCGGCGCGCGGGCAACAAAAAAGCACCGACCCGAAGGTCGGTGCTTCTCGTGCCGATTCAGGCGGCGGGGACGCTCAGCGCTCCTCCTGCCGCTTGTCCCAGCGGTCGTTCATGCGGTCCATGAACGAAGAGCTGTTCTGGGGTTTGGCCGGCCGGTCGGGCTCGACGCGCATCTTGCCGGGACCGCGGCCCGGCGTGACGGCGAGGAGCACCCCGCCCAGCATCACGACGAATCCGATGACGCCGACGACGATCAACTGCTGCGACACCCCGACGATGAGACCGCCGAGTCCGAGCAGCACGAGGATCGTGCCGTAGACGATGTTGCGATAGCTCAGAGTGCGTCCGTCGCGGGGCGCGCTGACGACATCCGCGTCGTTGCGCATGAGATGGCGTTCCATCTCGTCCAGCAGGCGCTGCTCCTGTTCGGAGAGTGGCATGCTTCCCCCTCTGTACTTCGGTGGCTCGATTGTACGCGTGCCGTTCCTCACTAGGCTAGGCCCGTGTCCGCCCCTGTTGAGCCGATCGAAGCCATTTCCCAGCGAGTGGACATGTTCATCTCGGCTCAACGCCGGAGTGTGGCCGACGCGGGCCCCGAAGCGGCGCGATTCGTCGCCGCGGGGGCGGCTGCCGTCACCGGCGGAAAGCGTCTTCGCGGACGTTTCTGTCTCTCCGGGTGGAGGGCAGTGGAGGAAGCCACGGGGCCTGCTGCCACACCACCCGCCCCGGTGATCGCCGCGGCCGCCGCCCTCGAGGTGTTCCACGCGGCAGCCCTCGTGCACGACGACCTCATCGACAACTCCGACACGCGCCGCGGCCGCCCGTCGGCGCATCGCGCCCTGGAGGCCGGACACCGCGGCGCGGGCTGGCTCGGCGATGCCGACGCCTTCGGCCGCTCGGGCGCGATCCTGCTCGGCGATCTCCTCGTCGCCTGGAGCGACGACCTCCTCGAGGAGGGCCTCGCCGAGACCTCCCCCGAACGCGCCTCGGCCGCGCGGGGCCAGTACGCGCTCATGCGCCGCGAGGTCACCCTCGGGCAGTTCCTCGACGTCGCCGAGGAGTCCGCGTTCGCGAGCGAGCCCGACGACCGGCACGCCGAGCGGGCGCTGCGCGTGGCATCCTTCAAATCCGCGCGCTACAGCGTGCAGCAGCCGCTCGCGATCGGCGCGGCGCTCGCGGGAGCGGATGCTGCGCAAGCGGCCGCGCTGGCCGCGTTCGGGCATCCGCTCGGTATGGCGTTCCAGCTGCGCGATGACGTGCTCGGCGTGTTCGGCGACGAGGCCGCGACCGGCAAGCCGTCCGGCGACGACCTGCGCGAGGGCAAGCGCACCGTCCTCATCGCGTACGCCCGGGAGGCACTCGCGCCCGCCGCGCGCCGCATCGTCGACGAGCTCGTCGGCGACCCCGATCTCGACGCCGACCAAGTGGCGTCACTTCAGCGGACGATCATCGACACCGGGGCGCTCGACCGCGTCGAGCGGCTCATCGCCGACTACGCCCACGAGGCCGATCGCGCCCTCTCGGGGGCACGGCTGGGCAACGCGGCCGTGGGAGAGCTGCGCGACCTCGCGCGGGCCGCGACCGTCCGCACGACCTGAGTCAGGCGAGGGTGCGCGCGACCCGGCGGACCTCGCTCTTGCGCCCGGCGAGGAGCGACTCGATCGGGGCATGGCCGAGGGACTCCTCCGGAGACAGCAGCCAGTCGATCGCCTCGTCGTCCGAGAAGCCGGCGTCATGCAGCACGAACACGGTGCCCCGCAGCGACGACAGGGGGTGCCCGTCGACCACGAACACCGACGGCACCTTGAAGACGCCGTCGCGCTTGGACCCGACGAGGTAGTAGTCGTCGAGCAGCCGGCGAACGCGGCCGAGCGGTTCGCCGAGCACCTCCACGAGGTCGGGCAGGGTGAGCCAATCGGTCTCGAAGCGCGGAGCGGCGTCAGAGGTCACGAAAGCAACTATCTCAGATCGGATCGGGCACTCGTCCACCGCACTCTGGCCACATCAGTAACAGAAACCCCTCCCTATAACACCTGTTGACACCAATAAACATCCGTGACACGGTTCTCGGAGTCGACTGAGGGGGGAAACTCGTGCGACAGGTCCGCAGTACCAGGAGTCGTGTCCAGCAGGCCGGCATCCCGTCGCGCGTGCTCCTCACCGGTGTGCCGGTGGCCGTCGCCGGGACGATCGCCCTGACACTGTCGGCGGTGCCCGCTCATGCGGCGACGACGGATGCTGCGCCCCTGAGCGTGCCGCGTACGTTCGGTGCGACGGCCGCGAGCGTCCCCCGGGTCGCCGCACTGCCCGCCGTTCGCGTGACCACCGAGACCGCACCCGCGACGTACACCGTGCAGCGCGGCGACACCGTGAGCCGTATCGCGGCGCGCTTCGGGCTCCGCACCAACGACGTGCTCGCGCTCAACGGGCTCGGATGGTCGTCGACCATCTATCCGGGCCAGGTGCTCAAGCTCAGCGCGGCGGCCGCCGCCGCTCCGGCGCCGGCTGCCCCCGCACCGGCCCCGTCCACCGGCACGTACACGGTGCAGCGCGGCGACACGGTCAGCGCGATCGCCAAGCGGCACGGCACCACGACGAACGCGGTGCTCTCGGCCAACGGGCTCGGCTGGTCGTCGATCATCTACCCCGGGCAGACCATCAAGATCCCCGGCGCGGCCGCGCCCGCGGCATCCGCTCCCGCTCCGGCACCTGCCCCTGCGCCCGCTCCCGCGCCGAACACGTCGGCGGGCGGTTCGCACACCATCGCGGCCGGCGAGACGATCAGCTCGATCGCGAAGCGGTACGGCGTGACGACGAACGCCGTGCTCTCGGCCAACGGGCTCGGCTGGTCGTCGATCATCTACCCGGGGCAGACCATCAAGATCCCGGGCTCGGCGCCGTCGGTGCCCGGGCTCACCGCCGAGCAGGCCGCCAATGCGCAGCTGATCGTCCGCATCGGCCGTGAACTCGGCGTCTCGAACCGCGGCATCGCCATCGCCCTCGGCACGGCGATGCAGGAGTCGTCGCTGCGCAATGTGACGTTCGGCGACCGCGATTCGCTCGGCCTGTTCCAGCAGCGTCCCAGTCACGGCTGGGGCACCGCCGCGGAGGTGCAGGATGCCGCGCGCGCGACGCGCGTCTTCTTCGGCGGCGCCGGCGACCCCAACGGGTCGCGCACGCGCGGACTGCTCGACATCCCCGGCTGGGAGAGCCTGACCTTCACGCAGGCCGCTCAGGCCGTGCAGATCTCGGCGTACCCCGACGCGTATGCCAAGTGGGAGGCTTCGGCCCACTCCTGGCTCGCGGCGCTCGGCTGAGCCGAGGCATCCGTCACAATGCGGTCTCGCCGGGTGAGCCGCTCCGCCGGCTCGCAGGCGCGGATCCGTAGACTCTCAGGGTGAGCACGAGTCAGCAGACGGACCCGCTGATCGGCCGTCTGGTCGACGGCCGGTACCGGGTGCGTGCTCGCATCGCCCGGGGCGGGATGGCCACGGTGTACGTGGCGACCGATCTGCGCCTGGAGCGGCGGGTCGCACTCAAGGTCATGCACTCGCATCTGAGCGATGACACGGTCTTCCAGAGCCGGTTCATCCAGGAGGCCCGCGCGGCCGCCCGCCTCGCCGATCCGCACGTCGTCAACGTGTTCGATCAGGGCCAGGACGGCGACATGGCGTACCTCGTCATGGAGTACCTGCCCGGCATCACGCTGCGCGAGCTCCTGCGCGAGCAGCGCCGGCTGACCATCCCGCAGGCGGTGTCGATCCTCGACGCCGTGCTGTCGGGCCTCGCCGCCGCACACAAGGCCGGCATCGTGCACCGCGACGTCAAGCCCGAGAACGTGCTCCTCGCCGAGGACGGCCGCATCAAGATCGGCGACTTCGGCCTCGCCCGGGCCACGACCGCGAACACCGCGTCGGGCGCGCAGCTGCTCGGCACGATCGCGTACCTCGCCCCCGAGCTCGTCACGCGCGGCACGGCCGACGCCCGCAGCGACATCTACGCCATCGGCATCATGCTGTACGAGATGCTCACCGGCGAGCAGCCCTACAAGGGCGAGCAGCCGATGCAGATCGCGTTCCAGCACGCCACCGACTCGGTGCCGCGCCCGAGCGTCAAGAATCCGGGCGTTCCCGAGCCGCTCGACGAGCTCGTGCTGTGGGCGACCGAGAAGTCGCCCGACGAGCGGCCCGTCGATGCGCGCGAGATGCTCCAGCGTCTGCACGACATCGAGCGCGAACTGGGCATCTCCCCCGTCGTCACCCGCACCGGCCCGATCGGCATCGTCCGCGACGACATCGCCGCGACCGGCGAGCTCACGGCGGTGCTGCCCGGAACCCCGACCGGCCCCATCGCGACGATGGCGGAGGTCGACAACGCCGGCCGGCTCCGCCGCGCCACGCAGCGCCGGCGGTCCCGGGGCGCCTGGCTCATCGTGCTCGCGCTCGTGCTCGCCGCTCTGGCGGGCGGGCTCGGGTGGTGGTTCGGATCCGGACCCGGGTCGATGGTCGCCGTCGCCGATGTCACGGGCATGAGCTTCGACGAGGCATCCGCACGCCTCCAGCAGGACTCCCTCGTCGCCGTGCAGCAGGGCGAGTACAGCCTCGAGGTCGCGACGGGCCAGGTCATCCGCAGCGACCCCGGCGGGGGCACCCGCGTCGACAAGGGCGCCGAGGTGAACGTCTACGTCTCGCTCGGCCCGCAGGAGGCGACGTTCCCGTCGTTCTCGGGAATGCCCGACGCCGACGCGCGCGCGGCTCTCCAGGCCCAGTCCGTTTCCGTGCCCGACGAGAGCGCCAAGTTCTTCACCGACGCCGCCCCGGATGTCGTGATCGGCGTGGTCATCCGCCCCGCGGGTGCGCCCGAGGACGGATCACAGGACGTCGCGTGCATGGACGGCTGCACCGTCCACCAGGGCGACACCGCACGTCTGCAGGTGTCACTCGGGCCGATCCCGAACGTCTCGGGCGAGAGCGAAGGCAAGGCGCGCAGCACGCTCGAGGGTCTCGGGCTCGTCGTCGCCGACCCCAGTCAGACCGAGTCCAGCGACTCGGTGAAGGCCGACCGCGTCATCCGCATGATCGGCAAGGAGGACGGCAGCCCGCTCGCGCCCGGCGACACCGTGACCCTCGTCGTGTCGACCGGTCCCGCGCTGTTCGAGGTCCCCGACTTCGAGGACATGACACTGGCCGAGGCTCGTCAGGCCGCGGCGGACGCCGGATTCACGATCGACTACGACGACCGCTGGGACGCCTTCCCCGACCCGTTCACCAAGGTCGAGTCGCAGAAGCCGGACGCCGGCGACATGCAGCCCAAGGGCACCGTCATCTCGCTGCGCATCGCCGCCGCCCTCTGACGTATTCCCGGCGCCCCCTCGGGGCGCGGTCGGCGCAGAGGCGGTCTCTCCTGCCCATCGCGACGAGACCTCACAACAGCACCGTGAGGCGCCCAGACACGGTGCTATCGTGCGGTCTCGCGGCTCAGACTCTGGGCGCAACAGACGGCCGGGGTGGGGGATGCCGCGGGCAGCAGCATCCACTCATCTCCCGCCCATCGCGACGAGACCTCGCAACAGCACCGTGAGGCGCCCAGACGCGGTGCTATCGTGCGGTCTCGCGGCTCAGACGCTGGCGCACCAGACGGCCGGGGTGCGGGATGCCGCGGGCAGCAGCATCCACTCATCTCCCGCCCATCGCGACGAGACCTCGCAAGAGCACCACAAGGCGCGAGGACCCGGTGCTATCGTGCGGTCTCGCGGCTCAGGGCGCGCCTCACGCGGGCGGCGAGGGCGGAACAGTCCGGGTCGACGTCGTCGGCGCCGATCAGGAAGACTTCGTATCCCGCATCCTGGAACAGCTGCACGCGTGTCAGATCGCTGAGCCACCTCTTGCGCGAGCTGCGGTGCTCCTCCCCCTGATACTCGATGAGCAGCTTCCGGCTCGGATACCCCAGGTCCGCGTGCCGCCGCCCTTCAGTGGTCTCCACCGGCACTTGCACCTGCGGTTCGGGCAGCCCGTGTGCGACCAGGCCGAGCCGCGTCCGCGTCTCGTACGGAGAGTCCACCGGAGAACGGGCGTCGACGAGGGCCCGGCGGAGCGCGGCGGTGCCTCTCCCTCGACCACGGCGGGCGATCGCGGCCTCCAGGTCGTCGACGGTGCACCGCGGTGTGCCCCGCGTCCCGTCGGGTTGCCGCTTACCGGTCAGGAGGTAGTCCGCGGCCGCGACGAGCCACTCGTGCGCGATCAGCGCGCCGCCGACGACCGCGCCGCGCTGAGCAAGCTGGCACCAGACATCGGCAGGCGAGACCACCGGAAGCAGATCGAACATCTCCCGCTGCACTGGATCCGCAGCCGTGACCCAGCCGATCACGCCGGCGTGGCGTAACGCCACGCGAGTTCCGACTGACAGGACATGCAGCCCTTCGGTCGCCGAGTACGCCGGCTGGAGCGGAATCCCCCAGATGCGCGCCGCCGTCCGATGACTGAACCAGTGCGCCGACCCCAACGCAGGGATGAGCCGCTCGCAGCGAGCCATGATGTCGTCATCGACCGCGGACTCCGCCGCGATGTGGATCCCGTGATGCGGATTGACGACATCGCTCCCGCGCAAACGTCCCCGGTCGACGCCAAGCTCACGTGCCTCCGCAGTCGTGAAAGCGAACCCTTTGAGCTCATCAGGGAGTTTTCGGCGCGGCATCCGTCGATCCTGCCGCGCCGGCGTCAGCGGAAGCGGAGATTGTCCACAACCCCGACGCGAGACCGCGCAACAGCACCGTCGCCCCCAGGTCTGCGGTGCTATCGCGCGGTCTCGTTGCCGGGGGCCGGGACGGCGTCACACAGAACCGCTGAGCGGCGAGGATTCCGGATGCTGTGGGCCGAGGCATCCGTCTCCCCACGCAATCGTGACCAGACGTCACAACAGCACCGTCGAGCCTGCGCCGGTGGTGCTACTGCGCGGTCTCGGCATCAAGACCAGGGCTCGCGCGGACGGCCAGAACCTCGGGAACTGGACACGACGGGGGGCGAGCCAGCGGAGGCGGCGGGAACAGAGAGATCCCGGATGCCTCTTGTCGAGGCATCCGGGATCTTCTTCGTGTCAGGCGCGAGAGGTCAGCGCTTCTCGAGCTCCTCGGCGACGAGGAAGGCGAGCTCGAGCGACTGCATGTGGTTCAGGCGCGGGTCGCACAGCGACTCGTAGCGGGTCGCGAGGGTGGCCTCGTCGATCTGCTCGGAGCCGCCGAGGCACTCGGTGACGTCGTCCCCGGTGAGCTCGACGTGGATGCCGCCGGGGAACGTGCCGACCGAGCGGTGCGCCTCGAAGAAGCCGCGGACCTCGTCGACGACGTCGTCGAAGCGACGCGTCTTGTAGCCGGTCGGGGTCGTGATGCCGTTGCCGTGCATCGGGTCGGTCACCCACAGCGGGGTCGCGCCCGAGTCCTTCACGGCCTCGAGGAGCGGCGGCAGTGCGTCGCGGATCTTGCCGGCGCCCATGCGCGTGATGAACGTCAGCCGGCCGGGCTCGCGGTTCGGGTCGAGCTTGTCGATGAGCGCGAGCGCCGTGTCGGGCGACGTGGTCGGGCCGAGCTTGACGCCGATGGGGTTGCGGATCTTCGAGAAGTAGTCGACGTGCGCGCCGTCGAGTTCGCGGGTGCGCTCGCCGATCCACAGGAAGTGCGCCGACGTGTTGTACGGCGTGTTCGTGCGCGAGTCGATGCGCGTCATGGGCCGCTCGTAGTCCATGAGCAGGCCCTCGTGACCGGTGTAGAACTCGACCCGCTTCAGCTCGTCGAAGTCGGCGCCGGCGGCCTCCATGAACTTGATGGCGCGGTCGATCTCGGTCGCGAGGCGCTCGTACTGCTGGTTGGCGGGGTTCGACGCGAAGCCCTTGTTCCAGGAGTGCACCTCGCGGAGGTCGGCGAAGCCGCCCTGCGTGAACGCGCGGATGAGATTGATGGTCGACGCGGCCGTGTGGTAGCCCTTGAGCAGCCGGCTCGGGTCCGCCTTGCGCGACGCCTCGGTGAAGTCGTAGCCGTTGACGATGTCGCCGCGGTAGGCCGGCAGCGTGACGTCACCACGGGTCTCGGTGTCGCTCGAACGGGGCTTCGCGAACTGACCCGCCATGCGGCCCATCTTGACGACGGGCATCGAGGCGCCGTACGTGAGCACGACGGCCATCTGCAGCACCGTCTTGATGCGGTTGCGGATCTGCTCGGCGGTCGCCCCGGCGAAGGTCTCGGCGCAGTCGCCGCCCTGGAGCAGGAACGCATTGCCCGACGCGGCACGCGCGAGGCGGTCGCGGAGGTTGTCGACCTCACCGGCGAAGACGAGCGGCGGCAGGGTCGCGAGTTCCGCGGATGCCTCCGCCACCGCGTCCGCGTCATACCACTGCGGCTGCTGCTTGATGGGCAGGGTCCGCCAATGGTCGAGTGCGTCGAGGTGCTGGAGCATCCCCCGATTCTAGCCGCGGGACGCAGGGCACCGGCGCCGCGTGACGACCGGCCACTCCGCGTTCAGCGGGTCTTCGTCTTGAGCCGGTCCTTGACGGTCGACGCGTACACGTCGTCGTACTCCTGCTCCCCCAGCCGCTGCAGCGCGACCATGATCTCGTCGGTGATCGAGCGCAGGATGTAGCGGTCGCCCTCCATGCCCTCGAAACGCGAGAAGTCGAGGGGCTCGCCCACGACGATGCCGACCCGCACGATCCGAGGCACCGTGGTGCCGATCGGCATCATCGTGTCGGTGTCGACCATGACCACGGGCACCACCGGCACGTGCGCTTCGAGCGCCATGCGCGCGATGCCGGTGCGGCCGCGGTAGAGCTTGCCGTCGGGGCTGCGGGTGCCCTCGGGGTAGATGCCGAGGAGGTCACCCCGACCCAGCACCTGCAGTCCCGTGTTGAGGGATGCCTCGGACGCCTTGCCGCCCGAACGGTCGATGGGGAGCTGACCCGTGCCCTTGAAGAACATGCGGGTCGCCCAGCCCTTGAGACCCTTGCCGGTGAAGTAGTCGCTCTTGGCGAGGAACGCGACCGGCCGGTCGAGCATGAGCGGCAGGAAGATCGAGTCCACGAACGAGAGGTGGTTGCTCGCGAGGATCGCGGCTCCCTCGGCGGGGACGTTGCGACGGCCGACGATCCACGGGCGCCAGATCGCCTTGACGATCGGTCCGATGACCACGTACTTCATCAGCCAGTAGAACATCGCGCTACGCCTCTGTCCCCGCGAGATCGGCCGCTCCGATGAGGCCCGCGTCGTTGACGAGCTTCGCGATCTTGAAGGTCGCGATCGGCCGATCTCCGTAGCCCGGCAGCGACTTCTCGTACGCGACGCGCATGGGCTCGAGCAGTGCGTCGCCGAGCTGGGCGACCCCGCCGCCGATGACGAAGAGCTCGGGGTCGAGCACCGCCTGGAACCCGCCGCACGCCTCGCCGAGCGCGGTCGCGACGCGACGCAGCGCCTCGGCGGCACCAGGGTCGCCCGCGAGCACGAGGCGCGACACCGCCGGTCCGCTGATCTTGCCGTTCTCGGCGCGGTGGGCCGCCAGCGCAGCGCCGATGCCGCCGCCGTCGGCGATGTCGTTGGCCTCGCGCTGCAGAGCGCGGCCCGACGCATACTGTTCGAGGCATCCGTGCTGACCGCAGCCGCACAGGATGCCGTCGCGGATGAAGCGGATGTGACCGAGCTCGGCGGCGACGCCGTGACCGCCGCGGAAGAGCTCGCCGTCGAGGACGATGGCGCCGCCGACTCCGGTGCCCATCGTGAGCATCACCATGTGCTCGACGCCGCGGCCGGCGCCGAAGCGGAACTCGGCCCACCCGGCGGCGTTCGCGTCGTTCTCGATGGTGACCGGCAGGCCGATGCCCTCTTCGAGCGTGGCCTTCAGCGGCTCGTTGTGCCACGCGATGTTGGGGGCGTGGATGACGGTCGCCCGGTCGCGATCGATGAAGCCGGCCGCCGCGACGCCCACGGCGGCGACGTCGTGCGCGCCGCGGAAGTAGCGGGCCATGTCGACCACGGCCTGGGCGAGCGCGGCGGTGTCGGTGGGGGTGTCGACGCGGAGCTGTTCGACGATGGTGCCATCGGAGTCGACGACTCCGCCCGCGATCTTGGTTCCGCCGATGTCGATGCCGACCTTGAGCACGTTCTCCCTCTCCATCCGCCGCACGCGCGACAGCGCCTTGCAGTCTATCCAGGCGGTGCTCTCCACATCCCCCGCTGAGTCTGATGTGACACCTGATTAGACTCGGATGAGATCCACCCGAGATTAAGTCGTCCGGTACCGAAGGAGCTGCCGTGGTTCAATTCGAAGTCCCCGCTATCGTCCCCGCCGACCCGCAGGCGAATATCACCGACCTCCTGGTCGAGCGCGTCAAGGCGACGCCGAACCTCGCGCTGTTCGCCGTGCCAGAGGGCGAGGGATGGCGCGACATCACCGCGGCCGAGTTCCAGAAGCAGGTCATCGCGCTGGCCAAGGGCTTCGTCGCGGGCGGCATCGAGCCCGGCGACAAGGTGGGCTTCATCGCCCGCACCACCTATGAGTGGACGCTCGTCGACTTCGCGCTGTTCTATGCCGGCGCGGTCATGGTGCCGATCTACGAGACCAGCTCGAGCGCGCAGATCGCGTGGAACCTCACCGACTCGGGCGCCGTGGCGATCATCACCGAGCTTCCCGATCACACCGCACGCTTCGCCGAGGTGCGAGCCGAGCTGCCGCTCATCCGCTCCGCGTGGGAGATGCACAGCGGCGACCTCGACAAGCTCGTCACCGATGGCGCCGGCGTCTCGGACGACGAGATCGAGCGACGCCGCAACATCGCCAACGGCGCCGACATCGCCACCCTCATCTACACGTCCGGCTCGACCGGGCGTCCCAAGGGCTGCGTGCTGACCCACAGCAACTTCGTCGAGCTCACGCGCAACGCCGCCCGCTCCAACCGCGAGGTCTTCGAGACGCCGGGAGCCTCGACGCTGCTGTTCATCACGACGGCCCACGTGTTCGCGCGGTTCATTTCGATCCTCGACATCCAGGCGGGTGTGAAGACGGGCCACCAGCCCGACACGAAGCAGCTGCTGCCCGCCCTCGGCTCGTTCAAGCCGACGTTCCTCCTGGCCGTGCCGCGCGTGTTCGAGAAGGTCTACAACTCGGCCGAGCAGAAGGCCGAGGCCGGCGGCAAGGGCAAGATCTTCCGCGCCGCCGCCCACACCGCGATCGAGCACTCCCGCCTTCAGCAGGAGGGCAAGAAGATCCCGCTCGGCACGAAGATCAAGTTCGCGCTCTTCGACCGGCTGGTCTACTCGAAGCTGCGCACCGCGATGGGCGGACGCGTCGCCTTTGCGGTCTCGGGCTCGGCACCGCTCGGCCCGCGACTCGGCCACTTCTTCCACAGCCTCGGAGTGAACATCCTCGAGGGCTACGGCCTCACCGAGACGACGGCACCCGCGACGGTCAACCAGGCGCGCAAGTCCAAGATCGGCACCGTCGGTCCCGTGATCCCGGGCGTGGGCGTCCGTCTCGCCGAGGACGGCGAGATCCAGGTGCGCGGCATCAACGTGTTCAAGGAGTACTGGCGCAATCCCGAGGCGACCGCCGCCACGTTCGACGGCGACTGGTTCAAGACCGGCGACATCGGCGCGTTCGACGACGAGGGCTTCCTCACGATCACCGGTCGCAAGAAGGAGATCCTCGTCACCGCGGGTGGCAAGAACGTCGCGCCGGCCGCGCTGGAGGATCCCATCCGCGCCAACCCGATCGTCGGGCAGGTCGTCGTCGTCGGTGACCAGAAGCCCTTCATCGGTGCGTTGGTCACGCTCGATCCCGAGATGCTTCCGGCGTGGCTGTCGAACAACAGCCTTCCGGCCGACATGTCACTCGCCGACGCCGCGAAGAACGACGCCGTGCGTGCCGAGGTCCAGCGGGCGATCGACATCGCGAACAAGAACGTGTCGCGCGCTGAGTCGATCCGCAAGTTCGTGATCCTCCCCACCGAGTGGACGGAAAGCAGCGGACACCTCACGCCGAAGATGAGCATCAAGCGCAACGTGATCCTCGAGGACTTCGCGTCCGACGTCGCAGAGCTCTACTCGGTGCCGGTGAACACCACCAACGTCTCGCTCAGCTGAGCTCAGAAGAAACAAGAGAGGAGCGGATGCCGGGGACCCCGGCATCCGCTCCTCTTCTGTGTCTCAGAACCAGTCGGACTCGCGGATCTCGCGCATCGCGACGCGACGCTGCTCCTTCGTGAGCCGATCGAGGTACAGCGTGCCGTCGAGGTGATCGGTCTCGTGCTGGAGCGCCTGGGCGAGGAGGCCCTCGCCCTCGAGCACGATCTCATTGCCGTCGAGGTCGATGCCGACGACCTTCGCCCGCGGGTAGCGGACGGCGTCGTGCCAGAGGCCGGGCACCGACAGGCAGCCCTCGCCGATGGCCTCGGGCTCTCCGGACACCTCGACCAGCACCGGGTTCAGGACGTAGCCGATGTCGCCGTCGATGTTGTAGCTGAAGGCGCGCAGCCCGACGCCGATCTGCGGCGCGGCCACGCCGGCGCGGCCAGGCAGCTCGACGGTGTCGACGAGGTCGCGAACGAGGGCGCGCACGCCGTCGTCGATCTCACCGATAGGGGTGCTGACGGACTTCAGGACGGGGTCGCCGAAGACACGGATGGGACGGACTGCCATCGGATGCCTCAGGCCGCCGATGCGAGCGAACGGAGGCCCTCGACCACGGTCGCGGCGAGCTGACGCGCGGCCTCGCGCGTCGCGGGCTGCAGCTCGCGGAACACGATGGCGCTGCCGGCCGCGATGTGCGGGTCGTACGGCACACGCACGACCGCGCGCACGCGGGTGCGGAAGTGCGATTCCAGCTCGTCGAGCTGGACGAGCGGATGCCCCGGCCGCGCGTTGTTCAGCACGACCACGGCGCTGCGCACCTTGTCGGCGTAGCCGTTGGTCTCGAGCCACGTCAGCGTCTCGGAGGCGAGACGGGCCTCGTCGACGCTCAGGCCGGCGACGATCACGATCTGGTCGGCGAGGTCGAGTGTGGCGCCCATCACGGAGTGGACGATGCCGGTACCGGTGTCGGTGAGCACCACCGAGTAGTAGTGGGCCGCGAGGGCCGCGACATCCCGGTAGTCGGCGTCGTTGAACGCCTCCGACACACGCGGGTCGGTGTCGGACGCGACCACGTCGAGGCGCGTCTCGTCGCGCGCGACGATGCCCGACAGGTCGTTGAAGCCGACAACCTCGGGGCTCATGCGCACGAGATCGCGCACGGTCTTGCCGCTGTCACGGGTGATGCGCTCGGCGAGCGTGCCGCGGTCGGGGTTCGCGTCGATGGCGATCACGCGGTCGTCGCGGGCGTCGGCCAGCGCCTGGCCGAGCAGGGTGGTCACCGTCGTCTTGCCGACGCCGCCCTTGCGCGACAGGACCGGGACGAATCGGGCGCCGCCGGTGAGCGGGGCCGCGATGCGACGGTCGAGGTCCTTGCGGGCCTTCGCACGCTTGCTGTCGCCCAGGTTGATGCGCTTCCCCGAGATCGAGTACAAGAAGTGCTGCCACGCGCCCTCGGGCTCGGGGCGGATCACCTGGTGCGGGTCGAGCAGCCGATCGGCGGTGAGCAGGTCCGCGGTCTCGCGGCCGGCCTCGAATTCGCCGAGGCGCTTCGAGGTCAGGGCGACGTCGCCGCGCGGGAAGCCCGCACGCTCGACGGCCGTGCGCTCCACGACCGGCTGGGCGCCGGTGTGGTTGGCCTCGCGGCGGGTGGCGGGCGTCGGGCCGGTGGCCGTCTTCGCGGCGGCGGCCGCAGCCGGGACCGACGGCCGGGCGGGCGCCGGCTTGGGCGCTGCCGGCGCCGGAGTCGCGGCTGCCTTGTCGTCGTCGGCCGGGGTCTTGGCGCTCATGGGCTCCTCCACGGGGTCGTCGGTCGCCATGACATCGTCTCCCGTTGCGGCGTTCTCCGCCAGCGCGGCCTCCACGCCGTCCTCGGCGAGCTCGAGGTCGAACTCGGCCGGATCGAACTCGCCGTCGAAGTCGGCGTCCTCGAAGTCGACGGCGTCGAAGTCGGCGATCGCGAACTCGTCGACGGCCGGCTCCGCGGGTGCGGGCTCGGCCGCTACGGGTTCCGCCTCGGGCTCGTCGGCGACGGCCTCAGGCTCGTCGGCGTCGGCGTCGGCGTCAGGCTCGTCGGCGTCAGCCCCGGGCTCGGGCTCCTCGGAGAACGGCTCCTCGGAGACCGGCTCGAGCTCCTCGACGTCGGCCGTCGGTTCCTCGGCCACGGGTTCAGGCTCGGCCACGGGCTCAACCGCCGGCTCGGGCTCGGCCTCGTCGACCACGTCGGCGTCCTCGACGTCGAACTCGGCCTCGATCACCTCGACGATCTCGGCGTCGGCGATGTCCTCGACGGGCGGCGCCGGGGCGAAGCCCTCGCCCTCCACGGTCCACTCCTCGAGGCCGGCGGCGTTCTCGACGATCTCGGCCTCGGTGGTGTCGGTCGAGAACTCCTCGATCGGAGCAGCCTCGAAAACCGGGAGATCGGCGTCGGCCGGGATCTCGATCACGAAGGGGACCTCGTCGTCGATGACGCCGTCGTCCTCACGGGCGTCGTCGGATTCGGAGGGCAGCTCGACGTTCACCTGCGCCGTCGCACCACCCAGGATGCCGAGACCGGTCGTGTCGATGCTTCCGGTGTCGGACAGCACGCCGTTCTCAGGCTCGTCGGGCGTGTGTTCGATGCGATCGGGCGTCACTGCGGAGCTCTCCTGAAAAGACGGCGTTTCGGGCGGATGCCGCCCTCCAGGTTACTGCGCCGGACGGATGACGACCAAAAGGTCGCCGGCGTCGACCTGCGCGGTCTCCGCGATCACGAGGCGCTCGACGACGCCGTCGACGGGTGCGGTGATCGCCGCCTCCATCTTCATGGCCTCGATCGACGCGACCGGCTGGCCGGCGTTGACGGTGTCACCGGCCTTCGCCTTGAGGGTGACGACGCCCGAGAACGGCGCTGCGACCTGCCCCGGCTTCGAGGTGTCGGCCCTCTCGGCCTGGCGCGCCTCGACCTTGATGCTGCGGTCGCGCACGAACACGGGCCGCAGCTGGCCGTTGAGGGTCGTCATGACGGTGCGCATGCCCTTGGGATCGGCTTCGCCGATCGCCTCGAGACCGACGTACAGCTGCACGCCCGGGTCGATCTCGGCGACGTGCTCCTCCCCCGGCTTCAGCCCGTAGAGGTAGTCGGGAGTGCCGAGCGCGGTCAGGTCGCCGTACGTCTCACGGTTCTTCTCGAAGTCGCGCGCGGGGCCGGGGAACAGCAGGCGGTTGAGGGTGCGACGGCGCGTCGCGGCGTCGCCCGCAAGACCTTCCTGCTCCTCCGCCGTGAGCGGCGGGATGTCGATCGAGATCGTGCGGCCCGCGAGCACCTTCGTGCGGAAGGGCTCGGGCCAGCCGCCAGGAAGGTCGCCCAGCTCGCCCGCCATGAAGCCGACAACCGAGTCGGGGATGTCGTAGTTCTGCGGATTCTCCTCGAAGTCGGCGGGATCGGCGCGCACCGCCACGAGCGCGAGGGCGAGGTCGCCGACGACCTTCGACGACGGCGTCACCTTCGGGATGCGACCCAGGATGCGGTCGGCGGCGGCGTACATGTCCTCGATGAGCTCGAAGTCGTCGGCGAGGCCGAGGGCGATCGCCTGCTGGCGCAGGTTCGACAGCTGCCCGCCCGGGATCTCGTGGTGGTACACGCGGCCCGTCGGCGACGCGAGGCCCGACTCGAACGGACGGTACAGGTGGCGGACGCCCTCCCAGTACGGCTCGAGGTCGCTGACCGCCTGCAGGCTGAGGCCGGTGTCGCGGTCGGTGTGGGCGAGCGCGGCGACCAGCGCAGAGAGCGACGGCTGGCTCGTGGTTCCCGACATCGGGGCGGCTGCAGCATCCACCGCGTCCACTCCCGCGGCACTCGCCGCGAGCAGCGTCGCGAGCTGACCGCCCGCGGTGTCATGCGTGTGCAGGTGCACCGGAAGGTCGAAGTTCTCTCGCAGAGCCGCGACGAGCTTCGCCGCGGCCGCCGGACGCACGAGGCCGGCCATGTCCTTGATGGCGAGGATGTGCGCGCCCGACTCGACGATCTGCTCCGCGAGGCGCAGGTAGTAGTCGAGCGTGTACAGCTTCTCGGACGGGTCGAGCAGATCAGACGTGTAGCAGAGCGCCACCTCGGCGATCGCGGTGCCCGTGGAGCGCACGGCGTCGATGGCCGGACGCATCTGCGACACGTCGTTCAGGGCGTCGAAGATGCGGAAGATGTCGACGCCCGTGGCGGCCGCCTCGCGTACGAAGGCGTCGGTCACCTCGACGGGGCGCGGCGTATAGCCGACGGTGTTGCGGCCGCGCAGCAGCATCTGGATCGGGATGTTCGGCATCGCGGCGCGCAGCGCCTCGAGACGCTCCCACGGGTCCTCGGCGAGGAAGCGCAGCGCGACGTCGTAGGTCGCGCCGCCCCAGGCCTCGACCGACAGCAGCTGCGGCGTCATGCGGGCGACGTGCGGGCCGACGCGGACGAGGTCGCGCGTGCGCACCCGGGTGGCGAGCAGCGACTGGTGCGCGTCGCGGAAGGTCGTCTCGGTGACGGCGAGACCGCTCTGTGCCCGCAGCGCCCGGGCGAAGCCCTCGGGGCCGAGTTCGCGCAGGCGGTCGAGCGTGCCGGCGGGCGGCGGCGACGAGAGGTCGATGGCGGGCAGCTTGCTGCCGGGCGAGACGGACACGGGCTTCTCGCCGTACGGGCGGTTGACGGTGACGTCGCCGAGCCAGTTGAGGAGCTTCGTCGCACGGTCGCGCGACGGGTTGCTCGTGAGCAGCTCGGGCCGCTCGTCGATGAACGAGGTGCTGACGTCGCCCGCGACGAACGCGGGGTCGTCGAGCACCGCCCGGAGGAACGGGATGTTCGTGGCGACACCGCGGATGCGGAACTCGGCCAGGGCACGACGGGCGCGCGCGACGGCGGCCGGGAAGTCGCGACCTCGGCACGTGAGCTTCGCGAGCATCGAGTCGAAGTGCGGGCTGATCTGCGAGCCGGCAGCGGTCGTGCCACCGTCGAGACGGATGCCCGCGCCACCGGGCGACCGGTACGTGGTGATGCGCCCGGTGTCGGGACGGAAGCCCTGCGACGGGTCCTCGGTCGTGATGCGGCACTGCAGCGCCGCACCCCGCAGCTGGATGCGGTCCTGCGTCAGGCCGAGGTCGGCGATCGTCTGGCCGGCGGCGATGCGCATCTGCGACTGCACGAGGTCGACGTCCGTCACCTCCTCGGTGACGGTGTGCTCGACCTGGATGCGCGGGTTCATCTCGATGAAGACGACCTCGCCGGTGCGGGGGCCGGCGGTCTCGAGGAGGAACTCGACGGTGCCGGCGTTCTCGTAGCCGATCGACCGCGCGAACGCGACCGCGTAGCCGTGGAGCGCGTCGCGGATGGCGGGGTCGAGGTTCGGCGCCGGAGCGATCTCGATCACCTTCTGGTGGCGACGCTGCACCGAGCAGTCGCGCTCGAAAAGATGCACGGTCTCGCCCGTGTTGTCGGCGAGGATCTGCACCTCGACGTGACGGGGCCGCTGCACCGCCTGCTCGAGGAAGACACGGGCGTCGCCGAAGGCGCTGCCCGCTTCGCGCATGGCCTCGGCCAGCGCGGGCGCGAGCTCTTCCTTGCGCTCGACCCGCCGCATCCCTCGTCCGCCGCCCCCGGCGACCGCCTTCACGAAGATCGGGAACCCGATGTCATCGGCTTGGGCGAGCAGCGCGTCGACGTCGTCCGACGCGTCGGTGGAGCGCAGCACGGGCACGCCCGCGGCGACCGCGTGCTGCTTCGCGGTGACCTTGTTGCCGGCCATCTCGAGCACCTTCGAGGGCGGTCCGATGAAGGCGATGCCGTTCGCGGCCGCCTTCTCGGCGAGCTCGGGGTTCTCGGAGAGGAAGCCGTAGCCCGGGTAGATGGCGTCGGCACCGGCCGCGAGAGCGACGCGGACGATCTCGTCGACATCGAGGTACGCGCGGACCGGATGGCCCTTCTCACCGATCTCGTACGACTCGTCGGCCTTCTGACGGTGCAGGGAGCCGCGGTCCTCGAAGGGGAACACCGCCACGGTGCGCGCCCCCAGCTCATACGCGGCGCGGAATGCCCGGATGGCGATCTCGCCTCGGTTCGCGACCAGGATCTTGCGGAACATGAGACCTCCGTGTGCGGCGGCGCAGCAGGGCCCGAAAAACGGGCTGAGTGTGCTCTCAGCCTAGGGGACGGTAACGTGGTGGCTTGTGCACGTCCTATCCGTCAGCTCGCTCAAGGGTGGCGTCGGCAAGACGACCGTGACTCTCGGACTCGCGTCGGCGGCTTTCGCCCGCGGTGTCCGCACGCTCGTCGTCGACCTCGACCCGCAGTCCGACGTCTCGACGGGCATGGACATCCAGGTGGCCGGCCGCCTGAATGTCGCAGATGTCCTCGCCAATCCCAAGGAGAAGACGGTCCGTCAGGCCATCACCTCCAGCGGTTGGGCGAAGGTGCACCCGGGCACGATCGACGTCATGATCGGCAGCCCGTCAGCCATCAACTTCGACGGGCCCCACCCGAGCGTCCGTGACGTCTGGAAGCTCGAAGAGGCGCTCGCCACCATCGAGGCGGACTACGACCTCGTGCTCATCGACTGCGCGCCGTCGCTCAACGCCCTCACGCGCACCGCGTGGGCGGCCTCCGACCGCGTGATCGTCGTGACCGAGCCGGGACTCTTCTCCGTGGCGGCCGCCGACCGCGCCCTGCGTGCGATCGAAGAGATCCGCCGCGGCCTCTCCCCCCGCCTTCAGCCGCTGGGCATCGTGGTCAACCGCGTGCGCCCGCAGTCGATCGAGCACCAGTTCCGCATCAAGGAGCTGCGCGACATGTTCGGCCCGCTCGTGCTGAGCCCGCAGCTGCCCGAGCGCACTTCGCTCCAGCAGGCGCAGGGCGCCGCCAAGCCGCTGCACATCTGGCCCGGCGACTCCGCCCAGGAGCTCGCCGCGGACTTCGACTCGCTGCTCGACCGCATCATGCGCACGGGCCGCATCCCGGTCCCGGAGGACTCGCGCTCCTGATTCACGGATGCTGCGTCCCGCAGCATCCGTCCCCTCCGCGGTTTCGCCGCCTCCCCCGCTTATCTGTTCGTTCGTCACAGATGTACGGCGAAACGCGATTCGGGCGTACATCTGTGGCGAACGAACAGCGGGTAGAGGGCGGGAACACGGCTGGTGCACGGCACCCGCCCCGGGACGTCAGCCTCGCGAACGGAGAAGCGCTCGCACGCGACCGATGAACACACCGGGCTCCAGGAAGAGCTGGTTGCGGGGGACGCGAACGACGCGCCAGCCGATGTCGGCGAGCTTCTCGTGCTTCTCGATGTCGCGCTGCCACTGCACGGGATCGGTCCGGTGCTGGTCGCCTTCGTACTCGATGGCGATCTTCCACTCCAGATAGACGAGGTCGACACAGCCGACGAACGTCCCCCGGTCGTCGTACACATCGAAGTCGAGGAGGGGTTCCGGCAGTCCCGCGTCCACGAGCGTGAGCCGAGCCCACGTCTCGGGCCGGGATGCCGCCCCCGGTCGAACAAGGGGCAGCGCGTCGCGCAGCGTGCGCACTCCGACTCGGCGACCCGCCATCATCGCTGCCGCAAGCCCCGCAATCGATCCCAGCGGTGGGTGCTCGACACGCCCGCTCGGACCAGGGATGCGCGGCGTCCGGACGATCGCATCGCCGACTGCGACCACGTCGTATGGGTGTCGCAGCATCACGGCCAGCATCGCCCACGTCGTCGCGGGGTCGGTGACCCGCAGGCCATGCTTCGGATCCGTCACTATCGTGACGAGGCTGGGTCGCACCTGATGCCCGGTCGCCCCTTGCACCCGCGTGGCGCGGCCAGGTGAGCTGACATGCAACTCCCTTGAAAGCGCTCCCCACGCAGGAAGTGGGAGACCCCAGATGATTGCGGCCGTGAGGTGGCTGAAGTATTCCGTCCGGTGCATATGCAGAGACCAGTGTGAGGCTGAGCGCAGGATCTGCTGCCGGGCGAGCTCGAAATCATCGGCGTGAGCGTCCGCGTCGTCCACCCGAGGAGCGCGCACTCCGTGGAACGGCCGGTCGAACTGCCCGCCATCGATCCATCGGCGCGATCTCCCCGATTTGCGCGCATCGTGGACCAGGAAGCCCTGCTCTGACGGTTGTTGATCCACGGTTCCACCGTGTCGGATGTCGCGCATCGGCGTTGCGTTCTATCCACAGCCCCGCACCCCGCGGCACATCTCCCCCTTGGTTCGTTCGTCACAGATGTACGCCGCATCGTCCGCCACGTGTACATCTGTGACGAACGAACAGTTGGGACGGCGCACACGGGAGCCCACGAGCTGCGGGGCGGTCGGCGCCGCGGGGACGGATGCTGCGTCCCGCAGCATCCGGGAGTCACCACTTTGCTCACGGAATGAGCACATTGCGCTAGTTGTGCACGTGCGGGTGGGCTCGACTTGCCATTCGTCGCGATTTCGCTGACCATATCGCCATGGCATCGATGACGCTGCACCCTGACAGCCTTGCCGTGCACGCCGGCCGCGACGATCTCGCGAGCCTGGGCGTTCACGCTCTCCCCCTCGACCTCTCGTCGACCAATCCCCTGCCGGGCATCGAGCTCGGTGGCATGTCGTACGAGGTCCTCGCGACCGGCGGCCACCCCTTCGAGGGCGGGTCGAACGTCTACGCGCGACTGTGGAACCCCACGGTCGCGCGCTTCGAGGAGGCTCTGGCGCGTCTCGAGCACGCCGAAGAGGCGGTCGCGTTCTCGTCCGGCATGGCCGCCGTCACCGCCGTGCTGCTGGCTCTCACTCACGAGTCCCAGAAGCGCCACGTCGTGGCCGTGCGTCCGCTGTACGGCGGCACCGACCACCTGCTCGCGTCGGGCCTGCTCGGCGTCGAGACGACGTTCTGCTCCCCCGACGACGTCGCCGCAGCACTGCGCGACGACACCGCGCTCGTCGTGCTCGAAAGCCCGGCGAACCCGACGCTCGAGCTCGTCGACATCCGCCGGGTGGCCGCGGCCGCAGGCGAGGTCCCGGTGCTCGTCGACAACACCTTCGCGACCCCCGTGCTGCAGCACCCGCTCGACCTCGGCGCGTCGCTCTCGCTGCACAGCGCGACGAAGTACCTCGGCGGCCACGGCGACGTCGTGGGCGGCGTCGTCGCATGCGACGCGCGACTCGCCGCGGCACTGCGGCGCACACGCGCCATCACCGGCGCGATCATGCATCCCCTCGCGGCGTACCTGTTGCACCGCGGCCTGGCGACCCTCCCGGTGCGCATGCGCGCCCAGCAGGACGGCGCGCGCGTCGTCGCGGAATGGCTGCTCTCACGCCCCGAGGTCGCACGCGTGCACTTCCCCGGGTTCGCCGACAGCGATCCCCGAGGCCTCATCGGCACCCAGCAGTCGGGTCCGGGCGCGATGATCGCGATCGAGCTCGCCGACGGCTTCGACGCCGCGGCGGCGCTGACGGCATCCGTCCAGCTCTTCACCCACGCCGTGTCGCTCGGCAGTGTCGACTCGCTCATCCAGCACCCTGCGGCGCTCACCCACCGGCCGGTCAGCGCCGACGCGAAGCCCTCGGACGCGCTCGTGCGCCTCTCGATCGGCCTGGAGGATCCGGCCGACCTCATCGCCGACCTCGATCAGGCCCTCACCGCTACCGCGGGCGTGCGCGAGCGGGTGGAGTCCGCGCTGGGCTGACCCGGAACGGAGCGGTGCGGCGCGCCTTACGCGGAGCGTGCGGCGCGACGCACCGCGAGCTCGTCCATCGCGTCGGGCTTCTCGACTTCGAACTCGAGGAGCTTCGATTCGACCTCGCGCAGCACCTTGCCGACGGCGATGCCGAAGACGCCCTGACCGCGGCTGACGAGATCGATGACCTCGTCGTTGGACGTGCACAGATAGACGGATGCCCCGTCGCTCATGAGCGTCGTGCCCGCCAGGTCGCGGATGCCGGCGGCGCGCAGCTGGTCGACCGCCGTGCGGATCTGCTGCAGCGAGATGCCGGTGTCGAGCAGGCGCTTGACGAGCTTCAGCACGAGGATGTCGCGGAAGCCGTACAGTCGCTGCGAGCCCGATCCGCTGGCCCCGCGGACGGTCGGCTGGACGAGCTCGGTGCGGGCCCAGTAGTCGAGTTGGCGATAGGTGATTCCGGCGGCCTTCGCCGCGGCCGCGCCGCGGTAGCCGACCTCGTCATCCATCGCGGGAAGACCGTCGGTGAAGAGGAGTTCTGCACTGAACGGTTCGCCTGGAGCAACGTCTCCGGTCATGCTCGTTCCCCCCTCCGGATCGAATAGTTCCACGCTAGATCAGCCTCCCCCCCGCGGCAATGACATCCGGCGTTCGGGGGTCGGCGTGTCGCGCACTTCGACGATCCGCGTGGCCGGAAACCCTCGAACTGCTCGCGCGACGAAGTCGGGCTCAGGACAGCATGCGGTCGAGCGCCGCCCGCACGAAGATGGCCCGCACATCGTCGAGGCGCCGGGTCAGTTCGGGCGCCAGCTCGCCGGCGCGGCCGCGGGACGAGGCATCCGTCCGGCGCAGCAGCGGTGCGAGAGCCGACTCGACGAGCGCGACATCGCGTTCGGCGCTCTGCCGGAGGGCGCGGACGTGGCGCGGCTCGATGCCGTGGCGGTCCAGCGCGACGAGTGCGCGCAGCAGCGTCACCGACTGCTCGGTGTACGACTCGGCGCCCGCGAGGATGCCGGTGCTGATGGCGTCGTTGAGCAGCTGCGGCGCGGCGCCGGCGGCCGACAGGAGCTCGTCGCGGCGGTACCGGCGCGGCGCGGGCACGATGGACGGCGGCGGCACGGCGGTCGGCGTCGCAGGATCGCGACCGGCGTCGACGTCTTCGAGGTAGTCGCGGATGACCGACAGCGGCAGGTAGTGGTCGCGCTGCAGGGTGAGGGCGAGGCGCAGGCGCTCGAGGTCGTCCTGCGAGAACTTGCGGTAGCCCGACTCCGTGCGCAGCGGTGTGATGATCCCCTGGACCTCGAGGAAGCGCAGCTTGCTGGAGGTCAGTGACGGGAACTCGGGCGACAGACGCGCGAGGACCTGACCGATGCTGAGAAGACCCGCGGACGACGCCCTGTCACGGGCGGAAGCCGCGGGCATCAGGCCTCCGTCGCCCTGGAGAGGTCAGCCGGTGAGACGAAGAAGTTGAGGCGGAACTTGCCGATGCGCACCTCGGCGCCGTTGGTGAGCGCGGCCCTGTCGACCCGCTCGCCGTTCACGTAGGTGCCGTTCAGCGAACGCTGGTCGACGAGCTCGAAGGCGGTGCCGGTGCGGTTGATCTCCGCGTGGCGACGCGAGACGGTGACGTCGTCGAAGAAGATGTCGGCCTCGGGATGCCGCCCCACGGACGTGACGTCGGCATCGAGCAGGTAGCGGGCGCCTGCGGTGGGTCCGGAACGGACGAGCAGCAGGGCTGCGCCGGACGGAAGGGCGTCGATCGCGTCGAGCTCGGCCTCGCCGAGCTCGCTGCCGAAGGGCACGAACGACAGGTCGGAGTCGTGGCCGAACGTCTGCGTCGTGTCGGCGGCGCGGTCGGACTCGTGTGCGTCAGACCCTGCGGCCCGGCGGATGTCGCCCTGATCGGGTCGGCGGTCGTGCTCCACGGTTTCCTCCTTCGTCCGGCCAGCCTATCCGATCGCCCCCGGCTCGGAAGAGGACGTTCGCCGTTCCCGCAATGTTTCGCCGCGTGTCACTCGACATGCGGGCCGCAAGGCGGTCCTTCTACCCTGGCAGGACCGGCAAAGATCCGTTGACCAGAAGGAGATCACCGTGTCGAGCCCGCACAGCCACATCCCGCCCCTCGAGGTGCGCGAGGCTGCGGCGTGCATGTGCGACCACGGTGACACCTGCTCGTCCTACGCCCCCGGTCACGCGCTGCACCTGATCCAGGCGCGCCTCGCTTCGGCGACGCCGTCGGACTGGGCGGACGCGATCGTCGAGGCCTCCGACGAGCGCTCGGGCTTCGTGATCGTCCGCACGCTCGCCGACTGGACCCCGGTCGCCCTCTGGAACGGCACCGGCGCTGCCGCGGCCGCGACGCCCGGCACGCCGGTCGCGCTCCACGAGCGCTACCACGTGCTCGCCGTCGGCGGCGCGCGGTTCAACGTCCTCCGCGGCTGAGCCGGGCAGGCCGCACCGCGGTCAAAAGAAAGCGACGAGCGTCAGCTCATCGCCATCATCATGTCCTTCATGGCCATGCAGGCGTCCATGCACGCCTTGCACGCCTGAGCGCACATCTTGCAGACCTCGCTGTGGTCCGCGTGCTCCATGCACTCGTCCATCGTAATCTGGCACATCGCCATGCAGGCGTCGAGCATCGACATCATGGTCGCCGGGTTCATGCCCTGCATCCGCATCATGGCGCGCATCATCGTGTTGCACATGTCGGCGCAGTTCATGCATGCGGGAGCGCACGACATCATCTGCGTGGAGCACACCGTGCATGCCTGCTCGCAGGCCGAGCAGGCGTCCATACAGGCCTGCATGACCGACATGTCCATCGCCTGCATGCCGGGCATCGACATCATGTCCTTCGACATGGCGCCCATCATCATCTGATCCATCTGCCGCATCCTTCCGCGTGTGGGGACGACGGGCAGGGGGCCCGCCAATCGCCAGGCTAGACCTCGGGAGGCCCTCAGCAAAGAGCCGGATAGGCTCGATCAGGTGATGTCACAAACTCTTCAAAAGCCGCTTCCAGCCCGGGTCTGGGCATTCCTCGCCGCACTGCTCGTCGCCTTCGGCGTCGTCCTCGCGACCGCATCTTCCGCGCAGGCGCACGACGAACTGCTGGGCAGCGACCCCGCCGCCGACAGCACGCTCGACGCCCTTCCCGCGCAGCTGACCCTCACGTTCAGCGCCGAGATCGCCGACGACGCCGGCGCTTCGGTCGTGGAGGTGACGGATGCCTCGGGCGCGTCGCTCGTCGACGGCACGCCGACCGCGCAGGACAACGTGCTGACGCAGCCGCTCACGGGCGAGGCATCCGGTGCCGTCACGGTGCTGTGGAAGGTCGTCTCGAGCGACGGGCACCCCATCTCGGGCGAGTTCACCTTCACGGTCGCGGGCGCACCGACGCCGACCGAGACGGCCACCCCGACGCCCACCGAGACCGCGGCGCCGCCCCAGTCCGCCGAGCCCACGCCGACAGTCACGAGCGAACCTGTGGCGGACGAGGGATCGAGCGCGCTGCCGTGGATCATCGCGGGCGTGCTGGCCCTCGCGCTCATCGCCGCGGTCGTGTACCTCCTGGTCTCCCGCGCCCGCCGCGAGAAGGCCCTCGCGAACGGCGCTGCCGGCCCTGCCGACGGCACCTCGCAGCCCGACTCCGTGCCCCCCACCGACCGATAGGCTTGAGACCATGCCTCATTACGACGTCGCCATCCTCGGCGCGGGGCCCGGCGGCTACGTCGCAGCCGTCCGCGCTTCGCAGCTCGGCCTCAAGGTCGCCATCATCGAAGAGAAGTACTGGGGCGGTGTGTGCCTCAACGTCGGCTGCATCCCCTCGAAGGCTCTGCTCAAGAACGCCGACCTCGCGCACCAGTTCCACCACAAGGCCGACCTGTTCGGCATCTCGGGTGACGTGCGCTTCGACTTCGGAGTCGCCTGGGACCGCAGCCGCAAGGTGGCGGACACCCACGTCAAGGGCATCCACTACCTGATGAAGAAGAACAAGGTCGACGAGTACGAGGGTCGCGGGTCGTTCGTCGACGCGAACACGATCGACGTCAAGAAGGCCGACGGCACCACCGAGCGCGTCACCTTCGACAACGCGATCATCTCGACCGGCTCGAAGGTGCGTCTGCTCCCGGGCGTGCAGATCGGTGGCAACGTCGTGACGTACGAGGAGCAGATCCTCGCCCGCGACCTGCCCCAGTCGATCGTCATCGTCGGCGCCGGCGCCATCGGCATGGAGTTCGCCTTCGTGATGGTGAACTACGGCGTCAAGGTCACGATCATCGAGTTCCTCGACCGTGCGCTGCCCAACGAGGACGCGGACGTCTCGAAGGAGATCGCCCGCCAGTACAAGAACTACGGCGTCGACATCCTCACCTCGACCAAGGTCGAGACGGTCACCGACCAGGGCGACAAGGTCACCGTGACCTACACCGCCAAGGACGGCAGCCAGGGCTCCATCGACGCCGACAAGGTCATGATGTCGATCGGCTTCGCCGCCAACGTCGAGGGCTTCGGTCTCGAGAACACCGGCGTGAAGCTCACCGACCGCGGCGCGATCGACATCGACGACCACATGCGCACCAACGTGCCGCACATCTACGCGATCGGCGACGTCACCGCGAAGCTGCAGCTCGCGCATGTGGCCGAGGCGCAGGGCGTCGTCGCCGCCGAGACCATCGGCAAGGCCGAGACCATGACGCTCGGCGACTACCGCATGATGCCGCGCGCCACGTTCTGCTCGCCGCAGGTGGCCTCGTTCGGCCTCACCGAGCAGCAGGCGCGCGACGCCGGCTACGACGTCAAGGTCGCGAAGTTCCCGTTCTCGGCGAACGGCAAGGCGAACGGCCTGGGCGAGCCCATCGGCTTCGTCAAGCTGATCGCCGACGGCGAGCACCTCGAGCTGCTCGGCGGCCACCTCATCGGCCCCGACGTCTCGGAGCTTCTGCCCGAGCTCACGCTCGCGCAGAAGTGGGACCTCACCGCTCTCGAGGCGGCGCGCAACGTCCACACGCACCCGACGCTGTCGGAGGCCGTGCAGGAGGCCTTCCACGGCCTCGCCGGCCACATGATCAACCTCTGATCAGCTGACGCGAAACGCCCCGGACCTTCTCGAAGGTCCGGGGCGTTCTCGTGCGTTCAGGCGCCGAGCGTGCGGGCGAGTTTGGAATCGGATGCCGCGGCCCGGCCGCCTGCGGCCTGCACCGCGGCTTCGGCGGCTGTGAGCAACGCCGCGCGCTCCTCGTCCGAGGCGGGGGCGGCGGGTCCGAGTTCGAACTCCCACTCGCGCCAGGACCGGTCCGTGCCGGAGCGCTCGTCGGTGGCTGTCACGTGGTCGTCGACGAACTCCGCCACGAGGCGGCCGTGCTCGTCCTGCAGCGCGAAAGCGGTACGGCTGTTGCGGATGCGCGCGATCGGCGCGAAGTCCGACGCACTGGCGATCTTCGAGACCGCGTCGGCGACAGCATCCGGGATCTCATGCACCGGGCCGATCGGCCAGTGCAGCTCGATCCGGCCGCCGTCGGCACCGCGCGGGCCCTTGATGTGCCAGCCCTCGTCGGGTCCGCCGGTGCGGTGGCGCACCGCGTAGCCGGCGTGCGCGAGCGCGAGATCGTCGCTGTCGAGGTAGGTGGCGTCGAGCTGACGCAGCTCGGGGTCGCCGACGTGCGCCACGCCGGGAAGCGCCGACCAGTCGGGCAGCGGCGTCGACTCGTCGACGTCGAACTTCAGCTCGACCTCGACGCTGTGCGACGCGCCGGCCGCACCGGCGTCGCCGGCTGCGTCGGGAGTACGGTCAGTCGTCACGACCGTCGGGGTTGGGATCGATGTCTTCGGTCGCCTCGATGTACACGAAGCGGGTCTCGGTCGGCCCGTCCTGGTCGCCCGTATGGGTCTCTTCGCCTTCGCGGCGGTAGACCAGCTGTCCTTCGCCGTAGGGGACGATATACGAGTCGGAGACGGTCGGGTCGAGCGGAATGATCTGTCCGTCGAGGGGTCCGCCGTGCAGTCGTGCGATTGCCATAGCGCCAGCGTAGACCCGGCACCCGACGCGGGCCGCTCCCTGGCGATTCGCGGCACCCCGTGTCACGCGGGCGGCACTGTTGTTCACCGAAAGGGTGCAAGCGCTTCCAGCTTTTGCCCCTAGAATCGCGAGCGTGAAGGCCATCCGAACGTTCACCGTCCGTCCCGTCCTCGCCGCATCCCTCGCCCCGCTCGACCGCCTCGCCTCCAACTGGCGCTGGTCGTGGAGTCGTGCGACGCACGCGCTATTCGCCTCGATGGATCCCGTCCTGTGGGACGAGATCGGCGCGAACCCGGCACGGATGCTCGGCGCACTGGGCCAGGAGCGCCTCGACGAGCTCGCGCGGGACGAAGAGTTCGTCGCCCGTGTGCGCGAGGAGGACGAGCGCCTCACCGCCTATCTCGACGGCGACCGCTGGTTCCAGCAGCTCGAGGGCGACAAGCCCGTGCACATCGCGTACTTCTCCCCCGAGTTCGGCGTCGACGGCTCGCTGCCGCAGTACTCCGGCGGCCTCGGCATCCTCGCCGGCGACCACCTCAAGAGCGCGTCCGACCTGGGTGTGCCGCTCACGGGCGTCGGCCTCTTCTACCGCGCCGGCTACTTCCGCCAGTCGATCGGAGACGACGGCTGGCAGCGCGAGAGCTACCCGCTGCTCGACCCGTACGGCCTCGGGCTGACGCTCCTGCGCAACCGCGAGGGCGCCCCCGTAGAGATCGCGCTCGACCTGCCGGGCGACCGCCGCCTGCACGCGCGCGTCTGGGTCGCCGACATCGGCCGCATCCCGCTGCTGCTGCTCGATTCCGAGACGCCCTCGAACACCGACGAGATGCGCCGCGTCACCGACCGCCTCTACGGCGGCGGCGGCGAGCACCGCCTGCTGCAGGAGCTGCTGCTCGGCGTCGGCGGCGTGCGCGCGGTGCGCGCGTGGTCGGAGCTGAACGGCCGCCCCACCCCGGACGTCTATCACACCAACGAAGGCCACGCCGGGTTCCAGGGACTCGAGCGCATGTCGGAGCTCATCACCCACGACGGGCTGAGCTTCGACGAGGCTCTCGCACAGGTGCGCGCCGGCACGGTCTTCACGACCCACACGCCGGTGCCCGCGGGCATCGACCGCTTCCCCCGCGACCTCATCGCGGACTTCCTCTCGAGCGGCCTGTTCCAGGGTCTCGACGCCGGCCGCGCGATCTCGCTCGGCCTCGAGACCTGGGAGGGCGGCGACCAGGGCGTCTTCAACATGGCGGTGCTCGGCCTGCACCTCGGCCAGCACGCCAACGGCGTCTCGGTGCTGCACGGCGAGGTCAGCCGTGGCATGTTCGGCATGCTGTGGCCGGGCGTCGACACCGACGAGGTGCCGATCACGTCGATCACCAACGGCGTGCACGCTCCGACCTGGGTGCACCCCGCGCTCAAGGCCGTGAGCGAGCGCGCGTGGGGCGATGCGCACACCGACACGCACGACTGGACCGACCGGAACGTCGTCAGCGACGCCGAGCTGTGGGGCGTCCGCCAGCAGATGAAGGGCGAGCTCGTGGCCGAGGCGCGGCGGCGGGTGGCAGCATCCGTCTCCAACGGTCACACCCCGTCGTGGGTCGAGGACCTGCTCGACCCGGAGGTGCTGACGATCGGCTTCGCGCGCCGCGTACCGACGTACAAGCGCCTGACGCTCATGCTGCGCGACCCCGAGCGGCTGACGCGTCTGCTCACCGACCCCGAGCGCCCCGTGCAGATCGTGATCGGCGGCAAGTCGCACCCGGCCGACGACTCCGGCAAGATCCTGATCCAGCAGCTGGTGCGCTTCAGCCGCGACCCGAAGGTGCGCGGGCGCATCGTGTTCCTGCCGGACTACGACATCACGCTCGCGAAGGACCTCTACCCCGGCTGCGACGTGTGGCTCAACAACCCGCTGCGCCCGCTCGAGGCATGCGGCACGAGCGGCATGAAGGCCGCGCTCAACGGCGCGCTCAACCTCTCGATCCTCGACGGGTGGTGGGACGAGTGGTACGACGGCGAGAACGGCTGGGCGATCCCCACCGCCGACACCGCGGCGAACGACGAGGAGCGCGACGACGACGAGGCGGCGGCCCTCTACGACCTCATCGAGCACCAGCTGGTGCCGCGCTTCTACGAGCGCGAAGGCGGCATTCCGCTCCGCTGGCTCGACATGGTGCGCCACACCATGACCGAGCTCGGCAAGAAGGCGACGAGCGACCGCATGGTGCGCGACTACGTCCAGCGTCTGTACGTGCCGGCGGCGGCGCACGACGTCGCGCTGCGCGCGAACGGGTTCCTCGAGGCGCGCGCAGTCGCCGCATTCGTCAGCCGCGTGCGCGAAGCGTGGGGCCGCGTGTCGATCGCGAGCGTCGACAGCTCGGGCATCCCGCAGCAGGCGCAGGCCGGCGACACCCTCGAGGTGCGCGCCGACGTCCGCCTCGACGGACTCTCGCCCGACGATGTCGCGGTCGAGCTGCTGTACGGCGCGACGAACGAGGACGACGCGCTGTCGCGCGACCACTCGGTGTACCGCCTCTCCCCCGGCGCGTCCGCCGCCGACGGCGCGACGGTGTTCAGCGGCACCCTCCCGCTCGGCGTGACCGGCACCTTCGGCTACACCGTCCGCGTGCGCCCCGCGCATCCGCAGCTGGTGTCGCCGGTGGAGCTCGGCCTCGTCACCTACGCCTCGTAGGACTTCGCACACGGATGCCTCGGCCCGGCTCACTGCGCCGGGCCGAGGCATCCGTCGTCTCGCGGTGCAGTGGGCGTGCACAGAATCGGAGGTTCCGCGCGACACGCGGGTTCCGACTTCCGGTAGCCGGCGTGTTGCCGAAAGCCTCCGACTCTGTGTTCCGGACCGACTCCAGGCACCCTGCGCAAAGAATCGGAGGCTTCGCCTGACACGCCGGGGAGCGGATGCTGCCACCCGGCGTGTCGCCGACACCTCCGATTATGTGCACGCTCAGGCGAGGTGCAGCCCGCGGTCGACGAGGCCGAGGATGGCGAGTTCGACGGTCTCCCAGTCGTGGACGACCAGGGCATAGTCGAAGCGCAGCGTGACGAAGCCCCACGCCGCTGCGTTCGCGTCGCGCACGAGGTCCTTGTGGCGATGCGACTCGCCGTCGTGGTTGGGCGCGCCGTCGACCTCGACGATCAGGCGCTCGCCGATCACGAAGTCCACCCGGCCGACCGAGGTGATCGACTGCTGCGTCCGCACACTGAGCCCGCGACGCCGAAGCCGCCACCGCAGCAACGACTCGAGCCCGCTGTCGGCATCGCTGCGAGCGAATGCGATCGCCTCCCTCGCGTCGGCGTTCGTGCTCCGCCGCACCCACTCGAGGTCGGTTTTCGACAGCGTGCGTCGCCGCAGAGCCGACTCCAATGCCACGAAGAACGCCTCGAGCCCTTGGCACCGCAGGATCTGCCGCAGGACGACCCGAACCGACGGCACACCGAAAGCGCTGCGTTCGTCGTCGTCCGGGTCGCTCCAGTGCGCGACGCACGAGCATTCCGGGTGCGAAAATGCACGCCCGTGGGCGCGAAGTCCCACGTGCAACCCGTCGCCGTGCTCCGCGACCCAGAGCCCGAGGTGTTGTGCCGCGCTCACGCAGGCGACCCAGCCGCCGTGCGCCGCCGCGGTCTTGATGTCCGCACACACGCCGACGCGCTCGTACACTCCTCGACGGGGCGAGATCAGTGAGCCATCCGCGAGCCCTTCGGTGATCTTCGACCTCGAGAATCCCGACGCTCTCAGCTCTCGATACGTCGTGACGGCGGGCGGAGAGGCGGTGCACATGCGGCCAGACTCGCGGGCGCAGCATCCGCCGTCCGCGCATTCCACCGGAATTGGGAGTGCCCGGCGAACCCCGCCACGCTGTGGAGGAGGCGCACAGAATCGGAGGTTTCACCCGACACGCCGCGAAACAGATGCTGCCATCTGGCGCGGCGAACAAGACCTCCGACGCTGTGCTCGGGCCCGGGGGGCCAGGATGCACAGAATCGGAGGTTCCCTACGACACGCCGGGAAACGGATGCTGCGACCCGGCGCGTCCCGGCAGACCTCCGATTCTGTGCTCGCGGGGCGACGCACATTAAATCGTTCCAATGTGCGCGGTCGGGCGGTTGACCCGCACGAGGTCGCTGACTAGGGTCGTGCGGGAAAACGTATTCCTTACGTTGACAACGATGAAGGCCCGTCCCCACACGGGCCGCAACCTCGGGAGAGCGATTCGACGATGAATCTCCGCAGCACCTCTGTCCGCGCGCTCGTGGCCGGCTCGGCCGCGTGCGCACTCACACTCGGACTGGCGCAGCCCGCGCTGGCCGAGCAGGCCTCCCCCGCCGGCGCCCAGCTCGAAGCCCTCGACCGCGGCCTGGTCGCCGTGTCGACGGGTGAGGGCGTGTTCCTCAGCTGGCGCCTGCTCGGGACCGAAGCCGGTCCCGCGACCGAGACCGGCGTGAGCGGCCCGTCGTTCGCGGTGTTCCGCGACGGCGAGCGCATCGCCACGGTCGACGACAGCACGAACTATGCCGACGCGGACGGGTCCGCAGCATCCGTCTACACGGTCGCTCCCGCCTGGAACGACGTGACCGGCGAGCAGTCCGCGCCCGTCTCGGTGTGGGGCGACGGGTTCTACGACCTGCCGCTGCAGAAGCCGGCCGGCGGTGTCACCCCCGCCGGCGAGGCGTTCACGTACTCCGCGAACGACGCGTCGGTGGCCGACGTCGACGGCGACGGCGCGTACGAGTTCGTCGTGAAGTGGGACCCGTCGAACTCGAAGGACGTGTCGCAGAAGGGCTACACGGGCAGCGTCTATGTCGACACGTACGAGCTCGACGGCACGCTGCTGAACCGCATCGACCTGGGTGTGAACATCCGCGCGGGCGCGCACTACACGCAGTTCATGGTCTACGACTTCGACGGCGACGGCCGCGCCGAGACGATGCTGAAGACGGCGCCCGGCACGACCTCGATCCGGTACAACGCCGACGGCTCGGTCGCGGCCGAGGCCGGCATCACGATGCTCGCCGAAGACCTCGCGGCCGGCTACACCGCCGCCGACGACTACCGCCTGAGCGCCGCCGACTACCGTCAGCACCTCATCGAGATGTTCGAGGGCTGGTCGGAGCACCCCGAGGTCGTGGCGGGCAACTGGCCGGCGACCCTCGAGGAGGCGTTCGGCATCCCGGTGACGCACGAGTACCCGCTGTCGACCGCGTCGGCGACCGAGCTCGTCGACTACTTCATCACCACGTACGCACCGAGCCGCAGCGCGCGCAACGACCTCACGACGTTCGAGGGCTTCATCGTCGACGGTCCGGAGTACCTCTCGGTCTTCGACTCGGCCACCGGCGAAGAGCTCGAGACCGTGCGCTACGAGCCCGGCCGCGACGACGACGGGCTGCTGTGGGGAGACTATGCGATGGCCCGCATCGAGCCGGGCAACCGCGTCGACCGCTTCCTCGCGGGCGTCGCGTACCTCGACGGCACGCACCCGTCGGCGGTCTTCGCGCGCGGCTACTACACGCGCACGACGATCCACGCCTACGACTGGGACGGCGAGCACCTGAGCACGCGCTGGGCGATCGACAGCGGCCACGTGCCGATGACGAACCCGTTCAACGACGGCCCGCACGGTCGCGACGGCACCGACCCGGTGTACGGCTCGATCACCACGCAGGGCTTCCACTCGCTGAGCGCGGCCGACGTCGACGGCGACGGCAAGCACGAGATCGTCTACGGCTCGGCCACGATCGACGACGACGGCGGACTGCTGTACAGCTCGTTCGATGTGCTCCCCGCCGACAGCGCCGCGCCCGGTGAGAACGTGCGCCTCGGCCACGGCGACGCGATGCACGTCACCGACATCGACCCGAACCGCCCCGGTCTCGAGATCTGGACGGCGCACGAGGGTGCGACGTTCGCCCCCTACGGCTCGGCGATGCGCGACGCCGCGACCGGCGAGGTGCTCTTCGGCGCATACTCGGGCCGCGACACGGGCCGCAGCATGATCGGCGACGTGCGCGCCGACGTGCCGGGCCTCGAGGTGTGGGCGAGCATGCCCAACGGCACGGAGGGATCGGGCCTGCTGAGCGCGACGAACACGCCGCTCGCAGCATCCACTCCCGGAACCAACCAGTCGATCCGCTGGGCCGCCGACATGACCACCCAGATCGTCGACGGCGCTCTCGAGGTCACACCGACGATCAAGGATTGGACCCGCGGCACCGTGCTCACCGCCACCGGCACGCGCACGAACAACGGCACCAAGGGCAACCCGTCGCTCGTGGCCGACGTGTTCGGCGACTGGCGCGAGGAGCTGCTCGTGCGCACGGTCGACTCGAGCGCACTGCGCATCTACACGAGCACGGAGGTGACGACGCACAAGCTGCCGACGCTCATGCACGACGTGCAGTACCGCGCCGAGGTGGCCCGCCAGAACACCACCTACAACCAGCCGTCGTACACGAGCTACTACTTCGCGAGCGACATGGACTTCGCGAACGTGCCCGTGCTCACGACCGCGGCGACGCCCGGCGCGCCGAAGTTCACCGACCCGAAGGGTTCGAACTCGGACCACGTCGTCGTCACGCCTGACAAGGCGTTCGACTACTACGTCAACGGCGTGAAGGCTGAGAAGCCGCTGGTCAAGGTTCCCGCGGGTTCGAGGGTGCAGGTCACCGCGGTCCCGAAGGCCGGCTTCGCCGTCGCCGCGGGCGCCGTGTCGACCTGGACGCACCAGTTCAGCAAGTAAGGATCGACGGATGCCTCGGCCCGGCGCGCTGCGCGGGGTCGGGGCATCCGTGTTCCCGCCGTAGGCTGGTGCGGTGAAGCCGTTCGTCCTCCTTGCGACCCGTGCCGAGGACGTGCCGGCCGACGAGGAGTACGCGCTCTTCCTGCGGTACACCGGCCTCTCCCCCGACGAGCTCATCCGCGTGCGACTCGAGGCCGAGCCGATGCCGCAGATCGACCTCGATGAGGTGTCGGGCATCTTCGTGGGCGGCGGGCCGTTCAACGCGTCCGACCCGCTGGAGAAGAAGTCGCCGACGCAGCGGCGGGTCGAGCAGGAGTTCGGCATCCTCCTCGACGAGGTCGTCGCGCGCGACTTCCCGTTCTTCGGCGCCTGCTACGGCGTCGGCACGCTCGGCGCCCACCAGGGCGCGGTGATCGACCGCACGTACTCCGAGCCGATCAGCGTCGTGCCCGTGACGATGACCGAGGCCGGGGAATCCGATCCCCTGCTCGCCGGTCTCCCCGAGACCTTCGGCGCCTTCGTCGGACACAAGGAGGCGATCTCGCAGCTGCCGCCGTCGGCGACGCTCCTGGCGTCGTCGCCGACGTGCCCGGTGCAGATGTTCCGGGTCGGCGAGAACGTGTACGCGACGCAGTTCCACCCCGAGCTCGACGTCGAGGGCATCACGACGCGCATCCACGCCTACGCCGGCTACGGCTACTTCGCCGCCGACGAGCTCGAGCTCACGCTGGCGGCTGTCCGCCGCGCGGCGGTCTCGCACCCGAGCCGCATGCTCCGCACCTTCGTCGAGCGCTACGCGCGCTGAGCCCTTCGCACCGCCCGAGCGCGGTGGTACGCTCCCCGCACCGGCTGCCTCCGCCTGGGGAGATCGAGGTGCGTCATGGGTTCGAAGAAGCTGCTCATCACGGGTGCCGTCATCGCTGTCGTGGCCTCGGCCGCGATCATCGTGCCGGCCGTCGCGTCGGGCGTTCCGCTCGCCCGGGTGCTGCCCGCAACGAGCGTCGTCGCACCGGATGACTCGCCGGGAGCACAGGGCAACGGGAAGGCGTGGGGTCACCACAAGGACGACCCCGCGTTCCCGGGCGACAACGGCAACGCCTGGGGGCACCACAAGGATTCGCCTGACTTCCCCGGGAACAAGGGCGACCGCGGCGACGAGCAGGAGGGCCCGGGCAACGGGAAGGGCAAGGCCTG
This sequence comes from Microbacterium sp. NPDC056057, assembly GCF_042266945.1. Classification (NCBI taxonomy): domain Bacteria; kingdom Bacillati; phylum Actinomycetota; class Actinomycetes; order Micrococcales; family Microbacteriaceae; genus Microbacterium; species Microbacterium sp. NPDC056057. Next base: position 853,404 of record NZ_JBHJWS010000003.1, read on the forward strand.
GGGCCACCACAAGGACGACCCCGACTTCCCCGGTGACAACGGCGAGGACGAGCAGAACGACGAGTAGTCGCGGCGCGCACGCTGCGGTCAGTCGGTCGGCGCCGTCACGATTCGGGAGACGGATGCCTCGCCCGCCGGCTCGACCGATTCCAGCGCCGGGCCGAGACCGATGTCGACCAGGACGATGTCGCCGGCGAGTTCGGGCCCGCGTCCGGTCACGAGTCCGGCCTTCACCGCGCCGAACGTGACGGTGACGGATGCTGCGAGCACGGCGTCGTCGGCGACGCCCGTGTCGGGGTGCAGACCGCTGGGGATGTCGACGGCGATGACCCGCGGCATCCGTCCTCCTCGTCGGAGGTCGTCGCGGATCGCGGTGACAGCGCCGCGTGCCCGGCCGCGCAGGGCCGGATCGCTCGCGGCGCCGATGCCGAGGATGCCGTCGATCACGAGCGCGTAGTGGCGCACGGCGTCGTCGACCTCGGGGAGGTCGACGCGGCGGACGCCGGCGGCGACGGCGGTGGCGAGGGCGGTGACGTGGAAGCGCTCCGAGACGAGCAGCGCGTCGACGTCGGCGATGCGGGAGAGGTGCGCGGCGGCGTAGAGGGCATCGCCGCCGTTGTCGCCGGAGCCGACGAGGACGAGCACCCGCGGCCGCAGGGCGACGGGCGTCTCGCGGATCACGGGTTCGAGCACGCCGGTCAACGTGACGACGGTCTCGGGCGTCGCAAGCTCGGCCTGTACGACGTCGGCGAGGGCGGCTGCGGCACGGCGCATGAGCGGGACTCCGGCGTCGAGCAGGGGGCGTTCCGCCGCACGCACCTGTTCGGCGGTGAACGTGGGAACGCGCGCGCTCATGTCGACTGGTGCTTCTGTGCGGCGAGCTTCTCGCGCTCGACGTCGGCGCGCGCGTGCTCGAGCTCTTCGGTGGCCACGCGCACAGCATCCTCCGCCTGACGCACGCGTCGCAAGGCGAACGTCGGAGAGCCGAACCGCTCGCGCACGCGGTCGACGCGCTGGCGCTCGCTCACGATGATCCAGGTCGACGCGAGGAGGATGACCTGCGCCGAGAGGTTGAGCCACAGCAGCAGCGCGATGAGCGAGGCGAACGATGCCAGCAGCGGATTCGCGCCCGCCCCGGCGACGAAGAGGGACGAGAGCTGCTGCAGTACCGTCAGCCCGACCGCGCCGATGACGGCGCCCGACCACAGCGACCCTGGGTGCGTCTTGACGCCGCTGAGCGACACGAACGCGACGGCGACGATCGCCATGTCGAGGAGGAACACGACGACGATCGAAACCGAGCGGGTGGCAAAGTCGGCGACTCCGGTGTGAGTGATCCCGAGCCAATCGAGCACCGCCCCGACGAACGTGGTGCCGATGAACGTCGCACCGGCCGACAGCACGAAGCCGCCGCCGATCGCGATGGCGAGGAGGAAGTTGCGCAGGATCACCCAGATCCAGAAGACGTCGTCGTGCACCTTGTCGGCGAGCGTGCGCAACGCGACGCGCAGCGACCCGATGGCGCCGATCGCCGCGCCGACGAGACCGACGAGCGCGATGATGCCGGCGATGGTCAGGCCCGCGGGCGCTTCGATGGTGCTGACGTCGATGAGGCCGTCGTCTCCTGTTCCGAGCAGGCCCGGGATCGCAGCATCCACCGTGTCGATCAACGACTGCCACGCCGCAGGGTTGTCGGCGAGCCACACGGAGGCGAACGAGAAGCCGAGCAGGACCCCCGCGAACACCGAGAACAGCGACCGGTACGTGATGCTGTCGGAGAGCATGGGACCGCGGCGTTCGAGGTAGTGGAACCAGACGCGCACCGGTCGGAGGGAGAGTGCCCAGGCCGTCAGCTTCGCGATCAGGTCCGCCATGGCATGACCTTATCGAGCGCGCGCGGACGAGCAGCCCAGGGTTGACGCGCGCCACATAGTATGTGCTTGGGGATAGGGGTGTTGCCGTGAGAGGTCTTGCACAGACGCTGGTGCTCACAGGAGCAGTAAGGGCTGCCGACATGTCGGCCGCCCTCGCTCAGGTGGGCGAAGGTCCGGAGCTGCAGCGATTGCTGGTGAGCTCGAAGCTGGTCACCGAGGGTCAGGTCGCCGAGGCGATCGCCCTGCACACGGGCCACCGTTACGTCGACCTCGCCGAGATGCCGCTCGACCCCAACGTGGTCGCCCTCGTGCCGGGCAATCTGTGCCGCAAGTACGGACTGATCCCCGTCGACCGGCGCGGCGAACGCCTCACCGTGGGCGTGCTCGACCCGACCGACATCGTCGCGCTCGACGACGTCGCCTCGATCACGGATCTCTTCGTCGAGCCTGTCGTCGTCGCCGAAGACGCGCTGCTCAATATGTTCGAGCGGTTCCTCCGCTCGGACGAGGAGCTCAGCGAGCTGTCGATGACGATCGAGGAGTCGAGCGAGGCCAACCAGGCCGCGTTCACCGAGAGCCTCGAGGAGCAGGACGACACCGCCCCCATCGTGCGGTTCGTGAACCTGCTGATCGCGCAGGCCATCAACGACCGCGCGAGCGACATCCACGTCGAGCCGGGCGAGAAGCAGCTGACCGTGCGGTTCCGCATCGACGGCGTGCTCCACGAGATGCAGAAGGCCGACCGCGCCATTCAGGACGGCATCATCTCGCGCCTCAAGATCATGTCGTCGATCGACATCGCCGAGAAGCGCAAGCCGCAGGACGGCCGCCTCTCGGTCACGCACGAGAACCGCACCGTCGACCTCCGCGTCGCGACGCTTCCCACCGTGTGGGGCGAGAAGATCGTCATGCGAATCCTCGACAACACCGGCCAGACGATGAGCATGCGCGACCTGCTGTTCTCGAGCACGAACGAGAAGCGGTTCCGCGAGGCGATCACGAAGCCGCACGGGATGATCCTGGCTACGGGGCCGACGGGGTCGGGCAAGTCGACGAGCCTGTACACCGCGTTGCGGTCGATCGCGAACCCGAAGATCAACGTCATCACGGTGGAGGACCCGGTCGAGTACCGCATCGCCGGCATCAATCAGGTGCAGGTGAACAACCGCGCGGGCCTGACGTTCGCGACGGCGCTGCGTTCGATCCTGCGGTCGGACCCGGATGTGGTACTCGTCGGCGAGATCCGCGATTTCGAGACGGCGAACATCTCCATTGAGGCGGCGCTGACGGGGCACTTGGTGCTGTCGACGCTGCACACGAATGATGCGCCCTCTGCTTTGACCCGGCTTACCGAGATCGGGTGCGAGCCGTTCCTGGTCGCGACGGCGTTGTCGGCTGTGATTGCGCAGCGCCTCTCGCGGCGGTTGTGCATGCGGTGTCGCGAGCCGTTGGTGGAGACCTCGGAGGTACTGAACGCCCTCGGCTTCCCTCACGACCCTGCGGATGTGCCTGAGCTGTACAAGGCGGTCGGATGCCCCGCCTGTAGCGGCACCGGATACCGCGGGCGTGTTGCCCTGCACGAGATCATGACGCTGAGCGACGAGATCGAGTCGCTGGTCGTGACGCGGTCGACCGGGTCGGAGATCCGTCAGGTGGCGCTCGAGCAGGGGATGATCTCGCTCCGCGAGGACGGATGGTCGAAGGTTGCGCAGGGGCTGACGACTATTGAAGAGGTGCTGCGCGTCACGGTCTGAGCTGCGGCTGTCCCGGGCCGCGTCGGGTTCCTACGCTCCCGGCCGGCGGTCCCCTTTCCCGGTCGTTGAGCGAGCGAGGAACGAGCGAGACGAAACGCGCCGAACCCGGCGCAAAGCCCAACGACCGGCGCCCTGCGCGCCGGCCGTTGAGTGAACCCTGATCCAGCTACTGCTTTGCGAGCTCGGCGTAGAGAGTGAAGATCGGCAGATAGAGCGAGATCACCATGCCACCGATGACGACGCCGAGGCAAACGATAAGAATCGGCTCGATCGTCGACGACAGCTGAGACGTCGCGGTCTCGACTTCGTCCTCGTAGAAGTCCGCGATCGACGCGAGCATGTCGACCAGTGTGCCCGACTCCTCACCGACCGACACCATCTGCGGGACCATCGCGGGGAACACATCGGCCTTGGCGAGCGGCGCGGCAAAAGAACGACCCTGCCGAATCGACTCCTGCACGTCACGCACGGCCTGCTCGATCTTCCAGTTGTTGGAGGCTTGCCCGACTATCGCGAGTGCCTGGATGATCGGAACTCCCGCGTTCAGCATCATCGAAAGGTTTCGCGAGAAGCGCGCGACGGAGATCTTGGTCGTGAGCTTCCCGAACACGGGCATCTTCAGCTTGATCGGATCGATGAAACGACGGTACTGCTCCGTGTGACGGTTCGCCCGCCACCAAATCACCGCGACAATGACCACGAGAATGATCGTCGGCAGCGCCCACCACATGTTGTTCGAGATGTTCACGAGAATCTGCGTGGGAAGTGGCAATTGTGATCCGATCCCCTCGAACATGTCTCGGAAGATCGGCACGACGAAGGTCACCATTACAAGCACGCCAATTATCGCAATGACAAGCACAATGGCTGGGTAGGTAACGGCGGCGCGCACTTTGTTGTGCAGCTCGGCCTCGCGCTGATAGTTGTCGGCGATCGAGCCGAGCGCGCCTCCGAGGAACCCGCCGGCCTCGCCGACTTTCACAATCGACAGCATCAGCGGCGGGAACGTCTGAGGATGCCTCGCGAGCGCGGCCGAGAACGACGAACCGGACTCGACATCGGCCTGTACCTGCACGAGAGCGGGCTGCAGTTTCTTGTCGTCGGTCTGGTCGATAAGGATTGCCAGCGTCCGCATCAGAGGTAGGCCCGCGTTGATGAGCCCGGCCATCTGACGCGAGAACACGGCGAGTGTTCGCGCCGAGACCGTCTTGGTCACGCTCGGGAGCTTGATCTCTCGGTTGAGGCCGGTGTTCGATTTAAGCGTGACTTCGAGCGGCGTGAGGCCCTGAGCTTTCAGTTTGACTGTGACTGCCGACTCGCTGGCCGCTTCGATCGTGCCTTTGACGACTGATCCCGCCCGCGAGTCGACGGCCCGGTAGACGAACTCCTGGACGACGGCCATCTCAGCCCTCCTCGTTCGCGGTGGTCCACGCTTCGAGATCCTCGATCCCACCCCACTCGACGTCACGCGCGGTGGGATCGACGCGACCGCCGACGGTAGGCGTGCCGAAGCGCGATCCCATGCCGATACCTGTCCCAACCGCGGCGTCGGCAGCAACGGCGGCCGCAGGATCTGCTTGCCGCCACTCGCCGGCGTGGTGCGCCCACTCCTCCGCGTCCAGGTCGCGCGGTTTGATGTAAACCCCATCCAGGCTCTTAGGGTCAACCGCGAAGTCCATCGCCACGTTGCGCGCGATCGTGCCCTCGGCGACGAGACGCCGGAGGTCCTGGTCGAGCGTGTGCATGCCGATCTCGGAACCCGCCTGCATCGCCGAGTAGATTTGCGCGACCTGGCCCTCGCGGATCATGTTGGCGACCGCCGGGGTGTTGATGAGCACCTCGGTCGCGATTGTGCGTCCGTTGACCTGGGCGAGCGGCAGCAGCGTCTGGCTGATGATGCCCTGCAGCGTGTCACCGAGCTGGGTGCGGATCTGGTGCTGCTGGTCCGCCGGGAACACATCAATGATGCGATTGATGCTCTTTGCGGCGCCCTGCGTGTGCAGGGTCGAGAGCACGAGGTGACCGGTTTCGGCCGCCGACAGCGCGGTGCGAATCGACTCGGGGTCTCGAAGCTCGCCGATGAGGATCACATCGGGGTCCTGACGGAGCACGCGGCGGAGCGCCTCGGCGAACGAGTTCGTGTCCCGGCCGACCTCGCGCTGGTGGACGAGGGACCGCTTGGACTGATGGTGGAACTCGATCGGGTCCTCGATGGTGACGATGTGCGCCGGCACGAGCTGGTTGACGATGTCGACCATCGCCGTAAGCGTCGTCGACTTGCCAGAACCGGTCGGGCCCGTCAGCAGAACGAGTCCTCGCGGACGCAGGGCCAGGTCTCGCGCAATCGTCGGTGCACCCAACTCCTCGAGCGAGTACACGCGATCGGGGATATAGCGCAGCGCGACCGCGATCGAGCCGAGCTGGCGGTACACATTGGTACGGAAGCGGCCGATGCCCGGCGTCGCGTGGGCGAGGTCGACCTCGCCGTGCTCGAGAAACTCGGCGCGCTGTCCTTCGGTCATGAGGTCGAACGCGGTGCGCTCCACCCACTCGTCCGAAAGCGCGTCCGGGTAGCCCGGTACCGGCACGAGATCGCCGTCGACGCGCAACAGCGGCGGCGCTCCGGCGGTGATGTGCACATCGGATGCGCGGTGTCGCGCACCACGTGCGAGGAGCGTTTCAAAGTCCAGATCTTCCATCGTCCTCACCCTTCCGCATCTACGTAGGTCAGGGCCGAGATCTGGACATCGATGCCGCCCTGGCCACTCGGCGCCATCGTCACGGTGATGCTGTTGAGGAGACGGGGACCTGCCCGAAGCGCGTCCAGGAAAGCCGTCCCCTGTGCGATGTCGGCCGACCGTGCGCTGATGACGAAGTCGACCTGCTGCCGCCCTGCCTGAGCGGGCGTGTCGGGAGTGGTCTCCGCTTCCGTCGTCGTTCCGTTGGTCACATCCGTCGCCGCGCCCGTTGTTTCAGGCGTCGGGGCAGGCGCGGCGGCAGCCGCGTCGCTCTCAGTCGCGCCGGCACGCGGCGTGAAGGCAGCTTGATCGCCGGCCGTGACCGCCGTGATCAAGACGCCGGATGTCTCCGCGGCATGGGCAACTACCTCGAAGACGTCATCCAATTGGCCCGTTGCCGGGATCTGAGACCGCAGTTCGGCGACGTTGGCCTTGATCTCGTCGAGGTTCTCCTGCTGCGCAGTGAGGCTGTCCACTTGCGCCTGGTACAGGGCGTTCGTACTCGCGACGGTCGCGGTCTGACCGTCGACGGCGACCGCTTGGAAGTACAGCGGCATGGCGACCAGGAACACACCGAGCGCAATCACGCCGAGTGAGACGATGAGCCCAATGGCGGTGACGATGTGCTTCGGCATCACTCGCCCCCCTCTTCGGCGGCGTACTCATTCGAGTACACAGTCTGATCGAACTGAACCGTGAGCAGGTATGTGTAGCGACCGCCCGTAGTCGGATTGGTTGTCACTGACTGTCCGTCCGCGTAGAACACACCCTCGACGCCGCGAAGCGATCGGATTAGCGGGACGATGTCGATCGGCGTCGGGCTGTCGAACGTGACCGTGCCGACGAGACCCTGTTCCGAAGTCGGATCGTCTCCTTGGGGTGCCCCACCCACAGTGAGGTCGACGCCCGTGATCGCAGTGTCTGCGGGAAGCACGCTGCTGATCTTGCTGATCACCGGAGCCCAGGCGAGATCCGTCGTCATGGCGTCGGTACGATAGTCCGTCAATTCGGACTCCGTTGCGATCGCCTGGCTCACCTCGGAGAGCGAGGCGATCTCGGTCAGGAGGGCGTTCGTACGGACCTGCTCAGCAACGAGTCGCTGATCGGCGAAGAACTTGAAAGCGAAGGCGCCGGCGATGATGAGGAAGGCGACAACGATCGCACCTAGGACGATCCAGACCCACAGCCGCACGAGTTGATCTCGCTCGCGCCGCGCGACCTCGCTGCGCGGCATGAGGTTGACGCGGGGTGCTCCCGAGAACGGGACGGGAATGGCGGTCATTTCGACGCCTCCCCGAGCGCGATGCCGACGGTACCGACGAGGTTGAGCGCAACCTCACCGGCAGGTGGAGGCGCAGACATCGAGATGACGTCGCCGAGCGAAACCAGTGCCATCGGTGTGTCGATCGCTGCAGCCAGCGAGGGCATCACCCCTTCTACCGTGGCCCCGGCGCCTGTCACAAACACTCGGCTGAGCGGCACCGAGGTGGCGCGGCTACCGAAGAAGGCGAGCGTGCTGCGCAGGCGAGCTGCGAGATCCGAGACGCCGGGCGGGGTCTCCGCGCGGATCGAACCCCGAGTGCGACTGGGGACCGTGAGCCCCGTCCCTCCCCCGAGGCCACTGCCGGCGACAGCAAGCTCCAACTCCGGCTCGACGAGAGCACCGTTGTGGCGACGCGTGGCAGCCGTCGCGACGTCGATCGGCAGCAGCCGCACGAAGAGCGGCACGCCGCCCCGCGAGATCACCACCTGAGTGGTGTGATCGCCGATATTCACGGTCGCGACAGTCTCTTCGGGCGACGCAAGCGGTGCGGTAACCCGCGCAAGACCGAATGCTGCGAGATCGACGGCTTGAGCGCGCACCTTCACCTTCGCGAGAGTTGAAATGATCTGCTCGATGTTCTCCGATACCGCCGCGACGAGCAGGCCCGAGACCTGGTCGCCCTCCTGCGAGAGGGGAAAGAAGTCGAGCACCGCCTGGCTCGCCGGCACCGGCAGCAGATCCTGCACCTGGTATGGCAGAGCTTCCCGCAACAGATCAGGCCGCATCGCCTGAGTCGTGTACTCGCGCACCAGGATGCGGCGGCTGGCGACGCCGAGCACGGCGGCCTTGCTCTTGAACTTCGCGCCGGTCCACAGCTGCCGAAGTGCGACGGCGACGGCGCCCGCGTCGAGCACCTCCGAGTCGCGCGCTGCTTCGGGCGGCAGCGGTACTTCGCCGTACGCAACGAGCTGGGGTTTGCGACCGAGCGAGATCTCCGCAGCGCGGACGCTCTCTTCGGTCACCTCCAGCCCCACGATGGTCTTCCCCATGATTTCCCCTTCCCCAAAGACCGTCGACGTCAGGCGCCGACGAAGAGATTCACGTACCAACGGCCGACGGTCTCGCCGGCGAAAACTCCGGTCCAGGCCCCGAGAATCATCCACGGACCGAACGGAATAGCGGTCTTGCGTCCGGCGCGCCGCAGCAACACGAGCGCGATACCAAAAACTCCTCCGTAGAGGAATGCCGCGAACGCGCCAACAGCGAGCGCTCCCCATCCCAGCCATGCAAGGTAGATGCCGATTACCCCGGCGAGCTTGACGTCGCCGCCGCCCATCCCACCCGGACGGACCGCGCGCAGCAGGAAGTAGAACAGATACATCCCGGCCATACCGGTGGCTGCTCGTGCAAGGGCTCCCCAGTCCCCGGTCAACCACGCAGCGACAATGAAAAAAATGCCAGCCACAACATAACTCGGCAACACGATGCTGTTTGGCAGCCGGTGGGTGTCGAGGTCGATGAGAGTCAGCACGATCGAGATCGCCGCGAAGTACAGATAGGCGACGACGACGAGCGCCAGCGCCCATGTTTCAGAGGCGGTCAACACTTGCCCGGTCGTTACCCCCGCCGAAGCCAGCGCCCACCACGTGACGCCGGCGAACGCGACGCCGGTGACGGCTTCGACGATCGGGTACCGAGCCGAGATGGGCGCCTTGCAGTCCGCGCACTTGCCGCGGAGGGTTATCCACGAAACGACAGGAACGTTCTGCCACGGCTTGATCGGCGCATCGCAGTGCGGGCAACGGCTCTCGCGAATCAGGGAAATCTCTGCTGGCACCCTATAAGCCACGACATTGAGGAACGAGCCGATGACAAGACCGAGCACGCCTGCCACGACGACGAGGAAGATCACAACGGGAGTCAAGGGTTACTGCTCCACTTGCGAGACACGAGATGGCGGCTGGATCGTTGTGATGATTGTTCCGTCGTCCCCAGTCCCCGTTGCGTCCTTGATGTAGCAACCGAGGTTGATCAGCGGTGACCAGGCCATGGCGTGACAAGTGAATTCTGGCTGAACCCAGTGGTTCGTGGATGTTTCGTTGTCCGCCGCATAGAACTGCCCCGTGAACGACACCGAACTGGAGGAATTCGGCACCTTGTCCAGACCGCACGGCGAATAGATCATGAGGTACGGCGAAAATGTGCTTGCCTTGCCTGGCAAGTTCAGCTCGTCGACCGGGTTCGTCGGTGACGGTCCGCAGTTCGGGCCCGCGGCTGTCGTCGCGGCGTCCGCGTGAATGATGAAGAGTTGGGGTGTAGCGGCCGCACCGACAGACGTGAGCGACCCTCCGACCGTCACGTTCATCTCCACGGCGGCGGGAACCAGGAACACCGCATCGTTCTTGATGTTCCCCGCGTTGAGGGTCACGGTGACTTCAGTTGTGCATGCCCGGTAGTCGATGCCGTAGCGGGTTTTTCCCGCGCCAAGTGTCTGTCCGAGCGTGGCCGTCATGTTCGCCTTGCAGTTCGCCGCGGAGTTCGGGACCGTCGTCCACTGTACGTCCGTGCCCCAGAGCGCCGGATCTGAGCCAAGGTCCAACCAGTTCGTCATCTGATAGACAGCCTCGAGTGTCGGGTTGAAGACGGCGGGGGACGGAGTCACCGAAGCGGTCTTGGTTCCCTTGACGGTCGCGCCTGTCCCTGTGATTGTCGTCTTCGCCTTGACGTTTCCGTCCACCGTTCCCTTGGAGAGCGTGACGGACCCACCAGACAGAACATTCCCTATGATCTCACCGTTATTCGTGTCGATCGTGATCGATCCGTTCTGCGAGACGACATCACCGGTGCCCGCCACCCCCGTCGTTCCGATGGTGATCTTGGGACCCCCGACGGTAATTGCGTCTCTGGCATAAATGCTGCCGGTGACGTTGCAGCTCTGGCTCAGTATCACACCGCCGCGCGGAACCCAGAGATCACCGTTGATCGTGGAGTCACTGTTGCAGGTATAGGTCCCGTCCCGAATGACCACATCGCCGAGGTAGGTCGACTTTGTCAGTTTGAATGTCCCGGAGAAGTAGGCGAGTGAGCCACCGGGCTGATTCGTATAGGTTGCCAGGCGCTGATACAGCGCCACTATCGTCGAGGAGTCGCCCTCTGGGCCGTACCCGGTCGAGGTGATCTGGATGGTTGCGCTCGCTGTCGTGCTGAGGCAGGAGTCGGTGAGGTGAGTGGCGTCAGCACCGAAGAGCGCCGTGACGTTTCGATATGTAGGGCTCGTTGAGTCTGCGATCGACTTGGTGCATCCGTTCGCCATGACGGCGGCAAGCATCGCATCGCGCCCCGACTCCGCGGCGACAAATGCCTGGGTGTTGCTGAGATTGTCTTCGTTCGCTCGGAAGGTAAAGAGGACGCTCGCCGCGACCAACGACGCGATGACGAACCCAACCAGCATCAGAACGAGCACCATCACAAGCGCGAGGCCCGCCTGCGCGTCGTCTTCCTTGTCGCCGTCCCGGCGAGTCGAGATTCTCATGTCCAGCATGATCCACCACCTGAAGGAGAGGTCCGTAGTGAAGCCGACCCGCTGATCCTGACGGGAGCCGCAGCGGTTCCGACATTGAACGCGTAGTCGACCGAATTGCTGCCAACCAGCGTGAAGAACGCGGTTGATCCGGGCACCTTGGTCACGTCACTCGCCCATGACGTCGGCGAGGGCAGCGCGGCTCCCGTCGCAGCCGAAGCCATGTGGAGGCCTCCGTCGGACGATACCCAGAAGATCTGGCATTGCCTGTTGTTTGTATAGGCCGTTCGCACCCAGAGGGTTGATCCCCCATCGGTGATCCGAAGCGCCACTCCGTTCCTCACGGCGCGCTCGACGCTCTGACCGACGAGTTGCCCGCTGTTCGTTGCCTCTGTGGTCGTCGTGACGTCATTCTGCGCACGCCAAGAGTTCGCGAGGATCGTTCCGACGACGCCGGCCAGGATTCCGAGCAGCACCACGACCACGATCAGCTCTACCAGGGAGAGCCCCGAGTCGTCTCGCCGCGGCCAGAACGTAGTCTTCATGGGAGGTAAATCTTCGCGGTCACGGTAGCCAACTGCTTCCCGTTCTGTGCGGTGGCTACGAGCGTTAGCGCGACAGCCTGCAAATGAGTTGTCGACGTGCAAGCGGGCGCCGACCCTCCGATCGTGATGGTAGTGCCGCGACCATCGGTCGTCGTCGTGCCCGGGCTTGCGGCTGTTTGCAAGTCGGCGCAGGAGACATTGGTGGTGTTGCGAAGCTCCTCGATCTGCGCGTTCAAGGCCCGGGTCGCCGTCGCGGTCGACGACTGCTCCACCGAGTAGGCGATGCCGTTGAACAGCACCGGCAGGATTGCCACCGCGATGATCGCGAGCAGAAAGAACGCGATAATCACTTCGACGAGGCCGAACCCCGCAGCATCCCCGCTGCGTTCCCTCATCCGCCTACCTCCCCAAGTGGCAGAATCCCCAAACTAAATGATGCCACGGAGGCCGAGGATCCCCTCGGCCTCCGTGCAGATCACCAGAGGCTGGTGAAGTTAGCAGCCCGGGCCGGAAGTTCCGCTAGCGGTGGAGTCTGCGATGGAGGTCGCAGTCACGCAGAGGTCATCAAGAGTCGTCGCAGCCACAACCCCGGAGAAGTTGTACTTCGCGGTGTCGCCCATGTCGACGGTGGTCGGGTCGACGGCCGGGTTCGACGCGATCGCGGCGGCCACCGAAGTAGCGGCGTTTGCAGCAGCAGCCTCAGCCGCGCTCACTTCGGCCGCATGCTGGATCGATCCCACCAACGGAATCGCCACCGCGACAAGGATGCCCAGGATCACGACGACGATGATGAGTTCGACGAGCGAGAAGCCCTTCTCGCCCTCTTCCTCGCGGCGAGCCTTTTCAGCCGCGATGTAGTTCTTAATGAATGCACGCATGGCGCGTCTCTCCCCAGTGTGAGTTGAAAGGTCAGCTCTAACCGACCGGGGCGCGTCAAAACGCCCGGTCTCAAACACCCCAGTAACACGTCCCAGACTCCGTTAGAGCTGGGTTTGAGACACACGCGCTGTGCGTGAATCCCCTCCCACAGAAGAGCATCCGAGATTCCACCCGCAAATGTCAATGCAGGCGCATGCTGGGTTGCCTCAGGAAAGCCTCAGCCGGAGGTGATGTCCACGGGCTGGGTATGGGCTCCCTCAGGCACTCACGCCAGCGCGCACCCATCCGGCTCGTCGCGCACCCCCTCATTCGTGGTGACGCCCCTCTTCGGTCCGGCGAACCCATCGCAGCAACACCGGGACCGCGGGCGACGTTGATTCCCAGTTCGCAACCCTCCCGGCGTCTGGGCGCTCCTCGCGGCAGGCTCGGCAACCACCCGGCTCGCCGAGCGTGCGCACCGCGTAGATACTTAGCTCGAATGTCAGGGGCCCTCACTACTCTTTACATATGGAGCTTTCTTCGGATAAGGTGGACTGGGCGTCGAGGATCGACGGCGATCCCGAGCGGTTCCTCGACCCGTGGGATGTGCTCGAGCCGGGCGAGGTCCTTCCCCCTGTCGAACTCGCCGCACTCGAAACGAGCGGAGCTGCGCACGAGGCCGCAGTCATCGAGCTCGAGGGCATCAGCGCCCGAGCGCGCGTCCTCATCGCCGATGAATACGCCGGCATCGCGAGCGTCCTGAGGGATGCTGCCAGCTGCCCCGATCCGTGGGTCGGCCCCGATCCCACGCTGGATCCGGCGTGGCTCGATCCGCAGGGGCGATCGACCGCGGCCGTCCGCGCCGAACGACGGAACATCGCCGTTCGCGCCGCGGCGCTGGATCTCGCGGTGCGACTCGGAGTGTCGGAGACACTGGTCCGCACGCGCGCCGCGCACGCCGACACCCTGCGGGAGCGGTGCCCGAAGATCTGGGAGGCGTTCCGCTCCGGACGCGTTGTCGCGCAGAACGCGACTGCGGCCGCCCAGCAGGCCGCAACCCTCCCCGCCCATGCCAAAGACGCGTGGGCGAAGTTCGACGAACTGCTCGAAGCGTTGGCACAGACGCTCGCGCCGGGAAAGTTCCGGACGCGCGCCAGGGTGGTGCGCGAACGCGTGCACCCCGAACACATCGATGAGCGGCACAAGCGGGCGATGGACGAGCGAAACGTCTGGTTCCAGCCCGAGGCCGACGGGATGGCTTCCTTCACCGTGTTCACCAGCGCCGACAAAGTGGTGGCCGTGGAGCGATACGCCGATGCGTACGCGCGGCACCTTCGAGGACAGGAAGGCGAAGAGCGCACGCTCGCGCAGCTGCGCACCGACATCGTGGTCGACCTCATCACCCGAGGGATGTCAGACAGCACCGAGCCCGGCGCATGGCGTTCGCGGGCATCTGTGGCGGTGACGGTGCCGGTCATGACCCTCCTCGGGCACGACGACGAGCCCGCTACGCTCGACGGCTACGGCCCGATCGACACCGGGACCGCGCGCCGGCTTGCGGGCGAGGCATCCAGCTGGGTCCGCATCCTCACCCACCCGGTCACCGGCACGGTCCTCGACATCGATCGCACCACGTACCGCGTCCCGAAGGCGCTTCGACGATGGCTCGGGGTTCGCGACCAGGTGTGCACCGGACCCGGATGCCTGCGATCCGCCCGAGACTGCGACATCGACCACCGCCTCGATTGGCAATACGGCGGGAAGACCGCAGCCACGAACCTCAGTCCGCTGTGCGAACGGCATCATGTCCTCAAGACCAAGAGCAGATGGATGCTCTACAGCGACGAAGTCACCGGCGCCAAATGGTGGGTATCGCCCACGTCGTTGACGGTGCCGGTAGAACCACCACCGTTCTGACGCACCCTCCACCACCGCGCCTCCGCTCGACGGCGCCGCACGACTGCGCGGTCGCACGCGCGGATGGTTCCCGCGCGCTCAGCTCAGGATCGCGAGCGCCTGCTGCGTCGCGACGATGGCGAGCCACGCGACCAGCCCGATCGACACGACGATCGCGATCCCCGACAGCAGTCTGCTCGCCCGGCGTTGCGTCGCGACGATCAGGCCACCGATCGCGAGAAAGAACGCCCCCGCCGCGAACGCCACGCTGACAAGACTGACCAGGCCCGCGACCGACTCGTTCCAGCCACCGAGCCAAAGCACGACCGCCAGACCACCGAGCGCAGCCACCGCGATCAGTACGATCGACGCGCGCGCCGGAACGTTCGCCGGCGCAGCCTCCGGAAGCGGCGGACGCATCTCCCCCACGTACGAACTCGACACCGGCTGGTACACGAGCGGCGTCGGCAGACGATCGTCGACCGGCGCCGGACGCCGGGGCGCGATCTGGTCGGGAAAGGTCTCGCGCTTCGCAGCTCGGGAACCGTTCGTCGAGACCCCGCTCGACGCCGACGCACGGGGAGCCGAATCAATAGGCGGCGTCGGCGTAGGCGCCGGGACTTCGGGCTCCGGCACAACCGACGGCGCATCGACGGACGCCTCGCCCCTCGCCTCCGCGGGCTCAGCCAGCGACGACGGAGCCGGCCACACGGCGGCGGCATGGGGTTCTTCGTGCTCGACGACGACAGGGACCGATGCCTCGACCACGACCTCCGCGTGCGAAGGCGCGAGCGACTCCTCGCCCAGCGACGACGGAGCCGGCCACACCGCGGCCGCGTGCGGCTCGTCAGCGACCGACGGTGACGCGGGCGACCCCACCGCCGCGCCGGGAACCCCCGACCCTTCGCCTGCAGCAGCCGCCGAACCCGCAGCATCCGAATCCGCCGCCCGTCGCGCACGCAACTGGGCGCGACTCATCGGCGTCGCCGCCGCCGCATCCGCGGCGTCCACGACGTCCACGACGTCCATCGACACCGTGGCTGCAGCATCCGTCGTCACCGGACGGTAGTCCTCCGTCCACGCAGCGCCGTTCCACCACCGCAGGCGGTCAGCACGCGAAGCGTCCTCGTACCAACCGGGCGGCGGTCCCCCCTGAGACCCGTCCGTCATCATGCTCCCCAGCAGAATGATTCCTGAGCGCAAACATAGCGGAGCGAGCGACCCTCGAGCACCACGCGATCAGCCGTCGAGCACCTCGAGTCGCACCGTCACCGGTCCGCCGTCGACCAGACCCTCGGCCACTCGCACCGCCTTCTTCAGCGGCAGCACGTACGAACCCGAGTCCGACGAGGGGAAGATCGACGTCGTCCACTCACTCCCGCCGATCTGCGCACGCACACGCACCGAGCCGAAGCCGCGGTACGGGCGCGGGATCTCGCGGATCTCCTCGCTCAGCTCGGGAGGCACCGACGTGAAGAACCAGGCCGCATCTTCTCGCGCGTCCCAGCGGAAGACGTCGCCGTCGAACTCGATGATCACAGGTGCTCGCCCGGCGCACCGCCGTGGCGATCCACGAGGCGCTGCAGGCAGCTCGACCACCCGTCGATGTGGTTGTCGCGCTCTTCGGCGGTCGCGAAACCGGAGTGCCGCACGATCACGCGGGTCGCAGCATCTGCCGCGGACTGCAGCTCGACCTCGACGTCGGTGGTGTGCTCCTCCCCTGCCCAGCGCCACCCGAGCCGCAGCGCGCGCGGCGCCTCGAAGGTGAGCACCGTGCCCTCGACCGCCATGTCGAGGGGCACCGACCGCACCTCCCAGCGACCGAGCTCGCGCAGCTCGACGACCGCGGTGGTCTCGAACCGCGGCGGCCAGAACCACTCCGACAGACGACCCGCGACCGTGAATTCCCGCCATGCGACATCGACGGATGCTGCGACCAGCGCCTCTTCGGTGAGCTCATGCATGGTGACACCGTACGCCGACCCTCCCCCATAGGATCGAGCGCATGCCCAACCCGCGACCGCGCGCTCCCCTTGCCACGACGGAGCGCCCCGGGCGCGATCTCTCGAAGCCGCTCCCCGCGGCGCTCAGCTGAATCACGCTGATCGTCTTCACCGGCGCCTTCGCGGGTGCGTACTTCGTGTTCGAGCTCGCGTGGTGGGTGCCCGCGCTCTACGGCGCGGCGAGCGTCGTCGCGTTCGCGGCCTACGGCATCGACAAGGCGGCCGCGCGCCGCCAGGCGAACCGCATCTCGGAGCAGACGCTGCTCATCCTCGGGCTCGTCGGCGGCTGGCCGGGCGCGCTCGTGGCGCAGCAGGTGTTCCGCCACAAGACCCGCAAGCGGTCGTTCCGGCGCGCGTTCTGGGGCACGGTCGGGGTGAACATCCTGGCGCTGGCGGCCTACGTGTACCTCACCGCGCCCGCGCTCGGCGGCTGAGCCAGGGTCAGCGACCGTACCCGGGGGCCCAGTCGTCGCCGTCCGGCACCCATTCGCCCGAGGACGACGCGACCCGCGACGGCTCGGAGCGGCGCCACCGGGCGCCTTCGGGCCAGCTCGCGGCGAACGTCGACGCCACGCGGAACACCCGCCGCGACAGCCCCGACAAGGTCTGCACCGGACGTGCCGACACGGGCATGAGCAGCTGCGGGTCGTAGCGGACGCCGTCCGACGAACGCAGGCGGATCGTGAGGTCGAGGTCGTCGTGGATGCGCGCGTTGCCGCGGTCGACCTGGTCGCGCACGCGCTCCCACACCCGCGTGCGCATCGCGAAGTTCGAGCCGAACACGAGCGGGATGCCGAGCCACTTCTTGATCCAGTAGTGGCCGCCGCCGATGTACCAGCGCTCGCCGAGGTAGTTCTGGATCGGCGTGCCGCCGTAGAACTCGGCGCCGCCGGTCAGCACTCCCAAGGTGGGGTCCGCGACGAAGGCGCGCACGAGTCGCGCGATCCAGTCCGGGTGCGGCCGCGAGTCCGCGTCCAGCCGGGCGATGATGTCGGCGTGTTCGAGCGCCGCGTCGTAGCCGCGGGACACGGCCGGCCAGATGCCGATGGACGGCTCGTATGCCACGACGGCGTCGTACGCGTGGGCGACGGCGGCGGAGGCATCCGTGCTGGCGTTGTCGACGACGATCACGACGTCGGGCTGATGCGTCTGCGCGGCGAGTGCGGCCAGGCATGCGTCGAGGTATCCCGCGTCGTTGCGACAGGGGATGACCACGGCGACGCGAGGGGCGAGGGGCACAAGCCACACGATACTCCCGGCGTGTCGGGCGGCGGCGATACCCTGCCGACATGGACGGACTGCGTTTCGCTCCCGCCAACGAGGCCTCGTGGGACGACCTGCAGGCCATCCTCACGGGCGCCGCGGGGCGGTGCCAATGCCAGCGCCAGCGGCTCGGCGACCACGACTGGTGGCGCATGCCCGAGTCGGAACGCGCCGCGATCCTCCGCGCCGAGACGCACTGCGACGACCCGCGCGCGACCGAGACGATCGGCATCGTCGCCTACGAGGGCGACGAGCCCGTCGCGTGGTGCGCGGTCGACCGGCGAGGAGTCTACGGGCGGGTTCGCGGCTCCCCCGTGCCCTGGCAGGGGCGCGACGAAGACCCCGACGACGAGTCGATCTGGGCGATCGCGTGCGTCGTCGTGTGCAAGGGCCACCGGGGCGAAGGACTGACCTACCCGCTCATCGCGGCAGCTGCCGAGCATGCCCGCGCACGCGGCGCGTCGGCGGTCGAGGGGTATCCGATGCTGACCGACGGGCGGAAGGTGATCTGGGACGAACTCAGTGTCGGGCCGGTCGGACCGTTCCTCGCCGCGGGGTTCCGAGAGGTCACGCATCCGACCAAGCGACGCCTCGTGATGCGCCTCGACTTCTGAAACGACTCAGCAAGCGCTCGCCGAAAACTGCCTCTTGAGACCGCTCCCACCGTTGGTTACAGTCCGGTAAGTAAGCGGCATCCCGCCGCACCACCTCAACGGAGAGGACTCCCCATGCCCTTCCCCCGCCTCGCGGCGCCGAGCGCGCGATCGGGCCGACGTGCCCGCGTCGTACGCATCGGCGCACTGGCGACCGGCACCGCCCTCGTCGCGAGCGCGCTGCTGGCCACCCCGGCCGTCGCGGCGCCGCCACGCGCGGTCGACCCGTTCCACCCGGACTTCGGCCCCAACGTCACGATCTACTCCCCTGACACCCCCGTCGACGAGATCCAGGCCGACCTCGACGCGCTGCACGCGCAGCAGGTCGACGCCGAGATGAGCACCAAGCGTCAGGCCGTGTACTTCCTCCCCGGCCAGTACGGCTCGACCGCCGACCCGCTGCAGGTGAAGGTCGGCTACTACACCGAGGTCGCCGGGCTCGGCGCGTCGCCCGAGGACGTCACCGTCCACGGCGGCGTAGAGGTCTACAACCGCTGCCTCGCCGACGGCGGTACGGGCAACTGCCTCGCGCTCGTGAACTTCTGGCGCACGATCTCGAACCTGTCGATCGACATCGACAAGGCCGGTCAGGACGGATGCCGCGCCAGCGCCGAGTTCTGGGCCGTGTCGCAGGCGGTCTCGATGCGCCGCCTCGACATCTCGGGCGGCAACCTGTCGCTCATGGACTACTGCACCGCCGGTCCGCAGTACGCCAGCGGCGGCTTCATCGCCGACTCGCGTCTGCCGTTCGTGATCAACGGCTCGCAGCAGCAGTGGCTGATCCGCAACAGCGAGGTCGCCGGCTGGTCGAACGCCGTCTGGAACCAGGTGTTCTCGGGCGTGGTCGGAGCCCCCGACGACGCCGGCTTCCCGACCCCGCCGTACACGACGGTCGACCAGACGCCGGTCAGCCGCGAGAAGCCGTACCTGTACGTCGACGACGAGGGCCGCTACAACGTGCGCGTGCCCGCGGCACAGCGCGACACGAGCGGGATCAGCTGGGGCGCGGGTGAGACCGCGGGGCGCAGCATCCCGATCACCGATTTCTACATCGCGACCCCGTCGGACTCGGTCAAGGACATCAACAACGCGCTCGCACGCGGACAGAACCTGATCCTCACGCCGGGCATCTACGACGTCGCCCAGTCGATCCAGGTCAAGCGCGCGAACACGGTCGTGCTCGGCCTCGGTCACGCGACGCTCACCGCGGTGAACGGCGCGGTGCCGCTCGAGGTGAAGGACGCCGACGGCATCGTCGTCGCGGGCGTCACCATCGACGCGGGCACTCAGCTCTCGCCGGTGCTGCTGCGCGTCGGCAACCCGAACGGGAACAAGAAGCTCGACGCGAGCAACCCGATCACGCTGAGCGACGTGTACTTCCGCGTCGGCGGCCCGCACGTCGGCAAGACGACCACCGCGCTCGAGGTCAACGCCGACGACGTGCTCATCGACCACACCTGGGTGTGGCGCGGCGACCACGGCGTCGAGGGCTTCGACCCGAACAACGGCGTCAACGGAGACACCCAGCGATGGAACACCAACACGGGCACCAACGGCGTCATCGTGAACGGTGACGACGTGACCGCGACGGGTCTGTTCGTCGAGCACTTCCAGACGTACAACACGCTCTGGAACGGCGAGAACGGCCGGGTCATCCTCTACCAGAACGAGCTGCCCTACGACCCGCCCACGCAGGCCGATTGGACGCAGCCGAACGGCACGCTCGGGTACCCCGGCTACAAGGTGGCCGACCACGTCAAGAACCACGAGCTCGACGGCGCGGGCGTGTACGTGTTCAACCAGAACAACCCGTCGATCCTTACGACGGGCGGGTTCGAGGTGCCGGAGACGCCCGGCGTGAAGCTGCACCACATCATGACGGTGAACCTGTCCGCGGGCACCGTCCAGCACGTCGTGAACGGCGTCGGCGGCCAGGCCGACGGCACCAACACCGGAACCCCGCAGTTCGTGGTGGACTACCCCACCCCGTAAAGACCCCCCGGAAACGGATGCCTCGGCCCCGGCGCGCTGCGCGGGGTCGAGGCATCCGTGATTCAGCGGTGGCGGGTCACCAATGCGGGTGGATCGCCGCGCGGAGGTCGCGGTCGTACACGTCGTGCACGGCCCGGTCGAACGAGGCCAGGTCGAAGCCACCCTCGAGGAGAGCCGCCGCGGCGGCGTTGGACTCGGCCTGCCGCACGTTGCGCGCACCGGGGATCACGCTCGTGACGCCGGGGCGCGACGCGATCCACGCGAGGGTCGCGGCGGGCAGCGACACCCCGTCGGGAACGGCATCGGCGAGCTCCTGCGCCGCCGCGACGCCCGTCTCGAAGTCGACGCCTGAGAACGTCTCGCCGCGGTCGAACGCCTCGCCGTGGCGGTTGTAGGTGCGGTGGTCGTCGGCGGCGAACGTCGTCGTCGCGGTGTACTTGCCCGACAGCAGCCCCGAAGCGAGCGGCACGCGCGCGAAGATCGCGACGCCGGCGGCCTCGGCGGCCGGCAGCACCTCGTCGAGCGGCTTGAGGCGGAACGGGTTGAAGATGATCTGCACGTTCGTCACATTCGGGCGGGCGATCGCCGCGAGCGCCTGCGCCGTCGTCTCGACCGAGACGCCGTACG
Source organism: Microbacterium sp. NPDC056057 (assembly GCF_042266945.1). Taxonomy (NCBI): domain Bacteria; kingdom Bacillati; phylum Actinomycetota; class Actinomycetes; order Micrococcales; family Microbacteriaceae; genus Microbacterium; species Microbacterium sp. NPDC056057. Next base: position 874,391 of record NZ_JBHJWS010000003.1, read on the forward strand.
CCGCGATGGCACCGTCGGCGACGAGCGCGTCGAGGGCGTCGTACGTGGCGTGGTCCTCGATCACCGCTGTCGGCGGGCAGTGCAGCTGCACCAGGTCGAGTGTGTCGACGCCGAGGTTGGCGCGCGAGCGGTCCGTCCACGCGCGGAAGTTCTCGGGGGTGTAGTTCTCGGGCTCCTGCGCGAGGCGCCGGCCCATCTTCGTCGCGACGGTGATGCAGTGGCCGGGTCGCGCGGCGAGGAACCGGCCGATGATCGACTCGCTCCGCCCGTCGCCGTAGACGTCCGCGGTGTCGAAGAGGGTGACGCCTTCGTCGACGGATGCTGCGAGCACCGCGATCGCGTCCTCCTCGGTGACGGCACCCCAGTCGGCGCCGAGCTGCCAGGTGCCGAGGCCGATCGCCGAGACCGGGCGTCCGGTGCGGCCGAGAGCGCGCTGCTGCATGAGGATCCTCCGAGGTGGGTGTGGGGTGGGGCTTACGGGTTGACGATGACGGGGGTGCCGAGCGGGAGTTCGGAGAGCTTGGTGATCGCATCGGGGTCGACGCGGAGGCATCCGTTCGAAATCGGCCCGGAGCGGTCGTCGTGGTAGTGGAAGGCCGTGACCGCGACGTCCGCGCCCCCGAAGCCGTCGAGGGTCGGCGACTGCACCGATAGGTACACGATGGGGTGGCCGCGCGTGTACGCGTACTCGGGCACGACGCGCGTCGTCATGATGAACGCGCGGCCGAGCGGGGTGGGCGTGCGGTCGGTGCCCCACGCGAAGTCCGACGCGATGCGCTCCGGCACGCCGGCGCGGACGATGTCGATCGTGCGGCCCGAGATGCTCACGACGACGCTCGCGTCGGTCGGGGCGAGGTCGACGTCGGTCTTGCGCATCCATCCGGTGGTCTGCGCCGGATTGCCCTGCGAAGGGACAGCCTGACGACCCGTGAGCAGGACCTTGACCCAGTTCTCCTGCTCCTCGACGACGGGCACTGAGGTGCCGTCGTAGGGGAACTCGTGTGGAAGATAGGCCACGGGCTCGGCGGCGGGATCGGCCCAGACGGGGGCGCCGATGCCCTTTGCGACCGCGTGCGCGGGCAGCGGGGCGGTGAACGCGGCGTCGTCGACCGGGAGCGCCGGGATGACGGCGAAGACGTTGATCTGCGGCAGGGTCGCCACGTCGTACGACGCGGTGTTCGCGGCGAACCCCGTGGGGGTGGGCGTCGGGGTCGGCGTGGGGGTGCGGGTCGGCGTGGGTGTCGAGGTGGCCGTCGGTGTCGGTGCGGGCGCTGCCTCCGTGGCGGGCGGACGCAGAAGCCAGGCCGCGGTCAGGGCACCGGCGAGGATCACGACGGCGAGCGCGACGATGGCCCAGACGTTCCGTCGGCGCTTCGTCGGCGCGGCGGCATCAGGCTCGACGGCCGCCGGGCCGTCGGTCTCGGCATCCCCCATTCCCCCATCGTCGGTCGCGATGACGGATGCCGCAACCTGACGCCGACACAGGGATGCCTCGTCCCGGCGAATGCGCCGGGACGAGGCATCCCTGATCCGTCAGGACCAGCCGTTGTCGAACCAGCTGTGCCACAGGGCACCGTCGTTGCCGCGGCCCACGATGTCGAGCCGGCGCGGACCCCACGGGGAGATGTCGAGCGACGACGTGAAGCCGCCGCCGAGGGTCTCCCAGCCGCTCCAGCCGTTCTCGAACCACTTGTGCCAGCAGGCGTTGTCGGTGCCGCGCACGACGACGTCGAGGCGCCCGGGACCCCACGCGGCGACACCCGGAGACGACGTCAGCACGCCGCCGAGCGACTCCCAGCCGCTCCAGCCGCCGTCGAACCACTTGTGCCAGAGGGCGTTGTCGGTGCCGCGCACGAACACGTCGAGGCGTCCCGGACCCCAGGACGCGACCGCGGGGTCGGAGGTGAGACCTCCGCCGAGGGACTCCCACCCGCTCCAGCTGCCGTCGAACCACTTGTGCCACAGGGCGTTGTCGGTGCCGCGCACGAACACGTCGACGCGTCCCGGGCCCCACGAGGCGGCTGCCGGGCCCGAGCTCAGTCCGCCGCCCAGCGACTCCCAGTCGTGCCAGCTGCCGTCGAACCACTTGTGCCAGAGCGCGTTGTCGGTGCCGCGGGCGAAGACGTCGAGCCGGCGCGTTCCCCACGACGACACCGCCGGGTCGGCGGTGATGATGCCGCCGAGCGACTCCCAGTTGTGCCAGCCGCCGTCGAACCACTTGTGCCAGACCGCGTTGTCGGTGCCCGCCGCGAACACGTCGAGCCGACCGGGGCCCCACGAGGCCGCCGCCGGGCCGGTGTTCAGCCCGCCGCCCAGAGACTCCCAGCCGACGCCTGTCGGCGCCTGCGAGAGGTTCCCCGTCAGCCGGTACTTGACGCCGCTCGGTGTGTACGTGAGGTTGACCGGCGCCGGCGCGACCACCGGGATCGGCAGCCCCATCGACGTGTCGACGGCCGCGAAGATGAGCGGCGTCATCCCGATGAGGTCGTCGGGGTCGCCCCACGACCGCAGGAAGAGCCCGATCTTGCCGAGCGTGTCGGGCTCGATCGCGGCGCGGATCTTCGCGACGGCCGCATCGATGTCGGGCTTCGGGTCGGTGAGCGACAGCTTGCCGCCCTCGACGAGGCTCTTCAACTGCGTGCGGACCGCCGCGATGAGGTCGTTGATGAGCCCGCGCACCGCCGAGAACGGCGTCGCGTCGGACTCGAACACGAGCACGAGCGCGCCGAGCAGCTCGGGGAACTGCCCCGACTTCACCTGGTCCGTCGTCGGACGGGTGACGTCGTCGAAGCGCACGGCGCCCTGGTTGGCGGGAACGGCCTTCGACTCCCCCGAGTCGATCCCGTTCGCCCAGTCGTCGTTGAGCACGCCGCTCCAGAACACGCTCGTCGACCCCGGCGTGAGGAATTTCGACCGGAAGCCGACCATCACGATGTACGGCTCGTCTCCGTCCGACCAGAAGTCGTCCTCGTCCGCATTGTCGACGAACAGCCGCTCCAGACGTATCGTCCATGACTCGGCCATAGCTGCCTCCGTTCCCCGGGACCGCCCGGCGGGCGGATCTCCACCGGTGAGGAGCGGAAACGACTCACGGCTGATACGGCGGGCTAGCCTGATTCGCGTGGGTGAGCTGACGCGGACGGGGATCACGGATGCCGCGGCGCCGCCCCGCATCCGGACGCTCGGCATCATCGGCGCAGGGCGCGTGGGGCAGGTGCTCGCCCGCCTCGCGATCGCCGCCGGTTACCGCGTGCTCGTCGCCGGGTCGGGCGACCGCGAACGGATCGCAGGAACGGTCGAAGCGGTGGCTCCCGGCGCGGTCGCGGTCGAGGCATCCATCGCCGCACGCGACGCCGATGCGATCGTGCTCGCGCTGCCGCTCCCCCAGCACCACACGCTGCCCGTCGACGCTCTGCGGGGGAAGCTCGTGATCGACGCGATGAACTACTGGTGGGAGGTGGACGGCCTGCGGGCCGACTTCGGCGACCTGCGCACCACGACGAGCGAGACGGTGCAGCGGTTCCTGCCCGACGCCCGGGTCGTGAAGGCGTTCAACCACATGGGATACCGCGACCTCGACGAGGAAGCGCGCTCGGTCGGGGCTTCGGGGCGGAAGGCGATCGCGGTGGCGGGCGACTCCACGTCGGATGTCGAGGTCGTGATGCGGCTCGTCGACGACCTCGGCTTCGACCCCGTACTGGCGGGACCTCTCGCGGCGGGCATCATGCTCGAGCCCGGCGCCGAGGCCTTCGGCGCCGACGTCGACGCGATCGAGCTCCGCGCGATGCTCGACCGCTTCCCCACGTCGCAGCGCGGGATCGTGGTCGCCCGCGCCCGCGCCCGCGCCGCGGGTTGACCCCGCTTCCTCCCTTCTTCCCACAGGTCAACCGGGGTTCTACAGGAGAATCGCGCGCCAATCGGTCCCGCAGAGACCCGGTTGACCTGTTGAAGGGGGGTCAGGGACGAGGAGCCGCGGCCCCGCTCCCAGCCCTGCGGATCAGCGCATCGACCGCGGTCGCGAGGACGAGCGTCGCGACGTAGACCAAGAGGTCGCGAGCGTCGAAGACCGTGCCGAGGACGAGCATCACGGGCGGGAAGGTCGCACCCCAGGCGAGCGGGAGTCCGGTGAGCTGGAACAACTCGACCGCCACGCACCACGCGGCGGCGATCGCGCCGGTGGCGAGCGCGGGAAGGCGCGGGGCGATGAGCACCACCGCGAGGTACGCCGCGACGGCGTACAGGGCGTCGCCGGCGATGTCGGTGGCGGCCGTATCGGGGCGAACCCCGTGCACCAGCAGTCCGGCGGCGATCGTCACGACGAGCAGCAGCGCGGCGACGAGCCGGCGAGAGCGGGTCACGAGATCACGCCGGCGGCTCGGGCGGGCTCCGCATACGCCTCGGCGAGCGTCGCCACCGTCATGTGGGCGTTCAGGCCGCTCGGATTGGGCACCACCCACAGCGCGGCACCGCCGAGATCGTCCGGCTGCCGGCCGGCCATCGCCCGCGGCCGCGCGAAGCCCTGCCGGTAGGCGGTGAGCCCGAGGATCGCGACCACCTCCGGCTTCCATCCGGCGACATCGCGGGCCAGCCGCTCCGCGCCCTCGCTCAGCTCCGTCCGCGAGAGCTCGTCCGCCCGCGCGGTGGCGCGTCGCACGATGCTCGAGATGCCGATGCCCGCGTCGAGCAGCATGCGGCGGTCGGCCTCGGCCATGCCGTCGTCGTCGATGCGCGGCATCCGTTCGATGATGCCCGCCGCGACGAGGGCCGGGTAGAAGCGATTGCCCGGGTATGCGAACGGCACGCCGGTGGCGGCCGTCCACAGACCGGGGTTGATGCCCACGAACACCAGCTTCGGGTTCGCGGGCATGAGATCCGGGATGCTGCGCCCGCGGTACGTCTGCAGTTCGGCGCGCGTGAAACCCATGCGTTCAGTCTCACGCACCCGCGGGCGCAGCCCGGCACCGAGGCGTCAGGTGCGCGCCTGACCCGCCGGCTCGAGGGTGAAGTCGTTCGAGGCCGACCCGTCGGGGCGGGTGCTCTCCTGGAACACGAACTCCAGTCCGCGCTCGTCGAAGGCGCGGAACCAGTCGTCCCACGAGACCTCCTGGAGGTCTTCGAGGTCGTTGCCGAAGTCGAAGTCGAGGCGGAGCTCGCCGACGTTTCCCTCCTGTGAGGTGCCCTCGACGGTCGCCGGCGTCGCGTGGCGGTCCTCCGCCCACTGGCGGATCACGTCGTGGTCGGTCGTCGCGCTGTGCTCGACGGGCTCCTGCGGGCTCGACTCATCCCTTCCCGGCACCGCGTCCTGCCGGGCGTCGGCCTGAGTGCCGGCGCCGGGGCCCGTCGCCGCGCGCTCGCGCTGCTCGCGGCGCGTGGCCGCGATCGGCTCCTCGGCGCGCACGTTCTGCTCCGGGGTGTCCATGTGGTCTGCGTGGTCGCTCATGACCGTCCTCCTTCTGGGGTCCTCCCAGCCTGCGGCGGGCAGAACGCTCTGTGGAGGGGCTTGTCACCGGGCAAGGTGCACGCTAGGAACTCAGCTCCCGCGCGGCCTCGATCTGCGCGGCCATGAGCGTGACGAGCTCATAGAGGACGTGGCTCGCGGCGATGCCGGTGAGCTGCGCGTGGTCGTACGCGGGCGACACCTCGACCACGTCAGCGCCCACGACGTTCAGGTCGCTCAGGGCTCGCAGCATCCGGAGCAGCTCCCGGCTCGTCATGCCGCCCGCCTCGGGGGTTCCGGTGCCGGGGGCGTGGGCGGGGTCGAGAACGTCGATGTCGATCGAGATGTACAGCGGCTTGTCGCCGACGCGGCGGCGCACGCGCTCGATCGCGGCCTCGATGCCGCGCTCCTCGATGTCGACGCTCGAGACGATCGAGAAGCCGAGGCGCTCGTCGTCGTCGAGATCCTGCTTCGAGTACAGCGGGCCGCGCGTGCCGACGTGGCAGCTCGCGGTGAGGTCGATGAGACCTTCCTCGCTCGCGCGGCGGAAGGGCGTGCCGTGGGTGATCGGCGCGCCGAAGTAGGTGTCCCACGTGTCGAGGTGCGCGTCGAAGTGCAGCACCGCGACCGGCCCGTGCTTCTTGTTCACGGCGCGCAGCAGCGGGAGTGCGACCGTGTGGTCGCCGCCGACGGTGACGATGCGGTCGACGCGCTCGCCGAGGGCCGTGGCCGCGGTCTCGATGTCGGCGACGGCCTCGCCGATGTCGAACGGGTTCGCCGGGATGTCGCCGGCATCGACGACCTGCGCCGCGGCGAACGGCGACACGTCCTGCGCGGGGTTGTACGGACGCAGCAGCCGCGACGACTCGCGCACGTGCGAGGGGCCGAACCGCGCGCCCGGGCGGTAGCTCACGCCGGTGTCGAACGGGATGCCGACGATCGCGAGGTCGGCGCTCGGCACCTCCTCGATGCGCGGCAGGCGCGCGAAGGTGGCGATCCCCGCGTAGCGCGGATAGACGGACGCGTCGACGGGTCCGACGGGCTCGTGGTTGTCGGTCATGACTCACCTCTCGGGGTGGAGGATTCGGTGGACGGATGCTGCGCCCCGGCGTCCTGCGGAATGTGGACGAGTTGCACGCCGCCGGCGGCGATCGCCTCGGTGATCGCCGACCCGATGTCATCGGGGGTCTCGGCGCGTCGGCCCGTCGCCCCGAACGCGTTCGCGAGGGCGACCCAATCGGGCTGCACGAGATCGACGCCGACGGGACGGATGCCGCGGTCCACCTCGTTCTGCTTGATCTCGGCGTATCCGCCGTTGTCGACGCACACGACGGTGAGGTCCAGGCGCTGCTCGACCGCGGTCACCAGCTCGTTGACGCAGAACATGAGCGCACCGTCGCCGACCACGGCGACGACGGGCCGGGCGCCCTCCGCGGGCTGGGCGACGCGTGCGCCGATCGCCGCGGGAAGGCCGTAGCCGAGCGTCGCGTAGGTCGGTGTGTACAGGAGGGAGTGCGGGCACGACTGGCGCAGCACGTTGGCGAGGGCCATGTAGACGATCTGCGACGAGTCGCCCGCGACGATGGCGTCGTGCGGCAGCGCCGCGGCGATGGTCTCGGCGAGCGCGACCGTCTCGGGCAGGATGCCGGCGGTCTCGGTCGCGATCTCAGCCCGCTCCGCCGTGACGTCGCGGGGCGGCCGAGGCTCGTCGGGAAGCGCGGCGAGGAGCTCCTCGACCACGGCGGCGCAGTCCCCCACGATGCCGACGGACGCGTCGAGGTTCTTGTGGAGCTGCGCGGCCGAGATGTCGACGCGGATCACCGCGCCGCGCGCCTCGAGCAGCGGCGCCCACAGCTCGGCCTCACCGAGCTTCGAACCGAGCACGAGCAGCACGTCCGCGTCCTCGGCGACCGTGCGCGCGGCCTCGAGCCGCAGGTTCGAGCCCAGCGACAGCGGGTGGTGCTCGTCGACGGTGGCTTTGCCGTTCAAGGTCGTGACGACCGGGGCACCGAGCCGCTCGGCGAGCGCCGTGATCGCACGGCCGGCGCGCGTGGCGCCGCCGCCGGCGACGATCACCGGGCGCGCAGCATCCGTCAGCAGCTTCACGGCATCACGCACCGCACCCGCGTCACCGCGAACCGGCGCGGGAGCGGGACGAGCTTGGCGAGCCGCCGTCGGCACGTCGGCCGGAGCCTCGAGCACATCCAGCGGGATCTCGATGTGCACCGGGCGGGGGCGCCCGGTGCGGAACAGCGCGAACGCGTCGTGCACCGCGTCGACGGCATCCGCCGCGCTCGTCACGCGGCGTGACCACTCCGCGATCGCGCCGACCATCGCGGTGGCGTCCTTCGTCTCATGGAGCGTGCCGACGTCGCGGAACTCGGCCCCGAGCGCGACGCCGGGCGAGATCACCAGCAGCGGACGCGACTCGCAGAACGCCGTGCCGATCGCGCTCATCGCATTCTGCAGCCCCGGCCCCGACGTCGTGATGACGACGCCCGGCAGCCCGGTCTGCTGCGCCCAGCCGTCGGCGCCGTAGCCGGAGCCCTGCTCGTGGCGGTTGGTCACCGCGCGCAGGCCGAGGTCGGCCAGCGGACGGTAGAGCTCGAGGTTGTGGGTGCCCGGGATGGCGAACACGGCGGTCACCCCGTAGTTGCGCACCGTCTCGAGCACGGCGCGCCCGGCCGTGTCGGCGTACGGCGCCCCGGCGTCGGCGGTCACGTCAGCGCCTCGACGCGCGCCATCGCGTACCGGCGCTCGCCCGCGACCCACGTCTCGAGCACCGGTATCTGCGAGATCTCGCTCGCATCGACAGCCAGCGGGTCTGCCCCGAGCACCGCGAAGTCGGCGTACTTGCCGGCCTCGAGCGAGCCCAGGTCGTCTTCTCGGCCGAGCGACACGGCGCCCTCGTACGTGTGCGCGCGGAGCGCGGCGTCCGCCGAGACCCGCAGGTTGTCGGGACCGAGCTTGTGCCCACGGCGCGTCACGCGGGTGACGGCGGTCTGGATCGCCTCGAGCGGGATCGGCTCGGCCACCGGCGCATCGGACGAGATCGTGAACGGCACCCCGGCCGCCTCGAACTCGCCGAGCGGGTTGAACCGCTCCCCCGGCGTGCCGATCGCCTGCTCGACGCCCTCGCCCCAGTTGAAGTAGTGCTGGGTCTGGTTGACGGGACGGATGCCGGCTGCCGCCATGCGCTGGATCTGCTCGGGCGTCGGCAGCCCGCAGTGCTCGATGCGGTGCCTGGCGTCATCGTCGGGGTGCTCGGCGAGCGCCGCCTCGATCGCCGACACCACCATCTCGATCGCCGTCGGCGACTGCGCGTGGGTCGCGGTCTGGAGCCCCGCCGCGTGCGCCTTGCGGATGAGCGCCGTGTACTCGGCGGGCTCGTGGTACAGCTGACCCGTGCGGCACGGGTCGCCCACGTAGCCGTCGGGGAAGTACGCCGTCCAGCCGCCGAGCGTGCCGTCGGCGTAGAGCTTGATCCCGGCGAAGCTCAGGTGCGCGTTGCCGAACTGGCCGACGAGCCCCATCTCGAGTGCGTCGTCGAGCAGGTGCGACAGCAGGTACATCGACACCCGCAGCTGCAGGCGCCCGGCCTCCGCGAGCCGCAGGTACATGTCGAACTCGCGCCGTGACACCTGCGCGTCGCCGATCGTGGTCACTCCGCCGGCGAGGAAGCGCTGCGTCGCGACATCCAACTGCCGAAGGTGCTCCTCCGGCTCGTCGGCGAGGTGGAAGTTCGGACCGTGGTGGCCGATCTTCACGCCGTGCACTCCGGTGAGCATGTTGCACGCGGCATCCGAGATCTCGCCGGTCAGCTCGCCGTCGGCGTCGCGGAAGATCTCGCCGCCCTCGGGGTTCGGGGTGTCACGGTCGACGCCGCCCCGCTCGAACGTGTACGAGTTCACGACACCGCCGTGCCCCGACGCGTTCATGAGGTAGACCTCACGGTCGGTCGCGACCTCGTCGAGTTCGAATCGGGACGGATGCCGCTGCTCGGCGAGGTTGCGGTGCTCGTAGCCGTACCCCCGCACCGGGCGGCCTGCGGGCACCTCGGCCGCGGCGGCCTTCAGGAGAGCGACGATCTCGGGGATGCTCGCGGCCTTCTCGGGACCGCAGTCCACCCAGGTCATGAGCTGGCCGTACATGAGCGGGTGGGCGTGGGCGTCGACGAAGCCCGGCACGACGACCGCGTCGCCGAGGTCGACGACCTCGGGGTCCAGGCGGAGGGCGGCCGCAGCATCCCGGCACTCCGCTGTCGTGCCGATCGCGACGATGCGGCCGCGGTCGGTCAGCATCGCGGTGGCGGTGCTGCCCTGCGCGTCGACGGTGTGGATGGCACCGGCGATCACCAAGCGCGGGGTCTGCTGCGCGGGGCGGTCGAAGGGGGCGAGCTTTCTCATGGTGTCCTCGGTTCGAGTTCGAGTGCGGACGGAGCCGTGCTCAGAGCGTGCGGGCGGCCGTGGTGTCGGTGCGCGGCGTGAACGAGTCCGTCACGGGCGCCTCGTCGGAGTGCTGCGGTGCGAGCCAGGTGCAGAGGCCGGCGAGCAGGGCCATGCCGATGAACATGAAGATGACCGACCAGACGCTGCCCGTCCACGCGATGAGCATGGTCGCGAACCAGGGCGAGAAGCCGGCCCAGATCGCCGCTCCGACGCCGTACGACAGGGCGATCGACGTGTAGCGCGCCTGCGGGCGGAACATCTGCGCGAGGATCGCGGCGATGGGCGCGTAGGTGGCGCTCATGGCGATGCGCACGAGCGACGCGAGCAGGAAGATGACGGGCTCGACCTTGCCGGGGAGCACCAGCATGAACGGCACGAACGTGAGCACCGAGGTCACCAGGCCGATGTACATGATGTTCTTGCGGCCCCACTTGTCGCCGAGCCACGCGACCGGCAGCGTCACGACGAACTCGATGAACGAGGCGATGGTCATGGCGTCGAGGATGAGCTGCGGGCTCATGCTGATCGGCTCACCGGTCGCGTACGAGGTCGCGAACGTGGTGGCCAGGTAGTAGCCGCCGGTCGAGATCGGCAGCAGGCCGATGCCGAGGAGGATCGGCTTCCAGTTGACGCGCAGTGCGAACGCGAGCGGCATGGTCTGCTTGCGGCCCTCGACCTTCTGCTCGAAGACCGGCGACTCCTCGACGCGGTAGCGCACCCAGAAGCCGACGGCCACGAGCACGATCGAGAGCAGGAACGGGATGCGCCATCCGCCGTTCATGATGAAGTCGTCGCCGAAGCGCGACATGATCGCGAAGATTCCCGAGGCCAGCAGCGCACCCGCGGGGTTGCCCAGCTGCGTGAAGCCGCCGTAGAAGGTCTTCTTGCCGGCGGGAGCGTGCTCCACGCTCATGAGGACGGCGCCGCCCCACTCGCCGCCGACCGCGAGGCCCTGCAGGGCACGCAGCAGGATCAGCAGGATCGGGGCCACGATGCCGATCGCCTCGTAGGTCGGGAGGCAGCCGACCAGCACCGTCGAGACGCCCATCAGCAGGAGCGTGATCACGAGCGAGACGCGACGCCCGAGCTTGTCGCCGATGTGGCCGAAGATGATGCCGCCGAGCGGACGCACGAGGAAGGCCACGGCGAACGTCGCGAAGGCGGCCGCGGTCTCGGCGAGCGGGTCGCCGCTCGGGAAGAACAGCGGCCCGAACACCAGCGCGGCGGCGGTCGCGTAGACGTAGAAGTCGTACCACTCGATGGTGGTTCCCACGAACGCGGCGATGCCTGCGCGCCGCGCCCTGCTGGTGGTGGAAGTCATGACCGCTCCTTTGCGGATGTATCGGGGATGCGATGAACGTTAGGGACGAACGGATGCCGCTGGCAAGGGCAGAACTCCAGCGCTGGGCGCATTCGACTGGGGTTCTGTTCGATTGGCTGTTCAGAATCACATGTCGCGTCCTGTACGAGTGGTTCTAGACTCGTCTTCTGTACGCGTGGCCGTGCGTTCTCAGGGAAATCGACGAATTCGAGGATCGCGATGGATTTCGACGCCGAGCTCATCCGCGAGCTGCAGGTCGACGGCCGGGCCAGCATCCACACGCTGGCAGGCCGCCTCGGACAGTCGCGCTCCGCCGTCTCGACGCGACTTAACGCGATGCTCGCCGACGGCACGGTGCGCGTCGTCGCGGCGGTCGACCCGGTGTTCCTCGGGCAGCACGTGCTCGCCCACGTATCGATTCGCACGCAGGGCGGGGTCGAGCCGGTGGCGCAGCATCTGCGGGGTCTGAGCGAGACGGTGCTGGTCTCGGCGGTCGGCGGCGCGTACGACCTCGTCACCGAGGTACGACTCGGGTCGATGCCGGCGCTTCACGACCTGCTCGCGCAGATCCGGGCGCTCCCCGGCGTCGCCGACATCAACACCCTCATCTACACCGACGTGGTCAAGGGATTCTTCGTGTCGGAGTACCACGGCGACGTCACCATCGACGCGATCGACACCGCGCTCATCGAGCAGCTGCAGCGCGACGGCCGCAAGAGCTACCGCGCGCTCGGCGAGGCCGTGCGGCTCTCCCCGTCGGCCGTCACGACCCGGGTGCAGCGACTCGTCGACGGCGGCGTTATCAAGATCAGCGCCGTCGAGGCGCGCGGGCTCGTGCACCGCCAGCTGTCGATGGGCGTAGGCCTCAACCTGGCCGACGCCGACGATCGCGTGACCGAGGCGCTGCGCACGTGGCGGGGCGTGGACTTCGCCGCGCGCACCCTCGGCCGCTTCGACGTGGTGACGACGCTCGTGGAGCCGTCGGCCGGCGCGCTGTACGCGAGCCTCGAGCGGATCCGAGCGATCCCCGGCGTCTCGGGCGTCGAGGCGTGGTTCCACCTGGCGGTGCTCAAGGAGGACTACGCCCGCACCCTCCGGCCCGCCGGCGGCGGCATCCCGCAGCCGCTCGGCTCGATCACGGGGTGAACCCGCGCTTCACCCCGCGGCGAGCGCGGTGATCAGGGCGTCCTCGACCATCGTCCTCGGCATGCGAGGGACCTCGGTGGCCAGCGTGCCGAAAGTGGCCGGGTCCCAGTCGAGCTCGAGGGCGGCGTTCACCGCGAGGAGCACGTCGGTGAACCGATCCACCGCCGCGAGCGGCAGCATCCCGCTCAGCAGTCGAGCACCCCTGACGGCGCGCTGAGAGGTGCCGATGAGCTTGACGGCGCCGCGCGCATTGAGGCTGAACTCACCGGGGCAGTACTCCCCCGGCACATCGCCGACACGGGCATCGACGCCGAGACCCCGGAGTGAGGCGGCGAGCGCGTCACCCACCTCCCGGAAGAACCGTGCCTGGTCGATCGAGCCTTCGACCTCGCGCGCGACGACGTCGAACACGACGCAACTCTCGTCGTAGGCGACGGCACGCCCGCCGGTCGGGCGGATCGCCGGGGCGAAGCCGCGCTCGGATGCCGCGCGCCGGGCGGTGTCGAATCCCGGCAGCCGGCTCTCGCGGCGGCTCATCGCAACGGTCGGCACGGGCGCATAGACCCGCACCACCCGATGCTGCGCGATGGTCCCGTCGGCGACGGCTCGCAGCAGCTCGACCGACCGCTCGAGGTCGGTGGCAGCATCCGCCCGCTCCTCCTGCCGGATGACGAGCGGCGCCGAAGCGTGGTGCGGGGACATGCGCCCACACTCTCACGCGAGGGGCGGGGCCGGGCGTTCACTCCGGGTCATTGCCGGTGTCCCGCCCGAGGCGGAAAGGCGTCGTGACGCCGTGATACGCGAGGTGGGTCATGAGTCCCTCTGAGGCGTGAGGGAGGTTGTGGCAGTGGTCCATCCAGACGCCGGGGTTGTCGGCGACGAAGGCGACCTCGAACGACTCGCCGTGTGCGACATCGAGGGAGTCCACCCACCACGGGCTGCCCGACGACGGTACGCCGTCACGTGAGAGGACGAGGAGGTGGTGGCCGTGCAGGTGCATCGGATGCGCCTCGCCGCTGCTGTTGGCAATCGTCATGACGACGACATCGCCCTCGTCGACCATGTACATCGGCACCGCGGCCCCCATGCCGCCGTTGATCGTCCACCAGTAGCCGGGGCGACCGTCGAGAAAGCCGGGGAGGCGGCCGATGTCGTAGGCGAAGCGACGATCCGGCGCTTCGGTGTCGAAGTCGACGTCTGCCGGTTCGCCGTAGGACAGCAGGTCGAGATGCTCCCTCGGCGCTGACGTCTCGTCGGCACCGACGCCGTCGGGGCCGATGGTGACCGAGGCCCCCGGCACCTGCACGCGGGCGGCGCCGCTGTCGGGAACGCGCAGCTCGAGGTCGGCACGGCCGCCTGCGGTGATCTGCACGCTGTGATCGTCGACAGGCGTGGGACCGACCAGGTCGTGCCCATCGACCGCCAGCACCCGGAGCGACGAACCGGTCACCCACGCCGACGTGGGCGTGGAGTCGGTGTTCACGAGCCGCACACGGACGATGTCGCCCGGAGCGGCGTCGTGGTGGGAGTCTCCGAGCGCGCCGTCGATCGTGCGCTGCCCGCCCGGGTAGGTGTGGATCGCCGCGACCAGGTCGACGCCGGCAGTGGTCACGGCGGCGGTTGCGGCATCCGTCTCCGGAGCCGGTTCGAGGATCAGCGCGCCGAAGAGGCCGCCGACCACCTGCGGGTGCGACGCCTGGTGCGCGTGGTACCAGAACGTGCCGACCTGCTCGGCGACGAAGCGGTAGGTGAAGCTCTGCCCTGGCATGACGGCGTCCTGCGTGACGCCGGCGACGCCGTCCATCGCGTTGGGGACGTCGACCCCGTGCCAGTGCGCGGTGACGCCGGCGGGCACGTCCTCGTTGCGCAGCACCACCTCGACGAGCTGGCCCTCGGTCGCCCGGATCGTCGGGCCCGGCGTGCTGCCGTTGAGGGTGAAGCCGTCGAACGGCTCCCCGCCGTCGAGGCTCACGCGCTCGGCCCGCGCGGTCAGTTCGACGTGAACGTCGGCGGGCCGATCGGGGTCGGCGATCAGGTCGGGCACGGACGTCTCACCGGTTGCGGGCGCGGCCGCTGTGCCGCCGGCGGCGCCTGCATGGGCGTGCGGCGCGGCGTGGGCTTCGGAGCCGGCACCGCCCCCGAAGTCCGGCACGCCCATGTCGAGCGCCGAGTACGAGCCTGGGAGCACGCTCGCCCACCACATCCAGCCGACGAGCCCGACCGCGACCAGGCCCAGCACAGCGCCGAGCCGGCGGGCGAACCACGCCCACCGGCTCTTCGCTGAGGCGGTTCTAGGCGGAAGCACTGGCGGCAGCGGGCGCGGCGACCGCGTCGGCCTGTGCCGAGACGCGGCGCTTCGAGGCGTTGAGTCCGGCCAGGAGCGCCGCCGTGAACAGCAGCAGCGCGTTCACGCCGTGGAAGAACCCGAGGAGCGGGATGCCGTGACCGAACAGGCCGAGCGTCACCTGGAGGATGACGAGCCCGAACACGACCGCGGCGAACGCGACGCCCCGCCGGATCTTCGCGAAGAACGACACGATCAGCAGGATCAGCGCGAGCGCCGGGATGACGAACATGCCGTTCATGCCGTGGATCATGAAGCCCATCACCTCGGGGAACGGCGGCGGGCCCTCCTGCGCGGACGCGTCGACGACGCCGCCTTCGGCGATATACAGCCCCAGTCCGGCCGACGCCCAGGCGTGCGAAGCGGCCTGCAGCGCGACGAGCGCGCAGATGGCGAATGACAGGATGCGATAGGTGATGCGCATGACAGCTCCTCGGTGTCGGGTTCAACGACACGACAGAGCATCTGGGCCCCCGCCTGATACATCCGCGACGCGACGCGGCTGTCCTTCATCGCCTGCCGCGGTGTGGAGATCAGCGTCGCGCCCAGTGCGGAGGCGGGCCCGCGCTCGGGCGGAGCGGCCTGTAGGTCGTCCATACCGTCCGGTAGCGGAACCCGCCGTACAAGACGGCGGTGGCGACGATGGCGAGACCGACCACGACGCCGACGACGACCGCCGCGATCACGGGCGTCCCGAGAGCCGCGCAGAGACCGCCGACGAACATGCCCCCGACCGACCCGTTGACGAGGATGCTGAGGATCATCGACGAGCCGAGCACCTGTTCCAGCCCGCCGCGGTAGCGAAGGAACGAGTAGGTCACCATGGACCCGAGTTGGTCGTCGCTGGGTGAGGCGAGGAAATAGCGGGCGGCGGTGGGATCGACGTCGGCGTAGGCGCCGCGGATGCGGTTCATCGCGACCACGTACATGAGGTCCTCTTCGGCGACCGTCATCACGCGCATGAGCGTGAGCAGGCCGACGACCGACAGGAACCCGAGGATACCGAGCGCCGCCGCGGGGAACCACGACCCGAACCGCGTCGCCTGCCCCAGCAGGCCGATCGTGACGAGGCCCGCCGAGACGAGCGTGAGATAGATGCTGATCCGCGTGAGCACCTCGCTCTGCGCGGTGCTGCGCGCCGCGAGCAGACCCCAGTGCTCGGTCGCGAGGATCTGCAGCCGGCGCGCGAGCACCGCGTCGCTCTCCGCACCGCCCCCGTCGGCCTCGGTCGCCATGGTTCATGGTCCCACCGAGGCCGAACGGACGGTAGGCGCTCGTGCCCGTCAGGCGGCGGCGCCCTCGGGGTTCTGCGCCCAGAGATCGGGGCCGAAGACCTCGTAGTGGATGCGCTCGCTCGGGATGCCGCGGGCGATCAGCGTCGCGCGGGAGATGCGCATGAACGGCAGCGGGCCGCACATGAACACCGTCGCGCCGTCGGGCAGCTCGACGTCGGCGAGGTCCATGAACCCCTCACGCGCCGGGTGGAGCGTGGGGGCGGTCGCAGCATCCGTCTCGTACCAGTTCTGCGCCTTCGCGTCGTCCATCGCGAGCACCTGGCGGCGCAGCGACGAGTACAGCGCATGCGTGTCGTGCGCGCGGTCGGCGTGGAAGAGGCGCACGGTGCGCTGGGGCTGGCGGCGCGAGAGGTCTTCGAGGATCGCGGCGACCGGCGTGATGCCGATGCCGGCCGACACCAGCACCAGCGGCTGCTCGGAGTCGTCGAGCACCACGTCGCCCGCGGGCTGCGACACGTCGAGCACCGTGCCGGGCTTCGCGTTCTCGAAGAGCCACGTCGACACCTGGCCGTCGGGGGTTTCGCCGACGCCGCGCACGCGCTTGATCGTCACGCGGAGCGAGTCGCCGCGGGGTCCCGACGAGATCGTGTACTGGCGCGGCTGGCGCGAGCCGTCGGGCAGGTCGACGGCGATCGCGACGTACTGCCCGGTGTGATGCGAGGGCACCTCGCCCGCGACCGGCGCGAGCAGGAGAGAGAAGACGTCGTCGGACTCCTCGAACCGCTCGACCACCCGGTACGGGCGCCACGGCTGCTCGGGGTCGGTGCCGCCCTCGGCGTAGAGCTTCGCCTCCTCGGCGATCAGCGACGTCGCGAACAGCCAGTAGACCTCATCCCACGCGGACTTCACCTCGGGGGTCACGGCATCGCCGAGCACGGTCCCGACGGCGCCCAGAAGGTGGTGTCCGACGACCAGGTACGAGCGCGCCTGGATGCCGAGCGAGACGTGCTTGTGGGCGATCCGGCGCATCACCGGGGTGAAGTCGGGGGCGTTCGGGTCGATGAGCTGCACCGCGAAGGCGACGACCGACGCGGCGAGCGCCTTCGGCTGCTCCCCCACCGCCTGGTTCGCGCGGTTGAAGACGCGGAGGAGTTCGGGGTGGGCGGCGAACATCGCCGGGTAGAAGACCTTCGTGATCTCCTCGGCGTGCTCGGCGACGACACCTGCGGTGGCGCGGACGATGGCTTCGGACTCCGGTGAGAGCTGCATGGGGTTCCTTTCTCGGACCGGACGCGACGCCCTCGACTCTCCTCCGTCCCTTCATCACGAGGCGGGCGTTCCACCGGTTTTATCCGGTCGACCTCTCAGCGCGAGCGGAGACGGCCCGCCTACCCTGGAACCATGCCCCGCCGCGCGCACGACTTCCGCGGACTCACCCAGCCCCGCCGCCTGCAGCTGCTGCAGGCCATTCAGCGCGTGCCCGGACGCCGCGCCGGCGAGCTCGCCTCGGAGTCCGGCATCCCGCTGAACACCGTCCGCGACCATCTGCGCGTGCTCGAAGATGAGGGGCTCATCCGCAGCGAGACGGTCCAGGTCGGCGTCCGCGGGCGCCCTCCGGTGGTGTTCCACCCCGTGCGCGAGTCGGCCTCGAGCGACGCGGCGAGCGCGCGCGTCGAGGGCGCCGAGGCGCGAGGACGGATGCTGCGTGCCGTGACCCGCAGCGAGGCTCCGCAGCTTCCCGCCGACGCGGCGCGGCAGCTCGACGTGCTGTACGAGCACCTCGACGACGCCGGGCTCGACCCGGCCGTGGATGAGAAGACGCTGTCGTTCGACCTCGCGCCATGCCGGTACCACGACATGATCGACGAGGATCGCGCCCTGGTGTGCGGCGTGCACGCGCGCCTCGTGCAGGACGTGCTGCTGCACACCGAGGGTCCGCTGGAGCTCGAGCGCCTCGAGCCCTTCGTGACGGCGCACCAGTGCCGGCTGCTGCTCACCGCCCGGCCGGACTAGGGCGCGCAGACCCCCGCGCGGCGAGAAGTCCGGGAGTCTAGGCTGGCGCTGTCGGAGGAGGTTCCCATGACCGTCGACATCGAGGTCGTTCCGCTGGTCAAGCCCGACGACGTGAACGTCATCGTGGGCCAATCGCACTTCATCAAGACCGTCGAGGATCTGCACGAAGCGCTCGCCGGGGTGGGCGGAACGCTGCGGTTCGGGGTCGCGTTCTGCGAGGCATCCGGTGCGCGGCTCGTGCGTCGCACAGGCAACGATGACGACCTCGTCGCGCTCGCCGTCGATGCCGCGCTGGCGATCGGCGCGGGCCACGCGTTCGTGGTCATGCTGCGCGAAGGCTTCCCCGTGAACGTGCTCAACCAGGTGAAGGCCGTCCCCGAGGTCTGCTCCATCTACTGCGCGACCGCGAACCCGGTGCAGATGCTCGTCGCCGTGACCGATGCCGGCCGCGGCGTCGCGGGCGTCATCGACGGTCAGCCGCCCGTCGGCGTCGAGACCGAGCAGGACGTGGCCGACCGCCGCGACCTGCTGCGCGCCATCGGCTACAAGCTCTGACGCGGCGGCGCCGGTGGATCTGCGATCGGCCGGATGCCGCTAGCGTCGAAGGGCGCGGTGATGCGCCGGCCGGGGAGGATCGCAGATGGATCATTTCGACACGATCGTGGTGGGGGCCGGGGTGGCAGGACTCACCGCCGCACGCCTCTTGAGCAGGGCCGGGCGTCGTGTCGTCGTGCTCGAGGCCCGCGACCGCGTGGGCGGCCGCGTCTCGACCGACCGCCACTTCCCGGGCACGGTGACCGACATGGGCGCCTCGTGGATCCACGGCATCACCGACTCCCCCGTCGCCGCGGCGGCGCAGGCGTTCGGCATGCGCACCGTCGAGTTCACCGTCGGCGGCTACCAGCCCGACAGCCGGCCCATCGCGTACTACGGACCCGACGGGAAGCGATTGACGGATGCTGCCACCCGGGCGTACATCGACGACATCCACGCCGTCGACGCCACGCTGCGCGAGGTGGTCGCCGCCTCCGCTCCCGACGCGTCCTACCGTGACGTGACCGACGCCGCGCTCGCCGCCCAGGGATGGGACGCAGAGCGCACGCAGCGCGTGCGCGAGTATCTCGAGCACCGCTCCGAGGAGCAGTACGGCGCCTGGATCGAGGACCTCGCCGCCCACGGGCTCGACGACGACTCCATCGACGGCGACGAGGTCGTGTTCCCCGACGGGTACGACCGCCTGCCGCGGCGGCTGGCCGAGGGTCTCGACATTCGTCTCATCCATGTCGTGTCCGACGTGCAGTGGTCTTCCGAGGGAGTCCTCGTCACGACCGACCACGGGCTGTTCTCCGCCGACACCGCGATCGTCACCGTGCCGGTGGGCGTGCTGCAGTCGGACGACTTCGCCATCGACCCGCCGCTGCCGGAGCCGGTCGCGGGCGCGCTGAGCAGGCTCACGATGAATGCGTTCGAGAAGGTGTTCCTGCGGTTCCCGGCGAAGTTCTGGGACGACGGCGTCTACGCGATCCGCCAGCAGGGACCCGAGAGTCGGTGGTGGCACTCGTGGTATGACCTCACCGCGCTCGACGGCACACCGACGCTGCTGACCTTCGCGGCCGGCCCCGCGGCGGTCGAGACGTGGGACTGGACCGAGGACGAGATCGTCGAGTCGATCCTCGTGCAGCTGCGGCGCCTGTACGGCGACCGTGTCGAGACGCCGACGTACGTGCACGTCACGGACTGGCAGGACGACCCGTGGTCTCACGGGTCGTACGCCTACATGACGGTCGGGTCGACGACGGCCGACCACGACGATCTCGCGACGCCGATCGGCGGCGTGCTCCACCTCGCCGGCGAGGCGACGTGGACCGACGACCCGGCGACCGTGCCCGCGGCGATGCTGTCCGGCCACCGCGCGGCGTCGAGGGTGCTCGGACGCGACATCGCCATCGAGGAGGCCTGGGCCGGCTGACGAGCCCGTCGATCTTGTGGCGGGGTGCGCGGAGTGCGATTCTGCACCTGAGCCCACGAGCGTGGGCCGACCTGGCCGATAGGACGACACCATGGCCGCGTCCAGCCCCGCACCGCACGGGAGCTTCGTGGTCGACCTCGCGCAGCTGTCGGCGGACGACCTCGCGACCGTCGGCGGCAAGGCGGCGAACCTCGGCGAACTGATCCGCGCGGGCTTCGACGTGCCGCCGGGCTTCTGCGTCACGACCGAGGCGTACCGGCGGGCGGTCCGCGGCTCGGCGGTCGAGTCGGGGACGATCACGGATGCCGCGGCCGCGCGTACGGCCGTGCTCGAGGCGCCGTTCCCCTACGAGGTCGCCAGAGCGGTGCGAGATGCGTACGACCGGCTGGAGCCGGGGGCCGGTGCCGTCGCCGTACGATCGTCGGCGACCGCGGAAGACCTGCCAGGCGCGAGCTTCGCCGGGCAGCAGGACAGCTACCTCAACGTGGCCGGCGTCGACGACGTGCTGGATGCGGTTCACCGCTGCTGGGCGTCGCTCTGGACCGACCGCGCGGTCGCCTACCGCACCGCCCAGGGCATCGACGGCGCGGGAGTCGCCCTGGCGGTCGTCGTGCAGCGGATGGTCGACGCCGATTCCGCGGGCGTGCTGTTCACAGCCGACCCGGTGACCGGCCGCCGCCGTCAGGCGGTGCTCGACGCGGCACGCGGTCTCGGCGAGGCCGTCGTGTCGGGCTCGGTCGACCCGGACCACTTCATCATCGACACGGCGACCGGGCGCATCCTCGATCGGCGGCCCCGCGGCGAGGGCGACCAGCCGGCGAGTATCACCGACGCGCAGGTGCGTGCGCTCGCCGCCCTCGGAGACCGCGTGGAGCGCGCGTTCGGCAGCCCGCAGGACATCGAGTGGGCGATCGACGGCGACGAGCACGCCTGGCTCACCCAGTCCCGGCCGGTCACGACGCTGTTCCCCGTGCCCGTTCGCGATACCCGGCTACCCGCCGGCGAGACCCGGGTGTATTTCTGCGTCAGCCTCGCACAAGGGCTCCATCGGCCCATCACGCCGATGGGCGTCGCCGCCTTCCGGGTGATCGGCTCGGGCTTCCTCGACCTCATCGGCCGCCGTCCCGCCCAGATCTCCGACGGACCGGGCGCCTTCGCGATCGGCGGCGACCGCATCTTCCTCGACGCGACTCCCGTCGTGCGATCGGCCGTCGGCCGTGAGATCTTCCCGCGGGCGCTGGACGTGATGGAAGCGCGCTCCGCCGTTGTTGTGAGAGGGCTGTTCGACGACCCGCGATTCTCGGTGCTCCCCCGGTCGCGGCGACGCTTCGCGCGCGGCTTCCTGCACCTTGCCGCGCGCATCCGACTGCCGTTGCTCCTCGGACAGGCGTTCTTCAGCCCAGCGGCCGCCCAGCGGCGGGTGCAGCGGCTTGCCGCCGAGGTACGCGCGCGGGACCTCCCCGCCGGCGGCGACATCCCGACCCGCGTCGACGGCGTCGTCGATCTGCTCTTCCGCACGATGCCCCTGGCGCCCCGGAGCCTGCCCGGCGCCGTCGTCGGATTCGGGATGCTCGGGCTCGCCGGCCGGCTGCTGCGCGGCTCGACGCAGCCGGGAGATCTGCAGACCGTGCTCCGCAGCGTGCCCGACAACGTCACCACGCAGATGGATCTCGAACTGTGGGACGTCGCCGTGCGCGCGCGGCGCGACGCCGAGTCCGCGGCGGCGCTGCGCACCCGCGACGCCGAGGACCTCGCCGATGCCTATCTGGCGGGCGCGCTGCCCGCCGTCCTGCAGCGCGCGATGGCGAACTTCCTCGCGCGCTACGGGCACCGGGCCGTCGCCGAGATCGACCTCGGCATGCCGCGATGGGCCGAAGACCCCGCGCACCTCTTCGGCGTGCTGTCGGGATACCTCCGCCTCGACACGGATGCGGCGACCCCCGCGCAGCACTTCGCGGCCGGCGCTCGCGACGCCGAGGCGATGATCGACACCCTCGTCGGTCGCGCGCGTGAGCGCAGCCGGCTTCGCGCCGCCGCCGTCGAGTTCTCCCTTCGACGTGCTCGCGCGCTCGTCGGCATGCGCGAGATGCCGAAGTTCCTCATGATCATCGCGATGCGCCGGGCGCGCGCGGAGCTGGTCGCCATCGGCGTCGAGCTCGCCGCCGCGGGTCGGGTCGCGGATCCCGCCGACGTGTTCTTCCTCGACTTCGACGACACGAAGCGCGCGGCGGCGGGAGCCGACATGCGCGCGACGGTCCGCGAGCGCAGAGATCGGTACGACGCCGAGCTCCGCCGTCGACATGTGCCGCGCATGCTGCTCTCCGACGGCACGGAACCGGAGGCCGTCGGCGCCGCCTCGGCCGCTGATCAGCCCGGGGCGCTGCGAGGCACCCCGGCGTCGGCCGGGACCGTCACCGCGCCCGCGCGCGTCATCCTCGACCCCGTCGGGGCGCGCCTCGAACCCGGCGAGATTCTCGTCGCCCCCTCGACCGATCCAGGCTGGACCCCGCTGTTCCTCACCGCGGGCGGACTCGTCATGGAGATGGGCGGCGCGAACAGCCACGGCGCCGTCGTCGCGCGGGAGTACGGCATCCCCGCGGTCGTCGGTGTGCCGCACGCGACCGAGACGATCACGACGGGGGTCGACGTGACCGTCGACGGGGCATCGGGCGTGGTGACCGTGCCGCTGTCCGAGGCCTGACAGCGCCCTCCATGTTCTTGGATCCGGTCCATGAATACCGGGAGAACTGTTACGCCCGCGCATTGACACACACCTCGAGATCGGCTTAGTTAGGCAAGGCAACCCTAACTGAAGGAGCTCTCCCCCGTGCTCGACCTGCTCACGCGCCCCAACGCCGACGCTTACCGCGACCTCATCGCACAGACCTCGGCGCAGGTCGCCGACCGGTTCGAGACGACGACGCAACCGTTCTCGGGCGCCTCGCGCGCCGAGTTGCAGCGGCTCGTCGACGACGTCCCCCTCGACGGCGGCGGCGTGGGATCCTCGCAGGCCGTCCGCGAGATCGATCAGCTGTTCCTCGAGCACGCCGTGTGGTTCCACCACCCCGCCTACGCGGCGCACCTCAACTGCCCGGTCGCTCTGCCCGCCGTCGCGGCCGAGACCGTGCTCGCGGCCGTCAACACCTCGGTCGACACGTACGACCAGTCCGCTGTCGGCACGCTCATGGAACGGCGCCTCATCGGGTGGGCCGCGGACCGCGTGGGCTTCACGCACGGCGGCGGTGTCTTCACCTCGGGCGGCACGCAGTCCAACCTCCACGCCCTGCTGTTGGCCCGCGAGGCGGCGCTGGCTTCCACTCCCCTGCCGCGCCCGCGCGCGCTCGCCCGGCTTGTGGTCTTCGCGACGGCATCGAGCCACTTCAGCGTCGGCAAGTCCGCGCTCCTGCTGGGGCTCGCCGACGATGCGGTCATCGAGGTCGCCGACGACGGGGAGGGACGGATGGATGCCGCGGCCCTGGCGATCGCGCTGCGCGATGCCGCAGCATCCGGTCGTCTTCCGATGGCCGTCGTCGCGACCGCCGGCACCACCGACCGCGGCGTGATCGACCCGGTCGCGGCGATCGCGGACGTCTGCGAGGAGCACGGCGTGTGGCTGCACGTGGACGCGGCGTACGGCTGCGGGCTGCTCGTGTCGCCGCGCCGCCGGCACCTGCTCGCGGGCGTGGAGCGCGCGCGGTCGATCACCGTCGACTTCCACAAGAGCTTCTTCCAGCCGGTGTCGTCGAGCGCCATCCTCGTGCGCGAGCCGCGCGACCTCGCCGCAGGCACCTGGCACGCGGACTACCTCAATCCGCTCGAGAACGACGAGCCGAATCAGGTCGACGTGTCGTTGCAGACCACGCGCCGCTTCGACGCGCTGAAGCTGTGGGTCACGCTGCGCGCGCTCGGTGCCGACCGGATCGGCGAGATGTTCGATACGGTCATCGACCTCGCGGGGGCGGTGGGCGATGAGATCGCCGCAGATCCCGAGCTCGAGCTCGTCGGCCGGACGCAGCTCAGCACCGTGCTGTTCCGCGTGCGCCCCGAGGGCGTCGACGACACCACGCGGGATGCGCTCGTGGCCGGCGTGCGCCGCGTGCTGTTCGAGTCGGGCCGGGCGCTCGTCGCGAAGACCGTGATCGACGGGCGACCGTGCCTCAAGCTGACGCTGCTCAATCCCGAGACCACGCTCGACGACATCCGTCTGATCCTCGGGATGGTGAAGGATGCCGCGACCACCCTCGCCGGCATCGCGCCCGAGCTCGATGAGGCTCTTGCGGGAGCGGAGGCATCGGCATGAGCGCGCACGTGCACGACCTCGTCGGCGTCGGGATCGGACCATTCAACCTCGGGCTGGCGTGCCTCGCCGAGCCGACGGGGCTCGACGCGGTGTTCCTCGACCGCGCCGACGGGTTCCGCTGGCACCACGGCATGATGATCGAGGGCGCCACGATCCAGGTGCCGTTCCTCGCCGACCTCGTGACGATGGCAGACCCGACGTCGCCGTTCTCGTTCGTGAACTGGCTGAAGCAGACGGGGCGCTTGTACCCGTTCTACATCCGCGAGAGCTTCTACGCGCTGCGCACCGAGTACGACGCGTACTGCCGGTGGGCGGCCGCTCAGCTGCCGAACCTGCGCTGGAACCACGAGGTGATCGCCGTCGAGCACGACCCCGCCGACGACACCTACGTCGTGCGCGCCATGCGCACCGACACCGGTGATGTGAGCGAGCTGCGCGCGCGGCACGTCGTGCTCGGCGTAGGAACCCAGCCCGTCATCCCGCCGCCCCTCCGCGGGCTCGACGGCCCGGTGATCCACAGTTCGGAGTACCTCGACCAGCGCGAGGCCTTGCGGGCGTCGGGTTCCATCACGGTGGTCGGAAGCGGCCAGTCCGCCGCCGAGATCTACCGCGACCTGCTGGATGGCGCGCGGGACGGCGGCTACCGGCTCGACTGGATCACACGGTCGCCGCGGTTCTTCCCGATGGAGTACACGAAGCTCACGCTCGAGATGACGTCGCCGGAGTACACCGATCATTTCCACGCACTGCCGATCGGAATCCGTCAGCACCTCGGACGCGAGCAGCGGAGCCTGTACAAGGGCATCTCGGCCGACCTCATCGACGACATCTACGACACCCTCTACCGGCTGAGCGCCGACGGCCCGGTGCCGACCACGCTCTTGACCGACACCGAGGTGACGTCAGCCGAATGGGACGGTTCGCGGTACCGGCTGCGGCTGCGCCATGCGCACGTCGACCGCGAGCACATGCGCGACAGCGCGTCGCTCGTGCTCGCCACCGGCTACGCCGCGCAGACGCCGCCCTTCCTGGCGCCGATTGCCGACCGCCTCGACCACGACGTGCTCGGCCGCCTCGCGGTGGCGCGCGACTACAGCGTCGACGGCGGCCGCGGCCGCGTGTTCGTGCAGAACGGCGAGGAGCACACGCACGGCCTCACGGCCCCCGACCTCGGCTTCGGCGCGTGGCGCAACTCGTCGATCCTCGCCTCGATCACCGGCCGCGAGGTCTACCCGATCGAGCGGCGCATCGCCTTCCAGGATTTCGGTGTTCCGGCCGACGCTCCCGCCACGGTCGGGGCGGCCCGATGACATTCGCGACCTCGATCGTCCCCGCCGACCCGCAGCGCGACGCCCCCGTGCTGCAGCCCTGGCTCGCCGACCCCCACGCCGCGTTCTGGGGCATGGGCGATCACGACGTCGACGCCGTGCGCGACTACCTGGCGAGCGTCGTCACGGACCCGCGCCAGGATGCCTGGCTCGGCCTGGTCGACGGGGTCCCGACCTTCTTCGCCGAGACGTACGACCCGGCGCAGGTGCTGCTGCGCGGCATCCATGATGCCCTTCCGGGCGATCTCGGCATGCACGTGCTCATCGCGCCGCCCGGAGGCGAACCCCGGCACGGCCTCACCGACGCCGTCTTCGCCACGGTCATGACCTGGTGCTTCGACGTGCTCGGCGCCCAGCGCGTCGTCGTCGAGCCCGACGCCCGCAACGACCGCATCCGGCGCAAGAACCTCCGCGCCGGCTTCACCGAGCTCCGCTACGTCGCGATCCACGAAGGAGACCACACCAAGACCGCGGTCCTCTCCGTCTGCGCGCGCGACGACTTCGCCCGCTCCGAACTCGCCGCCGTCGCGGCGCCCGCACTCGCACGAACAGGGATCTCCGCATGACCGCCCCCGCCGCCCACCTCTCCCCCGCGCATCTCGCCGCTGCCCAGCGCCACCTCGTCGCCAAGGCGATCGCCGAATTCAGCCACGAGCGCCTGCTGTGTCCCGAAGCCGTCGCCGGCAGCTGGCGCATCACCGTGCCGGACGCCGACGTGCAGTACCGGTTCGAGGCGGTCCGCACCGAGCTCGAGCACTGGGTGATCGACGAGTCGAGCGTGCGCCGGTTCGTCGCCGGCGACCCCGCCGACCTCGACGCGCAGGCGCTCATCATCGAACTGCAGCC
Organism: Microbacterium sp. NPDC056057; assembly: GCF_042266945.1. NCBI lineage: Bacteria > Bacillati > Actinomycetota > Actinomycetes > Micrococcales > Microbacteriaceae > Microbacterium > Microbacterium sp. NPDC056057. The sequence continues at coordinate 900,778 of NZ_JBHJWS010000003.1, forward strand.
GGTCCTGGGTCTGTCCGACCAGCTGCTGCCGATCTACCTCGAAGAGATCGCGTCCACCCTGGCGAGCGCGGCGTTCAAGCTCGCCCAGGGCGGACCCTCTGCCGACGACCTGCTCGAGGCCGACTTCCAGACCATCGAGTCCGCCATGACCGAGGGGCACCCCGGTTTCGTGGCCAACAACGGGCGCATCGGGTTCGGCGTCTCGGCGCACGCCGCTTACTCCCCCGAAGCCGGTCGTCCGTTCCGCATGGTCTGGCTCGCCGCGCGGCGGTCGAAATCCCATCTGGCGCTCGGCGCCGGCCCGGACGAGGCATCCCTCCTCTCCGGCGAGCTCTCGCCCGCCGAGCACGCGCGGTTCGCCGAGCGGCTGACCGCGCTCGGCGAGGACCCCGCCGACTACCACCTGCTGCCGGTGCACCCGTGGCAGTGGGAGAACCGCATCGCGATCACGTTCGCGCCCGACATCGCGCGCCGCGATCTCGTGCTGATCGGCGAGAGCGACGACGAGTACCGCGCGCAGCAGTCGGTGCGCACGATGTTCAACGCGACGCACCCCGAGCGCCACTACGTCAAGACGGCGCTGGCGGTGCAGAACATGGGGTTCCTGCGCGGGCTGTCGCCCGCCTACATGCGCGTGACGCCCGCCATCAACGACTGGGTCGCCGAGCTCGTCGCCGGTGACGCCACACTGCGGGAATCGGGCTTCCGCGTGCTGCGCGAGCGGGCGTCGATCGGGTACACCGGCGACGCGTACCATCGCACGCCGGCGCCGTCGGCGCACCGCAAGATGCTCGCGGCGCTCTGGCGCGAGAGCCCCGTGCCGCTCATCGCGCCGGGCGAGCGGCTCGCGACCATGGCGTCGCTGCTGCACCGCGACGCGAGCGGGCGCTCGTACGCCACCGCGCTGGTGCGGGCGTCGGGGGTCGAGGCGACGACGTGGGTGCGCGCGTACCTGCGGGCTTACCTGCGCCCGCTCGTACACTGCCTGCTCGCGCACGATCTCGCGTTCATGCCGCACGGCGAGAACCTCATCCTCATTCTCGAAGACCATGTGCCGACCGGCGTGTTCATGAAGGACATCGGCGAGGAGGTCGCGCTGCTCGCCGACCGAGCCGTGCCGCAGGACGTGCGTCGCGTCATCTCGCCGGTCGACGACGAGGAGAAGGCGCTCGCGATCTTCACCGACGTGTTCGACGGCGTGCTGCGCCACCTCGCCGGCATCCTCCATGCCGACGGAACGCTGCCCGAGAGCGGGTTCTGGCGGATCGCCGCCGAGATCATCGACGAGCACGAGGCGCAGCATCCGTCTCTCGACTCCCGCGTGGATCTGCGCGCCGACGCGTTCGCGCACTCGTGCCTGAACCGCCTGCAGCTGCGCAACACGCTGCAGATGGTGGACCTCGCGAACCAGTCGGCGTCGCTGATGTACGCGGGGACGCTGGCGAACCCTGTCGCGCGCTCGCGCGTCGGGTCGACCTCGTCGCGGGAGCCTGTGGGAGTCTGACGCGATGGCAGAGGTCTATCGCGACGCCCTCGGCATCCCCCACATCCGCGCGACGGACGTGGGCGACCTCGCCGAGGCGCAGGGAGAGGTGACGGCGCGCGACCGCGGCTGGCAGATCGAGGTCGATCGGCTGCGTGCGGCCGGGCGACTTTCGGAGCTGATCGGCGAGGCGGGCGTGGCGTGGGACGCCTTCGCGCGGCGCGCGCGGCTCGACGACACCGCGCGCCGGGCGCTGAAGGGGACGGATGCTGAGACCCGCGCGTTCGTCGCCCGCTATGCGGCGGGGGTACGGCGTGGCATGGCCGACGTGGGCGCGGGGGCGACCGAGTTCGGGGCGCTCGACATGCTGTTCGGCGACGCGCGACCGCTGGAGCCCTGGGAGGATCACGACCCGCTCGGGGTCCTGCACGTCGCGCACGCGCTCTTCTCGACGTTCCCTGTGATGCTGTGGCGCGAGCACGTCGCCGCGACGCTCGGCGACGCCTGGGTCGACGCGTTCGCGGGGTACGGCGACGGCGGCGACGAGACGCTGCCGACGTCGGGCAGCAACGCGTGGGCGCTGCACGGCTCGCGGACCGCGAGCGGGATGCCGCTGCTGGCGGGTGACCCGCACCGCATCTTCGAGTTGCCGGGCGTCTACCAGCAGGTGCGGCTGGCGTGCGACGAGTTCGACGTCGTCGGCCTTGCGTTCCCGGGCGTGCCCGGGGCCCCGCACTTCGGACACAGCGGCGACGCCGCGTGGGGCGTGACGAACGCGATGGCGCACAGCGTGGACGTGTTCCGAGAACGGTTGCGGCGCGTGCGCGCCGGCTACGAGGCACTGGGGCCGGACGGCTGGCGCGGCGTCGACGTCGAGCGCTCAGTTATCCGCGTGCGCGGCGGCGACCCGGTCGAGATCGAGGCGATCGAGACGGAGCGGGGCATGGTCGTGACCCAGCTCCGGGCGGACGGCGACGAGTTCATCGGGTGGAGCGTGCGCATGCCCGCGCGCACGAACGCCGACCTCGGGGCCGGCGCGCTGCTCGGCTTGCTGCGAGCGCGGTCCGCGTCCGATGTCATGGCGGCCTTCGGGCGATGGGTGGACCCCGTGAACCGCGTGCTCGCCGCGGACCGCTCGGGCACCGTACTCGCCGCGACGGTGGGCGTGACGCCCGACCGGCCGCGCCCCGAGCGTCGGCTGCCGTTGCGCGCCGAGTCGGTGGAGCCGGTGCCGGATCGAACGGGCGCGCGCCCACTCGAGGTGACCGACGTGGAGGTGGATGCCAACGAGCGGCCCCGGCATGCGGCGATCGACCTCGGATGGGCGTACTCGTCCCCGCATCGGGCCGATCGCATCGCCCTCCTCCTCGAGGAGCTGCGACCCGGATCGGTGGACGAGTTCGCGCCCGTGTGGGGCGACACGGTGAGCGGCTCGGCGACCGCGCTGCTCCCGTTCGTACCGCGCGGGGCTTTGCCGCCGCCGGCTACCGCGGTGCGGGACGCGCTCCTGGAGTGGGACGGACGGATGGACGCAGCATCCGTCGCGGGCGGCATGTTCGCGGCATGGCGAGCCGCCCTCGTGAGACGAGTGGCCGCACACCCTGCGCTGGCGGCACTGCACGCGCCGCACGGCTTCGGTGCGGTCTTCGACCCGTGGCTCGGGGTCACCGGCCAGGTCGCCGCCGCGCTGGCTCGGCTGCTCGCGCACCCGGCGTTGCGTGACGACGTGGACGCGTTGGCGGCCGCAGCGCTCGACGACGCCGCCGACGCGGCCGAATGGGGCGCGACGCATCGCCTTCTTCCGGTGCACGTGCTCGGCGACGTGCCGGGCGCGACCGATCCGGGCGCGCACCTCGACGTGCCGCTGTCAGGCGACGGCGACGCGGTGCGGTGTACCGGCTCGACCCCGGGTCTCACCGACCGGTCGTGGCGCGGCTCGGTCGCGCGCTGGGCATGGGATCTCGCCGACCGCGAGAACAGCCTCTGGAGCGTGCCGTTCGGCGCCGCGGGAGACCCCGCCTCGCCGCACTTCGCCGACCAGCTCGCGGGGTGGTCCGAGGTCCGACCCGCGCGGGTCGCGACCGACTGGGCCCGCCTCCGTCCCGACGCCCCGACAGGAACCTCATGACCAACCTCACCACCGATCGCCTCCTGAGCGGACCCGCCGGCACCGTCGTGCACACAACCGACGATCCGGTGCTCGGCCGCGTGGAGATCGCCGCGCTCGACCCCGTCGCCGACCTTGCCGTGATCCACCGCTGGGTCACGGCCCCCACCGCTCGGTTCTGGGGCCTGGGCGAACTGACGGCTCAGGAGCTGAGCGACCTCTACGCGTACGTCGACCGCCTCTCGACCCACCACGCGTTCCTCATCCGGCGCGACGGCTTGCCGATTGTGCTGCTGCAGACGTACGAGACCGAGAACGACCCGCTCGGCGCGGTGTATGCCGCGCAGCCCGGGGATGTCGGCATCCATTTCCTCCTCGGCGACCGCGGCGCGCCCGTGCGCGGCTTCACCACCCGCGTGGCGCACGTGATCGCCGGTTTCCTCTTCTCCCGGCCGGCCGTGGACCGCATCGTGATCGAGCCCGACGTCGGCAACGACCGCGCCGTCGCGCGCGCCCGCCTGTTCGGGTTCGCGCTCGGCCCGCAGGTCGAGCTGCCCGGCAAGTCGGGGCAGCTCGCGTTCCTCACGCGAGAGGCGTGGGAGTCGGGCGGCGCGCGATCGTAGACGTCAGCCGCGCAGGCCGACCTTGGGCTTCGCCCACGAGCGGCCGCGGGTGTCCTTGAGGATGTCGTACTCGACATCGACGTGCGGCTCGATGGCGCTGTACTTGTCGTTCGGCGCACCGATCACGAGCTGGAAGCCGAGGCCGCGCCACGCGCCGATCGCGCGCTTGGTGAAGTGCGCGTCGGCCTTGATCAGCGCCTCATCCATGAACACCGGGGCATAGCGCGGACGCACCGCACCGGCATCACCGAGCTGATAGCGCAGGGCGGCGCCCACGATGAACGCGATCAGCTCCTGCGACTCACCGCCGGACTTCTCGCCGATGTGGTCGTAGAGCGCGACATGCTGCTTGTTCGCGGCGTCGACGCGCTCGGCGCTGACGCGCACATGGTTGCGCACGTCGATCAGGTCGCCGAAGTCGGGAGCCGAGCGGCGCATGTGGCCGATCAGCTTCGACATCCGCCGGTAGACCTGCTCGCGCTCCTCGTCGGACGACGCCGCCTCGATGAGCGCACGCACCTCGCGCAGTTCGCGACGGAAGCGGCGGCGCGCCTCCGACTGGTTCTCGCGCGTCGTGATCTGCAGGCGGTGGTCGTCGTCGTAGAACGGCAGGTCCTGCATGATCTCGTTGATCGGCTCGATGCGATCGCGGATCTCACGGATCGACCGGCTCAACGTCGAATCCAGGTTGGTGAGGTCGTTGCCCGACAGCTTCAGCAGGCTGTCGCGCCACTCGGCCTCGAGCTCATGCAGCCCACTCGTCCTGAGCGCCTCCAGGATGCGCTCGAAGTCGTCGACGGACGCGTCCGGGTCGGGCAGCAGGTTCGGGTTCGGCCAGCGCTCGAGGAAGCTCACCATGGTCCGCCGCACGCTGTCGCGCTGCTGCTCGAGCGAGTCGGCGGCAGCCCGGCGGTCCTCGGTCAGTCGCTGCGCGGCGGTCGTGAGCGCGGCGACGAAACCGGCCAGCGCGTCCGATGCGCTCGCCGGCCGCGACGTCTCGGTCAGGCTGAAACGGTCGTCGAGGAATGCGATCTGCTCGGGGCGCAGCATCCGTCCCGCGTCTTCCGCGGCGTCGATCACCGTCTGGTCCGCGTCGACGTCGTCGATGACGTCGCTCCACTGCGACTCGATCTGCTCGCGCTCGACCGTGGTGCGCGCGATCTCTTCGCGCAGGCGCGCCGCCTTGCCCTTGGCCGCGGCGATCTGCCCCTGCACACGGGCGATCTCGGGATTGGATGCCGTCACGTCGTCCTGCACGGCGAGCCAACGGTCCCGCTCGGCCGTGACGGCGGCGACGTCGACCTGCTCCCAGGTGAGATCGCGGACCTTCGCGTACACCGCGAAGCGAGCGTCGACGGCGTCCAGCGCGGCATCCGCCCGCGTGCGGTCCTCCGCCGCGCGCTCGAGCCGCGCACGGGCGTCGTCGAGCTGCCGCGCGAGGTCGGCGAGCCGCCGGTCGTTGGAGAACCCGAGCACGTTCTCACGGCCGTGGCCGCCGTGCGCACCACGACTGCCCTGCGACATCTGACCGGTGATCGTGAGCGCCATGCGGTGCTGCGACAGGCCGGTGGCGGAGTCGACGCACACGAAGCCGAAGCGGTCGGCGAGGCGCTCCTGCAGCCAGCCCGTGAACGGCGTGCTCTGGTAGTCCAGGCGACCGGGCAGCGTGGTCGTGTCGCGCAGGTCCGCCTCGTCGAGTCCGGCGTGAACCCCCTCGTAGCGCAGCCGCACCGGCGTGCGCACCGCGTCGATCGCCGTGCGGAATCGCCCGAGATGATCCACGTCGATGAGGAGCGTCGTCGCGAAACCGCCGAGCGCGAGGTTGAAGGCCTCGCGCCACGGCTCGAACTCCGTGCGCACCTCGACGAGCTCGCCGACGAAGGGCAGGTCCTCGACCTCGATGCCGGCCGCGCGCGCCACGAGCTCGCGCGATTCGTGCAGCGCCCGCGGGATGTTGCCCTGCAGCCCGGTCGCCCGCCGCACCTCGGCCTCCAGCTCCGCGATCTCGCGGGCCGCGGACTTCTCCGCCGAGATCGCCTCGGCGTACGCGGCCCGCACCCCACCCTTCGCATCGCGGTCGGCGAGGCTCTCGCGGGCGCGGTGCATCAGCTCCGCGAACTCGGCCTGCGAGGCCGCGTCCTCGCCGATCGCACGCAGGTCTGCATCGAACCCCACGCGCCGGCTTTGCGTCGCGGTCAGCCGCCGCTCGACTTCGCGCAGTTCCCGCTGTGCGGTCTCGAGGCGATCGCCGCCCGAGAGCCGCAGCACCTCGACGAGCCCGTCGCGCTCCGCCTCGGCGGCGTCGGCCAGCGCCCGCTTCTCGCGAAGCGTGGTGTCGGCCGCATTCTTGCGGTCGCGCAGCTCGGTCTCGACCTCGCGCAGCATGCCCAGTCGCCGATCGGCGCGCCAGAGCGTCGCCAGCGATGCCGGGTCGGAGAACTCGCCGACCTCGTCGATGAGCCGCACGCGCTCGAGCGCCACCGCGATCTTCTCGCGCAGCTCGCGGATGGGCTCGAGCGCGCTCACCTGCTGGCGCGCCGTCAGCATGCGCGTGCGCGTGCTCTCGAGGCCGTCGAAGTGCGCGACGACGGCGTCGGCAGTGGTCATCGTCTCGGGCTCTTCGAGCACGAGACGCTTGTACAGGTCGTCCACCGTCGTGATCTGCTGGCCGGCCTGGATGCGGGCGAGCAGGCTCATCGCCTTGCCTCCCGCGCCCGCGGCGCCGATCCCGAGCACGGCGTGCAGTCGCGCCGAGAACTCGCGATCTGTTCCGACGGGGTCGAGTCCGGCGTTGCGGATCGAGAGGTCGGAGAGGCGCAGCGCCGCGGCCTCCTGGAGCGAGCTGAGATCGAACGCCCGGTCCGTCGTCGCGCGGACGCGCACGGTGTCTTCGAGCACGCGAGCGCCGGCCGGGATGTACCACGCGCGCACCGCCGTGAAGCGGGACCCGTCGTGGTCGACCCACGTCATCGCGACGGCGGTCCACGTGTCTTCGCCGTCGCCGCGGAGCACGCGCATCTTCGTGCCCTCCTCGGTGCGCGACTCGTCGAGCTTGCCGCGTCCGTAGGAGAGGATGTTGCGCTGCTCGTCGCCGCGCGGACGCCCCGTCACTCCCCCGTTGGACGCGCCGTTGAACGGCGTCGTGTGGGGCATCATGAGCGCGATGTACGCGTCCATGAGCGTCGACTTGCCCGAGCCCGACCCGCCGCACAGCAGGGTCGCCTCAGGCGAGAACCGCACGCGGTGCGCGCCGTCGTAGCCACCCCAGTTGACGAGCTGCAGATCCTCGGCGAGCCACTGCTGCCCGCGCGATGCCGCCGGGATCAGCCCGAACAGCGTGTCGAGCATCGTCACAGCGCGGTCTCCTCGAGGTCGTCTTCGTCGTCTTCGTCGGCCTCGTCGAACACATCGACGGCGGCGACGGATGCTGCGCCTTCCGCGCGCGCCGGATCAGACTGCGTGCGCAGCCAGTCCCGCAGCTCCCGCAGCTTCTCGGCGCTCAGCACGATCTCGACGAGCGGGCTGATGCGGAACCGGCCGGTGGTCTCCTCGTCGACGATCCCGTCGCGCGCGAGCCGGTCCATGGCCTTGCGGATCGAGCGCTGCCGGCGAGCGGTGTCGCCGTCGGCGTCCACGAAGTAGCTCATGACCGTCTGCTCGACGTCCTCGATGTCGACGCGGGCCGCCGGTTCACCCGCGGCCGACTCGCGCTGATAGACGGTGCGCAGGTGCACGAGCACGAGCGTCTCGGAGCGCGTGTACGGGGCGTCTCGGAGCAGGATCGGCATCTCGAGCTCGTCGGAGCGCACCTGCTGCTTGTAGGCGACGCCGCGGTCGTGGTCGACCACGAGGCGCACGAAGAGATCGTTGAGGCGCGACTCGATCAGCTGCTGGTTGTCGAGCAGCACCGTCCACTCGTCGCGGTTGCGGTCTGCCAGGAGGAACCGCCGCTGCAGGACGTGCACGAACACGCGCCGCACCGAAGGGTCGAGCACGCCGCGGTCGCCGGGGAAGAGCTCGTCGAGGTCGTCCTCCATCGCCGCGGGTGCGATGAACGCGTCGCTCGCGGCGGCATCCTCCACGGCGATGTCGGTGGCATCGAGATCGCCGGCCTCGAGATCGGCCTGCGTGGCGGTCTCAGTCATCGTCGTGCTCCTTCGCGGTGCGGGCGGTCACGGATCCGAACGCGAACCGGCGCGTCGTCCCATCGGGGCGCAGGGCTTCGACGACGGACACCCCGCCGTGTTCGCTCATGCCGTTGCGGTGGGCGATCTCGAGGAGGCCCACGAGGTCCACCGGCCGTCGGGCCTCGTCATCGGCCCCCTGGAACGCGTCGCCCAGGTCGAACTCGTCGCCGAGGCCGGCGACATAGGCCTCGAGCTCGGCGTACCGGGGTCCTCCCCACGCGCGGGTGTCAGCATCCGTGAATTCCGCGTCCTCGTCCGTGGCGGTGAGCGGAGCGGGCGCGCCGGGAGGACGGATGTCGCTCACCGACTGTCGCAGATGGCCGATGTCGGCCATGGGGAGGCTGCGCAGGGGCTCGACCGACGCATCGGAGGACGAGCTGCGGGTCCACGTCTGCAGACCCGACATGACGTCGCGGAGCAGATCGTCGACCTGACGGTCGCGGATCGGGTCGTGGGTGCGAACCTGACCGGTGATGACGCGGGAGGCGCGGCGCTGCGCGGTGAGCACCTCCTCGACGCCGAGCTCGACCCGGCGGCCGATGGCATCCAGCTCCTTGCGCTGCTCGCCGTCCATGAGACGCGTGAACGGCTGCGCGAGCAGCGTGTGCAGCTGCTCGGTGAGGCTGTCGATGCGTTCCGGATCGCCGATGAGACGCAGCGCGCCCGCGAAGGCGCGCCCCTCGACGGTGGACTGCATGACGTGCTGCCCGCGCTGAAGGTACTCGCGCAGCACCTCGCCGGTCGGGCGGACGTCACGACGCAGGTCGGCGACGACGTCGCGCTGCATGGCCTTGATGGATTCGGCCACCCGAGTGAAGTCCGCCGGGAGCTCGCGCGCCAGGTGCAGCACGTTCTCTGCCTCTTCGAGGAGCTGCTCGTCGTCGATCGGCTCGGACTGGCCGAGCTCGAGGCGGGCGATCTCGGCGTCGAGCGCGTCACGCTCCTTGATGAGGCGGGCCATCCGGACGGCGGGATCCGTCTCGGCGTGATCGGAGAGGCGCTCGACCGCCTCCAGCAGCGTGCGGACACGCGAGTTCGAGACGCGCGTCCGGCCGCCGGCCGTGCGTCCCGTGATCTCGAGCGCGCCCACCGCGTGCGCGGTCAGGCGGTACACCTCGGTGTCGCCGTCGATCTGCGGCACGAGCCATCCGACCCGCACCCAATAGCGGCAGATCTCGCGGGCCGTGCCGACCGGGAGCGTGCGATCGCCCTCGTCGTAGCCCGCGGCGCGAAGCTCGTCGAGGATCTCGGCGACCTCGGCGTGCGCATCGGAGATCTCGACGGACGGGCGATCGACCGTGAACACGATCGAGAGAGCCGCGACCACGAAGGGCGCATAGCGACCGTGGAGCAGGTCGAGGGTGGGGGTTCGGAACGCCGCGAGAGCCCGCAGATATGCCGCCTCGGCACGAGTGTTCCCCATCCCGTCCAGACTACCTGGGGCGTGCACAGGACCACGATTCGGGTCAGGGGCGACCTTATTATTGGACTCGATCCACTATCCCCCGGAGTTTCTCTTGCGTCGCACCCTGCTCAAGTCCAAGATCCACCGCGCCACCGTCACCGGCAGCGACCTGAACTACGTCGGCTCGATCACGATCGACGCCGATCTGCTGGACCTCGCCGACATCGTCGAGCACGAGCAGGTGCACGTCGTCGACGTGAACAACGGCGCGCGCTTCGAGACGTACGCGATCGCCGGCGAGCGCGGCACCGGCGTGATGCAGATCAACGGCGCCGCGGCGCGCCTCGTCCACACCGGCGACGTCGTCATCGTGATGTCGTACGCGCAGTACGAGCGCGAAGAGGTGCTCGAGCACCAGCCCATCGTGGTCAACATCGATGAGTCGACGCCCGGCGTGCGGGAGAACAGCGCGGTGCGCGTGCTGACGCACGCGGGCTGACGCCTCGGCTCCACTCCAATCGAGTCTGGGCCGGACCTGTACAAGCGGACCACGCCGGTCATAGGGTGCCGTCAAGCCCTGTGTCCGTGACCCTCGCCCCCAACGGCGGTCCAGCGCACCGGATCCCGACGAAGGGGTGCAGAGCATGGCCAGACGTGAGCCGCGGCGAGGCGAGACCTCACGCTCACGGTTCCCGCGACGTGGGATCGCAGCATCCGTCTCCATCGCTCTTGCGCTGCTCGGCGCCGTCGCCGCGCCGTCGCTGGCGCACGCGGACGGACCGACGACGTTCAGCAACACGGCGTCGATCGCGATTCCCGCGGCGGGATCGGCGAACCAGACCGGTCCCGCGAACCCGTATCCGTCGAACATCACGGTGTCGGGGTTGGCGGGGCTCGTCACGAAGGTTCAGGTGGTCTTCCACGGCCTCACGCACGGGGCGCTCAACGACGTGGACGCGCTGGTCGTCGCGCCCACCGGGCAGAACCTGGTCGTGATGTCGGACGTCGGCGCGCCGAACACGCTCACGACGTCGACCAACGCGACCCTCACTTTCGACGATTCCGCCGCTGACGTCGTGCCGAGCGGCAGCGTCCCGACCGGTTCATATCGTTCGAGCAACAACGGCAGCGGAGACGCCTTCCCTGCGCCCGCGCCCGCACCATCCGCGCAGACGACTCTTGCGGGAGCGTTCACCGGCATCGCCCCCAACGGCACCTGGCAGCTGTTCATCGTCGACGACACGTCGGGAGATCTGGGAACGATGGCAGGCGGATGGAGCCTCGTCATCACGACCGAGCAGGCCGCGGTGGCGACGACGACCGCGGTGACCACGTCGGGCACGCCGTCGAAGACCGGCGACCCGGTGACCTTCACCGCGACGGTCACCGCCGGGGGCAACCCGGTGACGACGGGGAGCGTCGCGTTCACGGCGGACAACGCCGCCCTCGGCGCCCCCGTCGCACTCAACGCCTCGGGACAGGCGACCATCACCACCAGCGCCCTCGCCGAGGGCACCCACGCGATCGTCGCGACGTACGCGGGGAGCACCGGATTCCTGGGGAGCAACGGATCGGTGTCGCAGCGGGTCGACAACACGACCGTCGTGACCGGGAACACCTTCTGCAACCCGGGGGCGTTGACGGTTCCTCAGGAAGGAGCATCCGCTCCCTATCCTTCGAACATCACCGTGTCAGGGCTCGCCGGTCCGGTCACGAAGGTCACCGCGACCCTCAACGGGATCTCGCACACCGCTCCGATCGACCTCGACGTCATGCTGTCCGGCCCCACGCCGTCGACGAACCTCCTGCTGATGAGCGACGCCGGTGGCACCACACCCGTGAGCGGCGCGAACGCGGTCTTCGACGACGCCGCCGCCGGTTCGGTGCCTGCACCACTCGTCTCGGGCACGTTCCGACCGACCGACCTCGACACAGAGGGGACGGATGCTGCGTTCCCCGCGCCCGCTCCGGCCATCAGCGCGGCGACCACCCTGGCGACGTTCAACGGCGGCAACGGGAACGGCGTCTGGAGCCTGTGGGTGGTGGACGACGCGGGCGGCGACGCCGGGTCGATCAGCGGCGGGTGGTGCCTTACTGTCACGACCGCGAGCGCCACCACGACGGCGCTCACCTCGAGCGTGAACCCCTCCTTCTTCGGCGACTCCGTGACGTTCACCGCGACCGTCACGTCCGGCGGCTCGCCCGTCACCGGCGGGACCGTCTCGTTCGCCGACGGAGCCACGCCGCTCGCTTCGAGCGTCCCCGTCGACGCCAACGGGATGGCGACGTTCACCACGAGCGCGCTCGGTGTAGGCACGCATGCCCTCACCGCGACCTACTCGGGAACGCCGGCGTACGCCACGAGCAGCGCGAGCGTCGATCAGGTGGTCGGTCTCGCTTCGACGAGTACTTCCCTCACATCCAGCCTGAACCCCTCGCTCGTCGGCCAAGCCGTGACGTTCACCGCGACGGTGACCGCCGGCGGATCGCCCGTCACCGCCGGAACGATCTCGTTCGCCGACGCCGGCAGCCCGCTCGGCGGCGCCGTCGCGCTCGACGCGAACGGCACAGCGACGCTCACCACCAGCGCGTTGCCGGCCGGCACGCATCCCCTCACCGCGACCTACTCCGGAACGGCGGCGTACGCCACCAGCAGCGGCAACCTGGACCAGGGCGTGCTGACCCCCGCGGTCTCGGTGGCGGGCGGACCGTACTCGGTGGCCGAGGGAGAGAGCCTGGCCCTGGACGGCACCGGGTCCAGCCCCGGAGCCACATACGAGTGGGACCTCGACGCGGACGGCGACTACAGCGACGCGAGCGGCCTGACGCCCACACTGACGTGGGATCAGCTCGAGGCGCTGGGCATCGACGACGGCCCGTCGAGCCACACCATCGCCCTTCGAGTGACGCTCGGTTCGCAGCAGAGCACCTCCACCACCAGCCTGACCGTCGTCAACACGGCGCCGGACACCGTCGTGACCGGCAACCTGACCGCGACAGCCGGAACACCGTTCACGATCAAGGTCGGGGCGGACGACCCGTCGTCCGCCGACATGGCCGCGGACTTCACGTACACCGTCGACTGGGGCGACGGCTCGCCGGTCCTGACGGTCGTCGGCCCGGCGGATCCGCCGGTCACGCACACCTATGCAGCGGCCGGCACGTACACGGCGTCCCTGACGTCGACCGACAAGGACGGCGGTACCGGGGAGGCGCTGACGATCGTCGTGGTCGTCGCGGCGGCGCCGGTCACGACGCCTCCACCGACGCCCCCGGCGTCGACTCCGCCCGCCACCGGAGGTCTGCCGCCGACCGGTGCGGACTCGTCCGCCGCGCTCCTGGCCGCAGGGCTCCTGCTCCTCGTGGGCGCAGCGATGGCCGCGTACGCGAGGCGGCGACGCTCGATCCGCTCGTAGGAGACCGCGGCGCGGCGAGATTTCTCATGGCACCACGAATCAGGTTCGCGTGCTCAATCTGTAGTCGGCATATGCGGAGAGATGAACAGCGTGTAGCCCACCGACGTCGGCCACGGGGATCACGTAGTAGTCCAACTCCCCGTCAATGATGAAGAATTCGTCGATCTCGTCGGTGCTATAAGTCCTCCGACCGCCATGAGCGGTCGACAAGTAGACCTTCCACGACCCGTTTGCTCGTGTGGTCGTCGTCTTCACCTGGACCCGACGGAATTCTTTGGCTCCCGAGACGACAAGGTCGTACCGACACGGTTCCAAGGGCCAAGACACTTCCCAACCGCACATGGTGCACCAGCCCGCCGCTAGGAGCGAGCCCGCGCGGGCAAGGTTACTGAGATCCGGCTTTGGGTTTGGCCGCACTGCGATAGGCGTTCTGCTCAAGTGGTCCGTGTCGAGGCCGAGTCGCGCGGCATGCCCTCTCGCAGTCACGAGCGCAGATGCATCTTCCAGACACAATTCCTTGGCGACATCATCCCAATCCGCTGCAGCCGCCACGGCCGCGCGAAGCCGATCATCGGAAAACCCCCGCGGAATCGAGAAGTGGTCGTACCCGAGGCCGAGCCGATCCGCGTGCGCCCGAACCGATCGCATTGCGCTTCCTGAGGTCGCGACGAGTCCCAGCGCGAGAAGGGTTCCTCGCCACGATCTCGAATGTGCCACCGCGTAGCCAAGCTGCTCGTCGGTGTAGCTGCGATCCCTCGCCATGCGTTGAGCGTAGAAGGGGCATCCGACTTCCTCACGGCTCGCGCGCGATGGAGGAAACGAAGAAAGGACCGGCTCTCGCCGGTCCTTTCGATTGATTGGTCGGGATGACAGGATTTGAACCTGCGACCCCCTGACCCCCAGTCAGGTGCGCTACCAAGCTGCGCCACATCCCGTTAGCCCCCGCTTGCGCGTGGACAACTCCCCCATCCTACCCGCTGCGCGGACGCCTCGCGAACCGAGGGACGCCCGGGCGTGGCATCCGTCGATCGCTTGCCCATGTCGGTGGGGCGCAATAGCGTCGCGACATGGCGAACATCACCATCGAACCGGCCACCGCAGATCGCTTCGACGACGCGCAGCACGCGCTGAGCGGCGGTGGTGACGGACGCGGCTGCCAGTGCCAGTGGTGGATGATCACGAACGCCGAGTGGCAGAAGACCTCGCAGGAGCAGCGCGAAGGTCTCCTGCGCGACGAGATCGACGCCGGTCCCCCTCCCGCTCTCATCGCGTACGTCGACGGCGAAGCGGCCGGCTGGGTGCGGATCGGGCCGCGCACGAAGCAGGTGCGGATCGGTCGCACGCGCAACTTCACGGACGCGTCGCAGGAGCCCTGGGACGACGCCTCCGTGTGGTCGGTGAGCTGTTTCGTCGTGCGCAAGGACCACCGCAACCAGGGTCTCAACGCGAAGCTCCTCGACGCGGCGATCGATTACGCACGCACGAGCGGGGCCCGCGTGATCGAGGCATACCCGCTCGACCCCGACGCCGGAAAGAAGATCCCCGCCAACGACCTGTTCCACGGCGTGCTGTCGACGTTCGAAGAGGCCGGGTTCCGCGAGGTGGCACGGCCGAAGCCGCACCTCGCGATCGTGTCGCTCGACCTCGCGGGGTGAGTCCGAGACGTCAGTGCACCGGCGTCGGCTCTCGACGCACCCGATCGACCTCTAGCACGACGACGACGCCCACCAGGAGCGCCGCAGCGACGACGTACTCCCCCGACGGCAGCAGACCCGCTAGCGCGATCAGCACCGCGCCGGTGAGCACGGCCGCCGACGCCCAGCGCGTCAGCGACGCCCGCAGCAGCACGAACCACGACGCCGCCACCACGATCGCGATCGGCAGCGTCAGGGCGAGGCCGGCGATCTCGGGCGAGATCTCGGTGTGGCCGGTGATCTCGTCGATCTCGACCTCCACGCCGGCCGACACGGCACCGACGGCCGCGAAGATCACGTAGTGCAGGTACCCGAAGCGGAAGGCCGACTTCCTGCCTTCCAGCCGATGCTGCTGCTCGCGCGAGAAGTAGACCCACCAGATGCCGGCGGTGACGACGATGCCCGAGATCGCGAGCGTCACGAGCTCCGGGACGTGCTCCCCCTCGCCGAGTGCGTCGATGATCGCATTCGCCGAGGCGAGCAGGCTCTCGCCGAGCAGCAGGAGCGTGAACAGCCCGTACCGTTCGGCGATGTGGTGCGGGTGCCATGCCGTGCGCCCCGACGCCTCGCCCCACACCGGCACCAGCAGCTCGAGCACGACGAGGACGAAGAACGTCCAGAACTGGGCGACGTCGTCCAGCAGGTAGATGCGGGCGACCCACAGCACCTGCACCACCGTCACCCCGAGAGCCATGCGCAGCGCGGTGCTGCGAGATTCGGGATCGGATGCTGCGGCCCGCAGCCACTGCGCCACCATCGCCAACCGCATGATGACGTAGCCCCACGTCACCACGAGGAAGTCGAACTCCACCATCGCGTCGTGCACGCCCGCCGCGAGTACGAGCACGCCGCCCATCTGGACGATGGTGAGCACGCGGTAGAGCCAGTCGTCGGTGTCGAACGCCGAGGCGAACCACGTGAAGTTCATCCACGCCCACCAGATGGCGAAGAACACCATCAGGTAGGCGAGCACGCCCTGGCCGACGTGGTCCTCGCTGATGAGGTGGTGCAGGTTCTGCGACGCCTGCGACACCGCGACGACGAAGACGAGGTCGAACAGCAGCTCCAGCGGCGTCGACACGCGGTGCGACGCACCGGTATCGCGTGCGGACATCCGGACGAGGCCCATCCGAGCCAGCACATCGGTCATGCGACGATTATGGTTGCCCTGCGTATCGAGGAGGATCATGCGTCGGCTCTGGATCGGGTTCGTGCCGTACATCGCGGTATCGATCGTGCATGTTTCGGCGCTCGCGGTCGGCTCCGACGCCGTCGCCGCGCCCACCAAGCTGGCCCTGATGCCCCTTCTCGGGCTCGCGGTCGTGTGGGGTGCGTGGGGCTCCCGCTGGACGCCCACCCACACTCTGCTGGTCGTCGCGATCGTCCTCTCGTGGCTCGGCGACGGCGCCGGCACTTTCGTCCCGTGGCTGCCGACCGTGCCGATGATGCTGCTCTTCTTCGGCCTCGCGCACCTCTGCTACATCTGGCTGTTCTGGCAGCGGCTCGCCGTGCGCCGCGTCCCCCTCTGGGCCGCCGTGTACGCCGTGTGGTGGGTGGTGCTCCTCGCCGTGCTGTGGCCCCACCTCGGCGGGCTCGCCATCGCGGTGGCGATCTACGGACTGGTGCTCGGCGGTACGGCGTTCGCGGCGTCGCGCTGCCATCCGCTCATCGTGTGGGGCGGGGTGTTCTTCCTCGCGTCGGACTCGGTGCTGGCGTTCCGCCTCTTCACGCCCGACGCCATGCCCGACTGGACGAGCCCGCTCGTCATGCTCACCTACTGCCTCGGCCAGGGGCTCATCGCAGCGGGCGTACTGGTGAGCGTGCGGGCGCGGCAGACGGCGCCGACACCGGCGGTGATCCCCTGATGGATGCTGCGACCCCGGGCAAGTCCGTGCGCGTCGACGCCTGGCTCTGGGCCGTGCGGATCTACAAGACCCGCTCGGCCGCGACGACGGCCTGCCGCGCCGGGCACGTGCGCGTGGGCGGAGAACGGGCGAAGGCGGCGCAGGCGGTGAAGCCCGGGGACGAGGTGCGGGTGCGGATCGACGGGTTCGATCGCATGCTCGTCGTGCGTCAGCCGATCTCGAAGCGCGTCGGCGCCCCCCTTGTCGCCACCGCCATGGAGGATCGCACTCCCCCGCGCGATCCCACGCCGATCATGGCGCAGCGCGACCGAGGCGCAGGCCGCCCCACCAAACGCGAGCGCCGCGAGATCGATCGCCTGCGCGGCCGCGACGATCACTGACGAGCCCATCCGCAGGAACGGTGTCGTCGAGCGCCTGGCGGCGTGTCGTCGCGCGCCGTTGCGCGAGGCACAGCACCAGCATGATCGCGCACGAGATCACGTAGAAGGTGTGCAGCGCCCAGATCGGGCCCGGAGGAAGACTGAACACGTAGAGCGAGTAGACCGCATTCGCCGCGTTGATCATCGCGATGCTCGGCAGGCTGTACGACGAGACATCACGTGTGCGCAGCGCCTTGCCGAGCATCGGCAGGTTGCTGACCGCGAACACGACGGTCGAGGCCGTGCCGGCGATCAGCGGGATGTCCATGGCCATACGGTAGGCGCGGGCGCCCCTGTGCCGCGTCGGCCGAAGAGCGCATCTTCGACGGACGCTGCACGTGGGTAATTCTGTGTAGATTCGGCGCCCTCTCAGACCAGGCCGTTCTCGTACGCGTAGGCCGTGGCAGCCGCTCGGGACGTGATGCCGAGCTTGCCGAAGATGTTGGCGAGGTGGCGCGCGACCGTCTTCTCGCTCAGGGAGAGCCGTTCGCCGATCCCTCGATTGGTGAGGCCGGTCGACACGAGCCGCAACACCTCCAGTTCGCGAGTAGTGAGCGCCCCGGCGCGACGGCTCCCCATCACAGCGGCGAGCTCGGCCAGTGCGGGTTCCGCCCCGAGTGAGAGGAAGACCGCGCGGGCCGCATCGAACTGCACCTGCGCCTCCTCCCCCTTGCCGACGGCGCGCAGAGCGCGTCCCGCGAGAACGCGGGCCCGCGCACCTTCGTATGGCGCGCTGACGGCGTCCCACGCTCGTATCGCGGCGCACGCCGTCTCCAGCGCGTCCGCCATCCGTCCCTCCGCGAGCAGCACCCGCGCGTGCGCGCCCGAGGCGGCGGCATCGAGCAGCGGCGTCGGAACTGCCTTGCGCGCGTCACGCAGCTCCTCGACAGCACGACGAGCAGCTTCGTGATCTCCTGCCGCGATTTCGATCTCGACGACCGCCGGCAGCAGGAAGCGGCGGGTGATCGGGTCGGCGCCCGCCGCGCTTCGTCGGATCTCGTCCTGTGCGCGCCGCGTGCGGCCGAGGGCGAGGTGGAGCAGCGAGAGACCCGGCTGCGGCTCCCATCCTGATTCGCCGGCGCGTCGATACGACTCCTCGGCGGAGTGAAACGCTCCGCGCAGTCGCGACAGCTCCCCGTGCTGGTACGGCGCACCCCAGATCGCTCGGTAGTCACCTGCCCGAAACCGTGCCAGAGCGAGCTCGACCGCGGTGGATGCCTCGGACCAGGCGCCACGGACCAGCAGGAGTCCGGCGTCGATCGCGCAACACTGTCCGCTGAACGCGATGAGCTGGGGCTGTTCGCTGCACCACAGCTTGAGCAGGCCCGTCCAGGCGGTCGCACGCTCGAGATCGAAAGCCAGAACCGCATCGGAGATCGCACCGCAGAGGATGACGCCGGTCGGCAGAGGGGCGACGTCGCCGGCCGCGATCGCGGCCATCGCCTGATCGAGGCATACGAATCCCTCGGCCGCTGCATCGGACTCGACCAGCGACTTGCCCAGCCCGAGTCTGGCGAACGTCGCGAGTTCGCGGTCGCCTTCGTGCTCAGCGATCGCGAGGATCTCCTCGAACGCGTGCACGGCCTCAGCGGTGTTGCCGCTGCCGAGCTGACCGACGGCGGGAGCCATCCGCACGAATCCGGCCAGTGCGCCGGGCTCGGGCATCGCGCCGACGATCCGCATCGCGCGCGCCGCCCAGAGGACGCTGTTGGTGAAGTCCCCCTGTTCGATGAGGTCGAGGGCGAGCCATCCAGCCGAGCGCGCAGCGCCCGCAGTGTCTCCGGCGCTGAGGTGCGCCGAGTAGGCACCAGAAAGCGCGTCGATGCAGGCCCGTGGCTCACCACGGAGGAGCGCAGTGGTCGCCAGGAGCTCCAGATCGGAAGCCGCGAGGCCATCACGCGCTTCCACGCGGGCGAGCAGCTCGCGCGCATCGGCCCAACGCTGCTCGGCCACCGCCGCTCGGCCGGCGTCGAGGTCGCTGGAGGAGATCATGTCGCTCCCACGTCGGTCCGCACACCGGCCTTGCGTCGCGGCCGGATCTTGCGCCACCACGTCACGACGGCGAGGGTCCCTGCGCCGACCGCGGTCGCGATGATCACGATGAGCGGCCAGTTCACCTCGAACCAGTACGCGGTGCGGTGCAGCAGCGAGGCCTCGACAGTCACATCGGTCGTGAACGACGCGAGGTTGCGACTCGCATAGCCCGGATCCCCTGCGGCGTCTTCCACGACGATCGCGGGTCGCAGCTCGAGGCGCAGCTGCTGGTCGACCGGCTCCAGAGCGGTGACCGTCCAGGACCACTCGACGACTCCCTTCGGGCTGAACTCCTGCACGATCCATCCCCCGACCGACTCGGTCGGCTCATCCGCCACGCTCAGCGCATCGCCTACGGCGGTCAGTCTGGCCGCTACGGTGCACTTCACCAGAACTTCCTCGCTCGCCGCGGCCCCGTCGCCGACGTCGATGACCTCGTCGGCCGGCAGCGGCTCGGAACGGACGTCGAGGGCGGCGTTGTAGTTCACCGCGCCGTCCACGGGCACGGAGAGCTCGCTGGGGTAGTCCACCTTCCCCTCGCGCCACTCCTCGACGCCCTCCTCGCATCGTTCCTGGAAGCGCGCGACCGCATCGTCGGGGCCTGCCGGCTCCCCCGGCTCCGACGTCGGCACCGGTGTCGGGGAGCCCGGCCCGACCTGACCGCCCCCTTGTGTGGGCTCCGCCGACGGTTCGGAGCCAGGCTCGCCTCCCCGTCTCCCCCATCGCCGCCGTCCGTCGTCGGCTGCGACGACGGCACGGCGGTCGGCTCCGGTCCCGAGTCGGCGACGTCCGCCGCACATCCGGACAGCAGGAGCACCAAGGTCACGGCGAGCGCCGCGCGACCGCAATCGCCGACGACTCCCGGCTTCGACTTCCTGATACCGGCACCGCCCATGGCACGTCCCGTCCCTCCGCGCCAGGGCCGATGGTGCATCCACGCAGGGTCCGAAGCGCTCCGTCTCCGGCGTCCCGGCCCTGACGTCATGTGAGAGCCTCCGAGCAGCCGCGGAGATACCGCATCCTCGCGACCGGCCGCGATACCGCAGGTGCCGCGGCGCGGCGAGCGCGTGGCTCGCGTCAGGCGTCGAGCAGGTCCAGCAGCCAGCGTACGCCGCGGACGGCGGCTCCGGCATCCATCACCCGCTCGGCGAGCCCACGGTCGCTCGTGACCACCGCCACCACACGGCCCGCGGCGACGGCTCGCTGCGCCGACGCGACGATGGTGTCGTCACCGGATGCCTCGGCCCGCGCCACCTCGACACCCGTGGCACCGTCCACCCCGCGCGCCTGCCCCTCGACGACCGCGGTCCACTCGGGGTACCAGGTCTGCTCGGGCAGCCCCAACGCGGACGCCGGCACACCGTGCACGGCGCGGTCGGCGATCCGCGCGATCAGGCGGGAAGCCGCACCCGGCCGGTCGCGCCACCAGCCGTCGGGCACCGACCCCATGACGTTCGCGATGTCGACGATGACGACCGGCCGCACGCTGAGCAGGCCGCGCAGCTTCTCCCACGAGGCCGCGAAGCCGGGGTGCAGCGGGTACCGGGTGACCTCGTCGACGGGCACCCAGGCGAGCTCGCGGCTCTCGGGGTCGCTGATGGTGGGCTCGAACGGCACCACCACGTCGCCCACGACGGTGGTGTAGCTCCAGTAGCCGAGATCGAAGACGCTGAGCACGCGGGGCTGCACCGCAGCATCCGGCACGCCGGCCTCTTCGGCGGCTTCGCGCAGCGCGCCGTCGCAGGCCGACTCGCCCTCGTGGCGCGCGCCACCGGGCAGTGCCCAGGTGTCCCCGAAGTGGCTCCACGAGACACGGTGCTGCAGCAGCACGCCGCGCTCCGCGTCGACCGCCAGGAGGCCTGCGGCCCCGAACCGGCCCCAGTACCGCTCCCCCGTCGGCGCCACGACCCACGCGTCCCCGGGGTCGCGGGGTCCGTGCGGACGCCGGTGCTCACCGAAGGCGGGAGGCTCGATCGTCACCCAGCCAGCCTGTCACACGAGCGGGCCGCCAACGCCGAATCGGCCCCGCCGCCGTCACCGGGAGACTCGCCACAATGGGGTGCATGGACTACGAACTCGACGACGACCCGGCCCGCATCCAGCGAGATGCCGTGTGGGCGTGGCTTTCGACCGAGGCGTACTGGGGAGGCTGGCGCACCCGCGAGCAGGTCGAGACGCAGCTCGACAACGCCTGGCGGGTGGTCGCCGCCTATCACCGCCCGACCGGCGAGCTGGTGGGCTTCGCGCGCGCCGTCTCGGACGGAGTCGGTTTCGCGTACCTCGCCGATGTCTTCGTCGTCGACGCGCACCGCGGGCACGGACTCGGCAAGCGCCTGATCCGCCTCATGATCGACGACGGCCCCGGCGCCGACATGCGCTGGACGCTGTTCACCGGCGACGCACACGGCCTCTACCGGCAGTTCGGCTTCGCCGAGCCCGACGCGACCGCGATGGTCCGCCCTGCGCTCTACCGTCACGGCGAGCACGCATGAAGGAATGACGGATGCCTCGGCCCGAGGCATCCGCCATTCCGAAGTCCGTCAGCGCTGGCGACGCTCGCGCACGCGCATGTTGATCACGATCGGCGAGCCCTCGAAGCCGTACAGCTCGCGCAGGCGCCGCTGGATGAAGCGGCGATAGCCCGGGTCGAGGAAGCCGGTCGTGAACAGCACGAAGGTCGGCGGGCGGGTCGAAGCCTGCGTGCCGAACAGGATGCGCGGCTGCTTTCCACCACGCAGCGGGTGCGGGTGCTCGGCGATCAGCTCGGTGAGGAACGCGTTGAACTTGCCCGTCGGGATGCGCTGATCCCACGACTCGAGGGCCGTCTCGAGCGCCGGCACGAGCTTGTCGAGGTGGCGGCCGGTGCGGGCCGAGATGTTCACGCGGGGCGCCCACTGGACGTGGGCGAGGTCCTGCTCGATCTCGCGCTCGAGGTAGCGGCGGCGGTCCTGGCCGTCCATGTCGTCGTCGTTGAGGCGGTCCCACTTGTTGTAGGCGATGACGAGCGCACGACCCGACTCGAGGACGAGGTCGATGATGTTGAGGTCCTGCACGCTGATCGGCTGGGTCACGTCGATCACGACGATCGCGACCTCGGCCTTCTCGAGCGCCGCCGACGTGCGCAGCGAGGCGTAGAAGTCGGCGCCCTGCTGCAGGTGCACGCGACGGCGGATGCCGGCGGTGTCGACGAATCGCCACAGCTTGCCGCCGAGTTCGACGACCTCGTCGACGGGGTCGCGCGTGGTGCCGGCGAGCTCGTTGACGACGACGCGCTCCTCGCCCGCGGCCTTGTTGAGCAGCGACGACTTGCCGACGTTCGGGCGGCCGAGGATCGCGACGCGGCGCGGGCCGCCGATCTCGGCCTTGGCCACCGCCGACACGTCGGGCATGACCTTCACGACCTCGTCGAGGAGGTCGGCGACACCGCGACCGTGGATGGCCGAGACCGGCCACGGCTGGTCGAGGCCGAGGTTCCAGAGCGCCGCGGCCTCCGGCTCCTGGCGGGCGTCGTCGATCTTGTTGGCGACCAGGAAGACGGGCTTGTTCGCCTTGCGCAGCAGGCGCACGACGTGCTCGTCGGTGGCGGTCGCGCCGACCATCGCGTCGACGACGAACAGCACGACGTCCGACAGGTCGATCGCGACCTCGGCCTGCGCGGCGACCGAGCGGTCGATGCCACGGGCGTCAGGCTCCCACCCGCCGGTGTCGACGAGCGTGAAGCGGCGGTCCATCCACTCGGCCTTGTACGTGACGCGGTCGCGCGTGACACCGGGGGTGTCCTCGACGACGGCCTCGCGACGGCCGAGGATGCGGTTCACCAGCGCGGACTTGCCGACGTTCGGGCGACCCACGATCGCGACGACCGGAAGCGCCGGCAGGAACTCGATGCCGTCCTCGCCGCGGACGATGCCCGCGAGCAGCGCCGCGTCCTCGTCGTCCAGGTCGTAGTCGTCGAGGCCGACGCGCAGGGCGACGGCCCGCTGCTCGGCGAGCTCGTCGTCGAGGTCCGCGAGGTTCTCGGCGAGGTTGTCGTCGCCGACCTCGAACTCGTCGAAGTCGGGGTTGTCATCAGCGGCCATCTCAGGCTCCTGTCTGCTGTGGGTCGACCGCCGGCGCGCTGAGCGCGGCCTGAATCACGCCGAGCACGGCGTCCACGGTCTGGTCGAAATCGAGAGGGGTCGAGTCGACGACCTCGACGCCGGGTGCGGCGGTGAGGAAGTCGACGACGGCCGAGTCGGAGGCGTCGCGCTGGTGGAGTGCGGCGGCGACGGTCGCGGCATCCTGCGTCGCCAGTTCGGCGCTGCGGCGCGCGGCGCGGATCTCCGGCGCGGCTGTGAGGAGGATGCGCACGGGGGCGTCGGGGGCGACGACCGTCGTGATGTCGCGCCCTTCGACGACGACGCCCGGGCGATCGGAGCGGGCGACGAGCGCGCGGAACAGCGCGTTCACCGACTGCCGCACCGCGGGCACGCGTGCGACACCACTGACGGCGTCCGACACACGGGGCTCGCGGATCGCGTCGGTCACATCGGCCTGCCCCACGCGCACCCAGTAGGCGTCGGGATCGAGCGAGATCGCGTAGTCGAAGTCGCCCGAGACGTCGAGGACGGATGCTGCGTCCGACGTGTCGATGCCGCGCTCGAGGGCGTGCCACGCCAGGGCGCGGTAGGCCGCTCCGGTGTCGAGGTAGCCGTAGCCGAGACGGCGGGCGACCTGCTTCGACACGCTGGACTTGCCGCTTCCAGCGGGGCCGTCGATCGCGACGACGACGGGATCGGGGCCCGGTTTTGTGATCGCGGGGTCAGTCATTGGTGGTGCTCGCTATCTTCCAGCCGCGCGATTCGAGACCGTCGATCGCCCGGCGCACGGCGCTGGGGACGACACTGATCTCGGCGAGGCCGAACTGGGCGCCAGGCGAATGCTCCAGGCGCAGGTCTTCCACGTTCACGTCGAGGTCGCCGAGCTCGCCGAAAAGGCGTCCGAGCTGGCCGGGGGTGTCGTCGACCATCACGACGACCTGCTCGAAGCGGCGGTTCTGGCCGTGCTTGCCGGGCAGGCGCTCGACACCGTCGTTGCCGCGACGGATCGTGTCCGCGACAGCACGGCGCGCACCCGGAGCGTCGGGCTCGCGCAGGGCGTCGGCCACGGCGGTGAGGTCGGCCGCGATCAGGTCGAGCACGTCGACGACGGGTGCCGCGTTCGCGCCGAGGATCTGCACCCAGAGCTCGGGAGCCGATGCCGCGATCCGGGTCGTGTCGCGCACGCCCTGGCCCGCGAGCCGCAGCGAGCCGTCGGGCGCATCGACGAAGCGCCCGGCGAGCAGGCTGGCGACCAGCTGGGGCACGTGCGAGACGAGCGCGACGCCGCGGTCGTGGTCTTCGGGGGTCATCTCGATCGGCGTCGCTCCGAGGTCGAGAGCGAGGCCCTCGACGAGGGCGAGATCCGCCGACGGGGTCTCCTCGTCGCGGCAGACCACCCACGGGCGCCCGACGAAGATGTCGGCGCGGGCGGAGATCGCTCCCCCGCGCTCGCGTCCGGCCAGCGGGTGCGACCCGATGTAGTGCGTGAGGTCCACGCCGCGCTCCCGCAGGGTGCGCAGCGGCTCGAGTTTGACGCTCGCGACGTCCGTCACCACCGCCTGCGGGTGGCGCTCGAGCTCCCGCTGGATCACGTCGGCCGTGACATCGGGCGGCACCGCCACGACGACGAGCGACGGAGCGTCGTCATCGGCCGCACGGCGGCCGGCGCCGTAGTCGATCGCGAGGCGCAGCTGAGAGGGGGACGTGTCGTCCAGCGCGACATCGATCCCGCGCGCGCTGAGCGCGTGGCCGATGCTCGCGCCGAGGAGCCCGGCGCCGACGATGCGCACCGTGCCCTGCACGCGCGGAGCAAGGGAGGTCGCTGTCACTTAGTCCTCCTGTTGACCTGCGGCTTGGCGCGAAAGAGTCAGCAGAGCGCCCCGCTCCACTTTAGTCAACTCCCGGGCGCGCCCGGCTGGCAGCGTTCCCAGGTGGAGCGGCCCGAACTGCCGGCGCACGAGTTCGACGACCGGATACCCGACCTCGGCCATCATGCGGCGCACGATGCGGTTGCGCCCCGAATGGAGCGTGAGCTCGACGAGCGAGCCACCGCCCTCGGTCGAGGACGACAGCAGCCGCGCCTTGTCGGCGGAGATCGGGCCGTCCTCCAGGTCGACGCCGCGCAGGAGCTGCTGGATGGTCTGCGGCGTCGCGCGGCCGTCGACCTTGGCGATGTAGACCTTGGTGACGCCGAACGACGGGTGCGCGAGCACGTGCGCGAGCTCGCCGTCGTTCGTGAGCACGAGCAGGCCGCTGGTCTCAGCATCCAATCGCCCCACGTTGTACAGGCGCTCGTCCCAGTCCTTCGTGAAGCGGCGGAGGTCCGGGCGGCCGCGATCGTCCTTCATCGAGCTCACCACGCCCGTGGGCTTGTTGAGCATGACGTACCGCTTGGACTGGTCGAACTGGACGGCCGTGCCGTCGACGTCGACGAGGTCGTTCTCAGGGTCGACGCGCGAGCCGAGCTCGGTGACCACCGCGCCGTTCACGCGCACGCGCCCCTCGACGATGAGCTGCTCGGCGACGCGCCGCGACGCGACTCCCGCGTTCGCGAGGGCCTTCTGCAGGCGCACCCCTTCGGTCGATTCCGCTCCGCCGGTCATCGACGCACTCCTTCGTCCAGGTTGTCGCCGACTTCGTCCGCGCCGTCCAGCAGCGGCGAGATGTGCGGCAGTTCGTCCAGTGAATTGATGCCCAGGTGCACGAGCAGCGCATCGGTGGTGCCGTAGTTGATCGCGCCGGTCTCGGCATCCGCGAAGAGCTCGGTGATGAGCCCGCGCGCGAGCAGCGTGCGGACGACCGAGTCGACGTTGACGGCACGGATGGACGCGACCTGGCTCCGCGTCACCGGCTGCTTGTAGGCGATGACCGCGAGGGTCTCCAGCGCCGCCTGCGAGAGGCGCGACGGCGCCTGCCCGCCGACGTACTCACTGACGAGGTCGTCGAGCTCCTCGCGCACATAGAGACGCCAGCCGCCGCCGACCTCGCGGAGTTCGAACCCGCGCACAGGACTGCCGGACTTGCCGTCGTAGTCGTCGACGAGGGTCTCGATCGCCTGACGCACCGCGGGCACCGGTGCGCCGACGGCGGCCGCGAGGCTCACAAGACTCTGCGGCTCCTCGACGATCAGCAGGATCGCCTCCAGCCGCCGCGCCACATCGGTCACCGTCACCACGGGCGGGCCCTCGGTCGAAGCATCATCGGTCATAGTCGGCTCCCAGGGTGGCGAGGTTCTCGTCGCTCCAGCGCTGAGCGCTCCAGCGGAGGGTCAGCTCGCCGAGCGGCTCGAGCTGTTCGAAGGACAGGGCGGCGTGGCGGTACAGCTCCAGCACCGAGAGGAACCGGGCGACCACCACACCCGGCTGGCCGACGCCCGCGATGAGCTCGCGGAAGGTCAGCGATCCGGCGTCGCGCAGCAGGGTGACGACGATCGCGGCCTGCTCGCGGATGCTCACCAGCGGCGCGTGAAGGTGGTCGAACCCGATGCGCGGAATCTCCTTCGGCGTCATCGCCAGGAGCGCCAGCGCGGCGAAGTCGTCGGCGCTGAGCGACCACACGAGCTCCGGTACGGCGTTGCGGTACTTCTCGTCGAGGCGCACGGAGCGCGTGTGACGCACCGCCTCACGGCGCAGGCACCGCTCGAACCACGACGACACCTCCTTGAACGCGCGGTACTGGAGCAGTCGCGCGAACAGCAGATCCCGCGCCTCGAGCAGCGCGACCGACTCGGCGTCGACGAGTTCGCCCTGCGGCAGCAGTCCCGCGACCTTCATGTCGAGCAGTGTGGCGGCGACGACGAGGAACTCGGATGCCTCGTCCAGCTCTTCGCCCGGACCCAGCTCGCGGAGGTACGCGATGAACTCGTTGGTCACGAGCGACAGCGACACCTCGGTGATGTCGAGCTCGTGCTTCGAGATCAGGGTGAGCAGGAGGTCGAACGGTCCGTCGAAGTTGGAGAGCGCGACCCGGAACCCCTCCCCGGTCGCGGGGCCTTCCCCGGTCGCTGAGCCTGTCGAGGCGTCAGGCGACGGCGCCACGGGCGACCAGCTCCCGCGCCAGCCGCAGGTAGGCCTGCGCGGCGGCGTGCTCCGGCGCGAACTCGGTGATCGGCATGCCCGAGACGGAGGCATCCGGGAACTTGACGGTGCGGCCGATCACGGTCTCGAGGACGTCGTCGCCGAAGGCGTCGACCACGCGCTCGAGCACCTCGCGCGAGTGGAGCGTGCGCGCGTCGTACATCGTGGCGAGCACGCCATCGAGCGTGATGGTGGGGTTGAGACGGTCGCGCACCTTGTCGATCGTCTCGATGAGCATCGCGACGCCGCGCAGGGCGAAGAACTCGCACTCGAGCGGGATGACGACACCGTGGCTCGCGGTGAGGGCGTTGACCGTCAGGAGGCCCAGCGACGGCTGGCAGTCGATGAGGATCACGTCGTAGTCGCCCGTGAGCTTGCGCAGCGCCCGCGACAGGGTCTGCTCGCGCGCGACCTCGTTGACGAGGTGCACCTCGGCCGCCGAGAGGTCGATGTTCGCCGGGATCACGTCGAGGTTGTCGACGCGCGTGTGCACGATGACCTCGTGCGGGTCGCGCTTGCCGTCGAGCAGCAGGTCGTAGATCGTGGGGATCTCGTGGGTCTGGATGCCGAGACCCGCCGACAGCGCGCCCTGCGGGTCGAAGTCGACCGCGAGCACTTTACGGCCGTAACCGGCGAGGGCGGCCGCGAGATTGATGGTGGTCGTCGTCTTGCCGACGCCGCCCTTCTGGTTGCACAGCGCGATGATGCGGGCGGGGCCGTGGCCGTCGAGCTTCGGCGGGGTGGGGAAGCCCTGATAGGGACGACCGGTGGGACCGATCGGAGTGTCCCCCGTGGCGGCCTTCGTCGCCGCCTGTGCCTTGCCCGCCACCAATGCTCCCGCCTACGTGCTTCGTGTCCACCGATTCTAGTCACGCCGCGCCCCGGAACGCCTGCGGCGCGGCGGGCGGGGCCGCGCAACGGCGCGGCTCGGGCCGCCGTCAGAGCGAGCCGAGCACGTCGAGACGCACCTGCGCGGCGATCGCGATCAGCGCGTAGTCCAGCACCGTGATCAGCGGAGCCCAGGTCAGGAGGGCGGCGCCGAGGCGAGGCATCCCGCCCCACACCCCGTCGCGGAGCGTCCACCCCAGCGTGAACCAGAACAGCGGGATCGTCACGACCCACACCACCATGCACCACGGGCACAGCGAGCCGTACTCGAAGACGCTGCGCCACGCGAGGACGTGGACGAAGGCCACCGCGCCCAACAGGAACAGCGAATAGACGCGCCAGTACCACCGGCGCAGCCCGCCCGGAGCGGCCAGGGCGCTCACGCCGGCGTAGATGGGGCCGAGGAACAGCACGATCCCGATGATCGAGTTGCTGAACCCGAGCAGGTTGCCACCGGGCGACAGAAGGTTGGGGCCGCACGTGACGATCGGGCTCACCTGGCACGAGATGAGCGGTGCCGTTCCCGCGAGCTGCCCGATGTACTCGAGGTAGAGCAGGAACGACACGACCCAGCCGGCGAGCCCCGCGACGATCCAGAACACCGCCAGCGCCGTCGGCGGGCAGGCTGCGGGACGGACGGATGCCTCGACCTCGGGTACTTCAGAGGCCGCAGGCGCGGCGACGTCGGTCATGCGGCCATTCTCCGCCCCGGGGCATCAGGCCCGCACGGCTTTCGGCCGTGCAAAATCGCTGTCCAGGTGCGGATTCGTCGGAACCGGCGCCCGACGTCAGCGGGCGCGCGGATGCGACGTGGCGTACACGTCGCGGAGCGCATCGACCGACACGTAGGTGTAGATCTGAGTCGTCGCGACGGAGGCGTGACCCAGCAGCTCCTGGACGACGCGGACGTCGGCGCCGCCCTGCAGGAGGTGGGTCGCGAACGAGTGCCGCAGGGTGTGGGGCGACACGTGCGCGGTGAGGTGGGCGCGTTCGGCTGCCGACTGGATGATCAGCCACGCGCTCTGCCGTGACAGCGGCGCTCCGCGCGCGCCGAGGAAGAGCTTCGGCGTCGAACGCCCGCGGTGGGAGAGCTCGGGCCGCGCGCGGGTCAGGTAGGCGTCGACGGCCGCGCGCGCGTACGAACCCACCGGCACGATGCGCTCCTTCGATCCCTTGCCCCGCACGCGGAGCACGTCGCCGTGCGCCGCATCGTCGACGTCGAGCTGCACGATCTCCGACACGCGCGCACCGGTGGCGTACAGCAGCTCGAGCAGCGCGCGGTCGCGCATGCCGAGCAGATCGCCCGCCGCTGCTCCCCCGCTGCCGGACGCGTCGGCCTCGGTCGCCGGCGCGGGCCCCGAGGCATCCAACAGGCTCTCCACCTGCTCGATCGTGAGCGCCTTGGGCAGCCGTCGCGGCTGCTTCGGCGGGCGCAGATTCGACGACGGGTCGGCCGGCTCGATCCCCTCACGGGCGAGGAAGCGATGGAACCCCCGCACCGAGGACTGCAGCCGCGCCAGCGACGATGCGGCCATGGGCGGCCGGGCGGCGGCGCGGTCGGCGATGAAGCTCGCCAGAGTCACCGAGGTGACCGCGGCGGTCTCGTCGATGTGCTGTTCGCGCAGCCAGTCGGCGTAGCCGGCGAGGTCGCGCCGGTATGCCGCGACGGTGTTCTCCGACAGGCCGCGCTCGATCGCGACGTGGCGCAGGTACGAGTCCATCGCTCGAGCGATCTGCATGTCAGGCGCCTCCTGTCACGAGCGTCTCACGTCCGGCCGGCCGGCCGGCGAACTCCGGAGGGTTTGTCAGGCTCCCTCGGCGTCGGCCCGGCGGAGATACTCGGCCGCGGCGAGCAGGCCCACCGCGAGGATGCCGTTGCGCAGCCGCCCCGCGAGGATCCCCGCGACGGCGTCGGCGAGTGGCAGCCACTCGAGGCGGATGTCGGCCTCCTCGTCCTCCCGCACGTGCACCTCCCTCGCGGGGGTGAGCCCGCGAGCGAGGAACAGGTGGACGATCTCGTCGTTCCCGCCGGGCGTGGTGAAGATGCTCACCAGCGGCTCCCACGACGAGGCGACGAGGTCGACCTCCTCGGCGAGCTCGCGTCGGGCGGTCTCGAGCGGCGTCTCGCCGGCCATGTCGAGCAGGCCGGCCGGGATCTCCCAGTCGCGGTGGCGGATCGGGTGCCGGTACTGCTGGATCAGCAGTACCCGCCCCTCGTCGTCCACCGCCACGACCGCGGCCGCGCCGGGATGATCGACGTACTGGCGCACGATCTGCCCGTCGCCGTACGCCACGGTGTCGCTGCGCACGTCCCACACCCGGCCCTCGTAGACCAGGTCGCTGTCGAGGATGGTGGCGTCGACCGGCTCGTCGGCGAGGAGTTCCTCCGCCACGTCAGTCGTTCTCGACCTCGAACAGCTCGCTCGAGCGGTGCCGCTCGAGCGCCGCGCCGACGAGACCGCGGAACAGCGGGTTGGCGTTCGTCGGACGCGAGCGCAGCTCAGGGTGCGCCTGCGTCGCGATGTAGTACGGGTGCACATCGCGCGGCAGCTCGACGTACTCGACGAGGTTCAGGTCGGGGTTGATGCCCGAGAAGATGAGACCGGCCTCGGCGATCTGGTCGCGGTAGCGGTTGTTCACCTCGTAGCGGTGGCGGTGGCGCTCCGACGCGCGCTCCGCGCCGTACACCTCGGCCGCGATCGAGCCCTCCGCGAGGTCGGCCGGGTACAGGCCGAGACGCATCGTGCCGCCCAGGTCGCCGTGGTCGAGGATGTCGACCTGCTCCTCCATGGTGGCGATGACGGGATGCTGCGTGTCGGGGTCGAATTCGCTCGACGAGGCATCCTCGATGCCGGCGACATGACGGGCGTACTCGATGACGATGCACTGCAGACCGAGGCAGATGCCGAGCGTCGGGATGCCCTGCTCGCGCGCGAACTTGAGTGCCCCGATCTTGCCCTCGATGCCGCGGATGCCGAAGCCCCCGGGGATCACGATGCCGTCGAGCGGACCGAGCGCCTTGGCGGCACCCTCGGGCGTCTCGCACTCGTCCGAGGGGATCCAGCGGATGTTGACGTGCGTCTCCTGCGCGAACCCGCCCGCCTTGAGCGCCTCGGTGACCGAGAGGTAGGCGTCGGGCAGGTCGATGTACTTGCCGACCAGGCCGATGGTGACCTCGTGCTTGGGGTTGTGCACGGCGTTCAGCACGCGCTGCCAGCGCGACCAGTCGACGTCGGCGGCCTTCGACAGGCCGAGCGCACGGACGATGTACTCGTCGAGGCCCTGCTCATTGAGCATCGACGGGATGTCGTAGATGCTCGGCACGTCGACCGCGTTCACGACCGCGCCCTCGTCGACGTCGCACATGAGCGCGATCTTGCGCTTGTTCGCCTCGGTGACGGGGCGGTCGCTGCGCAGCACCAGCGCGTCGGGCTGGATGCCGATCGAGCGCAGTGTCGCGACGGAGTGCTGAGTGGGCTTGGTCTTCTGCTCCCCCGACGCGCCCATGAACGGCACGAGCGAGACGTGCACGAAGAAGACGTTGTTGCGGCCGAGCTCGTGGCGGATCTGGCGCGCCGACTCGATGAACGGCTGCGACTCGATGTCGCCGACCGTGCCGCCGATCTCGGTGATGATCACGTCGGGCTTGGGCGTCTCGTCGGCCTGAAGGCGCATGCGGCGCTTGATCTCGTCGGTGATGTGCGGGATCACCTGCACGGTGTCGCCGAGGTACTCGCCGCGGCGCTCCTTCGCGATCACCTGCGAGTAGATCTGGCCGGTGGTCACGTTGGCCGCCTGGCTCAGCTCGATGTCGAGGAAGCGCTCGTAGTGCCCGATGTCGAGGTCGGTCTCGGCGCCGTCGTCGGTCACGAAGACCTCGCCGTGCTGGAACGGGTTCATCGTGCCCGGATCGACGTTCAAATACGGGTCGAGCTTCTGCATCACGACACGCAGTCCGCGGGCAGTCAGGAGATTTCCAAGGCTGGCCGCGGTGAGACCCTTGCCCAACGAGGAAACGACACCACCGGTCACGAAGATGTGCTTGGTGGTGTCGTTCGAAGTGTCGCCGCGGAAAGAATCAGAAGTCTGCATCACGGGCTTTTATCCTATCAGGCAGTGTTTCGGTGAGCTTCGCAGAAGCTGAGGACACGCGGGCGCGGGCACCGCGCTCAGTCGACTTCGGTGCGAAGGCTGAGCAACTCGCGAGCGTGGGTGAGGGCGGCGTCCGAGTCGGGCATGCCCGACAGCAGACGGGCCATCTCGGCCTCACGGTCGGCGCCGTCCAGGCGACGGACATCGGATGCCGTGACCGAGCCGTCGTTCGCCTTGACGACCGTCAGATGGTTGGCCGCGAATGCCGCCACCTGCGCGAGGTGGGTGACCGCGATCACCTGCGACGACTCCGACAGGCGCGCGAGGCGCCGGCCGACCTCGATGGCGGCGGCGCCGCCGATGCCCGCATCGACCTCGTCGAAAACGAATGTCGGGACGGGGTCGACGGCGGCGATGACGACCTCGATCGCGAGCATGACGCGGCTGAGCTCACCGCCGCTCGCGCCGCGCGAGACGGCCCGCGGCTCGGCGCCCGGGTGCGGCGCCAGCAGGATGGCGACGTCGTCGCGCCCCGACGCGGACTCGGTGCCCGTCGTGACGGCGACCTCGAGGCGCGCGTCCGGCATCGCGAGCGCGCGCAGCTCTGTGCTCACGGCGGCACCCAGCCGCGCGGCTGCCTCGGTCCGCGCCGCGGTGAGCACGGCAGCGGTCTCGTCGAGGACGGATGCCG
Source organism: Microbacterium sp. NPDC056057 (assembly GCF_042266945.1). Lineage (NCBI taxonomy): Bacteria > Bacillati > Actinomycetota > Actinomycetes > Micrococcales > Microbacteriaceae > Microbacterium > Microbacterium sp. NPDC056057. Next base: position 933,837 of record NZ_JBHJWS010000003.1, read on the forward strand.
CGGCATCCCGCTCCGCCGTCAGCCGGTCGATGCGATCAGAGTCGTCGTCGAGCTCGGCGAGGCGAGAGGAGCCGGTGTCGAGGAGCTCGATGGCGGCGTCGAGGGTGCCGTGCGCGCGGACCAGGCCGGCGAGTACAGCACGGCGCTCCTCCACTGCGGCGAGCTCGTGCGGACCGGACTCGTCGAGATCCGCGAGGTAGCCCGCGAGGGCGGCGGCGATGTCGGCGACCCGGTAGCCGACGTCGGCGAGCTGCCCGCCGAGCTCTGCCAGCACGGGGTCGTGCACACGCTCGAGGGCGCGACGCGCCTCGGCGAGCAGCGCCCCGGCATCGGGTTCGTCACCCTCGCCGGAGAGCCCGTCGTGCGCGGTCGCGGCGGCGAGCCGGAGCTCCTCGGCGTTCGCCAGGCGCTCGGCGCGCGTCGCCAGCTCGGCTTCCTCGCCGGATTCGGGCGCGGCCTGCTCGATCTCGGCGAGCTGGTTCCGCAGGTCTTCGGCCTCGCGCGCCCGCGCGTCGCGGTCGTCGGTGAGCTCCGACAGCTCGCGGTCGATCGCACGCCAGTGCTCGAACGCCCGGCGGTACGCGTCGCGTGAAGTGTGGACGGTCTCGCCGCCGAAGCGGTCCAGCGCGTCACGCTGTGCGGCCGCGGATCGCAAGCGCAGCTGATCGGACTGCCCGTGCACGACGACGAGCTCGTCGGCGAGGTCGGCGAGCACTCCGGCCGGTGCGGCGCGGCCGCCGACGGACGCCCGGCCACGGCCCTCGCTCGAGATCGACCGCCCGATGTACAGCTCGGCACGACCCCCGCCGATGGGCTCGACATCGCCACCTGCCTCGCGCACGCGCGCGGCGACCGATCCGTCCTCGGGGACGATCCACACGCCGTCTACCGTGGCCTGGGCGGCGCCCGCGCGCACGGCGCCGGAGTCGGCGCGCTGGCCGAGCAGCAAGCCGAGTCCCGTCACGACCATCGTCTTGCCGGCACCGGTCTCACCGGTGATCGCCGTGAAGCCCGCACCGATCGGCAGCGTCGCCTCGGCGATCACGCCGAGGTCGCGCAGGCGCATCTCTTCGATCACGGGGCGACCTCGCTGCCGACCACGTCGATATCGACGTCGGCGGCGATCGAGGCAGCGTTCGCCGGCTTCTGGGTCGGCAAGACGCCCGTGATGGCGGCCGGACCGCGCCAGCCCTCGACGGGGAGGCGGAACTTGCGCACGAGACGGTCGGTGAACTGGGCGGGGTGCAGGCGGGCGAGACGCACCGGGCGATCGGATCGCCGCACCACGACGCGCGCGCCCGGAGGCAGGTCGTGCGACCGGCGCCCGTCGCACCACAGGATGCCGGTGCCGTTGGTGCGCTCGAGCACCTCGATGGCCACGGAGTGCTCGGGGCCGACCACGAGGGGCTTGGCGAAGAGAGCGTGGGCCGACAGCGGCACCACGGCGATCGCCTCGACGGTCGGCCAGATCACCGGCCCGCCCGCAGAGAAGTTGTAGGCGGTCGACCCGGTGGGCGTCGAGACGACCATGCCGTCGCAGCCGAACGTCGACAGCGGCCGGCCGTCGATCTCGACGACGACCTCGAGCAGGCGCTCACGGCTCGCCTTCTCGACGGTCGCTTCGTTGAGCGCCCACGTCTCGTAGATGACGGAGTCGCCGGTGTCTTTCACCCGCACCTGGAGCGCCATACGGTCCTCGACCTCGTACTCGCGCGCGATGACGCGGCGGACGGCTTCATCCATGTCGTCGCGCTCGATCTCGGCGAGGAAGCCGACGTGGCCCATGTTGATGCCGAGGACCGGCGCACTGCCGTCGCGGACGAGTTCGGCGGCCCGCAGAATCGTTCCGTCGCCACCGAGGACGATCGCGAGCTCGATCTCGGTCACCGGCACATCGATGCCCAGCACCGCGACGTCGGCCAGCGTCGGGCCTGCCTGCACGAGGTCTTCGCCGTCGCCGTCGTCGAGGGCGAGGACGGGACGGGCGCCGGCGGCGCGCAGCGCGGCGACGACCCGCTCTGCGGCAGCCACCGTGTCGGCGCGGTGGGCGTGCGCCACCACGAGGATGCTGCGCTGGGCCTCGGTGTCGGCGTCGTTCATCGGCTCCCCGCCAGTCGGTTCACAGTGCTCAACCATTCTGTCGGATTGCTCCCCCGCCCCGGCGCGAGGTGCGCGATGAACTCGGAATTGCCGTGGGTCCCCGCGATCGGGGAGGAGACGAACCCGCACGTGCCGAGGCCCGCGTCCCACGCCGCCCACAGCACGCGCGCGACCGCGTCGGCGCGCAGCACGGGGTTGGTCACGAGGCCTCCCTTGACCGCCGTGCGTCCGACTTCGAACTGCGGCTTGATCAGGAGCACCAGATCGGCATCGGATGCTGCGACCGCCCGCGCCGCAGAAAGAACATGGGTGAGCGAGATGAAGGACAGGTCGCCGGTGATCACTGAGGGCGCCTCGGAGACGCCGCTCGCCTCGGCGAGCGAGTCGGGGGTCATGTAGCGGACGTTGAACCCTTCGACCGCGACCACGCCGGGATCGGCGGCGACGGATGCCGCGAGCTGCCCGTGACCGACATCCACGGCGATCACCGGCGCGGCGCCGCGCTCGCGCAGCACCTGGGTGAAGCCGCCGGTGGATGCGCCCATGTCGAGCGCGACGCGGCCACGGACATCGACCTCGAAGGAGTCGAGGCCGGCGATGAGCTTGTGCGCCGCACGGCTGACGTAGTGATCGGAAACCGCCACCTCGATCAGGCTCTCGTCGGCGACGGGAGCCGAGGCCTTCACCACGGGCCTGCCGTCGACCGTCACGAGCCCTTCGACGATGAGCGTCGCGGCGTGGGTGCGTGAGCGCGCGAGACCCCGGGCGGCGAGAGCGGCGTCGAGGCGGCTCGTCATGACGGGGTGCCGGGGGTCGCCTCGAGGCGACGGGCGAGCGTGTCGTGCAGCGTGTCGTACGCCTCGGCACGCGTGGCCAGCGGCTGCGCCTCGATCACCTCGAGGGTCGACAGCAGATCGCCGTGCTCGTCCTGATGCGCGTCGACTGGATCCATGCCCCCCAGAATACGGGGGTCGCCCGACAGTCCCCGCTTTTCCGCGGCGAGGATCAGGGGCGGTGGAACGGATCCGCGTAGAGGCGCTCGGGCACGCGGAAGCCGAAGATCGCGCGTCCGGTCGACCAGATCGCCGCCGCACCCGCGCGGACGAGGTCGACTGGCGCGCCCTCGCTCAGGATCCGGATGTCGGCGCCGTCGATCGCGACACGAGCGTCTCGCACCGTGGCGACTCCGTCCTTCACCTGCACTTCGGGGTACGGCTCGTGGAGCTCGCGGAGGTCCCCCAGGATGTACGTCGGACGCGAGTTCTCGGGCGCCGCCAGCACGTGCTTCGGACGATCCACGCCCGTGAGCACCAGGGCGGACGGGATGCCGGCACGGTTGGCGCCGAGGATGTCGGTATCGAGACGGTCACCCAGGAACAACGGATGCTGCGCCTCGAACCGCGCGACGGCCTCCTCGAAGATCGGCACCTCGGGCTTGCCGGCGACGGTCGCGAGCCGGCCGACGGCGGTGTGCACCGCAGAGACCAGCGTGCCGTTGCCGGGCGCGATGCCACGGGACTGCGGGATCGTCCAGTCCGTGTTCGTCGCCACCCACGGGATGCCGCCGTCTTCCTCGGGCGTCTTGAGGGCGAACGCCGCCTCAGCCAGCTGAGTCCAGCCGACCTCGGGCGCGAACCCCTGTACGACGGCCGATGGCCCGTCGTCGGCGCTGCGCGTCACGACGAACCCGGCCTTCTCGACCTCGACGACGAGGCCATCGCCTCCGACGACGAGGACCGTGGAGCCGGGGGCGATCTTCTCCGCGAGCAGCCGCATCGCGGCCTGCGGGCTGGTGACGACGTCACGCGGCGTCGTCGCGAGCCCGAGCTCGCTCAGATGCGCCGCGACCGAGGCATCCGTGCGCGCAGCATTGTTCGTGATGTACGCGAGTGAGCGACCGTCTCGGGCACGGTTGAGGCTGTCGACCGCGTGCGGCAGGGCGCCGGCACCGGCATAGACGACTCCGTCGAGGTCGGCCAGCACGACGTCGACGCCGTCCAGCGGGGCGGGCGTCGCAGCCCGCCGCCCGAACAGCGCCATCAGCGGTCGGCCTCGGCGTCGCCGGGTGCGTCCTCGACCCCCGCCTCCACGAGGATCTCGGCGACCTCGTCGGCGACCGAGATCTCCTCCTGCGCCGTGGCGGCGGACTCGGGCTCATCGACGGAGTCGGACTCGGACTCGGACTCGGGCTCGGGCTCGGTCTCGGCCGCGTCCTCGGACTCGTCCTCAACCTCGTCCTCGAGCTCCTCTTCGATGACCTCCTCGACGAAGACGGTCTCAAGGTCGCCCAGACCGGATGCCGCGTCGATCGCGTCTGCCGCGATCACCGCACGACGCTGCCACTGCGCGGCCTCGTCCGTGCGGCCGAGCTCCTCGAGCACCGCGGCGCGGGCGGCGAACAGCCCGGGGCTCCACTCGAACGCGCGATCGGGATCGAGTTCGGGGATGTCGAGTTCCTGCAGCGCACGCTCAGGCTCGCCGAGGTCGAGACGGGCGCCCGACATCGCGATCGCCAGCTCGACGCGCACCGGCGTCTCGAGCGTGGCGCGGTCGACGGCGCGACCGACCTCGAGCGCGCGATCGGCACGTCCGACGCCGCGCTCGCTGTCGACCATCAGGGCGATCTGGTCGTCGCGACCCGAGATCCGCCGGTAGGTGCGCAGTTCGCGCAGGGCGAGCGCGAAGTCACCGGTCGCATAGGCGGTGATGGCGAGCGTCTCGCGGACCACGGCGATGCGGCCGGCGCGCCGGGATGCCGAGAGTGCGTGCTGGTGCGCCAGCGCCGGGTCCTCGTCGATCAGGTGCGACGCCATCACGAGGTGACGCGCGACCTCCTCGGCGTTCTCCTTGCTGAGGGTCTTCAGTTCGTTGCGTGCAGCCGGCGGCAGGTCGCGGCCGGTGACATCCTCGGGGATCACCGGGTCGTCGTGTCGAGCGCGGACGGCACGGATCTCGCCCTCGCGGACGGCGCGGTCGGGGCGGTTCGCTCCCCCGCGCGTCGGGCGCGCAGAGCGCTCGTACGGACGGTCGCCGTCGCGCTTCTCGTACGGCTTCCGGTCACCATCACGCTTCGCGTAGGGACGGTCGCCGTCGCGCTTCTCGTACGGCTTCCGGTCACCATCACGCTTCGCGTAGGGACGGTCGCCGTCGCGCTTCTCGTAGGGACGGTCGCCATCGCGCTTCGCGTACGGCTTGTGGTCGCCGTCGCGCTTCGCGTACGGCTTGTGGTCGCCGTCGCGCTTCGCGTACGGCTTGTGGTCGCCGTCGCG
>NZ_JBHJWS010000004.1:0-500446 GCF_042266945.1 Microbacterium sp. NPDC056057
GAGCTCAACGACCGGCCCCGCAAGCGGCTCGAGTTTCAGACCCCGAATGAGATCATCAGATCTGTCCTGTTGCGATGACCGCTTGAATCCGCCGACCCGCATACGAGCGATGTCGAACTAGGGTGTGAGCATGACGACGTCGCACCGATATCTGTTGGGCGGCTTGTTGTTCTTGGTGGGGGGACTCCTGTTGCTCGTGAGTATGCAGCCCGTCTGGTGGTCAGTCACGTCGGTCGTGATCGTGTTCTCCGCCGCGGCACTTCTGACGGCTCGCGCTCTGATCGAATGGCGGAAGACGCGCGCCGACATGTGAAGAGATCGAACGCCGTCATGGAACTCGTGCTCGGTGATCGGGTCCCGGACGGCCCTTCGATTGCATGGAGGAGGACCCTTCCGCGATCACGTTCCGGGCTCGTAACGATTCCGCATGCGGACCGAAAGGGCCACAAGACTGGCTCGCGTGCGCAGGTTTGTGTTTTCGCTCGTGATGATGGCTGCGCTAATTGCGTTGGTAGGTTGCGCCGGGTCTCCTACGCCGTTCGCATGCCCCGCGATCGGCTACAGCAGCGTTGCCTAAGTTCAGCTCTCTGAGCCGGCCGAAGGCCTACGGCTGGAGCTCTGCAGCGGGGCGGATTGCGTGCCCGGTCCCGTCGAGATGCCGGTTGAGGTCGGGTCGACGGCGACCCCGCTGTCAACCGGGATCTTCCAGCTGGATGGCAACAGTGAGGAAGGATGGACGGCCACTCTGCTCGATGCGCCGCCGCACCTGGGCTACCGGATCACCGACATCACGGGAGACACGGTGCAGGAAGGATCGGTCGACGTTGAATGGACACGAGTCGACGGCACCGCCCGGTGTGGAGGGAACCAGAAGGCAGACGTAGAGATCACGCTCTAGCGGAGATGAAGTGAGTTGTAACGGGCCGAGAAGTTCGCCGCCACCCCTCATCCCCTTCAGCGCGCTTCACACGACCGGATCCGCGCGGCGGGGGACCGGCATGCGTACGGTCCCTCCTGATGTGAGTTGGGGCATTCGCACGTTGTACGGCGAATACGCGCGCGGGCTCTTGAATCGTGGCCCCGTTGCGGGGTCTCGCACCGAGTGGCACGCTTCTCTCAGCTGAGCCCGAGGTGGCTATTGGCGTCGGTTGATCAAGATGCCGCCTGGCCCATGAGAAGGCCGACCATGGCAGACACCAATCAACGCGGACCGACAGTGACGGCGACCTGGCCCGCCCGAGTCGCCGTCGCAGTAATCGTCGCCCTGCTGACGGGGTGCTCGGCGACGACCGACGCGGACGTCATCGTCGCATCCGCATCGCCCACGGACCGCTCCGAGGAGGAACCAGGCGCGTCGGGTATACCCCCAAGCCCCACCCCGACGATGCCACCCGAGTCGTGCGAGCCTGCCGAGTTTCCCAGGGCGTCGCTTCCCCCGGCAGACGCTCCCGCGCCCGGCGAGTACCTGACGCTGGAGCCGGACCCCTGTCTAACGGTGAAGAGTCTGCTCGGTTGGTACATGTGGCTTGAGGATCAAGGAATAGACGCCGATCTGATCCAGGGCTTCCAGAGCGTCGCCGGCCTCGAGCCGTGGATTGCGCCCCTTGCCGACGGGAGCGGCAGATGTATCGTCATGGGGTCATCGGCCGGCGGTTCGGGCGCGGTCGCGTGCGAGTCCGCAGGCGCGCCCGCCACGATGGAGCGCAGCGCGGATGGCTCAGTGCTGCGGTTCGTCATCGACAAGAACGCAGTCGCCGTGTCCGCCGCGGCACCATAGCGGATCACACCACGAGCCAAGCCGAGAATCCGCGCGCTCAGCTACCGGGTTCCGCGCGGCGTCTCGGTACCTTCGATTCATGACCGAGCGCCGATTCACCGTCGACGATTCGGCTGACGCCGCTTACTTCTCAGTCGCGCCCACGATCGGTGCGGGTGAATCGGTCGAGAACGTGCTCATCGAGCGCGCACAGGGAACGATCGTGTTGGACTTCGATTCCAAAGGCCGACTGCTCGGCGTCGAGGTGCTCGGCGCGACGGCCCTCTTGACGCCACAGACACTCGCGAGCGCTGACGGGCTCGCGTAGCGACCCTGTGAGGTCGTACATGTTGGAGGCGTAACGTCCGGGGATGAACCGACGATCATCCCCACAGGAGCCCCACGCCGAGCAGATCACGCTGCAACACAACTCCGAGCCTCCGGCAGAGGCGTCGACGCAGGGTCACGTTCAACGGGGCCGATCCCTCAAACCCCGACACATTGCATCTCGGCAGCCGTCGCGCTGACACTGGCCACGTCACACGTGGTTGACGCAAGCACGGCGCACTCTGTGCCCTTCGACCGACCGGCAATGGTGCTGGGGTGTGGCAAGTTGATGAGCGGTCAGCGCCCGTCGTAGCCGACGTAAGTCAGCACAGCTGCGCTCAACCGCTCATCCTCGTCCATCACGGCCCGGCTCCCGTCTGCTTCCAAACTAGCCACTGCTCCGCGCGGAGCCCCACCGTCATGCGCGCCCTGGCCGACCGGGTGGCGCAGGCACAACGCAGGCTGGCGCGTGCAGTCCATCGTCGACCGGGTGTGGCGCCCAAGTGCCCCTTGGATTGACTAGCTGACGCTGGCGGTGACCGGCTTTCTTGTCGCTCGTTCGTGGGTGCCTGTGATGACCCAGTAGACGACGGCGAGGGAGAGGATGCCGACGACGGGGGCGAGGAACGCTCCGAACGGGGCCGTTGCGGGGGCGTGGCCGACGGCGAAGACGGACACGTCCCAGAGTCCGTGGAGGAGCATCGCCCAGATGAGGGATCCGGTGACGCGGCGGACGATGTAGAACGCGGTTCCGGATGCGAATGCGAGACCTGCTTGCTGGAGCGAGCTGAGCAGCGGTGCGCCGAGGAGGGCGTTGGCCAGATGCATCAGTCCGAACAGCGCGCTGGAGAGGAACCACACCCATCCTTCTGCCAGTCGCGCGCGGAATGCGGTGAGTACGAGACCGCGCGCCATCAGCTCCTCGCAGAAGCCGACCAGCACACCGAGCGCGAGCAGGGAGAGCACGAAGGAGGCGTCGAACTGCGACCAGTCGGTGGCGAAGATGTTGAGGATCGCGGCGGCGAGCATGATGATCGGCACGAAGATGGGCCACTTATGGCGGGATCGCTGCTGTTCGAAAAGTGCAGGGCGCCACCAGCCCAGCAGCGTCGCGACGATGACCAGGGCGACGGCTGCGACGGCGAGGTCCATCACCGCGCCCCGCCAGGTTGCGTCGGCGGACGTACCGATATCAGGGAACGGGACCCCGGACAGCAGGGTGACGCTGACGATGATGATGATGTAGCCGACCCAGATCGCGAAGCCGATCCAGACACGGGGAGTCACGCGCATGCAGAACCTTTCCGAGGAGGGGCTTTCTGCTGACACCGTATCGGCTGCCCGCTCCGGCACCGGCCTGTGACCGCGTCCTTCCGGCGTTGACTCCGTGTGCCAGGCTGAGGTCGGACAGATGAGGACGCGGCCGGTTCGGCTGCGGGAGGAGCTCGGATGACTCAGCAGGCGGCCCAGGAGATCCCTACACGAGATCGGGTTCCCCGCGTCCTGTGGGTGGGGCTGGTCGCCGTTCTCGTGTACGTGCTGATCGCCGCCGGCGGCGGGTTGCTCGTCGACGCGGTCCTCGGCGCCGACCCGGATCCGGTGATCGAACTGGCAGCGAGTCACCTGATCCCGCTGCCGATCGCGATCGGCGCGGGACTGCTGTTCGCCTGGCGGTCGGGGTGGTGGCACGACATCTGGACCGACCCGCCGATCCACCACACCAAACCGCGGCGATGGTGGATGCTGCTGGTCCCGCTGGCGATCGCCGCACAGATCGTGGCGCTGCTCATCGCCACGCCGTGGGCGCAACTGTCGGCGTCTTACATCCTTGTCGGGTTGATCTGCTATCTGCTCGTCGGGCTCGGCGAGGAACTGTTCTGCCGTGGCATCCTGCTCGAATCCGTCCGCGCCCACCACGGCGAAACCGTCACCCTCCTGGTCACCGCGATCACCTTCGGCCTCGCACACACCTTCGGAAGTGCGCTGGCCGGCGTCCCGGTCGGCTACATCGCCTTCCAGGTCGGCGTGACGGCAATGGAGGGCGTGCTGTTCTACGCAGCCCTCCGAGCCACAGGAACACTCTGGGCCCCGATCATGCTGCACGGGCTCGGCGACTGGGGACGCTGGCTCACCGCCGGAAACGACGACAGCACCGCCACCGCGGCCGGCGTCACCCAGATCATCACGATCGTCCTCTCGGTCGCCGTGCTCATCAGCGTCATCCTCGAAGACCGGCGCACACGAAGAACACGCGCAGCCACCCACCCGGCTTGAACGCCCAACGACCCGCTGGCGACAGACGTGGCTTTGCTGCCGGGGACGTTGGCCATCAGCGTTGCGCCCGGAATGTCTCACCGATCGCTTTGGAATGTCTGCCGCAACGAGATTGCTTCAACACGTGTGAACAACGACGTCACCACCGCCCTGCACCGAAGTCAGCTCATCGACTTGACGACGACCGGTCGCCGTAGCGGGCTACCTCGCCGCATCGAGATCTTCCTGCACGAGGAGGACGGCGTGCTGTTCATCACCGGGATGCCGCGTCGAGACCGCACAAGGGACTGGATACACAACATCACCGCAGACCCCAACGTCATCGTGCATTTGAAGAAGGGCATCGAGGCGGACGTTGCTGCCACGGCACGGGTAATCACCGATCCCCACGAAGCTCGGCCGCTCATCGAGGCCGCCGCACGCCGATGGCGCAGAGACGATGTCGACGAGATGATCGCGCACAGTCCGCTCATCGTGCTGACTCCGGCCACCGCGCCCGCCGCCTGACCGCATCCCGCGGCACTGGCCGCGGTTCCCGACGCGAAGGAGCAGAGCCTCCATGAGCCAGACGAACAGCGGGAGGGCACACGCCAGAGTGATGGCGAACGTTGCCGGGATGAGGGCGATCGCCACAAGAACGATCCATGGCGCGCCGACATCCCCAACGAACGGTGAGCAACCGGTGATCGCGCGCCGCAGACCACGAACTTCGACGGGTCGCTTCCACGCATGGCCCGTCGATGGACCCCTCTACGGTCGAGCCGACCCGTACCCAATCGACGAGTACGATGCACGACCGGCGGGGAGTCGGCCCGACGCGCCGAGATCACGGGCCTCCGATGGAAAGACCTCGCTCTCGACAACAACGTGATCACGATCTGTCTTACCTGAAGGAAGCGGGCAGCAGGCCGGTGATCGACTTCCGAGCCACCAAGAGCGGTCGTGTTCGCAACGTCGACATCGACGCCCGCCTCGCGGACACGTCCCGGGCAAAGCATGAGATGCTCCGCGCCGTCTCCCCGGAGCATGCGCGAGGCGAGCACCTGATCTTCTGCAACCGTTACGGGGAGCCACACAATCCGACCCAGTTCTCGCGCCAGTGGCGGGAGCGCGTCGCCAAAGCGGTCGAGGCGCACCCGGATCTCGATGCGCTGCACCTTCATGAGTTGCGGCACACCCACGCCACGCTGCTGCTGCGTGCGGGCGTGCATCCCAAGATCGTCTCGGAGCGGCTGGGGCACGCCGACATCCAGACCACGCTCAACACCTACTCGCACGCCGTGAAGACGCTGCAGCGCGGCGCCGCCGACCTCGTCGGCGCTCTCCTCGCACCCGTGGCGGTCGAACAGCCAATCTGAACTGGCTCAGTCCTGACACCGCTCCGACAACCAGCTGGCCCAGCGGGCGGGGGCGGTGGAGTGCGCGTTGTGAGCGGTTGATAGGCGGAGCTCGGAGCGCAGCGGAGAGTGGAGTCTGCAAAGAGCGAACGGCGGACACGCAACTGCCCCGGTCCGCTACGCTCTCGCGGTCGGAGGGCGCCACGGCAGGGTTGGTCGTCTCGCTCCGTGCTGCGCGGACCCGTGGAAGTTCGTGCTTCTCGGGCGTGTCGAACGTGGCGCCACGATCGGTCGCATGTCCGAAAACCGCTAGCGCCGGTTGCGACATGAGGCGGTCATGTCGCAACCGGCGCATCAGTCGGGTCGAGATCCGTGGAATTCCGGGCCTCTCGGAGACCAAATGTGAACGATAACTGTGTCACCAACTGTGCCACGAGATTTCGAAGGAGTCGCGATCCCTTGAAAACACTGGGATCACAGGTGCGGAGGATGGGGGATTCGAACCCCCGAGGGCTTGCACCCAACACGCTTTCCAAGCGTGCGCCATAGGCCACTAGGCGAATCCTCCAGGAGGCCCCGGAGGGCCGCCGACCATCCTACCCTGCTCCGCTACCGTGCCCGAACCGGGGCGGTCCCCGCGTACACGCTGCCGGGCCGGATCACGAGCGAACGCGGTGCCAGCAGCGCGAGGATGCGGCGCGAAGGCGGCACGGATGCGAGCAAGGAAGTGCGGACGGATGCTGCGGCATCGGCTGCCGCGTCACCCATCCAGTACGAGCGGGTGCCGGCACGCGAGTAGCTGGCTCGTTCGATCGCGAGCAGGACCGTGTTCATCTCGGATGCGGCGACCCTGTGCTCGGCGACGAGCCTGCCGGCGAACGCGCGAGGGGTCTCGCTGGCGGGCACGGGGATGCCGACGTCGATCGCGGCCTCCTGGACCGACTGCCACGCGGCCGCCGCGTCGCCGCCCCGGGCGGCGGCATCCTGCTGACGGCGGCGCAGCTCCCGGATGAGGAAGGGGAGTGCGAGGAGCACGATCATGGCCGCGACCACACCGAGGATCGGCAGCGGGTCGAGGGCGTCCTGCGACGTGCCGTCCGACGCGTTCTGCCGCTGCTCCTCGAGGTCGATCTGCGCCTGGTCGCCCCGGGCCGTGGGGGTCGGGTTCGTCTGCGGAGTCGCGGCGTTGGGGTCCGCGGTTTGGCCAGGAATCGTGAGCTCCGACGAGAAGGTCGTGGGGACCCCGAGGCCGGAGGTCGGCTCGAACGGGATCCACCCGATCCCCTCGAAGTACACCTCGGGCCAGGCGTGCAGCTGCGAGCTCGACACCGAGAAGACGGGCTGGCCGTCGATGCTGTCTGTGGTCGGGGTCCCGGGCAGATACCCGATCACGACGCGCGTCGGCATGTGGAGCGTTCGGGCCATCAGCGCGAACGCCGCCGCGAAGTGGATGCAGTACCCCTCGCGCACCTCGAGGAATCGCGCGACGGCCTCGGCGCCGGTGCCGTCGAACCCGTCCTCGACCGGCGCCTCGAGGGAGTACCGGAACTCGGTGCCCCGGAACCACCGTTGCAGCGCAGCCAGCTTGTCGTAATCCGAGGTGGCGTCAGCCGTGACCTGGCTGGCGAGCTCTCCGATGATGGGCGGCATATCGACCGGCAGCTCGGTCGTCTCGTCCCGAACCTGCGAGCCCACCGACACCGCCGCACGGACCTGCTCGAGCGACGGGCGCGGGACGTCGAAAGCCACCTCGTAGGACTGCCCCTGGGTCGAGCCGCCCGTCGTGGCCACCGTGTGGTTGTAGGGGACCGCCCCCCAGAGGCCGCCGCCGAGGCCGGTGATCCCGACCACGGGGTACGGGACAGGCGCCCACTGGGAATCGAGATTCACGATGTCGACCTTCGCCGTGTACTCGCCGATGCGGACGTCGTCGTCCGAGTCGACGACACCGAACGCCCGCTCGCTCTGGAACGACACGGTCTGCGAACGATCGGATTCCCACGCTTCGCCGTCCAGTCGGGTAACGGTCGTCGCGCGCAGGTAGGGCACCGAGGGGGCGTCAGTGCGCAGCCGGAGCACCTCCGTCTCCTGCGGGCGCCGAAGGTCCTCGCCGAGCCGCAACGTGGCATCGATCCCCGGTCCGGGTCCGAGACCCGACCCGGCCCGCGCGCCGGGCTGTGGCAGCACCGGCGTCGCCACGACGGCCACGACGATCGCGATCGCGCCGATGCCGAGTGCCGTCGCGGGGACGCCGGCGGTGCGCTCCGCCTCGCGCTCGACCGGCTTCTCGCGCGAGCGCGTCTCGGAGCGCAGGAGGAACAGGATCGTGACCGCGAGGAACACGAATCCGATGACGTCGACCTTGCTCGGCGCGGCGATCGCCGGGATGAGCGACACCGCGACGATGCCGACGGAGGCGAGCAGCGGCATCCGCGCGGTCACCACGACGTGATCGACGATGATCGTGAGGAGTCCCATCGATCCCACCACGACGAACGCCAGCGAAAGCGTCGGCTCGAGGGGCGCCGCGCCGATCGCGATCTCCTCCATCGCGGCCTGCACCAGCATCGGCACGGCCCGGAAGGTGTCGAGCGTCGGGATCACCCACAGCAGGGCGGTGTCTCGCAGGAAGATCAGCGTCATGAACACGACCCACACCGCGACCTCGATGAGGGTCACCGCGACCGCGGGGAGGCGGTAGAGGCGGGAGGCGTATCCGGCGGCGAGCACCAAGGCCGACAGCGCGAGGGCCGCGACGAGCCACCACCCGGGCTCGATGACCCGGACGACCGGCAGCAGCGCCGCGAGCAGCGCCGCGAGGATCGCGAACGTCAGGAGCCGCTCACCGCCGCGCGCACGCACCTGGCGCCCTGTCTCAGCCGAAGACATGGTGCACCCCCCGTCCGATCGCGTTCGCCCACGCGTGACCCAGGTCGCGGTCGGGACCGATCGCCGCAACGTGCCAGCCGTGATCCGCGGCGATGTCGAGTCCGTCGCCCATCGGCGACGCGGACAGCAGGAGGGGGAGCGTGCTGTGGTGCGAGACCGGGCCGATGGCCACCGCGTCGGTCGGGTCGAGCCGCCCCACGATGAGCACGATCGGACCCGTCGACGCCCCCGCGAACAGCCGCGACAGGCGGGGGAGGGCGTCGTCGCGGTGGGCGGTGATCGTGGCGAAGTGGACGAGCATCGCGTCGACCTCGGTCATGTCCCCGCCGTCGATCCGGTCGACGAGCACCGTTCCCTCCGTGTCGAGCACCTCGACGGCGTAGCCGTCGTGCACGAGGCGCGCGACCGCGGAGACGCAGGCCGAGATGCCGGCTTCGAAGCCGGGGTCGGCGCCGGGAGCGCGCAGGGCCTCGGGAGACCAGCGCAGCGCGGCGCGGTCGATCACGACGGTGGCCTCGGGTGTGGACTCCTGCTCCTCCTGGCGCACCATGAGCTCGTCGCGGTGGGCGGTAGCCCGCCAGTGGATGCGCCGCATCGAGTCACCTGGGGCGTAGGGCCGCGCGACGAGGTTGTCGGCGCCCTGGCCGAGCTGGTCGGTCGTCGTGTGCAGCATTCCGCCGGTGGCGCCGGCGTAATCCACGAGCGGCGGCAGCTCGACGATCGCCGGCGCCACGGTGACCGGCGTGCGCTGGCTGAACACGACCGTGCGTCGCGCGAGACCGAACGGATCCGACGACCGCACGGTGAGCGGTCCGAGCGAGTGGACTCCGCGCCTCGCGCCGGTGACGGCGTACACCAGGTCGATGCTGCGCGCGCCGCCGCGCTCGCCGCCGCGCAGCCCCGAGCCGAGTGCGGGAAAGGCGCCCTCCGCCTTGCCGCGCAGCCCCTTGGGCAGGGCATCGCGCCACGTTCCCGGTGCGGTGGGCAGCGCCGTGCGCACCTCGACGCGCACCGACACGCGTGCGTCGCCTCCGACCGGGACGACGTCCGGGGTGAGCGCCCGCGTGACCGCGTCGGAGCGGCGCCCGACGTACAGCGACGCGATGCTCGCGATGACGACCGCCAGCAGCAGGATGCCGAAGTACATCAGCTCGACGATGCTCGCCTCGTTCGCCACGATGAAGCACGCGATCGCGAGGACCAGCGCTCCGGTGCCCCGGACGGTCAGCGGCCACACGCTTCTCATCGGTCTCTCACTGACGTGCGGCGATCGGCACCCGCACGCTCGCGGCGATGCGCTCGAGGATCGTCGCGATCGCATCTGCGGCGCTCGACCCCCGGGCGCCGCCCGCGGCGCGGGTCGGGATGAGCCGGTGCGCGAACACCGGGGCGAGGAGCGCCGTGATGTCGTCGGGGATGACGAAGGCACGCCCGTCGAGCGCGGCCCACACCTTGGCCGCGCGAACCAGCTGCAGCGTCGCGCGGGGGCTGGCGCCCAGGCGCAGATCGCTGTGCGTGCGGGTCGCCTGTGCGAGGGCGACGGCGTAGTCCTCGATCGCGGGTGCGACGTGCACGGCCCGCGCCCACGCGACGAGGCTCGCGACCTCCTCGGCCGAGACGACCGGCGTGAGCTCGTCGAGCGGGTTGACCGTGTCGCGCTGGCGCAGCATGAGGGCCTCCGACCGCGGGTCGGGGTAGCCCATCGAGATGCGCATCATGAAACGGTCGCGCTGCGCCTCGGGGAGGGCGTAGGTGCCCTCCATCTCGAGCGGGTTCTGCGTCGCGACGACGAGGAACGGCTCGGGCACGAAGTGCGTGCGCCCGTCCACGGTGACCTGGCGCTCCTCCATGGCCTCCAGGAGCGCGGACTGCGTCTTCGGGGAGGAGCGGTTGATCTCGTCGGCGATGACGATGTTCGCGAAGATCGCACCCGGCTTGAACTCGAACTCGCGGTCGAGCGGGTTGAACACGCTCACGCCGGTGACGTCGCCGGGCAGCAGATCGGGCGTGAACTGGATGCGACGGACCGTGGCATCCACACTGGTCGCGAGCGCGCGCGCGAGCATGGTCTTGCCGACGCCGGGCACGTCCTCGATGAGGAGGTGCCCCTCGGCGAGGAAGCACACCAGGGCGCTGCGCACCGCGTCCGGCTTGCCGTCGATGACGCTGCCGACCGCATCGAGGATCGCGTCGGTGACGCGGGCGAACCCCTCGGCCGTTGTGGCCCCGAGCGCACCCGAGCCTTTCGATGCAGCATCCGTCATCGCGGTATCGACCATCGCCGGCTCCTGTTCCGCCCTCGAACGAGCGGGTCGCGGGTGGGGTGCGGGCTCCCTCGCCCACGGGACCGATCCTAATCGCGCCGTTATCGGATCGGTATCGATCGCGCTGGGAGAACCCTGGACGCCCCCGCGTGCGACGCGAGCGGTCCGGCCGTGCCCGTCGGTCGGGTTAGACTGGACCCAGCTCTCCGCGAGGCGGCATCCAGGCCAACTCCCCCAGGACGGAAACGTAGCAAGGGTAACCAGGCTCTGCCGGGTTCGCGGAGAGTCTTAATTTTCCCGGGCGAAGGGGCCCTCCAGCACCGACCACTGCAGCAGCATGATGGACTTCGCATCCTGGATCCGCCCGTCGCGGACCATCGCGAGAGCCTCCTCGATGCCGAGGTCGAGCAGCTCGATGTGCTCGCCCTCCTCCGCCAGGCCGCCGCGCTCGCCGACCCCGGCCGCGCCATCGTAGGGCGCCGCGAAGAAGTGCAGCCGCTCCGTGACCGAGCCGGGGCTCATGTAGACGTCCCACACGTGCTCGAGCTCGCCGATGTCGACACCGGTCTCCTCGACGGCCTCGCGCCGGATCGCGGTGGCGGGATCGTCCTCGTCGAGGAGCCCTGCGGCCGTCTCGATCAGCATGCCGTCGGGGTGGTCGTTGACGTAGACGGGGTAGCGGAACTGACGGGTGAGCAGCACCGTGCGCCGGGCCGGGTCGTAGAGCAGCACCGTCGCGCCGTTGCCGCGGTCGTACGTCTCGCGTTGCTGGGTCTCCCAGCGGCCGGACGGCCCGCGGTACTCCAGCGTGGTGCGCCGCAGCACGTGCCATGCCGATGCGAGCACCTCGACGTCGGTCACCCGCACATCCCGGTTGCGGTCGAGCTCACGCCCCGTCCGGTCGAGGCCGGTCCGGCCGCGGTGATCGGGGACGTCGATTCCGGGACGAGGTTCGTGCATGCCGTCGAGGGTATCCGCGGGCGGCTGCGGACGCGGCCTCGGGGCGGCGCGCTGCTTTTGATCCGGTGGCACGCCTGGCCGCGGCATCCGTCCCGCCCATAGGCTGGTCGCGTGGCGCAGAGCATCTACATCACGTCGGCAGAAGGCCACTCGGGGAAGTCAACGGTCGCGCTCGGGGTGCTCGATGCGCTGAGCCACGCGACGCCGCGGGTGGGGGTGTTCCGGGCGATCGCCCGGTCGACCGTCGAGCGCGACTACGTGCTCGAGATGCTGCTCGACCACGACGGCGTCGATCTTCCGTACGACGACTGCATCGGCGTCACTTACGACGACGTGCGGCATGATCCGGATGCTGCGCTCGCGACGATCGTCGAGCGCTACAAGGCCGTCGAAGCCCAGTGCGACGCCGTCGTCATCGTCGGCAGCGACTACACCGATGTGGGGAGCCCCGCCGAGCTCGCCTACAACGCCCGCATCGCGGCGAACCTCGGGGCTCCGGTGCTGCTGGTGCTCGGCGGCCGCTCGGCGCAGAACCAGACGCAGCCCGAGCAGCTCGGCTCGTCGCTCGCGCGCACGCCCGCCGAGATGGGGCAGATCGCCGACCTCGCGCTCGCCGAGCTCGCCCACGGCCGCGCGAAGCTGTTCGCCGTCGTCGCGAACCGCGCCGACGCGGAGCGCGCCGATGAGACCCTCGACGCCATCCGCCGCTCGATCCACGCGCACCAAGGCGCCGCGCCCGCCGCGCCCGTGCCGGTCTGGGCGATCCCGGAGGACCGGTTCCTGGTGGCGCCGTCGATCCGCGGCATCATGCGCTCGGTCGACGGAGAGATGCTCGCCGGCGATGCCGGCCGGCTCACGCGCGAGGCGCTCGCGGTGGTGGTCGCGGGCATGTCGATGGTGAACGTGCTGCCGCGTCTGCTGGAGGGCGCCGTCGTCATCATCCCCGCGGACCGCTCCGAGGTGCTCCTGGCGACGCTGCTCGCGAACGCGTCGGGGACCTTCCCTTCGATCTCCGGCATCGTGCTCAACGGCGGCTTCGAGCTGCCCGAGCCCGTCACGCGCCTGATCGACGGCCTCGGCTCGAGCGTGCCGATCATCACGACCGAGCTCGGCACCTACGAGACCGCCGTACGCATCATGGGCACCCGGGGCCGCCTCGCCGCCGACTCGCAGCGCCGGTACGACACGGCGCTCGCCCTCTTCGAGCAGAGCGTCGACACCGACGAGCTCCTCGTCGCCTTCGGCCTGGCGCGCGCCACGGTCGTCACGCCGCTCATGTTCGAGTTCCAGCTCATCGAGCGGGCGCGCGCGCAGCGCAAGCGCATCGTGCTCCCCGAGGGCGACGACGACCGCGTGCTGCGGGCCGCGGCGACGGTGCTCAAGCGCGGCATCGCGGACCTCGTCATCCTGGGCGAGCCGTTCGAAGTTCGTGCCCGCGCGATCGAGCTGGGTATCGACATCCAGGGCGCTGAGGTGCTGTCGCCGCTGGACGCCGTCCACGTCCACAAGTTCGCCGAGGAGTACGCGCGCCTGCGCGCGCACAAGGGCGTCACCGTGGGGCAGGCGGCCGACACCGTCACGGATGTCTCGTACTTCGGCACGATGATGGTGCACCTCGGGCTCGCCGACGGCATGGTGTCGGGCGCCGCGCACACGACGGCGCACACGATCCGCCCGGCGTTCGAGATCATCAAGACCAAGCCCGGCGTCTCCGTCGTGTCGAGCGTCTTCCTCATGGCGCTGGCCGACCGCGTGCTGGTCTACGGCGACTGCGCCGTCATCCCCGACCCGACGAGCGAGCAGCTCGCCGACATCGCCATCTCGTCGGCGGCGACCGCCTCCCAGTTCGGGATCGACCCGCGCGTGGCGATGCTCTCGTACTCGACGGGGGAGTCCGGATCGGGCGCCGACGTCGAGAAGGTGAGGGATGCGACGGCCCTCGTCCGCTCGCGAGCCCCGGAGCTCCTCGTGGAAGGGCCGATCCAGTACGACGCGGCGGCCGATGCCGCGGTGGCGGCGGCGAAGATGCCGGGGTCGGCGGTCGCGGGACGCGCGACGGTCTTCGTCTTCCCCGACCTCAACACCGGCAACAACACGTACAAGGCGGTGCAGCGTTCGGCGGGCGCCGTCGCGATCGGGCCGGTGCTGCAGGGCCTCAACAAGCCGATCAACGACCTGTCGCGCGGCGCGCTGGTCGACGACATCGTCAACACGATCGCGATCACCGCGATCCAGGCGCAGGAGGCCGGTCGCTGAGACAGCGACCGGAGGAAGAAGGGAACGGCCGATGACCCCCGTGCTCGTCATCAACAGCGGCTCGTCGTCGTTCAAGTACCAGCTCCTCGACATGGACACCGAGCGCACGCTCGCATCCGGACTCGTCGAGCGCATCGGCGATCCGATCGGCGTCGCGCGACACACCGTGTACGCGACGCCGACTGACGGCCCCTCGCCGGCCTTCCTCGACGCGACGCGTACCCGTGAGCTTCCGATCCCCGACCACACCGCGGGCTTCGGCGTGATGCTCGAAGCATTCGCGTCGGACGGCCCGTCGCTCGCCGAGACGCCGCCCGTGGCCGTGGGCCATCGCGTCGTGCACGGCGGTGCGCGCTTCTTCGAGCCGACGCTCATCACGCCGCTCGTCGAGATCAACATCGACGAGCTGTCGGTTCTCGCGCCTCTGCACAACCCCGCGAACCTCGCCGGAATCGTGGCCGCACGCGCGGCTTTCCCCGACGTGCCGCACGTGGCCGTCTTCGACACCGCCTTCCACCAGACCCTGGCTCCCGCGGCCTACACCTACGCGATCGACGCCGAGGTCGCGGCATCCCATCGCATCCGCCGCTACGGATTCCACGGCACGTCGCACAAGTTCGTCAGCGAAGCGGCGGCGGCGTTCCTCGGGCGACCGCTGGGCGAGCTCAAGCAGATCGTGTTCCACCTCGGCAACGGGGCGTCGGTCACCGCGATCGACGGCGGACGCTCGATCGACACGTCGATGGGCTTCACGCCGCTCGAGGGGCTCGTCATGGGCACCCGCTCGGGCGACATCGACCCGGCCGTGCTGTTCCAGCTCGAACGGCGCGCAGGCATGACCGTCGAGGACCTCGACGAGCTGCTCAACAAGCGCAGCGGCCTCCTCGGGCTCGCGGGCTCCAACGACCTGCGCGACATCCGCGCGGCGATCGAACGCGGGGAGGAGCGCGCGATCCTTGCGTTCGAGGTCTACGTGCACCGGCTGCGCGCCTACGCGGGCGCCTACCTCGCGCAGCTCGGCGGCGCCGACGTGATCTCGTTCACCGCGGGCGTGGGCGAGAACGCCCCGGCCGTGCGCGCGGGCGCCCTCGAGACCCTCGGATTCGCGGGTGTCGAGATCGATCCCGAGCGCAACGAGAGCCGTGAGCGCGGCATCCGGATCATCTCGACGGATGCCTCGGCCGTGACCGTCCTCGTCGTCCCGACCGACGAGGAGCTCGAGATCGCGCGGCAGACTCTGAGCGTCGCCCGGACTTAACCGACACGGGGTGTCGACCGGACACGCGCCCGCATTACGCTTGCTGGACGGCGCGACGCAGTGCCGAAGCATCCGTACTCGCTTCCGGAGGTTCTGTGGCTGACGACGCACTGCCCGATCTGACCGCTTACGACGCCGTGCTGTTCGATCTGGACGGCGTCCTCACGCCCACAGCCGAAGTGCACATGCACGCGTGGCAGACGATGTTCGAGGAGCTCTTCGCAGCGTGGGACATCACCCCGCCGTACACGGAGCGCGATTACTTCGACCACCTCGACGGCAAGAAGCGCTACGACGGCGTCGCGAGCCTGCTGCGCTCGCGCGACGTCGAGGTGCCCTGGGGCCACCCGTCCGACCCGGTGACCGCCGACACGGTGTGCGGCATCGGCAACCGCAAGAACGCCGTCTTCGAGCGCGTGCTCCGCGCCGAGGGCATCGCCCCGTACCCGGGGTCGATGCGCCTCCTCGACGTGCTCGCCGAAGCGGGCACGCCCGTCGCGGTGGTGTCGAGCTCCAAGAACGCGGAGGAGGTGCTGGCGGCAGCCGGCATCCGTGATCGCTTCACCGTCGTGATGGACGGCGTCATCGCCGAACGCGACCACCTCGCCTCCAAGCCCGCACCGGACGTGTTCGTCGAAGCGGCACGGATGCTGGGGGTCGATCCTGCGCGGAGCGCCGCGGTCGAAGACGCCATCAGCGGCGTCCGCTCCGCCGCCGCCGGCGGCTTCGGGCTCGTCGTGGGCGTCGACCGGGGCGTCGGGGTGCAGGACCTCGTCGACGCCGGTGCGCACGTCGTGGTGAAGGATCTGGAGGAGTTCGCACGATGATCGATCGCGATCGGTTCCCCGTCGACCCGTGGCGTCTCGTCGAGACGTCGTTCGGCCTCGACGACGCCGGCGTCACCGAGACGCTGTTCGCCGTCGGCAACGGCTACCTGGGCCTGCGCGGCAACCAGCCCGAGGGGCGTCACGCGCACGAGCACGGCACGTTCATCAACGGGTTCCACGAGACGTTCCCGATCCGTCACGCCGAGCAGGCGTACGGCTTCGCCGAGGTCGGGCAGACGATCATCAACGCCCCCGACGCGAAGGTGATGCGGGTCTACGTCGACGATGAGCCGCTGTCGCTGGACGTCGCCGACGTGCGCGAGTACGAGCGGACGCTCGACATGCGCGACGGCGTGCAGCGCCGGCACATCCTCTGGGTCACTCCGTCGGGCAAGGAGGTGCGGATCGACTACGAGCGCCTGGTGTCGTTCGAGGAGAAGCACCTCGCGCTCATGACGGTGGACGTGACAGTGCTGAACGCCGACGCGCCGGTCACCGTGAGCTGCCAGATCCTCAACCGTCAGGACGGCGAGGACGTCTACGGCGGCACGCCGGCGGCGCCGCGCCGAGCCGGGTTCGACCCGCGCAAGACTGAGAAGCTCGAGGAGCGCGTCCTGCAGCCGCAGGAGTACTGGCAGGACAAGCTGCGCTCGGCCCTGTCGTACCGCGCCACCGAGTCGGGCATGACGCTCGCGGTGGTCGCCGACCACCTCGTCGAGACGGCGAACGAGTACACCTCGCGCACGCTCATCGAGCCCGACATCGCGAAGAACGTCTTCCGGGTGAACGCGAAGGCCGGCGTGCCGATCCGCGTCACGAAGCTCGTGAGCTACCACACGTCTCGAGGCGTGCCCGCGCGCGAGCTCGTCGACCGCTGCCGCCGCACCCTCGACCGCGCCCTCGGCGAGAGCGTCGACGCGATCCGCGCGCAGCAGCGCGAGTGGCTCGACGCGTTCTGGGAACGCTCGGACGTGCGCATCGGCGGCCACGACGACCTGCAGCAGGCGACCCGCTGGTGCCTGTTCCAGCTCGCGCAGGCGTCGGCGCGTGCCGACGGCCAGGGCGTGCCCGCGAAGGGCATGACGGGGTCGGGGTACTCCGGGCACTACTTCTGGGACACGGAGATCTACGTGCTCCCGTTCCTCGCGTACACGACGCCGTTGTGGGCCCGCAACGCGCTGCGGATGCGGTACCTGATGCTGCCCGCCGCGCGTCGCCGGGCGTTCCAGCTCAACGAGGCCGGCGCGCTGTTCCCGTGGCGCACGATCAACGGCGAAGAGGCATCCGCCTACTACGCCGCCGGCACCGCGCAGTACCACATCAACGCCGACGTCAGCTTCGCGCTCGCGAAGTACGTGCGGGCGACCGGCGACAACGACTTCCTCTTCCGCGAGGGCGTCGACATCGCCGTCGAGACGGCGCGGCTGTGGGCGACCCTCGGCTTCTG
The DNA here is from genome assembly GCF_042266945.1 of Microbacterium sp. NPDC056057. Taxonomy (NCBI): domain Bacteria; kingdom Bacillati; phylum Actinomycetota; class Actinomycetes; order Micrococcales; family Microbacteriaceae; genus Microbacterium; species Microbacterium sp. NPDC056057. The sequence goes on from NZ_JBHJWS010000004.1 coordinate 17,596, forward strand.
GCGTTCGAACGACGGCGTGGTCGACGGCGAGGGCGACACGTTCCACATCCACGGCGTCACCGGGCCCGACGAGTACACCACCGTCGTCAACGACAACCTGTTCACGAACGTCATGGCGCGGTTCAACCTCCGCTTCGCCGCCCGCACCATCCGGGAGATGGCGGAGGCCGACGGCGAGGTCTACCGCCAGATGGTCGACCGCCTCGCCCTCGAGCCCGGTGAGCCCGAGGCGTGGGAGCGGGCTGCCGAAGCCATGCACATCCCATTCAGCCCGAGCCTCGGCATCCATCCGCAGGATCATGTGTTCCTCGAGCGCGAGATCTGGGACCTCGAGAACACCCCGCCCGACAAGCGGCCCCTGCTGCTGCACTTCCACCCGCTGGTGATCTACCGGTACCAGGTGCTCAAGCAAGCCGACGTCGTGCTCGCCCTGTTCCTGCAGGGCAACCACTTCTCCGACGAGGACAAGCTCGCCGACTTCGAGTACTACGACCCGCTGACGACGGGCGACTCGACGCTGTCGGCCGTCGTGCAGGCGATCCTCGCCGCCGAGGTCGGCTACCAGGACCTCGCGCTCGAGTACTTCCGGCAGTCGATCTTCGTCGACCTCGGCGACCTGCACCACAACGCCGCGGACGGCGTGCACGTGGCCTCGGCCGGTGGCGTCTGGACCGCGCTCGTCGCCGGATTCGGCGGCATGCGCGACCACTTCGGCGAGCTGTCGTTCAATCCACGGCTTCCTGCCTCGTGGCCGTCGCTCGAGTTCGTCCTGCACTGGCACGGCACGCGGCTGGTCGTCACGGTCACCCGCGAGGAGCTGCGTGTGCGCGCCACGGAGGGCGACCCCGTCGGCTTCAGCGTACGAGGCGTGGGCTACGTGGTCGGCGCGGGCGAAGAGGTCGTCGCGCCGCTCGACGGGCAGGGCCCGGTGATCCCGGGGCGTCCGTCGCTGCGCGAGCTCGGCGACGCCCGCCGCGAGGACGGTTCGCTGCTGTCGGCCTCGGTGCCCACCGTCACCTCGACGATCCCGATCATCGTCGGCGCCGCCGACGTGGAGCACGGCGCCGACGTCTAGAAGCTCGCTCGTGAGCGTCGGAGATCCGGCGGAAGACGGATGATCCTGGTGGATCCGTCCTGCTTCCGCCGGATCGCCGTCTTTCGCGGCAGATCCCGGTCAGGCGCGGGCGAAGAAGTCCCGCTCGTGCTCCATCGAGCGTGCGAACGCCGCGTCCATGCGCGCCCGCTCGATCGGGCCGGCCTCGAGCGCCGCCGCATCGGCGATCTCGGTCGCGCGGGCGGTCGCCGCGGTGAAGGCGGGGTCGCCGTACATCGCGAGCCAGTCGTCGTACGGGTGCTCGTCGTGCCGCCGGGTGGCGAGGCGGATGCCGAGATCGGTGTAGAGCCAGAAGCAGGGGAGGAGCGCCGCGACCAGCTCGGCGTATGACCGGGCCGACGCGTGGAGATGGTTCGTGTAGGCGAGGGTCTGCGGCGCCGGGGCTGCGTCGGTCGCGCCGAGGTGGGACTCGTGCAGCCGGCGCTCCTCGACGACGGAGGACTCCGCCGCACGCGCCCAGAACGCCTGCTCCTCCGACGCCGGCGCGAGCGCGCTCGCCTTCGCCAGTACGCGCGAGTACTCGCCGAGGTAGAGCGCATCCTGCGCGAGGTACCGCAGGAACGTCTCGTGCGGCAGGGTGCCGTCGCCGAGCCCGCGCACGAAGTCGAGGTCGTCGACGTCCGCGCGTACTGGTGCTGCGGCCTCCCACACGCGTGCCGACCACGAAGGGACGGTCGAGGATGCTGCGCCCCGCAGTTCGTGGAAGTGGTCGATCGGACCGTTGCCCTCGCCCACCCGCAGCGCGTCGGCGCGGGCGAGCGCCCCGGTCAGCCACGTCTTCGCGCGCTGAAGCGCCTCGGGCCAGGTCCCGCCACCCGCCCGGAGCGTCGCCATCGCGGACGAGAGCGAGCACCCGGTGCCGTGGGTGTGACGCGTCTGGACGCGTGCGCCGCCGACTTCGTGCACGGCGCCGTGGGCCGCCACGATCGCATCCGGGCAGTCGGCACCGTCGAGGTGTCCGCCCTTCAGCAGCACCGTCGTGCCGGTGTCGCGGGCGAGGGTCTGCGCGTCGACGACGGCCTGCGCCCACGAGGTCGCGCGGGTGCGACCGGTGAGCACCGCGAGCTCCGCGAGGTTCGGCGTCACGAGATCGACGTCGCGGGCGAGCTCACGGAGCGCCTCCTCGGCCGCGGGGTCGAGCAGCCGGTCGCCGCTCGTTGCCACCATCACCGGATCGAGCACCACGATCGGCGGGCGCACGCGCCCGAGCCACTGCCGAACGGTGCCTATGATCTCCGCCGACTGCAGCATGCCGATCTTGACCGCGTCGATCTCGACGTCGTCCGACACGGCATCCAGCTGCGCGGCGAGGAACGTCGTCGGGGGGACGTGCACGTCGCGCACGCCGCGCGTGTTCTGAGCCACGAGCGCGGTGACTACGGCCATGCCGTAGCCGCCGAGCGCGCCGATCGACTTGAGGTCCGCCTGCACGCCGGCGCCGCCGGTCGGGTCGGTGCCGGCGATGCTGAGCACCCGCGGGATCGCCACCGCGCGGACCGGCGTCGGTGCGGGCGCGGTCAGCGACGTGTCGGTCACCGCGCGGCCCCCTCGAGCGAGGGCGCATCGGCCGCATCCCGCAGCGCGCGGGCGGCCGCCGCCGGGTCGTCCGCGCCGCAGATCGCGGACACGACCGCGATGCCCGCGGCGCCGGCATCGCGGAGCGCCGCGACATCCGACTCGACGACCCCGCCGATCGCGACGCACGGCAGGTCGGTGCCCGCGGCGAACGCGGCGAAGCCCTCGACGCCGAGCGCCGGCGGGTGGTCGGGCTTCGTCGACGTCGGCCGGATGACGCCGACGCCGAGGTAGTCGATCGTGCCGTGGCGGGGGAGATGCGCGGCGGCCCGGTGCTCCGCGGAGTTCGCGGTCCATCCGATCACGGCGTGCGCCCCGAGCAGCCGCCGTGCCGTCTCGGGCGGGAGGTCGCTCTGTCCCAGGTGGACGCCGTCGACGCGGGCACCGGCATCCCGGGCGGCGACGGCCACGTCGACGCGGTCGTTGATGAGGAGCAGGCAGCGGCGGTCGATGACGTCCGAGAGGGCTCGCGCCTGGCGCATGAGCTCACGAGCCGTCACCGACTTCGCCCGCAGCTGCACGACGTCGACCCCCGCGCCCGCCGCGGCGTCGACCACGTCGAGCAGCCGGTCGAACGGCAGACGGCCGTCGGTCACGAGGTGCAGCGCGAGGCGGGCGCCGAGCCCGCTCATCGGATCGCCAGCACGTCGGCGACGCGCGCGTCGAGCTCGGCCGGTTCCGCGGCCACGGCGTCGAGCGCGTCGAGGAACGCCACGGCGAACGTGCCCGGTCCCTCCGCGCGGGCGGCAGCCCGTTCCGACGCGGCCGCGTAGAGGACGGATGCCGCCACCGCCGATTCGAAGGGAGCGCACACGCCGACGAGCGCGGCCATCACCGCGCCGAGCGAACAGCCGCCGCCGGTGACCCGCGTGAGCAACGCGTCCCCGCCGTGGATGCGGACCACCCGCTCGCCGTCGGTCACGAGGTCGACCGGTCCCGACACGGCCACCACGCCGCCGGTGCGCAGCGCGAGCGACCGCGCGGCGCCGGCCGCAGCATCCGTCCCGTCCGTCGCATCGACTCCGCGACCGCCGCCGCCCTCGCCCGCCACGGCGAGGATCTCGGAGGCGTTGCCGCGGACGATGGCGGGACGGTGCTCGAGCAGTTCGGCGGCGAGAGCGGTGCGCACGGGCAGCACGCCGACCGCGACCGGGTCGAGCACCCACGGGGTGCCGGCCCGCACCGCTTCGCGGGCGGCCTCGCGCTGCTCGGCGGTGGGGGTGCCCAGGTTCACCAGCACGCCGTCGGCCACGCCGGCGAAGAGTCCGGCCTCGCCCGGGATGTCGCACATGGCGGGAGCGGCGCCCACCGCCAGGAGTGCGTTCGCCGTGTAGTTCGTCACCACCGCATTGGTGATGCACTGCACCAGGGGCGAGGTCTCCCGCAGAGCCGTCAGCGCGGCGGCGGGGGAGAGGGAGGACAGGTGTGCTTCGGTGCGCGCGTTCATCGCGACATCCCTTCGCTCGCATGATCGAGATCAGGTTCGACGGGTGTGTTCTCAGCCCGCCGTGCGGGCACCCCGTGTCACTGCCGAGCAATCTAGCAGGGGATCTCGACGGCCGATCGCCGTGTGTCCTCGGCGTGCGCCGTGCGCGTCCGGTCCCCGTCGCCGAGCCTGTCGAGTTGCGGTCGCGATGTCGGCCCCACGCCGTAGGCTGGGGGAGTGACCACCGCCCTCTACCGCCGCTACCGGCCCGAGTCGTTCGGCGAGATGATCGGGCAGTCGCAGGTCACCGAGCCGCTCATGACCGCGCTGCGCGGCGACCGGGTCGGTCATGCGTATCTCTTCTCGGGCCCCCGCGGGTGCGGAAAGACCACGTCGGCGCGCATTCTCGCCCGCTGCCTCAACTGCGCGCAGGGCCCGACAGACACGCCGTGCGGCACGTGCGACAGCTGCGTCGAGCTCGGCCGTGGCGGCGGTGGTTCGCTCGACGTCGTCGAAATCGACGCGGCCAGCCACAACGGTGTCGACGACGCCCGCGACCTGCGCGAGCGCGCGGTGTTCGCGCCCGCCCGCGATCGCTTCAAGATCTTCATCCTCGACGAGGCGCACATGGTCACCCCGCAGGGCTTCAACGCCCTGCTGAAGCTCGTCGAAGAGCCGCCCGACCACGTGAAGTTCATCTTCGCGACGACCGAGCCCGAGAAGGTCATCGGCACCATCAGGTCGCGCACCCACCACTACCCGTTCCGTCTCGTGCCCCCGGCCGCGATGCTCGAGTACGTCGAGCAGCTGTGCGCCCAGGAGGGCGTGAACGTCGAGCAGGGCGTCCTGCCGCTCGTCGTGCGCGCGGGCGGCGGATCGCCCCGAGACACCCTGTCGCTGCTCGACCAGCTGATCGCCGGCTCGGAAGATGCCAAGGTCACCTACGCCCGTGCGGTCGCGCTGCTGGGCTACACCCACGCCGAGCTGCTCGACGAGGTGATCGACGCCTTCGCCGCCTCCGACGCGGCGGCTGCCTTCGCCGCGGTCGACCGCGTGGTGCAGACCGGACAGGACCCGCGCCGATTCGTCGACGATCTGCTCGAGCGCCTGCGCGACCTCATCGTCGTTTCCGCGGCCGGCCAGGGCGCCGCCGCCGTGCTGCGGGGCGTCTCGGCCGAAGACCTCGCGCGCATGCAGCGCCAGGCCGACGCCTTCGGTCCGTCGCGGCTGTCGCACATCGCCGACCTCGTCATCGCGACCCTCGACGACATGACCGGCGCCACCTCGCCGCGCCTGCAGCTCGAGCTGATGGTCGCCCGCGTGCTCGCGCGTGGCACCGGCGCCGCTCCCGTCGCCGCGCCGGCGATGGCCGTTGCACCGGCTCCCGCGACGACAGCTCCCGCGACGCCCGCCCCTGCAGCCGCTGCACCCGCGGCGCCCGCGCCTGCAGCCGCTGCTGCCGCGCCCGCCGTGGCGGCGCCGCCGGCTCCGGCCGCGCAGCCTGCCGAGGCTGCGCCCGTGGCTGCCCCTCCCGTCCCCGCCGGCCCGGTCACGCTCGACCGCCTCCGGCAGGCGTGGCCGCAGGTTCTCTCGCAGCTCGAGAACGTGAGCCGATCGTCGTGGATGCTCGCTTCGGGCGCCCGCACCGTGGCGCTCGACGACGACGTGCTCACCCTTGCGTTCTCGAGCCAGAGCGACGTCGCGAAGTTCAAGCAGCTCGCCGCGGGCAAAGGCCCCAGCGAAGATCTGCGTCAGGCGATTCTGGCCGTGCTCGGCATCCGCGTGAAGTACATCGCCCGTCACGACGCTGCCGGCGGGTCCGCTGGCGCGGGTGGCCCGGCGGCGCCGGCGCCGGCGGGGCCCGGTCGCGAGGCTCCGCGTCAGGCGGCCGCACCTGAGGCGCCGGCCGCCCGCACCGCCGCCGCCCCGCCGAGCGGGTCGCGGCCTGCGCAGGCTGCGGCACCGCGTGCGTCGGCACCTGCCGCGCCCGCCTCGACCCCGGCTGCGCCGCGCGCGACAGCTCCCGCTGCGCCGCGACCGACCGCGCCGGCTGCGGCGCCGGCGTCGGCCGCCCCGGTCACCGACTGGGCCGTCGCACCCATCCCGTCCGACGACGACGCGCCGCCGCCCGACCCGGGCCCGGCCGCCTTCCCCGCTGAGACGCCTGCGCAGTTCGCGGTCGACGACGAACCTGAAGACGCCGAGGCTGCGACCGCACGCGTCGCCACGCTCGCGCCGCCGCGCGAGGGCGAGGTCCTGCCGCGCACCGAGATCGCCCCCGCGCTCGATGACGATGACGATGACGACGAGGACGACACGGATGCTGTCGCCGACCTCCCGGTCCCACCCACGGTCGCGCCGCCGCTGACCCCGGTGGTCACGACCCGCAACGGCGGCGTGCAGCGCTACGGCGAGGCGGTCGTGCGCCAGGTGCTCGGAGCCACGTTCGTTCGCGAGGAACCCTACGAGCCCCCGACGAGGTTCAGCTAGCCCATGTACGACGGCATCGTCCAAGACCTGATCGACGAATTCGGCCGCCTCCCCGGGATCGGGCCGAAGTCGGCTCAGCGCATCGCGTTCCACATCCTGCAGACGCCGAACTTCGACGTGTCGCACCTCGCCGAGCTGCTCAGCGAGGTGCGCGAGCGGGTGCGCTTCTGCGAGGTGTGCGGCAACGTCTCCGAGCAGGAACGCTGCTCGATCTGCCGCGACCTTCGCCGCAACCAGACGCTGATCTGCGTCGTGGAGGACGCCAAAGACGTGGCGGCGATCGAGCGCACGCGCGAGTTCCGCGGGCTGTACCACGTGCTCGGCGGCGCGATCAGCCCGATCGCCGGCATCGGTCCCGACGACCTGCGCATCACGCAGCTCATGCAGCGTCTCGCCGATGGCACCGTGCAAGAGGTCATCCTCGCGACCAACCCGAACCTCGAGGGCGAGGCGACGGCGACCTACCTGAGCCGTCTGCTGCACACCCTCGAGATCTCGGTCACCCGCCTCGCCTCCGGTCTTCCGGTCGGCGGCGACCTCGAGTACGCCGACGAGGTCACGCTGGGTCGCGCCTTCGAGGGCCGTCGCTCGGTCTGACCCCGACGCCGGTCGGGGTGTGCTCCGCCATCGCCGAGGATGTCGGAAGTCTGTCGTAGATTGGCGGTCGGCCGTCTCGCGCGCAACGCCCGGCGACCCGGAACCTGAGTCGATGACGACGACGTCCGTCCGGCGGCGTCTCGGCTGACTTCGCCACCACATTGGGAGACACCCCGCATGAACTCCTCACAGCGGTTCGACACGCGCGCATGGCTGCTCTTCGCCGCGATGGCACTGCTGTGGGGTGTCCCGTACCTGTTCATCAGCGTCGCCGTCGAGTCCTACTCGCCCGCGGCGGTGGTCGCCGGCCGCACACTGCTCGGCGCGCTGCTCCTGCTGCCTTTCGCGCTGCACCAGAAGGCGCTGCGTCCCGCGTTCGCGAAGATCGGCTGGGTGCTGCTGTTCGGCGGGATCGAGATGGCCGGCCCCTTCCTGCTGCTCGGCCATGCCGAGCAGACGCTGCCCTCAGGACTCACGGGGCTCCTGGTGGCGACCGTGCCGCTGTTCGCCGCGCTGATCGCCTTCGGCGGCGGCGACCGGTCGGTGCTCAGCCCGGCACGCGCGATCGGGCTCTTCATCGGCTTCGCCGGCGTGTTCGTGATCGTCGCCGGTCCCGGGCTCGCCATCGAGGGCGGCGGTGGCCTCCTGGCAGTGGGGGAGGTGCTCCTCGTCGCGCTCCTGTACGCGATCGCGCCCTTCGTCATCGCGACCAAGCTGCGCGACGTGCCGTCCCTGGGCTCGATCACCCTGGCCCTCTTCGCGGTGGGCATCTTCTACACGCCGATCGCGTTCCTGACGCAGCATCAGGTGCCCACCGTCGAGAGCACCGTGTCGCTCGTGGCCCTCGCCGTGCTCTGCACGGCGCTCGCGTTCATCGCCTTCTTCGCGCTGATCGCTCGGGTCGGTCCGGTCAAGGCGCCGCTGTTCACCTACGTCAATCCGGTCGTGGCGATCGTCCTGGGCACGATCATCCTCGGCGAGCCGCTGACCCCGGGCCTGCTGATCGGCTTTCCGCTTGTGCTCCTCGGCTGCTGGCTCGCCGCCACCGGCGGCGCGGTGCGCGCCCGCAAGACCGAGTCGGCCGACCTGCCGCCGATCGCCTCGAGCTGAGTTCAGCGGAGCACTTCGACCAGCACGATCCACGACACCAGCAGCGCGGCGCCGATCGCGACGATCGACCCGACGGCGAACCACACCAGGCCGCCGGGCTGGCCGGCAGCCAGGAGTGCGCCGCCGATCAGATAGGCGAGCGGGGCGAAGAAGCCCACCGCCGCCTTGAGCCAGCGCATCCGGTTGGCGGGATGCTGATTCTCGAAGATCCTCCGGGTCGCCTGCGCCTGGAACACCCCGGCGCCGAGCGCGATGACGATCATCGCCACCCCGTACGGGACTGGCCCGACCTGCGGTATCAGCCCGATCGCGGAGCCGACGAGCGCGAGCACGAGGCCCGAGATGCCCGCGGCGAGACGGGCGGTGAGCGACGCCTCCTTGATGATGTCGCCGATGTTGACGCTCGCGGCGACGATCACGAGACCCGCGAGCGCCGCCGTCGCGCCGACCATGGCCACGTTGAAGTCCGACCAGGTCTCGATCTGCTCCATCCTCGGATGCTACTGGCGCCGCGCCGCGGCGCACAGAATCGGAACCTCTCGCCGACACGCCGGTCGGCGCACCGCGCGGGCGGCGTGTCGGCGCGGATCTCCGTTCCTGTGCAGCGCCGCCGCCCGGGCGGCGCGACACATGGCTGGGCGCGCATGAGCGCGTCCGTAAGATGGACCCTTGGGTGACAGGAGACCGCCGTCAGCGGCATCCGTTCTCGCCCGTCCTCAGACAAAACGCGTGGAGTTCGATGTGGCGCTGATCGTCCAGAAGTACGGCGGATCGTCGGTGGCTGATGCCGAGAGCATCAAGCGCGTCGCGAAGCGGATCGTCGACGCGCGTCGCGCCGGCCACGACGTCGTGGTGGCCGTGAGTGCGATGGGCGACACGACCGACGAGCTGCTCGATCTCGCCAGCCAGGTCGCGCCCATCCCGGCGCCGCGCGAGCTCGACATGCTGCTCTCCAGCGGCGAACGCATTTCGATGGCGTTGCTGGCCATGGCGATCCATTCGATGGGGTTCGAAGCGCGATCGTTCACCGGCAGCCAGGCCGGCATGATCACGACCGCCGACCACGGGTCGGCCCGCATCGTCGACGTGACGCCGATCCGCCTGCGCGAGGCTCTCGACGAGGGCGCGATCGTCATCGTCGCCGGCTTCCAGGGCTTCAACCGCGACACCCGCGACATCACGACGCTCGGCCGCGGCGGCTCCGACACCACCGCTGTGGCCCTGGCGGCCGCGCTCGAGGCCGATGTCTGCGAGATCTACAGCGACGTCGACGGCATCTTCACCGCCGACCCGCGGGTCGTGCCGAAGGCGAGGAAGCTCACCGTCGTCTCGGCCGAGGAGATGCTCGAGCTCGCCGCGAACGGCGCCAAGGTGCTGTACATCCGCGCCGTCGAATACGCACGCCGTCACGGCGTGCTCATCCACGCCCGCTCCACGTTCAGCTCGGGCGTGGGGACCTACGTGCTCGGCCAGGGGATGAACCTTCCCGAGGGCACAGTTCCCGACATTTCAGGGGGAGAAGAGATGGAAGAGCCCATCGTCGCCGGCGTCGCCACCGACCTCGGCCAGGCCAAGATCACCGTGATCGGCGTTCCCGACGTGCCAGGCAAGGCCGCCGAGATCTTCAAGGTCGTCGCGAAGTCCGGCGCCAACGTCGACATGATCGTGCAGAACGTCTCGGCCGCGACGACCGGTCGCACCGACATCTCGTTCACGCTTCCCAAGACCGACGCCGCGACTGCGCTCAAGGCGCTCGCCGCCGACCAGTCGGAGATCGGGTTCGAGAACCTGGTGCACGACGACCAGATCGGCAAGCTCTCGGTCGTCGGCGCGGGCATGCGCACCCACTCGGGTGTCTCGGCCACGCTCTTCGAGGCGCTGAGCGTCGCGGGCATCAACATCGAGATGATCTCGACCTCCGAGATCCGCATCTCGGTCGTGGTGCGCGGCGACGACCTCGCCGAGGCCGCCCGCGTCGTCCACACGGCCTACGGCCTGGACGGCGACATCGAGGCGACCGTCTACGCCGGCAGCGGTCGCTGACTCGGTCCGTTCGCGCGCAGCCGCACGCGAACGGCAGGAATCGCACGCTTACTGTCCGCTCGGACAGGTAACACCGCGGTCCTTCCCCGGCCCCGGCCGGTAGAATCGCCCAAACCCCGCGCGATCGACGGTGCCCGCGCGTCCGCTCCACGCTTGTGCCCACGCTGAGGAACTCCCATGACCCGCATCTCCGATTCAGGACTCTCCGTCGCCGTCGTCGGCGCCACCGGCCAGGTCGGGACGGTCATGCGCGAGATTCTCGCCGAGCGGAACTTCCCGATCCGCGAGCTGCGCCTCTTCGCCACGGCGCGCTCGGCCGGCACCGCCGTCGAGTTCGGCGGCGAGACCGTGATCATCGAGGATGTCGCCACCGCAGACCCGTCGGGCATCGACGTCGCCCTGTTCTCGGCCGGCGCCACAGGCAGCCGCGCGCACGCGCCCCGCTTCGCCGAGGCCGGCGCGATCGTCATCGACAACTCCAGCGCATGGCGCATGGACCCCGAGGTGCCGCTCGTCGTCAGCGAGGTCAACCCCCACGCGATCGCGAACCCGCCCAAGGGCATCATCGCGAACCCCAACTGCACCACGATGGCCGCGATGCCGGTGCTGAAGCCCCTCGACGCCGAGGCCGGCCTCGAGCGTCTCATCGTCTCGACGTACCAGGCCGTGTCGGGTTCGGGTCTCGCCGGAGCGCAGGAGCTGCTCGGCCAGGTGGAGGGCGTCCTCGCCCAGGGCAACACGCTCGACCTCGTGCACGACGGCTCGGCGGTGGACTTCCCGCAGCCCGAGAAGTACGTCGCGCCGATCGCGTTCGACGTGATCCCGCTCGCCGGCAACCTCGTCGACGACGGTCTCAACGAGACCGACGAGGAGAAGAAGCTCCGCAACGAGAGCCGCAAGATCCTCGAGCTGCCCGACCTGCGCGTCGCGGGCACCTGCGTGCGCGTGCCCGTCTTCACCGGCCACTCGCTGTCGATCCACGCCGAGTTCAAGGGCGACATCACGCCCGAGCGGGCCTACGAGATCCTGGCCTCGGCGCCGGGCGTCGTCGTCGAAGAGGTCCCGACGCCGCTGCAGGCGGCCGGAAACGACCCGAGCTACGTCGGCCGCATCCGCGCCGACCAGTCCGCGCCCGAGGGCAAGGGCCTCGTGCTCTTCATCTCGAACGACAACCTCCGCAAGGGCGCCGCGCTCAACGCCGTGCAGATCGCCGAGGTCGTCGCCGCCAACCTCGGCGTCTCCGCCTGACGCACGACTCGAGAGCGGACGGTCCCCACGCCCCCTCCACGCGCCGCTGCCGCGTCGCGCGGAGCCTCCGGGCGCGTGGGCCCAGCTGCGACCCGCAGCATCCGTCCGCTTGTCGTTCCGGCAAGAACCGCAGGACTTTCGCCGTGAAGACCCGGTCCCGGTCGGGGGTGCTTTCACGCGGAACTAGAATCGTCTGGTGACCGCAACGCCCGCTGAGAACCACGCCGACACCAATCCCCACGTCGAGACCGTCGACGTGCTGCTGATCGGCGGCGGGATCATGAGCGCGACGCTCGGCACCCTCCTCCAGGAGCTGCAGCCCGACCTCAAGATCGCCGTGTTCGAGCGGCTGAGCGATGTCGCGCTGGAGAGCTCGAACGCGTGGAACAACGCCGGCACCGGCCACGCGGCCCTGTGCGAGCTGAACTACATGCCCGAGGGCAAGGACGGCTCGGTCGATCCCGCCAAGGCGATCTCGATCAACGAGCAGTTCCAGCAGAGCCGGCAGCTGTGGTCCTCGCTCGTCGAGGCCGGCGTGCTCGACGCTCCGTCGACCTTCATCAACTCCGCTCCGCACATGACCTTCGTGCGCGGCGAGAAGGACGTCGCGTACCTCAAGAAGCGCTACGAGGCCCTCAAGGACGAGCCGCTCTTCGCCGGCATCGAGTACAGCGAGGACTCCCGCGTCATCAACACGTGGGCGCCGCTGCTCATGCAGAAGCGCCTCAAGGGCGAGCCGTTCGCGGCGACGCGTGTGCCCGCCGGCACGGATGTCGACTTCGGCGCCCTGACCCGCCAGCTGGTCGACAGGCTCGCCGAGAACGGCGCCGACGTCCGCACCAACACCGAGGTGCGCAAGCTGAAGCGCCTCTCGGACGGCACGTGGAGCGTGAAGTACCGCCGCACCATCGGTCGCACGCCGGGCGAGATCCGCGCGAAGTTCGTCTTCGTCGGCGCGGGCGGCTGGGCACTGAAGCTGCTGCAGCGCTCCGGCATCCCCGAGATCTCGGGGTACGGAGTGTTCCCGATCGGCGGGCAGTTCCTCAAGACCTCGAACCCCGCGGTCGTGGCACAGCACAAGGCGAAGGTGTACTCACAGGCTTCGGTCGGCGCGCCGCCGATGTCGGTGCCGCATCTCGACACGCGCGTCGTCGACGGCGAGGCCTCGCTCCTGTTCGGCCCGTTCGCGACGTTCAGCCCGAAGTTCCTGAAGACCGGCTCCTGGTTCGACATCGTGGGCCAGGTCCGTCCCGGCAACCTTGGGCCGATGCTCAAGGTCGCGTGGGACAACCCCAGCCTCATCACGTACCTCGTCGGCGAACTGCTGAAGAACCACAAGAAGAAGGTCGACAGCCTGCGCACCTTCATGCCCACCGCGAAGGACGAGGACTGGGAGATCATCCAGGCCGGCCAGCGCGCACAGGTCATGAAGAAGGACCCCGAGAAGGGCGGCGTGCTGCAGTTCGGCACCGAGGTCGTGACCGGAGCCGACGGCACGATCGCCGGCCTCCTCGGCGCCTCCCCGGGTGCGTCGACCGCCGTCTCGATCATGCTGGGACTCTTGAAGACCTGCTTCCCCGACCGCATCGAGGAGTGGGAGCCGCGCCTGCGCGAGCTCATCCCGAGCTACGGCGACACGCTCAACGCGCGGCCCGCGGTCGCGCGCGAGTCGCTCGGCGAGACCGCCGAGACGCTGGCGCTCACCGCCTGATCCGCCGCGCGCCCTCCTGGGCGAGCGGGCCTGCGCGCCCCTAGGGTGGGTGCATGTCGGTGTCACGACGCGGGTGGCGTCGCTGGGGGATCGCCGCCGGGGTGCTCGTCGCGCTCGTCGTCTCGGGCGCGATCACGCTCGGTGTCGCGACGGCCTCCGCCACGCCCGCGGCGATCGCGGCGCGGGGGAGCGAACGCCCCGCTGTCCTGAATGCGGTGGCGGCAGCATCCGTCGACGATTTCACGTTCGATTCGTTCCGGGCCGATTATTGGCTCGTCCGCGGCACGGGCGAGCGCAGTCGCCTGCTCACCACCGAGACGATCGTGGCGCGCTTCCCGGACTTCGACCAGAACAAGGGCATGGTGCGGGCGCTGCCCGTCGTCGACAGCGGCATCGACCTCGGCACCGTGGTCTACACCGTGACCGGCGCCGACGGCGCGGCGATCCCGTGGTGGACCGAGCGTGACGGCGACTGGATCTACGTGCTCACCGGAGACGACTCGTACGTGCGCGGTGCGCAGACCTACGTCATCACGTACGAGATGAGCGACGTCGTGCTGCGCTACGAGGACACCGCGGCCGACGAGTTCTACTGGGACACCGTCGGCACCGACCACGCGCAGCCGTTCGACGTGGTGACCGCTGACGTGCATGTGGCGACGGATGCTGCGGCCGGCCTGATCGACGGGCGCGCGTTCTGCTACACCGGGCCTTACGGATCGACCGACCAGTGCGCGATCGAGCGCGCGGCGGAACCGGAGTCGCTGCCGGATGCCGTCCAGGCGTGGGCGCAGGCCGTCGGCGCGTCGGCGACGAGCGCGGTGGCGTTCAGCGCGGGGGACGAAGGTCTCGGCCCGTACGAGAACGTGACTGTGGCGCTCGGCTTCGAGCAGGGCACCTTCGCAGCCCCGAGCCCGCCGCCACCGCCCCCCTACCCGTGGTGGCTGTGGATCCTCCCCGGGCTCGCGCTGCTTTCGGGCATCGGCGGTCTGGTGTTCGTGCTCGTGGTGAAGGCCGCCGCGCGTCGGAACCCCGACCGGTCACCGGTGATCGTGCAGTACACGCCGCCCGACGACGAGTCTCTGACGCTGTCGGCCGGGGTGCTCGACGTCCCCGAGCGGGCGCTGGCAGCGAACGTGGTCGATCTCGCGGTGAAGGACGCGGTCGAGATCCGGGCGAGGGGCGACCGCGAGGACGCCGACGACTTCGAAGTGGTGTTGCGCGACAGCGCCGGTCTCGACAGTGACGAGCGGCGGATCGTCGACACGCTGTTCGGCCGCAAGGCCGAACCGGGCGCTGACATGGATCTCGGCGCGTTCGCCCGCAAGCCCCCGTCTCGCGCCGTCACCTACGTGCGGCGGATCGACGAGTTCACGGTTCAGCGCGGGTATCGCAGCAAGCTGCCGGACTGGATCACACTGCTGCGCGGCTTCCTCCAGCTGGCGGGGCTGCCGCTGGCGATGCTCCTCATCTTCTTCGCCGACGGCGCGTTCGTGGTGCTCGACCCCCTTGGACAGTGGGGGAACGTCATCTACTTCGCCGCGCTGGGCAGTGCCTTTTTCGCGTTCATCGGTCTGCCGTTCTTCTCGCTCCCGAAGTCGGTGCTCACGGTCGCGGGCGGCATGCACAAGACCTATCTCGAGGGGATCCGCGACTATCTGCAGCTCGCGGAGGAGGACCGGTTGCGCGCGGCGCAGTCGCCGCGGACCGCCGATCTCGTGTCGTCGGGGCGTCGTCCCTACGGCGATGCGCCGGGAGAGCCTGGCGCATCCGTCGTGAACCTCTACGAGCGTCTGCTGCCATACGCGGTGCTGTTCGGCATGGAGCGCGAGTGGGTGAACGTCATCCGCGCGGCCGGAGCCGTCGAGGTCGCCTCGCAGCTCGCGCTGTTCGACGCGGTGACATCGCGTTCGCTGTCCGACGCGTCCTCGTCGATCGGTCGGCTCGCGGCCACCCCGGTGTCGCGGCCGGGATCGTCGTCGAGCTCGTCCTCGAGCTCGAGCTGGTCGTTCTCGGGCGGATCATCCGGCGGCGGGTTCTCGGGCGGCGGAGGTGGCGGGGGAGGCTTCGGTGGCCGCTGACCCTCGCCCGGCCGGCTGAGGCGCGGCAGGCGCCGGGATCGCCACCGACTACGCTCGATCCGTGGCCAAGCTCTACTTCCGCTACGGGGCGATGAACTCCGGCAAGTCGACGTCGCTCCTGCAGGCCGCATACAACTACGAGGAGCGCGGGCAGCACGTGCTCCTCGCCAAGCCCGCCATCGACACCAAGGGTGCCGACCAGATCGACAGCCGCCTCGGCGTCAAGCGCACGGTCGACTTCCTGGTGCGGCCCCAGGACGACATCCGCGCCCTGTTCGCGGAGCACCGCGCGCGTGTCAAGGCCGAGGCGGCCGACACCCTCGTTCCGGAGTCCGAGGAGCACGAGGTCGATGTCGCGTGCCTGCTCATCGACGAGGCGCAGTTCCTCACCCGGGAGCAGGTCGACGATCTGCTCCGCATCGTCGTCTTCGACGGCGTGCCGGTGCTGGCGTACGGCATCCGCACCGACTTCCAAACCCAGGCGTTCCCGGGGTCCGCACGACTGCTCGAGCTCGCCCACAGCCTCGAAGAGCTGAAGACCATCTGCCGCTGCGGTCGCAAGGCGCTCTTCAACGCGCGCCTCGTCGGCGGTCGGTTCGTCTTCGACGGCGACCAGGTCGCGATCGACGAGCTCACCACAGACCGCATCACGTACGAGTCGCTGTGCGCCGAGGACTACCTGCGCGCTTCGGGCGGCCGCCTGGAGTAGCCCGGGCTCAGGCTGTCTCGGGTGCGCGTCCGCGCCGGCGGGGGAGCGGGATCAGCATCGATGTCGTCCGCTGGTACTCGCGGTAGGCCGGGTACTTCGACGTCGAGATCGATTCGGTGAACACCGTCGAGCCTATGAACAGCACGGTCAGCAGAGCGGCGCCGGCGATCGTCCAGTTCAGCCAGCTGCCGCCGTCCGCGACGAGGGCGACGGCGCCGAGCGCGTAGAACGCCCACCACTGCGCCTGCTCGAAGAAGAAGTTCGGGTGGCGGCTGTAGCCGAAGAGCCCGGTCGTGACGAAGCCGGGCTCGAGCGTGCCGCCCGCCGCCTTCTTGGACTGGTGGAACGCCCACTGCTGCTGATCCGCCACCGTCTCACCGACCAGGAACGCGGCGAACAGCACCGCGAACGCGGCATCCCATCCGGTGAAAGACACGGGATGCTGCCACGCGATGTACGCCGGAAGCGAGATGAGGACGAGCAGTGCGCTCTGAAAGAGCACGATGAAGAAGAAGTTGAACAGCTGGAACTGCCAGCGCGTCATGCGGCCACGCAGGATCGCCCACCGGTAGTCCTCCATTCCGGTGTAGCCGCCCTTGCGCGCGAAGTTGAAGGTGAGCCGCGCGCCCCACGCCGTGACCAGCAGTGCCATCACGACGAGGCGCGTCGCGTCGACGCCCGCGATCAGGGCGGCGGCGGCGAAGATCCAGACGTAGATCACGGGGACGATCGACCACAGCCGGTCGATCCAGGACGTCTCGTTCGTGACGAGCGAGGTGATCCAGCAGAACGCGGCAGCGACGCCCGCGACGATGAGGACGAGGAGGAGGGGGTCCATGGGGTCAGCGTAGTGGTCCGCGCGGACACGCGGAGTCACAACGGGTTGTCTGTGGTCCGACCACACGCTATCGTGGTCAGACCACACCGTGCCCTTCAATGAGGAGGGCGCCGGATCCGACATCGACGAGGAGATCCGTGGCAGGTATCCCGACTCCACCCGCGCTCGCGCCCGCACGCGCGTGGCGCGTCGTGCTCGAGAAGATCGAGACCGACCTGCTCGACGGCACCCTCAAGCCCGGTGATCGCCTCGCCCCCGAACGCGAGCTCGCCGCCACTCTCGGTGTGGGGCGCTCCAGCGTTCGCGAGGCGCTGCGCGTCCTCGAGGTGATGGGACTCATCCGCACCGGGACCGGGTCGGGGCCGACCTCCGGGGCCATCATCATCGCGACGCCGCAGGGCGGTATGTCGGCCCTGCTGCGGCTGCAGGTCGCCGCCCAGGGCTTCCCGTTCGACGACGTCGTCGCCACGCGGCTCGTGCTCGAATCTGCGGTCGTCGACGCGCTCGCCGCCGACCCGACGCGCTCGACCGCACAGGCGCGCGAGGTGCTCGTCGCGATGGACGCCGACGACCTCACCGCCCCCGAGTTCCTCGCGCTCGACGCCCAGCTGCACCTCGCCCTCGCCGAGGCCTCCGGCAACCTCGTCATCGCGGCGATGATGGCGGGCCTGCGCACGGCGATCGAATCGTACGTGCAGGCGGGTGCGGCGGGCATCGCGGAATGGGATGCCGCGGCCGACCGCCTGCGCCACGAGCACCACGCGATCCTCGACGCCGTCGACGCGGGTGACGCCGCGCTCGCCCGCACCCGCGTCCACGACCACATCGTCGGCTACTACGCAGCGGCGGGTCTCGCCCGCTCGACGGCCGCACGCACGCAGATCTGACCCATCGGAGAGGTATTCATGGTCACCCGGCAGTTCCCCAATCCCAAAGAGCTCCTCGAACTCATGCAGTTCAAGAAGCCCGAGCTCGACGGCAAGAAGCGCCGCCTCGAGTCCGCGCTCACGATCTACGACCTGCGCGACATCGCGAAGCGCCGCACCCCCAAGGCCGCCTTCGACTACACCGACGGTGCGGCCGAGGGCGAGCTCTCGCTGTCGCGGGCGCGGCAGGCGTTCGAGGACATCGAGTTCCACCCCGACGTGCTGCGCCCCGCCGAGAACGTCGACATGTCGACCGAGATCCTCGGCGGCCCGTCGGCCATGCCGTTCGGCATCGCGCCGACCGGCTTCACGCGCCTCATGCAGACCGAGGGCGAGATCGCCGGCGCGGGTGCGGCCGGTGCCGCCGGCATCCCGTTCACGCTGTCGACGCTCGGCACGACGTCGATCGAGGGCGTGAAGGCCGCGAACCCGAACGGGCGCAACTGGTTCCAGCTGTACGTCATGCGTGACCGCGAGATCTCGTACGGCCTGGCCCGCCGCGCGGCCGAGGCCGGCTTCGACACGCTGCAGTTCACGGTCGACACGCCGGTCGCGGGCGCGCGCCTGCGCGACAAGCGCAACGGCTTCTCGATCCCGCCGCAGCTGACGCTCGGCACCATCGTGAACGCGATCCCGCGCCCCTGGTGGTGGTACGACTTCCTCACCACTCCCAAGCTCGAGTTCGCGTCGCTCTCGACGACCGGCGGCACGGTCGGCGAGCTGCTCAACTCGGCCATGGACCCGACCATCAGCTACGACGACCTCGCGATCATCCGCGAGATCTGGCCGGGCAAGATCGTGATCAAGGGCGTGCAGAACGTCGCCGACTCGAAGCGCCTCATCGACGCCGGCGTCGACGGCATCATCCTGTCGAACCACGGCGGCCGTCAGCTCGACCGCGCGCCGATCCCGTTCCGCCTCCTGCCCGAGGTCGTCCGCGAGGTCGGCAAGGACGCCACGGTCATGGTCGACACCGGGATCATGAACGGCGCCGACATCGTCGCGTCGATCGCGCTCGGTGCGAAGTTCACGCTCATCGGCCGCGCGTACCTGTACGGCCTGATGGCCGGCGGACGACAGGGCGTTGACCGCACGATCGCGATCCTGCGCAGCGAGATCGAGCGCACCATGAAGCTCCTGGGCGTCTCGTCCATCGCGGAGCTCGAGCCGCGCCACGTCACGCAGCTGCAGCGACTCGTGCCGGTCACGGTGTCGGGCCCCGCGGCTGAGGCGGCCGTCGCCGCGGCGCCGCGTCCCCGCGCTGCACGTGCCACGACCGCGTCGAGCAGTGCGAAGGTGGATGCTGCAGCATCCCGTCCCGCGAAGGCCCCGGCGGCGAAGAGCACCGGGCCGCGCGCCAAAGCCTGACTCTCTGAAGGCTGCTCGCCTGTCA
Source organism: Microbacterium sp. NPDC056057 (assembly GCF_042266945.1). Lineage (NCBI taxonomy): Bacteria > Bacillati > Actinomycetota > Actinomycetes > Micrococcales > Microbacteriaceae > Microbacterium > Microbacterium sp. NPDC056057. The sequence continues at coordinate 36,857 of NZ_JBHJWS010000004.1, forward strand.
CGATGTGCCGCTCACCGCGGCAGGTTGTGGCAGGCGAGCAGTCTTGTCAGCGGGGATCCTGCTCACCTGTCACGACGTGCCGGCACGAGCCGCCGGTTGTGACAGGCGAGCGGATGGCGCGTCAGACGCGGACGGGAAGCGTGGGGATCAGCTGCTCGAGGTACACCACGGTCTCTTCCCAGCCGTCGACCGCGTGGCAGCGCACGCCCATCGCGAGCACGGGGTAGTCGTTGCCGTCGGGGTCGAGGCGGTCGCCCACGAAGAGCATGTCGTCGAGGGAGATGCCGGTCTGCTCGGCGAGCTGACGCATGCCGTAGGCCTTGTCGATGCCCTGCTCGGTGATGTCGACCGAGGTCGAGCCGCCGGAGCGCACCTCGAGATCGGGCAGCAACGCCGCGACGGCGGCACGCAGGCTGTTCTTCTTCTCGCCGGTCGGATCCCATGCGGTCTTCGCAGGGACGGGGGCCTTCTGGCCGAGCGCCGAGAAGGTGATCTGAGACCCGCGGTCCTCGAGGATGTCGCCCCACGTCTCGGACTCCCAGAGCCCGAGGCGGCGAGCCTCGCCCTCGACGGCAGCGAGTGCGCGGGACTTCTGGTCGTCGGTGAGCGAGCGCTTGTACACCGTGACGACCTCGTCCTCGGTGAGGCGGTAGTACTGCGTGCCGCACGTGGGGAGCAGGTGCAGACGCGCCAGAGTGTCGGCGGAGGCGTCGGGAAGGCGGTCGACGACCTGCGTCGTGAACTGCAGGAGCTGTCCGCCGGAGATGATCGCCACCTCGACGCGCTCCGCCAGGGTGATCAGCAGTTCGCCGATGCGCGGGTCGATCTGGCTCTTCGAAGGAGCGAGTGTGTCGTCGAGATCGAAGGCGACGAGAAGGGGCGGGATGCTGCGAGCCATGGCGTCCGTCCTTTCATGCAAGAGGCTCCGCCTTCCGGCGGAGCCTCTCGGTGGTCGGGGTGACAGGATTTGAACCTGCGGCCTCTTCGTCCCGAACGAAGCGCGCTACCAAGCTGCGCCACACCCCGTTTTTGCAACCCTCCGAGTCTAACCGATCGTCAGGGGTGCTGCTGACCACGGCCGCCTCGAGCTGACGATCGCGACGCCGAGACTGAGAAGAGCGATGGCGATCGCGGCGGGCGCACGGAGGGAGGCGGCCTCCGTGCCGGTGGCCGCCAGTTCCGGCAGAGGCGCGTCTGCCGGGGCCGGAGGCGCTTCGGAGGCCGGACTGGGAGTGGGCGTCGGTACCGGTGGGGGCGGGGCGATCACCGCGACCTGCGAGGGCTCGCCGAACCGTTCGGTCCAGGCGAAGTCAGCGCCGATGTGGGCGACGACGGAGGGGATCTGGTCGGCCGCACGCAGGCTCCACACGGCGGTGTAGTACCCCGCGGTGGTCATCTCCCACGAGGAGCTGACCGTGTACGGGGCGGCCGGCCCTGTCGTGGAGTCGGTCGTGAACTGCAGCGTGCCGACGATGGCCTCGTCGCCCGGGACAGCCGACCCGGCGACGGGCTCGGTGTCGGTGCGGTAGACGATGGCGCTCGCGGTCACCGGCAGATAGGAACCGTCGTCGGCGCGCGGCCACGAGCCCTCGGTCGCGGTGAAGCTGACCTCGTCCACGTACGGACCGCGTGCTGCGTCCCGTGCGGCGACGCGCGTCGTGATGGCCGGCGCGAACGGAGGGATGCGCGGGACGGCGTCGGCCCCGGAAACCTCGAACTGAACGCGACCCACGGGTCCGGCGGTCTCCTGGCCGCCCGGCGTCGTGAAGTGCCGCACCGCGGCGGCGAGGCCGGCGTCGAAGCGACCTGTTCCGCTCACGGTGTAGGGACGACCTTCGGCCGGCGGCGCGGTGCGGATGGCGTACGTCGACCCCGATCCGGCGTTCTCGAGCATCGGCAAACCCGACTCCGCGAAGACCGCGTTCGTCAGGGTGATCGTGCCCGTTGCTGCCGCGGTCGTGTCGACCCGGACCGTGCCGCCGTGGTGGTCGGCAGCATCCGTCGTGAACACCAGGCTTCCGCTCGCGGTGGAAGGGCCGGCCGCAGCACGCGTGGCTTCGTCGTAGTACGCCACGGCACGCTCCTGGACGGCCCGGTCGTGCTGCGGGGAAAGCGCGGACATCGTCCAGTGGATGGCACCGGCGAGTGAGTCTCCACGGTAGCCGAAGGCATGCAGCGTCTCTTCGCGGTTCGCGATGGCCTTGACCGCCCACGCCACCGCGGCCGCCTGAACAGGGTCGGCGGTTTGTCCGTACGTCGTCACCAGGAGATTGATTCCGGCGAGCTGCTGCGGCGAGAGACCGGCGGCCGATCCGCTGATTCCGTGATCGGCGGTCCGGCCGGTCGGAGCGGGCGCTCCGGGGGTGATGCAGTACGTGTGCACGCCGTCGACCAGCATCGATCCGTGCCAGCCGTAGGCGGAGACCGGAGCCCAGGTGCCGAACCCGGTGCCGCGCTCGGCGGCGTCGGCGCGGGACGGCGCGACGAGGGTGATCGCGATCACGATCACGACGATGGCGAGGAACAGGGCGGACGCTCGCCGGCGGACAGGAAGCCGGATCGGCGCTGCCGCGTCGTCGGTCGCAGACCTGCTCATCCGGCGTCTCCGCTGACCGGCAGGAACGGTATGTGCCGACCGAAGCCACGAGTTCGTCGATCGTCGCTGTGATCGGCACCGTCCGTCGTGTCGGAGACGAAGGGAGCAGACCCCACCATGATGACCAGGGCGATCAGGAGCGCGAGCAGCCGCAGTCGCACGGGCAGCCCGATGCCGTGAGCGATCGTCGCGGCGACGAGCGTGTTCCGGAAGGGGGGATCAGCGGGTCGTGTGGAACGCGGAGCAGCCATGCATCGAGGATCGGCGCCTCGGGCAGGTGACGGCGGCCGCGGGCGCCGAATTGTGGACGGCCGATCCGCGAGCGCGGTTGGGGAGGAGCCTCCGGGACGCGGTTACGCGCGCGGAACGAGGGTGAGGAGCGAGGCCTCGGGCCGGCAGGCGAAGCGCACCGGAGCGTAGATCGAGTGGCCGAGCCCGGCACTCACGTTGAGCGGGGCCGAGTGGCCGTCGTGCTTCCACGCGCTGAGCCCGCGGGCCTGACGGAGCGGGATGTCGCAGTTGGCGACGAGCGCGCCGAAGCCGGGGACGCGAACCTGGCCGCCGTGCGTGTGGCCGCCGAAGATCATGTCCGCTCCGAGGTCGACGAAGTCGTCGAGGACCCGGCGATAGGGAGCGTGGGTCACACCGATCGAGAGGTCGGCGGGCTGCTCGGCGCGGAGCGCGGCGAGCGGCTCGGGAAGCGCCTCGAGGTGGTCCCAGTGACGATGGGCGTCGCTCACCCCGAACGCGGCGATGCGCAGACCGCCGGCATCCAGCGATCCGACCTTGTTGTTGAGGTCCAGCCAGCCGAGCTCACGGGTGAGGTAGTCGTCCAGCGCCTCGGTGTCGAGAGGCTCAGCGGTGTGCTTCACCTTCGACGGACCGGTGAAGTACCGGAACGGGTTGCGAGGAGAGGGGGCGGCGTGGTCGTTCGAGCCGTGCACGAAGACACCCGGCACGCCGCGCAGCGGGTCGTACGCGCGGCGAAGCCCGCGAAGGCCGTCGAAGTGCCCCATGTTGTCGCCGGTGTTGACGATCAGGTCGGGCTGGAGCTCCGCGAGCCCCGCGATCCATTCCTGCTTGCGGCGCTGCCAGGGCGCCATGTGCGCGTCCGAGACGTGCAGCACGCGGATGGGTGTGGCTCCTGCGGGGAGCACGGGGACCTCATGGAAGCGGACCGTGAAGAGGTAGCGCTCGATGCCGACGCCCCACACCGCGGCGCCCGCGCCGACCGCCCCCACCGTGCCGAGCACGGTGAGGGCGGTTCGCGTCGCTGAAGACGGCACTAGCCGTTGCCGCCGCCGCCGTTGCCGCCGCCGCGGCCGCCGCCCCCGCCGCCGCAGACCGCTGCGGCGTAGTCGACGGTGATCGAGGTGTTGCGGTTCACCACCGAACCCGCACCGGGGTTGGTCGCACCGGCCTTGGTCTGTGCGCCGAGGCTGGCGTCGGCCATGCATGTTCCGTCGCCCACATTGCCGAAGCCCGCGCTGCGCAGCGCCTTCTTCGCATCGTCGAGGGAGCGACCCGAGACGTCGGGCACGGCGATGCCCTCGCCGTTGCTCGGGTTGATCGTGACGGTGCTGCCGCCCGCGACCTTGCCGGCACCGGGGTTCTGTGCGCCGACGACGCCCGCCGGCTGATCGGAGTCGACAGCCCCGCCGACCTCGACGGTGAAGCCCGCGTCGGTCAGGGTCTGCGTCGCCTGGTCGACGGGCATGCCGACGACGTTCGGGAGGTCCGTGAGCTGGACCTTCGTGAGTTCGTTGTCGGGGGCAGCGAACTTGTCACCGCCGTAGATGTCGTTCGCCACGCCTTGAATGGCTCGCGTGATCGGGAAGCGGATCTGGTTCAGGCGGTTGCCGTTGTAGGAGGTCTTCGTGATGTCGCCGCCACCCTGGACGTTTCCGACCCACGTCGCCGTGGCCACCTTCGTGCTCGACTCGACCATCCACGTCGTGATCTCTTCGTGGGTACCCGTCTTGCCGATGAGCGGGGTGCCGTCGCCGGGGTTGCCGCCGGTGCCGGTGCCGCCGCTGTTCATGACGCCCTGCAGTGCGAAGGCCGCGGTCGCCGCGACGTTCGGCGCGATGACCTGGGTGCACGTGCGCGCGGGCTTCGCCAGCTCATTGCCGTCGGAGTCCGTCACCTTGTCGATCGCCTGCGGCTGGCAGTAGATGCCGTTGTTCGCGACGGTCGCGTACGCCTCGGCCATCGCCATCGGCGAGACGGAGTTCGTCCCGATGATGGAGTTGAGGTTGGTCATCGAGACCTCGTCGCCGTTCCCCTGGGTGACGCCCATACGCGTCGCGACGTTCTTGATGTCGCAGAGGTCGAGCTTCTCCGCCATGGCGAAGAATCCGGTGTTCAGCGAGTCCTTCGTGAAGCGCATGGGGGTGCCCATGTAGCCCCCGTTGCCGCCGAAGTTCTTGATGAGGGTGTTCGAGCCGTTCACCCAGTCGCCGTCGCACGAGTTCTTCATCCTCTTGAACACGTGCAGCGTTCCGTTCAGCGTCTCGTTGACCGAGTGGCCCTTCTCGAGCCAGTCGATCAGCGTGAAGAGCTTGAACGTCGAGCCCGCGGGGAACCCCGACGACGTGCCGAACTTCTTGTCGCCGGCGAACACCAGCGACGAGTAGTTCGGGTCGCTGGACAGCGACGCGTCCTCGCTGAACTTCGTGTTCTGTGCGATCGCGAGGACGCGGCCGGTCGTCGCCTCGATGCTCACCGAGGTCGCGCCGAAGCGGCCCGGTGACGGCGCAGTGCGGCCGATCGGCATGTCGGCCGATGTCGGCGCGTACTGGCTCATGGCCTGCTCCGCCGCCGTCTGCACGCGGGTGTCGAGCGTGGTGTACACGTTGAGTCCGCCACGCTGCAGCAGCGCCTGGCGCTCCTCGAGCGTCGCTCCGAAGGCCTCGTCGTTGAGGATGACGTCCTTCACGTACTGGCAGAAGTACGCGGCACCGCCGGCCGCCTGGCAGCCCGTGGTCGGCAGGACCACGTCGGGTGTGATCGGCCAGGCTGCGGCCTCCACATACTGCTCGCGCGTGATCTTGCCGTCGTCGAGCATGCGGCTCAGCACATAGAGCTGGCGTACCTTCGTCGAGGTGTAGCCGTCGGCTGCGGCGAGCTTCTGCTCCTCGGTGATCTCGCCCGACGCCACCAGCGCATCGAGCGCGCCGAGCTTGGCGCCTTCGTCGATGACGCCGTCCGGCGCCTTGTTGAACGTCGCCCCGTCGGAGCCGAAGATGGAGCCGCCCGGCTTGTCGATGCGGTAGTTGTTGGGGTTCTGCACCATGCCGGCGAGTGTCGCGGCCTGCGCGACGGTCAGGCTCGCGGCGTTGGTGTTGAAGTAGTGGCGTGCCGCGGCCTCGATACCGTACGTGATGCCGCCGAAGTTGGCGATGTTCATGTAGCCGAGCAGGATGTCGTTCTTCGAGTACTTCTGCTCGAGCGCGATGGCGTAGCGCATCTCCTGCAGCTTGCGGGTGTAGCCCTCCGAGCCCTCGGCCGTGGTGGCGTCGCTCCAGCACTTGCGCAGGACGTCGTCACGGCTCATCTTCTGGACAGCCACGCCGTTCTCGTCCTTGACGATCTCGCCCGCTTCGTCCGTCTCGTAGACGATTTCGGCGTTCTGCTCGCACTTCTGGATCAGCACGTTCTTGACGTACTGCTGGCTGACCGACGACCCGCCCTGGGTCTCGCCGCCACCCTGCGCGTTCGAGAGGAGTGCGCGCGCGGTGCCGATGAGGTCGATGCCGCCGTGCTGGTAGTAGCGCGGGTCCTCGGAGGACAGGAGCGCGTCGAACATCACGGGATTGATCTGGGCGAACTCGACCGGAGTGCGGTCCTGCTCGAGGAACTTCGTCAGCAGCACCGGTTCGCCCGTCTCGGGGTTCGTGGCGTAGAAGTTGCTCGGAAGCATGAGCTTGTCGATCTCGAGGACGCTCGGGAGATTGTCGAACATCGTGATCGCGCGCTCGGCCGCGGTGCTCGTGAGTGCGACCGCGGGGGTGACGGTCGCCGCAATGAGGACACCGGCTGCGGCACTGAGGCCGACGAGCCCGGCGAGTCCGCCGAGCACACCGGTGGCCGTGCGTTTGGTATCAGGCATAGGGTTGATCGTAAGGGAGATACCTGGGCGATCCATCAAGGACGCACAGCTGACCGGGGTGTTTCCCAGCCTTCACCAGCCGTCCCTTCCCCATACTCGAGGAGTCGCGATGACGACGTGGGAGTACCTCACCACGCCCCTTCTGATCCACAACACCGCCGCGATCCTCAACAACTGGGGCAAGCAGGGCTGGGAGCTCGTGCAGGTCGTGCAGGGTCCCGAGGGCGGTCTGGTCGCCTACTTCAAGCGTCCGTCCGGCGGTGGCCAGCAGAACGCGGGACTGGATGCTGCGGCCCAGGCCGCCAAGCAGTTCGAGGAGGCGTGAGCATGAGCGTGAGCGCCCGCCTCGCTGAACTCGGCATCGAACTCCCTGACGTCGTGCCGCCCGTTGCCGCCTATGTGCCCGCGAAGGCGCACGGCGACCTCGTCTACACCGCAGGCCAGCTGCCGATGGTCGCAGGCGCCCTGCCGGCGACCGGCAAGGTCGGCGAAGGTGATCGCCTCGTGTCCGTGTCCGACGCGAAGGGGTACGCGCGCCAGAGCGCCCTCAACGCGATCGCCGCCGCAGCGGCCGCCGTCGGCGGCGTGGACCGCCTCACGGGCGTCCTCAAGGTCACCGGGTTCGTGGCATCCGTTCCCGAGTTCACCGGCCAGCCCGGCGTCATCAACGGCGCGAGCGAACTACTCGGCGAGGTCTTCGGCGACGCCGGCAAGCACGCCCGTTCCGCCGTCGGCGTGCCGGTGCTGCCGCTGGACGCCCCCGTCGAGGTCGAGGTCGTCTTCTCGTTCGCCTGATCGGCGACACGGACCACAGACAGCAGAGAGCGGATGCTGCAGCCCCGGGCTGCAGCATCCGCTCCTCTCTTCGGCTACTTGACCTGCGCGGAGATCACCGACATGACGGCGGTGTCGGCGAGGGTGGTCGTGTCGCCGACCTCGCGGCCCTCGGCGACGTCGCGCAGCAGACGGCGCATGATCTTGCCGGAGCGGGTCTTGGGCAGCTCGCCGACGATGTAGACGTCGCGGGGACGGGCGATCGGCCCGATCTGCTCGCCGACCCACAGGCGCAGGCCCTGGGCCAGGCCGTCGGGGGAGTGCGCGTCGAGGTAGGACTGCTTGATGATGACGAACGCGACGACCGCCTGACCGGTGGTCTCGTCGGAGGCGCCGACGACGGCCGCCTCGGCGACGGCCTCGTTGCCGACCAAAGCCGATTCGATCTCGGTGGTCGACAGGCGGTGGCCCGACACGTTCATGACATCGTCGACACGCCCCAGCAGCCACACGTCGCCGTCGTCGTCGAGGCGCGCGCCGTCGCCCGCGAAGTAGTAGCCCTGCTTCTGGAACTTCTCCCAATAGGTCTCGACGAAGCGCTCCGGGTCGCCCCAGATGCCGCGGAGCATCGACGGCCACGGTTCGGTGACGACGAGGAGCCCGCCGTTGCCGTTGCCGACGTGCGTGCCGTCCTCGTCGACGACGTCGATCGAGATGCCGGGGAGAGGAACCTGCGCCGAGCCGGGCTTGGTCTCGGTGACGCCCGGCAGTGCCGACACCATGATCGAGCCGGTCTCGGTCTGCCACCACGTGTCGACGATCGGCGCGGTCTTGCCGCCGATGATCTTGCGGTACCACATCCACGCCTCGGGGTTGATGGGCTCGCCCACCGACCCGAGCAGGCGCAGCGATGACAGGTCGAACTGCTTCGGGATCGCGCGGCCGAGCTTCATGAACGAGCGGATCGCGGTCGGCGCCGTGTAGAGGACCGTGACCCCGTACTTCTGCACGATCTCCCACCAGCGGCCGGGGTGGGGCGCATCCGGCGTGCCCTCGTAGAGCACCTGCGTCGCGCCGTTCGCGAGCGGGCCGTACGTGACGTAGCTGTGCCCGGTGATCCACCCGATGTCGGCGGTGCACCAGTAGACGTCGGTCTCGGGGTGGAGGTCGTGGACGACCTTGTTGGTGAACGCGGACTGCGTGAGGTAGCCGCCGGAGGTGTGGAGGATGCCCTTGGGCTTTCCGGTCGTGCCCGACGTGTAGAGGATGAACAGCGGGTTCTCGGCAGGGAAGCCCTGCGCCTCATGCTCAGCGGAGGCCTGCGGCACGACCTCGTGCCACCAGAGGTCGCGGCCGTCCTTCCAGTCCACCTCGTTCTCGCCGCGCTTGACGACGAGCACGTGCTCGACGGACTCCTGCACCCCTGCGCCGCGGTCGGCCAGGGCGAGGTCGACTGCCGGCTTGAGCGGCGAGACCTTGCCCTTGCGGTAGCCGCCGTCGGCGGTGATGACGAGCTTGGCGCCGGCGTCGTCGATGCGGGAGCGCAGGCTGTCGGCCGAGAAGCCCCCGAACACGACGGAGTGGATCGCGCCGATGCGGGCGACCGCGAGCATCGAGGCGACGGCCTCGGGGATCATCGGCAGGTAGATGGCGACGCGGTCGCCCTGGCCGATGCCGAGTCCCTCGAGCACGTTGGCGAGGCGCTTGACCTCGTCGGTGAGCTCGGCGTAGGTGACGCGGCGCTCGTCGCCGGGCTCGCCCTCCCACAGCAGCGCCACCCGGTCGCCGTTGCCGGCCTCGACATGACGGTCGAGGCAGTTGTAGGCGACGTTCAGCTCGCCGTCGGCGAACCACTGCGCGAACGGCGGGTTCGACCAGTCGAGCACTTCCGTGAACGGCCTGTGCCAGTGGAGGTCGCGGGCCTGGTCGGCCCAGAAGCCGAGGCGGTCGGCCTTCGCCGCTTCATACAGCTCCGCCGTCGCGATCGCGTTGTCGGCGAACTCGGCGGTGGGCGCGAAGCGCCGGTCCTCGTTCAGCAGGTGGTCGATCTGGCTGCTGGCTTGCGTGACAGGGGTCTGTTCGCTCATGGGAGCGCGCTCCTTTGCGGGCTGGGTCGAGGCCGAGGCGTGTCGGCGAGTCTGCCAGGAAATGTACCCACCGCCGCCGGAACCGACTACCCCCGATAGTAGGTGGTGCCGCATACATCGATCCCGACCGATATATCAGTGAGAATCCTCTCCTTTTCGTTTTGTCAGGACCCTTACCTCGCCTATGCTGACCGTTGGCCGAACATCGATTCTGGCATTGCGGCTCCCGACGTCACCCCCCGAATTCGGGGCCGCGCTTGGCGGCATCCCATTCCCCCCATGGGATGCCGCCTCTATTTGTTGGGAGCGGTCTCTCGATTCGCCGGCTCCTCCCCAACCCGTGGCGTGGCGCGGCTCTCCACGGATAACCGGTCGTGCTCGCCGAGGTGGGACACCGCCTTCGTAGCGTCGGAGCATGTCCGCACCGTTCGTCGTCCGCCCCCGTTCCGGGGCTGCGGGCGCACCCGCTGCGAAGGGGCGGTGGGATGCTGCGGCCCGGCCCGTGTCCTCCGCCCCCACGGGGAGCGTGGCTACGGCCGAGGTCCCCGCGCCGGCGCCTGCGTGTGCACCGGCTCCGCGTGGCGCCGGCGGGGCATGGGTGCCGCGGCGTGCGGGTGCGGCCGACGTTCTGCGTGGCGAGCCCGTGCCCGTCTCCATGCCCCCTCGGGCACCGGCGGAGCGGCATCAGGTCCTCGCGCCCCTCGCCGCGTACCTCGACGACCCGGAGGTCACGGATCTCTTCGTCAACGGAGCGGCGGGCCTGTTCGTCGATCGCGGGGCCGGGGTGGAGCCGGCGCGCGAGTGGCGTGCCACGGAAGAAGAGGTGCGCGACCTCGCCGTCGCGCTCATCGGTCTGGGCGGGAGACACATCGACGACGCTTCGCCGTGCGTCGATGTGCGCGTGGAAGGCGGGATCCGCGTGCACGCCGTGCTGCCGCCGATCGCCCCCGAGGGCACGGTCCTGTCGATCCGCGTGCCGCGCCTGGGCGCCGCGACCCTCGACGAACTCCAGCGGACGGGGATGTTCGACGAGGGCGTCCGCGACCGTCTGCGGGCGGCGATCGCCGGGCGCACGAATCTCCTGATCTCGGGCGCCGCCGGCGCCGGCAAGACCACTCTGCTCGCGGCGCTTCTCGCGGAGGCACCGGCGCAGGAGCGCATCGTGACGATCGAGGATGTCGCGGAGCTGAGGATCGCACACCCGCACCACGTGCGCCTCGAGGCGCGTCAGCCCAACATCGAGGGCACCGGCGGAGTCGGGCTCGCTCGTCTGGTGCGTGAGGCCCTGCGGATGCGCCCCGACCGTCTCGTGGTCGGGGAGTGCCGCGGCGACGAGGTGCGGGAGCTGCTGTCGGCTCTGAACACCGGTCACGACGGGGGAGCCGGTACGGTGCACGCGAACGGACTCCATGACGTGCCGGCACGCCTCGAGGCTCTCGGTGCGCTCGCAGGACTGGACGACCGCGCGCTCGCGCGCCAGGCAGCCAGCGCGATCGGACTCGTCGTGCACGTGGAGCGGGGCGCGGACGGCTCGCGACGCATCGCCGGAGCGGGCCGCCCCGTCGTCGACGGCGACGGGCGTCTCGCCATCGAGGAGGAGCGATGGGGCGCGCGCTGACGCAGGTGGTGGGTGCGGAGGGCGCACGGGCTCCCTCCCCGGCAGCGGTGTCGCCTCGAGCCTTGGTGTCGTCCCGGCTTCGCGCGTCCGCACGAACCCCGACGTCATCAGCCGACGTCGCGGAGACCGTGCTGCGACTGGCGGTGCTTCTGCAGGCCGGGGTCGCTCCTGCCCGCGCCTGGGAGCATCTCGCCCGCGCCGGTGACCCGGCGGCTCGGCACGTCGCCTCGGCGATCGACCGAGGGTTGCCGCTGCCCGAGGCGATCGCCACCGCGGGAACCGGCGCGTGGCGGGAGGTCGGCGTCGCGTGTCAGGTCGCGCTCGTCGTGGGTGCACCGCTCGCCGAGTGCCTGCGCGGACTCGCTGCCGCGCTGCGCGACGCACAGGAGGCGGCCGACGACGTGCGGGTCACCCTCGCTGAGCCGGCGGGCACGGCCCGGCTCATGAGCTGGCTTCCGCTCGTCGCTGTGGGACTGGGTGCGGCGCTCGGCTTCGACACCTTCGGCACCCTGTTCGCGAACCCGCTCGGGCCGGCATGCCTCGGAGCCGGAGCGGTGCTCATCTTCGCCGCGCACCGATGGACGAAGCGGCTCGTGCGCGCAGCGGCGCGGTCGGACACCGCGCCTGGTCTCGACGCAGACCTGATGGCGATCGCGCTGAGCGGCGGGGTGTCCATCGATCGCGCGCGGGCAGTCGTCCAGGACGCCCGCCGAGTCGGAACCATGGGGGAGAGCACCGATCCGGGCGGTGAGTCCGGGACCGCCACGGCGAACCCGGAAGGAGGCGCGCCGAGCGGATCCGATGACGTCGACGCCGTACTCGCGCTGTCGCGCGCAGCAGGCGTGCCCGCGGTCGAGCTGCTGCGGGCTTCGGCCGCGTACGCCCGGCATCGCGCCCGTGTCGAGGCCCGCCTTCGTGCCGCGCGGCTCTCGTCGCGGCTGCTCATCCCGCTGGGTGTGTGCACACTGCCCGCATTCCTCCTCCTCGGGGTCGCGCCCATGCTGCTCAGCGTCATGTCGACGATGTCGGTCTCGCTGTGACGGCCCCTCCCCGAGACCGCGACGCTGCGCCGCGTCCTCGCGCCCAGACCGTGCCCGCACCCACGATTCCATCGAACGGAGAACCCATGTCCCTGTCCCGAACCGACCTCGTCGTGCCCCGTCTCACGCGTCGCCGCGCCGAACGCCTGTTCGCACCGCGCGACGTCGAACGCACGTGGGAGGGCGAAACCGGCGCCGCGACCGCGGAGTACGCCATCGCGACGATGGCAGCGGTCGCCTTCGCCGGCCTCCTCGTCGTCATCATGCGGTCGGATGAAGTGCGCACAATCCTCACCGACCTGGTGCGACGCGCGCTCACGGTGGCGTGATGCGGCCGCGGCTGGGCGACGATCGCGGTGCGGTCGTCGCCGAGTTCGCGGTCGCACTGCCCGCCGTCGCGCTCGTCCTGCTCGTCGGGGTCGGCATCCTCGCGGGAGCGTCGCGGCAGGTGCGGCTGCAGGACGCGGTGGCGGATGCTGCCCGCCTGAGTGCCCGCGGCGAGTCCGAGCAGCGCGTGCGCGACGCCGTCGCGACGTCGGTGGCGGAGGCATCCGTCGACATCACCGCTCAGGGGGATCTCGTGTGCGTGGCCGCATCCGCTCCGGCGCTGTTCGGCGTGCGGGTGACGGCGGCCGGGTGCGCGTTGGCGGGTGGGCTGTGAGCGCGCCCCGCGATGCCGTCGCGCGGCCGGCGAGCGGGCCGGGCTGATGGCGGGGACGATGGCGGCGGTCGGGATCGTCGGTGCGGCCGCCGTGCTCGCAGCGGGGCTCGCCGGCGCCGGTGCTGCGGCGGTCGCGAGCCAGCGACTGGCCTCGGCAGCCGACGCCGGTGCGCTCGCCGCGGCGGACGCGGCGTCCGGCGCGGTGCCCGGCGCCCCCTGCGAACGTGCGGCCGAGGTCGCGGGCACTTTCGGTGGTGCCATCGAGGCCTGCGAGCTCGACGAGCTGATCGCGACGGTGACCGTGTCGATGCGCCTCGGGCCGGTCACCGCGCAGGCCACCGCACGGGCTGGGCCGCCGCCCTGATCACGTCTCACAGCCCCTGCACCGAGAAGTGGCGTGTATGGTTTGCGTCGAAGAAAGGACGCCCCCGTTGGCAGAAGGCAAGAAGCTCGTCATCGTCGAGTCACCGACGAAGATGAAGTCGATCCAGGGGTACCTCGGCGATGGCTACGAGGTGCTCAGCTCAGTCGGGCACATCCGCGACCTGGCGGACAAGAAGAGCATCCCCGCCGACAAGAAGGAGGCGTACGGGAAGTACTCGATCGACATCGACAACGGCTTCGACCCCTACTACGTCGAGAGCGAGCGCGGCAAGAAGACCGTCGCCGAGCTCAAGCGCGCGCTGAAGGGGGCGGACGAGCTCCTGCTCGCCACCGATGAAGACCGCGAGGGCGAAGCCATCGCGTGGCACCTGCTGCAGACGCTCAAGCCCAAGGTCCCCGTCAAGCGCATGGTCTTCCACGAGATCACCAAGGACGCGATCCAGGCCGCCGTCGGCAACACCCGTGAGCTCGACCTCGCGCTCGTCGACGCGCAGGAAACCCGCCGCATCCTCGACCGCCTCTACGGCTGGGACGTCAGCCCCGTGCTCTGGTACAAGGTGCAGCAGGGCACCTCCGCGGGCCGCGTGCAGTCTGCCGCGACGCGCCTCGTCGTCGACCGCGAGCGCGAGCGCATGGCGTTCGTGTCGGCGTCGTACTGGGACATCGAGGCGCTCGCCGCGCCCAACCGCCCGCAGGGCATCGACGAGTCGTTCTCGACCCGCCTCGCCCGCGTCGACGGTGCGGTGCTCGCCCGCGGCACCGACTTCGACGACCGCGGTGAGCTGAAGAAGGCCGTCCTCGTCCTCGACGAGGCGCAGGTGCGCGAACTCGCCGCCGCGATCGAGGCGGCGGCCGAGGCATCCGTCACCGCCCTCGAGTCCAAGCCCGGAACCCGCAGCCCCAAGCCGCCCTTCACGACCTCGACCCTCCAGCAGGAGGCTGGTCGCAAGCTCTCGATGAGCGCCAAGCACGCCATGGGCGTCGCGCAGCGTCTCTACGAGAAGGGGTACATCACTTATATGCGCACCGACTCGACGGCGCTGTCGACGCAGGCCGTGCAGGCCGCGCGCGAGCAGGCGGTCAAGATGTACGGCGACAAGTCGGTGCCGCCGAACCCCCGCTCCTACCGCAACAACAGCAAGAACGCGCAGGAGGCCCACGAGGCGATCCGCCCGTCGGGCGAGACGTTCCGCACGCCGTCCGAGGTGTCGGGCCAGCTCGACCGCGACGAGCTGCGCCTGTACGACCTCATCTGGAAGCGCACGATGGCCAGCCAGATGTCGGACGCCAAGTACGAGACCACCACCGTGACCCTCGAGGTCGCGGCGGCCGGCCGCCGCGCCGAGTTCACGTCATCCGGAACCGTGTACACCTTCAAGGGCTTCCTCGAGGCCTACGAGGAGGGCCGCGACGAGAAGCGCGGCGACAGCGACAAGTCCGACGACCAGTCGCTCCCCGCGATGGCGGTGGGCGACGTGCTGCGCCTGCGCGATGTCGAGCCGAAGGGCCACGCCACCAGCCCGAAGCCCCGCTACACCGAGGCGAGCCTCGTCAAGGCGCTCGAGGAGAAGGGCATCGGCCGCCCCTCGACGTTCGCGAGCATCATCGACGTCATCCTCAACCGCGGCTACGTCACCAAGCGTGGCCAGGCGCTCATCCCGAGCTGGCTCGCGTTCAGCGTCGTGCGCCTGCTCGAGCAGCACTTCGCCGACCTTGTCGACTACGACTTCACGGCGGCGCTCGAGGACGACCTCGACGCGATCGCCCGCGGCGAGCAGAAGCGCCAGGACTGGCTGCAGGACTTCTACTTCGGGGGAACCGACCACGTCGGCCTCCGGAACATCGTCGACAACCTCGGAGAGATCGACGCGCGCGCCCTCAACTCGACGCCCATCGGCGACGTCGCGACGCTGCGGTTCGGCAAGTACGGCCCGTACCTGGAGGTGCCCGACGCCGAGAAGCCGGACGCCGAGCCCCGGCGGGTCAACATCCCCGAGGACCTCGCGCCCGACGAGCTCACGCCGGCGCGCGCGCAGGAGCTCATCGACGCCCCCGTCGCGGGAGACCGCGTGCTCGGGGAGAACCCCGCCAACGGCAAGCTCGTCGTCGTGAAGGACGGCCGCTTCGGCCCCTACGTGCAGGAGACCGACCCGCCCGCCGAGGAGGCCGTCGACGAGGAGACCGGCGAGGTCGTCGCGGTCGAGCCGGAACCCGCGCCGAAGAAGCGCGGCGCGAAGAAAGAGGTCGCGCCGAAGCCGCGCACCGCCTCGCTCTTCAAGTCGATGTCGGTCGACGCGATCGACCTCGACACCGCGCTGAAGCTGCTCGACCTCCCGCGCACCGTCGGCGTCGACCCCGAAACGGAGGCCCCGATCACGGCACAGAACGGCCGTTACGGGCCCTACCTCAAGAAGGGCACCGATTCGCGCACGCTGCAGAGCGAGCAGCAGATCTTCGACATCACGCTCGAGGAGGCGCTCGCCGTCTACGCGCAGCCGAAGTACGGTGCGCGCGGCGCGTCGTCGGCCCTCAAGGAGTTCGAGGCCGACCCGACGAGCGGCAAGCCGATCAAGCTGAAGGACGGCCGCTTCGGCCCGTACGTCACCGACGGCGAGACGAACGCGACGATCCCGCGCGGCGAGGACGCGATGGAGGTCACGTTCGAGCGCGCGGTGCAGCTGCTCGCCGACAAGCGGGCGAAGGGCCCGGCCAAGCGCCCGGCGCGGCGCACGACGACGACGCGCAAGCCCGCGGCGAAGAAGTGACGGGCGGCGGCGACACCCGTCCGGTCCCCGAGTCCGTCGAAGGGCTGTTCATCACGTTCGAGGGCGGCGACGGCGTCGGCAAGACGACGCAGGCGGCGCTCCTCGACGCGTGGCTGACGGATGCCGGCCGCACGGTCGTGCGCACGCGCGAGCCCGGCGGCACCGAGGTGGGCGTGCTCATCCGCGACATCGTCCTGCACCACCGGGGAGAGGTCGCTCCGCGGGCGGAGGCGCTGCTGTACGCGGCGGACCGAGCCCACCACATCGAGACGCTGGTGCGGCCCGCCCTCGCCCGCGGCGAGGTCGTGATCCAGGACCGCTACCTCGACTCGTCGGTCGCGTATCAGGGTGCGGGACGCGTCCTCGGGCGTGACGAGGTCCGGGAGCTCTCCCTGTGGGCGACCGGGGGCCTCCTTCCCGACGTCACGGTGCTCCTCGACCTCGACCCCGCATCGGCGCGCGAGCGCCTCGACGCCGACGACAAGCCCTTCGACCGACTCGAGTCCGAGAAGGAGCACTTCCACGCCCGCGTGCGAGAGGAGTTCCTCTCCCTCGCCGCAGCCGAGCCGGACCGCTTCCTCGTGCTCGACGCCGCGCTCCCGCCGGACGAGCTCGCCGCCGCCGTGCGCGCACGCGTGGAGCCGCTCCTCGCATGAGGCGAACGCTCGGCGTACGCACAGCCGGTGTCCGACGGGATGGTTAGGCTGGTCGGCATGGAGCCGGTCGCCGCTGTCGCTGGGGCGTCTCCCGCGACGGACGACCAGGCGTTCCCCTGGGCCGACGTGTGGGGGCAGCCCGATGCCGTCGCGGCGCTGCGGGAAGCAGCATCCGATCCCGCATCGATGACCCACGCATGGCTCATCACCGGTCCTCCCGGCTCCGGCCGGTCCACGCTGGCCCATGCCTTCGCGGCCGCACTGATCGCCGAGCCGGGTGACGAGCGCACGATGCACCAGGTGCTCGCCGGCACCCACCCCGACCTCACGGCGCTGCGCACCGAGGGCGTGATCATCTCCATCAAGGACGCGCGCGCCCTCGTCGAGCGGTCGTACTTCGCGCCCTCGCTCGGGCGGTACCGCGTCATCGTCATGGAGGACGCCGATCGCATGGCGGAGCGCACGTCGAACGTGCTGCTGAAGGCTCTCGAAGAGCCACCCGAGCGCACCGTCTGGGTGCTGTGCGCACCCAGCGACGCCGACCTGCTGCCGACGATCCGCTCCCGGGTGCGCACGCTGCGCCTGCGCGAGCCCGATGTCGCGGACGTCGCCGACCTCATCGTGCGACGCAGCGGCGTCGACCCTGTGATCGCCGAGCAGTCCGCCCGGCACGCGCAGCGCCACATCGGCATGGCGCAGCGGCTCGCGACGGATGCCGCGGCCCGCGCCCGCCGCGACGCCACACTGCGCGGCGTGCTCGCGGTGCGCGGTGTGGGCGACGCGGTCGAGGTCGCCGGCGCGATCGTCGCCGCCGCGACCGACGATGCCAAGGCGCTCACGGCCGAGCGCGACGAGGTGGAGCGCACCGGACTCCTGCGCACCCTCGGCATCGCCGAAGGGGCCGCGGTCCCGCCCGCCGTGCGGTCGCAGCTGTCGGCGCTCGAGGACGAGCAGAAGCGTCGCGCCACGCGCAGCCTGCGCGACGGCATCGACCGCGTGCTCACCGACCTCGAGTCGATGTTCCGCGACGTGCTGCTGCTGCAGTTCGGCCGCGACGCCGACCTCATCAACCGCGAGCTCGAGCCCGACCTGCGGGCCCTCGCCGCCGCGTGGACGCCCGAGCGCACGCTCACGGTCGTCGACCGCATCGGCGTCACCCGCGAGAACCTCGAACTGAACGCCGCGCCCGCTCTGGCGCTCGAGAGCATGCTCGTCACCGTCGCGAGCGGAAGGATCCCGTGAACCCGACCCGCCCCCGCCGACTTCGTCGCGCTCTTGCCGTCGTCGCCGGCCTGGTCGCCGCATCCGTCGTCCTCAGCGGCTGCCTGTCGGCGATCATCCCCGACGCGTCGCCGCGTCCGAGCTCGAGCAAGGCGGCCGACACCGACGGCGTCGCCGAGAATCTGCTGCCGTACTACGAGCAGACGCTCGACTGGTCCAGCTGCAACGAGACGTTCGACTGCACGACGGTGACCGCGCCCCTCGACTGGTCCGACCCGACGAAGGGCGACATCGAGCTGTCGGTCATCCGCAGCCGTGCCGAAGGCACCGACGACCCCATCGGGTCCCTGCTGACCAATCCCGGCGGGCCAGGCGCCAGCGGTGTCCAACTGATCCGCGACTCGGTGTCGTTCGCGGTGAGCGAGCCGGTGCGCCGGCAGTTCGACGTCATCGGCTTCGACCCGCGCGGTGTGGGCGAGTCGACCGCGGTGACCTGCTACGACGCGGCCGACATGGACGCGTACCTGTTCGACATCCCCGACGGTGCCCGCGGGACGGATGCTTGGGCCGACGAGCTCCTCGCACGGCACCAGAGCTTCGGCGAGGCCTGCGACGAGAACAGCGACGGAATCCTGCCGTACATCACGACCGAGAACTCCGCCCGCGACATGGACCTGCTCCGCGCGGTGCTCGGCGACGCGGAGCTGAACTACCTCGGCTACTCGTACGGCACGTTCCTCGGCGCGACGTACGCGAAGCTGTTCCCCGCGAAGGTGGGACGACTCGTGCTCGACGGCGCCGTCGACCCGTCGGTGTCGAACCTCGACGTCAACGTGACCCAGGGCATCGGGTTCGAGTCTGCCCTGCGCGCCTACATCGCGGACTGCCTGACCGACAAGGACTGCCCGTTCCGCGGCACCGTCGACGAGGCGATGGCCGATCTGGGAACCCTGCTCGCCAGCGTCGACCGCGACCCGATCCCCAACGCCGACGGCCGCCTGCTCGGCTCCGATTCCCTGATGACCGCGATCGTCGCCGCACTGTACTCGCAGGACAGCTGGGGCTACCTCACGATGGCCCTCACCGACGTGCTGCAGGGCAACGCCGACATCGCGTTCCAGCTGGCGGACTTCTACTACGACCGCCAGGGCGGCACGTACACCGGCAACCAGACCGAGGCCTTCCGCGCGTACAACTGCATGGACTACCCCACGGGTGCCACCGACGAGGACCTGGCGGCGGCCGAGGCGACTCTCGCCGAGAAGGCGCCCACGATCGCGCCCTACTGGTTCGGACCCGACCCCTGCGAGGTGTGGCCGTATCCGCCCACCGGCGTGCGCGAGCGCATCACCGCCGACGGCGCCGCGCCGATCGTCGTGGTGGGCACCACGAACGACCCGGCGACCCCGTACGAGTGGTCGGTGTCGCTGGCCGATCAGCTCTCGTCGGGTGTGCTCGTGACGCGTGTCGGCGAAGGTCACACCGGGTACAACAAGGGCAACTCGTGCGTCGACTCCGCGATCGAGACGTACCTGCTGGAGGGCACGCCCCCGCAGGACGGCCTGCGCTGCGAGTGAACTGACGAACGACAGAAGCGGATGCCGCGACCTCAGGGTCGCGGCATCCGCTTTCTGCGTG
Organism: Microbacterium sp. NPDC056057; assembly: GCF_042266945.1. Taxonomy (NCBI): domain Bacteria; kingdom Bacillati; phylum Actinomycetota; class Actinomycetes; order Micrococcales; family Microbacteriaceae; genus Microbacterium; species Microbacterium sp. NPDC056057. The sequence continues at coordinate 56,408 of NZ_JBHJWS010000004.1, forward strand.
CGAGGTCGTGATCGTCAGCGGCGCAGCACGCGGCGGGCCAGCGTGTTGCCGAGGAACTGCACCAGCTGCACGATCACGATGATCACGAGCACCGCGGCCCAGGTCACCGCCGGGTTGAACTGCTTGAAGCCGTACACGATCGCGAACTCTCCGAGTCCGCCCGCCGCGACGGCACCGGCGATCGCGGTCATGTCGACGAGCGCGACGACGATGAAGGTGTAGCCGAGGATGAGCGGACCGAGCGCCTCGCGGGGGAGCAGGCGCAGGAGGATCCGCGAGCGGCTCGCGCCCGTGGCGCGGGCCGCCTCGATCACGCCCGGCCGGACCGTCAGCAGGTTCTGCTCGACGATGCGGCTGATCGCGAAGAGCGACGCGATGGTGATCGCGAAGATGCCGAACTCGGGTCCGATGCCCGGGATGCCCAGGCTGCGCGCGATCGGCTGCACCGCCGCCAGCAGGATCACGAACGGGATCGGCCGGAAGAAGTTCACGATGACGTTGATGGTGCCGAACAGGAACCGGTTCGGGAACAGGCTCCCGGCCCTGGTGGCATACAGCGCGAGTCCGACGAAGAGTCCGGCGATACCGCCGAACACCAGGCTCAGCGACACCACGTACAGCGTCTCGGCGGTGGCCTCCCACAGCTGGGGGAGCAGGTCGACGAGCCTATCCACGGGCGTCCTCCTCGATCAGCGGCGCGAACGCCGAGGCCGCGTCGATGGCCTGCTGCACGGCATCCCTCTCTCCGGTCAATGCCAGCGTGAGATGCCCGAAGACGCGGCCGCCGATGTCGTTGATGCCGCCGTGCACGAGCTCGAAGCGCACGCCGTGCGACGAGAGCGCGGCGAAGACGTCGGCCTGGGTGACGTCGCCGTCGCGGATGGTGAACGTGACGATCCGCCCCGGATGGCGCTCGCGCAGGGTGCGCAGCTGGTCGCCGACCGGGACGTCCTCGATGATGCTCGCGACGAAGCGGCGCGTGGCTGCGTGCTGCGGCGTGGAGAGCACGTCGAAGACGGCGCCGCTCTCGATGATGCGGCCGTTCTCCATCACGACGACGCGGTCGGCGAGGGTGCGGATCACGTCCATCTCGTGGGTGATCACGAGGATGGTCACGCCGAGCTCCTCGTTGATGCGCTTGAGGAGCGCGAGCACCTCCTGCGTCGTGTCGGGGTCGAGGGCGCTCGTCGCCTCGTCGGCGAGGAGGATGCGCGGGCTCGTCGCGAGCGCTCGGGCGATCCCCACGCGCTGCTTCTGGCCGCCCGACAGCTGCTCGGGGTAGCTCTTCGCCTTGTCGGCGAGGCCCACGAAGCGCAGGAGCTCCTCGACGCGCGCGGCGATCTCGGCGCGCGGACGGCGCGCGACCTCGAGCGGATACGCGATGTTCTTCGCGACCGTGCGGGAGTCGAAGAGGTTGAACTGCTGGAAGATCATGCCGATGTCGCCGCGCAGCTCGCGCAGTTCGCGCTCGCGCAGGTGCGTGATGTCGCGGCCGTCGATCTCGACCGTGCCGGCGGTCGGCGTCTCGAGCGCATTCACGAGGCGCAGCACCGTGCTCTTGCCGGCACCTGAGTAGCCGATGATGCCGCACACCTCGCCGGCGGCGACGTCGAGCGAGACGTCGTCGACCGCGGCGACCGGAGCGGCGTCCTTGGCGGGAGGGGGGAAGGTCTTGGTCACGCCGGTCAGGCGGATCAGGGTCATGGATGCTCCTCGGCGGAACGCGCGTGTGCGGCCCGTGCGCACGAGGCGCGAACGGGCCGCACAGGCGGTGCCGCAGTCGGCGGTGTCTTACGAGTTGGCGCGGATGTCGTCCTCGACGTCGGTGAGCGACGTCACGAGCTCGTCCACCGGGGTCTTCACGAGCACGGCGGTGCCGCCCGACGCCTCGACGACGCCATCGAGGACGTCCTGCGTGTTCTGGTAGATCTCGACGAGCTTCAGGTACGTCGGGTTGTCGGCGTCCTCGGCCTTCGCCGCGAAGATGTTGATGTATGGGAACGCGCTCGGGTCGGACGGGTCGTCCGTGGCGATGGCGTCCTCAGGGGTGAGGCCGGCGTCAGCGAGGAAGTCGTTGTTCACGATCGACGCGGCGACGTCGGGGAGCGAGGTCGCGGTGAACGCGGCGTCGAGCGCCTCGACCTTGACCTTCGACTCGGGCAGCACGTCGGCGACGGTCGAGAAGACCGAGCCGCCGTCCTTCAGCTCGATGAGGCCGGCCGACTGCAGCACGAGGAGGCCGCGCGCCTGGTTCGACTCGTCGTTGGGGACGGCGACCGTGGAGCCCTCGGGGATGTCGTCGGTCGACTCGTACTGCGACGAGTACAGACCGAGCGGGTAGATCGCGGTGGCGCCGATCGGCTGGAGGTCGTCGTCGCTCTGCACGTTGTAGGTCGCGAGGTAGATGATGTGCTGGAACTGGTTCAGGTCCAGCTCGCCCGCCGAGAGGGCGGGATTCGGCTGGGTGTACTCGCTGAAGTTGACGAGCTCCACCTCGATGCCCTCGTCCGCCGCGGCCTCTTTGTAGGTCTCCCAGTACGGGTCGCCGGAGTCGACGACGCCGATGCGGACGACCTCGTTCTCGTCGGAGGCGCCGGCGGCGGCATCCGTTCCGGTCCCGGCGCAGCCGGCGAGGAGGAGGGCGAGGGGAAGCGCGAGTGCTGCTGCTGCGGCGAGCTTCTTGGACGTGGACATGTGAGTGCTCCTGTGGATCGAGGCCCGTCTCGGGCTTGTGACCGCGCGCACGATCCACGGACCGCGCACGCTTCGTCGCGGACCGGGTTCGAACCTACGTGGGGGTGATGCGCCATCTCGAACCGGGGCGTAACACGTCGACACCGAGTCCGTCGGAAAGTGGGATCGGGTCCGGAACGGATGCCTCGACCGCCGTGGTTCGCGAGCACCCTCCGGACCCTGTAAGATCGTTGCTTGTGCGTCGCGCAAGCGAGGCCCGCCACCTTAGCTCAGTCGGCAGAGCGAATCACTCGTAATGATTAGGTCAAGGGTTCGATTCCCTTAGGTGGCTCCACACATCTCCTTCGACGGGAATCCCTGCTCGCGAGCGTGCGACGCGCGACGTCGCGGCGCGCTCCTTCCGCCTCGACCGCCATCGCCCGCGTGGGTGCACCGACGCACGATCGACCATCGAGCGGGCCTCTACTTTCGGGTAGCGGTCGCGGGGCACCTCGTTGAACGTGTACTCGCGGCCGGGGCGCATCCGCATGTGACGTCGGGCCCCGGCCAGGGCGTCACACCCGGCCTGCGCATCACGCGATGCGCGCGAGATCCGGCGAGGTCACCTCGTCGGCGAGGTCGCCTGAGCGCACGAAGCGCTCGACCTCCGCGACGACATGACGGCCGAGCCGACGCAGCTCGTTGCCGATCGAGCCCGCGATGTGAGGCGTCAGGGTGGCACCCGGCAGTGAGAAGAGCGGATGCCCCGGCGGCAGCGGCTCGGGGTCCGTGACGTCGAGCACCGCCCGCAGGCGATCGGTCGCGAGCTCGGCGACGAGGGCATCGGTGTCGACGAGCGACCCTCGCGCGGTGTTGATCAGTGTCGCGCCGTCGGCCATGAGCGCGAGTTCGTCGCGGCCGATCATGCGGAAGGTCTCCGGGAGCGCCGGCGCGTGGATGGTGACCACCTCCGAGCGCGTGAGCAGCTCGGGAAGGCTCACGAGCTCCGCGCCGAGGGCGGATGCACTCGCAACGTCGAGCGAGGGATCGAAGACGACGCACCGGATGTCGAAGGGCTGCAGGAGTTCGATCACGCGCCGGCCGATGCGGGATGCGCCCACCACGCCCACCGTGATGCCGAAGGCACCCACCCCGCCTCGCGGGCGGGCCGCGATCATGTCGTGCGTCCGCGTGAAGTCGCGCGCCGAGCGGAGCACATCTCCGGCGCTCAGTAGGATCGTCGCGAGGGTGTACTCCGCGACCGGGACCGCGTTCGCGCCGGCGGCGCTGGAGACACGGATGCCTCGTTCCCAGACGGCGGGGGTCACGAGGCGCTTGACCGACCCGGCGGCGTGCACGACGGCGCGCAGGCGCGGCCAGTGGGCCAGCGTCGGCCCGTCGAGCGCGGGAGCGCCCCACCCGGTGATGAGGATCTCGGTGTCGGCCGTCGACGGCGGCACGCTCGGCAGGTCCGGGGTCAGCACGAGATCGTCGAGGCGGACGAACCGCTCGAGGTCGGCGCGCGCCGCGGCACCGAACAGATCCGACGCGAGTTGCGGGGACTCCATCGCGAAGAGCGCCTTGGGGCGCGCGAGGGCGCTCACGCGCGGTCCTCGCCGGTCGGAACGACGTCGACGACGCCGTCGCGCCAGCGTACGACGATGCGGCCGGCCTCGACCTCGACGGCGGGCACCGCGTCGAGATCGAGCGTCTCCCGCGCACCGATCGCGACCAGCGCGGCCACGACGTCGCCCTCGCCGGCAGGGGTAGCGCCCGCGGCCCAGGGCGTCGCCGAACCGGAGTCGAACGGATCCCCGCCGGACCGGTGGGCGATCCCGGGGACCGGCAGGCCGCGCACGCCGACCACGGCGCTCGTCACGCCGTCGTCGCGGGTCGCGGTCGTCGGTGCGGTCGCCCGCCACCGGCCGTGCTCGACGGGCAGCGCCCATCCGCCGATACGGAAGCGCCACGGTCCGCCGTCTTCGGGCCACACCGCGTCGAGGTCGTCGGCGGCCGACGGCTGTGCGACGCGCGGCGCTGCATCCCACCACGCGAGCCGGAGTTCGTGCACCCCGTGCACGACCGACGCCACGGTCACCCGCGGGCCGCGCCGCAGCGCCGCCCATCCCGCGACGTCGGTCGTGCTCCCCGCTTCGGGGGTGTCGAGCCAGTGCACCCGCGACCGCGACACCGCGACGCGGTCGTCCAGGTGCACCCGCTCGATGCGGTCGCGGTGGGACGGGGCACCAGTACCGTCCAGCAGCGCGACATGAGACTCGAAGGGCTTGGCGATCCCGCCGGCCGAGAGGTCGGGGGAGGAGGTCGTCGAATAGCCGACCCGGTGGTAGAAGGGGTTGTCGGCGCGCACACCGCCTGCGGGGCCCCGGAAGCCGTCCGAACCGTGGTTCAGAACGCGCACGATGCCGTCGGCCTCAGAGCGCACCACGAGCCAGCCCGGTGCGATCATGAGGCGCGTGCGGACGGGCTCGACCTGGACGTCGTCCGGCTGCACCGACCACTCGGGGTGATCCTCGGGCAGCAGCAGGCCCATCAGGCCCTTGCTCGCCCAGTACGTCGACGACGAGCCGGTGTACGCCTGGCGGATCGCGCGGTACTCGCGGTGCCAGCCGATCGACAGCAGGCCCCGCTCGTCGACGGCCCCGGCATCGAGGAAGTGGTCGAGTACGCCATCGGCGAGTGCCCGCGTGCCGCCCGGTGCCAGCGGGGTCTCGCCCGCGAGCGCGCCCGCCCAGAACGGGGCGAGCATCGCGAAGCGGTACGTGAGCGAGCGGCCCTGGAAGAGCGGGGCGCCGTCGGAGCCGACGAGATCGCGCGCCTGACCGAGGAACTCCCGGAGGCGGTCGCGATGCACCTGCTCGAGGTCGGTGCCGAGGATCCGCGCGTGCAGCAGGGGGTAGACGTGCCACGCCCAGCCCGCGTAGTGGTCGAAGTTCTGGCGCGACCCGTCGGGTCCTGCGCCGTCGGAGTACCAGCCGTCGCCGAGGTACAGGCTCTCCTGGATCTCGAGGTTGCGGTCGAGGTCGCCCTGATTCCAGGGGCCGCCGACCGACTGCAGGAAGCCCTCGATCACCGTCTGGAACCACGTCCAGTTGTTGGTGTAGCCGCTCGTGCCCACCACGCCGGCGAGCCAGGCGACCGTGCGCTCCTGCACGGCGGGGTCGAGACGGTCCCAGAGCCAAGGCCGGGTCTCCGACAGGAGGATCGCCAGGGATGCCGCCTCCGGCACGGCCTGTCGGCGCTCGCCGATCGTGGGCCAACGTTCGGTGTGCGACGGGTCAGTTCCTGCGGCGAAGCCGCGGGCGAATCGCTCCAGCAGCCCTGCCGGGTCGTCGCCGCCGGCGCCGGCCACGCGGAAAGCCGCGAGCAGTCCGGTGCGGGCGAAGCCCTCGAGCCCGTCGCTCCATCGTCCCGAGGCGCTCGCCGGGCCCGGAAGCACGACGAGCGAACCGCTCGGAGACGCGTACGGCTCCGTCGCCTGCAGCAGCCGGTCCGCGAGCCCCTGCCAGCGGCCCCGTGCTGTCGTCCTCGCCACTTCGGCTTCCCCGTACGTCATCGTCACGCGTCGATCGTGCATTACGATCCTGTAGCCATCGGCCCTTTCGGACAATTCCGATCATCGATCGGTCAAACCGGATCAGACTGCGACGAACGGACTTCGCACCCATGACTGGACAGAACTCACTGCCGAGGACACGTCACGAGCACCTGCTGCGCCAGGTCGAGCTCCACGGCAGCGTCAGCGCCGCGGACGTCGCGACGCAGCTCGGCGTCTCGCAGGTGACGGTGCGCCGCGACATCGTGGAGCTCGAGAAGGCGGGCAAGCTCGCCCGCGTCCACGGCGGCGCGATCGCCGTCGGCGCCCCCGCGGTCCCGCAAGCAGCACGCACGAACGTTGGAGTCGTCGTCCCCGGATCGGTCAGCCATTACCCGCAGATCGTGCGCGGGATGGATGCCGCGTCCCACGGCGTGCGCACCCGTGTCGTGCTCGCGACCTCGCAGTACCGCGAAGACCTCGAGCAGCGGCAGGTCGAGCGGCTGATCGAGATCGGCGTGGCGGGCATCGTGTTCGCTCCGACCATGCGCAGTCGCACCGAGGCGGAGCTGGCCGAGTGGGTGCGCACGATCCCGGTGCCGGTCGTGTTCCTCGAGCGGAGACTGGAATCCACGGCGCTGGCGGTCTATGACAGCGCCCGCACCGATCACGAGCGCGGCGCCGAACTCGCGGTCGAGCATCTGTCCCTGCTGGGGCACCGCTCGGTCGGCCTCGCGCTGTTCGGCCGCACGCCGACGGCCCCTCTCATCCGTGACGGCCACCGCGCCGCCGTGGCCCGACTCGACCTCGCCGAGGCGCCGTCCGTCGCGCTCCCGAAGGGCGGTGACGGCGAGAGCGATCCGCTGGACGATGCCCTCATCGCGTTCCTCGACGCCTGCCGCGACACCGGCACCGACGCGGCGCTCGTGCACACCGATGTGCACGCCGCACGGCTCGTCGAGCTCGCCATGGACCGCGGCATCCGTGTTCCCGATGATCTCGCGGTCGTCGCGTTCGACGACGACACCGCGGGGCTCGCCATGGTCCCGCTCACGAGCGTGACCCCGCCCGGACGCGACCTGGGACAGGAGGCGATGCGCATCCTCACCGAGCGCATCGCGGCGCCCGACAGCGCTGCGCGGCACATCACGATGCTGCCGCGACTGACGGTGCGCGAGTCGTGCGGGGCGGCTTCGTGATCGCTTTTGTCCGCTTGCTCACGACCGGTCGAGCCCCGACCTACATTGTCTCTGCACGGCCCCCGGTGCGATCGCCGGGCGAGCGACGAGAGGCAACGAGCAAGGAGGCTCCGATGACATCCCGAGCATTCACCAGTGCCACGGCACGGCGAGGCGCACTCACCGCGGGGGCCATCCTCGCAGTGGGGGCCCTGACACTCCTGACCGGCTGCGCCGGCGGCGCCGAACCCGCTGCGAGTGCGGACCCCGACGAAGAGGTCACGCTGAACTTCGCGTGGTGGGGCGACGCCAGCCGCGCCGAGCGCTACGAGGCGGCGATCGACCTGTTCGAGGAGCAGAACCCGAACATCACGATCCAGACGAGCTACGCGAGCTTCGGCGACTACTGGACCTCGCGCAACACCGAGGCCGCCAGCCGGACGCTCCCCGACGTGTTCCAGATGGACCTCGCCTACCTCGCCGAATACGGCGGCTTCGGGCACGTGCTGCCGCTGGACGACTACCTCGGCGACGCCATCGACACCGACGGCATCGATCCGTCGCTCGTGCAGGCGGGCGCCGTCGACGACAAGATCGTCGGTCTGGCATCATCGAGCAGCACGCTCGCGACGCTCTACAACGGTCCGCTGCTCGAGCAGCTGGGAGTCGAAGTGCCCGACGGCCCGCTGACGTGGGACGAGTACGACGACTTCCTCGCGGAGGTCTCGAAGGCCGGCGCGGCGAACAGCCCGGCCGTCTACGGCTCGCTCGACTACACGCAGTACTTCTGGCTGTTCCAGATCTGGCTCGGCCAGCAGGGTCTGTCGCTCATCGACGGCGACGAGCTCGGTTTCGAGAAGGGCGACCTCGCCGACTGGTGGTCGCGCAGCGCGACGCTGCAGGAATCAGGTGGGGTCATGCCGGCCGAGCGTCAGGCGCAGCTCGAGGGCGTGGACGCCCTCGGCGCCGGCGAGATCGCCAGCGACGTCAGCTGGGCGAACTTCCTCGCCCGCTTCAGCGAAGGACCCGCGAAGCCCGAGCTGTCGCTCGCGATCCCGCCATACGACGACGAGGACAACACGGGCATGTTCCTCAAGCCGGGTCTGATGCTCTCGATCGGCGCCAACAGCGAACACCCGGCACAGGCGGCGAAGTTCATCGACTTCCTCGTGAACGACCCCGAGGTGGGTGCGATCTTCGGCATGTCGCGTGGCGTGCCCGCATCGTCGAGCGCCGCCGAGGGCATCGAGGCGAACGAGCTCGACGAGAAGATCCTCGCCTACCAGGAGTCCGTCGCCGACCAGCTGGACGGCCAGGCACCGCCGGCCGTGAAGGGCCTCGGAACGCTCGAGCAGACCTTCGTGGCGATCAGCCAGGACGTCGCCTACGGCGCGGCCACGCCCGAAGAGGCGGCCGACCGGTGGTTCGCCGAGGCCGAGAACGCACTGAAGTGACCACCCCGCGGGCGGCGTGCACCGCTGCACGCCGCCCGCGACTTCCGGGAGAGCAACCGTCATGACCGCCGATACACTCGCACCCCCCGCGCCGCCGGAGGTGCGGACGCCACTGCCGGCGCCGCGCCGCCGCCGGCGCCGCTGGGAGGACATCCGCGCCGGATACGTCTTCCTCGCCCCCTGGCTGCTCGGCTTCCTGCTGCTCACCGCAGGGCCGATGGTCGCCTCCCTCTACCTCTCCTTCACCGACTACAACCTGTTCAGCCCGCCCGAGTGGATCGGGTTCGACAACTACGTCCGGCTGTGGAGCGACCCCGACTACCTCCAGGCGTGGAAGGTCACCGCCGTCTACGTGCTGGTCGGCACGCCGCTCAAGCTCGCGGCCGCGCTCGGTGTGGCGCTCATCCTCAACGCGGCGTTCCGCGGCAGCGGCTTCTACCGCTCCGCCTTCTACCTGCCGTCGCTCGTCGGCGCGTCGGTCTCGATCGCCGTGGTGTGGAAGGCCATGTTCATCGATGACGGACCGGTCGACAGCATCCAGCAGTTCTTCGGCTTCCCGGCCGGCGGCTGGGTCGGCGACCCCGACAAGACCATGCCGATGCTGATCCTCCTCGCGGTCTGGCAGTTCGGCGCCCCGATGGTGATCTTCCTCGCCGGACTCAAGCAGGTGCCGCACGAGCTCTACGAAGCGGCATCCGTCGACGGCGCCGGCCCGATCCGCAAGTTCCGCGCCATCACGATCCCGATGCTCTCGCCGGTGATCTTCTTCAATCTGCTGCTCGAGACCATCAACGCGTTCCAGGTGTTCGCCTCCGCGTTCATCATCTCGGGCGGCACGGGCGGCCCCGCGCGGTCGACCCTCTTCTACACGCTGTACCTCTACTTCCGCGGCTTCCGCGACTTCCAGATGGGGTACGCCTCGGCCATGGCCTGGGTCCTCGTGCTCGTGATCGCCTTCATCACGGTGATCTTCTTCCGCAGCTCGAAGTTCTGGGTCCACTACGCAGGAGACGAAGGACGATGAGCGCAACGCAGCTGCTCGTGACCGCCGACGAGGGCAGGGCGGCACGCCGTGCCCGTACGCGGCGCCGCTGGACGGGCAAGGAGATCGTGTTCCACGTCGTCGTGCTCGCGCTCCTCGTCGTGATCCTCTACCCCGTGGCGTGGATGCTGCTGTCGACGTTCAAGCCGTCGTCGCAGATCGTCGGCAACGCCCAGCTCCTGCCGCGCGAGGTGACGTTCGAGAACTACGAGACCGCGCTGAGCGGCATCGGGGGAGTGTCGTTCTGGACGTTCTTCCAGAACTCGACGATCCTCGCGGTGCTGTCGGTCATCGGCGTGGTGATCTCGTCGGCGCTCGCCGCCTACGCGTTCGCGCGGATCGACTTCCCCGGCCGCTCGGTGTACTTCGGCATCATGATCGCGACGCTGCTGCTGCCGTTCCACGTCGTGATCATCCCGCAGTACATCATGTTCAACGCGCTCGGCATGGTGAACACCTTCACCCCGCTCCTCCTCGGCAAGTTCCTCGCGACCGAGGCGTTCTTCGTCTTCCTCATGGTGCAGTTCATGCGGGGCCTGCCGCGCGAGCTCGACGAGGCCGCGCGCATCGACGGCGCGGGCCACTACCGCACCTTCGGATCGATCATGCTGCCGCTGCTCAAACCGGCGCTGGTCACGAGCGCGATCTTCACCTTCATCTGGACCTGGAACGACTTCTTCGGCCCGCTGCTGTACCTCAAGGACCCCGATCTGTACACGCTGCCGATCGCGCTGCGCCTGTTCGTCGACCAGAGCTCGTCCGCCGATTACGGCGGGCAGATGGCGATGGCGGTGCTGGCGCTCATCCCGGTGTTCCTCTTCTTCCTCATCTTCCAGCGCTACCTCGTGGACGGGGTCGCCACCCAGGGACTGAAGGGCTGAGGCGATGACCGTCACCGACACGACCCCGCGCCACGGCGCCGCCGCCCGGGCGGCCGGACGGCCCCCGCGGGGCGCCCAGCGCATCGCCCGCGTGCTGTCGAGCCGCGGGCTCGGGCTGTTCTCCGAGACGATCGTGGTCAGCCTCGCGGTGGCGGTGCTCGCCCTCCCCGCCGTGACGGCGCTGCCCGCGTTCGCGGCAGGCGCCGCCCACTTCCGCCGACACGTCGAGGGGGAGTCGGACTCGCTGCTCGAACTCGGCCGGGACTTCCTGCGAGCGCTGCGGCGCGGCTGGCTGTGGGGCGTGCTCTCCGCCGCCGCGTTCTGGGCGATCGCCGCGACGCTGACCAGCCCGGCGATCCTCGAGATGCCCGGCGGCGGGGTCTACCGCTGGGGATCGGGACTGATCGGTCTCGGCATCGGCGTCGTGCTGCTCCGTGCGATCGCGCAGTGGCGGCCCACGGCGTCCTGGAGCGCGCTGATCCGCAGCGCGGCTGAGGAATCCGTGCGCGACATCCCCGGCTCGTTCCTCCTGCTGCTCGCCCTGGGCATGAGCGGGCTCGTCGTGTGGATGTTCGCCCCGCTCGTTGTGCTCGTCCCCGGAATGCTCGTGCTCGCCGCTCGGGCGGTGGTCTCGCGCGCGGGATGAGCGGTCCCGCACGAACCCGGGCGTTTCGAAACGCCCGGGGCTTCGTCGCGCCCGCGAGCTGCTCCGGCCGGGGCTTCGCCGCGCCTGCGCGTACCACACGAAGCCCGGGTCATGACCGGTTTTGTCCGCTTGTCCGTGCCGGGCTCGGTGTCGTCCCTAAGGTCGGTGCCTGTCGGGGCCGAGGCGGCTCCGAAGGATTCGATGAGGAGTCACACACATGGACATCAGCCGTCGCGGACTGCTGCAGACGTCTCTCGCCGCCGGCATCGCCACCGCGTTCACCTTCGCGTCGACGAGCGCCGCGAACGCCGCCCCGGCCGCACGCGACGCCTTCGGGCGGATCGTGCCCGCCCGGCTCACCGGCCACGATCCGGTCTCGCTGCGCTGGCTCGAAGACGGGGTGCCGTCCCAGCTGACCGCGGGCACCACGTGGGGCGTGCCGTGGCCGAAGGGCGCGCTGGCGCCCGACCAGTCCTTCACGCTCGTCGCCGAGAGCGGGGCGAGCGTCCCCGTCCAGACCTGGCCGACCGGCTGGTGGCCCGACGGATCGGTCAAGTGGACCGCCCACGCCGTGGCCTCCTCCGCCGAGCGGTCGACGACGTACTCGCTGCAGCCCGGCACCGCCGCCGCGCCGGCGGCCCCCGTCACGGTCACCGAGAACCCCGGCAAGGTCGTCGTCGACACCGGCGTCGTCACGGTCGAGTTCCCCCGCAACGGCAAGAGCATCGTCTCGGTCATCCGGCGCGGGAACACCGTCATCGCCGAGGAGGGACGCCTCGTCGCCGGGCGCCAGAACGTGCCCGACACCGACGCCGGCGACAAGATCGACAACGAGTGGTTCCAGGGCGACGTGGGCGAGGTCGTCGTCGAGCAGTCCGGCCCGGTCCGCGCCGTCATCCGAGTGAAGGGCACGCATAAGAAGGGCAAGCGCTCGTGGCTGCCGTTCGACCTGCGCTTCTACCTGTACGCCGGCTCCGACGGCATCCGCGTGGTGCACACCTTCGTCTTCGACGGCGACGAGAACAAGGACTTCATCAACGGGCTCGGCATCCGCTGCACGGTCCCGCTCGCCGCGCAGCTGCACGACCGCCACGTGCGCTTCGCGGGTGCGGGGCACGGCGTGCTCGGCGAGGCCGTCCGCGGGATCACCGGCCAGCGCCGCGACCCAGGGGCGGCCGCGCGCAACGCGCAGATCGCCGGCACGTGGACGCCCGACCCCGCCACGTGGGACCAGCGGGTCACCTCCCGGCTGCAGTGGATCCCCGCGTTCGGCGACTACAGTCTCAGCCAGCTCACGGCCCACGGGTTCGAGATCCGCAAGCGCACGTCCGCCGGCCACTCGTGGATCCGCGCCGATGGCGGGACGCGCTCGCGCGGTCTCGCGTACGTCGGCACGCCGGGCGGCGGACTCGCCTTCGGCATGCGCAACTTCTGGCAGCTGCACCCGACCGAGCTCGAGATCACCGGCGCTTCGACCGACAAGGCGACGGCGACGGTGTGGATGTGGTCGCCGCGCGCCGAGGCGATGGACCTGCGGTTCTACCACGACGGCCTGGGTCAGGACACGTACGAGAAGCAGCTGGACGCGCTCGAGATCACGTACGAGGACTACGAGCCCGGCTTCGGCACCCCGTACGGTGTCGCGCGCACGACGGAGTTGAGCTTCTGGGCGCTCGGCGCGACGCCGTCCGCCGCCGACTTCAGTGCGATGGCGGATGCTGCGGCCACGCCTCCCCTCCTGGTGAGCAGTCCGCAGCACAATCACTCGGCGGGTGTGTTCGGGTCTTGGGCGCCGGTCGACCGCTCCAACTTCGCCAAGACCACGATCGAGGACAAGCTCGCCTTCATGCACTCCTGGTACGTGCAGCAGGTGGACCAGCGCTCCTGGTACGGGTTCTGGGACTACGGCGACGTCATGCACGACTTCGACCGCGACCGGCACGTGTGGCGGTACGACGTGGGCGGCTACGCGTGGGACAACTCCGAGCTCAGCACCGACATGTGGCTGTGGTACCACTACCTGCGCACCGGCGATGCCGCCGCATTCCGCTTCGCCGAGGCGATGACGCGGCACACCGGCGAGGTCGACGTCTATCACCTCGGCAAGTGGGCAGACCTCGGCACCCGTCACGGCATCATGCACTGGGGTGACAGCGCGAAGCAGCAGCGCATCAGCAACGCGGGCTACCGGCGGTTCTACTACTTCCTCACCGCCGACGAACGTGTAGGCGACCTCATGCGCGACCTCGTCGACGCCGACAAGACGTTCCTCGTGCTCGACCCGTCCCGCAAGATCCGCACGGACGCATACGACCCGCAGCCCGAAGCGCTCAGCGTCTCGACCACGACCGACTGGGGTGCGCTCGCGCTGGCATGGCTCGCCGAATGGGAGCGCAACGGCGATCCGATCGCACAGGCGAAGCTCGTCAACGGGGCCAAGACGATCGCCGCGCTGCCGAACGGATGGGCGCAGGGCGGCACGCCGCGCTACAACCTGACTGACGGCACCTTCGGCGAGGAGACCGAGAAGACGGTGTCGGTCGGCTCACTCGACTCGGTGTTCGGGCTCATCGAGCTCATGACCGAGCTCATCGATCTGATCGACGACCCCCAGGTGACCGAGCAGTGGGTCAACTACTGCCGCCTCTACAACGGCACGTCGGCCGAGCAGGCGGCGGTGACCGGCGTCTCGTGGGGGAGCCAGAACCTCCGTCAGGCTTACTCGCGGGCCACCGCGTACGCGGCGCACCAGCTCGGCGACACCACGCTCGCGAAGCGCGCGTGGAAGGAGTTCCGCACCGGCCACGCCGGGTACGCCGAGGGCCTCGCCTTCACCTCGACGCGGATCGATGGGCCGACGGTGCTGAATCCGGTCGACGATGCCCCGTTCGGCACCAACGCGAGCGCGCAGTACGGGCTCGCCGCCATCCAGTGTCTCGCCCTCGTCGGCGACCAGATCTGACGCGGAGGACGACGTGATGCTCGCGAACATCGGCGGCTGGCACCTCATCCTCCTTCTCGTCCTGATCCTGCTGCTGTTCGGCGCGGCGCGCCTTCCCGCTCTGGCGAAGGGCGTCGGACAGTCGGTGAGGATCCTCAAGACCGAGACGCGGAGCGAGAGCGCTCGCTCGGAGGAGGGCGGCACGGAGTCGGAGAGGCGGTGAGACGTCGGGGCGAAGCCGGCCGGGTGATCCGTTAGGCTGGGCTCAGAACCGGAGACGGCCGCGCACAGCGGCCGTTTTCCGTATCCGAAGGACGGTGATGCGGTGTCTCAGGCGATCGACGCCCTCGCCGAGATCTTCTCGTGGATCGGGTTCGGCGTCGGCGCACTCCTCGCGGGCATCGCGCTGATCATGTACCTCCTCGACGGCACGTGGCTGCCGGTGCGCGCGGTCGTCGAGACCGGCCCGAACGGCCGGCTCGTGCGCTGGTTCGACGAGGACGGCGGCGTCGGCGAGGCGCACCTCACCCACGAGCAGGACCACCACATCGGCGACGCCGACATGGCCGACATCTTCGTGCGCCGCGGATCGCTGAACCGCATGCGGCTGACCCACGGTTCCCCCGCGGTGCGGGCGGTCACCCGACTCGCGATCGGGATGCTGGCGCTCGGCGTGGTGGCGCTGGTGACGTCGCTCGTCATACTGTTCGTTCGCGGCTGATCCGCTGATCCCGTCTGCGGCCGGGGTTACGCGACGGCGAGCATGCCGCCGGCGGCCAGCGCGAGGCCGAGGCCGATCCACTGCACCGCGGCGACCCGCTCCCGCAGCACGATCGCGGCGAGCAGGATGGTGCCCGCGGGGTAGAGCGCGGTGAGCGCCGACACCACGGCCAGGTCGCCCGTGCGCAGCGCGAACAGGGCCAGGGCGTTGGCCGCAGCATCCGCGATGCCGCACGCGATCGCCAGCCACCACGCCTGACGCGTCGAGGCGACGACGCTCCCGACACCTGTCGTCGCGTGCTCGAGGTCGGCGTGTCCGCTGGGCGTCGCGCCGAGAGGGAGCCCGGCGACGGGGAGGACCGAGCGCGCGCGCTCACCTCGGCGCAGAGCGGCGAGGGCAAGCACACCGACGATGGCACCCGTCACGACGGCGCTCGTCGCGCGACTCGTCACCAGCGGCACGAGTCCGCTGTCGTCCGAGGTCTGGTCGAGCACGATGAGGAATGCGCCGATCGCGAGGCCCGCGCCGACCGCCATCGCCAGCCCGCGGGCGCTCGGCCGGACGATCTTCTCACCGGGGATGAAGCCCACCAGCACGACGGCGACGAGCGCCACGCCGAGCCCGACATACCCGATGGGTGCGAGCGCGTCGCCGTTCACGAGCAGCCCCCACAGCATCGGGGCGACGGCCGACACCACCGCGGTCAGCGGCGACAGGATGCTCATCGGCCCGATCGCGAGGCACGCGTACAGGAGTGCGATCGCGACCACGCTGAAGATGCCGCCGAGCACGCCCCACGCCACGTCGGGTGCCGACCACACGCCTCCGAACAGCGGCTGGGCGACGAGCAGGGCCGCGAGCCCGGAGAGCGCGGCGACCGCCGTCACCACGATCGACCGCAAGCGCCGGGCGGCGAGGCCTCCCAGGAAGTCCGCGGAGCCGTACACGATGGCGCCCACGAGGGCGATGGCGGCGGAGATCATCGCGACCCAGCTTAGGAGCGCGGCGCGTGGGGGTCTGCGATCCGGATGTCAAGTGGTCGAAGAAGAGTCAATTCGCTAGATAAGCTAGCTATATGACCTCGCCTCACCACGCGAACCGCCGACCCTCGGGCTGGCTGCGGATCGGGATCCCCGCCCTCCTCGTCCTCGTCTGGCTGGCCGTGGGGTCCATCGGCGGCCCCTTCTTCGGCAAGGTCGACGAGGTGTCGAGCAACGACCGCTCGTCCTTCCTCCCCGAGAGCGCGGACGCGACGCAGGTGAACGAGAGGCTCGCCGGGTTCCTCGGCGGCGAGAGCATCCCCGCGGTGGTCGTGGTCACCGGCGACGGTGAGCTCTCGGACGACGACATCGCCGACGTGCAGGCGCTCGCCGACGACATCGCCCAGATCGAGGGAGTGCAGGAGGACGTCTCGCCGCCGATCCCGTCGGAGGACGGCGAGGCGGTGCAGATCTTCGTGCCCATCGACGCCTCGGGCGAGGTGGGACCGACGGTCGAGGAGATCCGCTCGCTCGTGGCCGAGGATCTGCCGGCCGGACTCGAGGGCTGGGTCACCGGTCCGGCCGGCTTCACCGCCGATCTCGTCGAGGGCTTCCTGGGGATCGACGGGCTCCTGCTCGGCGTCGCGCTGATCGCGGTGTTCCTGATCCTCGTGATCGTCTACCGCTCTCCGCTGCTGCCGGTGCTGGTGCTCCTGACGTCGGTGTTCGCGCTCTGCGTGGCGCTGCTCACGGTGTGGTGGCTCGCGTACGCCGGGATCGTCGTGCTCAACGGGCAGGTGCAGGGCATCCTGTTCATCCTCGTGATCGGCGCGGCGACCGATTACGCACTCCTGTACGTCGCCCGGTTCCGCGAATCCATCGCGACCGGCATGTCGAAATGGGATGCCACGCTCTCGGCGTGGCGCGGAGCCTTCGAGCCGATCCTCGCCTCGGGCGGCACGGTGATCGCCGGCCTGTTGTGCCTGCTGCTCTCGGACCTCGCGACCAACCGTGCGCTCGGCCCGATCGCGTCGATCGGGATCGCGTTCTCGATGCTGTCCGCTCTGACCTTCCTGCCGGCGCTGCTGGCGCTGTGCGGCCGCGCGGCCTTCTGGCCCTTCATCCCGAAGCAGCCGCTTGCGATGATCCCCGACGACCTGACTCAGCCCGTGAAGGGCCTCTGGCCGCGCCAGGCGCGATTCGTCGCCCGTCACGCGCGCGTCGTGTGGATCGCATGCACGATCGTGCTTCTCGCCGGTGCCGTCGGCATCACTCAGCTCAAGGCCGACGGCGTGCCGACGAGCGATCTCGTGCTCGGCTCCTCCGAGGCGCGGGACGGCCAGGAGGTGCTCGCCGAGCACTTCCCGGCGGGCTCCGGCTCGCCGGTGTACGTGATCGTTCCCGAAGAGGACCTCGCCGACGCGGTCGGCGTGCTCGAGGCGTCGGACGGGATCGATTCCGTGTCGGTCGCGTCGGACGACTCACCGACGGGGCAGGCGCAGGTCACGGTCGAGGACGGCGAGCCGGTGTTCACCGCGGTCGGCCCTCCCGGCACGCCCGCGCCCTCGCCGACGGTCTCCGAGGGCGACGTGCTCGTGATCGGGACGCTGACGGATGCCGCCGACTCCGTCGCGGCGGAGGACACCGTCCGCGACCTCCGCGCCGACCTCGACGAGACGCTCGGCGCCGGCACCGCGGTCGTCGGCGGCGAGACGGCCACCGACATCGACACCAACGACACGTCCACGCGCGACCGCACGGTGATCATCCCGGTGATCCTCGCGGTGATCCTCGTCATCCTGATGCTGCTGCTGCGCTCGATCCTTGCGCCCGTGCTGCTCATCGGCACCGTGATCCTCTCGTTCGCGACGGCGCTCGGTGTCAGCGCGCTGGTCTTCAACGAGGTGTTCGGCTTCCCGGGGGCGGATCCCGCCGTGCCGCTGTACGGCTTCGTCTTCCTCGTGGCGCTCGGCGTGGACTACAACATCTTCCTGATGTCGCGGGTGCGTGAGGAGTCGCTCGTCCACGGGACGAGACCCGGCATCCTCCGCGGCCTCGTCGCCACCGGCGGGGTGATCACCTCGGCGGGACTCGTGCTCGCGGCGACCTTCGCGGCGCTCGGCGTGATCCCGATCCTGTTCCTCGCGCAGATCGCGTTCATCGTCGCGTTCGGCGTGCTGCTCGACACGTTCATCGTGCGGTCGCTCCTGGTGCCGGCGCTCTCGTACGACATCGGCAAGGCGATCTGGTGGCCCTCGAAGCTCTGGCGGCGGGACGTCGGCCCTTCGGCAGGCTCAGGCACCGGCACGATCACCGGACCCGAGGCACCGGACGCTGAACCCGAGGCACCGGACGCGGAGCCGCGGACACCGGTCGCTGAGCCTGTCGAAGCCCTTGCCGCCGAGACCGACCCCGAGCTCGTGGCCGGTGACGGGCATCCGCTCACCCGTGAGGAGTACAGGCGTACGCTCGAACCATGAGCAAGGCGCTGTTCATCGTCGACGTCCAGAACGACTTCACCGAGGGCGGTGCGCTGGGCGTCGAGGGCGGCGACGCCGTCGCGCAGCGCATCTCGGAGTTCCTCGTCACCCACGCCGAGGAGTACGCCGTGATCGTGGCCTCCCGCGATTGGCACCACGCTGAAGGCGACAACGGCGGGCACTTCCACCCGGAGCCCGACTTCGTCGACACGTGGCCGGTGCACTGCGTCAGCGGGACCGAGGGCGCCGAGTACGATCCCGGTTTCGATACCTCGGCGGTGACGCACCACGTCAAGAAGGGCCAGGGCAAGCCCGCGTACTCGCTGTTCGAAGGCACGACCGACGACGGCGTGACCGTCGCGCACCTCCTCGAGGAGCACGGCGTGGTCGATGTCGACATCACCGGCATCGCGACTGACTACTGCGTGCGCGCCTCGGCGCTCGATGCCATCGAGCACGGCCGGCACGTCCGCATCCTCACCGACCTCATCGCGGGCGTCGCGGCCGAATCCAGCGATGCGGCGCTTGCCGAGCTCGCACACGCCGGCGCCGACCTGCGGCCGTCAGGGCTCGGGGGCGGTGACTGAGCCCGGGGCGCCGACCGCCGAGGGCGTCCGTGCGGCGCTCGAGGGCGCAGCATCCGTCGACGAACGCGCCAAGATCGAACGGCGCATGACCGACGCGCGCACCGAGGTGATCGGCGTCCGCATGGGCACCGTGTTCGACATCGCGAAGGCGAACTCACGGATGCCGCTCACCGAGGTCGACCGGCTGCTCGACTCCGACGCATATGAGATGCGGATGGTCGCGGTGTCGATCCTCGACTTCCAGGCCAGGGCGAAGGGCGTCGACCGCGGGACGCTCTACGACCTGTGGATGCGGCGCCTTGATCGCATCGACACGTGGGACTACATCGACCGGTCCGCACCGCGGGTGGTGGGCCTGTACCTGCTGGACCGCCGGCGCGACGTGCTGTTCGAGCTCGCGCGCTCCGACGACCGCTGGCATCGGCGTACGGCGATCACCGCGGCGTTCTCGATCATCCGCGCCGGCGACCTCGACGACCCGCTCGCGCTGTGCGAGATCCTCGCGGACGATCCGGAGCACCTGGTGCAGACGAACGTGGGCGTCGCTCTGCGCGAGATCGGCCGGGTCGACCCCGGCCGGCTGGAGGAGTTCCTCGCGCGGCGAGGCGACGACCTCAGCGCGCACGCGCGACGCACCGCCCGCACCGCGCTCATCTGAGGCGGGCGACCCGCTACTCTCGGGCTCGTGACCGAGATCCGCCCCCTCGCCCCTGCCGACCGCGACGCCTGGCTCCCGCTCTGGCGCGGCTACATCGAGTTCTACGAGTCCGAGGTGTCGGACGAGCAGACCGCGCTGACGTGGAACCGCCTCCTCGACCCGCAGTTCCCGATCCACGGGGCGGTGGCGACCGACGACGACGGGCGCGCCATCGGCTTCGTCCACTGGCTCACTCACGCGGCCACCTGGTCGGCGGCGCCCTACGTCTACCTCGAGGACCTCTTCGTCGCCCCCGACACCCGCGGCAGCGGCGCGGGGCGCGCCCTCATCGCCCACGTGACCGAGTGGGCGCGCGCGCACGACGCCGCGAAGGTGTACTGGCTCACGCAGGAGACCAACACCACCGCGCGGGCCCTCTACGACCGCGTCGCGACCCACACCGGCTTCGTGCATTACGAGATCGGGCTGGACCGATGAGCGCGTCTGCCCCCGCCGAGCGGAGCATCGGCGACCTCGTCGCGACGCTGCTCCTGATCGGGTTCTCGGTAGGCGCCGCGGTGGTGCTCTTCTTCGTGTCGCTCGTGTGGGCCATCGGCAACCACGACAACACGGTGGCGATCGTGCTGGGCGGCTACCTGCCGCTGGCCCTCGCCGTGATCGGCGCCGTCGCGGGCATCGTCGCGCTGTCGCGCAAGCACAGGGCCTTCTGGTACCCGTTGATCGCCCTCGTGCTCAGCATCGCCGCCTGGCTCATCGCGCTCTCGATGGTGCGCTGAGCGGGGTCGGCCGGGCCCGCTTCCCACGACTGCTGCAGGTTCCTGTAACCGCTGCGTCGCGCGACGCAGCGGTTACAGGAAAGTGCAGCAGTCGCTCGCGGCCTCAGGCGGCGCGCCGCTCCCGCCGGGCCAGGAAGATCACGAAGCCCAGCGCGACCAGGGCGGTGAGGCAGAGCAGGCTGAGCCCGATCGTGTAGCTGTGGGCCTCGGCGTTGTACGTCGCGCCCATCACGAGCGGCGGGAAGTAGCCGCCGAGCCCGCCCGCGGCACCGACGATTCCGGTGACGGTGCCGACCCGTTCGGCCGGAGCGCGCTGCGCCACCCAGGTGAACACCGCGCCGGTGCCGAGGCCGAGGAAGAGGGCCATCAGGACGAAAGACGCCCCCGCTGCGAGCTCGGGCGGCGGCTGCAGCGCGATCACGACCGCCATCACCGCCGCGCCGCCGAGCGAGATGCTGAGCACGGTCGCCGGCCCGATGCGGTCCGACAGCCAGCCGCCGACCGGTCGGGCGATGACCGCCGCGATCGCGAAGCCCGCGGTGCGGGCGCCGGCGTCGGCGAGGTCGTACCCGTAGACCTCCTTGAGGTAGGTCGGCAGGTACGTCGAGAAGGCGACGAAGCCGCCGAAGGTCACGGCGTAGAGAAAGGCCATCTGCCAGGTCACGGCGAGCTTCGACGCCGCCTTGAGCTTGGGCATGACAGGGGCGTCGTTCGGCTTCCACAGCGGCGAGTCCCGCATGAACAGCCACACGATGACCGCGACCACGAGCAGCGCGCCCGCGATGATGAGGTGGGTGGCGAAGTAGCCGAACCAGGCCACCATGCGGGGCGTGAAGAACGACGACAGCGCGGTGCCGCCCATGCCGGCACCGAAGAGGCCGGTGGCGAAGCCGCGCTTGGCGGGCTCGTACCAGGCGTTCACGAAGGGGATGCCGATCGCGAAGGTCGTGCCGGCGATGCCGAGCAGGAACCCGAAAGCGATCATGAGCGCGTAGGAGCCCCACACTCCGGCCAGCGCCACCAGCACGACGGGCACGGCCGAGGCCGCCGTCAGGACCGTGAACATGAGGCGACCGCCGAAGCGGTCGGTGAACGCACCGGTGAGGATGCGACCCAGCGACCCGACCAGCACCGGCGTCGCGATGAGGAGCGAGGCCTCGGTCGAGGTCAGCCCCATCTCGGCGGTGTACTGCACAGCCAGCGGCGCGACGAGGTTCCACGCCCAGAACGTGATGGTGAAGGCCAGCAGTGCCAGCAGGAGGTTCTTGGTGCGGCCGGGCAGTTCCTGAGTCCCGGTCGCGGCGGTGGCAGCAGCATCCGTGGTCATCGTCGTCCTCCCTTGCCTGTGGTGGTCGCCTTGCGGTCTGGGGTGCGGTCGGTGGTGCCCACGGGCGCCCAGCCGCGGCGGATCCCGCGCGCCGTCGTCGGCCGCCCGTCGCGCGAGCGATAGACGATGTAGGGGCGGAACAGGTAGTGCACCGGCGCCGTGAACGCATGCACGAGCCGGGTGAACGGCCAGATCATGAACAGCACCATGCCGATGACAGTGTGGATCTGGTAGTCGAGCGACGCCTCGCTCATCGCGGCGATGTTCGGCTGGAAGACGAACAGCGACCGGAACCACGGCGAGACCGTGTCGCGGTAGGTGAGCTCCTGGTGCGGCCCGATGACTCCCAGGACAGTGGTGGCGAGCCCTGCGACGATGGCTGCCACAAGCACGACGTACATGGTCTTGTCGTTCTTCGTCGTCGCCATGAACACCGGTCCGGTGGTGCGGCGGCGGTAGATCAGGATGCCGACGCCGACGAGGGTCGCGATTCCCGCGACGGTGCCGAGGCCCAGCGCGGCGAGGTGGTACATCTCATCCGAGATGCCGAAGAAGTCGGTCCACGCCTTGGGGATCACGAGGCCGATGACGTGGCCGATGATCACGACGAGGATGCCGAAGTGGAACAGCGGCGAGCCGATCCGCAGCAGTCGCGACTCGTAGAGCTGGGACGAGCGCGTGGTCCATCCGAACTGGTCGTAGCGGTAGCGCCAGATCGTGCCGCCGACGAGCACCGCGACCATGATGTAGGGGAGGATGCCCCACAGGAACAGGTCCATCAGCGCCTCCCCACCGGCTCGAGCGGCAGCAGCCGCGGGTCGTGGGCGTCGAGTCCGACGGACTCGCGCGGCGGTCCGGCGGCGGCCATCGCCATCGCCTGCTGGCGGTCGGCGGGGGAGCGGCCAGGGAGCGTGTCGCATACCGCCGCGACGACGCCGGCGTAGGGCGAGCCGCGCTCGGCGAGGGCGAGGCGGATGAGCTCGAGGCTCGGCCGGTACTCCTGCAGCAGCGCCGCGCCCTCGCCCGGAGCATGCCGTGCGAACTCGAGCACGAGCGGCAGGAAGTCGGGCAGCTCGCCCGTGCCGTCGATCGTGAGCCCGGCCTCGCGGTACCGCCGCTTCAGGTCGGCGAGCACCGCGCCGCGCCGGCGCGTGTCGCCGTCGGTCCAGTAGCTCAGGTAGAGCGCGTGGCGCCGTGACATGTCGAACGTGTCCACGTACACCGTCTGCACCTCGGACGCCGGCGTCTTCGCCCACCACTCGAGGAGAGGGGCGAAGGATGCTGCCGCCCGAGGCGCCGCCTCCGACAGGGCCTGGCCGATCAGCGCCGAAGAGCCGAGCACGCCGTCATCCGGGTAGCTCAGGCACAACGACGCCGCCTGGTAGACCACCCGCACGTTCACGATGAACCTCCGGCCGAGGCATCCGGAGCCGCGTCCTTCGGGGGGAAGAGGCCGGGCGGTGCGCCGTTGCCGTCCCAGTTCAGGAGGTTGACGCGGCCGCGCAGCGACTCTCCGCTCGCGGCGGCGTCGGAGGTCTGGCGTTCCTTGAGGGCGTGGAAGGTCTCCACCGCGACCGGCGTCGGCCTGCCGCTGGCCTCGCCGAACATGCCCGACTCGTTGCCGTACGGGCCGCCGTCGAAGTCGAGCGAGCAGCCGAGCTCCTCGAGCTCGTGCGCGCGCTCGTAGTGGGCGGTCGGGATGACGTAGCGGTCCTCGTACTTGGCGATCGCGAGCAGCCGGTACATCGCGTAGATGGACTCGCCGGTCATGCCGACGGCCTCGGGGATCGACTCGTCGCGCTCACGCTCGAGCGTGATGTCGCGCAGGTACGAGCGCATCGCGGCGAGGCGCCACAGCACGCCGGTGATGATGTCGGTGTCGCCCGCGGTGAAGAGCTCCGCGAGGTACTCGACGGGGATCCGCAGCGCCTCGATCGCGCCGAACAGGGTGCCGGCGGCTTCCGAGTCGTGACCCTGGTCGCGCAGCAGGTCGACGATCGGCGACAGCGGCGGGATGTACCAGACCATCGGCATCGTGCGGTACTCCGGGTGCAGCGGCAGCGCCACCCGGTACGTCTTCGCCAGGGCGTAGACGGGGGAGCGGCGCGCGGCATCCATCCAGTCCTCGGGGATGTCGCCCTGCGCGCGGGCCGCGGCGATCACCTCGGGGTCGTTCGGGTCGAGCATGAGCTCGAGCTGCGCCTCGTACAGGTCCTTCGGATCGGGCGTCGATGCCGCCTCGGTGACGCGGTCGGCGTCGTAGAGGAACAGGCCGAGGTAGCGCAGGCGCCCGACGCAGGTCTCGGAGCACACGGTGGGGATGCCGACCTCGAGACGGGGGTAGCACAGCGTGCACTTCTCGGCCTTGCCTGTCTTGTGGTTGAAGTAGATCTTCTTGTACGGGCAGCCCGTGATGCACTGGCGCCAGCCGCGGCAGCGATCCTGATCGACGAGCACGATGCCGTCCTCGGCCCGCTTGTAGATCGCGCCCGACGGGCATGACGCCATGCACGACGGGTTGAGGCAGTGCTCGCAGATCCGCGGCAGGTAGAACATGAACGTCTTCTCGAACTGCAGCTTGATCTTGTCTTCCGACTCGCGCCGCACGCGCTCGACGATCGGGTCGAGATGGCCCATCTCCGACGCGCCGCCGAGGTCGTCGTCCCAGTTCGCCGACCAGGTGATCTTCGTGTCCTCGCCGGTGATGAGGGACTTCGGGCGGGCGACCGGGAAGTCGTCGCCGAGGGGCGCGTCGATGAGCGTCTCGTAGTCGTAGGTCCAGGGCTCGTAGTAGTCCTCGAGCTTCGGCTGCACCGGCGACGAGAAGATCGAGAACAGGCGCTTCGCGCGACTGCCGGTGCGCAGCGACAGTCGCCCGCGCTTGTTGAGCGTCCACCCGCCGCGCCATTGCTCCTGGTCCTCGTAGCGGCGCGGGTAGCCTTGGCCGGGCCGCGTCTCGACGTTGTTGAACCACACGTACTCGGTGCCGGCCCGGTTCGTCCACGCCTGCTTGCACGTGACCGAGCAGGTGTGGCATCCGATGCACTTGTCGAGGTTCATGACCATGCCCATCTGGGCCATCACGCGCATCAGAACACCACCTCCTGCGAGCGACGGCGTACCGTCGCCACCATGTCGCGTTGATTGCCGGTCGGCCCCAGATAGTTGAACGTGTACGACAGCTGCGCGTACCCGCCGATGAGGTGCGTCGGTTTGACGAGCAGCCTCGTGACGGAGTTGTGGATGCCTCCGCGCCGGCCGGTGGCTTCGGACTTCGGCACGTCGATGGTGCGCTCCTGCGCGTGGTGTACGTAGACGACGCCGGTGGGCATGCGATGCGACACGATCGCGCGCGCCACGAGCACGCCGTTCGAGTTCACGCACTCGACCCAGTCGTTGTCGGCGGCGCCGATGGCCGCGGCATCCGCCGGGCTCATCCAGACGGTCGGACCGCCGCGTGAGAGCGACAGCATGAAGAGATTGTCCTGGTACTCGGAGTGGATCGACCACTTCGAGTGCGGCGTGAGGTAGCGCACCACGACCTGCTGCTCGCCGTTGGGCCCGAGCTTGGGCTCGCCGAACAGGCGGTGCATGTCGAGCGGCGGGCGGTAGATCGGCAGGGCTTCGCCCAGGTCGCGCATCCACGCGTGGTCGAGGTAGAAGTGCATGCGGCCGGTGAGCGTATGGAAGGGCTTCAGCCGCTCGATGTTGACGGTGAACGGCGCGTACCGGCGCCCGCCGGTCTCGGAGCCCGACCACTCGGGAGACGTGATCACCGGCACCGGCGCCGCCTGCGTCATCGCGAACGTGATGCGCTTCTCCTCGGAACCCTCGGCGAGGTCGGCGAGCGGCTTGCCCACGCGCTTCTCGAGGGTGCGGAAGCCCTGCGACGCCAGCTCGCCGTTCGTCGTGCCCGAGAACGCGAGGATCGCCTCGGCCATCTTGACGTCGGTGTCCATCGCGGGCCGGCCGTCGGCCGCGCCCCCGAGCATGACGCCGTTCTTCTGGGCGAGCCGCTCGACCTCGTGGGCCACGTCGTAGGTCACGTTCTTGATCGTGAACCCGAGCTTGTCGGCGAGCGGCCCGACGGCGGCGAGCTTGTCGGCGATCGCGGTGTAGTCGCGCTCCACGACCGTGAACTGCGGCATGGTCTTGCCCGGGATGCCGGGGGTGTCGCCGCGCGCCCAGTCCCGCACCTCGCCGCCGGGCTGCGAGGTCTCGCCCGGGGTGTCGTGCTGCATCGGCACGGACACCAGATCACGCCGGGTCCCGAGGTGCGTGCGCGCCTGCTCCGAGAACTCGACAGCGATCGCGTGGAACAGGTCGAAGTCGCTCTTCGCCTCCCACGGCGGGTCGATCGCCGGGGTGAACGCGTGCACGAAGGGGTGCATGTCGGTCGACGACAGGTCGTGCTTCTCGTACCAGGTCGCCGCGGGGAACACGACGTCCGACAGGAGCGTCGTCGAGGTCATGCGGAAGTCGGCCGAGACGAGCAGATCGAGCTTGCCCTCGGGGATCTCGTCGTGCCACTTCACGTCGTTCGGCCGCACGCTCGCCTCGTCGGTCGCCATCACGTTGTTGTGCGTGCCGAGCAGGTACTTGAGGAAGTACTCGTTGCCCTTCGCGCTCGATCCCATGAGATTCGACCGCCACAGCGTGAGCAGCCGCGGCCAGTTCTCCGGGGCGTCGACGTCGGCGATCGCGGGCTGCAGCTCGCCGGAGGAGAGCTTCGAGGCGACGAAGGATGCTGCATCCGCCGCCTCCCCGTTCGCGACCGCCGCGTCGGCCCGGTCGGCGAGGTCGAGCGGGTTGACGTCGAACTGCGGGTAGAAGGGCATCCACCCGAGCCGCGCGGACTGGGCGATCGTGTCGGCGGTGTGCATGCCGGCGAGGTTGCCCTCGGCGAGAGGCGATGCCAGCGCGTCGGCGGAGTAGCCGTCGAACCGCCACTGGTCGGTGTGCATGTACCAGTACGCGGTGCCGATCATCGTCCGGGGCGGGCGCGACCAGTCGAGGGCGTTCGCGAGCGACAGCCAGCCGGTGATCGGGCGGCACTTCTCCTGCCCGACGTAGTGCGCCCAGCCGCCGCCGTTGCGCCCCATCGACCCGGTGAGGATCAGGAGCGCCAGGATCGCGCGGTACGTCGCGTCGCCGTGGAACCACTGGCAGATGCCGGCGCCCATGATGATCATCGAGCGGCCGCCCGACTCGACCGCGTTCGCGGCGAACTCGCGGGCGATGCGTGTGCACGCCTGCGCCGGCACGCCGGTGATCTCCTCCTGCCACGCGGGCGTGTACGGAGATTCGGCGTCGTCGAGCCCGGTCGGCCAGTCGCCCGGCAGCCCGTCGCGGGCGACGCCGTACTGGGCGAGCATCAGGTCGAGGACGGTCGTGACCAGGATGCCGCCCACCCGCGTCGCCGGGACCCCTCGGTGCAGCACAGCGCCCTCGCCGTCGGCGGAGTCGAAGCGGGGGAGCAGCACCTCGACCGCCTGTGGAGCTCCGGTCGCGGAGGGGAGGTCTGAGATGGACAGCGCGGGTTCCACGCCCTCGAGGTCGAGGTTCCAGCGGCCCTCGCCGGACGCGGCGTACCGGAACCCCATCGACCCGTTGGGTACGCGCGGGGCGCCGGTCGCAGCATCCAGCACCACCGTCTTCCACTCGTCCTCGGGAGTGTCGCCGCCGAGGTCCTTCGAAGTGACGAACGTGCCGGGAACATACGCGCCGTCGCGCTCGGTGAGCCGCACGAGATGGGGAAGATCGGTGTACTGGCGCGCGAAGTCGGCGAAGAACGGCACGCGGCGGTCGACGTAGTTCTCTTTGAGCACGACGTGGCCCATCGCCATCGCGAGTGCCGCGTCGGTGCCGGCCTGGCACGGCAGCCACTCGTCGGCGAACTTCGTGTTGTCGGCGTAGTCGGGGCTCACCGTGACGACCTTGGTGCCGCGGTAGCGCACCTCGGCCATCCAGTGCGCGTCGGGCGTGCGGGTGACCGGCACGTTCGATCCCCACATCATCAGGTATGTGGCGTCCCACCAGTCGCCCGACTCAGGGACGTCGGTCTGGTCGCCGAAGACCTGCGGGCTCGCGACCGGGAGGTCGGCGTACCAGTCGTAGAACGACGTCATCACGCCGCCGACGAGCTGCGTGAAGCGCGTGCCGATGCAGTGCGACACCATCGACATCGCCGGGATCGGCGAGAAGCCCGCGACCCGGTCGGGGCCGTACTCCTTGATCGTGTGCACGTACCCGGCGGCGACGAGCTCCACGGCCTCCCGCCACGACGCGCGCACGAGCCCGCCCTTGCCGCGCGCCCGCTGGTAGCGGCGACGGCTCTCGGGATTCTTCGTGATCTCGCCGAACGCCTCCACCGGGTCGTTGCCGCGCGCCTTGGCGGCGCGATACTCCTCGAGCAGCACCCCGCGCACATAGGGGTAGCGCACGCGCGTGGGGGAGTAGGTGTACCAGGAGAACGCAGCCCCGCGGGGGCAACCGCGGGGCTCGTATTCGGGACGGTCGGGGCCGACGCTCGGATAGTCGGTCTCCTGGGCCTCCCACGTGATGATGCCGTCCTTGACGTACACCTTCCACGAACAGGAGCCCGTACAGTTCACGCCGTGCGTCGACCGGACGACCTTGTCGTGGCTCCACCGGTCGCGGTAGAACGCGTCGCCCTCCCGCCCGCCCTCGAGGAAGGCGGCACGATGATCGGCGGTTTCGTCCCACCTCGTGAAGAACCGCCCTGCGCGCAGCAAGGCGTCGGAAGCCGGACCGTCCACACCGATCTGGGGCGTCATGTCTCGGACCCTAGCGAACCGTCCGGCGAACGCGCCAGAGGTTCCGCCGTGTCAATTCCGGCCGGCACAGCTCGGGTGAGCGGAGGAGATGTGGTGGTGCCCCCACAGGGACTCGAACCCTGGACCCACGGATTAACCTGCTGCACTGAGTTTCCCCAGCCACCGTCTCCGGCTTGCAGTCTGGACTATATCTTCACCTTCGGCCGGGCCGGTCAGGTGCGCCGCGTGTAGTCTCTGAGGTTCCCTTGCGGTTACCTGCTGATTACCCAATCCCTCGGATTGTCACTGCCGTCTCCGGCGAGTACCTCGGGCTCTCAGGGCGTTCCAGCATATAGCGGCGGTCATCCGACGCATTTCTGCGCCGGCGCTCCATTTTGTTCTGTTGAAGTCCGTTGCTCTAACCAACTGAGCTATAGGGGCGTGTCCAACCCTAGCAACGCAAAGCGACTGCTCAGGTCAGCGGTTCCCGTTGCCGTTGCCGTTGCCGTTGTTGTTGCCGGGTCCGCTGCCATTCCCGTTCCCATTGCCGTTGCCGTTGTTGTTGCCGGGTCCGCTGTTGTCGCTCCCGCCGCCACCGGTGTCCGCCGGCGGCGCCTCGTCGGGAGTGACCTCCTCGGCGGGCGCGTCCGCCGGGGCCTCCTCGACGGGAGCGTCCTCTGTCGGTGCCGGCGGAACCTGCTCGACCGGGGACGTCGGGGCGGGCTCGGGTTCCGCAGCCCAGCTGTTCGCCAGCCAGAGCGTCCCGAGAGCGATCCCGATCGCAAGGAGCGCCGCGAGCACTGCGCCGATCAGCAGCGTCCGACGCGAGGGACGACGCTCGTCGTCCGGGACAGTAGGGAGGACCGGTGACGGTGCGGCAGCTTCCGTCTCCTCGGCGGTCCCCGGACCGACCACTGACATGCGGGCATCGCGGCGCAGCGCTCCGGGCGCGACGGGAGGCGATGCGGGTGTCGGCTGAGGAAAGACTTGCGTCGGGCCGGTGACAGGCGTCGCAACGGGAGCCGCGATCGGCGCGGTCGACGGGTCGGCGTTCTCGCGGGCGAGCGTGTTCTCCATCGCTGCCAGGCGTGACGCCGTGGCGACGATCTCGAGCGAGGTCGGGCGATCGTCGGGGCGGATCGCCGTCATCCCGCGCAGCAGGCCCTGCCACGACGGGTGGAGGGACTCCGGGATCTTCGGCGCCGACGAGAGCCGTGCCATGACCGTCCCGATGCCCTCGGCCTCGCCGAACGGGCGTTCCCCGGTGAGCGCCTCGATCAGGAGGAGGCCGAAGGCGTAGATGTCGGCGGGCGGTGCCGGAACGACGCCGCGCGCCTGTTCCGGCGCGACGTACGCCATCGTGCCGACGATGACACCGGGGGTCGTGACACGAGCCGAGTCCATCAGGTAGGCGATGCCGAAGTCCGCCAGCTTCGCGCGCCACTCCCACCCCGGTCGGGGGGATGACCAGAGGAGCACATTGGAGGGCTTGATGTCGCGGTGAACGACGCCGTGGTCGTGCGCGACGTGGAGCCCTTCCGCGATGTCGATCGCGATCGACGCGACGATCCGCGGATCGACGGGCCCCCGCGCGATCAGGTCTCGCAGGGTGATGCCGTCGACGTGCTCCATCACCAGGTAACTGACCTCATCCGTGCCGACGCGGGCATCGAACACGGTGACGAGCGAGTGATGACTGAGAGAAGCGAGGAGCGTCGTCTCCGACAGCGCGCGTTCGACGGAGCTCACGCCGTCCGTGGGCTCGCGGAACACCTTCACGGCGACCGAACGCTGGAGGTGGGTGTCGTCGGCGCGGTAGACGCGTGCCATGCCGCCCTCGCCGATGCGTTCGCGCAGCAGGTAGCGGTCATCGAGGAGCTCGCCGGTGGAGAGCTCTCCGGACGCGAGCAGGTCAGTCACATGTCCTCCCACCCGATGCGCGCACCCCTCCGGCGCCGTACCGGGCCTGCATCCACCGTACGGAGCGCGGCCCCTGCGAACTGCGGGGTTGACGAGACCCCGCCTACATGCAAGCGCGCACCACGAGGCCGCCGACACACCTCGCGGCGTCGGCGGCCTCGTGCCCCCCTGCATGCCGGCCGAAGCCGGCCTCGGTCACTGAGCCGGAGGCATCAGGACCGCGTCGATGAGGTACACGGTGGCGTTGGCGGTCTGCACGCCGCCGCAGATCACGTTGGCGTCATTGACCTTCCACATGTCGCCCTCGCCCGTGACCTCGAGGTCGGAACCCTGCACCGTGGTGTGGGTGCCCGCGATGTCGGCCGGCTCGATCCGGCCCGGCACCACGTGGTAGGTGAGGATCGACGTCAGCGTCGCGCTGTCGGTCTTCAGTGACTCGATGGTGGCGGGGTCGATCATCGCGAACGCGTCGTCCACCGGCGCGAACACAGTGAACTCGTCGCCATTCAGGGTGTCGACGAGGTTCACGTCGGGGTTGAGCTGTCCGCTCACGGCGGCCGTCAGCGTCGTCAGCATCGGATTGTTGGATGCTGCGACCGCGACCGGATCGGCAGACATGCCTTCGATCGAGCCGTCGCCGTCCGGCACGGCTTCGGCGTACGCCGCGCAGCCGGGGCCGACCAGGTCGGCGGCGGGATCGGCCGTCATCGGCTCCTCGCTCGCCTCCATCGAGGGCGTCGAGGGTTCGGCCGAGGGCTCTTCTGCGGTCGATCCGCCCATCGAACAGGCGGACAGCGCGAATGTCGCGGCCACGGCGAGAGCCAGTCCGGCCGAGACCCGCTTCCTGGTGATGCGAGACATGTCTTCCTCCTTCATGCGGTCGGACGACCGCGGTCTGGTGGCCCCCGGTGCGGGGAGCGTGCCGCAGGAGCGGCTACACGGACTGTTCGGAGGGCTTGCGAGATCGGATTGGAGAATCTCGGACGGATGCCGCGGCGGAGGGCGCGGCATCCCTCCGAGGCAATCCGAACCGGCGCTCGCCGCGAACAGCCTCCGACACGCATTGCGCCGGCGGGCGAGGGCGAGGAGCGACGGGCGGACGGGCGGACGGGGAAGTGTACTCGTTCACCTTCGGGTGAGGCCACGCCGGGTCGGAAGGAGGTGGGTAAGGCATGCTGGTGGACATGGTGATCGATGGAATCGACGTGCCCGAAGACGGCACCGAACCCGTCGATCACATCGGGGAGCTGCTGCAGCGTGTCGCCGGTGGCGACCAGACGGCGTTCGCCCGCGTCTACGACATGCTCTCGCCGCGCGTCTTCGGCCTGATCCTCCGCGTGCTGGTCGACCGCGCACAGAGCGAGGAGGTGCTGCAGGAGGTCTTCCTCGAGGTGTGGCAATCCGCTGCGAGGTTCGCTCCGAACAGAGGTCAGGGAAGATCGTGGGTGCTGACGATCGCGCACCGCCGGGCCGTCGACCGCGTGAGGTCGTCGCAGGCGAGCACGGATCGTGACGTGCGCGCGGGCTTCCGAGACCTCGACGTCGCCCACGACGGGGTCGCGGAGCAGGTCGAGCTCCGCATCGAGGGAGAGAAGGTCGCAGTGGCGCTCTCGGGGCTTCCCGATGCCCAGCGGGAGGCGCTCACCCTCGCGTACTACGGGGGTTACTCTCAGAGCGAGATCGCGGCCCTGGTGGGGGCGCCGCTGGGGACGATCAAGACGAGGATGCGGGACGGCCTGTCGCGCCTCCGGGCCGAGATGGGGGTGACCGCGTGATGGACGAGCAGGAGTTCGCCGAGCTCGCCGCAGGCGCTGCGCTGAACGCGCTGTCGCCCGCCGACCGTGCGGCCTTCGAGGCGGCGCGCCGCGAGCACCCCGAATGGGAGCACTGGATCGAGACGGATGCCACCACCGTCGCGGCGCTCGCCGACACCGTCTCCGACGCCGTGCCTCCGCTGACGCTGCGCTCCACACTGCTCTCGCGGATCGCGACGACTCCGCAGCTGCCTGCGATGGACGCGGCGGTGGCCGCGACGGCGGAGCCCGTGGACCGGTGGACCCCGGCCCCGCCGCCTGCACCGGATCGGCGCGGCGACGAGGTGCCGGTCGAGCCGCCCCCGCCGACGGCGGTGATCCAGGCGGTCTCGCGACGTCGCTGGACCCGTGGCATTCTGGCGCTCGCCGCCTCCATGGTGCTGCTCGTCGCGCTCGGCCTCGGGGCCGTGCAGATCAACGAGTACATGAACCGGCCGCCGGAGGTCGTGGCGCTGCAGCAGATCGAGGACGCCCCCGACGCCCGGTCGGCGACGGTCGAGGTCGCGGACGGCGGCACCTCGACCGCGCACTGGGCGGAGTCCGTGGGCAAAGTCGTCCTGGTGTCGCAGGGACTTCCGCAGATCGCGGACGACCAGAGCTTCGAGCTCTGGTTCGTGCGCGACGGCGCCGCGGTGCCCGCAGGGGTGTTCGAGCCCACCGACGGGACGACGACCGCGCTGCTCGAGGGTGCGATGGAACCCGGCGACGTGATCGCGGTGACGATCGAGCCCCAGGGCGGCTCGCCCACGGGGGAGCCGTCGTCCGACCCGATCGTGACGATCCCGACGGCCTGACGCCGGCCACGTAAGCCCGGTCGCCGAGCACGTCGAAGCGCGGCGCGACGCCGCCGATCCGGGTAGCGTGAGGCCGTGGCATCCGTCCCCCAGACGACCCAGACCCTCGCGCACCTGCGCCGCGCGCGCGACCTCATGGACCGCGACTACGCGCAGCCGCTCGACGTGCCGACGATGGCGACGAAAGCGCTCATGTCGCCCGCGCACTTCTCGCGGGAGTTCAAGGCCGCATACGGTGAGACGCCCTATGCGTACCTGATGACCCGGCGCATCGAGCGCGCCATGGCGCTGCTGCGCGAAGGCATGTCGGTGACGGATGCCTGCACCGCCGTCGGCGCGACGTCCCTGGGCTCATTCAGCTCGACCTTCACCGAGATCGTGGGCGAGACGCCGAGCTCGTACCGGTCACGCCCGCACGACGCCGCCGAGGCGATGCCGCTGTGCGTCGCGAAGATCCTCACGCGCCCGACCCGCTACGCCTGAATCGGAACCGAGCAGGATCGGAGAAGCGCGCGGGGCGGCGTCGCCGTAGCGTGGCAGCCATGACGAACATCGCCCTGGCGTACAGCCCCATCACCGTCGACGACGTCGACGCCGCCATCCCCTTCTA
Organism: Microbacterium sp. NPDC056057; assembly: GCF_042266945.1. Classification (NCBI taxonomy): domain Bacteria; kingdom Bacillati; phylum Actinomycetota; class Actinomycetes; order Micrococcales; family Microbacteriaceae; genus Microbacterium; species Microbacterium sp. NPDC056057. Next base: position 90,219 of record NZ_JBHJWS010000004.1, read on the forward strand.
CCGCGACGGACTCGGCCTCGAGGTCGTGAACGACGTCGCCTACGACGGCCACCGCTGGGTGAGCTTCGGGTTCCCCGGCCAGCCCGGCCTGTCGCTCGTGGTCTCCGACCCGACCGCGGGCCGCTCGCCCGAGGACGGCGACGCGCTGCAGCGCCTCGTCGTGAAGGGATCGGGCCCCGGACCCTACGTGTTCACCACGTCCGACCTCGACGCCACCTTCGAGAAGCTGCGCGCCTTCGGCGCCGAGGTGCTGCAGGAGCCCAAGGAGCAGGGGTGGGGTCCGCGCGACGCCGCGTTCCGCGACCCGGCGGGCAATCACATCCGCCTCAACCAGGTCTGAGACGGGCGCGCGACGTGTGCCTGCCGTGGGTCGCCGCCATGCAGCGCGAGCCCGTGCTCGTGGCGGCGAGTAGCCTGGACGGAATGAGCGACTCGTCCAGGGAGTTCCACAAGCCCGTCCGCCGACCGGCCGAACTCTTCGACCGCGTGTTCGCCGCCGAGGACCCGGCCGAGGTCTCCCGCGTCGCGCACACGACCGCGCATGCCCTGCTCGCCCGCGTGCGGGCCGACCCCGACGGCACGGTCGTCGACCGGCTCGTCGCCTTCACCGACGAGCACGGCATCGACGACCTCGCCGAGCTGTGGTCGCGGTCGCCCGCGAAGACGCTTCCCGGCGCCCTGTGGCGGCTGTACCTCGTGCAGCTCATGATCCACGACGACCCGCGCACGGCCGCGCTCCTCTACGAGCGCGGCCGTGCCGAGCTCCGCTCCGCCGACGACGTGGTGGCGGGCGCTCCGTCACCCGCGGGTCCGGAGGAGCTCGTCGCGCTGGTCGACACCATCCTGCGCGGGCTCTTCGAGGGCGATTTCGCTGTCGCGCTCGACCGCGCTGCCGCGTTCTGCCGCGTGCAGGCGTCCGGCGCCACGCACGTCGCCGACGACTACGAGACGACCGAGCCCGAGCGTGCGTCGACCTTCACCACCCGCGCCCTGCGGCTCTCGGACTACGCCGCCGACCTCACGGCGTGCGCGGCCCTCTGGCGCCGCGACGCCCTGAGCTGAGGCCGAAGGCAGCCCGCGAAACTCGGAGATCGGGCGAGACTCGGCCATTCCGGCCGGATCGGGCCGGTTCTCGCCGGATCCCCGATTCTCGCCCGGCGGAGCGGGTGCGTCCGGGCATGAAAGTGCCGGGCCGCAGAACGCCTCTCGGCGCGGTGCCGCTCGAAGCGGCAAATTTTGGAGCCCGGGGTTACTGCGGCCCGGCCGATCCAGTGTAACCGAGTCCGAGGGTGTGGCATTCCCGAACGCCTAAGCTCGGGAGCATGGCCCTGCGTTTCGCGCTCGTGATCGAGCCCGCGGCATCCGATGATCCTCGTCCCGATTTCACCGACTCGTTCCGCGTGATCGATCCGTCCGCCCCGGCGCTCAGCGTCGGCGAGCTGAGCACGCAGCGCGGCGACGGCATCTTCGAGTCGATCGGGGTCGTCGACGGCCACGCGCAGGAAACCGAGGCGCACCTCGAACGACTCGCGCACTCCGCGCAGATCTGCGACCTCCCCGCCCCGAACCTCGAGCAGTGGCGTCAGGCCGTCGCCGTCGCCGCCCAGCACTCGCCGAGCGAGGGGGAGGGCGTCATCAAGCTCATCCTGAGCCGCGGCGTGGAACACGGTCCGGCGCCCACCGCGTGGGTGACCGCGACGGCCGCCGCCGACAACTCGATCGCCCGCGAAAAGGGCATCCGGGTCGTCACGATGGACCGCGGCTACGGCATCGACACCCCCGCGCGTGCGCCGTGGCTGCTCCTGGGCGCCAAGACCCTGTCGTACGCCGTCAACATGGCCGCGATCCGCGAGGCGAAGCGGCGCGGCGCTGACGATGCCGTGTTCGTCACGTCCGACGGCTTCGTGCTCGAGGCGCCCACAGCGTCGCTCATCCTCCGCATCGATGGGCGCTTCGTCACCCCGGCGCCCAACGGCGGCATCCTCCACGGCACGACGCAGCTGAGCCTGTTCGCCCACCTCGAAGCACAGGGGCACGAGGCGGGCTACGAGGTGCTTCCGACGAGCGCGCTCAGCGAAGCGGATGCTGCGTGGCTGGTGTCCAGCGTGCGGCTCGCGGCGCCGATCACGGCGATCGACGGCGTCGAGGTCCCGCTGGACGCGGAGCTCACGGCATCCTTCAACCGGTATCTGCTGAGTCCGCGCGACTGAGCCCTGAGCTCACCTCGTCACGCCCGACATGTCGCGGCGCGCGCGGGCGATCGCGCCGCGCGCGAGCAGTGCGAGACCGGCGCGCACGGGCAGCGACGCGAGGCGTCCACCGGCGCCCTTGAAGCGCATCGCGGCAACCACGCGTACGAGCGAACTCTGCTCGTCGACGCCCACCCCGACGCGCACGTCGAGGCGGCGGGCGTTCACGGCGACGAGCGCTTCGTCTCCCTCGACACGGGTCACGCGAAGGCGGTCGCAGCGGGCGGGGCGTCGACGTAGGGCGGCGAGACCGGCCAGCGCGAGCGCGATCCAGCGGGGGAGGGCAGACGTCGACAGCAGGTTGCGCGCCCACGCCGACGGATCGGCCGAGGCGTGGGCCGGCAGCACGTCGACCCACACCTGGGTGTAATCGGGATCCGCGATGTCGACCAGGGCGAGCGACCAGAAGGCGGGTTCTCTCATGCGAAGCTCCTCGCGACCATACGCTTACGTATGGTCCTGTGGAGAAAACTATACGGTACCGTACGGACATGGCAAGGTTCACCCGAGCGGACTGGGTCGACGCGGCGTACCGGCGGTTCAGCGACGACGGCATCCGCGCGGTCGCCGTCGAGCCGACGGCGCGGGAGCTCGGCGCGACCAAGGGGTCGTTCTACTGGCACTTCGCCGACCGGCAGGCGCTCGTCGATGCGGTGCTCGAGACGTGGCGCGACCGCGAGACCGAGGCGCTGATCGCCGAGGTCGAGACGATCTCCGATCCGCAGTCCCGCCTCTCCGCGCTGCTCGAGATCATCGCGCACCGCACAGGCGAGCGCTCGGGAGAGCGGACCCTCTACGCCGACGCCGCCGCGGCGGACGTGCGCGACATCGTCGAAGCCGTCACCGAGCGGCGCGTCTCGTACCTGACCGGTCTGCTCGAGGCATCCGGCGTTCCTGGTCGCGAAGCCCGACGGCGCGCCGTCATCGTCGTCGCGGCGGTCATCGGTTACCAGCAGCTCGTGTCGAGCGGGTGGGATGCCGCGGCAGACCCGCGCCCGCTGGTCGAGACGCTCTTCGCCCTGGCGACCGCCCCCGCATGACGACGAAGCCCCCCGCATGACGACGAAGCCCCCCGCATGACGACGAAGCCCCCCGCCATACGGCGAGGGGCTTCGTGGAGTCGTACGGGCTTATCCGAAGCGGCCCGAGACGTAGTCCTCGGTGGCCTGGACCGAGGGCGTCGTGAAGATCGTCTTGGTCTCGTCGTACTCGATGAGCTTGCCCGGCTTGCCGGTGCCGGCGATGTTGAAGAACGCCGTCTTGTCGCTCACGCGCGAGGCCTGCTGCATGTTGTGCGTGACGATGACGACCGTGTAGTCGTTCTTCAGCTCGCCGATCAGCTCCTCGATGGCGTACGTCGAGATCGGGTCGAGCGCCGAGCACGGCTCGTCCATGAGGATGACCTCCGGCGAGACGGCGATCGCGCGCGCGATGCACAGACGCTGCTGCTGGCCGCCCGACAGGCCCGAACCCGGCTTGTCGAGACGGTCCTTGACCTCGTTCCAGAGGTTGGCGCCCTGGAGCGACTTCTCGACGAGCGCCTCGGAGTCGGACTTCGACATCTTCTTGTTGTTGAGCTTCACGCCCGCGAGCACGTTCTCCTTGATGGACATCGTGGGGAACGGGTTGGGGCGCTGGAACACCATGCCGACCTGACGGCGCACGAGCACCGGGTCGACGTTGGCGCCGTAGAGGTTGTCGCCGTCGAGCAGCACCTCACCCTCGACGCGGGCGCCGGGGATCACTTCGTGCATGCGGTTCAAGGTGCGCAGGAACGTCGACTTGCCGCAGCCCGAGGGCCCGATGAAGGCGGTGACGCTGCGCGGCTCGATGTCGAGCGAGACGCCCTCGACGGCCAGGAAGTCGCTGTAGTAGACGTTGAGGTCGTTGACTTCGATGCTCTTGGACATGGTTCCTGTCAATTCTTTCGGGTGAGGACGCTCAGCGGCCGAGCTTCGGCGAGAAGACCTTCGCGACGATGCGCGCGATGAGGTTGAGGAGCATCACAAGGACGATGAGGATGAACGCGGCGGCCCAGGCGCGGTCGATGTAGGCCTGCGCCGGGATGCCCTGGTTCATGTACTGCGAGTATGCGAACACGGGGAGCGTCATCATGCGGCCCTCGAAGAGGTTGTAGTTCATCGAGGTCGCGACGCCTGCCGTCAGCAGCAGCGGCGCGGTCTCGCCGATGACGCGCGAGATCGAGAGCATGACGCCCGTCGTGATGCCGGCGATCGAGGTGGGCAGCACGACCTTCGAGATCGTGCGCCACTTCGGTACGCCGAGCGCGTAGGACGCCTCGCGCAGCTCGTTCGGGACCAGTCGCAGCATCTCCTCGGTGGAGCGGACGACGACCGGGATCATCAGCACCGAGAGGGCGATGGAGCCCATGATGCCCATGCGGATGCCGGGACCGAAGATCAGGGCGAAGACCGCGTAGGCGAACAGACCGGCGACGATCGACGGGATGCCCGTCATGACGTCGACGAGGAAGGTGATGCCGCGGCTCAGACGCCCGCCACGCCCGTACTCGACGAGGTAGATGGCGGTGAAGATGCCGATCGGGATCGAGATCACGGCCGCCGCGAGCGTGATGAGCACGGTGCCGACGATCGCGTGCAGCGCACCGCCGCCCTCGCCGACGACGTTGCGCATGGACGACGTGAAGAACTCGGCGGACAGGCCCGCGACGCCGTTGACGACGACGGTGATGGCCACCGACACGAGGGGGACCATCGCGATGAGGAATGCGATCGCCACCACACCGGTCACGAGGCGGTCGACGCCCTTGCGGCGACCCTCGACCAGCGACGAGATCACCGTGATGAGCACGAGGTACAGCAGGCCGGCCACGACGGCCCAGCCGGCCAGGTTGAAGCCCTCGCCGGATCCCATCGCGATGATCGCGAACAGCATCCCGCTGGCCACGAGGCTGCCGATGAGGATGGCCCACGGCGCCCAGACGGGCAGGCGGCCGCTGGTCAGGCGGGGCGTCTCGCGCACCGGTGCCGTCGCCTGAGGAGGCTGAGGAGGAGCGGTCGTCACGGTCATGTCAGTTCGCTCCCGAGAATTCCTTGCGCCGGCTGACGATCCATCGGGCGATGGCGTTGACGGCGAAGGTGACGATGAAGAGGATGAGGCCCGTCGCGATGAGGACGTTGATGTTGAGGCCGTAGGCCTCGGGGAACGTCAGCGCGATGTTGGCGGGGATCGTGCCGGGGTTCTCCGAGGTGAAGAGCTGGAAGGTGACGACGTTGGCCACCGAGAGCACCATGGCGACCGCCATCGTCTCTCCGAGTGCGCGACCGAGGCCGAGCATGGACGCCGACACGATGCCGCTGCGGCCGAAGGGGAACACGGCCATGCGGACCATCTCCCAGCGCGTCGCACCGAGGGCGAGGGCGGCCTCCTCGTGGAGGACCGGCGTCTGCAGGAAGATCTCGCGGCAGATGGCCGTGATGATCGGCACGACCATGACCGCGAGGACGATCGCGGCGGTGAAGATCGTGCGGCCCGTGCTCGAGACGGTGCCGCTGAAGAGGGGGAACCACCCCATGTTGGCGTTGAGCCAGGCGTAGACCGGCTGCACGGCGGGGGCGAGGACCAGGATTCCCCAGAGGCCGAACACGACGGAGGGCACCGCCGCGAGCAGGTCGACGATGTAGCCGAGACCCTGCGCGAGGCGGCGCGGTGCGTAGTGCGAGATGAAGAGGGCGACGGCCACCGCGAGGGGGACGGCCATCAGGAGCGCCAGGAACGACGCCCACACGGTGCCGAACGCGAGCGGCCAGACGTACTCCCAGAAGTTCCCGGAGAGGATGCTGGCGGTCTCGCTCGTCGCGGTGAGGCCCGGGATCGACTGGATGATGAGGAAGATCGCGACGGCGGCGAGCGTGACGAGGATCATCACACCGGCGCCGAGCGCGGTTCCCGAGAACCAGCGGTCGCCTGGCCGCTGCTTGACCTTGCCCGTCGCGGGGGCGGTCGTCGTGGTCATGGTGTCCTTCTGGAATCGGGTCTCAGGGTGATACCCGGCCCGGTCGTCGTGCGACCGGGCCGGGTATCGGGTCTTACTTGACGACGATCAGGTCGATCGCGGCGTTGACCTGCTCGCGCAGCGTGTCGGAGATCGGCGCGTTGCCGGCGGCGGCGGCAGCCGCGTCCTGGCCCTCGGCGCTGGCGACGTACTGGAGGTAGCCCTTGACGATCGGCGCGACAGCCGCGTCCGCGTACTCCTGGCACGCGATCATGTAGCTGACGAGGACGATCGGGTACACACCGGCGGCGTCCGAGGTGCGCTCCAGGGCGATCGCGAGGTCGCCCTCGCCACGGCCCTCTTCGAACGGCGACTCGTCGACGATCGCGGCAGCGGCCTCCGGCGAGTACTCGACGAACTCGTCGCCGACCTGGATGGCTGCGGTCGACAGGCCCTCTTCGGCAGCGCGCGACGCGTCGGCGTAGCCGATGGTGCCGTTGCCGCCCGCGACGGCCGAGACGACACCCGAGGTGCCCTGCGCGGCCTCACCGGCGACCGGCGTCGACGGCCACACGCCGTCGGGCTCGTAGGTCCACACGTCACCGGCGGTCTGGAAGAGGTAGTCGGTGAAGTTCTCGGTGGTGCCCGAGTCGTCGGCGCGGTGCACCGGCGTCACGGCCAGGTCGGGAAGCGTCGCGTCGGGGTTGAGCGCGGCGATCGCCGGGTCGTTCCAGTTGGTGATCGTGCCGGCGAACAGGCCCGCAGCGGTCGCGGCGTCGAGGTTGAGCGAGTCGACGCCCTCGACGTTGAAGATGATCGCGATCGGCGAGATGTAGGTGGGGAGCTCGATGATGCCCGAGCCGTCGACGCACGAGTCGAACGGTCCGGCCTCGATCTCCTCGACCTTGAAGGCGCGGTCCGAACCCGCGAACGGGAAGGCGCCCGCCTGGAACGACTCGCGGCCCGCGCCGGAGCCGGCCGGGTCGTAGTTGATGGTGACGTCGGGGTTCGCCGTCTGGAAGCCGGCGGTCCAGGCCTGGACCGCGACCTCCTGCGACGACGCGCCGCCACCCGAGATCTCGCCGGAGAGGTTCGACGCGGCCGTGGTCTCGTCGGCGGTGCCGCCGGGGGTCTCGTTCGAGGCGCAGCCGGCGAGAGCGAGAGCCGCGACTGCGGCGACAGCGCCCACCTGGGCGATGCGAGAGATCTTCACTGTGTGAATCCTTCACGTGTCAGGGAAACAGGCCGAAACGGCCTTCGGGTTCGAACCCGGTGCGGGGTTCGCTCTGAAACGTAGGCTCGGACTCTTAAGAGACTGCGCTGTGCGGGTGAACGGAAGGTGAACGGGATGCCGACATCCATGCATCGGCATTGACACGCGGTGGCACGCTTCCGCGGAATTCCGCGTCACCAAGCTCCGGCTGTTCACCGGCGCCCGCTAAGGTTCCTCGCATGAGCAAGACCACGAAAGCACAGCGCAAGGCCATCGACGCGATCGACGATGCGGAGTCCGCCGCGAAGAAGGCCCGCCGGGTCGCCAAGACCCTCCCCGCGAAGAGTGCGAAGAAGCTGCGCGACGTCGCGGCCGAGACCGTCGACGACGTCGACGTGTCGAAGAAGGCGATCCGCAAGAACCCGCGCAAGGTGGCGAAGAAGGCGCACCGCGCCGAGGATCGCGTCCGCAAGGCCACCCGCGCCGCGGTCGTGAAGGCAGAGAAGAAGGCGCGTCTGCGCGCGGAGGCCGAGCGCGCCGCCGCCGAGGCGGCGAAGGCGGCCGAAGAGGCCCAGTCGCGTGCCGCCGAGGCGAAGGCGCTGAAGAAGGCCGCCGCGAAGGCCGAGCGCGCCGCCGCCAAGGCCGAGCAGGAGGCGCTCGAGGCCGACCGCGTCCTCGAGGCGGAGCTCGCCTCCGGCGAGGCGGACACGGATGCTGCCGCCACCGCGGCGCCGGAGCCCACCGCCGCAGCAGCCGTCGTCGCGGAAGCTCCTCCCGTCGGAGAGGCATCGGCGGCAGAAGGGGCGCCCGCTGCCGCCCCGAAGGCACCCGCGAAGCGCACCACGACCCGCACTCGCGCCCCGCGTGCGCCGAAGCCCGCGGTCACGCCGGCCGCTGCCGCAGCGTCCACCTCGTCCGATCTCGCCACGCTCACCGTCGCGCAGCTGCGCGAGCGCGCCCGTGCCGCGGGCCGGACCGGCTACTCGCGGCTCACCAAGGCCGAGCTGCTCACCCTGCTGTCCTGACGTGAGCTCGATCGATTCGCCCCCGGCCGTGCCGGCACCGCTGGATCGCATCGACGCGGCACCGGAGCCGCGCACGCTGCTCGACATCCTCCGCGCCACCGTGCAGCGCACGCCGGAGGCCTCCGCACTCGACGACGGCTCGGGCGCACTCAGCTATCGCGAGCTCATGGCGCGGGTGGGTCGCACCGCCGCGCTCCTGCACGAGGCGGGCGTCCGCCGGGGCGATCGGGTGGGGGTGCGGATGCCCTCCGGCTCGAAGGAGCTGTACATCTCGATCCTCGGCGTGATCGCCGCCGGCGCGGCGTACGTCCCGGTGGATGCCGACGACTCCGATGAGCGGGCACGGCTCGTGTTCGGGGAGGCGCATGTCCACGGCGTGATCGGCGAGGGCGGCGCCTACACGCCTGCCGGCGCGGCCGGCGAGGAGCCCGCCGCCCTGTTCGGCGGCGCCGCGCCGCACCCGAGCACGCACGCGATCATCACGGTGCCGCCGCCCACGGTCGACGACGACGCCTGGGTCATCTTCACGTCGGGCTCGACGGGCGTGCCCAAGGGAGTGGCGGTCTCGCACCGCTCCGCCGCCGCGTTCGTCGACGCCGAAGCGCGACTCTTCCTGCAGGGCGCACCGCTCGGCCCGGGCGACCGCGTCCTGGCGGGTCTCTCCGTCGCCTTCGACGCCTCGTGCGAGGAGATGTGGCTCGCGTGGCGCCACGGCGCGTGCCTCGTGCCCGCGCCGCGCTCGCTGGTGCGCTCGGGCGAGGACCTGGCACCCTGGCTCATCCGCCAGGCGATCACGGTGGTCTCGACCGTGCCGACGCTCGCCGCGATGTGGCCGGCCGACGCGATCGAGAACGTGCGGCTCCTCATCTTCGGCGGCGAGGCCTGCCCGCCCGAGCTCGTCGCGCGGCTCGTCGCCGACGGCCGGGAAGTCTGGAACACGTACGGCCCGACCGAGGCCACCGTGGTCGCGTGCGCGGCGCTCCTCGACGGCGAGGGACCGGTGCGCATCGGCCTCCCGCTCGACGGCTGGGCGCTGGCCGTCGTCGACGGCGACGACCGCCAGGTCGAGCCCGGTGGCGTGGGCGAGCTCATCATCGGCGGAGTCGGGCTCGCCCGCTACCTCGACCCGGTCAAGGACCTCGAGAAGTACGCACCCATGCCGACGCTCGGGTGGGATCGGGCGTACCGTTCCGGCGACCTGGTGCGCTACGAGCCCGAAGGCCTCCTCTTCCAGGGCCGTGCCGACGATCAGGTCAAGGTCGGCGGCCGGCGCATCGAGCTCGGAGAGGTCGAGAACGCGCTCCAGGAGCTTCCTGGGGTGACGGCCGCGAGCGCCGCCGTGCGCACGAGCGACGCGGGCGTCCCCGTCCTCGTGGGCTACCTCGTCGTCGACGGCGAGCTCGACCGCGCCGCTGCCCGCGGCCACCTCGCCGAACGCCTGGCCGCGGGCGTCATGCCGCTGCTCGCCGTCGTGCCCGACCTGCCGGTGCGCACCTCCGGCAAGGTCGACCGCGCCGCCCTGCCGTGGCCGCTGCCCGACCTCGACATCCCCCGCGCCGACCTGAGCCCCGACGAGGCATGGCTCGCCGACCAGTGGCAGGCGGTGCTCGGCCTTCCGGTCCCGGATCGCAAGGCCGACTTCTTCGACCTCGGCGGCGGCTCGCTCGCCGCCGCGCAGCTGGTCTCCCGGATCCGTGCGCGCGTCCCCGACTTCTCGGTCGCCGACATCTACGACGTGCCACGCCTCGGGGCGATGGCCAAGGCGCTGCAGCCGTTCCTCTCGCGAGAGGAGGCGGGGGAATTCCGGATGCCGGAGCCCACGCCCCGTGCCACGCAATGGGTGCAGTCGCTCCTCGGAGCCCCGCTGTTCATCCTCTCGGGCGTCCGCTGGCTCCTCTATCTGCTGACGGCCGGGGCCATCCTCCAGCTGTTCCCCGGATTCGAGGCCCTGCCCTCGGCGCCTTGGTGGGTGCTCGTCATCGGCCTCGTGCTCTTCGCCACGCCGTTCGGCCGCATGGCGATCTCCGCAGCATCCGCTCGCCTTCTCCTCGCGGGACTGCGTCCCGGGGACTATCCGCGCGGCGGCTCGGTGCACCTGAGGCTCTGGCTCGCCGAGCAGATCTCGGATCAGGTCGACGCCGTGGGGCTGGCCGGCGCGCCCTGGGTCTCGTACTACGCGCGCGCCCTCGGCGCGCGCATCGGCACGGACGTCGACATGCACACGCTGCCGCCGATCACCGGGATGCTGAAGGTCGGGGATCGCGCCTCGATCGAGCCGGAGGTCGACCTCAGCGGCTATTGGATCGACGGCGACCTCGTGCGCATCGGCGAGGTGCGCATCGGCGCCGACGCGACCGTGGGCACGCGCAGCACCCTCGCTCCCGGCACGCGGATCGGCCAGCGCGCCGAGATCGCGCCGGGCTCCGCCGTCTTCGGCCGCGTGCGCGCGAACCAGTCGTGGGCCGGTTCGCCCGCCGTGCGCGTCGGCGGCACGTCCGAGGGCTGGCCCACCGAGCGCCCGCGAGCCGCGCGCCGGTGGCTGTGGGCGTACGCGGCCTCGGCCGTGGCCCTGGGGCTCCTCCCCATCGTGAGTTTCGCCGTCGGGGCCGTGGTGCTCGCGATCGGCATGCGCGGCGCTCCCGATCTCGGCAGCGCCCTCGGCGCGGCGCTTCTGTGGCTCGTGCCCGCGGTGCTCGTGACCGGGGTCGTCTATGCCGGCGCTGTGCTGCTGGGCGTCCGCCTCGCCGCGATCGGGCTCCACGAGGGCACGCACGCCGTGCGCAGCCGCATCGGGTGGCAGGCCTGGACCACCGAGCGCCTGCTCGACTCCGCGCGGACGATCCTCTTCCCGCTCTACTCGAGCCTGTTCACGCCGGTGTGGCTGCGCCTGCTCGGGGCGCGGGTCGGGCACGACGTCGAGGCATCCACCGTCCTCCTCATCCCGGCGATGACCCGCATCGAGGACGGGGCGTTCCTCGCCGACGACACCATGGTCGCCTCCTACGAGATGCGCGGCGGATGGCTGCGGCTCGGCGAGGTGCGCATCGGCAAGCGTGCGTTCCTCGGCAACTCGGGCATGGCGTCGCCCGGCCACACGGTTCCCAAGGACGGCCTCGTCGCGGTGCTGTCGTCGGCGCCGGTGAAGGCGAAGGCCGGATCGTCGTGGCTGGGATCGCCCGCGACGCGCCTGCGCCGCCAGCCGAACGAGAGCGACGCGAGCCGCACCTACAACCCTCCGACCTCGCTGCGGGTCGCGAGGTCGCTGTGGGAGATCTGCCGGTTCATCCCCGTCGTCGTCACGTGCGGTCTCGGCCTGCTCGTGCTGTTCGCGCTGGCCGCGCTGGTCGACACCGTCGGCCCCTGGATCACGTTCCTGCTGTCGGGCTTCGTGCTCCTGGGCGCGGGCGCGGTCGCCGCGGGCATCGCGACCGCGGCGAAGTGGCTGTTCGTCGGCCCGATCCGCGCGGGGGAGCAGCCGCTGTGGTCGAGCTTCGTGTGGCGCACCGAGGTGTCTGACACCTTCACCGAGATGCTCGCCGCCCCGTGGTTCGCGCGCGCCGCCGCCGGCACGCCGGCGCTCGCCGTGTGGCTGCGCAGCCTCGGCGCCCGCATCGGGCGCGGCGTGTGGTGCGAGAGCTACTGGCTGCCCGAGCCCGACCTCGTGACGCTGGGTGAGGCATCCACGGTGAACCGCGGGTGCGTCGTGCAGACGCACCTGTTCCATGATCGAATCATGAGCATGGACACCGTCGAACTCGAACCCGGTGCGACGCTCGGCCCGCACAGCGTGATCCTTCCGGCCGCATCGATCGGCGCCCACGCGACCGTCGGCCCCGCGTCGCTCGTGATGCGCGGCGAGAGCGTGCCCGTCGGCTCCCGCTGGAGCGGCAACCCGATCGGACCGTGGCGCGCGGTCAAGGTGCGCGCGTACCAGTCGACGTCGTGATCGGCCCCGATCCGTACACGCCGCGCAGCGGCGACGCCTCGTTCGACGTCGTCTCGTACGACCTCGACCTGCGCTACCGCGTGCACACCAACCGGCTCGAGGGCACCGCGCTCGTCAACGCGGTCGCGACCCAGCGGACGCGCTCGGTACGGCTCGACCTGATCGGCCTGCGCGCGTCGCGGGTGCGGGTGGACGGCGACGCGCGGACGAAGTTCGCACAGGATGCCTCGGCCCTGCGCATCACGCCGCCCCAAGCGCTGGAGGTGGGCGAGGAGTTCTCCATCGAGGTGCGCTACGCGGGTGCGCCGCGGCCTCGGCGCTCGCGGTGGGGCACGATCGGATGGGAGGAGCTGGAGGACGGCGTGCTCGTGGCGTCGCAGCCGGTCGGCGCGCCGACATGGTTCCCCTGCAACGACCGCCCCGACGACCGGGCGAAGTTCCGCATCGCGATCACGACCGATCCGGAGTACACGGTCGCGGCGACCGGGGTCCCGCAGCCGCCGGTCCGCGTCGGCGGGCTCACCCGCTGGGAGTTCGTGTCGGAGGTGCCGACGGCGACCTACCTTGCCGCCGTCCACATCGGCCCGTACCGCGAGAGCGCGATCGGACCCGTCCGGTTGATGGCTCCGGCTCCGCTCGTCACGGCCGCCCGCCGGTGGTTCTCGGATGTGCCGCGCATCCTCGACTGCTTCGAGGAGGCGTTCGGGCCGTACCCGCAAGAGGGCTGCACGGTCGTCGTCACCGCCGACCCGCTCGAGATCCCCCTCGAGGCGCAGGGACTCGTCGTGTTCGGCGCCAACCACTTCGAGCCCGAAGCCGCGCGCCTCGTGCCGCACGAGATCGCGCACCAGTGGTTCGGCAACAGCGTGGGCGTCGAGCGCTGGCGCGACATCTGGCTCAACGAGGGATTCGCGTGCTACGCCGAGTGGCTGTGGTCGGAGGCCTCCGGCGGCGACGGCATCGCGACGCTCGCCGACCAGCACCACGCGCGTCTCCAGGCGCTGCCGCAGGACCTCGTCATCTCGGACCCTGGCCCCGCGCTCATGTTCGACGACCGCGTCTACAAGCGCGGCGCGCTCACGCTGGAGGCGCTGCGCCGCACGGTCGGGGCGGAGGTGTTCGCCGACCTCCTCCACACGTGGGTGCGCGAGCACCGGCACGCGCTCGCCACCACCGAGGCGTTCCGCGACTGCGTCGCCCGGGTTGCCGGCCCGGCGGCGGTCGAGCTCCTCGCGACGTGGCTCGACGCCGCGGCCCTCCCGCCGCTGCCGCCCCGCCCGTCGGCACCTGCGGTGCGACGGTGGCTCAGACTCCCGGGCTCCCGGGACTGAGGACCGCGACGCTGACGAGGATGCCCGGCGGCCCGGCCGCATCCCAACCCGCGTAGACCTCGCCGTCGGGGACGGTCGCCGTCCAGCCGTCCGCGGCCGGCGCCACGGTCACCGTCGAGGGTTCCACGCGGAGTCCCCGGCCGTCCGCCTTCAGCGCGGCCTCGACGCGGATCCACTCCCGCACGCTCGCCTCGCGGTCGCCGAGCACGCCGGTCATGCCGGCCGCGTCGCGGCGTGCGTCGTGCTCGGGCTCGGCGTCGACGCCGAGGGCCGCGGCATCCCGCGTCGCCGCCACGGCCGCGATCGCATACCCGCCCGCGTACGTGACACCGGCCAGGAACGGCGCGTGCGAGACGGTCACCGGGCCGTGCGGTCCGCCGCAGCGGGGGCACGGATTGCTCAGTTCGGCGTCGGCGGGCAGCATCGCCCGCAGCAGTCGCCACGCGTGCGCGCGCCGCGGCTCACCGGGCGGCACTTCGACCCACGCGATGTCGACGATCGACCTCGCGGGGGCCATCACACCTTCGGCTCGTGCGTCTCGATCGTGACGATGCCCGAGCCCGGGTTCTCGACCGAGAGGTGCACCACCGAGAACGCCGCCGGCTCGAGGGCCGAGGCGCTGCCGAGGTAGGAGCCGCGCAGGGTGCCCGTCGCCAGGGCGAGCTCGCTGAGGATGTCGGGCAGGACCGGGCCGTGGCTGCACAGCACCGCCGGCTTGCGCGAGCGCACCCGCTCGCCGATCACCGTGCGGGCATCGGACTTGCCGTCCTCCCACGCGTCCTGGCTGATCAGCTTGGTGGTGTCGATCTCACGACCGATGGCCGCCGAGAGCGGTGCGACGGTCTTGACGCATCGGGCAGCGGGGCTCGACACGATCCTGCGAACGCCGAACGCGACCAGGGGACCCACGATCGAGGCCGCCTGCTTGCGGCCGCGGGCAGCGAGCGGCCGCGCGGCATCCTTCCCGTCCCACTCCTCGCGGGTGAGAGCTTTGGCGTGCCGGAGGGCGACGATGGGGAACGTGCGCAGCACGCGCTCGTCGACGAGCCGCAGGAAATGCTCCATGATCTCCGCGTCGACGGGGTAGCTGAGCCGCTTCAGCGCCTTCTTCGGAGAGACCCATTCGATCGCCGCGATCTCTTTGTTCGGCACGAACGCCGACGCGCGGATCGCGGCATCCGTCGCCTCGGCCGCCCAGTAGTGCACGATCTTGGTGCGCTTGCTCGGGAGCCGGTAGCGCGACACCCCGACGGGCACACCGAGGGCGACACGGATGCCGGTCTCTTCGTGGATCTCGCGGACCGCGGTCTCGGCGAGCATCTCGCCGGGGTCGACCTTGCCCTTGGGGAGCGTGAGGTCGCGGTACTTCGTGCGGTGGATCAGGAGCACCCGGAGCTTGTCGTCGACGACACGCCAGACGACGCCCCCGGCCGCGTAGACGGCCGTCTCAGTCATCGCACCGCGCGTGCACGCCGGCGGCGCTGCACGTTGGTCATGGTCCGGTCCTGGAGATCGAGGAGCGGCTTTCCCTCCTCGCTCTGGTTGTGCCGCACCCACTCGCCGTCGGGGCCGAGGTGCCACGAGCTCGTGGAATCGCTCATCGAGAGCGTGAAGAGGTCGTTGATCTCCTTGACGTGCGCCGGCGCCGACACGCGGACGAGCGCCTCGACGCGGCGGTCGAGGTTGCGGTGCATCATGTCGGCGCTGCCGATGTAAACGATGGGGTCGCCGTCGTTGTGGAAGACGAAGATGCGCGAGTGCTCCAGATAGCGGCCGAGGATCGAGCGCACGGTGATGTTCTCGCTCATCCCCTCGACGCCCGGCTTCAGCGAGCAGATGCCGCGGACGCAGACCTCCACCTTCACGCCGGCCTGGCTCGCCCGGTAGAGAGAGTCGATGATCTGCTCGTCGACCATCGAGTTGACTTTGATGCGGATGCCGGCGGGCTTGCCGGCCAGCGCGTTCCGCCGCTCCTTGTCGATGAGGCGCAGGAGGCCCTTGCGCAAGTGGAGCGGTGCGACGAGCAGGCGCTTGAACTTCTTCTCGATCGCGTAGCCGCTCAGCTCGTTGAACAGACGCGTGAGATCGCGACCGACCTGGTCGTCTGCGGTGAAGAGGCCGAAGTCCTCGTAGATGCGGCTCGTCTTGGGGTTGTAGTTGCCCGTGCCGACGTGGCTGTAGCTGCGCAGCACCCCGTTCTCCTCGCGGATGACGAGGGCGAGCTTGCAGTGGGTCTTGAGGCCGACCAACCCGTAGACGACGTGGACGCCGGCCTTCTCGAGCTTGCGCGCCCACACGATGTTGTTCGCCTCGTCGAAGCGCGCCTTGATCTCGACGAGTGCGAGCACCTGCTTGCCGGCCTCGGCGGCGTCGATCAGCGCCTCGACGATGGGGCTGTCGCCCGACGTCCGGTACAGGGTCTGTTTGATCGCGAGCACGTGCGGGTCCTTCGCCGCCTGCTCGAGGAACGCCTGCACGCTCGTCGCGAACGACTCGTAGGGGTGGTGCACGAGCACGTCACCCTTGCGGATCGAGGCGAAGATGTCGGGTCGCTCGTTGTTGTCGCCCGGCTGGAACGCCAGCGCGGTCGTCGGCAGGTGGGGCTTGAAGCGCAGGTCGGGACGGTCGATGCGCAGGTCGAACAGGCCGCGCAGATCCAGCGGACCAGGGAGGCGGTAGACCTCTTGCTCGGTGATGTCGAGCTCCTTGAGGAGGAGGTCGAGTGTCACGTCGTCCATGTCGTCGGTGATCTCGAGGCGGATCGGCGGGCCGAAGCGGCGGCGCAGCAGCTCGGCCTCGAGCGCCTGGATGAGGTTCTCGGTCTCGTCCTCCTCGATCGCGACGTCCTCGTTGCGCGTGAGGCGGAAGGCGTGGTGGTCGAGCACCTCCATGCCGGGGAAGAGGTCGTCGAGGTGGTTCGAGATGAGGTCCTCGAGCGGCAGGTAGCGCACCGTGCCATCGATGGGCGGCAGCTCGACGAAGCGGGGGAGCATCGGCGGCACCTTGAGGCGCGCGAACTCCTGACGCCCGGTGCGGGCGCTGCGGATCCGGATCGCGAGGTTGAGCGACAGGCCCGAGATGTACGGGAACGGGTGGGCCGGGTCGACCGCGAGCGGCATGAGGACCGGGAACACCTGCGCCTGGAAGTAGTCGTAGAGGGCCTCGCGCTCGGACGGGTCGAGCGACTCGTACGAGACGACCTCGATCCCGGCCTCCGCCATCGCGGGCTTCACGAGCGCGGTCCACGCCTCGGCATGCCGCAGCTGCAGCCGGTGCGCCTCGGCCGAGATGTCGCCGAGCACGTCCGCCGGCGAGCGCCCCACGTTCGTCGGAAGGGCGAGGCCCGTGACGATGCGGCGCTTGAGGCCGGCCACCCGCACCATGAAGAACTCGTCGAGGTTGCTGGCGAAGATCGCCAGGAAGTTCGCCCGCTCCAGCGTCGGCAGGTGCGGATCCTCCGCGAGCTCCAGCACGCGCTGGTTGAACGCGAGCCAGCTCAGCTCGCGATCCAGGTAGCGGTGGTCGGGAAGCTGCGAGTCGAAGACCTCCGAAAGGTCGAAGTCGTCGTCGTCCGCATCGCCCAGGCCGGCGTCGAGCACCTCGGGTTCGATCATCCACTCATCATTGCAGGGTGACGTGACGAGAGTGTGAACGATCCCCACGCCTTCTCCACGCATCGCTTCGCGCTGCGCGGAGCCTCGGGCGCGTGGGCCCACCTCGACAGCCGTCCCTCGAACACTCGGTGAGGGGCGATGCGCCGCCCCGATCAGGCGTCGGTGCGCTCGCGGGGGGCGGGTTCGGGCTCGTCCTCGTAGACGTTGAACCGGTAGCCCACGTTGCGGACGGTGCCGATCAGCTGCTCCATGTCGCCGAGCTTGGCGCGCAGGCGCCGCACGTGCACGTCGACCGTGCGCGTGCCGCCGAAGTAGTCGTAGCCCCACACCTCGCTCAGCAGCTGCTCGCGGGTGAAGACGCGCGACGGGTGCGTCGCGAAGAAGTGGAGGAGCTGGAACTCCTTGTACGTGAGGTCGAGCGGACGACCGTGCACCTTGGCCGAGTACGACGACTCGTCGATCGTGATCCCCGAGGTCTGGATGCGCGTCGACACCTGCTCGGCCGACTGCCGGCCGACGGCGAGGCGGATGCGGGCGTCGACCTCGGCGGGGCCGGCGGTGAAGAGGATGACGTCGTCGACGCCCCAGTCGGGGGAGACGGCGGTCAGGCCGCCTTCGGTCACGATCAGCACCAGCGGGGCGTCCAGGCCCGTCGTGTTGAGGATCTTGCACAGCGACTTGGCGCCCACGAGGTCGACGCGCGCGTCGACGAAGATGATGTCGGCGCTCGGCGCGTTCACGAGCTGGGCGGGCTCAGCGGGGATCAGGCGCACGCGGTGGCTCAGCAGTTCGAGCGAGGGCAGGACGGGGCCGCCTCCGTGTGTGGAACTGAGAACCAGGAGCTGTGCCAATGGATCGCCTTCCCGGCGCAGGGGGGTGCGCCGCGAACCCCAGTGTAGGGCGTGGGGGAGGGGCGCTCGGCTCGCATGTCCTCGGTCGACACGCCCACCACCCGCGCCGCCTCGCGTGCGCAGCGCGGGTTGTTGCGCGATGATGGGACGCGTGGCCGTGCCTGAACTCGCCCCCCGCCGCACTTTCGGCGGCATCGTCGCCGTGTGGGTGCTTGCGGCCGTCATCGCGATCGTCGTCGGCATCTTCGCGACGCCGGACTGGCGTGCGGCGTGGCTGGGCGTCGGATTGGGCGGATGCCTCATCGCGGGGTTCGCGATCCAGCTCTGGTCGGGCCGGTCCCAGGGATTCACCGAGCGCGTCGCGGCGAGCGTCCTCGGCGCCGCCCTTGTCATGGGCGTCATCAGCCTGGGGTTCGGACTTGCCGCTCTCGTTCCCGGCTAGCGCCGCGCGGCGCGAGCGATGGTTCCTCACCTAGACTGTTCGCATGGATACCGTCGCGCTCGAACTGTTCTTCGTGGGCCTGCTCGGTCTGGCGTCTCTGGCGATCGTCTTCGTCTCCGCCGTCGTCGTCAAGAACCTCTACCGCGGCCAGCGCTGACGGGTCCGGTCGTGCTCGACATCCCGACCGACCTTCCGGCCGAGCTCGTCCCGCTGTCGTGGCTCATCGGAGTGTGGGAGGGCACCGGAGTCATCGACTACGGGGACCACGCCTACGCCGGCGAGTTCACCCACCGCGTGAGCTTCAGCCATGACGGCGGCGACTACCTGAACTACTCGGCCGACGCGTGGCTGCATGACGCGCAAGACCCCGAGAAGCGCACGCGCCTCGTGGCAGAGCTCGGCTACTGGCGCCTCGCGCTCACCGCGAGCGACGCCGACGCCGGACCCGGCCTGCTTCCCGCGCTCGCCGCGCCGGTCGTCCGCACCGCCGACGACATCGAGCAGCTGCGCAACGCCGACGGCGGCTTCGACCTCGAGGCGGCCCTCGTGCACGCCGACGGCGTGAGCGAGCTCTACCTCGGCCAGATCAAGGGTCCTCGCATCGACATCGCGACCGACGCCGTCGTGCGGCCCGCCGGCGCGAAGTCGTATGCGGCCGCCACCCGCATGTACGGGCTCGTCGACGGCCACCTGCTGTGGGCGTGGGACATCGCGGCCCTCGGCTTCGAGCTCGGCGCCCACGCGTCGGCACGACTCGCGCGGGCCGAGTGATGGCGGCCTCGTTCGCCGCTGTTCCCGGCGCCGTCGTCGACGACACCGGGCTGCAGCACGTCGGCAACCCGCTCCTCGAGCAGCGCCGGCTCGCCGCCGGAGCCGCGCTCGCGCCCCGCGCCGACCGCGCCGTCATCGCCGTCCCCGGTGAGGACCGCCTGACCTGGCTCGACTCGCTGTCGTCGCAGGCGCTGACCCGACTCGACCCCGGCGTGGGCACGGAGCTGCTGATCCTCGACCCACAAGGACACGTCGAGCACGCGGCATCCGTCGTCGATGACGGCGAGACCACCTGGCTCATCGCCGATCGCGCCGATGTCGAGGGACTGTACGACTGGCTCCGCAAGATGCGGTTCCGTCTGCGTGTCGACCCGCGCATCGCCGACGACGAGTACGCCGTGATCGGCGGCACGGCCGCCGCGCTCGAGCGCATCTCTCCGGCGGCGCCCGCGGGAGTGCCGCTCGTGTGGCGCGACCCGTGGCCGTCGGTCACGCCGGGCGGTCACGCCTACGCGCCGGTCGAGCCGCACCCCGGCGCCGATCGCGATTGGGCCGAGGCGATCGTGACACGCGACGAGGAGACGCGGATCGCGGATGCCGCGGCCCGAGGCGAGCTGGAGCTCGCAGGCCTGACCGCGGTCGATGCGCTGCGCGTCGCCGCATGGCGACCGCGGTGGACGACGGACGTCGACGAGCGCGCCCTGCCGCACGAGCTGGACTGGCTGCGCACCGCGGTGCACCTCGACAAGGGCTGCTACCGCGGGCAGGAGACCATCGCCAAGGTGCACAACCTCGGACACCCGCCGCGGCGCCTCGTCGCGCTGCAGCTGGACGGGTCCGGCAGTGTGCTGCCCGAGCACGGCGCGGCCGTGCGGCGCGGAGACGACGCCGTCGGCATCGTGACGTCGGCGGCGCTGCACTACGAGGAAGGGCCGATCGCGCTCGCGGTCGTGCGCCGCACCACGCCCGTCGACGCCCCGCTGACGGTGGACACCGCCGACGGCCCGGTCGCCGCGGCGCAGGAGGTCGTCGTTCCGCCGGACGCCGGCGCCACGGCGAACGTGCCTCGGATCACGCGGCTGTCGCGCCGCGCGGCGGCCCAGTAGGGGACCCGGCGGTGAGCGGCGACGGCGAGACCGCCGCGATCACCCAGGTCGTCCCCACGGGCTGGCGTGCCCGGCTCGATGTGCGCCCGCAGCTGTCGCGCGTGCGCGGGTCGGCTCTCGCCATCGTGCAGATCACGGTCGCCGCGACCGCGGCGTGGGCCTTCGCACACTTCGTGGTCGGGCATCCGGCGCCGCTGCTCGCCGCGACGGTCACCATCACCAGCCTCGGCCTCGTGCGCGACGCCCGCCCGCGGCGCGTGCTCGAGACGGTGGTCGGGATGCTCGTCGGCATCCTCGTCGCCGAGGGCTTCGTCGTGGTCGTCGGACCCGGCTGGTGGCAGCTCGCGCTCGCTCTCGGGGTGACGTTGCTGGTCGCGCGGTTCCTCTCGCCCTATCCGCCGTTCGCCATCATGGCGGGCGTCCAGGCGTGCATCGTCATGTCCCTGCCGGCGACGGAGCCGTTCTCCCGGCTCATCGACGGCGCGGTGGGCGGCGTCGCCGCCCTGGCCGTGACCGCGCTCATCCCGCGCAATCCCCGCAGGGAGGAGGCGCGCGACGGGCACGCGGTCTTCGCGGCCGCCGACGCCGCGGCGCGCACCATCGTGCAGGCGCTGCGTCGGGGCGATGCGCTCCGGGCCGCACGTGGCCTCGAGAAGGCGCGGGCGATCGCCCCGCGCATCGACGAGTGGCGCGCCTCACTGGATTCCGGCCTCGCCGTCGCCGGGTTCTCGCCGTGGCTGCGCCCGCAGCGGGCGGAGCTGCGCCGGCACCACGCGGTGCTGCAGGCGATGGACTTCGCCACCCGCAACCTCCGGGTCGTCGCCCGGCGCGCGGTGTACCTCTGCGACGATGGCCAGCGCCGTCCAGTGCCCGCCGAGGTGCTCGCCGAGCTCATGCGCGCGGCGGAGCTGGTGGGGGAGAGCCTCGACGACATCTCGCTGCAGCCGGCCGCACGTGAGGCGGTGCGCGCGGTCGCCGTACGCCTCGATCCGACGCAGATCCTCCCCGGCGGTTCGCAGGGCGAGCAGAACCTCATCACCGCGATGCGGCCGTTCGCGGTCGACCTCCTCACCGCGACCGGCATGCCGTCCGCCGAGGCGCGGGCGGTGCTGCCCCGCGTGTGACCCACCACGCGCCGCGGCTCAGCGCGGGGCCACGGCATCCCACGGCACGGTGACCTCGCCGAGGCGCCACCGCGACCGCTCGAAGACCGGCCAGCCTCCGTCGACCAGCGCCGACAGCGCCGTGCGCCAGCGATGCACCGGGCCGAAGGGCGACATGCTCGCCGCCCGCTCCCACTCCGCGTCGAGGGCCGCGAGGAACGCGTGCACGGGCTCGCCGGGGACGTTGCGGTGGATGAGGGCCTTCGGGAGCCGCTCCGCGGCGATGGACGGATGCTGCAGCCCGGCCAGCCGCAGCGACACCGTGAGCGTGCGCGGCAGGGCGTCGGGGCCGAGCGCGACCCAGGTCGCGATGCGGCCGATCTCGTCGCACGTGCCCTCGACGAGGAGTCCGTCCGGCGCGAGGCGCGCGCACATCGTCGCCCACGCGCCCGCGACCTCCGACTCGTCGTACTGCCGCAGCACGTTGAACGCCCTCACGACCGCCGGGCGGCGCCCGCCGGCGACGGGCACCTCGAAGCCGCCGCGCGCGAAGGACACATGTGCGTCGGGGGCGAACGACGTGCCGCCCGCGCGGACCTGCTCCAGTTGGGCCCGCGCCCGCGCGACGCGCGCGGGATCGATCTCGAGGCCGAGCACCTCGACGTCCGGCCGTGCGCGGACCAGGCGCGCGTGCAGCTCCAGCGCCGTCACGCCGCTCGCGCCGTAGCCCAGGTCGACCACGAGCGGATCGGCGGCGCGGCGCAGCGCGGGATGCCGAGCGATCCAGCGGTCCACGCGTCGCAGCCGGTTGGTGCCGGTGGTGCCGCGCGTGATCTGCCCGACCGGTCCCCGCGCCATGCCTCCATGATGCCAGCCTCGCCCGTCACAGCATCCGGGGGCGGCACCCGGCGCGGATATCATGGGGCGCATGACCGCGCCCTACACGCTGATCCTCCTCCGACACGGCCAGAGCGAGTGGAACAAGACCAACCAGTTCACGGGCTGGGTCGACGTCCGCCTCACCGACCAGGGCAAGGCCGAAGCCCAGCGCGGCGGCGAGCTGCTCGCCGAGTCCGGCATCCTTCCCGACGTGCTGCACACCTCCGTGCTCAGCCGCGCCATCCAGACCGCCGACATCGCCCTCGACGCGGCGGACCGCCTGTGGATCCCCGTCAAGCGCTCGTGGCGCCTCAACGAGCGCCACTACGGCGCTCTGCAGGGCAAGGACAAGGCGCAGACCCTCGAGGAGTTCGGCGACGAGCAGTTCATGCTCTGGCGCCGCTCGTTCGACGTGCCGCCGCCGCCGCTTCCCGCCGACGACCAGTACAGCCAGGTCGGCGACCCGCGCTACGTCGGCATCGACGGCGAGGTGCCCGACACCGAGTCGCTCAAGATCGTCATCGACCGCATGCTGCCCTACTGGCACAGCGACATCGTTCCCGACCTCAAGGCCGGCAAGACGGTGCTCGTGACGGCGCACGGCAACTCCCTGCGCGGACTCGTGAAGCACCTCGACGGCATCAGCGACGCCGACATCTCAGAGCTCAACATCCCGACGGGCATCCCGCTGGTGTACCGCCTCGACGAGAACCTCGAGCCCCTCGGTCCGGGTGAGTACCTCGACCCCGAGGCCGCCGCCGCCGGCGCCGCCGCGGTCGCGAACCAGGGCAAGGCCTGATCCCAGAACCGACGGAAGAGCGGATGCCTCCCCACGAGGCATCCGCTCTTCCTTTTCTTCGCCTTCGCAGCGGCAGCCCCCCAGCTGCAGGCCGCGTGACGGGCTTCAGAGAGACGGGGCGACGACGTCGATCGTGTCGGTGCTCGACGTCCAGTCCCCGGTCGACAGGTACGCGACCTTCTTCGCGACGGAGACCGCGTGGTCGCCGAAGCGCTCGTGGTAGCGGCTGGCGAGCGTGGCATCGACGGTGGCGGACGGATCGCCCTGCCAGCTGTCGCTGAGCACCTTCTCGAACACCGAGACGTGCAGCTCGTCGAGCTTATCGTCGGCGTTGCGGATCTCGTCGATGAGGTCGCCGTCCTGCGTGCGCAGCAACTCGGTGAGCTGGCGCGCCGCCTCCACGTCGAGTTCGCCCATCTTGAGGAACGTGGACTTGAGGCCCTTGGGGATGGCCCGCTCCGGGAACCGCATGCGGGTGAGCTGGGCGATGTGCTCGGCGATGTCGCCCATGCGCTCGAGCGACGCGCTCATGCGCAGCGCGCTGACGACGATGCGCAGATCGCGGGCGACCGGCTGCTGGCGGGCGAGGATCTCGATGGCGAGCTCGTCGAGCTCGACGGCCTTCTCGTCGATGACCGCGTCGGCCTCGATGACCTCCTCCGCGAGCGCGACGTCGCTCGTTCCGAACGCCCGCGTCGCCTTGTCGATGGCGATCGTGACGAGCTCGGCGATCTCGACGAGACGCCCCTGCACGTCCTCGAGGGACTGGTGGAAGACTTCGCGCATTCCGACGCACCTTTCATGGATGGGGGAGCTTTCGCCCGCGCCCCGGCCGATTGTCGTCAGGGAAGGTTAACGGACGGTGCCCCCGTGGTGAACAGTACCGGGCGCGGGAGCCCGGGTCCCCGTCACGGTCCATTGTCCCGCGCGACGTGCCCCTACGCTTGAGGCATGGATACGACGCAGCTCGCGCTGCTCGCCCTCCTCGCGGGGATCATCATCGGCGGTTCGATCTCCGCCGTCGTCGTCGCGTCGATGCGGGCGCGTGACCGCGCGCAGGCCGAGGGTTCGATCGAGATCCCCGACGGCGTGCGCGGCGTCCTCCACGGCATGGATGATGCCGCCGTCGTGGTGGACGCGTCGTTCACCGTGCTGGCGGCCTCCTCTCCGGCCACGGCGTTCGAGCTGCTCGAAGGCGGCACGCTCCCCACCGACGAGCTGCGGACCCTGGCGCGCCGCGTGCGGACCACCGACGCCGACGTCACCGAGGCGAGCGCGACCGAGACGATGCGGCTGCGCCGTGGCGCCCCGCCGGCCGAGCCCCGCCTCGTGGCCGTGCGCGCGTCGCGCATCTCGCCCCGGCTCACCCTCCTCGTGCTGCGCGACATCTCGGAGCGCGAACGCGTCGAGGAGATGCGGCGCGACTTCGTGGCGAACACGAGCCACGAGCTCAAGACACCCGTCGGCGCGGTGAGCCTGCTCGCCGAGGCGATCGAGTCGGCCGCCGATGATCCGCCGCAGGTGCGGATCTTCGCGACGCGGCTGCAGGCGGAGGCCAACCGGCTCGCGCTGCTGACCTCGCGCATCATGAACCTGTCCCGGCTGCAGGCTGCGGACGAGCTCCCGCAGCAGGACGTCTCGATCGACGAGGTCGTGGCGTCGGCCCTCGACGCGCACGCGATACAGGCGGACTCCGCCGGCGTCGAGGTGATGCGCGGCGGTGCGCGCGGCCTCTACGTGCATGGCGATGCACAGGTGCTGAGCGAAGCCGTCGGCAATCTGATCGCGAACGCCATCGCGTACTCTCCGCGCGGCTCGAGCGTCGGCGTCGGGATCAAGGCCGTCGACCGCGTCGTCGAGATCGCCGTGACGGACCGCGGCATCGGCATCGCCGAGGGCGAGCAGGACCGCGTCTTCGAGCGCTTCTATCGGTCAGACCCCGCGCGCGCCCGCCGCACCGGCGGCAGCGGGCTCGGCCTCTCCATCGTCAAGCACGCGGTGCAGCGGCACGGCGGCGAGGTGCGCCTGTGGTCGCGCCCGGGCCGCGGATCCACGTTCACGATCCGCCTGCCCCAGATCGACGCGCCCGACCTCGAACCGGTGCCCAAGCGCGGGCGCAAGAAGAAGCGGCCCGCCGCTGACGTGACCGCCGCTGAGGCTGTGTCTGTCGCCGCCGAGGTGGCGCCTGCCGCCGTCCCGGCCGCGGCTGACGCTGCCGCGACCAGCGCGCCGGTCGCGAAGAAGGCTCCGGCCGCGCCCGTGGCGAAGCCGGCCGCTTCCGCCCGCGCGGCCAAGCCCGCGGCACCAGCACGCGCGGCCACGTCCGCTGCGCCCAAGACTCCCGTCGGTCCTGCCGGCGGTCAGAACCCTGCATCCGTCGCGAATGGAGACCCCGCATGACCCGCGTCCTGATCGTCGAGGACGAGCCAGACCTCGCCGACCCGCTCGCCTACCTCCTTCGCCGCGAGGGCCACGAGGTCGAGATCGCCGAAGACGGCCCGACCGCGCTGACCGCGTTCCGCGAACGCGGCGCCGACATCGTGCTGCTCGACCTCATGCTGCCCGGAATGCCGGGCACCGAGGTGTGCCGCCAGATCCGTGTCAATTCGGCCGTGCCGATCATCATGCTGACCGCCAAGGACTCCGAGGTCGACATCGTGGTGGGCCTCGAGCTCGGCGCCGACGACTACGTCACGAAGCCGTACTCCGCTCGCGAGCTGCTCGCCCGTATGCGCGCCGTCCTGCGACGGTTCTCGCAGATCGACGCCGACCTCGAGGACCGCGTGCTGGAAGGCGGTCGCGTCGTGCTCGACATCGACCGTCACACCGTCGCCGTCGAGGGCGGCGAGGTCAACATGCCGCTCAAGGAATTCGAGCTGCTCGAGGTGCTCATGCGCAACGCGGGCCGCGTGCTCACGCGCGGCCAGCTCATCGACCGCGTGTGGGGGAGCGACTACTTCGGCGACACGAAGACCCTCGACGTGCACATCAAGCGGATCCGCTCCCGCATCGAGAAGAACCCCGGCTCGCCGGAGATGCTGGTGACCGTGCGCGGACTCGGCTACCGCTTCGAGGGCTGAGCCGCCGCAGACGAGAAGAGGGCGCCCCTCGATGGGGCGCCCTCTTCTCGTGTCTGCGCGAGCGTCGCTCAGGGAGCGAGGGGCGCGAGGTAGCTGAGAGAGCCGTCCAGCACGGGCACCGAGGCGAGCGCGCCCTCCGAGTCGCCGGACTGGAAGAACGTGGTGACATCGGTGCCGGGGAGGGCGTCGAGGTCCTCGACGAGGAGCGGCTCGTCCTCGTCGGAGCCGAGGCTCACGGTCGTGTTCGCGGGCACCCGCACGGTGAGCTTCGGACCGCCCTCGCCGAACTCGATGTTGAGGGTATGCGAGTCCTCGGTCTGGTTGATCAGCGCGGCGACGAAGTTGCCCTCGGACCCGTCCTCATTGGCGACGATCTGGGCGTTGCGCACCTCGACGGGGCCGGCCTCGTGGACGTTCGTCCCCTCCGCCGCGGAATACGGGAGCGTGGTCGCCTGCGGCGAGATCATGCTGCAGCCGGTCGTCGTGAGGACGAGTGCGCCCCCGATGGCCAGCGACGCGATGAGGCGGCGGTTCACGGATCCTCCATAAGACGGATGACGGTTCTCCAGCATTCTAGGGGCTCGCGACGGACCGCGCGGAGCACCGCCCGGCCGGAGGGCGGAGAACCTTAGCGTATTTCGCCTGTGGTATCCTGGAGGTTGCCGAAAGGACATAACTCCATGCTTTTTGAGGTTGGCGAGACGGTCGTCTACCCCCACCACGGGGCGGCTACGATCATCGAGGTCAAAGACCGGATCATCAAGGGCGAGACGAAGAAGTACCTGAAGCTCAACGTCACGCAGGGTGATCTCATCATCGAAGTCCCCGCAGAGAACGTCGACCTGGTCGGCGTCCGAGACGTCATCGGCAAGGAGGGCCTCGACAAGGTCTTCGAGGTGCTGCGCGCTCCCTTCACGGAGGAGCCGACCAACTGGTCGCGCCGCTACAAGGCGAACCTCGAGAAGCTCGCCTCCGGTGACGTCATCAAGGTCAGCGAGGTCGTGCGCGACCTGTGGCGCCGCGATCAGGACCGCGGCCTGTCGGCCGGAGAGAAGCGCATGCTCGCCAAGGCGAAGCAGATTCTGATCTCCGAGCTGGCCCTCGCGGAGAAGACCGACGAAGAGAAGGCGAGCGTTCTTCTCGACGAGGTCCTCGCGAGCTGAGACTCCTGGAACGGCGCCCCGATGGGGCGCCGTTCTGCTGTGCGCACCCGATCCCGGCGGGACCGGACGCGCGCAGCCCCGCCCGTCGATCGCGATAGCGTGAACGGGTGAGCATCACTCCCGTGCCCCGCGTCGGCGTCATCGTGGTGGCCGCCGGCTCCGGCACCCGATTGGGCGCCGGAGCGCCGAAAGCGTTCGTCGGCATCGACGGGAGCAGCATCCTGCGTCACGCCCTCGAGGGCGTCTTCGCCGCACCGCTCGCTCAGGTCGTGATCGTCGCCCCCGCCGGGCGCGAGGGCGACGCGCTGAGCGAGGCGCTGGCTACCGCGGGGGACCGTCGAGAGCTGATGTCCGTCGTCGCGGGCGGCGACACCCGCCAGGCCTCCGTGGCGGCCGGCCTCGCGGCCCTGTGGGCCGACGTCGAGGTCGTGCTGGTCCACGACGCGGCACGCGCCCTCACCCCTGCCGAGGTCTTCGAGCGCGTCATCGCGGCGATCGACGGCGGCGCGGTCGGCGCGATCCCCGTGCTCCCGGTGATCGACACGATCAAGCGCGTCGCCGGTGACGAGATCGTCGCCGCGGTCGACCGCGCCGAGCTCGCTGCGGCGCAGACGCCGCAGGGCTTCCGGCGAGACGTGCTCGACGCGGCATATGACGCCGCCACGACGGACTTCACCGACGACGCCGCCCTGGTCGCCGAGGCCGGGCATGCCGTCGCGGCCGTGCCGGGGCATCCGCTCGCCTTCAAGATCACCACCGCGGCGGACCTCGATCGCGCACGCCACCTGATCGCCGAGCCCGCACCGCACGCCGCGGCACACCTCGGCGGGGTTCCGGTGCTTCCGCGCGTCGGTGTCGGCACGGATGTGCACGCATTCGGCGGTGAGGGGACGCTGTGGCTTGCAGGGCTCGAGTGGCCGGGTGAGGCGCCGCTGTCAGGGCACTCGGACGGCGACGCCGTCGCGCACGCGATCGTCGACGCCCTGCTGGCGGCCGCGGGCCTCGGCGACATCGGCACGCACTTCGGCACCGATCATCCCGAGTACGCCGGCGCGCACGCGGGCGCGTTCCTGACGCGCACCGTCGCGCTGCTCGGGGAAGCGGGCTGGCGCGTCGGCAACGTCTCGGTACAGGTGCAGGCGAACCGCCCGCGGTTCTCCGCCCGCCGCGCCGAGGCCGAGCGGGCCCTGTCGGCCGCACTCGGCGGCGCGCCGGTGTCGGTCTCTGCGACGACGACCGACGGCCTCGGGTTCACCGGGCAGGGCGAGGGTGTCTCCGCCTTCGCCGTCGCCCTCGTCATCCCGGCCTGACCACCCGCGCCCGTCGGGGCGTCAGAGCGTGCGCGTCATGAACACCGAGAACGGGTCGAGCGCGTAGTCCTCGAAGGGACCGCAGACCACGAAGCCCTCGCTCTCGTAGAGGCGCTGCGCGGGGGCGAAGTCCTCGGTGGTCCCCGTCTCGAGCCACAGACTCGACATGCCGCGCCGTCGGGCGTCCTCGACGATGTGACGCAGCAGCGCGCGGCCGACGCCGGTGCCGCGGAACCGATCGTCCGCGCGCATCGACTTGATCTCGCCGCGGTCGGCATCGAGCGCCTTCAGAGCCCCGACGCCCGCGAGCTCGCCGTCGATCCACGCCGTCCAGACCGAGAGGGACGGATGCCGCAGCGCTTCGATGCCGAGTGCATGCACGCTCTCGGGGGGAGACGTGTCGTGCATCCCCGCCAGGTGCAGGGCGATGAGGCGCCGGGTGGCTTCGCCGCTCAGGTCGTCGGTTCGGATCTCGATGGTGCGCTGCATGACGCGCCCAGTGTGCCACGCGCCGGTTTCGGCCGTGTTTCCCGCCGTCTGCCGTCTCAGGCCTCGACGGCGTAGGGAGCGGGGTCGCGTGGCGACCGGGATCCCCACGCGAGGAGGGCGAGCCCGGCGGCGAGCACCACGAGCCCCACGATCGCGAGTGCCGACAGCCGCTCGCCGAGCACGACGATCCCGAGCACGCTCGCCGTCAGGGGCTCGCCCAGCGTGAGCGTCGCGGCGGTGGCCGCAGTGAGGCCGCTCAGACCCCACGTGAACAGCACGTACGCGATGGAGATGGTCGCGAGGCCCAGCCACAGGGCCATCACCACGCCTGACGTCGTGCCGAGCCACGAGAGATCGACGAAGGGGAGCGCGAAGGCGCAGATGATCGCCGAGCTGGCGCCCATGGCCCCGACGACGGTGAAAGGATCCCAGCCGTCGTCGAGCAGGCGCCGCTGCGCGTTGGCGATGACCGCGAACGAGGCGCCCGCGCCGATGGAGCCGATCAGTCCCAGGGGATCCGTGCCGCCGGCCGTTCCCGCCTCGCCACCGAAGCCGAGCAGCACGACGCCGATCGTCGCGAGCGCCGTCGCGCCCATCCACGTGGGAGTCGGCATCCGTCGCGTCAGCGCCCATTCCAGGAGCCCGGCGAGGATCGGGGCCGAACCGAGGGCGACGACCGTTCCCACCGCGACGCCGTTGCGGGCCGTGCCGAGGAAGAACAGGGGCTGGTACAGAGCGAGGCACGCGCCCGTCAGCACCATGAGCAGCACGGGCCGGGCGCCCCAGCGCGGACGCACCGCACCCGCCGGCAGGCGTCGGGAGTGCCGCGCGGCGAGCGAGAACGCGATGATCGCGAGTCCGGTGCCGCCGATCACCATGCGCATGACACCGATCGACAGGGGAGTGGTGCCGGCGGGGCCGAGCGCCTGCGACGTGCCGGTCGTGCCGAACAGGAGCGCGGCGGCGAGGACGGCGAGCACATGCACCATCTAGTTCTACAGGCTCACTCAGGGTCGGCGGGGTACCCGCCGGTAGGCTGGTGCGGTGACGGTTCAGTTGTACGACACCAAGGCGCAGACCCTGCGCGATTTCGTGCCCCTCGACCCCGGAAACGTCACGATCTACGTCTGCGGTCCGACGGTGCAGTCCGGGCCCCACATCGGGCATATGCGCGGCGCGCTGAGCTTCGACATCCTGCGCCGCTGGCTGACCCACCGGCACGGCCGCGTCACCTTCGTCCGCAACGTCACCGACATCGACGACAAGGTGCTCGCGAACGCGTCGGACGGCGAGCCGTGGTGGGCGCTCGCGTACCGCATGGAGCTCGAGTTCACCCGCGCGTACACCGCGATCGGCATCCTCCCGCCGACCTACGAGCCCCGCGCGACGGCATCGATCCCGCAGATGCAAGAGCTCATCCAGCGCCTCATCGAGGCGGGTCACGCCTACGCCGCGGCGGCGGACACGGATGCTGCGGGCGACGTCTACTTCGATGTCCGGTCGTGGGCGGACTACGGGTCGCTCACCAACCAGTCGATCGACGCGATGGAGCCGGCAGCCGACGCCGATCCGCGCGGGAAGCGCGACCCGCGCGACTTCGCCCTCTGGAAGGGCGCCAAGGCCGACGAACCGGCATCGGCGACCTGGGCCTCGCCCTGGGGACCCGGGCGCCCGGGCTGGCACATCGAGTGCTCCGCGATGGCGCGCCGCTACCTCGGCTCCGAGTTCGACATCCACGGCGGCGGGCTCGACCTGCGTTTCCCCCACCACGAGAACGAACTCGCCCAGTCCACGGGGGCCGGCGACGGCTTCGCGCGGTACTGGGTGCACAACGGTCTTGTGACGGTCGGCGCGCAGAAGATGTCGAAGTCGCTGTTCAACTTCGTCCTCGCCGAGGACCTGCTGCGCGAGCGCGACCCGCTCGTGGTGCGATACGCGCTCGCGGCGGCGCATTACCGGTCGAGCCTGGACATCACGACCTCGACGTTCGACGAGGCCGAGGCGGCGCTCGAGCGCATCCGCACCTTCCTCGAGCGCGCGCTGCGCACACTGCGGGGAACGGAGGACGTGCGGGTGAATGCCGGCGTCCCGGCCGCGTTCGCGGCGGCCCTCGATGACGACCTCGGGGTGCCCCAGGCGCTCGCCGTGCTGCACGAGACCGTGCGCGACGGCAACACCGCGCTCGATGCGGGTGACCGCGACGCGGCGCTCAGCGCGTTCGCCGACGTCGCCGTGATGGCGGGCGTGCTCGGCATCGACCCCCTCGATCCGCAGTGGCGGTCGACGGATGCCTCGGCCGAGGCATCCGCTCTCGACGCGCTGGTGCAGACGATGATCACGCAGCGCGCCGCCGCGCGCGCTGAGAAGGACTGGGCGGCGGCCGACCGCATCCGCGACGCGATCGCGGCGGCCGGCATCGCCCTCGAAGACGGTCCCGACGGGACGCACTGGAGTGTCGCCGACGCTCCTCGCCCGGCGGAGAGCAACTGACGGGCCGCGGCCCGCACGAAGGAGAACTGATGGCAAAGCCAGGGCGCCCCGGCGCAAGCAAGGGCGGCAAGGGTCCCACCAAGGGCTCGGGGGGCAAGAACAAACGGTCCCTCGAGGGCCGCGGGCCGACCCCTAAGGCGGAGGACCGCGCGTGGCACCCGGCCGGCAAGCGCAAGGCGGCCGCTGACCGGTACGCGGCGGCAGGCGGCAAGGGCAAGCCGGGGCAGCAGGCGCCCCGGTCGTCGCGTCCCGCGAAGAAGGACGACGACACCGAGACGGTGACCGGCCGCAACTCCGTGCTCGAGGCGCTGCGCGCGAAGATCCCCGCCACCGCGTTCTACATCGCGCAGCGCGTCGAGATGGACGATCGCGTCAAGGAGATGCTCGCGATCGCCACGCACCGCGACATCCCGGTGCTCGAGGTCACGCGCCCCGAGCTCGACCGCATGGCAGGCTTCGACGGCGTGCACCAGGGCGTCGCGCTCAAGGTGCCGCCGTACGAATACGCGCACCCGCAGGACCTGCTCGAGAAGGTGATCGATGAGGGCCAGACGCCGCTGTTCGTCGCGCTCGACGGCATCACCGACCCGCGCAACCTCGGCGCGATCCTCCGCTCGACCGCGGCCTTCGGCGGGCAGGCGGTCATCGTCCCGCAGCGCCGCTCGGCCAGCGTCAACTCGGCCGCGTGGAAGACGAGCGCCGGTGCGGCCGCGCGCGTCCCCGTGGCGCTCGCCTCGAACCTCACGGCGATGCTCAAGGACTTCAAGAAGCAGGGCGTGTTCGTGCTCGGCCTCGACGGCGGCGGCGACGTCTCGCTCCCGGCGCTCGAGCTTGCGGACCGTCCCGTCGTGATCGTCGTCGGCTCCGAGGGCAAGGGTCTCTCGCGCCTGGTGACCGAGACGTGCGACCAGATCGTGTCGATCCCGATCTCGTCGAGCACCGAGTCGCTCAACGCCGGGATCGCGGCATCCGTCGCGCTGTACCAGGTCTCGACGCTCCGGGGCTCCACTCCCGCCTGAGTCCGCGTGTGACGCGCGCGGGAAGAACCCCGCGTGGCGCACGTTCCCCTCTGCAGAGCCGGCGAAGGCCGGCGCACCACTCGTCGAAAGGCAGCACATGGCACGCATCGCCGTCATCGGAGGCTCGGGATACGCCGGCCGTCACATCGTCGCCGAGGCGGTGAGCCGGGGCCACAGCGTCCTCTCGATCGCGCGCCGCATCCCCGCGGAGCGCCACGCCGGGGCGATCTACGTCGAGGGGTCGTTGACCGACGTCCCCGATCTCCTCGCGCAGATCGAGGGCGTGGACGTGGTCGTGTCCGCGGTCGCGCCGCGCGGCGAGATGCAGGGCCTGGTGCGGCCGAACATCGCGGCGCTCGCCTCGCTCCTGCCCGAGGGCGTCCGCCTCGGCGTCATCGGCGGCGCCGGTGGCAGCCTCGTCACCGAGGGCGGCGAGCGGGTCGTCGACCTTCCGTCGTTCTCCGAGGACTACAAGGCGGAGGCACTCGAGGCGATCGGCATCCTCGACGACCTCAAGGAAGGGCCCGAGTCGCTGGACTGGTTCTACATCCACCCGGCGGGCGGCTTCGGCGCGTACAACCCGGGGGAGCGGACCGGCGAGTACCGCACCGGCGGCGACGTCATCGTCACCGATGCCGAGGGCGAGTCGTACATCTCGGGCGAGGATCTCGCCGTCGCGATCGTCGACGAGATCGAGCACCCGCAGCACCCCCGCAAGCGGTTCACCGTCGGGTACTGACAGCTGGAATCGCGAAAGGGTGCATCTCCGCCGGCGGAGATGCACCCTTTCGCTGTCCGGGCGAAGAGAGACAGGCTCAGACCAGGTCGCGCCAGTCGATGTCGTCCTCGTCGTCGTCGATCACGGGGTTGGATGACGTGATGATAGACAGCGACACGGTCTCGGTGGGCGGGCCCATAAGGGTCGCCTCGTCGCGGCGGTGGCGCAGCACGTTGTCGATGTAGCTCGTCAGGGCCTCGGCGAGCGGCACCGACTTGCCCTTGGCCTGGGACAGGTACCAGCGGTGCTCGAGCAGCTGGTGGAACACCTCGGCGGGCTCGAGCTTCGAGCGCAGGTCCCAGGGGATCGCCTTGACGACAGGCTCGAACACCCGGGTGAGCCACTCGTGGGCCACCATCTCCTCGTCGTCGCCGAGGCGTGAGATGCGCACGCGGAACTCGTCGAGGTCGTTGAGCAGGCGCCGGGCCTGGTTCTCCTCGACGTCGAGGCCGGTCAGGCGCAGCAGACGCCGCTGGTGGTGGCCGGAGTCGACGACCTTGGGCTGGATCGACACGCGGGTGCCGTCGGCCGTCGTCTGGATCGACATCTCGCCGATGTCGAACCCGAGGTCGTTGAGCCGCTGGACGCGCTCCGTGAGCCGGTACGCCTCGTCGGCGCGGAACGTCTCCTCGTCCGTGAGCGCCGCCCACAGCGCGTGGTAGGCCGACACGATGCCGTCGGCGATCGCGATGGCGTCGACGCCGCCCTCGAGGCGCCCACCGGCCTCGAGATCCATGATCTCGCCCGCGATGTTCGTGCGCGCGACGTCGAGGTCGTGTGCGCGCTGGCCCGGGGTCAGGCCGCTCTCGTGCAGCTCGCCGGTCTCGGCATCGACCAGGTACGCGGCGAACGCGCCCGCGTCGCGGCGGAACAGCGTGTTCGACAGCGACACGTCGCCCCAGAAGAAGCCGACGTTGTGCAGGCGGACCAGCAGCAGCGCGAGCGCGTCGACCAGGCGCGTCGCGGTGTCGGGGCGCAGCACCTGCGTGAACAGGGCGCGGTAGGGGAGCGAGAACTTGAGGTGCGCGGTCACCAGAGCCGCGGGGAGCGGCTCGCCCGCGGCATCCGTCCTCCCGGCGATCACGGCGACGCGCTCCACGCACGGCACGTCCAGGCGGGCGAGGTTGCCGAGCATGTCGTACTCGCGCTGCGCCATGGCCTGGGTCGTCTCCTTGATGGCGACCACCCGGCCCGAGAGGTTGGCGAACCGCACCAGGTGGCGCGAGATGCCCTTGGGCAGGAACACGATGTGGCTCGACGGCCACTCTCCGAGCGGGGTCGACCACGGCAGCGTCAGCAGCCCCGGATCGACGCTCGAGGCGGTGATGCTCAGGGCGTCAGGCACATACCCTCCTGGAAAAGTGCGACGGCGCGGGGGGAAGAAGCTCCCACCCGCGCCGTCGCGAACGAATCAGCGGTTACGCCGCGGCGATCGCCTTGTCGGTGAGGCGCTCGCCCGACTCGATGTCGAACACGTGGACGTGTCCGGGGACCGGAGCCAGCGTGACCTTGTCGCCCGCGATCGGGTGACGGCGGCCGTCGACGCGCGCGACGATGTCGGTGCGCTTGCCCGCGACGTCGGCGTGACCGTAGAGGTAGCCGTCGGCGCCGAGCTCCTCGACGAGGTCGACGGTGACCGTGAGGCCCTTGCCGTCCGCGGGGGAGACCTGGATGTCCTCGGGACGCACACCGATGGTGACCTCGGTGCCGTGCGCCTTGCCCAGCGTGTCGGCCTCGACGCCCACGACGCTGTCACCGAACTGCACGCCGCCCTCGGCGATGTGCGCCGGGAACAGGTTCATGGCGGGCGAGCCGATGAAGCCGGCGACGAACACGTTGTTCGGCTTCTCGTACAGGTCGCGCGGGGTGCCGACCTGCTGGAGGAGGCCGTCCTTGAGCACCGCGATGCGGTCACCCATGGTGAGCGCCTCGGTCTGGTCGTGCGTCACGTAGACCGTGGTGACGCCGAGGCGGCGCTGCAGCGACGCGATCTGCGTACGGGTCTGGACGCGGAGCTTGGCGTCGAGGTTCGACAGCGGCTCGTCCATGAGGAACACCTGGGGCTGGCGGACGATCGCGCGGCCCATGGCGACGCGCTGACGCTGACCACCCGAGAGGGCCTTCGGCTTGCGGGTCAGGTACTCCTCGAGGTCGAGGAGCTTCGCTGCCTCGAGCACGCGAGCGGCGCGCTCCTCCTTGCCGACGCCGGCGATCTTGAGCGCGAAGCCCATGTTCTCGGCGACCGTCATGTGCGGGTACAGCGCGTAGTTCTGGAAGACCATGGCGATGTCGCGGTCCTTCGGGGGGACGTCAGTGACGTCACGGTCGCCGATCAGGATGCGGCCCGAGTTGACCTCTTCGAGGCCGGCCAGCATGCGCAGCGACGTGGACTTGCCACAGCCCGACGGGCCGACGAGAACCAGGAACTCGCCATCGGCGACCTCGAGGTTGAGCTTGTCCACAGCGGGGCGAGTGCCCCCGGGGTACAGACGAGTTGCGTTGTCAAACGTGACGGACGCCATGTTCTCTTCTCCTTCACCGGCAGGTACGTGCCGGACGATCCGTAGTGAGGAATGAGCGGGGGCTTACCCGCACGCCCGCCATCGGGCGCAAGGAACAGTATGACACGGCGCGCGCGGAGCTTGCGTCTGGGCATTTCCCAGGGTGGCTGACTAGCATCGTGGACGGCCGCTTTCCCGCCTGGCCAGTGCGAATCCATGGTCAAGCCGGTTCGCCGCCCCCCTTCCGCCCCGAGAGGTTCCATGTCGAGCGACGAGTCACAGAACGCCGCGCCCAGCGAGCGCCGCGACGCCGTGCGCGAGAAGGCGCAGCAGGTGAAGGCGCGCCAGTCGCGAGCACGTCTGATCCGACGGACGTCCCTCGTCGCCGTCGCCCTCGCGTTCGTGGCCGTCATCGCCGTCGTGGTGACGTGGACGGTCTCGTCGAGCGCATCGAAGCCGACCATGAGCCCGGCCAGTGGCGTCGACGGCGGGTTCGTCGTCACCGACGTCACCGGAGCGGGCGTCGCCGACGACTCCAGCGCCGGCGGCCTCGTCGAGGGCGAGGCGAGCACGACTCCCGAGACCGAGCCGACTCCCACCTCGACCCCTACGGATGCACCCGCGGTCGATATCCGCGTCTACGTCGATTACCTCTCGACGGGTTCGCGAGAGTTCCAGCTCGCGAACATGAAGCAGCTCTCGCAGTGGATCGATGACGGCGCCGCCACTCTGACCTACTATCCGGTGGCCATGCTCACCGCGAAGTCGAACGGCACGAAGTACTCGCTGCGCGCCGCCGGCGCCGCGGCCTGCGTCGCCCAGCACTCGCCCGACTACTTCTTCGCGTTCAACGACGCCCTGCTGCGCCAGCAGCCGGAGGTCGACTCCGACGGCCTCAGCGACGACGAGCTCGCGACGCTCGCGCAGGCGACCGGGCTCGACGGCGGCAAGGTCGTCCGCGCATGCATCGAGGACCAGTCCTACGCGTCGTGGGCGAAAGCGGCGACCGAGCAGGCGCTGAAGGAGCTCCCCGGCACGGACGGTGTGGCCCTCACCGGCACCCCGATGGTGCTGGTCAACGGCACGCAGTACGTGGGCAAGCTGGACGACCCCAAGGAGTTCGCGCAGTTCGTGCTGACGATCGCGAGCGACGCGTACTACAAGGCGACGCCGACCCCGACCCCGACGCCGACCGCTCCCTGATCGGGTCCTCGCGCGGGCGCCGCTAGACTGGGCGCTCTGCCGACTTGGCGCAATTGGTAGCGCACCGTACTTGTAATACGGGGGTTACGGGTTCAAGTCCCGTAGTCGGCTCCAGTTTCCGGTGACTCGTCGCCGTGGGTCCGCGCCCGTGGCCGGCTCCCGTCGCGCGGGCAGGAGAGGATGGATCGGGTGACCGCACGCCGCCTGCCCGCATGGATCGGTCTGGGCGGCGCCGCACTCATCGGCATCCTCACCGCCGTGCAGGCGCGCATCAACGGCCAGCTCGGCGTCCGCATCGGCGACGGGTTCGCCGCCGCCGTGATCTCGTTCGGCTCGGGGCTGATCGTCCTCGTGGTGCTGTCGGCCGCACTGCCGCAGGGACGCCGCGGATTCGGCGCGTTGGTGACGGGGCTGCGCGAGCGCAGGATCCCGATCTGGATGCTGTGCGGCGGCGTCGCCGGCGCGCTCTCGGTCGCCACGCAGTCGCTCGCGGTCGGCATCATCGGTGTGGCCCTGTTCACGGTGGGGGTCGTCGCCGGGCAGACGGTGAGCGGGCTGCTGCTGGACCGCGCCGGCGTCGGGCCGGCCGGTGTCGTCGCGGTGACCCCGGCGCGCCTCGTCGGGGGCGCTCTCGCGGTGCTCGCCGCGGCGGTGTCGCTCGCCGGAGGCGTGCACGCGCCGTTGGTGCTCCTGGTTCTGCCGTTCCTCGTCGGAGCGGGGATCGCGTGGCAGTCGGCAGTCAACGGCCGGCTGCGCCAGCGCGTCGGCACCCCGCTGACGGCGACTCTCGTCAACTTCATCGGCGGCACGGCGGTGCTCGGGGTGGCCGAGCTGATCCACACCGCGATCGCGGGACCCCCGACCTCGTTTCCGTCCGATCCGTGGCTGTACTTCGGCGGGGTGATCGGCGTGACCTACATCTTCCTCGCGGCGGCTCTGGTGCCGTACACCGGCGTCCTGCTGCTCGGCCTCGGCACCGTCGTGGGGCAGGTCGTCACCTCGGTCCTCATCGACGCCCTCTGGCCGACGGAGGCCGCGCCGACGGTCGCGGCCTCCCTCCTCATGTCGACGCTGGCGATCCTGTCGGTGGTCGTGGCCGCCGTGCCGTGGAGACGGATGCCGCGACGCGGCCGCTGACGCCGCGCACGTGGTCACCTCACCCCGCGTCGCACCGCGGGGTGGCATGCTGAGACCGTGCCGAAGGGGTCGCAGCCGCACCGCACCCTCCCGTCGCGCGCCGACGACGGTGCACGACCGCCCGATCGTGCGGCGACCGCGCTGACACCTGAGGATCTCCTCGGCATCGATCGGCTCCTCGCGGCCACCGACCGGCTCCTCGCGGACGGCTACCCCGGCGACGACGACACGCGCCAGCCCGTGCACACCGTCTACGTCGCCGCCGATCGGTACGCGCCGGAACTGCCTCGGGAGTGGGGCGCCGCGGCGCGCGATGCCGTCGATGCTCACGGCGGCATGGAGGCTGTCGCCCTCGACGTGGGAGTGCCGGAGGAGTTCGCCGCCGAGGTCGCGACGCTCGTTACGGCGAAGCTCGCGTCCGAGCCCATCGAGGACCTGCGCCTCGACCTCGAAGACGGCTACGGCGACCGGGGCGACGAGACCGAGGACGCCGACGTCCGACGCGCCGCGGAGCTGCTGCGCGATGCGTACTCCGGCGGCGAGGCGCCGCCCTTCTTCGGGATCCGCATCAAGGGCCTCGAACGGGCCACGCGGGGACGAGGCATCCGTTCTCTCGATCTGTTCCTGGCGACGCTGCTCGCAGCCGGCGATCTGCCGAACGGCCTCCGGCTGACGCTGCCGAAGGTGACCACCGTCGCGCAGGTCGAGGCGATGGCGCGGATCTGCGACCGCCTCGAGCAGCACCACGGGCTCGCGGCCGGACGCCTGCGGTTCGAGATGCAGATCGAGACCCCGCAGATCGTGCTCGCCGCGGACGGGACCTCGCCGCTGGCCGCGGCCATCCACGCGGCAGAAGGCCGGGTGAGCGGGCTGCACTACGGCACGTACGACTACAGCGCCGCCCTCGGCATCGCCCCGGCGTACCAATCGATGGATCACCCGGCGGCCGACCATGCCAAGAACGTGATGCAGGTCGCCGCGGCGCAGACAGGGGTACGACTGTCGGACGGGTCGACGAACATCCTCCCGGTGGGCGACGCGGACGCGGTGCGCGCGGCGTGGCGTCTGAGCGCACGCCTCACCCGCCGTTCGCTGGAGCGGGGCTTCTTCCAGGGCTGGGACCTGCACCCCGCGCAGCTCGTCCCGCGGTTCGTGGCCAACGCCCACTTCTACCGGGAGGGCTTCGCGCCGGCCGTCGCACGCCTGCGCGCCTACGTCGACCGGGTCGAGGGTGGGATCCTCGACGAACCCGCGACCGCCCGCGCGCTCGCGTCGTTCGTGTCCCGCGGCGTCGCATGCGGGGTCATCACCGTGCAAGAGGTGGCGGATGCCGCGGGCCTCGATCTCGCCGCCCTCGCCGCGCTCGCGCATCCGCCGCACACCGCGACCGAGGGGCACGCATGAGCTACTACACGCCGCAGGGCGGCCTGCCGCCGCAGACCGCGCTCCTCACCGATCGCGCCGTGGTGAAGCCCGCGTACACGTTCATCCCGAAAGGCGTGCTGCGCGACATCGTCACGAGCAACCTGCCGGGTTTCACAGACACGCGGTCGTGGATCCTGGCGCGGCCCGTCGCGGGTTCGGCGACGACCTTCGCCCAGCTGATCGTCGAGATCGCACCCGGCGGGGGAGCCGAGAGACCCGAGCCCGAGAGCGGCGTCGAGGGCGTCGTGTTCGTCACCGCAGGCGCGCTCACGCTCGCCCTCGAGGGGGAGCGGCACGTGCTCGACCCGGGCGGCTACGTATTCGTCGCGCCGGGTGCGGCGTGGTCACTG
Organism: Microbacterium sp. NPDC056057; assembly: GCF_042266945.1. Lineage (NCBI taxonomy): Bacteria > Bacillati > Actinomycetota > Actinomycetes > Micrococcales > Microbacteriaceae > Microbacterium > Microbacterium sp. NPDC056057. Next base: position 130,469 of record NZ_JBHJWS010000004.1, read on the forward strand.
GCCAACGAGGGTGAGGAACCGGCGACCTTCCACTGGATCCGCAAGGCCTACGAGCCGGTCGATGACGTGCCGGTGCCGGCGTCGTTCGTGACGCGCGACCAGGACGTCGAACCGCGCGCGATGCCCGACACCGACGGCGCATGGGCGACGACCCGCTTCGTCGACCCCGACGACCTTTCGCACGACATGCACGTCAACATCGTCACGTTCCAGCCCGGCGGGACGATCCCGTTCGCCGAGACCCACGTCATGGAGCACGGCCTCTACGTCCTGCAGGGCAAGGCGGTGTACCGGCTCAACGACGACTGGGTCGAGTGCGAGGCCGGCGATTACATGCTGCTCAGGGCCTTCTGCCCCCAGGCCTGCTACGCGGGCGGCCCCGAGCCCTTCCGGTACCTGCTGTACAAGGACGTCAACCGCCAGATCCGGCTCACCTGACAGCGGGGATGCCATGAGCGAACGGATGCTGCGGCACGACCTGGTCGTGCGCGGCCGGCGCGTGCTCACAGACGGCGGATGCGAGTCGTGCGAGGTCGCGGTCGCGGACGGAGTCATCGTCGCGATCGAGCCGTTCGGCACGGGATTGCGCGGACACGACGAGGTCGAGCTGCAGGACGACGAGGCGCTGCTGCCCGGCCTCGTCGACACGCACGTGCACGTCGACGAGCCGGGGCGCACCGAGTGGGAGGGTTTCGCCTCGGCCACGAAGGCCGCGGCGGCCGGCGGCGTCACCACGATCGTCGACATGCCCCTCAACAGCATTCCGCCCACCGTCTCCGTGGAGGCCCTGGAGGTCAAGCGCCTCACCGCGCGCGACCAGGTGTTCGTGGACGTCGGGTTCTGGGGTGGGGCGATCCCCGGCAACACGCGGGAGCTGCGCCCGTTGCATGAGGCCGGGGTGTTCGGGTTCAAGTGCTTCCTGCTGCCCTCGGGCGTGGACGAGTTCCCTCCGCTCGACGCTGCGGAGATGGAGCGCGACATGGCCGAGCTCGCCGGGTTCGGCGGCCTGCTCATCGTGCACGCGGAGGACGCGGCGACGATCGAGCACGCCCCGCACCCGAACGGGGTCCGCTACGACCGATTCCTCGCGTCGCGCCCGCACGCGGCCGAGGACGTCGCGATCGCCGAGGTCATCGACCGCGCCCGCCGCACCGGAGCCCGCGCGCACATCCTGCACTTGTCTTCGTCCGACGCGCTCCCGCTCATCGCGGCCGCCAAGCGCGAGGGCCTGCGCCTCAGCGTCGAGACCTGCCCTCACTATCTGACGTTGACAGCGGAGGGCGTGAGGGACGGGGCGACCGCCTTCAAGTGCTGTCCGCCGATCCGCGAGGCGGCCAACCGCGACCGGCTCTGGGAGGGACTGGTCGACGGGACGATCGACAGCATCGTCAGCGACCATTCGCCCGCCACGCTCGAGATGAAGGACCCCGGCGACGGCGACTTCGCCGTCGCGTGGGGCGGCGTCGCGTCGCTGCAGCTCGGGCTGCCGGTGGTGTGGTCCGAGGCGCGACGAAGAGGCATCTCCCTGGAGAAGGTGGTGGAATGGATGTCGGCGCGTCCGGCGGCCCTGGCGGGCCTCGCCCGAAAGGGCAGGATCGCGCTCGGCTTCGACGCCGACCTGTCGGTGTTCGCACCCGACGACGGGTTCGTCGTCGACGTCGCCCGTCTGCACCACAAGAACCCCGTCTCGCCGTACGACGGCCTCGCCCTGTCGGGCGTCGTACGCGAGACCTTCCTGCGGGGCGAGCGGGTCGACTTCGCCGAGCCCCGCGGTCGCCTGCTGCGTCGCGACGCGGCGTGAGCGCCGACACCGGCCCCCTCCGGCCGGGTGAGACGTGACGATACGGAAGAAGAGTGAGATGTCGGCAGATCCCTACGGCAGCGGTGCAGAAGTCCTCGAGGCGGAGGACGACCTGCGGTCGCTGATCACCACGCGTTCGGCGCGGCACCGCGCCGTGGACCCGGCGATCGCGCGGTCGTGGCTGCTCGTCCCGGGGACCCGCCCCGAGTCGTTCGACGACATGGCGGCGTCGCGAGCCGACGCGGTCGTGCTCGACATCGAGGACGCCGTCGACCCGAGCAACAAGCCGCAGGCCCGGCAGGACGTCGCCGACTGGTTGCGTGGCGGCGGTCGCGCGTGGGTGCGCGTCAACGACGCGCTGAGCCCGTTCTGGGCAGACGACCTCGCGACCCTTGCGGGCCTCCCCGGCCTCCTGGGCATCATGCTCGCCAAGACCGAGTCGGCGGACCAGGTGACGAGCTCGTTCGACCGCCTCGGCGGCACGGTGCCTGTCGTGGCGCTCGTCGAGTCGGCGCTGGGCATGGAGGACGCCGCGCACATCGCGCGCGCCCGTGGTGCCTTCCGCCTCGCGTTCGGCAGCGGCGACTTCCGCCGCGACACCGGCATGAGCGCGGACGCCGAGGCGATGGCCTACCCGCGGGCGCGCCTGGTCGTCGCCAGTCGCGTGGGCAACCTGCCCGGGCCGATCGACGGCCCCACGGTGGGAAACAGCATGCCGACGCTGCGCGAGCACTCCGCGATCACGGTGTCGATGGGCATGACCGGCAAGCTCTGCCTCGCCGCCGAGCAGGCTCCCGTCATCAACGAGGTCATCTGCCCCACGCCGAGCGAGGTGCTGTGGGCACTGGACTTCCTCGCCGACTTCGAGGGCCGCGGTCGTGTGATCCGCGACGGCAGCGACTTGCCCCGGCTCGGCCGGGCGCAGAAGATCGAGAAGCTGGCTCTCGCGTTCGGGGTGCACCCGACCTCGTGACCGGCGACGCCGAGCGACGAACCATCGAAGGGACCGACGACATGGCCGACATCCGCCTGAACGAAGGCGACGCGAACCCCGGGTTCGCGCTGCCCGACTCGACCGGCACGGTGGTGCGACCGGAGGACTTCGCCGGCCGCCGCGTCGTCGTCTACTTCTACCCGGCCGCGTTCACGCCCGGTTGCACGACCGAGGCGTGCGACTTCCGCGACAACCTCGCCTCGCTGCAGGCGGCGGGCGTCGCCGTCGTCGGGGTCTCGCCCGACTCGGTCGAGCGGCTCGCGGAGTGGGCCGAGGCGGAGCAGCTGCAGTTCCCGCTCCTCTCCGACGAGGACCACGCCGTCGCCGAGGCGTGGGGCGCGTGGGGGGCCAAGGTCGTGAACGGTGAGGAGCGCGTGGGCCTCATCCGCTCGACTTTCGTGCTGGATGCCGAGGGCACGGTGCAGTCCGCCGAGTACCGGGTCGATCCCAACGGCCACGTGGACCGCCTCCGCGCCCAGCTCGCCGCCTGAGCCCACCCAGGCACGCCGCAGCGATGGAGCTGGACGCGTTCAACCGCCTCGACGCCGAAGCCGCGCGAGCCGTGGTGCGCCCGTGCGTCGACCTCGACCGGTGGGTCGATGCCGTCGTCGAAGCGCGCCCCTATGCGACGACGGCGGAGCTCCTCGCGGCGGCCCGCACGAGCGCCCCGCGGTGGACGCCGGCCGAGATCGATGGCGCCCTCGCCCACCACCCCCGCATCGGCGAGCGCGCGAGCGGAGGCGGGGCCGAGGCATCCCTCTCGCGATCCGAGCAGGCGGGGATCGGGGAGCCGACCGCCGACGTCGCCGCAGCGCTCGCCGCCGGCAACCGCGCCTACGAGGAGAAGTTCTCGCGGGTCTTCCTCATCCGGGCGGCCGGGCGAAGCGCCGACGAGATCCTCGCTGCGCTGAGCGAGCGGCTGGCCCACACTGAGGAGGAGGAGATCCCGGTCGTGGCGGAGCAGCTGCGGCAGATCGCCGTCCTCCGACTCGAAGGGATCATCGGTTCATGAGCCAGATCACGACGCACGTGCTGGATGCTGCGCTCGGAGGCCCTGCGCGGGGCGTCCGCGTCGTGCTGACCGCGGCCGACGGGGCCGAGATCGCGTCCGGCGTGACCGACGAGGCCGGCCGGATCTCGGATCTCGGACCCGAGTGCCTCGACGCCGGCACGTACCGGCTCACGTTCGCGACCGGCGACTTCTTCGCCGCGACGGGGCGCGCCACGTTCTACCCGGTCGTGTCGATCGACTTCGCGGTCGCCGACTCCGCGCAGCACTATCACGTGCCCCTGCTGCTGAGCCCGTTCGCGTACTCGACCTATCGGGGGAACTGACATGTCCGAGCCCGCGATCGTCCTCGGCGCGAACCAGTACGGCAAGGCCGAGGTGCGGCTCGTGCGGGTCGACCGGGACGCTCAGCGGCACACGATCACCGACCTCGACGTGACGTCGCAGCTGCGTGGCGACTTCACCGCCGCCCATATCGAGGGGGACAACGCACGGATCGTCGCCACCGACACGCAGAAGAACACGGTGTTCGCCTTCGCCCGCGACGGCGTCGGCACGCCCGAGGAGTTCCTGCTGCGGCTCGGACGCCACTTCACGGAGGAGTTCGACTGGGTCACCGGCGGGCGCTGGGAGGCCGAGCAGTACACCTGGACCCGCATCCCCGTCGACGGCGAGGGGCACGACCACTCGTTCGTGCGAGGCGGCACCGAGATCCGCACGGCCGTGGTCACGTTCGTCGGACCCGAGGCGACCGTCATCTCGGGGCTGCGCGACCTCGCGGTGCTGAAGTCCGCCGGGTCGGAGTTCCACGGTTTCGTGCGCGACCGGTACACGACGCTCGCCGAGACCGACGACCGCATCCTCGCGACGTCCGTCACCGCGAGGTGGCGCTACAACCGCCTCGACGTCAGGTTCGACGAGTCGTTCGCCGAGGTGCGCCGGCTGCTGCTCGAGGCGTTCGCCGAGACGCACTCGCTCGCGCTCCAGCAGACCCTGTACGAGATGGGCCGGCGGGTGCTCGAGGCCCGCACCGAGATCGACGAGATCCGCTTCTCGATGCCGAACCTGCACCATTTCGCGGTGGACCTGACGCCGTTCGGACTCGACAACCCGAACGAGGTCTTCTATGCCGCCGACCGCCCGTACGGGCTGATCGAGGCGACGGTTCTCCGCGACGGCGTGCCGGGGAACCACCCCGCATGGCACGGGATCGCCGGATTCTGCTGACCGCGGACACGCGCGTGCGTCGGTCCGCGGCGCCGGGTCAGCCCTTCGGCATGCGGCTCACGAAGCGGGTGGCGTCGACGCCCTTGCGGCGGGTCGGACGCGAGCGCTTCGGCTTGCCGCCGACGTACAGCCAGCCGAGGAGCTCCTCGTTCTTCTTGAGGCCGTGCGCCTTCGCGACGACCTTCGACCGGGTGTGCTCGCCGGCGGTCCGCCAGAAGACGCCCCAGCCGGCCTCGTCGAGCACCAGGCTCAAGACGTGCGCGACGCCGGAGGCGACGGCCTCCTGCTCCCATCGCGGCACCTTGTGCGTCTTGCTGTAGCTCGCCACCACCGCGATGATCAGCGGCGCGCGCATCGGCTTCGACGACGAGCCCTTGTGCCCCTCGGCCTTGTTGAGCGCCTTGCCCAGACGCTGTCGATCGGTGCCGCGCAACTCGATGAGCCGCCACGGGTGCAACGACTTGTGGTCGGCGACGCGCCCGGCGGCGGCGACGAAGTCGAGGAGCTCCTCGTGCGAGGGCGCCTCATCCGTCACCTTCGACCACGACCTCCGTGCGAGCGCGGCGTCGAGCGCGCCGGACATCATGCCCCTCCCTCGCCGGGCGTGAACTGCAGCGAGATCGAGTTCATGCAGTAGCGGTCGCCGGTCGGGGTGCCGAATCCGTCGGGGAACACATGGCCCAGGTGCGAGCCGCAGTTCGCGCAGCGCACCTCGGTGCGCACCATGCCGTGGCTGTTGTCCTCGATGAGCTCGACCGCCTCCGGGCGGATCGACTCGTAGAAGCTCGGCCAGCCGCAGTGCGAGTCGAACTTCGTGCCGCTCTGGAACAGCTCGGCCCCGCAGGCCGCGCACGTGTAGAGGCCGGCACGGCTCTCGTCGAGCAGTTCACCGGTCCAGGGCCGCTCGGTGCCCGCCTGACGCAGCACGGCGTACTGATCGGCGGACAGGTCTTCGCGCCACTGGGCGTCGCTCTTGTCGACGGCGTAGGTCATGGTTCCTCCTCTGCCGCGCACGACGGCCACCCTCCATTCAACCCCAGCGACCGGTGCGGTGGGGCGGCCTCGGGGTGGGGGAGGATGTGGGCGTGGACGAGACCAGGGCCGAAGAGGGCGACGATGTCGTCGAGCGGTACGCGCGCTTCGCGCGCGACGAGGCGCCCGGCCGGTCGGCCCTGTACGCCGAGTGGGCGGACGGCGTCGCCTCCGATCCGGCTCTCGCGGCCATCCTCGCGCGCATCCCCGCCACGCGGCGGCAGCCGCCGCTCGTATTCGCGGTGACCCGCATGCTCGGTGCGCCCGAGGGCGCCTTCCCGGCGTGGGCCGCCTGGCTCGTCGAGCATGGCGACGAGGTCGTGGCCGAGGCATCCGTCCGCCGTCTGCAGACCAACGAGCCGCAGCGGTGCGCGGCCCTGCTCCCGGCCCTCGCGACGATCGACGGGCCGATCGCGCTGCTCGAAGTCGGCGCGAGCGGCGGGCTGTGCCTGTACCCCGACCGCTACTCGTACCGCTACCGGGGAAGCGACGGCGTCCTCGCGCTCGATCCCGACGCCGGCACCTCGGCGGTGGTGCTGGAGTGCGAGATCACCGGCGCACCGCCGCTGCGGCTGCCGGAGGTCGTGTGGCGCACCGGGATCGACCTCGAGCCGCTCGACGCCTCCGACGCGGGCGACCGGCGGTTCCTCACGAGCCTCGTGTGGCCGGGGGAGAGCGGAAGGGCGGAGCGGATCGCCGCCGCCCTCGACATCGCCGCTGCGGACCCGCCGCATCTGATCGCCGGCGACGCCTCCGACCCGGAGGTGCTGCGCGCGGCCGCCGCGCTCGCGCCCGCCGGTGCGACGCTCGTCGTCACGACGCCGGGGGTCCTGCCGCACATCCCGCGTGCCGGACGCGAACGCCTCCTCGACGCCGTCGGCACCCTCGACGCGGTCTGGATCACGATCGACCCTCCCGCGCTGCACGACCGGTGGCGGCCTCCCGTCGATGCCGCGTCGTGGGGCGGCTTCGTGCTCGGCCGGGACGGCGAAGCGCTCGCCGCGGTAGACCCGCTCGGCTCGTTCGTGCACTGGCGCGCGTGGCGCGCGGGAGGAACGGATGCCGCGGGCTAGCGTGGACGCGTGCCTCTGACCGACCGCGACCGCGCCATCCTCGACTTCGAGGCCGAGTGGCGCCGGCACGCGGGTGCCAAGGAGGAGGCGATCCGCTCCGACCTCGGCTTGTCGCCGGCGCGGTACTACCAGCTGCTCGGCCGCCTCATCGACACGACCGACGCGCAGGAGCACGACCCGATGCTCGTGAAGCGGCTCCGCCGGCTGCGCGAGGCCCGCCTGCACGAGCGCGCCGGCCGCGCCGCCGACGCGCGCTGAGCCGCCGCTCCGCGCCACGCGGGCGGGCCCGCGCAGGACGCCCGGGGTTCGGCAGATAGCATCGACGGGTGCCGACCACCAGCTACCCCCGGGATCGTTTCGACGATGTGCCGGAGACGGATCGCGTCGGCGCCCACCGGGCCGAGAACCCGCGCATGCGCGGATGGGTCGTCCTGCTGTGGGCCGCACTGGCCACCGTCGTGCTCATCGTCGTGGGCATCTTCGGCACGCTGCTGGCGTCCGGACGCATCGAGCTGGTCCCGACGCCCACCCCGACCGTCGAGCCGGTCCCCGAGGTCACGCCCGTCGTGGACGTGAACTATGACGTCATGATCCTGAACGCGACGCCCGAGCAGGGCCTCGCGACGCAGATGAAGGACGTCGTCGTGGGTGCGGGCTGGGCGGACGACAAGGTGACCGCGGGCGAGGCGGGCTCGCAGGACTTCCCGACGACCACCGTGTTCTACGTCGACCCGGCTGACGAAGCGGCGGCCGCGGGCCTCGCCGGCGTCATCGGGGGCGCCGAGATCGAGCAGAGCGAGGCGTACCCCGCGACCACGGAGGGCGTGCCGCAGCTCACCGTCGTGATCGGTCTCGACCGCACCGCTGCGGGGCAGACCCCGGCCCCTACGCCCTGACCCGTCGAGCGCGTGTTTCGCGCCGGTAAACACTTGTGTGCCTGCATGTCAACAAGTGACGAAACGCGCGGATGCCGCGATTTCGCCTGCATACGATGAAGCCCTGCACCGCCGGCAACAGGAGATACGCATGACCCAGGGCACCGTCAAATGGTTCAACGCCGAGAAGGGATTCGGCTTCATCACCGTCGCCGACGGCCAGGACGTCTTCGTCCACTACTCGAACATCGACATGTCGGGCTTCCGCGTGCTGGAGGAGGGGCAGACCGTGGAGTTCACGGTCGGCTCCGGCCAGAAGGGGCCTCAGGCCGAGTCCGTGCGCGTCGTCTGACGCCCGGCTCGGCGCCCGACGCTGAACCGACACCGGAGACGGGATGCCGAAAGGCGTCCCGTCTCCTTTCGTTTCAGCATCCGTCCCCGCGGCTTGCACTCGATAGGGTCGAGTGCCAGAATGATTTAGCACTCGTCTTCATTGAGTGCTAATACCCAAAGCCAACGTTCCGGAGGGACGACACACACATGGCAAAGATCATCGCTTTCGACGAGGAGGCCCGTCGCGGCCTCGAGCGCGGCCTCAACATCCTGGCCGACGCCGTCAAGGTGACGCTCGGCCCGCGCGGTCGCAACGTCGTACTCGAGAAGAAGTGGGGCGCCCCCACGATCACGAACGACGGTGTCTCCATCGCCAAGGAGATCGAGCTGGACGACCCGTACGAGAAGATCGGCGCGGAGCTCGTCAAGGAGGTCGCCAAGAAGACCGACGACGTCGCCGGTGACGGCACCACGACCGCCACGGTTCTCGCCCAGGCGCTCGTCCGCGAGGGCCTGCGCAACGTCGCGGCCGGCGCCGACCCCATCTCGCTCAAGAAGGGCATCGAGAAGGCTGTGGCGGCCATCACCGCCGAGCTGCTCGAGTCGGCCAAGGAGGTCGAGTCCAAGGACCAGATCGCCGCGACCGCGTCCATCTCGGCCGCTGACCCGGAGATCGGCCAGCTCATCGCCGAGGCGATCGACAAGGTCGGCAAGGAAGGCGTCGTCACCGTCGAGGAGTCGCAGACCTTCGGCACCGAGCTCGAGCTCACCGAGGGCATGCGCTTCGACAAGGGTTACATCAACCCCTACTTCGTCACGGACCCGGAGCGCCAGGAGGCGGTCTTCGAGGACCCGTACATCCTCATCGCGAACCAGAAGATCTCGAACATCAAGGACCTTCTGCCCGTCGTCGACAAGGTGATCCAGGACGGCAAGGAGCTCGTCATCATCGCCGAGGACGTCGAGGGTGAGGCTCTCGCGACCCTCGTGCTCAACAAGATCCGCGGCATCTTCAAGTCGGTCGCCGTCAAGGCCCCCGGCTTCGGCGACCGTCGCAAGGCGCAGCTGCAGGACATCGCGATCCTCACCGGCGGCCAGGTCATCACCGAGGAGGTCGGTCTCAAGCTCGAGAACGCCACCCTCGACCTGCTCGGCCGTGCGCGCAAGGTCATCGTCACCAAGGACGAGACCACGATCGTCGAGGGTGCCGGCGAGGCGGGCCAGATCGAGGGTCGCGTGACCCAGATCCGCCGCGAGATCGACAACACCGACAGCGACTACGACCGCGAGAAGCTGCAGGAGCGCCTCGCCAAGCTCGCCGGCGGCGTCGCCGTCATCAAGGCGGGCGCGGCCACCGAGGTCGAGCTCAAGGAGCGCAAGCACCGCATCGAGGACGCCGTCCGCAACGCGAAGGCTGCCGTCGAGGAGGGCATCGTCGCCGGTGGTGGCGTCGCGCTCATCCAGTCGGGCCGCAAGGCTCTCGACTCGCTCGAGCTCACCGGTGACGAGGCGACCGGTGCCAACATCGTGCGTGTCGCGATCGAGGCTCCGCTCAAGCAGATCGCCCTCAACGCGGGTCTCGAGCCCGGTGTCGTGGCGAACAAGGTGTCGGAGCTCCCGCTCGGCCACGGCCTCAACGCCGCGACGGGCGAGTACGGTGACCTGTTCGCACAGGGCATCATCGACCCCGCCAAGGTGACTCGGTCGGCGCTGCAGAACGCCGCGTCGATCGCCGGCCTCTTCCTCACGACCGAGGCCGTCGTCGCCGACAAGCCCGAGAAGGCCTCCGCTCCCGTCGGCGACCCGACCGGTGGCATGGACTTCTGATCCAGAACTCCACGACCGCGTAACGCGTTCACAGAACGGCCCCTCCGCGCGGAGGGGCCGTTCTGCGTTCCGGTGGGGGTCAGCGGAACAGGCTCGTGGTGGCGAGCTCGGTGTCGGCGTACTGGCGGCCGGCCGCTGCGAGTGCGGCGTTGATGGTGGTCAGCGACTCCTCTACCTGACGCTGCGTCGCGCGCCACTGCTCGACCACTCCGGCGAAGGCGGCCGAGGCCGATCCGGTCCACGAGGACTGCAGCTGCGTGAGCTGCGCGAGCATCGCGTTAGACTCCGCCTGCAGCCGGTCGATCGTGCCGCGCACCGTGGCGGTCGAGGTGAGGATGCTGTCGCTGTCGACGGTGAAGACGGCCATTCGGGGCTCCTGATCAACGTGCGGCGGCCGGATGCCGAACCGCGGTGAGGCCACGCTAGGCGTCCGACGAGGCGGGGCCGAGGCATCCGTCGTCAGCTGTGCACGATGCGTCGCGGGCGGCGGCTGGGGAGGAGACGCTCACTCGGAGACGTCGGTGAGCCTCGCCATCGGCTGGGTCGCGAGGTCGACGTGCTCGGCAGCGTCGCGCGCGTCGGCGAGCGGGAACGCCACACGGAACGTCGCACCGCCGCCCGGCGTGTCGACGACCCCGACCGAACCGTGCAGCGCCTCGACGATCGACGCGACGATCGACAGGCCCAGACCGGACCCGCCCGTCTCCCGCGTGCGCGACGTGTCGGCACGCCAGAAGCGCTGGAAGATCTTGTCCTTGATCTGGTCGGGCACGCCCTCGCCGTGGTCGATCACCTCGATCCACCCCATGCGGTCGCGCACGTCGACGCCGATGCGCAGCTCGACGGGGGACTCGTCCGACGAGTACCGCCGGGCGTTCCCCAGCAGGTTCGTCACGACCTGACGGATGCGATTCTCGTCGCCGAGCACCACCGGCAGGAGTCCGTCGACGGACGGCTCCGGCTCGGCGTCGGGAAGGATCGTCGGCAGCGCCGCGCTCGCGGCGGCGCCTGCCGCGGGCACCGGCTTCGGGCGGCGGCGCAGCAGCGACAGCGTCGCACCGGCGCGCGAGATGGCGGACGGCCCGCCGGCGCGCCGCTTGGTCTCGGGCGGGACGGATGCCTCGTCCTCGGGCGGCAGCGCGGGCTCGCCGATCGTGGTGTCGATGACGGTGACCGGGCGCATCGGCGAGGCGGCGCGCACGTCGAGGGCGGCGTCCCGGGCGATGGGGCGCAGGTCGACCGGGCCGATCACGACGTCGCGGCGCTCGTCGAGCCGGGCGAGCGCGAGCAGGTCCTCGACGAGGACGCCCATGCGGATCGCCTCCTTCTCGATGCGCTCCATCGACTGCGCGACGTCTTCGTCCCCGCGGATCGCACCCATCCGGTACAGCTCGGCGTAGCCGCGCACCGTGACCAGCGGGGTGCGCAGCTCGTGGCTCGCATCGCCGACGAACCGCCGCATCTGCCGCACCGTCGAGTCGCGCTGCGAGAGCGCCGCGTCGACGCGATCGAGCATCGCGTTGATCGCGGTCTTGAGACGGCCGACCTCGGTCGTCGTCGGCTCGATGTCGGTCATGCGGAGGCTGAAGTCACCGCCCGCGATGGCGTCGGCGGTCGACTCGACCTGGCCGAGGCTGCGGAAGGTGAGGGTGACGAGGAAGCGCGTCGCCACGGCGCCGGCGATGAGGACCACGAGCGCGAGGATCGAGTAGATGCCGATGTACTGCGCGATCGTGCGGTTGACGCTCGCGAGCGGAAGGGCGACGAGCTGCGGGTAGAGGATGCCGGTGTCTTCGGACGGCTGGGTCGAGACGGTGGCGAGGAACTCAGCTTCGCCGTCGTCCGACATGAGCTGCGTGATCTGCAGCTCCTTGGTGACCGCCTGCTCGGGCGTCAGCGTGAGCGGCACCGCAGGAGAGGGGCCGCCGCGTCCGCCGACCAGTGCGAGGAGGTTGTCCTCCGGCGTCTTCGGCTCGTAGACGGCGACGAAGTAGTCGACGTCGGCGGTGCCCTCCTTCTCTTCGACGTCGAGGAGTCCGTCGACGGAGGAGAACTCGAGCAGGGGAGCGCCCGCTTCGGTGCGCGCGAGGGCGATGAGCTGCGTCTCGACGCCGTCGATCAGCGAGTTGCGGAGGAACAGCGCGGTGCCGACGCCGGCGGCGATGAGTCCGATCCCGAGGAGCGCGACCGTGACCCCGGTGACCTTCGCGCGCAGACTCGTGCCGCGCCACCACCGGGTGATCGCGTCGGGCTTGTGCGCCAGATCGTCCCCCTCGCTCGCTGCCGCGCCGGGCGGCGCTTCCAGGCTAAGCGGTCTTGCCGGCCTTCAGCATGTAGCCGAAGCCGCGCTTGGTCTGGATGAGCGGCTCGGACGAGTGCGGGTCGATCTTGCGGCGCAGGTAAGAGATGTAGCTCTCGACGATGCCGGCGTCGCCGTTGAAGTCGTACTCCCACACGTGGTCGAGGATCTGCGCCTTCGACAGCACGCGGTTGGGGTTGAGCATGAGGTAGCGCAGCAGCTTGAACTCGGTGGGGCTGAGATCGATCGAAGCGTCGCCCACCTGCACATCGTGGGTGTCCTGGTCCATCGTGATCTCGCCGGCGCGGATCACGGACTCTTCGTCGGCCTGCATCGTGCGGCGCAGGATCGCCTGGATGCGGGCCACGATCTCGTCGAGGCTGAAGGGCTTGGTGACGTAGTCGTCGCCGCCGGCGTTGAGGCCGGTGATCTTGTCTTCGGTCTCGTCCTTGGCGGTCAGGAAGAGGATCGGCGCGGTGTAGCCGGCGCCGCGGAGGCGCTTGGTGACGCTGAACCCGTTCATGTCGGGCAGCATCACGTCGAGGATGATGAGATCCGGCTCTTCTTCGAGCACCGCCGAGATCGTCTGGGCGCCGTTGGACACGGCACGTACCTGGAACCCGGCGAATCGCAGGCTCGTGATCAGCAGGTCGCGGATGTTCGGTTCGTCGTCCACGACGAGGATGCGCGGTGCGGTCATGCCCTCATTATGTCGGCGGAACCGATGCGGCGTCTGGATATCCGGCGACGCGGCCGAGAATCCGTCAGTCGGCGTCCTGCCGGATCTCGACGCAGCAGCGGCCCGCCGCGGGCGCCAGGACAGGCGTCCGGTCATCGCCGGTGGCGGTCGCGAGGCCCCGGACGAGCTCGAGGTTCGCACCGCAGATGAGGGCGGTGTGCCGGGTCGCGAGGGCGTGGAAGGGACAGTTCTCGAGCACCAGATCGGTGGATGCTGCGTCCTCCGCGACGTCCGCAGCGAGCGTGTCCTTCGCGCGCGGCGCGTAGCCGCACAGGGTGAGCGCCGCCTCGAGGTCGGCGCATCCGGCGCCGATCGCAGCGCCGGCGGCGAATGCCCCGGCGTCGAGCGCATCGCGCACCGGCACCCCTCGTTCGTCGGCCTCCGCCGCGGCGGCGGCGAGCAGCTCCCCGGCGAGCTCGTAGTGGCGTTCCGGGATGCTGGCGGCGAGCTCGGCGTCGGCGGCACGGTAGAGCTTCGCCGGGCGCCCCGCGCCCGGGCCCGTGCGACCTGACCGCCTCTCGTACGAGACCGTCAGGAGGCCGGCCTCCGCCAGTCGATCGAGGTTCACCGCCGCCGTGCTCCGCGGCATCCCGAGCGCGGCCGCAGCCTCGTCGCGGCCGATCGGACGCTCGGTCGCGAGGCGGTACAGCTCGCGGCGGTGCGGGTCGGCGAGTGCGGCGACCGCCTCGGCGCGGTTGGGGGTGAGGATGCTCACGGCGTGAGTCTACCTCTAAAACCAGGAATCTTGACAAAAGAATCCGAGAGTTCTAGCGTCGGGGTCAGACGAGCCGATCGTGCTCAACACGAAGGAGTGGGGATGATGTCGACCCCGGCGCACGCGACGGCGCTGCACGCCCTGCCCGACGAGGCTCCGATCGATCGTGACGCGGCGATGGTCGCCGTCGGCGATCTTCTCGCGGCGCTCGGCTTCGATCCGGACGAGGGCGACCTGGCCGAGACGCCGCGGCGCGTCGCCGACGCGTTCATCGAGATGATCACGCCCGAGCCGTTCGAGATGACCTTCGCGAACGGCGACGCGTACGACGAGCCGGTCGTCGTGCGCGGCATCCCGTTCGTGTCGCTCTGCCGGCATCATCTGCTGCCGTTCCGCGGCACAGCCACCGTGGGCTATGTGCCCGGCGATCGCCTGGTGGGGCTCTCGAAGCTCGCGCGCGTCGTCGCTCACCACGCACGCGGGCTTCAGGTGCAGGAGGCGCTGACGGTGCAGATCGCGCGCACGCTCGAGACCGCGCTGGAGCCCCGCGGGGTCGGCGTCGTCGTGGAGGCGGAGCACCTGTGCATGTCGGCGCGAGGGGTCCGCACCGAGACCGCCCTCACCATGACCACGGTTTTCCGCGGCGCGCTCGCCACCGACCCGGCCCTGCAGGCACGATTCATCGGAGCGCGCCCCGTCTGACGCGCCGACACAGGCGAGAGGAGTCGTCATGAGCCACATGCTGATCATCGGGGGAGGCCTCGCCGGCGGAACGGCTGCCGAGGCACTGCGAGACGAAGGGTTCGACGGCGACATCACCGTCGTCGCCGCCGAGGCGCATCCGCCGTACCAGCGCCCCCCGCTCTCGAAGGGGTATCTCGCGGGGGGCGAGGGACTGGATGCCGTCATCCTGCATCCCGCCGAGTGGTACGAGGAGCGCGGGATCCGACTGATCACCGGCGTCGCCGTCACCTCGCTCGAGCCCGCCGCGCACGCGGTGGAGCTCGAGGACGGCGAGAGGCTGACGTATGACGCCGTGCTGCTCGCGACGGGCGCCACACCGCGGATGATCCCGCTGCCAGGACACGACCTGCCCGGAGTCACGACGCTGCGGCGTCTGGACGACTCCGACGAGCTCAGGGCGCAGCTCCGAGAAGGCGGCAAACGGCTCGTGGTGATCGGCGCGGGCTGGATCGGCATGGAGGTCGCCGCGACGGCCCGCGGCTTCGGCAACGAGGTCGCGATCCTCGAGCGCGACGCGGTGCCGCTCGCGATGGCGCTCGGCGCCGAGATGGGGGAGGTCTTCCGCGCGCTCCATCTCGAGCACGGTGTCGACCTGCGCACGTCGGTCGGCGTGGATCGCATCGTCGGCGACGGGCGCGCGGAGGGTGTCGTCGTCGACGGCGAGACGCTTCCCGCCGACCTCGTGCTCGTCGGAGTCGGGGCGTCCCCGAACACGGCGCTCGCCGAGGAGGCGGGGCTCGACATCCTGAACGGGGTCCTGACCGACGAGGCGCTGCGCACGAGCGCGGCCGACGTGTACGCCGCCGGAGACATCGCCAACGCCTTCCACCCGGTGCTGCAGCGGCATCTGCGCAGCGAGCACTGGGCGAATGCGCTGAACGCCGGCAAGGTCGTGGCGCGGTCGATGCTCGGGAAGCCGGCATCCTTCGACGACATCCCGTACTTCTACACGGACCAGTACGACCTCGGCATGGAGCTGTCGGGGTACGCGCCTCTGATGACGGATGCCGAGATCGTGGTGCGCGGCGATCTCGACGCGCGCGAGTTCATCGGCTTCTGGACGGATGACGGCCGTATCGTCGCGGGCATGAACGTCAACGTGTGGGACGTGAACGACAAGGTGCAGGACCTCATCCGCTCCGGTGCGCGGATCGACCCCGACCGACTGCGTGACCCCGAGGTGCCGCTGGAGGACCTGATCCCGTGACGCTCGCCCCCGACACCGCCTCGGCCCTGCTCGCTCCGGTGCTCGACCTGCCCGGCGGGGCGCTCGACCTGTCGCGGCACATCGCGGTGATGGCGATCGTGAACCGCACGCCGGACTCCTTCTACGACCGCGGGGCGACGTTCGCGCTCGATGCCGCGGTGTCGGCAGGCTTCGCCGCCGTGGAGGCCGGCGCCGAGATCGTGGACGTGGGAGGCGTGAAGTTCGCGCCTGGTCCACCGGTCCCGGTCGACGAGGAGATCGCGCGCGTCGTGCCCGTCGTGCGCGAGCTGGCGCCGGTCGCGCGCGTCAGCGTCGACACGTTCCACCCCGAGGTCGCGCGGGCGGCGATCGACGCCGGCGCCGCGATCATCAACGACACGACCGGCCTGCATGATCCGGCGATGGCCGAGGTGGTCGCACGAGGCGGCGCCGGGGTGGTGATCGCACACAGTCTCGCGGCACCGCGCACGCAGCATCCGCTCCCGCACTACGACGACGTGATCGGCGACATCGCCGAGTTCCTCGTCGCGCGCCGCGAGCTGGCGCGGGCGCACGGCGTTCCCGACTCGCGCATCGTGCTCGATCCCGGCCACGACCTCAACAAGAACACGCGGCAGACGCTGGAGCTCACCCGCCGCCTGGGCGAGCTCGCCGGGCTCGGCGCGCCACTCCTGGTGGCGCTCTCGAACAAGGACTTCGTCGGCGAAGCGCTCGACCGCGAGAAGGGCGACCGCCTTCCCGGGTCCCTGGCCGCGGCCGTGTTCTGCGCGCTGAACGGCGCGCGCATCGTGCGTGCCCACAACGTGCGCGAGACCGTCGATGCGATGCGCATGGTGGAGGCGATCCTCGGCTGGCGCCGGCCCGCCTACGAGCTGCACAACACCCGCCCCGAGGGGAACGACTGATGCCCACGCGCTCCGCGCTCTTCGACGCCTATGCGCTCCGAGGCCGCGACGGCACGCGTGTGCGCATGAACTTCGTCTCGAGTGCCGACGGGGCGGTCACCCTCGATGGACGCAGCGGCGCGCTCGGCGGCGACACCGACCGCGAGCTCATGCAGGTGCTGCGCGCGATGGCCGACGTCGTGCTGGTCGGTGCCGGCACCGTGCGTGCCGAAGGCTACGGCGGGCTGAAGGTCGATCGGGAGGACGTCGAGTGGCGCCGCGCCCGCGGGCTCGACGACCAGCCCGCGCTCGCCGTGGTGAGCGGCGGCCTGCATCTGGATCCGGCCGACACGGTCTTCGCCGAGGCGGTGCGGCGCCCGGTGATCGTGACGACGGATGCCGCGGCCGCCGCAGACGGCGGGCTCTTCGAGTCGGTGGCATCGGTGATGGCGTGCGGGGAGGCCGACGTCGATCTCGCCGCGATGCTGGACGCGTTCGCGCGTCGCGGCTGGACGCAGGTGCTCTGCGAGGGCGGCCCGCACCTCTTCGGAGCGCTGCTGGAGGCAGACCTCGTCGATGAGGTGTGCGTCACGCTCGCGCCGCGGTTCGTCGGCGGACAGGCGGGGCGCATCGTGCAGGCCGCCGCCGAGGCCGACCGGCGATTCGCCCTCGAGAGCGTCGTGACCGACGACGAGGGCTTCGTCTTCCTGCGGTACTCGCACGCGTGAGTCTCCCGCTTTACTACATACCTAGTGCTCGGTTCACTATAAGCGTAGTATGACGCTCGCTCCAGAGGAGAGGAGAGTCATCATGAGCCTCACCGAATCGCGCGAAGAGCTGCGTTTTCAGCTGCGACGTGAACTGCACGCCACGGAAGAGGCCGTCTTCGACGCGCTCGTGAATCCCGAGAAGCAGAAGGTCTGGCTGTCGCCGCCGGGTGCCGGCGCCGTCGAAACGACCGTCGACCTGCGCGTCGGGGGTGCCTGGGAGGCCCGCTTCCGTCCGGATCACCTGACCGAGGTTCACGACGTGCAGACGTACCTCGTGATCGATCGTCCGCATCGCCTCGTCACCGATCTGGTCTCCGCGTCAGCGAGAGGCGGGCAGTCGATGCCGACACTGCACTCGCGGGTCGACATCACGCTCGAGCCGACGGTGTGGGGCACGCTCATGACGGTCGAGCAGACCGGCTTCCCGAGTGTCGAAGTGCGCGACTTCTTCGAAGCCGTCGTGTGGCCGGGCGGGTTCGACCGCATCGAGTCGTTCCTCACGGGGCGCTGAACGCCGGTGCCGGCGATCAGTCCAGTGCCGCGCGGACCGCGCGTTCGATGACGGGCCGGATCTCGGCAGCCGGGTCCACGGTCACACGATGGAGCACCAGCCCATCGCCTGCGGCCATGAGCGCGCGGACCGCTTCATCGGGCGAACGAGCCCCGATGCGGGCCAGAAGTGCGGTGGTCCACTCGACGAAGATCCGGCGCTGAGCGAGAAGCGGCTCCAGCAGGTCGGGGTCGCCGGCACCCTCGAGGAAGAGCGCGTAGCGGGCTCTCGTGCGCGAAGCGCGTGGCCCGGTCTGAAATGCGATCATGCTGCTGAGCGCCTCGATGAGTTGCTCGGGCGTCTCGACCGGAGGCGCTTCGGTCGCCGCGAACTCGGCTCGCTCGGTTTCGGCGAGCCGGGCCACGGCGCCGGCGACGAGCGCGTCGCGGGTGCGGAACCAGTTCGAGGTCGACCCCTTCGGCAGGCCGGCGCGCTCGTCGACCCTGGCGTGGGTCAGCGCCCGGATGCCCTGTTCGCCCACGAGCTCGAGCGCCGCGTCGAGCGCGCGATCGCGGGTGGATGCCATGTCCACGACACTAGGCGCAATACCTGCTACTGCAGAAGTAGTAGCACTCGTCTTCGCCTCATCGTTCCGGTTTCATGAAGTTCGCCGATCGCCCCTGTCGCTTCCGCAGGGCCTGTATTAGGTTTCTCGTGATCGCGCCCACGAGGACGCGTGCATCTCGGCGGGCAGAGCCGCCCGCCAGAAAACGGGAGGGTTCTGTGCACATGCGCAAGACATCGACGGCCCGGCTTGCGGGAGGCGCGGTCATCACCGCCACCGCGGTCGCGCTCGCCCTGATCGGATCGGGGGCCGCGTCAGCGGCACCGCCGACGGGGCCCAACAACGGCGGAAACACGCCGAACGGCCCGACGCTCGACATCCAGCTGCTGTCGTTCAACGATTTCCACGGCAATCTCGAGCCGCCCACCGGTTCCAGCGGCCGGCTCAACCTTCCGGGAGGTGGCACGACGGACAGTCTCACTCCTCCCGGAGTCGGCGGTGTCGAATACCTCGCGACCCACCTCGCGCAGGCGCGAGAGGGCCACCGGTACTCGCTCACCGTCGCTGCGGGCGACCTGATCGGCGCGTCTCCGCTGCTGTCCGGTGCCTTCCACGACGAGCCGTCGATCGAGGCGCTGAATGCGCTGCACCTCGACGTCTCGGCCGTCGGCAACCACGAGTTCGACGAGGGCTACGTCGAGCTGCAGCGCATGGCGGACGGCGGATGCCTCGACGACGGCGACGGTGCGAACAACCAGAACTCGTGC
Source organism: Microbacterium sp. NPDC056057 (assembly GCF_042266945.1). Lineage (NCBI taxonomy): Bacteria > Bacillati > Actinomycetota > Actinomycetes > Micrococcales > Microbacteriaceae > Microbacterium > Microbacterium sp. NPDC056057. The sequence continues at coordinate 149,820 of NZ_JBHJWS010000004.1, forward strand.
CCGGCGGGCAGCTTCGCGGGTGCGGACTTCGACTACCTCGCCGCGAACGTCGTGTACGAAGGCACGAACGACACGATCCTCCCCGCCTACTCGATCGAGAACATCAAGGGCGCCAAGATCGGCTTCATCGGCATGACGCTCGAGGACACACCCGACATCGTGACCGCCTCCGGCATCGCGGGCCTCGACTTCAAGGACGAGGTCGAGACGGCGAACGCGCTCGTCCCCGTGCTCAAGGCGAAGGGCGTGAACGCGATCGTGGTGCTCATCCACCAGGGCGGGACGCCGCCGTCGAGCGCCGCGTACAACGCGGCCTGCGGCAACGGCGCCGAGATCGCGGCCGACAGCCCGATCATCCCGATCGCGCAGAACCTCGACCCCGCGATCGACCTGATCGTCTCGGGACACACGCACCAGCCGTACGTGTGCAACATCAAGGACCCCGCGGGCAACGACCGTCTGGTCACGTCTGCCTCGTCGTTCGGCCGCCTGTACACCGAGACGAACCTGACGTACGACAAGCGGACCCAGGACATCGTGCGCACCTCGATCACGAGCGCGAACATGCTGGTCACCCGCAACGTACCGAAGGATCCGACGGAGACGGCGCTGATCGCCAAGTACCAGCAGCTCGTGGCACCGATCGCGAGCAAGGTGGTCGGCCAGATCTCGACGACGGTGACGAGGACCGCCAACGTCGCCGGCGAGTCTCCGCTGGGTGATCTGATCGCCGACGCGCAGCTGGCCGATCCGAGCGTCGTCGGACCTTACTCCGCCCCCGTCATCGCGTTGATGAACCCGGGCGGGATCCGCGCGGATCTGCCGTTCGCATCCCCCGCCTCGCCGTACGGCGAGCCGGATGGCTCGATCACCTTCGCGGAGGCGTTCACGGTCCAGCCGTTCAACAACTACCTGGTCTCGCTCGACCTCACCGGCGCGCAGATCAAGCAGATCCTGAACGAGCAGTGGACCGCCCCGAACACGGGCTCCAACAGGAAGATCCTTCAGGTGAGCGACGGCTTCTCGTACACCTACTCGGGCACCACGCTCGGGGCCGTCACGCTCAACGGGCAGCCGCTCGTCGACACGGCGACCTACCGCGTCGTGACGAACAACTTCCTCGCCGGCGGCGGGGATGGCTTCCCGACGTTCCTCCAGGCGGGGAACGTGTACTACGGCGGGCTCGACATCGACGCGTTCTCCGCGTACCTGACGGCGAACAGCCCGTACACGCCGGGACCGCTCGACCGCATCATCGGGGCACCGTAACCCCGACCACAGGTGAGCCCGGCGCTGTCTCAGCGCCGGGCTCACCTCATGTGCGGCTCAGGCCGCGAGCGAGTGCGCGTCCAGGATCGTGTACGCGTAGCCCTGCTCGGCGAGGAAGCGCTGGCGGTTCTGCGCGAAGTCCTGGTCGACGGTGTCGCGCGCGATGAGCGTGTAGAAGCTCGCGGTGTGGTTCGACTGCTTCGGCCGCAGCAGGCGTCCGAGGCGCTGGGCCTCCTCTTGACGCGAGCCGAACGACCCCGACACCTGGATGGCGACGGATGCCTCGGGCAGATCGATCGAGAAGTTCGCGACCTTCGACACCACCAGCACGGAGATCTCGCCGACGCGGAACGCCTGGTACAGCTCTTCGCGTTCGTCGATCGGGGTCTGGCCGGTGATCTTCGGAGCGTTGAGCGCTTCGGCGAGGACGTCGATCTGGTCGAGGTACTGGCCGATGATCAGGATGCGCTCGCCCTCGTGCCGCGCGACCAGGTCGCGGACGACGCCGATCTTCGCGGGTGCGGTCGCGGCGAGGCGGTAGCGCTCGTCGTCGGCCGCCGCCGCGTACTCGAGGCGGTCGCCGGCGGGCAGGTCGACGCGCACCTCGTAGCAGACGGCGGGGGAGATGAAGCCCTGCGCCTCGATCTCCTTCCACGGAGCGTCGAACCGCTTGGGGCCGATGAGGCTGAACACGTCGCCCTCGCGGCCGTCTTCGCGCACGAGGGTGGCGGTGAGGCCGAGGCGGCGCCGCGCCTGCAGGTCGGCCGTCAGCTTGAAGACGGGCGCGGGGAGGAGGTGGACCTCGTCGTACACGATGAGGCCCCAGTCGAGGGCGTCGAGCAGGGCGAGGTGGGCGTACTGTCCCTTCCGCTTCGCGGTGAGGATCTGGTACGTCGCGATCGTGACCGGCTTGATCTCCTTGGTCTGCCCGGAGTACTCGCCGATCTCCTCGGCCGTGAGCGACGTGCGCTTGAGGAGCTCGTCGCGCCACTGACGGGCGCTGACGGTGTTGGTCACGAGGATGAGCGTCGTGGTCTTGGTGTCGGCCATCGCAGCAGCGCCGACGAGTGTCTTTCCTGCGCCACAGGGGAGCACCACGACGCCGGATCCGCCCTGCGTGAAGATGTCGACGGCCTGTCGCTGGTACGGCCGCAGGTGCCAGCCGTCCTCGGCGAGGTCGATCGGGTGCGGGGTCCCCGGCGTGTAGCCGGCGAGATCCTCGGCGGGCCAGCCGATCTTCAGCAGCTCCTGCTTGATCTGGCCGCGTGCCCACGCGTCGATGACGTAGGAGTCGGGGGAGGGGTGCCCGAGCAGCAGCGGCTGGATGCGCTTGTTCTTCGACACCTCGGCGAGGACCGCGGCATCCGTGGATCTGAGGATCAGCTCGCCGTCCTCGTTCCGCTCGATGACGAGGCGGCCGTACCGGCCCACGGTCTCGGCGATGTCGATCGACACCGACGGGGGCACGGGGAAGCGCGACCAGCGGTCGAGGGTCGCCAGCATGTCTTCGGCGTCGTGGCCGGCGGCGCGGGCGTTCCACAGCCCGAGCCGCGTGATGCGGTACGTGTGGATGTGCTCGGGCGCGCGCTCGAGCTCGGCGAAGATCGCGAGTTCGTGCCGCGCGCTCTCGGCATCGGGGTGTGCGACCTCGAGGAGCACGGTGCGGTCGCTCTGGACGATGAGGGGGCCGTCAGCCATAACGGACCAGTCTACCGGGGTGGACGGCGGGTGGATGCTGCGGGCTCAGGCCGCGTGGACGCTCACGATGCTCGACACGGGGAGCGTCCGTTCGATGTCGGCGGCGCGGTCGCGGCCGCGCAGACGCCCGCCGCCGAGGCCGGCCGCCTCGAGGGTGAACGAGCGCTCGGACCCGTCGGGCATGCGCACGACCACCACGATCTCGGCGCGGGCGCGCACCGCCTGCTCCAGCTCGCGCTCGAGCCAGCCGGACTCGCCCTGCGTGCCGTGCCCGCCGCGGAGCGTGGCGATGAGGCGCGCGTACGTCTCTTGCGGAGTCCCGGCCGGCCTGGATGCGGTCGCGGTGGTGCGCCGGTGGATCGACTCGGGAACCCCGCGGGCGTCGAGGGCGACGACGGGGTAGCGGGCATCGGCGAGGGTCCAGTACACCGCGTCGCGCGCCACGCGGGACGAGAGTGCGTCGTCGCCCTCGAGCACGAGCAGCCCCAGGGGCCGCAGCGCCTGGTCGACGCTGATCGCATCGAGCAGGCCCGCGTCGGGGCTCTCGACGCGGGTGCGCCCGGTGGCGCCGTCGGCGCGCACGCGCACCAGGCCGTGCCGGCTCGCCGTGCTCTCGATGAGGTAGGCCAGCGGCTGCGGGATGCCGGTGAGCGACAGGCCCGCGAGGAAGTCGCGCATCGACTCGGCCGTCTCGCCCTCGGTCATGCCGGCGCCGATGGACTCCGTGGTGAAGCGGTACGTCGACGCCTGCGCACGCGACTCCCGCAGCGCGATCGACCGCAGGCGCAGATCGAGGGCGGGCGCGAGGGGACCCGGCGCGATCGCGGTGAGGTCGGCCTGCAGGTAGACCCGGTCGATCTCGGTGGGAAGGTACGGCGCCATGGTGGCGGCATCCGCTGGCTCTCCCGCCCGAAGGGCAGCCGTCCAGGGGAACTCGGCAGGCGAGCCGTCCGACGTGAACAGCCCCCAGCGCACGCCGATGCGGTGCAGCCGCTCAGCCCGGGCGGGCCACTCGGGGTCGAGCGGGTACATGCCGGGCCACGCGTCCGGTGGCAGGAAGCCGTGCGACGAGGTGCGCAGCCCCCGAGGAAGGCTCGTGCGGAAGCCCTCGGCGATCGCCTCCCAGCGATCCGCGGTCGGCGCTTTCAGCCAGCGCTCGCCGGCTTCGGTGACGGTCCACTCGCGTTCATACGCCGTCGCAAGGCCGGCACCTGCTGCCGACGCGAGCAGATCTTCGAGGTCGTCGGCGAACTCGAGGGCGCCGGCATCCAGCAGCCGGCGCCGGTCCACGGCGCTCACCGGTCCCGCGCCGGTGCGCGCGAGCGGTGTGTGCGAGCACAGGAGGAGCACATCGGCGAGCGAGCCCGCGGTGGTGAACGCGCGTTCCGCGGCGGCCGCCGCGATGCGGGCGTCGGCGGCGCCGGGCACGACCGATGCCGGCGCTGCGGTGAAGGCGTGCGGCGCGGCGGCGGCTGCGGCCGCCACGCGTTCCGAGACGGCGGTGTAGGGCGAGCCGTCGGCATCGGTGAGGGCGAGCCGCACGGGTTCGCCGTCGACGCCGGCTTCGCTGAGGTCGAGGGCGAGAAGGTCGTGGCGGTCGAGGCGGCTCAGCGCCCGGTCGACGGACGCGGGGTCGAGGAGGCCCTCGGCGGCGTCGAAGAAGTCGTGCCAGGCCGCCTGCGGTGAGACCCCGCGCGCAGCGAGCGTCGTGGCGAGCGCGGCGTCACCGAGCTCGGCGAGCCGCGTCGCCAGGGCGCGCGCGTCGGAGGCCAACCGGGTCAGCCCCCTCGGTTCGCCCGGGCCCTCCGCACGAAGCTCATGATGAGGACAGCGAGCAGCAGCGCGAACGCGACGATGGGGGCGATGTACACGAGCACGCCGACGATCGGCCAGATGCCTGTACTCATGTCGGCCCCGGAGGCCGACGCGATCATGATCGCGAAGAAGCTCACGATCGAGAGCACGAGCAGGCCCAGTGACATGAAGGCCAGGACGCGGTCGATGCGGCGGACGGGGACGTCGCCGGAGGGGTTCGTGCTCATCCGCCCCAGCCTACTCGCTGACGTCCGCGCCGCGGTCCGAAGGGACGCTTCTGAGATCGCGCAGGATGGATGCTTCACCGTGGGGTCTCGGTGGACGCCATGCCGTTAGGCTGGGAGGCGGGGTTGTACGACCCCGCTTTCGTCATGCTCTTTATCGCCCGCGACGCGTCGCGGGCGCCGATCCAGCGAGGTTTCGATGCCCACCGGCAAGGTCAGGTTCTACGACGAGGAGAAGGGGTTCGGCTTCATCTCCTCCGAAGACGGTCAGGACGTCTTCCTTCACGCCACTGCCCTTCCGCCCGGCACGCCCGCGCCCAAGGCGGGGACCCGCCTCGAGTACGGCATCGCCGACGGCAAGCGCGGTCCGCAGGCCCTGTCCGTGCGCGTCCTCGAGGCTCCGGTGAGCCTCGCCAAGCGCTCCCGCAAGCCTGCCGACGACATGGCGATCATCATCGAGGACCTCGTGAAGCTCCTGGACGGCATCGGCGGAGACCTCCGCCACGGCCGCTACCCGAGCGGCGCGCACGCCAAGAAGGTCGCCGCGGTCCTGCGCAAGGTCGCCGATGAACTCGACGCCTGACCCGACCGACCCCGTCGTCGACGTCGTCATCGACGCCGACTCGGCTTCGGACGAAGCAGTGACGGATGCTGCACCCGCCGTGGCGGACGAAGCACCGGCCGTCGAGGTCGAGGTGACGGAGGTCGAAGCGGCGGTGGACGGCGCCGACGACGCTGCAGAGGCGGCTGAGGTCGTCGACGTCATCGAGGTCGCGGTGGTCGAGGTCGAGGCGGAGGCCATCGGCGGTGCGCCGGCCGACGACGCTTCGGAGGCCGCTGAGGTGGTCGAGGTCGTCGTGCCCGTCGACCCCGACCCGCAGCTGCTGGCCGCGCACGACCTGGCGCTCGCAGCGCTCCGCGAGATCACGCCCGAGGCCACGATCGGCGACCCCGCGGGCTACCGCGTCGAAGCCGACGGCGTCGTCTCGCTGCGCTTCGCGAATCGCCTCGCGGGCTACCCCGGCTGGTTCTGGACCGTCAGCCTCGCGCGCGTGGACGACGCCGACCCCACCGTGCTCGAGGTCGAGCTGCTCCCCGGCGACGGCGCGCTGCTCGCTCCGGACTGGGTGCCGTGGGCCGTGCGCCTCGCCGACTACCACGCCGCCCAGGCCGCGCTCGCGGAGGCCGCGCACGCGGACGATGACGAGGACGACGACCACGAGGACGACGACCACGAGGAGCTCGAAGACGTCGACGACCTCGACGCGTCCGACTTCGACGAGGACGGCTCGCCGATCCTCCACGCCGGCGACGTCGACGGTGTCGACATCGACGAGCTCGCTGACGCCTCGGACGAGGACGAGCACGACGAGTCGGATGACGACGACGAGTCGGACGACCACTTCGACGATGATGACTCGGACGACGACGGCTCGGGCGAGGACGACTTCGACGACGACGAGTCGGATGACGAGGACGACTTCGACGAAGACGGCTTCGACGAGGACGACTCCGACGAGGACGGCGACTCGGACGAGGACGACGACTCGGACGAGGACGAGGACGAGGACGAGGACTCCGACGAGGACGACGACTCCGACGACGAGGACTTCGACCCCGAAGGCGCCTGACCTCGTCCGGACACGACGAAAGGGTGGATTCCCGCCGCCCGCAGCGCGGGGGAATCCACCCTTTCGCGTTTCCCTCAGCGCCGCTCGACCACGTTCGCGGGGGCGGCCGCCGACGGCGCTGACGCGCCGTCGACGTGGAAGCGGGCACTGAGCAGCACGTCCTCGCGAGACGAGGGCCCCACGAGCAGCTCGAACTCGCCGGCTTCGACGAGGCGGCGGCCCGCAGCATCCACGATCGTGCACTCCGCGACGGGAAGCGACAGCTCCACCGTCGCCGTCTCGCCCGGCTGCAGGTCGACGTGGCGGTAGGCCTTGAGCTCCTTGTCGGCCCAGCTGACCGAGGTCACGCTGTCGCGCACGTACACCTGCACGATCTCGTGCGCGGGCCGGTCGCCGGTGTTGTGCAGTTCGACCAGGGCGCGCACCGTGTCGTCGCTGCGCAGAGCGGTCTCGACGACGCGCAGCCCGGAGTACTCGACCGTCGTGTACGACAGACCCTCGCCGAACGCGAAGGCGGGACTCTGCGTGAGGTCGGCGTAGCGGTCGCCGTGCTGGCCGCGGATCTGGTTGTAGTAGATCGGAAGCTGGCCCGCGTGGCGCGCGAACGACAGCGGCAGACGTCCGCTCGGCTCGATCAGTCCGAGCAGCAGCTCGGCCACGGCCTGGCCTCCGCGCATGCCCGGGTTCGCCGCCCACACCAGGGCGGCAGCATCCATCACCGTCTTCGGGAGCACGTGCGGCTTCGAAGCCAGCAGCACCACCACCAGCGGCGTGCCGGTCGCCGCCAGCGCCTCGAGCAGCGCGAGCTGCCCGCCGACCAGCTCGAGCGTCGCCGTCGAGCGGCCCTCGCCCACGAGCTCGATGCGGTCGCCGACGACGGCGACGACGTAGTCCGCACCCTCGGCGGCTGCCACCGCGTCGGCGATGAGGTCGGCGTCGGGCGCGCTCGGCACGACCACCTGGGGCCGGGGCTGACCGTCGGGGAAGAACGCGCCCTCGGGGTCCTCCTCGAGCGTGAGGATGTCGGCGCCGCGGGCGTGGGTGATCTCCCAGTCCGCAGGGGCGTGTGCGCGCAGCCCGTCGAGCACCGTCGAGATCATCTCGCGCGGGTGGCCGTCGGGTATCCAGTCGACCTGCCCCGACGAGCCGGCCCAGTCGCCGAGCTGCGTCTGCGCGTCGTCGGCGAGCGGGCCGACCACCGCGATGCGGCGGCCGGAGGCCGTGGGCCGCGCACGCCCGGAGTCGTCGGCGGTGAGCCCGCCGGCGAGCGGGAGCGTGCCGTCGTTGGCGAGCAGCACCAGCGAGCGACGCGCGACCTCGAGGTTGAGCGCCGTGTGGTCGGCGGAGCCGACCGCGGTGGCGATGCGCTCGCGGTCGGGCAGGCGCGGGTCCTCGAAGAGGCCGAACTCGAACTTCAGCAGCAGGATGCGCGCGACGGCGCGGTCGAGCGCCTCCTCGGTCATGAGCCCCTGCGCGAGCGCGTCCTGGGCGCCCTGGAAGAACCCAGGCGTCGTCATGATCATGTCGTTGCCCGCCAGCACCGCGGCCGCGGCAGCGTGGGCGTAGTCGGGCTGCACCTTCTGCTCCCACACCATGCGTCCGACGTTGTCCCAGTCGGTGATGAGGGTGCCGGTGTAGCCCCACTCGCCGCGCAGCACATCGTTCAGCAGCCAGTCGTTGACCGTGATCGGCACGCCGTCGGTGGTCTGGTAGCCGAGCATGAAGGTGCGGCATCCCTCCTTCGCCACCCGCTCGAACGGGGGCAGGAACCACGAACGGAGCTTGCGGCGTGAGATGTCGGCCTCGCTCGCGTCGCGGCCGCCCTGCGTCTCGGAGTACCCGGCGAAGTGCTTCGCCGTGGCGAGGATCGCCGTGGGGTCGTCGAGGCCGCCGCCCTGGTAGCCGCGCACCATCGCCGAGGCGAGCTCGCCGATGAGGAACGGGTCCTCGCCGAAGGTCTCGTCGACGCGCCCCCAGCGGAGGTCGCGCGTGATGCACAGCACCGGCGAGAACGTCCAGTGGATGCCGGTGGCCGAGACCTCGACGGCGGTCGCACGCGCGACGCGCTCCGCGAGGCCGGCATCCCACGTCGCGGCCATGCCCAGCTGGGTCGGGTAGATCGTGGCGCCCTCCCAGAAGGAGTGGCCGTGGATGCAGTCCTCGCCGACGAGCAGCGGGATCTTGAGGCGGGTCTGCAGAGTCAGCTCGCGGGCGCGGAGCACCCTCTCGGGCGACGCGTGCAGGATCGAGCCCGCGTGCATGCGCACGACCTGGTCCTCGAGGTCGTCGCGCGCATCGAGCTGCAGCATCTGGCCGATCTTCTCCTCGACCGTCATGCGGCCGAGGAGATCCGCGATGCGATCGGCGACCGGGAGCGAGACGTCGAGGTAGTTCGGAATGGTCGCGGTGGTCACGCGTTCTCCTGGGTCTTCAGGTCGGTGCGCACGGCGGTGACGGTGTCGTTCACGTTCATGCCCTTCTTCTTCATGGCGCGGGCGCGCTCACCGGCGGACCGCAGGCGCGGGTTGACGTACTCGTCGATGCCGAAGTTGATCAGCGAGAGCGCCACGCCGATCGCGGCGATGCACAGGCCCGGGGGCAGGAACCACCACCACTGTCCCTGGCGGAACGCGCCCTGCGCGCTCGCCCAGTTGAGGATCGTGCCCCAGTTGTAGGTCGTCACCGGGATGATGCCGATGTACGACAGCGTCGTGAGGCCGATGATCGCCGCGGTCACGGTGCCCACGAAGCTCGCGGCGATGAGCGCCATCAGGTTCGGGAGCATCTCGACCGTGATGATCCGCCGCAGCGGTTCGCCGTTGGCCCGGGCAGCCTGCACGAAGTCGCGGCTGCGCAGCGACATCGTCTGGGCGCGCAGCACGCGCGCTCCCCACGCCCAGCCGATGAGGCCCAGTACTCCCGCGATGAGGATGAGGGGCGGATCCTCGAACATCGACGCCACGATGATGATCAGCGGGATGCCGGGGATCACGAGGAAGACGTTCGTGAGAGCCGACAGGCCCTCGCTGCGCCACCCCCGGAGGTAGCCCGACAGCACGCCGACGATGATCGCGATCACCGTGGCGATGATCGCCGCGAGGAACCCCACGACGATGACGCCCCGCGTGCCGTGGATCACCTGGCTCAGCACATCCTCGCCGATGTGCGTGGTGCCCAGCCAGTGCTCCGCCGACGGCGGCTGGAAGCGCGCCGTGTTGTCGACCTTCGTGGGGGAGTAGGGGGCCAGCACATCGGCGAAGATCGCGACGAGCACGAAGAAGCCGAGGATCGACAGTCCCGTGATGGACTTCTTGTTGCGGAACATCGCGAACGCGGCGCCCAGCTTCGACCAGAAGCCGGGCTTCTTGGGCGTCTTGCCGGCAGGGGCCGCGCTGCGCACGGTGGCCGTCGAAGGCGTGTTGGCCGGGCGCTGTGCCGTCGTGTCGTTGACGATCGTGTTCATGCTCAGGCCTCCGTCTGGCGCGTGCGCGGGTCGAGGAACGCGTAGGCGACGTCCGCGAGGAGGTTCGCCAGGAGCACGGAGATCGTGATCACGAGGAACACCCCCTGCATGAGGGCGTAGTCCTTGGCGTTGGTGGCGTCGAGCAGGAGCTTTCCGACGCCGGGATAGCTGAACACCACCTCCATCACGATCGTGCCGCCGACGATGAAACCGAGGGCCAGCGCGAAGCTCTGGATCTGGGGGAGCACGGCGTTGCGCGCCGCATAGCGCCAGAGCACCCGGTCGTTCGGCATGCCCTTGGCCTGCGCGACGGTGACGTAGTCCTCGTCGAGCACGGTGAGCATCATGTTGCGCATGCCCAGCATCCAGCCGCCGAGCGAGGCGATGACGATCGTCGCCGCGGGGAGGAAGCCGTGGTGGATCACGTCGCCGATGAACTCCCACGACCACTCCGGCGCTACGCCGACGCCGTAGGCCTTGCCGATCGGGAACCACCCGAGCGCGACCGAGAAGATCGAGATCGCCAGCAGGCCCAGCCAGAAGTAGGGGATGGTGCTGAAGAAGGTGGTGATCGGGATCAGGACGTCGAGCCGGCTGCCGCGGCGCCAGCCGACGATCGCGCCGCCGATGGTGCCGACAGCGAACGCGATGAGCGTCGCGAAGCCGACGAGGGCGACGGTCCAGATCAGGGACTGGCCGACCACCTCGGTCACCGGCCGCATGCCGTGCAGCAGCGAGATGCCGAGGTCGCCGCGCAGGAGGTGCGCCCAGTAGTCGACGTACTGCTGCCACAGGGAGGCGTCGGTGTCGAGCCCGAGCAGAGCGCGCAGCGCGTCGGCCGCCTCAGGCGTGACGTTGCGGTTGCGGGCGAGGTACGCGGTCACCGCATCGCCCTTCATCAGGCGCGGCAGGAAGAAGTTGATCGTGATGGCCGCCCACAGCGTGAACAGGTAGAACAGGGCGCGGTTGCCGAGGAACCGCCAGGGGATGCGCGCGCGGCCCTTGACCGCGCCGGTCGCGCTCGTGCCCGCCTCGATCGCGTCGAAGTCCGGGGCCGGGAGCTGGGGGGCGACGGCGCTCACTTCTCACCTCCGAGGATGCCGGCTGCGTGCGCGAAGTACGTGTCGGGATCGGGGGACGCCGCGCGCAGCTCTTGGGTGTAGGGGTTCTGGGGGTTGAGGATCACGTCGTCGGCAGGACCCCGCTCGACGACGCGCCCCTGGTTGAGCACGAGGATCTCGTCGCTGAAGTGGCGCGCGGTGGCGAGGTCGTGCGTGATGTAGAGGACGCCCAGTCCGTGTTCGCGCTGCAGGTCGGCGAGCAGGTTGAGCACGCCGAGGCGGATCGACACGTCGAGCATCGAGACCGGCTCGTCGGCCACGAGCAGCTGGGGGCGGGATGCCAGCGCGCGGGCGATCGCGACGCGCTGACGCTGCCCGCCGGACAGCTCGTGCGGGCGGCGGTCGATGACGGCGTCGGCGTCGAGGCGGACCCGGCCGAGGAGACGGCGCACCTCGTCGTCGAGCTGATCCTTCGGCACGACCTTGTCGAGCTCGAGCGGTCGCTGGATGGCATACCGGATGGTGTGGTACGGGTTGAGCGACGCGAACGGATCCTGGAAGACCATGCGAAGCTGCTGGCGATAGGCGCGCAGGCCCTTGCCGCGACGGGGGATCGGCTGGCCGTCGAGGCGCACCTCACCGCTGGTCGGCGACTCGAGCTGGGTGAGGATCTTGGCGATGGTCGACTTGCCGCTGCCGGACTGGCCGACGAGGCCGATGGTCTGGCCCGAGCGCAGCGTGAAGCTCACGTCATCGAGGGCCTTCATCTGGCCGGCACCGCGCACGGAGTACACCTTGGTGACGGCGTCGAATTCGAGGACGGTCATCGGTGGACCACCCCTCTCTCTCCGGTGAGTCTGGGGAACGAGGCCAGGAGCGTCCGGGTGTACTCGTCCTTCGGATCGGTCCAGACCTGCTCGGCGGTGTCGAGCTCGACGATCTCCCCCTCGCGCATGATCGCGATGCGGTCGCTGATCTCGAGCAGCAGCGGCAGGTCGTGGGTGATGAAGATGACCGAGAAGCCGAACTCGTGGCGCAGGTGGGAGATCTGCCTCAGGATCTCGCGCTGCACGAGCACGTCGAGTGCGGTCGTGGGCTCGTCCATCACCATCAGCTGCGGGCGCAGCGCGAGAGCCATGGCGATCATGACGCGCTGGCGCATGCCGCCCGACAGCTCGTGCGGGTACGAGCGGTAGCGCTGCGCGCCGACCTTGACGATGTCGAGGAGATCGATGACCTCGGCCCGCCGCTGCGACCGCGTGAGGTTCGGACGGTGGACCTCGAAGACGTCCTCGAGCTGCGAGCCGATGGTCGCGACCGGGTTGAGGGAGTTCATCGCCCCCTGGAAGACCATCGAGATCTTGTCCCACCGGAAGCGGCGCATCTCCTCGGCCTCGAGGCCGTTGATGTCGACGTCCTCGCCGTTCGCGTCGTGGAAGACGACGGAGCCGCTCGTGATGACCGCCGGCGGCTTGAGGAGGCGCTGGATGCCGTAGGCGAGCGTGGTCTTGCCGCATCCGCTCTCGCCGGCGAGTCCGAGGATCTCGCCGCGCTGGAGTTCGAGGGTGACGTTCTTGACCGCCTTCACAGGGGGATCGACGTCGTAGACGATCGAGAAGTCGTGGACGGAGAGCAGCGGATCTCTCATCGGTGCTGGTTCGCTTTCATGTGGGTGACGTGCGGGCGGGGCGGATGCGTGCGCATCCGCCCCGCCGCGATGTGTCATTCGGCGGGCTGCAGCTTGGTCAGGATCTGCACGATCGCCGGCTGCGTCGGGTCCGCCGAGGCGTACTGGTCGTCCGCAGACGGCCATCCGACGTAGTTGCGGGTGTTGAACTCGCCCAGGAGCGGGTGCGCACCCAGCGGAATGACGGGCACGTTCTCGACGAACGCCTTCTCGATCACCGCGATGGCGGCTTCACGGTCGGCGTCGGACGACGCGTTCGCGTAGGTGTTCAGCGCCGCGGTGACCTCGGGGTCGTCGAAGCGTCCGAAGTTGAAGGCCGCCTTGCCGTCGACGATCCACTTCGGGTCCATCGCCGACGTGTACAGGCCGTATGCGTTGCCGGTGTCTTCGAGCCAGTGGATGATCGCCTGGAAGGTGCCCTCCTGGCGGGCGGCATCCCAGCCGCCCCAGTCCGGCTGGTCGACCTTGACCTCGATGCCGAGGCCTTCCTTGAGCTCCTCGGCGAGGAGTGCCTGCTCGGTGTTCCAGTCGCTCCAGCCCGCGGGGACCGAGATCGAGAACGTGACGTCCTCGCCGTCGGGGTCGACGAGGGTCTCGCCGTCCCACGTGTAGCCGGCGTCGGTCAGGATCTGGCGAGCCTTGTCGATGTCGACCTCGTAGTTCTGGCCGGCGTACTCGGGCACGATCTCGTCCTCGAGCAGCGTGCCGAGGCCGGTCACGCTCCAGATCGCCTCGCTCGCACCTTCACGCGCGATGTCGACGTACGCCTGGCGGTCGATCGTCCACGCCAGCGCCTGACGAAGCGCCGGGTCGTTGAACGGCTTGGTCTGCAGGTTCATGAACAGCGTGCCCGCGCCCGCCGTGGGCGACGCGAGGAACTTGTTGTCGGGATCGGCCGACAGGTAGCTGTCCTCGATCTGCGGGATGAACGCCTGCGCCCAGTCGGCCTCGCCGGTTGCGAGGGCGGTCGTCAGGGCCGCGTTGTCGCCGTACGAGACGTAGTGCAGCTCGGGCACGGACAGGTCGCCGCCCCAGTACTCGGGGTTCGCGGCGAGGGTGACCGACTCGGTCGTCCACGAGTCGAGCACATACGGACCGGTGCCGACGGCCTGGCCCTCACTGGTGACGGGGTCGGTGTTCGGGTCCTTGATGTCCTTCCAGATGTGTTCGGGCACGATCTGGAAGTGGAGCACGCGCGCCTGCTGCGTGTACTTCGAGCTGTTGAAGTCGATGGTGACGGTGTCGCCGTCGACGGTGACGCTCTTGAGGTCGAGTGCGTTGGTGTCGTTGAGCTTGCCGTCGAGCACCTGGTTGAACGAGAAGGCGATGTCGTCGGCCGTGAAGTCCTCGCCGTCGCTCCACTTCACGCCGCTGCGCGCGACGGCCGTGAGCTGCGTGTAGTCGTCGTTCCACTCCACGGACTCCGCGAGCCAGGGGTGGTCCCCAGGTCGCCGGTCGGGTTCACCAGGGCGAGCGACTCGAAGATGACCTTGCCGTAGCCGTACTTCGAGGCCGACGAGTCGCCCAGGTAGGGGTTGTTCGACTCCGTGGTGATGGCACCGTCGGGCTTCGCGATGGTGAGCGCCGCTCCGGCGGAGTCGGCGTCGTTGCCGCCGCCGCCCGCGCAGCCGGTGAGCACCAGCGCCGCGGCGACACCGACGGCGGCGAGGGATGTTCTGAGCCTCATTGCTTCTCCTAGATATGTGCACGACATCGTGTATCCCGGGGGGATGACGACGGCGTCAGGGTGATTGCCGGATCAACTTACAATCAAGTAAGTAACTTTGCAAGTAAGGTGTTCCGGTGCGTGCGGGCAGGTCGTGCGTAGACTCACAGGCGCCGGCGAAGACCCATCCGATCCGCCGACGAAGAAGGGGGCGCCGACCGATGACGGCACAGCGTCGGCAGCCGCGTTCGCGGCCCGAGACACTCGCCCGCAGGCGCGACATCCTCGACGCCGCGGTCGAGATCTTCGGCAGCAAGGGGTTCGCGGGGGGCACGCTGCAGGAGATCGCCGACCAGGTCGGCATGACCCACGCGGGGATCCTGCATCACTTCGGGTCGAAGGACCAGCTGCTCATCGAAGTCCTCCAGCACCGCGACGAGACCGACGTGGCCGATTTGGAGGAACAGCACATCCCCGACGGGATGCCGCTGTTCCGTCACCTCGTTCGCACGGCGTTCGTCAACGAGCATCGGGCGGGGATCGTCCAGGCGTACGCGGTGCTCTCAGCGGAGTCCGTGACCGACGACCACCCGGGCCGAGCCTTCTTCGAGAAGCGCTACCGGACGCTGCGGTCGGAGGTCGCCCACGCGTTCGAGGTCGTGTGCGCGGAACGAGGCATCACGGCCCCCGACACCGTCGCCGACGCGTCGACGAGCATCCTCGCCGTCATGGACGGCCTGCAGGTGCAGTGGCTGCTCGACCCGACCGCCGTGGAGCTCGCGCGCGCGTCGGAGTTCGCCATCGAGGCGATCGTGTCGGCCGTACTGTCGCCGACCCCGTCACCGCTCGCGGACGGGGCCGACGAACAGGCTCAGCCCAGTCGCTCGACCGTGTAGTCGATGCAGCGGATGAGCTGACGCACGTCGTCCGGCTCGATCGACACGAACGTCGCGATGCGCAGCTGGTTGCGTCCGAGCTTGCGGTACGGCTCGGTGTCGACGATGCCGTTGGCGCGGAGGCTCTTCGCCACGGCCGCAGCATCCACCGACTCGTCGAAATCGATCGTGACGACCACGGGGGAGCGGTCGGCCGCGTCGGCGACGAAGGGCGTCGCGAACTCGGATGCCTCGGCCCAGTCGTAGAGCGCCTGCGACGACTCGCGCGTGCGGGCGTCGGCCCACTGCAGTCCGCCGGAGGAGAGGATCCAGTCGAGCTGCTTGTCGAGGAGGAACAGCGTCGACAACGCCGGGGTGTTCAGCGTCTGGTTGAGACGCGAGTTGTCGAGCGCGTTCTTGAGGCTCAGGAACTCGGGGATGTAGCGGCCCGATGCCGCGATGCGCTCGATGCGCTCGATGGCGGCCGGCGACACGAGGGCGAACCACAGTCCGCCGTCCGAGCCGAGGTTCTTCTGCGGCGCGAAGTAGTAGACGTCGGCCTCGTGCACCGAGAAGTCGATCCCGCCGGCGGCGCTGGTCGCGTCGATGACGGTCAGCGCGCCCTCATCGCCGTGAACGCGGCGGATCTGAGTGGCGACGCCGGTCGAGGTCTCGTTGTGCGGCCACGCGTACACGTCGACGCCGTCGACGGCCTCGGCGACGGTGCTCGTGCCCGCGTCGACCGTGCGGACGTCGGGGGCTTCGAGCCACGGGGTCTTCGCCGCAGCGGCGAACTTGCCGCCGAACTCGCCGAACACCAGGTTCTGGCTGCGCTTCTCGATGAGGCCGAAGGCTGCGGCGTCCCAGAACGCCGTCGACCCTCCGTTGCCGAGGATGACCTCATACCCCTGCGGCAGGCGGAACAGCTGGCTCAACTCGGCGCGCACCTGGCCGACGAGGTCCTTGACCGGGGCCTGGCGGTGCGAGGTGCCCAGGAGCGCCGATCCGGGGCCTGCGAGCGCTTCGATGTGCGCGGGCGCGATCTTCGACGGGCCGCAGCCGAAGCGTCCGTCGGTGGGCAGGATCTCACGGGGCAGGAGGACGTGTGCCATGCGTCGATTCTAGAGAGGCCCGCACAGCCGCCCCGCCCGCGTGACACCTCGTGACGCCCCGGCTTGCTCACGTCGCAGCATCCGTCCTCCTCTTCGACAGGTCAACCGGGCTTCCACAGGGCGAGGGCGCGACCTCGGCTCATGCAGAACCCCGGTTGACCTGTCGAGCCGGGTGACCACGGCGAGATCAGACGTGGGGCGTGCGGCTACAGCTGCTGACAACCCTGCTGCGGGGGCGCTGGTGCGCAGCATCCGTCCGCTTCGACAGGTCAACCGGGCGTGCGCAGGATGCGATCCGGGGATCGGCTCATGCAGAACCCCGGTTGACCTGTCGAGCCTCCTCCACAGGGGAGGGGACGGATGCTGCGCACGCGAGTTGTTCTGATCGTGCCCAGTACGGCGGTGTGGGGCGTGGCGGAGCCGTGAGCATGCAGGGATGGCGGATCTCATGGTGGAGCTGCACGCACGTGGCGGCGTCGCGCTCAGAGCGGCGCTCATGAAGGCAGGGGTCAGCGGCTACACGATCGAGTGCGCGATGGCCGCGGGCCTCGTCACCAGGCCGCGGCGGGGATGGGTGGCAGTTCCGGACGCTGATCCCCACCTCATGGCGGCGGCGCGGGCGGGCGTGGTGCTCACATGCATCACGCGGGCGACGCGCTTAGGGCTGTGGGTCCTCGCCGAGGACGGCCCGCACGTCGGTGCGCCACCGAGCGCGTCGAGGCTGAAGCTGCAGAACCAGAAGGCGACCGTGCACTGGGCTCGGCCGGTCGAGCCGCGCGCGCCGGGAACGCTGGAGGACAGCATCCTGAACACGCTGCTCATCGTCGCGCGGTGTCAGCCGCATGAGCGCGCGCTCGCCGTGTGGGAGTCCGCGCTCAACCTTCAACTCGTCGACAGGGCCGAACTCGCCCGCCTGCCTTTGGCGGAATCCGTTCGAGGACTCCTCGAGGAGGCGACCCCCTTCGCGGACTCGGGGCTGGAGACGATCTTCCGCACGCGGCTGCGTTGGCTCCGGCTTCCTCTCCGATCGCAGATCTGGATTCACGGGCATCGGGCGGACTTCCTCATCGGCGACCGGCTGGTCGTGCAGATCGACGGTGGGCACCACGTCGGGTTGCAGCGCGCCGAGGACGTCGCCCACGACGCGGCGCTCATGCTGCTCGGTCACCACGTCATCCGGGTGACCTACGTGCAGGTGATCGAGCGCTGGCACGAGGTGCAGGACCTGATCATGCGCGCGGTGGCGCAGGGCTTGCACCGGGCTTCCTGAGGCTGTGCAGGGAGATCGTGTGACAGCATCCGTCCTCCCCTTCGACAGGTCAACCGGGCTTCCACAGGGCGAGGGCGCGACCTCGGCTCATGCAGAACCCCGGTTGACCTGTCGAGCTGCTTCGCAGCGGGGAAGGGGAGCGGACGGATGCTGCTGCCCCAGGTCGTGCGGCGGACGCCGGCCCGGCAGGCCTCGGCGTCGGGAGCAGAGGATAGGCTGTCCTCAGCCCCTTGAGACACCTGAGGACACCGCGATGACCGATCTGATCGACACCACTGAGATGTACCTGCGCACGATCCTCGAGCTCGAGGAGGAGAACATCGTGCCGCTGCGGGCGCGCATCTCGGAGCGCCTCGGGCACTCGGGCCCGACGGTGTCGCAGACGATCGGTCGCATGGAGCGCGACGGACTCGTCGTCGTCTCCGAGGACCGCACCCTCGAGCTCACCGACGCGGGGCGGCAGAAGGCCGTCGACGTCATGCGCAAGCACCGCCTCGCCGAGCGCCTGCTGTCCGACGTCATCGGCCTGGACTGGGCGTACGTGCACGAAGAGGCCTGCCGCTGGGAGCACGTCATGAGCGAGCAGGTCGAGCGTCGCCTCGTCGAGCTGCTGGGCCACCCCACCGAGTCCCCGTACGGCAACCCGATCCCCGGTCTCGACCAGCTCGGCGACGTGCCGACGAACGGGTTCGAGCAGGGCGTCGTGGGTCTCGTGCGCCGCCTCAACGACGCGGGCGAGCCCATCACCGGTACCGTCCGCCGGCTCGCCGAGCCCGCACAGGTCGACCCGGAGTTGCTGCAGCAGCTGAAGGGCGCCGGCGTCGTGCCGGGTGCCTTCGGCGACTACCGCTACAACGAGGGCTACGTGCTCGTGCAGATGCAGGGCAGCGACGAGGGGCTGGAGCTCCCGGTCGAGATCGCGTCGCACATCTTCCTCGTCGACGACGTCCGCTGAGGTCGGCGCGTTCCACTGAATGGGACGATCCTGACCGTGTTTACGCGTCTCAGGGGCTGCTCGACGACGCCGGATGCCGCATTCCGCGGGCGTCGATGACGCACTGTGCGGAGATTGCCAGGCGCGGAGCGTGACATAACCGTGACCTTCGGGTAGCCTCGAAAAGTCCAACAGGCGAGAAGCCCGCCGTCCGGACCCCGCGTGGATTGCCTCACCGGCTCGTCGTCCACATGTGGTGAAACCCGCACGTCGTGCCCCGACATCGAGTGCTGACGAGCCAGGCGCCCCGGCGCAGAGGCGCCGGAGGACAAGTTTGGCTGAAGAGATCGAGTCGCACGCGAACGTGCCCGAGCACGCCGCGGCGGACCAGAACCGTCGTGCGCGCATCCGGAAGAACCCCGTGCGACGATCCGGCGCCGTCGCGCCCTCGAAGCCGACCGCGGCCAAGGCGCAAGCCCGTCCCGCCGCGTCGTCGAAGAAGGGGCGAGTCGTCAAGCCGCTGCGCAGCCTCGTGGTGCTGACGATGGTGGGCGGTCTCGTCGCCACGGTCGCGATCCCGGCGTTCGCCGCCGGCGCCACCGCCGTGGCCGAGGATTCCAAGACGATCCAGCAGATGGCCGTCGACAACGCGCAGACGTTCGTCGCCGCCTCCGACGCGAACGCCAGTGAGCTGTCGCGCGAGAGCTACGCGGCCACCACCGCGGAAGAGATCGAGAAGAAGAAGGCCGAAGAGGCCGCCGCCGAGCGTGCGCGCCAGGTCGCGGCCGCAGCCGCCTCGGCGGCGAAGTCGCGCGGCACCACCGTCCCCACGAACATCGCCCTCACGTCGCCGGGCACCGGCGAGGTGCGCTGGCCCCTCCTCAACTTCACCAAGGGCCGCGGCCTCTGGGATTCGGGCTACCACCAGGGCGTCGACCTCCTGACGTCGTGCGGCACGCCCATCTACGCGGCGGCGGCCGGCGTGGTCAAGGTCTCGCAGGAGAGCTACGGCGGCTACGGCGTCGGCATCTCGATCGACCACGTCATCGGCGGCCAGCAGGTCAACACGCTCTACGGCCACATGACGTACGGCAGCCGGCAGGTCTCGGTCGGCCAGAGCGTCTCGGCGGGCCAGCTCATCGGCCTCGTCGGCAGCACCGGCAGCTCGACCGCGTGCCACCTGCACTTCGAGGTCCACATCAACGGCTCGGTCGTCGACCCGTGGGCATGGCTGCAGGCCAACGCGGGCTGATCACAGACCTTCAGCAATCACATCGGAGAACGGATGCCTCGAGCCGAGGCATCCGTTCTCTTCTTCGTTACCCGACACGCCATCAGCCGTTCAGTCCCCACGCGCCCCGGGCGTGTCGCGGTGGGTTACCCTGGGACTCGACGCTGAGAGAGCGGAGGGAGCCGATGGGCTGCACACCACGCATCCGAACCATGGATGCGCTTGGACGCCTCGTCCTTCGGCATTGCACGAACGGATGCCGCGGCACTGCCGTGGCGCCAGGGCGCTGTCTGTAGACAGCGCCTTTTTTCATGCCCCTGCGCCCTTGATCGTCGCGCAAGTCGAATAACCGAGAAGCCGTCCCGGCCATTCGAGAGGATGATCAATGCGCACTCTGGTGCTGAATGCGGGCTATGAGCCCCTCGCGGTCGTGTCGTTCAAGCGGGCACTCGTGCTCGTCATGAACGAGAAGGCCACCGTGGTGGAACACACCGAGACCGATCCGGTGTGGGGCACCCGACGATCGTACGAACGCCCCGCCGTGATCATCCTCACCCGCTACGTGCGGGTGCCGGGTGGTCGCCACGTGCCGGTGACCCGTCGGGGCGTGCTCCGTCGCGACAACCATCACTGCGCGTACTGCGGCAAGGCGGCGTCGACGATCGACCACGTTCTGCCGCGCTCGCGCGGGGGCGCCGACTCGTGGGAGAACCTCGTCGCGTGCTGCCTGCGTTGCAACAACATCAAGAGCGATCGCACGCCGCAGGAGATGCACTGGGAGCTGCGGTTCACGCCGCGCCCGCCCCGGGGTGGGCAGTGGACCGTCCGCGGCACCGAGCGCACCGATCCGCGGTGGGAGCCGTACCTCGCCCTCGCCGCGTGATCGCGCGCGGCGTCAGAAGAGCGTGAGGCCCGAGACCTCGAGGGCGAGCAGCGTCGCGCTCACGAACGCCAGCCCGGTGTAGACGAGGTCCTCGAACCAGTCGAACAGGCCCGGTTCGCGCGCCGGCATCATCTTCGGGTTGTAGTAGAAGATCGACACCAGGATCACGAGCACGGAGAAGACGAGCCCGATCCAGGCTGCGAAGGGCACGCCAAGGAAGAGCAGCACGATCACGACGGTGGCGAGCACGTACAGCCACAGCCCCTGGACGAAGGCCCGCATCGAGTCGTACCGCGAGACGCCCGCTTTGGCGGTCGCCCGCCAGAACTCGTAGATGAGCGACAGCGCGAACGACACGATCAGCACCCACGCCGACACGGATTCGAGCAGGCTCGGGTGAACGGCACCGTCCATGGACTGGCTCCTCGCAGGTCTCGTGGAGCGAGCCCACGGTCGGCCTCACGCTAGCGGGTCGGAGGCCGTGACGGGAAGATGCGTTCGTCGACGGTGTGGCTTCAGGTCCGGTCGAGGACGCGCAGCCAGCGCGTGAGGATCGGCTCGAGGGCCGCAGCATCCGTCGTCCCGAGCTCGTCGAGGATGCGGCGCTCGTTCGCGAGGTGGGCGGCGATGGCGCGATCGATGAGGTCCCGCCCCTCGGGAGTGAGTCGCACCAGGCGCTTGCGGGCATCGGATGCCTCGGCCCGCCGCTCGACGAGCCCTCGGGCTTCGAGGCGGTCGACGCGCTTGGTGAGGCCGCCCGTGGTGACGAGAGTGTGGTCGGCGAGCTCGCCGGCGGCGCGTTCGAACGGCGCACCGGCGCGGCGGAGCGTGGCCAGCACGTCGAACTCGCCCTCGCTGAGTCCGAACTCGCCGTAGACCGCGACGAGGCGCTCCGTGAGCTCGAGCGCGACGAGGTGCAGGCGCCCGATCACGCCCTGCGGCGACGGGTCGAGGTCGGGGCGCTCGCGGCGCCACTCCTGCTGGATCTCACCGACGCGGTCGAGTGGTTCGTCGTGCGCGGAGCGGTCGTCGGCGGCCATGCGACCCATCTTATCTTCCCGGTAAGATAAAGTATCTTCCATGGAAGATAAGCGATGGATGTGGATCCTCGTGACGGCGATCGCCCCGATCGCATGGGGGAGCGGGTACGTCGTCACGCACAGCCTGCTGCCGGCGGATTCCCCGCTCTGGGGTGGCGTGCTGCGGGCGCTTCCGGCCGGGCTCATCGTGCTGCTCCTCGCGCGCCGGCTTCCGCGCGGATCATGGTGGTGGCGCTCGCTCGTGCTCGGCACATTGAACGTCGGCGGCTTCTTCGTGCTCGTGTACGTCGCCGGCCAGCGGCTGCCGTCGAGTCTGGCCGCGACGCTGATGTCGGCATCCGCCGCGTGCATGCTGCTGTTCGCGTGGCTGCTGCTGCGTCGCCGACCGCGGCTCGCCGCCGTCGTGGGCGCGACCGTGGGACTCGTCGGAGTGGGGGTGATGCTGGGCTTCGACGCGGAAGGCGCCGATCCGTGGGGCGTCGCCGCGTCGCTCGGCGCGATGGTCGCCTCCTCGATCGGGTTCGTGCTCACGGTGCGATGGGGCTCCGACGTTCCCGCGCTGCCGATGACGGCGTGGCAGCTCGTCGCCGGCTCGATCGTGCTGCTTCCGGCCGCGGTGCTCGTCGAGGGGGCACCGCCGATGCTCACGGTGCCGTCGGCGCTCGGCTTCGCGTACCTCACGCTCGTCGCGACGGCGCTCGCTTACGTCGCGTGGTTCGCGGGGCTGCGACGCCTGTCGCCGGGGGTGGTCGGCGTGGTCGGCCTGCTCAATCCGGTCACCGGGGTCGTTCTCGGAGTGGCGGTCGCGGGCGAGGCGTTCGGGGTGCCGCAGGCGGTGGGGGTCGGCCTCGTGCTCGTCGGGATCGTGGTGGGTGCGGCACCTGCGCGGCGTCGCGCCGATCGTCCGGTGCGTCAGCGGTGGTCGGCGTCGGGGAGTCTGGATGCGACGTCGGGCACATAGTTCTCGATGTTGCGCGGAGGGCGCTCATACCCGCGGGACGGCGGACGCTGCGGGATGACGACGTCCTCGCGGTCGACGACGTCGTACGGGATCCGCGAGAGCAGGTGGGAGATCATGTTGATGCGGCTGCGACGCTTGTCGACCGAGGGTACCTCGTACCACGGGGCCTCGGGGATGTCGGTGTGCACGAACATGCTGTCCTTGGCGCGGGAGTAGTCCTCCCACTTCGTGATCGACAGCACGTCGTTCGGGCTCAGCTTCCAGCGGGCGCATCGGGTCGTCGGCGCGCGACCGGAACCTCGCCTCCTGCTCGTCCGGAGAGACGCTGAACCAGTACTTCAGCAGGAGGATGCCGTCTTCGACGAGCATCCGCTCGAAGATCGGTGCCTGATGGAGGAACCGGTGATACTCCGCATTGGTGCAGTAGCCCATCACGTGCTCGACTCCGGCCCGGTTGTACCAGGAGCGATCCATCAGCACGATCTCGCCTGCCGCGGGCAGGTACGGCACGTAGCGCTGGAAGTACCACTGGCTCCGTTCGCGCTCGGTGGGAGTGGGGAGAGCGACGATTCTGGTGACGCGCGGGTTCAGATACTCCGACACGCGCTTGATCGTGGAGCCCTTGCCCGCGGCATCGCGCCCTCGAAGATCACGACGATGCGTGCGCCGCTGGCCTGGACCCAGGCCTGCATGTCGACCAGCTGGGCCTGCAGGCGCCGCAGCTCCTGCTCGTAGGCCTTCTTCGGGATCCGCGGCTCGCTCATGGATCCTGAGGGTACAGGCTGACGCCGGGTCGGCGGAAGAAGAATCCTCGAACATAACTGTCGGAACCCGGTACTACTCTCGTTCACAGCGATTGAAAGACTAGAACATGCGTTCTAGAATGTGGGAATGAGGGCGATCGTGCAGCTCACGGCACAGCACGTGCACGAGACCGCCGACCAGAGGCCGACGGGCTCCGATCCCGCCGCCCTCGGCGCGTCTTCGCTGGGTACCGTCGCGCAGCTGCGCGCCCAGGTCGAGCGGGTGCAGGGGCGACGACTCGACGCGCCGGTGCTGCCGGTGCATCCCGCGCTCGCCTCGCTGCTTCCCGGGGGCGGTCTGCGCCCCGGGTCTGCATACTCCCTGCCGCGCTCGACGTCGGTGCTGCTGGCGCTGCTGGCACAGCCGTCGCAGGCAGGGTCGTGGTGCGGGGTGATCGGCATGCCGCGGCTCGGCGCCGAGGCGGCGGAGGGGCTCGGCGTCGATCTGTCGCGGCTCGTGCTCATCCCCGACCCGGGCGCGCGCTGGCTCGCGGTGACCTCGACCGTCGCCGAGGTGCTGCCGGTGGTCGCGGTACGGCCGTCGGGGCGGGCGGCCGACGGCGAGATCGCGCGCCTGGCAGCACGGCTGCGCGACCGCGGTGCGGTGCTTCTCGTGCAGGGGCCGTGGCCGCAGGCCGAGGCCGTGATCGAGGTGGGCGAGCCGACATGGGAGGGGGTCGGCCGCGGGCACGGGTATCTCTCCGGCCGAGAGGTGACGCTCACATCGTCGAGTCGGCGCTGGCCGCGATCACGGCGGGCGCGCGTGATGCTTCCGGATGCTGCGGGGCACGTCTCCGCCGCGCCCGAACGCATGCGGCGCGTCGAGGTGCTGCCCTCGGCCGAGTCTGCGGAGTCCTTCGCGCGACAGATCAGAGCGGTGGGGTGACATGACGCCGGGTACGCCCGTCCGGAGCCTCGTGCTCTGGTTCCCCGACTGGCCGGTCACGGCTCTCGAGCGGGAGGCGGGTGCGGCCGCGGCTGTCGAGGACGCGGTCGGACCGCGACCGGGTACTCGCACGGATGCGGCGCAGGAGAAGTTCGAGGCGAAGCCCCCGGTCGCCGTCGTGGAACGCAACCTCGTGGTCGCGTGCTCGGCGTCCGCGCGTGCGGAGGGAGTGCGCCGCGGGCAGCGCCGACGCGATGCCCAGGCGCGGTGTCCCGGGCTGACGCTGGTCACCGCGGACACCGCCCGCGATCACCGCGCATTCGCCCCGGTCGTGTCGCTGATCGAAGAGAGGGCGCCCGGGGTGCAGCTGGTGCGTCCGGGGCTGTGCGCGCTGCGCGCGCGTGGTCCGGCGCGGTACTACGGCGGCGAGGTCGAGGCCGCCCGCATGCTGATCGGCACCCTCCACGAGTCAGGGCTCGACGGGGTGCGGGTGGGCATCGCCGATGGGCCGTTCACCGCGGAGCAGGCGGCACGCGGTGGCACGAATGCCGCAGATCCGGTCTTCGTCGTGCCCGCCGGTGGTGCGGCAGGCTTCCTCGCCCCGCTGCCGGTCGCGGTGCTCGACGCCTCCGCGCTGCTCGGCACCGGCGCGGCGGGGGCGAAGGAGGCGACGGACCTCGTGGGTCTCCTCGCCCGGCTCGGCGTGCAGACCCTCGGCGGGTTCGCCGAGATGCCCACCGATCGCGTGCGAGAGCGGTTCGGCGAGCGGGGCGTCCGGCTTCACGCGCTCGCCGCGGGGCGGGACTCGCGACCGGTGCAGCCGCGCACGCCGCCGCCGGAGCTGCAGCGGGAGATCGCGTTCGAGCCGCCCCTCGAGATCGCCGATCAGGTGGCGTTCGCCATGCGCGTCACCGCCGACGACTTCGTCGCGGGTCTCGGCGCCGTCGACCTCGTCTGCACCGAGCTGCGTGTCGAACTCGTCGGAGACCGCGGGGAGCGCAGCGAGAGGGTGTGGCTGCACCCCGGATCCTTCGACGCCTCGGCGGTCGTCGACCGCGTGCGGTGGCAGCTCGCGGAGGACGTCGGGACGGGCGACGCGGCCGGCGGCGGGCTGCGCAGCGGGGTGACGCTCGTGCGGATCTCGCCGGAAGCGGTGGATGCGGCATCCCATCACGCTCCGGCGCTGTTCGGCGGCGGGCCCGAGGAGCGGGTCCACCACGCGCTGTCGCGTGTGCAGGCGATGCTCGGGCACCGCGGCGTGCTGACCCCCGCGATCGGCGGCGGGAGGTGGCTGGCCGAGCGCCAGGTGCTCGTGCCCTGGGGAGACAAGGACGAACGCGACCGGAAGGCGACCGGCGCCGGGGGCCTCGCGGCGCAGCGCGCACGACCCTGGCCGGGGAGCCTGCCCGACCCGCTGCCCGCGACGGTGTTCGCCGACCCGGTGCCGGTCGACGTGCGGGCGCTCGGCGGCGAGCTGGTCGACGTCGACGAGCGGGGCAACGTCTCGGCCGTGCCCGCACTCTTCGTCGAGAGCGGTCGCCGTCGCGCGATCGAGGCGTGGGCGGGGCCGTGGCCGGTGGTGGAGCGCGGATGGGATGCCGCGCGCTCGCGCCGTGCGCACCGGTTCCAGGTCGTCGACGCCGACGGGTCCGCGTGGCTGCTGGTGTGCGACGGCGACGCCTGGACGGCGGAGGCCACCTATGACTAGGGGGTCGGGCTGATGGGCTTCAACAACCCGGGCGTGCCATGGTCCGAGATGGAGCGTGTGCTGAGCGGCCGTCGCAGACCCGACGCACCGCCGGTCGGCGCGGACGGTGGCGACAGCCCCGCGTGGTCGCATAAGCGAGGGCCGTACGTCGCGCCAGAGATCGAACGCCCGGCCGATGCGATCCCGTACGCCGAGCTGCATGCGCACTCGTCGTACTCGTTCCTCGACGGCGCCTCCTCGCCCGAGGAGCTCGCCGAGGAGGCGGAGCGGCTGGGGCTGCATGCCCTCGCGGTCACCGACCACGACGGGTTCTACGGCATCGTCCGATTCGCGGAAGCTGCGGAGTCGCTGCAGCTCAAGACCGTTTTCGGCGCCGAGCTGTCGCTCGAGCTGCCGAAGCCGCAGAACGGCGAGGCCGATCCGGTCGGCGCGCACCTGCTGGTGCTCGCCCGTGGCGAGGAGGGGTACCACCGGCTGGCGGGGGCGATCACGCACGCGCAGCTGCAGGGGGCGGAGAAGGGCAGGCCGGTCTACGACCTCGAGGAGCTCGCCGCGCAGGCGGCGGGGGAGTGGGCGGTGCTCACCGGGTGCCGCAAGGGCGCCGTGCGCCGCGGGCTCGCCGAGAGTCCCGACGCGGCAGCCGGCGAGCTCGACCGCCTCGTGACGCTGTTCGGGAAGGACAACGTGCACGTCGAGCTGATCGACCACGGCAACCCGCTCGACACCCGTGACAACGACGTGCTCGTCGGGCTCGCGCGGGAGCGGGGCCTCCCGCTCCTCGCGACCAACAACGTCCACTACGCCGTGCCGAAGCGGCAGCTGCTCGCCGCGGCGGTCGCCGCCGTGCGCGCGAACCGCGGTCTCGACGAGCTCGACGGCTGGCTGCCCGCGCACGCCGGTGCCCATCTGCGGTCGGGGGCCGAGATGGCGGAGCGCTTCGTGCGATTCCCGGATGCCGTCGCCCGAACCGTGACGCTCGCCGACGAGCTCGCCTTCCCGCTGCGCAAGGCGAAGCCCGCGCTCCCGAAGCAGAAGGTGCCCGAAGGGCACACGCCGATGTCGTGGCTGCGGCACCTGGTGTGGGACGCGGTGCCGCGCAAGTACCCCGACCTGACGGAGGAGAACCGGGCGCGCATCGAGAAGGAGCTCGGGGTCATCGAGATGAAGGACTTCCCGGGCTACTTCCTGATCGTCCACGGCATCGTGCAGTTCGCGCGAAGCCAGGGCATCCTCTGTCAGGGGCGCGGGTCCGCCGCCAACAGCGCCATCTGCTACCTGCTCGACATCACCGCCGTCGATGCGATCGCGTACGACCTGCCGTTCGAGCGGTTCCTGTCGAGCCTGCGCGAGGAGGAGCCCGACATCGACGTCGACTTCGACTCCGACCGCCGTGAGGAGGTCATCCAGTGGGTGTACCGGGAGTACGGGCGCGACCGCGCGGCGCAGGTCGCGAACGTCATCCAGTACCGCCCCAAGAACGCCGTGCGCGACATGGCGAAGGCGCTGGGGCATTCGCCGGGGCAGCAGGACGCGTGGTCGAAGCAGATCGAGGGATGGGGAGCCCTCCTCGAGACCGGCGCCGGCCACGACATCCCCGATCAGGTGCTGGAGTTCGCGTCCGAGCTGCTCAAGGCCCCGCGACATCTCGGCATCCACTCCGGCGGAATGGTGCTCACCGACCGCCCGGTGGGCGAGGTCGTTCCGATCGAGCACGCGCGCATGGAGAACCGCACGGTGATCCAGTGGGACAAGGACGACGCCGCCTGGATGGGTCTCGTGAAGTTCGACCTGCTGGGCCTCGGGATGCTGGCCGCCCTGCAGTACTGCTTCGACATGATCCGCGCCTCGACGGGGGAGGACTGGGAGCTGTCGACGATCCCGAAGGAGGAGAAGGCGGTCTACGACATGCTGTGCCGCGCCGACTCGATCGGCGTGTTCCAGGTCGAGTCGCGCGCCCAGATGGGGCTTCTCCCGCGCCTGCAGCCGCGCCGGTTCTACGACCTCGTGATCGAGATCGCTCTCATCCGCCCCGGCCCCATCCAGGGCGGGGCGGTGCATCCCTTCGTCAAGCGCAAGCTCGGACAGGAGAAGGTGACCTACCCCCACCCCAAGCTCGTGCCGGTGCTCGAGCGCACGCTCGGCATCCCGGTGTTCCAGGAGCAGCTCATGCAGATGGGCATGGCCGTCGGCGGGCTCACCGGCGAGGACGCCGATCTGCTGCGCCGCGCCATGGGCTCCAAGCGCGGGATCGAGCGCATCGACTCGCTGAAGAAGAAGCTGTACGCCGGCATGGCCTCGAACGACCTCGTGGGCGAGGAGGCCGACGCGATCTACGCGAAGATCCAGGCGTTCGCGAACTTCGGCTTCGCCGAGTCGCACTCCCTGTCGTTCGCGCTGCTCGTGTATGCCAGCTCGTGGATCAAACTGCACTATCCGGCGGCGTTCCTCGCGGGGCTGCTGCGGGCGCAGCCGATGGGCTTCTACTCCCCGGCGACCCTCGTGGGCGACGCGCGCCACCACGGTGTCGAGGTGCGCCGTCCCGACCTGCACCTCTCGGGCAGCGAGGCGGTGCTCGAGGCCGTCGCCGGCGCTTCGACAGGCTCAGCGACCGGGGCGGAGGGGCCGACCGGCCTCGACTCGTGCGCCGAGCGGAAGCAGCCGCCGGTCGGGCTCTTCGACCTCGACGCGCCCGACGAATCCGCCGCACACCGCCGCGACGGGAGGTTCGCGGTGCGGCTGGGACTGGCCGGAGTCAAGGGGATCGGGGCGACGGTCGCGCAGCGCATCGTCGCCGCGCGCGAGACGGGCGGGCTGTTCCGCGACCTCCGCGATCTCGTGCGGCGCACCAGCATCACCGCGGTGCAGGTCGAGGCGCTCGCCACCGCGGGAGCGTTCGAATGCCTCGGTCTCAGCCGGCGCGAGGCGATCTGGCTCGCCGGGTCGGCGGCGCAGGACCGCCCCGAGTTCCTGCCGGACTCGCTCATCGCGGTGCAGCCGCCGCTGTTCGCCGACCCCACCAGCTACGAGCGCCTCGCCGCCGACCTGTGGGCGACGGGCATCTCGACCGACGACCATCCGATCACCCACTACCGCTCCGGGCTCGATGCGCGCGGCGTCCTGACCTCTCGCGAGCTGCGCAGTCACGAGGTCGGCCGCCGCGTCGAGGTCGCGGGGCTCGTGACCCACCGGCAACGGCCGGCGACAGCATCCGGGATCACGTTCCTGAATCTCGAGGACGAGCACGGTCTCGTCAACATCGTGTGCTCCCTCGGCGTCTGGAACCGCTACCGCCGCATCGTGCGCGACTCTCCGGCGCTCATCGCGCGCGGCATTCTCGAGCGCTCGACCGAGGGCGTGACGAACCTCATCGCCGACGCGTTCGAGGATCTCCGCGTCGGCGTGCAGCACCGCGCGAGGGACTTCCGCTGACGGATCCGTCCAGCTCCCTGGTCGGAACCGTCAGGGTAGACCCCGGACGCCGCCGATCCGGCGGGTCCGGGGTCACCCGGGGGGAATCGTGTCGGCGGCCTACTCGACGAGCTTCCCGACGACCGACACCTCGCGCATGAGCGCCTCGATGTCGGCGGGGATGGGCGGGATCTGCTCCCGAACAACTCCGGTCGAGGGGGACCACACCAGGTTGACCTGCAGTTCGGGATCGATGTCGGGGTAGTCGCTCCGGTTGTGGCAGCCGCGCGTCTCGCGGCGCTCGAGCGCGGCTTCGAGCGTCGCGCGGGCGGCGAGAGCCGCCGACTTCAGGTCGAATGCGTGCGCGAGGTCGTGGTAGCCCGCGATATCGGGGTGCACCCCGATGTCGGCCATCCGTGCCTCGATCGCGTCGAGCTCCGCGAGGCCGGTGAGCAGCCCCTGCTCGTCGCGCACCACGCCGGCGTGCTCGGTCATGGTGTCGCGGATCGCCCGCTGGAGCGCCCGGACGTTCTCGGTTCCGTATGCGGCGAGCAGATCGTCGATCTCCGCGCGCGCGGTCGCGACCGCCGAGGCCGAGCGCGTCTGGGCGGGCAGCGCCGCGGAGTACGCGGCTGCCGCCTGTCCGACGATGCGGCCGAACACCAGGAGCTCGATCAGCGAGTTGCCGCCGAGGCGGTTGGCGCCGTGGAGTCCCGAGGACGCCTCGCCGATCGCGTAGAGACCGGGGACATCGGTCGAGTGGTCCGACGAGCGGACCCAGACGCCGCCCATCGAATAGTGCGCCGTGGGCGCGATCTCGATCGGCTCCTTGGTGATGTCGAGCATCTGCAGTTCGAGCATCGTCTGGTAGACGCGGGGGAGGCGGGTCATGATCGTCTCACGCGGGAGGTGGGAGACATCCAGCCAGACCCCGCCGTTCGGCGTGCCGCGGCCCTCCTTGATCTCGGTGTAGCAGGCGAGGGCGACGCGGTCGCGCGTGGACAGCTCGAGGCGCTCGGGGTCGTACTTGTGCATGAACCGCTCGCCGAGGCCGTTGCGAAGGATGCCGCCCTCGCCGCGCGCCGCCTCCGAGATGAGAGTCCCGGCCGCGTTCTCGGGCTCGATGATGCCGCTGGGGTGGAACTGCACGAGCTCGGGGTCGCGAAGGCGGCCACCCGCCTCGACCGCGAGGCGGAAGGAGTCGCCGGTGTTCTCGTCGCGTCGCGACGACGTGCGCCGCCAGATGCGGTTGTGCCCGCCTGCGGCGAGGATCACCGCGTCGGCGTGGATCAGGTAGCGCGTGCCGTCCTCGAGGTCGAACCCGTACGCGCCGAACACCGCGCCGTCGTCGTTCACGAGGATGCGCGTCACGTACACGGTGTCGAGGATGGGCACCTGCAGCTGCGCGGCGCGGTTGATCAGCGTGCGCTGGATCTCGAGGCCGGTGTAGTCGCCGGCGAACGCGGTGCGACGGTAGGTGTGCGCACCGAAGAATCGCTGCGAGATGCGGCCGTCGTCCTCGCGGGCGAACGGCATGCCGTACCGCTCGAGGTCGTCGATGCCGCGGGCGGCGCCCGACGTGACGATCTCGACGGTGTGCGGGTTGGCGAGGAGGTAACTCTCCTTCAGCGTGTCGGCGGCGTGCTGCTGCCAGCTGTCGTCGGCATCCATGGTGCCGAGCGCGGCGTTGATGCCGCCGGCAGCGAGGGAGGTGTGGGCGTCCGACTTCGGTCGCTTGCCCAGGGCGACCACATCGACGCCGGCTTCGGCGAGTTCGATGGCCGCGCGAAGACCGGAACCGCCGGTGCCGATCACGAGGACGGTGGTGGAGAGCTGGCGTTCTGCAGGGATCACGTCAGACACGCTAGGCAGTTCTCTTCGATTACTCCAATGCATATTCATTGTCATATCGATAGCGATACGCTATATTCATGAATCTCGAGCAGCTCCGCGCCTTCGTCACGGTGGCTCAGCTCGGCAATTTCACGCGCGCGGCCGAGGAGCTCCACCTCGCGCAGCCGTCGCTCAGCCGTCAGATCTCGACGCTCGAGCAGAGTCTGGGCGCCGAGCTGTTCCACCGTGCACGAGCGGGCAGCACCCTGACCGTCGCGGGGGAGTCGCTGCTGCCCCTCGCGCGGCGGATGCTGGCGGACGCAGCATCCGTTCGCCGTGAACTCGACGAGCTGGCGGGCCTCCAGCGCGGGCGGGTGCGCCTGGGTGCGACCCCGACCCTGTGCATCAGCCTCGTCGCCGAGGTGCTGAGCGTGTTCCACGCCGCGCATCCGGGGATCGAGCTGCACATCACGGAGAGCGGTTCGCGCGGTCTGCTGGATCATCTCGCCGGCGGTGAGCTCGACCTCGCGTTGATCACGACGTCGGGTGCGGCGTCCCCGGAGCGATTCAGCGTCGCGCCGCTCCTCGTCGAGGAGCTGGTCGTCATCTCTTCGGCCGGCGCACCACCGCTCACCGCGCGAGAGAGCATCGGTCTCGGCGAGGTGGCCGGCCTGCCGCAGGTGGCGTTCAGCTCGACGTACGACCTTCGGGCGACGACCGACGCGGCGTTCGCGGCGGCGGGGCTTTCACCGTACACGGTGATCGAGGGTGCGGAGATGGACGCCGTGCTGCGCTTCGTCGAGCGGGGGATCGGTGTCGCGATCGTGCCCGCGATGGTGCTCATCGAGCGCTCGGGGCTCCGGTCGGTGCGCCTTTCCGATCCGACACTGACGCGCACCATCAGCATCGCCCGCGTCGCCGACATCTCGCCGACGGCGGCCGTCGAGGTGATGGAGCAGACGATCGTCCGCACCGCCGCCGCGCTCGCCGCGGGACCCCAGGCCACGATGCGACTCGCCTAGCCGCCGGACGTGAACGTCAGGGGGTGGGGGAGTCGTCGGCATGCACGCAGCCGGGCGGCTCGGAGTTGCCGCTGAGCGTGAAGTCCTCGCACGTGAGGAACCGGCTCTGGTTGAGACCCAGGACGAATGAGGCGACGGCGATGGCGGCGACGATGGCGAAGATGCCGAGCCGGACGCGCGGCGGATAGTCGGCGATCACGTCGGGCCACACGGTGCGCACGACCACCCACAGCGTGAACGGGATCCCGACGAGTCCGACGACGACCGCGAGCACATCGAACAGGTTGCCCCAGAGATCGTCCGCGGCGGGGGCGCTGGTGAACGACAGCACGAGCCACAGCGACGGGATGGCGAGCGCGATGGCGCGGCCTGCCTTCACGCGGGGCCGCGCCGGCTGGATCAGCACCACGACGAAACCGGCCGTCGCGACCACCCACACGGTCAGGAGCTGGTCGAAGAACGGAGTGTGCCACGCCCCGAGCGTGAATGCGGGCCACCAGATCGCGCCGCTCATTCCGATGAGGACGATCCCGATGCCGCGATAGCGGGAAGGGGTCTTCGAGGCGGCGCCGGGCGCGGGTGTCGCAGTCATCCCGCTCCTCTCCGGCGTGTGTCCGTGTGACGTGCACAGTAGTGCATCCGTGTGGAACCGCGGGAGACCGCGAGCGTGAACGCGCGTTGCGAAATGACGTCGCTCGGTGCTGTCCCCCGCACCGTGTACGCGCTATGGTGAGGCGACGGACTGCTTGCCGTGATCCTGGGAACTGATCACAGCGCGGGCGTCCGGACTGGGGATCTCTGGGGCTGGGCCGCTGATTTCCCCTGCGCTCCCCCCGCGCAAGGACGGTCCCTCGGACGTTGCAGCTAGAGCCTGTAGCGTCCGAGGGACCTCAGCCTGTCCGCGCGCGTCACGCGCCCTTGGGGGAGGGCTCGGCACTGGGGATGCCTGTGCGACGCGACCGAAAGGTGCGGAACCCGGCCTGCTGCCACCCTAGCGCGTCATCTCAGACGCTCCCCGAGCCACACGCAGGACTCTGCGCGATCTGGCGAGCGTCAGTGGAATCCGCCGTCGGCGGACTGGATGATCTGCCGCATGACGTCGATCGAGATCTGCTCGCGCTCTCCGGCGACCCACTCGTGGACCATGAACGGGATCCCCAGGCTGTCGAGGTAGTCGGCGGTCTTCTCGAGGCGAGGAACGACCTGGATGTGATCGTTGCCGAACAGCCCCGCCGTATAGACGGGCTCGCCGTCGCGGATCGCGCGTCGCAGCTCGACGGTGGAGCGTCCCGTGATGCGGTACAGCGACTTGAGCACCTCACTGCCGAAGTCGGGGGTTCCGTCGATGGTGAGCGAGAGGGCGTTCTCGGGCGTGGTCACCCGTCCATCACAGCACGTCGAACCGCGACCACGGTGCGTCGGTCGTCGCCACCGGCGGTCACGAGCCCGCGATCCACCCGAAGCTCGCCGTCTGGTGATCGTGAAGGGGACCAGGCGACGACCCGTCCGTCGCGGAGCCGAGCATCGTCCGGGTCAGCTGCGCCCGAGAGTCCATCAGGCGCGTGAGTTCGGCGGCCAGGTCGTCGTCGTGGGGTTCGCGCTCGTCCTGGGCCGCGCGGAGAACGGTGCGCCGCATCAGCTCCTTCGCGAACGATCCGGTGGTGCCCTCGGCTCGCTCGGCAGCGGCGTCCAATGCTGCGTCGCTGTACGGCAGGTTGTGGGCGTAGCGGCGGAACAGCCGGCGCCGCTCAGCGAGGGCGGGAAGCGGCACCTCGACCGCGAGGTCGACGCGTCCGGGGCGCTCGGCGAGTGCCCGCTCGAGCGCTTCGACGCGGTTCGTCGTCATGATGAAGGCCACATCGGCATCGCCGTCGAGACCGTCCAACGCGTCGAGCACCTCGAACAGCAGCGGCTGAGGAGAGGCGTGCCGTTCCATCGCGACGAGATCGATGTCTTCGAGCACCACGATCGCGGGCTGGAACGTGCGGGCGATCTCAGCCGCGGCACTGACGAACCGGATGCTGGACCCGGTCAGCACCACAGCGGTCGTCTCGGGTGTCGCGCTGAGCAGGTGACGGACGGTGAGCGTCTTGCCGGTTCCCGGCGGTCCGTACAGCAGAACGCCGCGCTTGAGATGCTGGCCCGCGCCTCGCAGCGCGTCGCGGTGCGTGCCGATCGTCACGACGTGCTGGACGATCTCTGGGAGCACGCCGTCGGGGAGCACGATGTCTTCCGCGGCGACGGAGGGACGTGCCACGAACGTGGCGCCGGCCTCGCGCCCGTACTCGGTGTGCTGGAACGACAGCACCTGGCCGCGGAGCACGCTGAGCTCCACCATCGTGCGTCGGAGCGCCTCCAGGAATCGGGTGACGAGCGCGGCATCGGCGGCCATGACCTCCACGAGAGCGGTCTGCCGGCCGTACTGGGGCGCGGCCGCGCGCTGAGCCAGTGCGATCGGGGCGCCTTCGAAGCGCAGAAGGCGGAGTCCGAGTGAGACGACGCGTCTGCTCGAGTCCGGTCCGGTCGCACGTTCGGCGTAGTCGACCGGTCCGACGTCGTAGCGGACGTGGCCGTTGCTGACGAACTCGGACAACCCCTGGTGGTGGCGCTGATCACCGCCGGTGACGCCGATGAGACGGCCGTCGCCTTCGGCGGACAAGGCTTCCAACGCGATGTCGGCGTCGACCAGGCGGTGATCCGAGATCTGCTCCTGCACGACGGAGACGCGTTCGGCATCCGTCGCCAGATGCTCGCTGATGAGGTCGCCGAGCGGAGTGCGAGCGAGGACGGTCTCGCGCGCCGACAGCTCGTTGACACGGTGCAGGTAGACGGAAACGGCTCGCATCAGATCGCGGTCATCCTCGTGCAGCATGTCACCGAACCTCTCATGAACCGGCGACAGCGCACCACATCGCGGCCGTGCTTTCGCGGCACTCGCCGCAGGTCGACCACGACGCTGCCCGAGAGCGTAGGAGCCACCCACCGGATACCCGACACGTCGGCAGGCGTCAAGACGCCGTTTCGAACTGCCGCCGATGCGAGAATTGCCGACGGGGAGCAGGGGTCGGGGGGACCGGCCAGCACCGAAGCGAGAAGCCGTGGCTGTGAGAAGTGAGATATCGAGAGCGCTGACGCATGCGCTCGAGCGCTCGGAGATCACCGCGTGGTTCCAGCCGCAGATCGACCTGGTGAGCAATCGGGTGGTCGCCGTCGAGGCGCTCTGCCGGTGGAATCATGCGGAGTGGGGGCTCGTCGGACCCAATGAGTTCATCCCGGTCGCCGAAGAAGACGGGATGATCGCGGAGATCGGCCGCTTCATGGCCACGCAGGCGATCGCCGTGATGGCCAAATGGGGCATCGACGTCTCGGTCAACGTGTCACCCGCACAGCTGCAGGATTCTGCCTTCGCCACGTGGCTCGGGCAGCTCGTCGAGAGGATCAGCCGTCCCGCGCGGCGACTCACGCTCGAGATCACCGAGGGGCGCCGGATCGGCAACGTGTCGGCGGTCGTCGCACGGCTCGATGGGCTGAGAGCGTTGGGACTGGGCATCGCGATCGATGACTACGGCGCCGGACAAGCCTCCCTCACGCAGCTGAAGCGGCTTCACGCCACCGAGCTGAAGATCGACCGCGCTCTCGTGATCGACGATTCCCCTGCGGCTGAACGCACGATGGGTGCCGCGATCGCCGTCGCCCACGAGGCCGGCATCCGCGTCGTCGCGGAGGGCATCGAGACCCCGCAGCAGCTCGAGAAGGTCAAGACGATGGGATGCGACCGCGGCCAAGGCTACCTGTTCGCACGCCCCATGCCGCGGGCCCAGATGGCGGCGCTCTTGGCGGTATAGCCCGTTGAGAGCGTGTCATGGATGCCTCGGGGCCCAGGCCCGCGGCATCCATTCGTCCTGATCACCCCACGAGGCTGCTCGCTCGGGCCGCCCGCATGCGACGCCGGTTCAGTTCGGCGAGACCGATCATCACCACGATGAGCAGGACGACAGCGGCAACCACCGCTGCAGCGGTCACCGCGGCGGAGAGGGGGACGAGCACCCACGGCAAGGCGACGCCGGGCAGCCCCCACAGCACGACGTCGCGCCAGCGCACCCCGTAGCGAAGCGACTCCACGACGCTCGCCAGGTAGAACAGCGCGATTCCGCCCGCGATGCAGGCGGCGCCTCCGGCCGGCAGCGTGTGTCCGCCCTCGGCGACGGCGGTTCCGAGGCCGGCGGCGAACAACGCGATACCGGCGATCAGCACGAACGGCAGATACATCACCGCGTCTCGCAGCGCACCGATGCGGCCGGCGGTCTGCAGCCTGTGCAGACCGGCCTCAGCCGAGCCGGAGGCGTAATGGAAGAACACCCAGGCCAGCAGTGAGATCGCGATGAACGCCAGGATCGCCGTCCCCAACGACGCGAGCCTCCAGTGCTCGTCGAGTTGGGCGATGGTCGCGAGGATCGACTCCCCGAACACGATCACGACCAGCAGGCTGACGCGCTCCAGCAGGTGGTCGACGTCCAGGGTGCGCTGCAACCAGGCGGTCTGACTCCCGAGGAACGCCAGCAGCCCGACCTCGACCGCGATCGCCACCGCCCACAGCACGAATCGGGCCGGCGGGGCCACGGCCACGGAGATGAGCCAGAGCGTTGCCGGCAGCGCGCTGAAGGCGATCGGACGCCAGAGCGGCACGCCGATGGTGCGCCGCTTCGCGATCCACGGCAGCATCCACACGAGGCGGATGAGCGCGTTGCCGACCGCGAAGACCCAGGCGCGCTCGCCGAGCGCCTCCGGAACCGCGGCCGCCATGATCCCGATGGCGATCATCGCCACCGTGACGGCGGCCCAGACGACCGGGGTGACGTGGGCTCCGAAGAGGTTCAGGGTCAGGGTCATGTTCACCCAGGCCCACCACGCCGGCGCGAACAGGGCGAAGAACACCAGCACCTGCGTCCACCCGGGGTCGCCGTGCAAGAAGTGCGCGACCTGCCCGATGTAGCCGACCATGACGAGGTCGAAGACCAGCTCGAGCCAGTGCGCGCGACGCCCGCCGCGGATGTCGACTTCGGGTCCCTCGCTCACGCGGTCAGCGTACGACCGTCAGCCGTGTGCGTGCGAGGGGCGGGTTGCTCCGGGCTGGGACTCGTCGCTGTCCGATGCGCAGCAGCCGGTCTCAGTGATTGATTTCCGTGGATGTGTTCGCGAGTATTCGCGAATGAGTGATAAGTCGGATTCGGAACAGATCGATGACATCATCGCGCAGCAGGACGGCTGGAAGCGGGAGACGCTGGGCGCGCTGCGGGCCGCGATCAGGGCTGCCGATCCTGATGCTGTCGAGGTGGTCAAGTACAAGAAGCCGTCCAAGCCGGAGGGGGTGGCGTTCTGGACCCACGACGGAGACGTGTGCTTCATCGACGTGCTCAAGAACACGGTGCGGTTGACGTTCAGCAAGGGCGCCCGAATGGCTCCCAACGACCTGTTCAACACGCGACTAGACAGCAAGGTCGTCCGAGCCATCGACTTCACCGAAGCAAGCCCGGTCGATGACGCCGCGATCAAGATCCTCGTCACGGAGGCGGTGAAGCTCAACGTCACTGCCAAGTGAGCGCGCCTCGTGAGCGGGTGAGCGCCGGGTCAACCACCCGCCCGTTGATGGCGACAACACGTCCAAGATGACCCGTGCGGCCAGAGCGAGTAACCGCCTCGATGGGGTTCTCGGCCGACGGGTCGTCGCCGCGTGGGACGCCGGAGCGGCCGAGGACACCCTCTTCGCCGGCTCGAACGTCTGGGCGGTCTACGAAGCACCCGACACCGCGGTGTCGGGTGCGCGCCAGTGGGTCGACGACCTGGCTGTGACGCCGCGCCCGCCTCGCTCCGGCTCGATCCGCCGAAAGTGTGTGGGCAAATCGCCGTTCGGGACACTATGCGCCGAAGAAAAAACCCCAGGGCAAAACAATAAAAGAATGGAGATGCCCCTGGAGGGACTCGAACCCCCAACCGTTTCCTTAGGACGGAACTGCTCTTCCATTGAGCTACAGAGGCTGGCCCGACGAGTCTACCCAGCCGCGAGGGTTGTGCCGTGTACCGGCCTCGACTCCGATGGCGCGCGAGATACGGGGGCTCTTGGGCCCTGTCAAGCCCTTGAGGCCCTTCTCCGCCCGGGAAAACAATGGGCTGATGGTCACTACGGAGCGCCCCGCGTTCGAATTCCTGGGCGATTGGAGCGGGCAGTTCATCGCTACGGCGATCCACAACGGGCATGACGTCCGGCCGGAGGTCGTGGCCGAGCTGGTGCTGCCCGACGAGGATCGGCTGCGGGAGGAAGA
Organism: Microbacterium sp. NPDC056057; assembly: GCF_042266945.1. Taxonomy (NCBI): domain Bacteria; kingdom Bacillati; phylum Actinomycetota; class Actinomycetes; order Micrococcales; family Microbacteriaceae; genus Microbacterium; species Microbacterium sp. NPDC056057. The sequence goes on from NZ_JBHJWS010000004.1 coordinate 188,620, forward strand.
CCCGCACACCGACGAGATCGGCGCACTCGTCCCGGCCCGCGTCGTGGTGCATCGGTCGCGCTTCGAGGTCGACCTGAACCGCTCGCGCGAGAAGGCCGTCTACCGTTCGGCGGAGGAGGCGTGGGGGCTGGAGGTCGTCCGGGATCCGCCCCTCGACCGGGATGTCGTCGCAGGATCGCTCGAGGTGTACGACGCGTTCTACGGGGAGCTCGGTCGCCGACTTGACGTCGTCGCCGAACGCGGCCCGTTCGTGGTGTTCGACATCCACTCCTACAATCACCGCCGCGACGGGGCGGACGCGCCTGAGGCCCCATGGGCCGAGAATCCCGAAGTCAACGTCGGTACGGGATCCCTCGATAGAGACCTCTTCGGATCCGTGGCGGACGCCTTCATCGAGTCGCTCACGCAGGCGGGGACGTCCGCGGGGCCGCTCGACGTGCGTGAGAACGTGCGTTTCCGCGGCCAGCAGCTCGCCGCCTGGACTCACGCTCGCTATCCGGGCAGGGCCGCCGTGCTCGCGCTGGAGTTCAAGAAGACGTTCATGGACGAGTGGACCGGCGAGGCGGATCACGCTCGAATCGACGAACTCGCCCGGGCCGTGGCATCCACCATTCCGTCCCTCGAAGAGGCGCTTCTAGAGGTGGCGACACCGTGACGACCGACCCGACGCATGTCCACGACGCCGGCGGGCCCGAGACCGACGTCATCGAGAAGGGCGCGTTCTCGGCCGCCGACCTGGCGGCGGACCACGCGATGTCGTCGCTCGCCGGGACGGTGCGATTCCTCCTCGAGATGACGCCGGTGAACGCGGATGATATCCGTGCGGAGTTCCTCGCCGACCGCGAAGTCGACCCGGTCTTCGAGTACCGGAGCCTGGACGTCGACCCCGAAGTGCTCGATGCTCAGGTGGCCGCACTCCCGCTCGACACCGTCACCGATGCCACCCTTTCAGCGCTGCTGCGCAACCGGCAGCGCGAGATGACGCTGCGGGTGGAGATGCTGCGCGCGCGCAACACACCCGAGTTCCTGCAGCTGTCGATCGCGCAGTACGGGCCGGTGCTGCCGGCGCTCGTGGACACCGCGGACGATCTGCTCAGCCGGCTCCCGCACGGGAAGCTCGAGCAGGACTCGGTGGGAGCAGAGGCCTTTCTCGCGGCCGCGAAGGCGGAGATCGCCCACTACCGGTCGATCGACCCGGACGCGGAGCTTCACGCCGAGATCCGCGACGACGTCTCGGGCGTGCTGGTCGAGGGCAACACGCTCCTCATCTCGCAGAACGCGGCGGTGGCCGGTCCCCGCGTCAATGCCCTGCTGCAGCACGAAGTGGGCACGCACCTCGTGACACAGGTCAACGGCCTGGCACAGCCCATCCGCATGCTCGGCGCCGGGCTCGCTCATTACGACGAGACGCAGGAGGGCCTCGCGGTCCTCGCAGAGATCGCGTGCGGCGGGCTCACGGCTTCTCGGCTGCGCCAGCTCGCGGCGCGGGTGGTGGCCGTGCACGCGCTGGTCGGCGGCGCGAGCTTCGTTGAGACGCACCGACTGCTCACCGGCCACGGCCTGCCTGCGGGCAGCGCCTACAGTGTCGCCATGCGGGTGTACCGCGCCGGCGGGTTCACCAAGGACGCCATCTATCTGCGCGGGCTGCTGGCGCTCCTGGAGCACGTGGCGCACGGCGGTGCGCTCGACCTTCTCTTCCTCGGCAAGTTCTCGCTCGAGGACCTGCCCCTCGTGCAGGACCTCGCAGACCGCGGGCTCCTCACGCCCGCTCGCCTTACGCCGCGCTATCTCTCGGAGGCGGCGACCGCGGACAGGATCCACGACGCCGCCCGTGCCGACGACCTGGTCTCGCTGGTCAATGCATAGGCTCCGCGCGACGATCAGACCCATCCCCATGAACCGCGCACAGGCTTCACCGGCCCACGCCCTTCACACCCCCGAGGAGCCCAGATGAAAATCGGTTTCGTCGTCAACGACATCGCCACGGAACAGCCCATCTACTCGACCACGCGCCTCGCGATGAGCGCAGCCGCACGCGGGCACGACGTGCATGTCATGGGTCTTCGGGACTTCGGCTACGAACCCGACGGATCGCTCTCAGCGATCACCGCGACCGCGTCCCAGGGCAAGCGGTACCGGTCCCTCGACCGCTACCTCGAAGACGTGCAGTCCGCGACCAGGGCGCGCACCGAGCTCGACGACTTCGATGTGCTCATGCTCCGCGCCGATCCGGCGGCCGAAGCCGCGGACACGGCGTGGGCGAGCACGGCTGGGCTGGCGTTCGGACGGATGGCCGCGGAGGCCGGCGTCCTCGTCGTCAACGATCCGCGCTCCCTGGCGGACGCCATGTCGAAGGCGTACTTCCAGCAGTTCCCCGAGGTGGTGCGCCCGCGCACGCTGATCACGCGCGACGAAGACCGGGTGCGGGAGTTCATCGACGAGCTCGGTGGGCGGGCCGTGCTGAAGCCCCTGCAGGGTTCGGGCGGTTCGGGCGTGTTCCTGGTCGACCTGAAGCGGGAGCGCAACATCGCGCAGATCGTCGAGGCGATCGCCCGGGACGGCTATGTCGTGGCCCAGGAGTATCTGCCCGCTGCCAAGGAAGGCGACGTGCGGATGTTCGTCATGAACGGCCGCCCTCTCGAGATCGACGGGGTGCACGCCGCGTTCCGCCGGCGGCCGAACGAGGCGGAGGTGCGGTCCAACATGTCGGCAGGTGGCAAGGCGGAGCCGGCGAAGGTCACCGACCAGATGCTGGGCCTCGTGGACGCCGTACGCCCGAAGCTCCTCACGGACGGCATGTTCCTCGTCGGGCTCGACATCGCGGGTGACAAGCTGATGGAGGTCAACGTGTTCTCGCCCGGCGGCCTCGGATCCTGTGCTGCGCTGTACGGCATCGACTTCGCCTCGGCCGTCATCGACGACCTCGAGCGCAAGACGGGCATGCGTGCGCACTACGGCAGCGAACTGCCCAACGTCCAGCTCGCCACGGCATGACGACCACGCGGAGACGCGAAGGCCCCGACATCCGATAACGGATGCCGGGGCCCGAGGCGCTGCGATCAGCCCTGGGTTCCGAGGGCGAAGCGAACCGCTCCGTCGTTCGACAGCTCGGCGTCCAGCACCCGGTCGTCGAGGGCGGCCGCGGCCCCCTCGTCGAGGAAGACACGGGCGCCTCCCTCGGTGACGACCGTGTCGGCCGGCGCCGGAGCAGGAGCGACACTCAGCTCGAATCCTTCCGAGCCCCCGGTGTCGCGGATTCGCACACCGCCCTCTTCAGCAAGGGGCACCCGGGCGACGAGTTCTTCGACGGCCTCGGCGGCGGTCTGGGTCAGCGTAAGCATGCTTTCCTTTCCGTTTGCGGTTCCGGACCGGCCACGATTCCGAGATCGACCGCGGGATGCAACCTTTCCGCGCCGTGCCGCCCGCATTCGGAGGGACTTCCCACGTTCGGCCGCCGCCCGCAACAGGCGCGTGCGGCGACCGAACCGCGGATCAGGGGCGGCGACCGCCGCCGCCGCCGCCCATGCCTCCGCCGGACACGTTGACCCCCTCCGACACCGTCGCCGCCGTCACCCCGTTCACGGCGATCGTGAACGACCCGCCGTCGGCGACCCCCGGGCCGCTGTAGAAGACGGCGCCGAAGCTCTGGTCCGCCTCGAAGCTCGCGATCACAGTGCCCGAGGCATCCATCACCTCCACGGTGTCGCCCGCCGACCCGCTGGCGGTCGCGGCGACCCACTGCTGCGAACCGGTCGGCGCCACGAGCACGGATCCTGCGACGAACACCTCGCCGCCGTCGATCGTGATCGCGCCGTTGGAATCGAGCGCGCCCTGGCCGCCGGCCGAGCTCGGACCGCTGACGACCGTGGTGCCACCGGTGATCGAGATCGTGCCGTTCGAGTCGAGGCCGTCGCCGACCGCGGCCACGCGCACGCTGCCGCCGGAGATCGTGATGGTCTCGCCGGTGTCCTGCTCGCCACCGCCGCCCATGCCGCCGCCCTGCGTGTCGGATGCGGTTCCGCCGGCGCCGTTCACGCCGTCGTCGCTCGACGTGATGTCGACCGTGCCGCCCGAGATCGCGACGTCCGTCGCCTCGAGGCCCTCGGAGGACTCCGTGACCGTCACGACGCCGTCGCGGATCTCGAGGCGCTGTTCGGCGTGGATGCCGTCGTCGCCCGCAGACACGGTGACGGTTCCGCCGCGGACGCCGACCGATCCGTCGGAGTGGACGGCGTCGTCCGCCGCCTCGATGGTGATGTCGCCGCCATCGATCGCGACGACGACACCCGCGGTCACTCCCTTGGGGGAGTCGTCCGCGGTGGAGGCATCCGTTCCCGCCGCCAGCGACACCGTCCCGCCGGTGACGACGGCATCCGTCGCCGCGGCGATGCCGTCGTCGCCGCTCGCAGCCGTCACGGCGCCGCCGGTGATCGCGACGAAGCCCTGCGTGGCGTCGTCGGCCTGGTCGCTCTTGAGGGCGTCGCCGCCGGCGGTGAGTTCGAGCGCGCCGCCTTCGACGGTGAGCGAATCCTTGCCGCGCAGCGCGTCGTCGGCCGCGTCGACGGTGATCTCGCCCGACAGGATGACCAGGTCGTCCGTACTCGTGATGCCGTCGTTGCCGTTGCCCGACACCGAGAGCGCGCCGGAGCCCGAGATCGTGAGGTCGGCGTCGGCGTAGATCGCGGCGTTCGCGTCGGCGCCGTCGGCGTACGACGACGCGTCCGAGACGCTGTTCTCGCTGCCGGCCGCCAGCGAGATGGCGACGTCATCCGCGCTCGTCACGGTGATGGCGGGGGAGTCGGATGCCGCGATCTCGGCGTCGTCGAGGATCAGCACGACCTGCGCGTCCTCGGGTGCGGCGACCACCACCTGGCCGTCGAGCGAACCGGAGAGCCGGAACACGCCCGCCTCCGTGATGGTGACTGTGGAGCCGTCGACGGTCACGGCCTCGGAGTCGCTCGACGCGGTGCTGCCCGAGAGCGTGATGCCCGCAGCATCCGTCTCGCTCCACTCGTCGTCCTTCACGACCGTGACGTCGGCGTTCGCGGCGAGCACGGCCGCCGCGCTGAGGTCGGAGTCGACGACGGCCGCGGTCTCGGTGGTCGTGTCGTCGGTGGTCCCGGTGTTCGTCGATGCGGCGGTCTGCGTCGCGCACCCGGCGAGCACCAGCGCGGCGACGGCCAGAGGCGCGGCCGCGAGGATCAGGCGGCGACGGGGTTGGGGCTGGCGGGGCATGATGCGTCCTCCTTGGGGGTGGCGATGGTCGGGTGGGTCGTGGGCGCGGTGCGGTGCGAGGAATCGAACGGGCCGCGCAGCAGCCGCGCCCACCGGTTGCGGGGGAGGGCCGGGTGAAGCGCCGCGAGTCCGGTGGCGTACTTGCTCACCGTGGCGGGCCGGTGACCGGCCCGCCACAGCGCGCGGTCCACATCGGACGGCCGGGCGCCGGACTTCGTCTCGACGATGGCGAGGCCGGGAAGGGCGAAGCCCTGCCCGTCGGGCTCGATCCACTCGAGCGCGGTGTCGACGGTGGCGCGGCCCGCTCCGTCGCGGGCGAGCAGCGTGGCTCGGCGGTAGCGCGTCAGCAGCGTCGCGTCGAGTTCGTCGGCCCGGTCGGAGGCGACCCCGATCGCCGCGAACGCGTCCGCCACATCGTCACGGGCGTCGTCGGTGAGCCGGTCGCGGTGCCGCGGGTCATACTCGTCGCGGTCCTTGACGGTCGTGCCGCGTGCCCCGCGCGTCTTGATCTCGAGGTACGACGTGCCCGTATCGAGGTAGCTGCGTGTGCGCAGCTTGAAGCGTCGTCGTCGTGGCTGCGCGGCCATGCGGAAGCTCAGCAGGTCGGGGGTGTCGAAGTAGACGGACTCGTAGGCGAAGTCGCGCGCGCCGTCGATCTCGAGCACGCGGGTGCCGGGGTCGAGCGCGGCGAGCACCGGGTCGAGGCCCGCGCGCGGCACGACGTACTTCCTGTCGACGCGGGTGAGGAGGGATGCCTCGGCCACGAGCGCGTCGAGCGACACGGGGTCGAACCGGTCGAAGGCGGTCATCGCGCCGCTCCCTGCATCTCGGGCGCGCTCGCCGCGGTGGCTCGGCTCGCGGCCACCCGCGGGATCCGGTAGCGGACGTCGACCAGCGTCGTGTCGTTCACGAGGTCGAGCTCCTGGACGGTGGTCGACGCCACGGTGCCGCCGAGACGCTCTTCGAGTTCGGCGCGCAGCTCGCGCTCGTCGGCGATGGCGCGGTCGAGGCGAACGACCTGGTGGCGCGACCGCGAGAGCAGCGCCGGGTGGTCGGCGCCCCACAGCACCGCGAGGATCAGGACGACGAGCGCCGCGACGGGCCATGGATCGGTCTGGGGGAGTCCGGTGACGAGACCGATCGCGAGCGCCGCGAAGTAGTACGCCACCTCGCGTTGCGAGATCTCGGACGAGCGCAGCCGGATGATCGACAGCACGCCGAACAGGCCGAGCCCGAGCCCCAGGGCGACCTCGGCGGTGCCGAGGACGGCAGCGACGACCATCACCCCGACGTTCACCCCCAGGAACGCGACGACGAGGTCGCGGCGGTGGTGCCGGCGGTAGTACAGGCCGAGGCTCAGCACGAGGGCGGCAGCCAGGTCGATGCCGATCAGGATCAGCGCGCTGGTGGTCATGGGTTCCTCCCGATGGGGTGTTCGCTGTGATCCATTCGAGCCGCGGTCGCTATGGGGTTCCTATGGCGGGCGTCAGGCCGGCTTACGAGTTCGGCACGGGGCTGCTGTGCGCCGAACACGAAGGTCCGCTGCACGCCGTAGCTCGTCACGAACAGCACCGCCTCGGTGGCGACCTTGGCCAGGACGAGCGGGACGCCGTAGCGCGTGAGCGCATCGAGCCACACGATGTTCGAGGCCAGGAGCGCGACGGCCAGCACGGCGTAGCGGGCGGCCTGCCGCAGCATCCGTCCGCGTTCGGAGGGTGAGCCGGTCGAACCGGCGCGGAAGACCACGCGTCGGTTGACGGCGAAGTTGACGGATGCACTCACGACGCGCGCCGCCACGATGGACGGCACGAGCAGGCCGGTGAGCGCGTGGAGCACGAGGAGCATCACGGTGTCGACGGCGAACGCCAGCAGCGACGACCCCGCGAAGAGCAGCAGCGGAAGCATGATGCGGAGCGAATCCACGATCGGGCGGAAGTGACTGGACGCGTTGCCGTCGAGGTACACGGTCTCGATCGGCACCTCGCGCGTCGCCACCCCATCGCGCCGGCAGCGCAGCAGCACGTTCTGCTCGTACGCGAAGCGCTCGCCCGGCTGGTCGCGCACCCACGCGAGCCGTTCCGATGGGATGCCGCGCAGCCCCGTCTGCGTGTCGCTCAGCGTCCACCCGGCAGCGAGCCGGAACACTCCGCGGGCCACTGCATTTCCCGCACGCGATCGCAGCGGAACCCGCCCCGTGAACGCCCGGCAGCCGAGGATGAGCGTCGGGGCGCCGTCGGTCGCGTCCTCTCGGAGGGCGACGGAGACTCGGTGGATGTCGTGCACCGTGTGCTGCCCGTCCGCATCGGCGGTGACGACGTCGTCACCGGGATGCGCAGCCATCGCGTGGTCGAAACCGGTGCGCAGCGCGGCCGCCTTGCCGCGGTTCGCCTCATGGTGCAGCACCGTTGCACCCTGTGCCTCGACGCCGGCGAAGATCGGCGCGAACGCCGGACCGCTCCCGTCGTCCACGACGACCACCTCGACGTCAGGGTCGGCGGCGAACAATCCGGCGACGACCGGTTCGAGGCGCGAACCCGGCTCGTAGGCCGGGATGAGGACGATCACGGCGTCACTCCGTGTCGGCGTCGGAGGCGTCGGCGATGTAGAGGATGTCGCTCGTGCCGCGCTCGCCGCCGTTCGAGGGCGAGTTGACCACCTCCCCGTCGAAGTACATCGTCGACGAGCCGCCGCCGTCGAGGTTGTACGCGGTGGTGGCGCCGAGGTCGATCATGATGTCGGCGAGCTCGGTGAGGGTGACGCCGGCGCTGTACCCGGACTGGCGTCCGTCGACGACGACGAACACGAGGTGGTTCTCGTCGATCACGCCGACGGCGGTGCGCGGCTGGTCGCCCTGGATGGAGTGGTTGCCGAAGTTCGTGTCGATCTCCGTCGTCTCGATGCCGTCGACGACGGCGCCGTCCTCGACGATCGCGGGGCCGAAGCTCAGGGTGTTCCACGCGCCGTCGGCCAGCAGTTCGTCGGCCGTCGTGGTCGTCTCGTCGTACACCTCGACGCGGCCGTCCGTGTAGAAGACGAGCCCCTGACGGGCGGGCTCGTCGCGGAAGACCACGCCGTTGCGGATCACGATGCCGGTGTCGCGGAACCCGTAGTAGTCGCCGTTGATCGCGAAGATCGCGTCGTTGTCCGCAGCGATCTGGCTGGTGAGCTCGGTGATGTTCTCGCCGAACTGGTCCTTCGCGAAGGCGCTCTGCAGCGCGGTCGCGTCCGACAGGGTCACTTCGGCGACGTAGTAGGTCACGGTGTCGGAGCCCGAGCCCTCGGTGATGGTCGAGATCGCGATCGACGTGGCGCCGTCCGAGTAGGACGTGTCGGTCACGGTCGCGCCGGTTGCGGCATCCGTCGTCGAATCCGCCGTGGAGTCGACCGTGGAGTTCTGCGCCTCGTACTCCGACACGTCGGCGATCTCGACATGCTCGACGAGGAACCGGTCTGTCGCCCAGACGGCCCCGGCGCCGCCCGAGAGGGCGACGACGAGACCGGAGGCGATGACGGCGTTTCGGACCCGACGCTTGCGGGGGCCCTGGGTCGCGCTGCTCTTCTTGTCCATGCCTCCATGGATATGAGTCCGACTTACGACGACCTTCGCCGTGCGCTATGAACCGCCTGGCGCGCGCATGTGCGTTCGGCCAGACCGGAGCGCGCGGCGGAAGAAGCGGGAATGTGGTGCGCGGGGAGCAAATTCTGTGATTCTTGTCATCGTGTCGGGGCGCAATGCACGGTGTATCTGCGGCGCGGTCTGACATGGTGGAGGCGTCGCCGCGAGCACCGAAGGAGGTCTCGCGGACCTCCCTGTCGCCGCAGTCGAGGCTGTCGCACCCGACCCAGAGGAACGCATGACCCGCATTGGCATCGTCGCCGAAGCGCCCGGAGAGACCCGGGTGGCCGCGACCCCGACCACCGTCCCGAAACTCATCGCCCTGGGCTACGACGTCGTCGTCGAATCCGGGGCCGGGGCCGCCTCGTCCTTCCCCGACGCCGCGTACGCGAAGGCCGGCGCGGCCGTCGTCGACGGTGCGACGGCCTGGTCAGCGCCCGTGGTGCTGAAGGTCAACGCGCCGACGCCGGCCGAGATCGACCGGCTCGCGGACGGGGCGACGATCGTCGCGACGCTGAGTCCGGCGCTGCGGCCGGATCTCGTCGAAGCGCTCGCGACGCGGGGGATCACCGCGATCGCACTGGACGCGGTGCCGCGCATCTCTCGCGCCCAGTCGATGGACGTGCTCAGCTCGATGGCGAACATCGCCGGGTACCGCGCGGTTGTCGAGGCGGCGCACGAGTTCGGGCGGTTCTTCACCGGGCAGGTGACGGCGGCGGGCAAGGTGCCGCCGGCGAAGGTGCTCGTCGCCGGCGCCGGCGTGGCCGGGCTTGCCGCCATCGGCGCGGCCTCCAGCCTGGGCGCGATCGTGCGGGCCACCGACCCGCGGCCGGAGGTCGCCGACCAGGTCGCGTCGATCGGCGGTCAGTACCTCGAGGTCGTCGTGCCCGAGGAGGCGAAGCAGATCTCGTCCGACGGGTACGCGAAGGCGACCAGCGAGGCGTACGACAAGCGCGCGGCCGAGATCTACTCCGAGCAGGCGGCCGACGTCGACATCATCATCACGACGGCGCTCATCCCGGGTCGTCCGGCGCCGCGCCTGATCACGGCGGCGGATGTGGCCTCGATGCGCTCGGGCAGCGTCATCGTCGACATGGCGGCAGGTCAAGGCGGCAACGTCGAGGGCTCGGTCGCCGGCGAGAAGGTCGTGACCGACAACGGTGTGGTGATCCTCGGGTACACCGACCTGCCCGGCCGGCTGCCGCAGCAGGCGTCGCAGCTGTTCGCGACCAACCTCGTCAACCTGCTGAAGCTGCTCACCCCCGGCAAGGACGGCGAGCTCACCCTGGACTTCGACGACGTCGTGCAGCGCACGGTCACCGTCGTGCAGGACGGCGCGGTCACCTGGCCGCCGCCGCCCGTGCATGTGTCGGCCGCCCCGGCGAAGGCAGCGGCCGCCGCCCCGGCGGTCGTGGCGCCGAAGAAGACGATGTCGGCCGGCACCCGCACCGGCCTCATCGTCGCCGGCATCGCCGCGCTGTTCGCGATCTGCGCGTTCGCGCCGCCGCCACTGCCGCAGCACTTCCTGGTGCTGACACTGGCGATCGTCGTGGGGTTCTACGTCATCGGCCACGTCGCGCACGCGCTGCATACGCCGCTGATGAGCGTCACGAACGCGATCTCGGGCATCATCGTGGTCGGCGCGATGGTGCAGATCACGGTTCCCGATCTCACGGTGCAGGTCCTCGCCGCGGTCGCGGTGCTGCTGGCGTCGATCAACATCTTCGGCGGCTTCGCCGTCACGCGGCGCATGCTCGCGATGTTCCAGAAGGGTGAGACCCGATGATCGCGGTCGCCGGCCAGGTCGCAGGCGCCGCGTACATCGTCGCGGCGCTGCTGTTCATCCTCAGCCTCGCAGGGCTCAGCAAGCACGAGACCAGCCGTCGTGGGGTGGTGTTCGGCATCGTCGGCATGGCGATCGCGCTCATCGCGACGGTCGTCCTGGTGGCGGCGGGCGCGTGGGATCAGCCGTCCGGCGCGCTCGGGCTGACGTTGCTCGTCGTCGCCGTACTCGTCGGCGCCGCGATCGGGTTGTGGCGCGCGCGGATCGTTCAGATGACGGGGATGCCGGAGCTCATCGCGCTGCTGCACTCGTTCGTAGGTCTCGCCGCGGTGCTCGTCGGCTGGAACGGCGCGCTGTACGACACCGGGCTGACTGGGGCGCTCGCCGACATCCACCACGCTGAGGTCTTCATCGGCGTCTTCATCGGCGGGGTGACATTCACCGGGTCGATCGTCGCGTTCCTCAAGCTGTCGGCGCGCATCTCGTCCAAGCCGCTCATGCTGCCGGGCAAGAACGCGCTCAACATCGGAGCGCTGGTCGCGTTCATCGCCCTCACGGTCTGGTACGTGATCACCCCGGAGCTGTGGCTCCTCGTCGCGGTGACCCTGCTCGCTCTGGCTCTCGGCTGGCACCTGGTGGCGTCGATCGGCGGCGGCGACATGCCCGTCGTCGTGTCGATGCTCAACAGCTACTCGGGATGGGCGGCTGCCGCCGCGGGCTTCCTGCTCAACAACGACCTGCTCATCGTCACGGGTGCGCTCGTCGGCTCGTCGGGTGCGTACCTCAGCTACATCATGTGCAAGGCGATGAACCGGTCGTTCCTCTCGGTGATCGCCGGCGGGTTCGGCATCGAGGCACCGAAGGGCGGCGACGAGGAGTACGGCGAACATCGCGAGATCGACGCCGAGGCCGCCGCCGACCTGCTCGCGGGCGCCTCCACCGTCGTCATCACGCCCGGCTACGGCATGGCCGTCGCGCAGGCCCAGCACGGCGTCGCCGACCTCGTGCAGAAGCTGCGCGAGCGCGGGGTCGACGTGCGGTTCGGCATCCACCCGGTCGCCGGCCGCCTGCCCGGCCACATGAACGTGCTGCTCGCCGAGGCGAAGGTGCCGTACGACATCGTGCTCGAGATGGACGAGATCAACGACGACCTGTCGGGCGTCGATGTCGTGCTGGTGATCGGCGCGAATGACACCGTCAATCCCGCCGCCGCGGAGGATCCGTCCAGCCCGATCGCCGGAATGCCGGTGCTCCGTGTGTGGGAGGCCGACAACGTCATCGTGTTCAAGCGCTCGATGGCATCCGGATACGCGGGCGTCCAGAATCCACTGTTCTACCGCGACAACGCGCAGATGCTCTTCGGCGACGCCAAAGAGAAAGTCGACGAGATTCTCTTCCAGCTCTCACGCTCGTGAAAGCGGCGACGAATCGTCGATGAAGGCCGCGAGGCGCCGTGCGTCAGTGCGCCGCTTCGTAGGCTTCGAGGACGGATGCCGGAACCCGGCCCCGCTCGGACACCTGATAGCCGTTCTGCTTCGCCCATTCGCGGACGCCGCTGTAATCCTGCTGTCCGCTGCGGCGACGCTTGCGGCCGGCAGACGCGGCGCTCGAGGTCGCGCGGGCGGACGAGACGGCGCGTGCTGCCTTCGTGTAGCGCTCGAGAGCGCCGCGCAGTGCGGCGGCATTCTCGTCGGTGAGGTCGATCTCGTATGCGACGCCGTCGAGCGAGAACAGCACGGTCTCGCCTTCGCCGGCTTCCAAGAGGGTTCCGTCGATGTCGTCGACGAGCTGGTGAACGATTCTGCGGGCCATGAGGGAACAATACGCTGAATTGTCGCGGCAGCCTATTGATGAATTCCGTGGCGGTGGATAACAGCCGTCCCACGAGGAGAATTTCGGGGTCGAGGGAAATTCGGACTCGACTGTCCGGAATGGTCGCGGGCGGCGATACGCCGGATCCCGTGCCCGCGGCGTCCGCCGGCGGAGGTCAGGGAAGGATGCCGGCGCGACGGGCGGTGACGACCGCGGCGTGCCGGGTCGAGGCATCCAGCTTCGCCATCGCGGACTGCAGATACGACTTGACCGTGCCTTCTTTGAGGTCGAGGGTCGCCGCGATCTCGGCATTCGTCGAGCCGAGAGCCGCGCAGGCGAGCACGTCGATCTCGCGCGGCGACAACCGGACGTCGAGCTCGACCGACGGCTCCGATGCGTCGTGCGAGAGCGCGGCCAGCTTCTGCTCGAGGCGGTCCAGGCGCGCGCGCAGGGCGGGGTCGTCGATGATCGCCGCGATGCTGCGCAGCTCGGCGTACGTCTCGCGCAGTTCCTCGCGCGTGGTCGCCGGCATGGCGACCGGTGCGGAGCGCGGGGGAGAGAGGGTCAGTCGCCGTTGAACTTCGTCGCGGATGCGCAGCTCGCTCGACAGCTCCTCCGCGACCGCGAAGGCCGGGCGGGCGACGACGTCGCCGACGGGGGATGCGGCCCACGATCCGCAATAGATGACGCCGCGGGCACGCCCGCCCACCATGACGGGGACGGCGAACAGTGTCGCGATGCCCTCACCGAGGACGGCGCGGTCATAGTCGTGCGTGATGCTGCGTGACGAGCCGTAGTCCAGCGCAAGCCGCGGACGCTTCTCGACGAGCGCCCGCCCGCCGAGACCGCGAGAGGCCTCCACGATGAGCCCCTGGAGGTTGCGGGTGCGGGCACCGTGGATGGACGTGACGTGGATCGCGTCGCCGAGCGCGAGTCCGCCGAAGGCGACCGGGAATCGGGTGCGACGGACGAGTTCGGCCACCGCGTGATCGAGCGCCTGCGCGTCGCCGGGATCCCCGTCGAGCGCGTCCACGACGATGCGGACCCCCGCGCCTGTGCGATCGGGGGCCGGTGCGCGATGTGGGAGAGACGCGCCCACGGCTACCTGCTTCCGGCGTGACGGCGTCCTCGCCGCCCTCTTTCGTAGCGTCGACTTTACCAGTCGGGGGGATCGCCTCCGGCGGACGGACATGTCGTCGACGCGGCTCGCGAGGCCCGCGGGCGTCGCCCTGCCGCGCGGGCCTCGCGGCGTGCGGGCGGCCTACACGCCCGCAGCCTCGACCGGCTCGGTCTCAGTGCGGAACCGGAGTCTCGGTGGCGCCGGCGGTGGTCGGCGCGGCCGGAATGGTGGGCCCCTGCTCGAGGTCGATGAGGAACCGCTTCACGTCGGGTCGCCCGCCGTACTCGCCGAGCGAGCCGTCGGCACGGACGACGCGATGCACCGGCACGACGACCGAGAACGGCGTGGTGGCGCACGCGGTCCCGACAGCGCGCGCGGCGCGGGGGATGCCGGCCGCGATCGCGACCTCTCCGTAGCTGGCGGTCTCGCCGTAGGGGATGTCGCACACGGCCTCCAACGCGGCGAGCGTGAAGCCGCGGACGAGCCGCCAATCCAGTGGCAGATCGAACTCTTCGCGGTCGCCGTCGAAGTATTCGTCGAGCTGCGTCGCCGCGCTCTCGAACACGTCGGCGGCACCCGGGGCGGCGGCTTCCGTCTCGTCATCGGGAACAGGGAGGGCGCGCAGCTGCAGGGCGACGCGCTCGATCTCGGCGTGCAGGGGACCGTCGAAGGGGTGCAGGGTCACGATGCCGTCGTCGGTCGTGACGATCAGGATGTCGCCGATGGGTGACGGGTGGACGCGGTAGCGGGGCGGATCCTCGGGGGTCATGCGACCATCCTGGCGCGGGTCGGGGACGCCGTCGCCGGTGGTCGGCGGGATCTGTGGGAACGACGCGCGGAACGCCCGCGGGGGAGGAGAGGGCGTGGTCCGGGGCCTGTTCCGCGGCGGTCCAATACCGCGAAACTCAGGTCCATTGCAAGAGCCGGGCACACGTCGCCTCTAGGGTGGCACGTGTGTGGCGAGCAGAACGCAGCGCCGTGTTGGGCTCAGGAGATGCCGAGCGCGGGTACGACGTGACCCCGGGTGATCTGGGTCTCGCCGAACCCGACGTCACGGTCGTGCACGTCGCCGAGACCGAGCGCGACCGGCTCCGGCTGCAGTCCGCCGCCCTGGGCGGCCGATCGACTCTGCTGCACTTCGTCGACGGGCAGGATGCCGCGATCGAGATCACGAAGGCGCACCCCGGAAGCCTGCCCCAGTTCATCACCGGGCGGTCGACGCTGCTGTCGAACCTGTTCCGCGACGAGGTCGCGCTGCGCAACGCCCGGCTCGCGGCCCAGAGCATCACCGCGAAGGACCAGGAGCTGCGCACGACCCGCGGTCTCGACACCGTGCGCCTTGCCGTCGGTCTTGCGACCTGGCGCGTCGCCGGGATCACGTGGAGCGCACCCGTGCTGCTCCGCCCGCTCGCGATCCGGCGCCACCACGGCGACTTCGAACTCAAGCTGCACGGGACGTTCGCGGTCAACCCCGAGCTGATCCGCGCGATGCGCACGCACTTCGGCATCATGATCGACGCCGGCGGCCTCGCCGCTCTCGCCTACGAGGGCGGCGTCTTCAAACCGCAGCCGGTGATCGACCACATCCGTGCGCTCACCGCGTCGATCGACAGCTACGCCGTGAAGCCGCGTCTGCTCGTGTCGACCTTCGCCGACGTCGGCGGCGACATGGCGCTCGATGCCTCGGATCTCGACCACCGCGTGCTCAACGCGCTCGCCGGTCACGTCGCCGACCGCGAATCGCTCACGGTCCGCCGGGACGGACCCGTTCCGACGAGCCCCGACGACCGTGCCCCCGCCGCCGACATGCTGCTCCTCGACGCCGACTCCGAGCAGGAGCGCGTGCTCGCTCGGGTCGCCGACGGCCAGTCCCTCGTCATCCACACGCTGCCCGGCACCGGCGGCACGCAGACCGTCATCAACGCCGTGGGCGCGCTCGTGCGAGACGGCAAGCGCGTCCTCGTGGTGAGCGCGCGCCGGTCGACGCTCGACGGCGTGCGGCATCGCCTCGCGGGCATCGGGCTTCCCGGCCTGGCGGTCTCGCCCGACCGACTGCAGCGCGATCTCATCCGTGCGATCGGCCGGAACGAGAAGGCCGAGGCGCCGAAGGTCTCCGACATCGACGACGCGCTGGTGCGGCTGCGGGGCGTGCTCCGGGACTACCGCTCGGCCGTGACCGCCAAGCACCCCGATTTCGACGTGTCGGTGCTCGACATCCTCCGCGAGCTCGCCGAACTCGCCGAGCGGGGCGTCGCCCCGGCGACCGAGGCCCGCTTCGAAGCGGACGCCCTGGCGAGCCTCGCTTCGACGCGGAAGGATGCTGCGGCGAAGCTCTCCGCCGCCGCGCGACTCGGCGAGTTCCGCTTCGGCCCCGACGACTCGCCCTGGTACGGCGTCACGTTCGCGACCGTGGAGGAGGCCCGCGGGGCGCACGCGCTCGCCGGCAAGCTCCACCGCAGCGACGTGCCGACGCTGCTCGAGCGCGGCTACGAGCTCATCGCGCAGACGCGCATGCGCCCGTTCCAGACCGTCGCCGAGCTCGGCGTGTACCTGCGCCTGCTGCGCGGCATCCGCGACTCGCTCGACAAGTTCAGCCTCACCGTGTTCGAGCGGCCGCTGGCCGAGCTCATCCAGGCGCACGCGCCGCGTCGCGACGCGCCGGAGATGAACGGCGCGAACCGGCGCCGCCTCCGCCGCCTCTCCCGCGAGTACCTGCGCCCCGGCGTGCACGTGCCCGACATGTACGAGGCGCTGGTGAAGATCCAGCAGCAGCGCACCGAGTGGCAGCGTTACGTCGACGTCGGCGTGACCCCGGAGGTTCCCCTCGGTCTCGGCGACGTCCAGGTCGCCTGGCAGCGCGTCGACGCCGAACTCGGCGAGGTGGACGCCGTCCTCGGCCGCACCGGCGCCGACCGGCTCTCGACCCTCCCCGTGAAGCAGCTCGTTCGTACCCTCGCCGGCCTCGCCGCCGACTCGGACGTGTTCGACAACCTCAAGGAGCGCGCGACGCTGCGCTCCGAGCTCGCCGCGATGGGCCTCGAGCCGCTCCTTCTCGAGCTGTCGGTGCGCCACGTGCCCGAAGACGAGGTGGCCGCCGAGCTCGAGTACGCGTGGTGGCAGTCCGCGCTCGAGCTGCTGCTGCGCACCGACCGTGCCGTGCTCGGCGCGAACACCGCCGTCGTCGACCGGCTGGAGCGCGACTTCCGGCTCGTCGACGAGGCCCATGCCGCGGCATCCGGTCCGCTCCTCGCCTCCCATCTCGCCACGCAGTGGCGGATCGGGATCGTCGACCACCGCTCCGAGGCCGACGGGCTGAAACAGGCGCTGAAGCGCGGCGCCATCACGCCCGCCGAGCTCG
This sequence comes from Microbacterium sp. NPDC056057, assembly GCF_042266945.1. Lineage (NCBI taxonomy): Bacteria > Bacillati > Actinomycetota > Actinomycetes > Micrococcales > Microbacteriaceae > Microbacterium > Microbacterium sp. NPDC056057. The sequence goes on from NZ_JBHJWS010000004.1 coordinate 205,544, forward strand.
CGGCGGTGGCGCCCACGCTCTCGCGCACGGTGGCCCCCGTCTGGCTGGCCTCGCCCTACGAGGTACCCCGCATCCCCGAGACTGTCGAGTTCGACGTCGTCGTGCTGGCGGATGCCGGGGCCCTGTGTCTCGCCGAAGCCTCCCCGGCGCTCCGCCGCGCGGGGCAGGTCGTGGCGTTCGGCGACCCCGTGACTCAGAAGCCCACGCCGTTCCGCGTCTCGGCAGGGTCCGCGATGTCGGCCGCCGTGCCGCCCCCCTCGATCACCGGCGATGGCGCGCCGGCCGACGCCGATGACGACGAGGCGCCGTTCGACGGGACGAGCGTCTTCGAGCGTCTCGCCGAGCTGCTGCCCGTCGAGACGCTCACCCGCAGCTACCGGGCCGGGGGTGAGGACCTCGCGGCGCTGGTGAACGACGCGTTCTACGGCGGCGAACTCGTGTCGCTGCCGTGGGCCGGCTCGTACCTCGGGCGCGGCAGCCTCGCGGTCGACTACGTCGAGGGCGGCCACGGCACCCCCGACCCGATCACGGGGGCCGTCGAGAGCCCCGACTCCGAGGTCGCCCGCGTCGTGACCCTCGTCGTCGAGCACGCCGTCAATCGGGGCACCGAATCGCTCATGGTCGTCACCGCGAGCGTGCGGCACGCCGAGCGCATCCGCGCCGCCGTCGAGGCGGCGTTCGCCGGACGCTCCGACGTGGCCGACTTCGTCTCGCGCGACACCGCGGAGCCGTTCGCGGTGCTGACGCTCGAGGAATCCGTGGCCGAGAGTCGCGACCGAGTGATCTTCTCGCTGGGCTTCGGCCTCACGAAGCACGGCCGGGTGCTCAGCGACTTCGGCGACCTGTCGTCGCCCGACGGCGAACGGCTGCTCACGGTGGGTATGACCCGCGCGCGGCGGTCGATGGTCATCGTGTCGTCGATCCGTCCGTCGGCCTTCGACGACGGCCGTCTCGAGTACGGAGCCGCGACGCTGATGTCGATCCTGGGCGGCATCGCCGCCCGGTCCCGCGAGGCGCGACTCGAAGACCTCGCCGACCCGCTCACGCGCGCACTCGCCCGGGAGCTCCGCCGCGCGGGCCTGTCCGTCGACGTGCACTACCGCGGCCTGCTGCCGCTCGTCGCGCAGTACGACGGCAAGGCGGTCGTGGTCGAGAGTGACCCCGAGACGATCGGCGAGTCGCTGCGCGAGTCGCTGCGGCTGCGCCCGCAGATCCTGCGGCGCCTCGGCTGGCACTACGTGCGCGTGCACTCGTTCGACCTGTACCGCGACCCGGCCGATGTCGCGCAGCGCATCGCCGCCATGCTGGGCGTGCCGCCCGACGCGCCCCGGGTCGACAACGAGACCCAGCCCATCGATGTCCTCGAGTGACCGGCAGCGGATCGAGCGCGTCAAGGGCGCCCGTCGCGCGAAGCTGACGCCCGCGCCGGGGACCACGGGCGAGCCGATCCCGGCCGACGAGAAGACGGATGCCGCGCCCCCGACGGGCCGCAAGGGCCAGGGGAACGCGGCATCCGATTCAGCAGGTCCGAACGATGAGCGCCTGCGACGCGACGTCCCGCCGCACTACTGAGCGCGGGGCGCGGTGCCCTGCTTCTCGAGGATGTCGCGGATCTGCACCAGGATCTCCTGCTCGGTCGGGAGCTTCGGCTCCTCGTCGGCGGGCGTGATGCCGGCCTTCGCGGCGGCGCGCTCCTTGAGCACGTTCATGGGGTGCACGAAGACGAAGTAGACGACGATCGCGACCGCGATGAAAGCGATCAGCGCGTTGATGAGGTCGCTGATCGGGAAGGTCACCGGGCCCCACAGGCCGTTCACGGTGATGCCGATGGTGCCGTTGGCGTCCGGCTTCCAGACGAGTGCGATGAGCGGGTTGATGATGCTCGAGACGATCGCGTTGACGACTGCCGTGAACGCGGCGCCGATGACGACCGCGACCGCCAGGTCGATGACGTTTCCGCGGAGAATGAATTCCTTGAAGCCCTTGATCACGTGTACCCCCTGGGTGTCGTTCCGCGTCTGGGGCGCCGGAGGATCAGGCTCCGGACGACGCGGGCGAGGCTTTCGCCTCGGTCTTCGATGATGTCGAAGTCGACGAGGACGCGCCACCCGAGGCATCCGTTCCGCCGCCCGATCCCGAGCCCGAGGGCTTGGCGCCCGCGCGGGAGTCGGTGCGGTAGAAGCCCGAACCGTTGAACGTGACGCCGATCGAGCCGTACTCCTTGCGCAGCGGCCCGCCGCACTCCGGGCACTCGGTCAGGGTCGGGTCGGCGAAGGATTGCACGGCGTCGAAGCGGTGACCGCACTGCTTGCAGGCGTAGGCGTAGGTGGGCATGGTTCTCTCGGTTCGGGTGTCAGCGCCGCGTGGGCGCGAGGGTGATGGTGCGCGTGGGTGTGACGACGCCCGTCACGCGCTCGTCGAGTTCGTCGCTCGGCACTTCGTCCACGAACTCGGAGTCGAAGACGACGGCGTAGACGGGAGGGCACCGCTCCATCGACCCGAGGGTCTTGTCGTAGAAGCCGCGTCCCCAGCCGAGCCGCATCCCGGTGCGGTCGACGGAGGCGGCGGGGATGACGAGGAGGTCGACGTCGTTGACCGCGATCGGGCCCAGCAGTTCCCCGACAGGCTCCGGCAGTCCGTACATGCCCTCGGCGATGTCGCCCTCGGGGGTGGCGACCGCCCAGTCCAGCAGGCCGTCGGCCCTGGTCACGGGGAGGAGGACACGGATGCCGCGGCTCACGGCATCCGCCACGAAAGAGCGGGTGCCCGGCTCGGCCGTGGTGGAAAGGAAGCAGGAGATCGAGCGGGCGCCGTGCTCGGCGACGAGGGAGTCGAGCTGCGCGTGGATGCCCGCCTCGGCGGCTTCGCGCGCCTGCGGCGAGATGAGCTGGCGTCGTTCGCGGAGCTCGGCACGCAGCGCGCGCTTGGCATCGGCGGTGGCGTCGGACATGGTGTCGATTGTACGGCGCGCAGTATCGCACACCGTCCGTTCGGGCGAGAAGCCCTGATCGTCGCACCTAGACTCTCAGCATGGCGCACACCTCCATCAAGGCAGTCATCCCCGCTGCGGGCCTCGGTACCCGCTTCCTCCCCGCGACGAAGGCGATGCCGAAGGAGATGCTTCCCGTCGTCGACAAGCCGGCGATCCAATACGTCGTCGAAGAGGCGGCGCAGGCGGGCATCGACGACATCCTGGTGATCATCGGGCGCAACAAGAACGCGATCTCGAACCACTTCGACTCGGTCCCCGAGCTCGAGGAGAAGCTGAAGGACAAGGGCGACACCGACCGCCTGCACCGGGTGCTGGAGTCGAGCGATCTCGCCGACATCCACTTCGTGCGCCAGGGAGAGCCCAAGGGCCTCGGTCACGCGGTGCTGCGGGCCAAGGCCCACGTCGGCGACTCCTCGTTCGCCGTCATGCTCGGCGACGACCTCATCGACGAGCGCGACGAGCTGCTCACCACCATGATCGCGGAGCACGAGCGCACCGGAGCCGCGATCATCGCCCTCATGGAGGTCGACCCCGAGCACATCCACCTGTACGGCGTCGCGTCGGTGGAGTCCACCGACGGCAACGGCATCGTGAAGGTCAACGGGCTCGTCGAGAAGCCCCGGGCGGAGGACGCGCCGTCGAACTACGCGGTGATCGGCCGTTACGTGCTCTCGCCGAACGTGTTCGAGATCCTCGAGCGCACCGAGCCCGGCAAGGGCGGCGAGATCCAGCTCACCGACGCCCTGCAGGAGCTCGCGACCGACCCCGATGGCCCCGGCGTCTACGGCGTGGTTTTCCGTGGCCGTCGCTACGACACCGGCGATAGGGTGGATTACATCAAGGCCATCGTGCAGCTGGCGGCCGATCGCGAAGATCTCGGTCCCGCACTGCGTCCCTGGTTCAAGGATTTCGCGGCGAACCTCTGACGCCGCCCGTTCGAGGGGGTCTCGTGGATCTGTCGGCTCCCCGCAGGCACGGCTCGGTGGCGATCCGGCTCGTCCGCCAGCGCGACGCGCGCCTGCTGCAGAACGAGCTGCTCTCGAACCGCGGCTGGCTGCGCCCCTGGGAGGCGACGAGTCCCGATGGGCCGGTGTCGTTCGACATGCGCGTCGGCATCCGCCGGCTGCTGCAGCAGTACCGTGACGGCGTCGGCGTGCCGTTCGTCATGGAGTCCGACGGTGAGGTCGCGGGCCAGCTGAACGTGTGGGGCATCGCCCGGGGCTCGCTCGCGTCCGCCACGATCGGGTACTGGGTGAGCGAGCGGTTCGCCGGGCGCGGCATCACTCCGACGGCGGTGGCCCTCGCGACCGACATCTGCTTCTCGGAACTGCGGCTGCACCGCATGGAGATCTGCATCCGTCCCGAGAACCGCGCCAGCCTGCGTGTGGTCGAGAAGCTCGGCTTCCGCTACGAAGGGCTGCGCCGCCGGTTCATCCACATCGACGGGGACTGGCGCGACCACTACGCGTTCGCCCTCGTCCGAGAGGACGTCCCCGAGGGCGTGCTCCAGCGCTGGGTGTCGGGTCGTGTTCCTCAGGATGCGGCCACGGTTCCGCCCGCGGACCGGCTGCACGCCTAGGTCGTCCGGTTGCCGTTCTCCACCCCCGATGGCGGGCCGCCGCGCATCGCCGTGCCTGAAACGCGAGATAATCCGTCTTGCGTGACACGCGCGCGGATGTTCGGGACACCGCCGTCCGGTCGCTTACCGTGGTGACCATGGGCGGGCAGGTGTGGGGTGGGGGAGTCATTGTTCTCGTCGCCGTGGCCTTGTGGCTGGTGTACCTGCTGCCGTCATGGCACAGTCGCCGCCAGTTCGACGCGGCCGAGCGCAACGCCGTCCGCCTGAATCAGGCACTCCGGGTGCTCGCCGAGACGAGCGAGACCCCCGAAGAGGTGCGGCTCGAGCTCAACGCCCGCACGGCGGCCGCACAGCAGAAGCTCGCGAAGCGGGCCCTGGCCGAGCGCGAGCATGCGGCTCTCGAGGGCGCCCGCGTCGATCTCGAGATCGCCAAGGGTGAGCGCGAGGCCGCGGAGGCCGCCGCCCGCCTCGGCGTGGAACGCGCACGCACCGACCGGGTCGCCGCGGAGGCCGCCGCGCGCGTCGATCTGGAGCGGGCACGTGCCGAGCGTGCGCAGGCTGCCGCCGCCGCACGCTCCGACCTCGCGTCGGTCCGTTCCCTTCCGGTGGCGCGTCGTGCGCGCGCACGACGCTGGTTCCGCCTCGCAGCGACGTTCGCGGGCGTCATCGGCCTCGGGATCGCCGTGTGGGGGGTGTACGAGACCATCACCGCCGGCGCGCAGACCCTGATGTGGGCCGGAGTCGGCCTGGTGGCGGCATCCGGTCTCATCCTTCACCGTCTCTCCCGCGTCGCCGCACGTGCCGTTTCGCGGGCGACGGATGCTGCGCCCCGCCGCATCGCGGAACTGCAGGATGTGGCCCTCGAGCGCGAGCAGCGCGAGTGGGCGCCCCGCGACCTTCCCCGTCCGCTCACGGCGTCGGCGGGTTCGCGGGCGGCCGCGGTGCTGGACGGCGAAGCCGCTCGCGCGGCGCTCCGTCAGGCCGCCCTCGAAGAGGCCATGGCGGCTCGTGCGGCGGCGCAGCAGCCGCCGTCGATCGACGTCGCGCGGACCGCGCGGACGGCCTCCGTCGAGTCCGAATACGCCCGCATGGGGTACGTCGACGACGCCGAGATCGAGGCGCACGTGCGGCAGTTGCTGACCCGTCGCGCGGCCGGCGAATAGGCCTCTCGCGGGGCCTCGGCGATTCGGAGCGGGTGTCGAACCGTGATAGTGTTTTCGAGGTTCAAGGGCCTGTAGCGCAGTTGGTAGCGCGCCTCGTTCGCATCGAGGAGGTCAGGGGTTCGATTCCCCTCAGGTCCACCGAGAGAAGGCCCCCGCAACGCGGGGGCCTTCGGCTTTTCCTTCCTGTCCAGGCAGGCTGCGGGCAGTGTGGGCGCCGAGTCATCTGACGACCTGAGTCCTGTTGCGCCACCCCCGAGACGTGCGCCAGGGTGGGAGAGGCGCCCGCCGGGGGAAGGCGGCGTCCGTTGCTCGAACGATGGGGGCCATGCCGTGCCGAAATCCGCTGCTCGCCCGACCGTGTTCGCTCTGTCGCTCGTGGTCGCGCTGACCGCGGGGCTGGCCGCGTGCGGGAGCCCAGAGCCCGACGCCGCCCCGTCGGCGACAACCGAACCGGGCGCCCTGGCTGTCGTCGAGGACGGGCTCGGCGACGAGGTCGGCGATGCGCTCGGCGCGGCCGCCACAGAGGCGTTCGACGGTGTCAGCGCCCCGGGCGCCGTCATGGCCATTCGCACCCCCGAGGGAACGTGGGCGGCGACGATCGGCTACCAGGACTGGGACAAGACGATCCCGATGACCGCGGACGTCAACCAGCGGGTCGGCAGCGTCACGAAGACCTTCACGATCACCGCGTTGCTGCAGCTCGCCGAGCAGGGCGAGCTCTCGCTCGACGACCCCATCGAGATGTACATCCCCGGCATGCCCAACGGCGACGCGACGCTGTACGACCTCGCCTCCATGCGCAGCGGCATCCCGTCGTACACCTTCGACCAGTCGTTCCAGGACACGCTGTTCAGCGACCCGAACCACGTGTGGACGCCGCAGGAGCTGGTCGACCTGGTCAAGGGGACCGAGCCGATGTACCCGCCGGGGTCGATGACGTTCTACTCGAACACGAACACCGTGCTCCTGGGCATGGTCATCGAGAAGGTCACCGGCAAGCCCATCCAGGACGTCATGCGCGAGCAGATCACCGAGCCGCTCGGGTTGTCGGCCACCTTCTTCCCGACGGACGCCTCGTTCCCCGACCCGCACGCGCACGGGTACACGACCCAGGGGACCGACGACAACCTGCCGGTCGAGGCCACGGACTGGAACCCGTCGTGGGGCTGGTCGGCGGGCGCGATGATCTCCGACCTCGACGACCTGCTGACGTGGGGCGAGGCGCTGGCCACGGGGGAGGGCATCCTGTCACCGGAGTGGCAGGCGACGCGCCTCGACTCGTTCGACTTCGACATCCCGGTCTACCTCGGGCCCGACAAGGAAGCTCCGCAGTCCGAGGCGCGGGCGTATGGGCTCGGGCTCGGCCTCGCGCTCGGCTGGTACGGCCACACCGGCGAGCTCATGGGATACAACACCGTCGTGCAGCACCACGCCGAGTCGGGGACGACGCTCATCGTCATGGTCGACAGCGACATCAAGTCGGGAGAGTGCCCGGCTGACGCACCGACCACGCCCGGGGGCCGCACGACCGGCCCTTGCGAGGACCCGGCCGTCCACATCGCCAACGCGCTCGCCGACGCCGCGGGCCACTCGCTGGTCGAATCCGGCAACTGACGCCGACACGGCGCCGGCGGGTGGGCCGCCGATGCCGTGGCCGCGACTTCTCGAGCCGCCCGGAAGCCTCAGTCGGGAACCGCCTCCGCGGCCGCACGCGCGGCAGCGGGCAGCGCGTCGACGATGCGCGACACGGCGGTGTCGTCGTGCGCGGCCGACACGAACCAGGCCTCGAACACCGACGGCGGCAGCGAGACGCCCTGGGCGAGCATCGCGCGGAAGAACGGCGGATAGCGGAACGCCTCCTGCGCCTTCACCGTGTCGTAGTCCGTCGGCGCCTCGCCCGCGAACTGGATCGAGAACAGGTTGCCCGAGCGCTGCACGACGTGCGTGACGCCGGCTTCTTCGAGGGCGGATGCTGCGGCATCGGCGATCGTCGTCGCCGCGCCGTGGATGCGGGCATACGCGGCGTCGTCGAGGTGGTCGAGGGTCGTGCGCCCCGCGGCGACGGCGAGCGGGTTCCCGCTCAGTGTGCCGGCCTGATACACGGGTCCGAGCGGCGCGAGCAGCTCCATGAGTGCGGCGGAGCCGCCGATCGCGGCGAGCGGGAGCCCGCCGCCCACGACCTTGCCGAACGTGATGAGGTCGGGCGAGAACGGCACCGGGTCGATGCCGTACCACCCGGCGGGCCCGACGCGGAAGCCGGTGAGCACCTCGTCGAGGATCAGCAGCGCCCCGTGCTCGTGCGCGATCTCCGCGAGCGCGGCGTTGAAGCCGTGCGCCGGCGGGACGATGCCCATGTTGGCGGGCGCGGCCTCGACGATCACCGCGGCGATGTCGTCGCCGCGCGCCTCGAACACCTCGCGGACGGCGTCGAGGTCGTTGTACGCGATGACCAGCGTCTGTGCGGCGATCGGGGCGGGAACGCCCGCGGAGCCCGGCATCGCGAGCGTCGCGACGCCCGACCCCGCCTCTGCCAGCAGGCCGTCGGAGTGCCCGTGGTAGTGCCCGGCGAACTTCACGATGAGGTCGCGCCCGGTCGCGCCGCGCGCGAGGCGGATCGCGGTCATCGTCGCCTCGGTGCCCGTGGAGACGAGGCGCACGCGCTCCACCGGCTTCGCCGCGCCGTCGCGCGCGACGCGCGCGGCGATCAGCTCGGCCAGCTCCGTCTCGCTCGGCGTGCTCGCACCGAAGCCGAGGCCATGGGCCGCGGCATCCTGAACCGCCTTCACGACGGCGGGGTGAGCGTGCCCGAGGATCGCGGGACCCCACGAGCCGACGAGGTCGACGTATTCGCGCCCCTCGACGTCGGTGACGTAGGGGCCGGATGCCGAGACGAAGAAGCGCGGCGTCTCGTGCACCGAGCCGAAGGCGCGCACGGGCGAGTTCACGCCACCCGGCATGGCGCCGCGGGCGCGGGCGAATTCCTGTGCGTTCGTCGTCATCGGATCCACTCCGCAAGCTCCAGGGCCCAGTAGGTCAGCACGGCGTCGGCGCCGGCGCGGCGGATGCCGATCACCGACTCCTCGATCGCGCGGCGGCGGTCGATCCACCCGTGGGCGGCAGCCGCCTCGATCATGGCGTACTCGCCCGACACCTGGTAGGCCCAGACGGGGACGGGGCTGGTCGCCGCGGCGTCCGCCAGCACGTCGAGGTAGCTCATCGCGGGCTTGACCATCACGATGTCGGCGCCCTCGGCGATGTCGAGGTCGAGCTCGCGTGCACCCTCGCGGCGGTTGGCCGGGTCCTGCTGGTAGGTGCGGCGGTCGCCCTCGAGCGACGACTGAACGGCCTCGCGGAACGGACCGTAGAACGCCGACGCGTACTTCGCCGCATAGGCGAGGATCGGCGTGTTGCCGTAGCCCGAGTCGTCCAGCGCATCGCGCACGGCGGCGACCTGGCCGTCCATCATGCCCGACAGACCGAGCAGCTGCGAGCCTGCCTCTGCCTGGGCCACGCCCATATCGCGGTAGCGCTCCAGGGTCGCGTCGTTGTCGACGTAGCCCTTCGCGTCGAGCACACCGCAGTGACCGTGGTCGGTGAACTCGTCGAGGCACAGGTCGGTCTGCACGACGACCGCGTCTCCGGCCTCGGCGACGGCGATGCGCGTCGCGACGTTGAGGATGCCGTCGGGATCCGTCGCGCCGGAGCCCACCGCGTCCTTGTGCTCGGGCACGCCGAACAGCATGATGCCGCCGATGCCGGCGGCCGCGGCATCCGCCACCACACGCTTGAGGCTCTCGGTCGAGTGCTGCACGACGCCCGGCATGGACGAGATCGGCACCGGCTCGCTCGCGCCCTCGCGGACGAAGAGCGGCAAGATCAGCTCGGCCGGGTGCAGGCGCGTCTCGGCGACGAGGCGCCGCATCGCGGGGGTCTGGCGCAGGCGCCGCGGTCTGTCCACGGGGTAACGGGGGTCGCGGGGGCTGGCCCCCGCGGGATAGTCGCGGGGGTCGCGGGGGCCGGCCCCCGCGGGATAAGCGGAGTTCACGGGCGTTCTCCCGTCAGGCCGGCGGCGCCGGCATCGAGCAGTTCACGGGCGACGGATGCTGCGACCTCGCGCGACGGATCGCCCTCGTCTTCGGGCCACACGGTGGCGTGCGACGAGGTGAGGGTCGTCGCGCCGTCGAGGCTGTACACGCTCGCCGAGAGCAGGAGCAGCCCGGCGTCGACGACGGCGCGCGCCCCGACCGGAGCGGAGCAGCCGGCCTCGAGGAGGGCGAGCACTTCGCGCTCGGCCTCGACGGCTGCGCGGGTCTCGGCGTGGTCGAGACGATCGACGAGGTGCTCCTCGCCGCGGCGCACCTCGACCGCGAGGGCGCCCTGACCCGGGGCCGTCGGCCAGCGGTCCGCGTCGAGGAACTCGGTCACGACATCGGTGCGGCCGATGCGGGTGAGGCCGGCGGCGGCCAGGATGACGGCGTCCAGCTCTCCGCTCGTCACCTTGCCGAGGCGTGTGTCGACGTTGCCGCGGATGTCGACGACCTCGAGGTCGGGTCGACGGGCTCGCAGCTGCGCCATACGGCGCGGGGACCCGGTGCCGACGCGTGCGCCGGCGGGGAGCTCGTCGAGCTTCAGCCCGTCGCGGGCGATGAGCGCGTCGCGCGGGTCTTCGCGCGCGGGCATGGCCGCGACGACGAGCTGCTCGTGGGGAGCGGTCGGGAGGTCCTTGAGCGAGTGGACGATCACGTCGCACTCGCCGGCAAGCAGCGCATCGCGAAGCGCGCCGGTGAAGAGCCCGGTGCCGCCGGCGCGCGACAGCGGCTCGTTGGAGCGGTCGCCGTCGGTCGTGATCGTGACGAGCTCGGTCGTCACGCCGTACGCGTCGGCGAGGTCGTCCGCCACCATGCCGGTCTGCGTCAGCGCGAGCGTGCTGCCGCGGGTGCCGATGCGCAGCGTGGTCACGCCAGCACCTCGGCGATCTCGTCGAGGCCGATGCGGCGTCCGGTGTAGAACGGCACTTCCTCGCGCACGTGGCGACGCGCCTCGGTCTGGCGGAGGTCGCGCATGAGGTCGACGAGCTCGACGAGCTCGGGCGCCTCGAGGGCGAGGATCCACTCGTAGTCGCCGAGCGCGAACGACGCGACGGTGTTGCTCAGCACGCTGCGGTGCGCGGCGCCCTTGCGGCCATGGTCGGCGAGCATCTGGCGGCGCTCGTCGTCGGGAAGGATGTACCAGTCGTACGACCGCACGAACGGATAGACCGTGAGCCACGCCTCGGGATCCTTGTCGCGCATGAACGCGGGCAGGTGGCTGGCGGTGAACTCGGCGTCGCGGTGCACACCCATCGCGTTCCAGACCGGCACGAGCGAGGCGAGCGGCTCCGCGCGACGGAGCGTCCGGAGAGCCGACTGCAGCACCTCGGGGGCGATGCCCACACCCGTGAGCCAGATCATGAGGTCGGCGTCTGCGCGCAGGCCCGACACATCGTAGAACCCGCGGACGGTGACCCCGGATGCCTCGACCTCGGCGACCGCCGCAGTCAGGTCGCCGGCGGGGGCGGGCGCAGAGGCGTCGCGGCGGAAGACGGCCCACAGGGTGTAGCCGAGGGTTTCAGTGGGGGAGTTCGCCGCGACGTCGGTCATGGTTCCATCCTTTCACCCCCTGCGTGCGAGGTTTCCGGGAGCGCCCCCACAACCCTTGTTCGTTCGTCACAGATGTACGTCATTTCCGGGAATGCGCGTACATCTGTGACGAACGAACGAACGAGGAGGGACGGGCGCAACAGAGACGGCTGAACGCGGGCGCAGTCAGCGGGCGAGGAGCTCTGCCGCCGTGCGCTCGGCGTGGGCGACGATGCCGGCGAGGCCGGAGCCCGCGACCGTCTCGCCGACGACCGTGAGACCGGAAGGAACAGTGGATGCTGCGGCCGGCCGCACCCAGAACACTTGGGCCGCGTCGACCACGACGGGCAGCCGCACCCCCAGCAGCGTCTCGGCGTCGGCACGCGCGGCAGCGACCGGGTCGCCGGGTGTCTCGTCGTAGGAGAGCCGGACCACGTGGCGCCCCCCGGCGGCCTCGCGGAGCCACTCCCACTTCGCGGTCGCGTGGGTGAGGGCGCGAGCGCCCACCGGGGCTCCGGCGGCGACGAGCAGTCCGGTGCCTCGGGGCGCGGCATCCAACTCGTCCTGCTCCACCACCAGCGTCACGAGGTCGATGCGACGACCGGGCGCAGCAGGGGTGGCCACGCCTGGCGCGGCCACGACGACGGTGCCATCGAGAGCGCCGAGAGCGCCGAGGTCGCCGACCCGCGTTCCGAGGCGGATGTCGCCCCCGCGCCGCGCGAGGTCGTCGGCGAGGGCGGGGACGAGTCGGTTGATGCCGCCGCGGATCCCCGCGACCGCGGCGCCCGGCGGAGCGGCGGCACGCAGGCGCGCAACCGCTCCGCTGAGCGAACCCGCGCTCACGACGGCGTCAGCGAGCCCGGGGTGGGCACGCGCGACCGGGAGCAGGTCGGGGTGCTGAGAGTGCACGCCGTGCACGACGGGCGCGACGAGCCGGTCGAGCACCTCGGCGCCGAGACGCTCCCGCACGAGCGGACCGAGCATCGCGGGCACGTCGCCGACGGGCCGTGCGTCGAGCGCGACGGCTCGTTCCGCCGCCGCGAGTCCGACCACTCGCACGACGTCGTCCGCGAGGGGGTCCGCCGGAATGCCGAGCAGCGCGGTCGAGGGCAGGGGGACGGCCTCGCCCGTGACGGGCTGCAGCCAGGCGGGTCCCGGAGCAGGAGCGACGATGTCGCCGGCGAGGTCCAACTCGGCCAGCAATGCCTCGACCGCGCCGCCGCGGACCGCGAAGCTCTCGGCCCCGGCGTCGAGCGCGAGTCCTCCGACCTCGTGCCGTGCGACCGTGCCGCCAAGGTGATCGGACGCCTCGAACACCGTCACCGCGGCGCCCGAGGCCGCCAGCCGGCGGGCGACGACGAGCCCGGCGACCCCGCCGCCGACGACGCTGAAGTCAGCCATTCGCGTGGACGAACTCCACGATGCGCGTGAGCACGGTCGGGTCGGTGTCAGGCGGGACGCCATGCCCGAGGTTCACGACGTGGGCACGGGCGGCGCGGCCGCGCTCGAGCACGTCGAGGATGTGCGCCTCGAGCACCGGCCACGGGGCGCGCAGGAGCGCCGGGTCGATGTTGCCCTGCACCGAGACGTCCGGGCCGAGACGGCGCACCGCCTCGTCGAGCGGGAGACGCCAGTCGACACCCACGGTGTCGACGCCGACGTCGCGCATCGCAGCGAGCAGTTCGCCGGTGCCGACGCCGAAGTGCACGAGGGGCACATCGAGGTGTCGCACCGCGTCGAGCGCCAGGGCGGAGAACGGCGCGACGTGCTGCGTGTAGTCGGCGAGGCTGAGCGAACCCGCCCACGAGTCGAAGAGCTGCCCGGCCGACGCGCCCGCCTCGATCTGGGCGGCGAGGAACTGCCCGGTGATCCCGGCGCACCACGTCAGCAGCGCCGCCCAGGTGTCGGGGTCGGAGTGCATGAGCGCCCGCGTCTTCAGCTGCTCCTTCGACGGGCCGCCCTCGACGAGGTACGACGCGAGCGTGTACGGAGCACCGGCGAAGCCGATGAGCGGCGTCGTGCCGAGTTCTTCGACCGTGAGCGCGACCGCGTCGCGGATGGGGGCGAGCGCCGCAGGGTCGAGCGGGGGCAGGGACGCGACATCCTCCGCCGTCCGCACCGGGTTCTCGAGCACCGGGCCGCGACCCGCGACGATGCGCACGTCGACGCCCGACAGGCGCACCGGGATCACGATGTCGCTGAAGAAGATGCCCGCGTCGACGCCGTGCCGGCGCACCGGCTGCAGCGTGATCTCGCTGGCGAGCTCGGGATTCAGGCAGGCGTCGAGCATGTCGGTGCCGACCCGCAGCTCGCGGTACTCCGGCAGCGATCGGCCCGCCTGACGCATGAACCAGACCGGCGTGCGAGCCGGCCGTTCGCCCCGATAGGCGCGTATCAGCGCGGGGGGATCGTTTCTCTGAAGGACGGAAGGGTGAGAGTCATGCAACGACACACGTTAAGATTAGGTCTGTGCTCCTCTGTCTGACCGCGAACCATCGGAACGCGAGCCTCGACATCCTGGAGCGTCTCTCTGTGGGGGCGCCCACGGCGACGCGCGCCCTCGTGGACGACGAGATCTTCGTCTCCGGCGCCGTCGTGCTCGCGACCTGCAACCGGTTCGAGGCCTATCTCGACATCGACGAGCCGCTCACGGGCGGCGAGGCGGTCGCTGCCGAGTCCGTCATCGAGGCGATGGCCGACGCATCCGGCGTGTCCGTCGATCTGCTGCGCGCGTCGGTCGCGGTTCATCAGGGGGCGGATGCTGCGGCCCACCTCTTCGCCGTCACGAGCGGCCTCGAGTCGATGTCGGTCGGTGAAGACGAGATCTCGGGTCAGGTGCGTCGCGCTCTCGACGCCGCCCGCGCCGACGGCATGACGTCGAGCGAGCTGGAGCGCCTGTTCCAGAAGGCCACCCACACCAGCCGGGGCGTCCGCAACCGCACCCAGCTGCGCGGAGCGCACCGTTCGCTCGTGCGCCTCGCCCTCGAACTGGCGTCGAGCCGCGTCGCCGAGTGGTCCGTCGCGAAGATCGTGCTCGTGGGCACCGGAAAGTACGCCGTCCGCACGGTCGAGGCGCTGCGCGCCCGGGGCGCCGGCGACATTCACGTCTTCTCGCCGTCCGGTCGCGCCGAGGCGTTCGCCGCGCAGCACGGGCTGATCCCCGTGTCGGACTTCGCGGCCGCCGTCGCCGAGGCCGACGTCGTCATCACCTGCACGGCGGACGCCGTCGTGCACGCGGACGCGTTCACCCCCGGACGACGCGTGCTCGTGATCGACCTCGGGCTCCCGCGCAACGTCGACCCCGCCGTCGGGGCGGTCGAGGCGGTCGAACTGCTCGATCTCGAGACCATCCGCCTGCACGCGCCGCTCGCCGAGTTCAGCGCCCACGCCGACGCGCGCGCGATCGTGGGCGACGCGGCCACCGAGTTCCATGCCGACCGCGAGGCCGGCCCCGCGATCACCGCGCTCCGCGGCGACGTGCTGAGGATCGTCGACGCCGAGATCGCCCGAGCGCGCTCGCGCGGCGCGGGCGATGACGTCGAGGCGGCGCTGCGCCACCTCGCGGGCGTGCTGCTGCACCAGCCGTCGGTGCGCATCCGCGAACTCGCGGTCGAAGGCCGCATCGACGAGGCGCGTGCCGCCCTCGAACTGCTCCACGGCCTGTCGATCGAGGCGCCCGGCGCCGCAGACGACGACGGCCTCTGGGCCACCGCCTGATCCCCACGTCCGGGTAGGCCGCTGGAGGAGTCCCTCCGCTCTCGCCTCCACCGCGCCCCGCAGCATCCGTGCGATGTCATTCTAAAGAGGTCTTGCGAAAGGAATCTTTAGAATCTAAAGTCGTCGCCATGACCACCGACGACCAGCCGTTCCCGCGATCGGCGCGCCGTGAGCGCATCACCGATCCCGAGCGCATCCGGGCGCTCGCGCACCCGGTGCGGATCGCATTGCTCGACTACCTGGGCGACGTGGCGGAGGCCACGGCGACGGAGTGCGCCGAGGCGCTGGGGGAGTCGGCCGCGAGCTGCTCGTTCCACCTGCGGATGCTGGAGAAGTACGGCTATATCGAGCGGGCGGAGCGGCGCGGGCGCGAGAAGCCGTGGCGGGTGAAGGTCGCGGACTTCGACATGAGGCCCGATCCGGCGGTGCCCGGTTCGCTGCTCGCGGTGCAGGCGGTCGCGTCGATGGGGCTCGAGTCGGAGTTCCTCCGCGCGATGGACTGGTTCGCACGCATCGATCGCGAGAGCGACGAATGGGTGCAGGCGACGACGTTCACGCGCTCGTCGTTCTGGGCGACCGCGGAAGAGCTCGCACAGCTCAGCCGCGATGTGCAGGAGATCACCGACCGGTTCGCGGGCCGGCACACCGATCCGTCGAAGCGGCCGCCGGGTGCCCGCTACTCCCGGTTCTTCGCCGTGGTGAACCCCGAACCGGAGGACGAGAAGTGACCGCCGGCACGGAACGCGGAGTCGGGCGCGGTCCGGTCGCATGGTCGGCGCCGGGGTTTCCGCGGCTCGCGGCGGGCTGGGTCGCGACCAACCTGGGCGACAGCGCCCTGTTCTTGATGGTCGCGGTCTGGGTGAAGGAGCTCACCGGATCGGACGTCGCGGCCGGCTTCGTCTTCGTCGCGCTGGGTCTGCCGGCGATCCTCGCGCCCTTCATCGGGATGCTCGCCGACAGGATGCCGCGGCGCCGCCTCCTGGTGCTCAACAACGTCGCGCTCGTTCCCCTCGTGCTGTCCCTGCTGCTCGTGTCGGGCACGGCGCAGCTGTGGCTCGTGTACGCCGTCGTCTTCCTCTACAGTGCGGCCGGCTACGTGACGGCGTCGGCGCAGTCGGGCATCATCCGCGCGATGCTGCGCGACGACCAGCTCGCATCGGGCAACGGCGTGCTGTCGACGATCGACAACGGGCTGCGTCTCGTGTCGCCGCTCATCGGCACGGCTCTGTACGTCTGGCTCGGCGCACCGGCGGTCATCGTGCTCACCGCGGCGTGCTTCGCCGTGGCTGCCGTCATCGTCGCGGGACTGCCGGTCGGCGGTGCGGCTCCGGAGCGGGAACCCGGGCGCGGCTACGTCCGTGAGCTGGTCGCGGGTTTCGAGCAGCTCTTCGCCCCGCAGAGTCTCCGGGTCATCACGATCGCCGCGGCGATCGGCTTCGGTGCGACCGGACTGCTCAACATCATCGTGTTCCCGGCCCTCGATGCGATGCACGCCGACCCCGTCGCGATCGGGGTGCTCGTCCCCGTCCAGGGCGCGGGCGCCGTGCTCGGCGGGCTCCTGTCGGCGACCGTCGTGACCCGGTGGGGTGAGGGGCGGTCTGCCGCCCTCGGGCTCCTTCTCCTCGCGGTCGGCAGCGTGCCGTTCGCCTTCGGCTCGGTCGTTCTCGGCGGCGCCGGCATGTTCGTGATGGGGATCGGCATCCCGATCACCGTCGTCGCCTTCTCCACCCTCCGCCAGCGCCTCACGCCCGACGCCCTGCAGGGCCGCACCGGCGCCGCGGCCAACGTGGTCGTGAACCTGCCGCAGACCCTCGTATCGATCGCGGGTGCGGGACTCCTCCTCGTCGTCGACTACCGCGCGCTCATCTGGTTGGCTGTCGGGGCCGTGCTGATCGGCGCGGCGACGGCGCTCCGGGCGCGCCGCACCGTCGCCGTCGCGGCGGCGCCGGGGGAGTGAGCGCTGCGGCTCCGATCGTCCGGCTCAGGTGAGCTCGTGCAGGAGGAACGCGCCGAGGAAGCCGATCGTCGCCCACAGGCCGGTCAAAGCCTGCTGCTCGTCGAACGCCTCAGGGATCATCGTGTTGCACACCATCGCGAGGAGGCCGCCGGCGGCGATCGTCGTGATGAGGGCGATGAGGTTCGGCGACGCCGACTGGAAGGCGACGTAGCCGAGCACCGACGCGATGACGGTGATCAGCGCGATCCCGCTCCACAGCAGGGCGACGTATCTCCCGCTCGAGCCGCCGCGCTTGAGGGCGGCGGTCGAGCCGAGTCCCTCGGGGAAGTTGCTGATGGCGATCGCCGCGACGATCGGGATGCTGATCCCGCCCTGAAGGACGGAGAGGCCCATGACGATGGATTCTGGGATGCCGTCGATCAGAGCGCCGACCGCGATCACGAGCCCCGCTCCGCTCACGGCCTGTGCCCCGGCACGGCGGGCGACGATGTTCGCGGAGATGTCGTCGCCGTCGGAGAACTCGACGCTCGCCGAGACGGCCGTCGAAGACGATCCTGCCGCGCCGACGGCGGCCGGCTGCTTGCTGCGTCGGGAGATCAGCTGGTCCGCGACGATGTAGATGATCGCGCCGCCGAGGAACCCCACGGTGGTCGGGACCAGCCCACCGTCGGCCGCGGCCTCTTCGACGAGCTCGAACGCCAGCGTCGAGATCAGTACGCCCGCGCCGACCGCCATGATCCCCGCGACGATGCGCTGGGGGATGTCGACGAACCACGCGACGGCGGCGCCGACCAGGAGCGTTCCGCCGCCGATGAGGCCGCTCAGCGCCGCGAGCCAGAGTCCCTCCATGGCGCCAACCTAGTGGCGAGGACCACGGATGCCTCGGCGAAACGCGTTCGCCGAGGCATCCGTTCTCGCGTGCCGAGGCGTCAGGCGGTGGCGGTCTCGCGGGAGCGGAGGTCTTTGCGGAGGATCTTGCCGGACGTGGACTTCGGGATCGCCTCGATGAACTCGACGCGACGCACCTTCTTGTGCGGGGCGACGTGCTCGGCGACGAAGGCCATGACCTCGTCCTCCGTGAGGCCGGAGTCGGGGGCGGCGACGATGAAGGCCTTGGGGATCTCCTGCTTGTCGTCGTCGAGCACGCCGATGACCGCGGCATCCATCACCTTCGGATGACCGAGGAGGAGCGCCTCGAGCTCGGCGGGAGCGATCTGGTAGCCCTTGTACTTGATGAGCTCCTTGACCCGGTCGACGATCGAGAAGTAGCCGCCCTCGTGGTAGACCGCGATGTCGCCGGTGTGGAGGAATCCGTCCGCATCGAGCGTCTCGGCCGTCGCCTGCGGCTGGTTCAGGTAGCCGAGCATGACGTTGGGTCCCTTGACCCAGAGCTCGCCCGCCTTCGTGACGCCGTCCGGGCCGAGCTCGGTGATCTCCTCGCCGGTCTCGGTGTCGATGAGCTTGTTGAGCGTGTTGGGCAGCATCACGCCGACGGAGCTCACCGGGATGTCGTAGCGGTCCACCGGCATCGCGTGCGAGACGGGGCTCAGCTCGCTCATGCCGTATCCCTGCATCATGCGCGCGTTGATGCGTCGCCCCGCCGTCTCGGCGGTCTCGCCGTCGAGCGGAGCCGCTCCTGAGAACACGGTGCGGACGCTCGAGATGTCGAACTGGTCGACGATCGGGTGCTTGGCCAGCGCGACCGCGATCGGCGGCGCGATGTACAGGTAGGTGCACTGGAACTTCTGGATGTTCGTGAGGAACTCGACGAGGTCGAACTTCGGCATCGTCACGAGGCTCGCGCGCTGGCGCAGCGCGAGGTTGAGCAGCACCGTCATGCCGTAGATGTGGAAGAAGGGCAGCACCGCCAGCACGCGGTCGGTCTCGGCGAGGTCGAGCGCGACGCGGCACTGCGCGACGTTCGCGACGAGGTTCTGGTGCGTGAGCATCACGCCCTTGGGAATGCCGGTCGTGCCCGATGAGTAGGGGAGCACCGCGATGTGCGTCGCCGGGTCGAACGAGACGTCGGGTGCGGGCGCGCCCTCGGTGAGCAGCTCCCGGAGGTTCGGGTGACCTGAGGCGCCGTCGAGCACGATGACGCGTTCGTGAGGGATGCCGACGGCCTCGGCGGCGGCCTGGGCCTGGGGGAGGAGCGGGCTCACGGTGACGAGCCAGGTGGCCCCGGCATCCCGCAGCTGCTTCTCGATCTCGCCGGCCGTGTACAGCGAGTTGACGGTCGTCACGGTGGCGCCCGCGCGCAGGATGCCGTGGAACACCGTCGCGAAGGCGGGAACGTTGGGGCAGAGGAGCCCCAGCACGGTCCCGACGCCGACGCCGCGGGCGGCGAGCGCGCCCGCGAAGAGGTCGATCTGCCCGCGCAGCGCGCCGTACGTGGTTTCGGCCCCGGTCGCGGGATCGATGAGCGCGATGCGCCCCAGCTCCTCGTCTCTCAGGCTCGCGAAGAGGTAGTCATAGACGTCGAGTTCGGGAATCTCGATATCGGCTTCGGGACTGGTGAACACCGGATCTCCTTCGATCGGGCGGCATGACGGTCGTCGTCGGCGGGCTGAGCCCGGCCGTGCGACCATCATGCCATCCGCATCGAGGATTGTGGAACGCGATTCCGCAATCGGTGGGACGCAGTCTCAGCCCGGCAACGCACCCGGCCATCCCCTCCGGCGGCCGGGCGCGTGCCGGTTCAGTGCGCGAGCGCGGGCTGGCGACCGCCGGCGGCCAGGCGCTCCGCGGCGAGGCCCTCGGCGGCCTCGAGCGGCGTGACGCCGCGCGAGGAGGCCTCGTCGAAGATGCGGCGCACGGTGTCGCCGATCTGGCCGACGCGATCCATGATCTCGGCGCGCGTGCCGACGTGCTTCGCCTCGAGGTCGAGGTAGATCACGCCGCCCGCGTTGACCACGAAGTCGGGGGCGTACAGGATGCCGCGACCGGCGAGGCGGGCGGCGCCGCTGTGGTCGGCGAGCGGGTTGTTCGCAGGGCCGCACACGGCCTTCGCGTCGAGGGCGTCGATGACCTCGTCGGTGAGCAGCCCGCCGATGCCGGCCGGCACGAACACGTCCGCGGGGACGAGGTGCTCCTCGCCCGGGGCGATCCACTCCGCACCGAGTTCGGTGGCGAGGTCGCGCTTGGCGGGGTTCACGTCGGTCACGGTGAGGCGCGCGCCCTCGGCCGACAGGCGCACCGCGAGACGGCTGCCCACCTGGCCGAGGCCGGAGATCGTGATGCGGCGTCCCTCGACGTCGGCGGTGCCTGCGACGCGCTCGAGCGTCGCGCGCAGCGACTCGTACACGCCGAGGCTCGTGGGGCCGGCGGGCTCGCCCGAGCCGCCCACGGCGTCGGGCAGACCCACGACGTGCTCGGTGCGCTCGCTGACGACGAGCATGTCCTCGGTCGTCGAGCCGACGTCCTCCGCGGTGCGGTACAGGCCGTGCAGCGACTCGACGGCGTCGCCGAGGTCGAGGAACGCGGCGCGGCGACGGTCGGTGTCGAGCGTGGTGCCGGGAGGCAGGGCGATGACGGACTTGCCGCCGCCGGCGTCGAGGCCGGCCGCGGCGTTCTTGAGGGTCATGGCGGCTGACAGGCGCAGCGCATCGCCGAGGGCGTCGCTCCAGTGCGGATACGTCCACAGGCGCGCGCCGCCGAGGGCGGAGCCGAGCACGGACGAGTGCAGCGCGACGGCGATGAACAAGCCGCTCCGGCGACCGGTGATCACCTCCACCCGCTCGTGTGCGAAATCGGGCAGGGGCAGGGTGTGCGTCATCGCGGTTCTTCCTTCGGCGGGCCTCGTGGGCAGTGCGCTGCGGACGCCTCGGCGTTGCGGCATCCACTCTCATTGGACACCGATTCTGCGAATTGTTCAACCGTGTCGACGGCGAGTGGGCACATTGCGTGGTCGACGGCGTGAGTTCTGCGCACGCCTCAGCAGTGTGTCTGCCGTCGATAGCATCGACGAATGCCAGACGCCTACACCCACGGCCACCACGAGAGCGTTCTGCGGTCGCACCGCTGGCGCACCGCCGAGAACTCCGCGGCGTACCTTCTGCCGCACCTTCGGCCGGGCGTTTCGATCCTCGATGTGGGCAGTGGCCCCGGCACGATCACGGCGGACCTCGCGGCCCGCGTCGCACCCGCTCGGGTGGTGGGGACGGATGCCTCGGCCGACGTCGTCGCGCAGGCGGCGGCCGACCATTCGGCGCCGAACCTGTCGTTCGAGGTGGGCGACGCGTACGCGCTGCCGTACGAGGACGGCGGCTTCGACGTCGTGCACGCGCACCAGGTGCTGCAGCACGTGGATCGTCCGGTCGACATGCTGCGCGAGCTCGGACGCGTCGCCGGCCCGAACGGCTTGGTCGCCGCGCGCGACGTCGACTACGAGGGCGTGATCTGGTACCCGCTGATCCCCGCGCTCGACGACTGGCTCGCGCTGTACCTGGCGACGCACCGCAGCGTCGCGGGCGAGCCGGCGGCCGGACGCCGGCTGAAGGCGTGGGCGCAGGAGGCCGGTCTCGCCGACATCCGTGCCACCGCCTCGCTGTGGCTCTTCGAAGACGAGGCCGACCGCGCCTGGTGGGGCGGGATGTGGGCGGACCGCGTGCTGCAGTCGGCGTTCGCCGATTCGGCGCGCGCGACCGGCGCCGACGACGCGCTGCTGCAGCGCATCTCGGATGGCTGGCGCGAGTGGGCGGCATCCGACGACGGCTGGCTCCTCATGCCCCACGGCGAGATCCTCGCGCGCGGGCCGCGTCGTTAGGCTGAGCCGGTGACCATCCCCGCCTCGCTTCCCGCCCGCAGCCGCCTCGTCCACGATGCGATCCGCGCCGCCGGCATCCCCGGCGACATCGTGGTGCTTCCGGATGCCGCGTCCACCGCGGTCCTCGCCGCCGAGGCGCTCGGGGTCGAGGTCGGTGCGATCGCCAACAGCCTGGTGTTCTCCAGCGACGGCGCACCGCTGCTCGTGATGACGAGCGGCGCGCACCGCGTCGACACCGCGGCGCTCGCCGAGCGCCTGGGCGACGGCAAGATCCAGCGCGCGACGCCCGAGCAGGTGCGAGAGGCCACCGGCCAGGCCATCGGCGGTGTCGCGCCGACGGGGCACCCGGCGCCCTTGCGCACGATCGTCGACGAAGACCTCGCCGGCTACCCCGAGATCTGGGCCGCCGGCGGCACGCCGCACACCGTGTTCCCGATGACCTACGACGAACTGGTGCGTCTGACGGGCGGCACCGTCATGAAGGTCGACTGAGCTCGCGCGTGCTCAACGGGCGGTTGCGGCAGGTTCGGGCGCCGCGGTGAGCGGCGCACCGCGGGGGAGCCAGAGCAGGGCGATGACTCCGCTCAGCAGGTAGAGGCATCCCTGCAGCTCGACCAGAGGCAGCAGGCCGATCGGGCCGTCGGAGAGGGCGCCGAGGAGGATGCCGGCCGCCTGCCCGAGCGCGCTCACGAGCCCGACCGCGGCGAACACGGCGCCGCGCTGCCACGGGTCGGAGTGTTCCTGCAGCACGCTCATGAGGCCCGCGATCATGATCACGCCTGGCGCGCCGACGGCGGCGAACAGCACGATGTAGGGCCAGATGTCGGTGGTGAGCGCGGGAAGGTTCCACGTCACGAGCGAGAGCGCGCCGAACGCGAACAGGCTCAGCGCCGTGAGCGCTCGCGGCGAAGACCCGCGCACGAGGAACCCGAGCACGATACCGGCGACGACGGCGCCGATCGCCTGGATGCCGCGCAGGAGGCCGACGTCGGCATCCGATCCGCGCAGCGGGCCGAGCGCGAAGAGTACGAAGAGGACGAGGAACATCCCCTGCGCCACGCTCGACACGAAGATCACGGCGAACGCGCCCCGCAGCCGGGGGAGGCGGAAGGCGGTGAGGAGTCCGGCCGGCCGTGCGGCGGCTCCTTCCTCGGGGCTGTGCGTCTCGGCCGGTGCGGCGACGGCCGGAAGGGTCGCGATGAGGATGGCCGACACGACGTAGGTCAGCGCGTCGACCGCGACGATCAGGCCGAGGTCGCCGACGGCCAGGAGCACGCCGCCCAGCGGGCCGCCGACCAGGCGCCCGAGGTTCTGGTTGAGGCCGATCAGGGCATTGGCCGAGACCAGGCGGCCGGTGTCGACCAGCTCGGGAAGGAGGGTGTTCTTCGCCGGCTCGAACAGTGTGCTGAGTGAGGCGTGCACGAAGATCACCGCGTACGCGAGGGGGAGATCGCCGAGCTCGTCGACCCAGAGCAGGGGCAGCAGCGCCAGCGCCTGCCCGACGTTCACGGCGACCATGATCCAGCGGCGGTCGAACCGTCCGACGAGCCGGGCGGCCAGGGGCGCGAGCGCCACGGCGGGGATGAGCTCGAGCAGGAAGGCGATCGAGGTGCCGAGCGCCGATCCGGTGAGCTGGAACACGACGAGCGGCAGCGCGATGAAGAGGAGCCAGTCGCCGGTGTCGGAGATGAGTCCGGCCGTCCACAGCCGCCGGAAGGCGGGGATCGCGAAGGCGCTGCGCGAGGTCATCGCGGTTCCTCCCCGAACGTGGGGCGCGGAAACGCCAGCAGGGAGAGACTGGCGACCGCGGCATCCTGGGGGGCATCGGCGCGGGTCGCGGCGATGTAGGGGCGGACGATCGCGTCGATGCGCTCCACGATCGACTGCAGCTCGCCGGGCGTCACGCGCAGTCCGTATTGGGCGTGGGCGTCGACGTCGCGCCACTCACCCTCGATGCGATCGCGCCGGCGGACGTGCTCGCGCGCCAGCTGGTAGTCGAGCTGGAGGGACGCCTCGAGCATCGCGGTCGCGCTCGCCGCCACCGACGGGTCCTCGGAGTCGAGGTCGAGGCTGAGTCCGGTGACCGTCGCCTGCCACGGCCGTTCGCGGCCGTCGTCGGAGGCGGTCGGTTCGACGAGTCCGTGCTTTGCGAGCACCCGCAGGTGGTAGCTGCAGTTCGACGGGTTGTCGTCGACGGCCCGCGCGCACTCGGACGCGGTGGCGGCGCCGTGCGACATGAGGAAGCTCAGCAGGTCGAGGCGCACCGGGTGGGCGAGCGCCTCGAGTGCCGCGGGGTCGCTGAGCGTGCGTCGGATCTCGGGTGCGGCCATCATCATCCAATCTGAAAGACAGTTTCAGATTAGATCGGATGATGAAAACCTGCAAGAGTCTTTCAGGGTTTCGACGCTGTCGGACGTGTGCCGCCGATGCGTCTGCCGAGCTCGGCCGCCACAGGGGCCACGATCTCCGCGATTTCCGCGGCCTCGCGTGCGCCGTCCTCGGGGAAGGTCACCGCGATCGCGGCGATCGGCCAGCCGACGTGGTCGAGCACCGCGACGCCGACGGACCCGAGCCCGAGGGTGACTTCCCCGTCCTCTGAGGCCCACCCGCGCTCCCGCACGCCGCGGAGCAGCTCCCGCAGCTCGCCGGGCCGCTGGGGGCCCCGGCCCGTGCGGTCCGCGAAGGCCGCGGCATCCGGGAACAGCGCCCGCACCTGCTCGCGCGGAAGCGCCGCGAGCATCGCCCGGCCCGTCGCGGTGAGGTGCGACGGGAGGCGGACGCCGACATCCGTCACCAGTGCGGGCCGGCGCGGCGCACGCTCCTCGACGATGTACAGCACGTCGCGCCCGTGCATGACGGCGAGGTGCGCGCTCTCGCCGGCGCGATCGACGAGGTCGGCGAGCACGGGGCGGCCGAGCCGCGCGAGCGGCTCCTGGCGCGAGTACCCGCCGGCGAGCTCGAACGCGGCGATGCCGAGCCCCCAGCGCCGATCCTCGGGCAGATGCACGACGAACTGGTGCTCCTGCAGTGCCGCGAGCAGGTGGTACACGGTGGAGCGCGGCAGGTCCAGCGCCGTCGCGATCGTGCGCGCCGGAACCGGCCCGCGCTGGCGTGCGAGGTACGACAGGATCCGCAGCGTCTGGTCCGCGGCGGGCACCTGAGGCCTCGTCTTGCTGTCTGGAATCACAGACAGAGGATGCCACGACCCGCTGTCGCGCGCCACGGCCCGGGTGTGG
Source organism: Microbacterium sp. NPDC056057 (assembly GCF_042266945.1). Taxonomy (NCBI): domain Bacteria; kingdom Bacillati; phylum Actinomycetota; class Actinomycetes; order Micrococcales; family Microbacteriaceae; genus Microbacterium; species Microbacterium sp. NPDC056057. The sequence goes on from NZ_JBHJWS010000004.1 coordinate 230,571, forward strand.
AATCGGAGCATGACCATCGTCACGCCCACCTCCGCCACCGACGTCGTCGTCGTCACCGTCGGCGCGGCGCCGCTGCGTCCCGACGAGGTCGTCGCCGTCGCCCGTCACGGCGCCCTCGTCGAGCTCGCCCCCGAGGCCGTCGCGCGCGTCGCAGCGACCCGCGCCCTCGTGGAGGGCCTCGCCGACGACCCCGAGCCGCACTACGGCATCTCGACCGGCTTCGGCGCCCTCGCCACCACGTTCATCGCCCCCGAGCGACGCCTGCAGCTGCAGGCCAGCCTCATCCGATCGCACGCCGCGGGCACCGGCCCCGAGGTCGAGCGCGAGGTCGTCCGCGCCCTCATGCTGCTGCGCCTGCAGACGCTGGCGACGGGTCACACGGGCGTCCGCCCGGTCGTCGTGGAGACCTACGCCGCGATGCTCAACGCCGGCATCACGCCGATCGTGCGCGAGTACGGCTCGCTCGGCTGCTCGGGCGACCTCGCGCCGCTGTCGCACGTCGCGCTCGCCGCGATGGGCGAGGGGCGCGTGCGCACAGCGACCGGCGAAGAGGTCGACGCGGCGGAGGCGCTGGCGGCAGCATCCGTGTCCCCGCTCGTCCTGCGCGAGAAGGAGGGGCTCGCGCTCATCAACGGCACCGACGGCATGCTCGGGATGCTGCTGCTCGCGCTCCACGACCTCTCGGTGCTGCTCGACACCGCCGATGTCGCCGCGGGCATGTCGGTCGAGTCGCAGCTCGGCACGGACGCCGTATTCGCAGCCGATCTGCAGGCGCTCCGGCCGCAGGTGGGGCAGGCCGTCTCGGCCTCGAACCTGCGGGCCGTGCTCGCGGGCTCCGGGATCATGGCGTCGCACCGCGACCCCGCCGTCTGCACCCGCGTGCAGGACGCGTACTCGCTGCGCTGCTCGCCGCAGGTGCACGGCGCCGCCCGCGACACCGCCGACCACGCGCTGCTCATCGCTTCGCGCGAGCTCGCCGCGGCCGTCGACAACCCTGTGATCACCGACGACGGGCGTGTCGAGTCGAACGGCAACTTCCACGGCGCACCGGTCGCATACGTGCTGGACTTCCTCGCGATCGCCGTGGCCGACGTGGCATCGATCTCGGAGCGCCGCACCGACCGCGCCCTCGACCGCGCGCGCAGTAACGGCCTGCCGCCCTTCCTCGCCGACGAGGTCGGGGTCGACTCGGGCTTCATGATCGCCCAGTACGCCGCGGCGGGGATCGTCTCGGAGTTGAAGCGGCTGGCGGTTCCGGCATCCGTCGACTCGATCCCGTCGTCCGCGTTGCAGGAGGATCACGTGTCGATGGGGTGGGCCGCCGCGCGAAAGCTGCGTCGGGCGATCGACGGGCTCTCGCGCGTGCTCGCGATCGAGGTGCTCACCGCCGCGCGCGCCCTCGACCTGCGGGCGCCGCTCGAGCCCGCCGCCGCCACCGGCGCCGTGCGCGACCTCGTGCGCACCGTCGCCGGAGGACCCGGCCCCGACCGCTATCTGTCGCCCGAGATGGAGGCCGTGACCGTGCTCGTCGCGTCCGGCGCCGTCGCGGCGGCCGCCTACCAGACCACCACGAAGGAGTGACGATGTCCGTTCCGACAAGCTCAACGACCGCGCCGGCCGCGCGCGGGCTCGGCGAAGGCGCCGTGCGCGCGCCGCGAGGCCCCGAGCGCACCGCCAAGAGCTGGGGCGCCGAAGCCGCCAAGCGCATGCTCATGAACAACCTCGACCCCGAGGTCGCCGAGCACCCGGAGGACCTCGTCGTCTACGGAGGCACGGGACGCGCGGCCCGTTCGTGGGAGGCGTTCGACGCCATCGTCCGCACGCTCGACGAGCTCGAGCCCGACGAGACGCTGCTGGTGCAGTCGGGCAAGCCGGTCGGGGTCTTCCGCACGCACGAGTGGGCGCCGCGCGTGCTCATCGCCAACTCGAACCTCGTGGGGGACTGGGCGACGTGGCCCGAGTTCCGTCGTCTCGAAGAGCTCGGCCTCACGATGTACGGCCAGATGACCGCGGGGTCATGGATCTACATCGGCACGCAGGGCATCCTCCAGGGCACGTATGAGACGTTCGCCGCGGTGGCGCGGTCGCTCGGGCGCGACGACCTGTCGGGCACGCTCACGCTCACCGGCGGTGCCGGGGGCATGGGCGGGGCACAGCCGCTCGCCGTGACCCTCAACGGCGGAGCGGTGCTCATCGTCGACGTCGACGAGTCGCGCCTGGCACGCCGTGTCGAGCACGGCTACCTCGACGAGTACACGACCGACCTCGACCAGGCGCTCGCACGGGTCATGGCGGCGAAGTCCGCCGGCGAGGCGCTGTCGGTGGGCGTCGTCGGCAACGCCGCCGAGGTCTTCGGCGACGTGCTGCTGCGCCACCGCGCGGGGGAGGTCGCCGTCGACATCGTCACCGACCAGACCAGCGCCCACGACCCGCTGGCGTACCTGCCGGTGGGCATCGCGTTCGAGGACTGGAAGGCCGAGGCGGCACGTGACCCCGAGGCTTTCACCGCCCGCGCGCGCGGCTCGATGGCCAAGCACGTCGCGGCGATGGTGGGATTCCAGGATGCCGGGGCCGAGGTCTTCGACTACGGCAACTCGATCCGCGCCGAGGCGCAGCTCGGCGGCTTCGACCGGGCGTTCGCCTTCCCGGGATTCGTTCCGGCCTACATCCGCCCGCAGTTCGCAGAGGGGCGCGGACCGTTCCGCTGGGTCGCGCTTTCGGGAGACCCCGAGGATATCCGCAAGACGGACGAGGCCGTCAAGGCCCTGTTCCCCGACAACGCGGGACTCGTGCGCTGGCTCGACAAGGCCGGCGACGCGGTCCACTTCGAGGGCCTCCCGGCGCGCATCTGCTGGCTCGGCTACAAGGAGCGCCATCTCGCTGGACTGAAGTTCAACGAGATGGTCGCCTCAGGAGAGCTGTCGGGACCGATCGTGATCGGCCGCGACCACCTCGACGCGGGCTCGGTCGCCTCGCCCTACCGCGAGACCGAGGCCATGGCCGACGGGTCCGACGCGATCGCCGACTGGCCGCTCCTCAACGCGCTGCTCAACACGGCGTCGGGTGCGGCGTGGGTGTCGATCCACCACGGCGGCGGCGTCGGCATCGGCCGCAGCATCCATGCCGGTCAGGTCACCGTCGCCGACGGCACCCCGCTCGCCGCGGAGAAGCTCGAGCGCGTGCTCACCAACGATCCCGGCACCGGCGTGATGCGCCACGTCGACGCGGGCTACGACCGCGCGAAGGAAGTCGCGCGCGAGCGCGGCCTGAACGTGCCCATGCTCGGTGACTGACGGACGGATGCTGTGACCACCACGCTCATCACGAACATCGGCGAACTGACCACCAACGTCGCCTCCGACGGCGATGCCCTCGGCACGCTGCACGACGCCGCCGTGCTGATCGTGGGCGACCGGATCGCCTGGGTCGGCCCCGCCTCCACCCTCGACCGCGAGAGTGCTTCTGGTGGACGAGAGGTGGGGAACCAACCCGCATCTCGGCGACCAGCTGTTCTCTCGCGGGAAGAGGGGGTCGAGGTCGTCGACGCCGGGGGCCGCGCGGTCATCCCCGGGTTCGTCGACAGTCACACGCACCTCGTGTTCGGGGGCGACCGCGCCGACGAGTTCGAGGCGCGCATGACCGGTACGCCGTATGCCGCAGGGGGCATACGGCGTACCGTCGGGGCGACGCGCTCCGCGAGCGACGAGGACCTGCGGGCGCGCCTCGCCGGCTTCGTGGCCGAGCTCCACGGCCAGGGGACGACGACGTTCGAGATCAAGACCGGGTACGGACTCACCGTCGCCGACGAAGAGCGACTCGCGCGCCTCGCCGCGGAAGTCACGCCCGAGGTCACGTTCCTGGGAGCCCACGTCGTGCCTGCAGAGTACAGCGAGCGACGCGACGAGTACGTCGAGCTCGTCTGCGACGCGATGCTCCACGCCTGTGCTCCTCACAGCCGGTGGATCGACGTGTTCTGCGAGCGCGGCGCCTTCACCCCTGACGAGTCGCGGCGCATCCTCGCCGCGGGCGTCGCGCACGGCCTCGAGCCGCGGGTGCACGGCAACCAGCTCGGACCGGGCGAGGGGGTGGGTCTCGCCGTCGAGCTGGGCGCAGCATCCGTCGATCACTGCACGTATCTGTCCGACGACGATGTCGCCGCGCTCGCGGGATCGACCACGGTCGCGACGCTGCTGCCGGGCGTGGAGTTCTCGACCCGCCAGCCGTACCCCGACGCGCGGCGCCTGATCGACGCGGGAGCGACCGTCGCCCTCGCGAGCGACTGCAACCCGGGGTCGAGTTTCACGAGCTCGATGCCCCTCATGATCGCGCTCGCGGTGCGCGAGATGGGGATGTCGCCCGCCGAGGCGGTGTGGGCCGCGACCGCCGGCGGAGCGAAGGCGCTGCGCCGCGACGACGTGGGCGCACTGGCCCCGGGGATGCGCGCCGACCTCGTGATGCTCGACGCGCCGACCCGCGTGCACCTCGCCTACCGCCCCGGTGTGCCGCTCGTGCACACCGTGTGGATCGGCGGCGGCGCGGTCTGAGCTCTCACGGCCCTGGTCGCCTGTCTCGAACTGTCGCGCGGTCGGGCATGTCGTGACAGGCGAGGGGCGAGCCCGACTGCTCACCTGTCATGAAATGCCCGGAGACACGGCACATCGTGACAGGTGAGCAGGCTCGCACGCGGCTCGCGGCTCGCGGCTCGCGGCTCGCGGCTCGCGGCTGCGGGCGCGTCAGCGGGGCGGCGTGTCGAACGTCCAGTTGTCGGGATCGACGGAGCTCGCGACGTCCCAGTCGTCCTGCGCCCAGATGAACGTCGCGACGGCGCACGTCGGCATGTGGTCGATGTCGTCGTCCGAGAGGCTCGCCGCGAGGGCGCTCATCCCGGGATCGTGCGCGACCACCATGACCGTCGCCGCACGCGTGGCCGCGGCCGCGGCGAGCAAGGTGCGCGCCGGGGCGCCGTACAGCTCGAGGTCCAGCGAGACCGCCACGCCGAGCTCGGCGGCGAAGGCTTCGGCCGTCGTCCGCGCGCGCACGGCTGTGCTCGAGAGGATGACGTCCGGTCGGAACCCGGTCGCCGCGAGCCGCGCGGCCATGCGCGGCGCATCGCGCCGGCCGCGATCGTTCAGCGGGCGGTCGTGGTCGTCGAGGCCGGGGTTGCCCCATTCGGACTTCGCGTGCCGCACCAGTGCGAGACGGATCATGACGTCACCTTTCCTGAGGCCTTGGCGGCGAGGAGTTCGAGTACGCAGAGCGCCGCGAGGCGCACGGTGCGCCCGTCGGGGGCATCCGCCGTGGCGTCGACCTCGGCGATGTCGGCGCTGTGCAGACGGGAGTCGGCGGCGAGGGCGCGCACGAGCGCCCGCAGCTCCCAGGCGGCCAGTCCGCCGGGGACGGATGCCGGGCACCCGGGCGCCACGGACCGGTCGCACACGTCCACATCGATGTCGAGGTGCACCGGGCCGCCGCCGGCGCCGGCGATCTCGAGCGCCTCGGCTGTGACGTCGGCGGCGCCGCGGCGGCGCAGGTCGTCCATCGTCACGACGGTGATGCCGTAGTCCGCCGCGCGCTGCGCGTAGGCGACGGAGTTGGCGAAGTCGGCGATGCCGAGCTGGACGATCCGCCGCCCGTCGAGGCCGTCCTCGACCAGCCGCCGCACCGGCGAGCCGTTCGAGACGCCGTCGCGAAGATCGAAATGCGCGTCGATGGTGATGAGCCCTGTCGCCCGGGCGCCCTGCGCCACCGCGTAGGTGAGTGAGTTGTCGCCGCCGAGCGCGACGACGAGATCTGCGCGCTCGCGCAGCTCCGACACCGTGGAGCGGACGGATGCCTCGCCCTCCGGTCCGTCGGGATCGGCGACGTCGCCCGCATCCGCGATGCGCAGCACGTCGTTCAGGTCGATCGGCGGAGGGCCCAGGAGCGTCGGGCTGTAGCGTCGCAGCGCCTCGCGGATCGCCGCGGGCGTCGCGTGTGCGCCGGTGGGGGACAGGGAGGTGCGGAATGCGGGAACGCCGAGGATCGCGGCATCCCAGCTCCCGTCTTCGAGCGGGGGCCACGCACCTGCGCGTGGCCACGAGGGATCGTGGGAAAGCGTCACGTGTCGACGCTACCGGGCGCTCACGCCGCGACGTAGACCCACGCGGAGCGACCGCTCGCGAGCACCACGGCGCAGCGTCGATACAACGCCACTTCGTACTCGTCGGCCGCGTCCAGCTCGTCCTCGGTCACGAGCAGCGCCTTGCCCACGACCTTGTCGAGGGGGTTCCCCGTCTCGCGCACGATCGGGTGAACGGTCAGACCCGACAGGTCGACGACGCGTGTGTCTTCGATCTCGGCGTAGTCGACGGTGTACCCGGGCAGCGCGTCGGGCTCGCTCTCGACCAGGCGGCCGAACGTGTCGAGCTGCACGTCGGCGTTCTGCAGCGTGCCGTAGCTGAAGAGGTACTGGGTGGGCTCGTCCGCGGACACGGCATCAGGGTAACTCTCGGCGGCCTCGATCGCCCCGGACTTCACGCACTCTTAACACGGGCCGCCGCCACGCGTCACCCGAGCAGCGCGTGCGCGATCGAGAAGATCGCGAGGCCGGCGAGCGCGCCGACGATCGTGCCGTTGAGGCGGATGTACTGCAGGTCGCGCCCGACCATGAGCTCGATCTTCTCCGTCGTCTCGACGGGGTCCCACCGCTCGACGGTGTCGGTGATGATCGAGGCGATGTCGTGGCGGTAGCGGTCGACGAGGAACACGGCGGCGTCCGTCACCCAGGTGTCCACGCGGCGCTGGAGCGCAGCATCCGTCGTCAATCGCTCGCCGATCTCGACCAGCGCCTCCACGCCCCGTCGCCGCAGTCCGCTGTCGGGGTCGGCGAGCGAGCGCAGCAGGCCGGCCTTGGCGGTCGCCCAGGCCTCGCCCGCCAGCTCGCGGACGCGGGGGCTGTCGAACACGGCGAGCTTCGCGTCTTCGAAGCGTCCGATCGTCGCGGGGTCGTGCTGCAGGTTGCCGGCGAGACGCGCAAGGTAGCCGTCGATCGCGACGCGGGCCGGATGCCGTGGGTCGGCCTGCACGGCGGCGACGAACTTCACGGCCTCGTTGTACACGGTGTCGTCGACGAAGCGATGCGCGACCGACGGCACCCACGCCGGCAGGCGGCGCGACACGACGCCGGTGAAGGCGACTTTGTTGGCGGCGAGCCACGCTGCGATGGTGTCGGCGGCGAGGTCGACGGCGCCGTGGTGCGCGCCGGCGTCGATGATGCGCTCGAGCCATTCGCCCAGCGGCGGACCCCACTCCGGTGCGATGAGGTGCTCGCGGGCGAGCTCCTCGATCACGTCGCGGACGTCGTCGTCGCTGAGCGCCCGCAGCACGCTTGCCGCCATCACGGATGCCTCGGCGGCGACCCGCTCCGCATGCACCGGCGCGCTCAGCCATTCGCCGAGGCGGGCGGCGATCGCGGTCTGGTCGAGCTTCGTGCGCACGACGTCGGCGCGCAGGAACTCGGTCTCGACGAACTCGCCGAGGTTGCGCCCGATCTCGTCCTTGCGGCTCGGGATGATCGCGGTGTGCGGGATCGGGATCCCCAGCGGATGGCGGAAGAGCGCCGTCACCGCGAACCAGTCGGCGAGAGCGCCGACCATGCCGCCCTCGGCCGCCGCGCGCAGGTAGGCGAGCGCCGGGATCTCCTGCTGGAACGCGAACGAGAAGGCGAACAGCACCGCCATGAAGATCAGCGCGCCGAGGGCGACGCCCTTCATCGTGCGCAGCCCTCGGCGGCGCTCCTGATCGGCGGGGCTGAGGAGGCGTGTCGGCGTCGACATGTCTCAGTCCTCGATCGGCCCGAGCCAGGCGGTCGCGACGGTCGAGTGCGCCGATTCCGGGTCGGAGGGGTGGAACAGGCCGGCCAGCACGTCGCGGTAGAGGCGGCTCAGCTCGTTGCCCGAGAAGTACGAGGATCCGCCGGCGACGAGCACGGCCTCGTCGACGATCTGCTTCGCGGCCGTCACGGCCCGATGTTTGACGCCCGCCAGCAGCGAGAACCACCTCGCCCCGTGGTCGGCGAGGTCGTCGACGTCGTGGGCGAGCGCATCGATCTGCGGCGGAAGGGCGTCGTAGGCGAGCGCCATGCCGGCGATGCGCCAGCGGATGTCGGGATCCTGGCTGTACGCCTTGCCGGTGCGCTTCGACGTGCGCGTGCCGGCCGCCGCGACCGCGAGGTCGAGCGCCCGCCGCCCGACCCCCGTGTACACCGATGCCAGGAGGATCTCGAAGACACTGAAGATGCCGAACACCAGCGGGTCAGGGTTGGGGCCCGGGGCGAGCCGCCGCACGATCCGGTCGGCGGGCGCCACGGCGTCGCGCAGCCGGGTCGTGCGCGATTGCGTGCCCCGCATGCCGAGGGTGTCCCAGTCGTCACGGACGACGACGCGCCCGGCCTGCACCTCGGAGCGCGGCACGAACGCGTAGACCATCTGCGGGGCGTCCTCTGACGACGTGTCGAGGCCATGGAGGCCCAGCTGCGTCCACACCGGCGCGAGCGACGTGAAGATCTTGGTCCCGGTGAACGAGTATCCGCCGTCGGGGAGGGGCGCAGCATCCGTCCCGCTCCCGAACAGCACGAGGTCGTTTCCGGCCTCGCTGATCCCGAACGCGAAGACCTCGCCGGCCGCCGCGCCCTCCTGTACGAACCTCAGCGCGTCGATCCCGCGGTCGGCGAGCACCTTCGCGACGCCCGTCCACACCAGGTGCATGTTGATCGCGAGGGCCGTCGCAGGGGCCGCGCCCGCGAGGCGCTGCTGGAGGACGGATGCCTCGGCCAGCCCGAGACCCGATCCGCCGAGCTCTTCCGGCACGAGGATCGCGAGGTACCCGGCAGCTTTCAGGTCGGCGAGGTCGTCGTCGGGGAAGGTGTTCTCCCTGTCGTGCACAGCCGCCCGCGCGCGGAAACGCTCCAGCAATTCGTCGTTCAGGATCTCGCTCGGTTCGAAGGACGCCACCACGCCATTCTTACGCGATGATGTGCGCATGGCGACGCTCTCGGAGATGCTCCAGGCGCTTATCCCACCGACGCAACGGCAGACCGCGGCCGAGGTGACCGAGGCGCTCGACCTCGGCTCGGGTGACCGCGCCGGCAAACGCAGCGGGTTCCTCATCATGCTGACCCTCGCCGGCATCATCGCGATCGCCGGCGTGCTGACCGACTCCACCGCGACGGTCATCGGCGCGATGATCATCGCGCCGCTCGGCACACCGATCCTCGCGATCGGGCTCGGCATCGTCACCGGGCACCTCAGCCTGGTCGTCCGGTCGATCATGTGGGTGCTGCTCGGGCTCGTCATCGTGATCGTGCTGGGCCTGGCGTTCTCGCTGTTCGTGGCGACCCCGGAGAGCCTCGAGACCAACTCGCAGGTGGTCGGCCGTACCTCACCCAGCTTCATGGACCTCGTGGCGGCGCTCGCCACCGGCTTCGCGGGCGGCTTCGCGATGTGCCGGAAGGACCTGAGCGCCATCCTTCCCGGTGTGGCGATCGCGATCTCGCTCGTGCCGCCGCTGGGTGTCGTCGGCGTCTGTGCGGGGCAGGGCCTCTGGGCCGACGCGCTCGGTGCGCTGTGGCTGTTCCTCTCCAACGTCGTCGCCCTCGTGATCGCCGGCAGCATCGTCTTCACCGTCGCCGGGTACGCGCGCGATCCGGGATCGTCGCCCGTCGCCAATCGGCGCCGCGCCTACGTGATCGTCTCGGTGCTCGCGGTGGTCATCGCCGTGCCGCTGGCGGTGAACTCGGTGGTGTCTGTGGGGCTGGCACGGTGGTCCGTGGCGATCCAGGACGCTGCGACCGACTGGCTCAGCGTCGACGACGGCGCTCGGGTCTACGGCGTGGACTGGACGGGCGCCACCGCCACCGTCGCGATCACGACGGACGACGGCCAGACCCCGCCGGTCGACGACCTGCGCGACGAGCTCGCGAGCGTGCTGCCGTCCTTCGTGGGTGTGGTCCTCGACGTCGGCCAGGGCGTCGAGATCACGGTGCAGTAGCCGTGCCCGCCGGATTCAGGCGAGTGCGGCGAACAGTGCCTCGATGGTCGATTCCGGCTGATCGCGGTGCGGGGAATGGCCCGCGTCGGCGACGACCGACACCGTGAAGTTCGGGTTGGGCGCTACCGCCGCCTCGGCCGGCTTGCCGCGGAAGATCGAATACACGCCCGGATCGGACGCGATCACGTGGGTCGGCACCGCTATGCGAAGCGCAGTATCCGTGACGTCCCATTCCGCGTTCTGAGCGCTCGTCTGCTCCACCGCCCAGCGGCTCGCCTGCTGCGCGGACAGCGCCTTCAGTTCGATGTCGTGCGGGTGCCAGTGCGGGTGCTCTGCGCGCACGGCCGCCTGCGACGGGTCGTCGAACGAGCGGGTCTGGCTGTCGCGGACGATGTCGCGGTCGTGGTCGGTGAGCAGGAGCGCGGGGTCGACGAGGATGAGACGGCGCGTCCACGACGGATCAGCTGCGGCGGCGAGAACGGATGCTGCGCCCCCGAGCGAGTGGCCGATCACGAGGTCCCACGGGCCGGCGTCGACCGGACCGGTCGCAGCGACGTCGGCGGCATAGGCCGCCAGCGTGTAGTCGAGCGTGCGCGGGGCCGTGCCGTGCCCGCGGAGGTCCACAGCATCCGTCCGCCATCCGGCATCCGCGAGAGCCGAGCCGTACCGCCACATCAGCGCGCCGTTGGACCCGAGGCCGTGGATGAGCAGCGCGCGACGATCGGCCGAGGCCGACCCCCACGACAGGCGGGGGAGAGTGACGGCAGTGGGCATACGCTCAAGCCTAGGAGGGCGACCCGGTGCGCCCGCGCGCACGGCAGGATGGGAGCGGAGGTTGGCATGATCTCGACGGAGCTGGCCCTGGAGCTGCGCGAAGCCGGCCTGGTGTGGCACCCGCACTCGGGCGACCGCTTCCAGCTCGACGAGCCGGAGTTCGAGGCAGACGTCTTCACCGTCAGCGAGATGACCATCGAGCCCCGCGAGTACCCGACCGGGCGCATCCTGGCCTTCAACGGCACGACCGAGTGGGCGCTGGATTCCGTCGCCCTCGAAGACGCGCTGTGGCTGCCGTACGAGCACCAGCTGCGCGAGATGCTGCGCGGTGCCTTCCGGTCGCTGCGGCGGCTTCCGGACACCCACGAGGTCGAGATCGTGCTCGGCGGCGAGCGGCGGGTGTTCGAGCACCCCGAGCCCGCCGACGCCTACGCGCTCGCGCTGCTGGAGATGCTCCGCCGACTGGCGTGACGGCGGCCCCGCGAGAATCGGAGGTCCCGCGACGATCGGCCGCTTCGCGCCCGATGGGCCGATTCTCGGCGGATCTCCGACTTTCCCGGGTCACACCCCGATCGTGAGGGCGGCGGTGTAGCCCGCGGTCACCGAACCCGACATGGTGGCGAGCTGGTGGACGGCGCCGTCGTCGCGGAACACGTTGTCGCTCTGCAGCGACACCTGTGATGCGTTGCGCACGCTCTGCTCGTACCCGCTCGTCGCGTAGACCGCGTCGTTGGTCTCGGGCGGCAGCGCGATCTGGCTCGTCTTCACGATCGGGCCGCTCGCGACGGCGGTCGCGATGTCGTCGTACACCTCGAAGTGGATGTGCGGCCAGCGCCCCGAGTAGCACGCCGGGTAGATCGACGTGAAGGTGACAGTGCCGTTCGCGTCGGTCTCCTGCACCCCGCGCAGGTAGTTCTCGTTCTCGACCCCACGGCTGTACAGCGAGTAGTCGCCGCCGCGGTCGCAGTGCCAGAGGTACACCCCGCGGCCCGCCAGCGCCGCGCCGGTCGCGGCGTCCCTGACGGTCAGCGCGATCGTGAGCGGCACGCCGTCGGCGACCGTCGTCGACGACCCGAAGCTCGAGCGGATGTCTGCCCGCACGATGCCGGAGTCGTCGAGCACGTCGATGCCGTTCGACCCGTCCGCCGGGTAGGGCCCGGCGGTCTCGTCGGGAACCTCATCGAGGGGGACGGATGCCTCGGCCTCGGTGGTCGCCGACGCAGACGGCGCCGCGCTCGGCGAGCTCGAGCCGGTCGATGACGGCGTGGCCGAGGCATCCGTGTCGTCCGTGGCGCCGCAGGCGGCGAGCAGGCTGGTGAGCGCGACGCCGCCGAAGATGCCGAGCGCGCGTCGCCGGTCGACGAGGGTGCGGATGTCGTAGACCAGGCCGCGGTGGTCCTCGTCGATCGGGTTGCCGTCGGCATCGAGCCACTCGCGATCGCGCCGGGCGGTGGAGTCGTCGGGGTTCATGCCTTCGAGTAGAGCGCGCGCGACTATGCGACGTCTATGACACGGCTATGCGTGTCGGGTCGGCTCAGCCGATCGTCGTGACCGGCTCGGTGTCGGGGATCGGGCTCGCACCGCGCACACGCAAGTCGGGAAGACCGCGCGCGAACACGATCGCGACGAGGAGTCCGAGTGCGCAGAACGCGGCGGCGGAGGTGTACGCGGCCGCCACGCCGCCCGGGCCGTCGATGAGGATGCCGGCGACGGCCGAGCCGGCCGCGGCGCCGATGAGCTGACCCGTGCCGACCCATCCGAACGCCTCGGCGGTGTCGCTGAACTTGACGCTCGCGGTGGTCACGGCCGACAGCACAGCCAGCGCCGGCGCGATGCCGATTCCGGCGAGGAACAGCGTGGCGCCGATCCACCACACGTTGACCCACAGCGCGGTGAGCGCGAGCCCGATGGCCACGACCGTCAGGCGGCGCGCCATGGCCCAGCGGCCCATCGGCAGGTGCCCGAAGGTGAGCCCGCCGGCGAGACTGCCGATCGAGAAAACGGCGAGCACGAGTCCCGCCTCCAGTCCGCCGTGATCGAAGGTCGCCACGACGCTCGCCTCGACGGCCGCGAACGAGCCGATGAGGAGGAAGCCGATCACGGTCGCGAGCAGGATCGGCGGACGGGTGAGCACGGTGCCGAAGGAGCGCTTGCTGCGCGGGATGCGCACGCGCCCGACCTCGGGGGAGAGGATGAACCAGGCCCCGCCGGCCACCAGGATCACCACGACCAGCATGAGACCGACGACGGTGCCGGCCTGCGTCGCCACGAAGGTGATGAGCACCGGCGCGAGGATCCAGATGAACTCCTGCAGCGAGGCGTCCAGGGAGTACAGCGCCGTCAGCTGCGTGGAGTTGACCATCTTGGCGTAGATCGTGCGCACCGCCGCGACGATCGGCGGCGTCGCGGCGCCCGCGATGAACCCCAGGACGATGTAGACCGGCACCGGGGCGACGAGGAGCGCGATCGCGGTGAGGGATGCCGCGGCCACGACGGTGGTGAGGGTCAGCACGCGGCGCATGCCCCAGCGCCCCATCCAGCGGCTCGTGACCGGACCGGCGAGCGCCTGGCCGATCGACACCGCCGCGAGGACGATGCCGGCGGCGCCGTACGAGCCGGTGATCCCCTCGATGTGCAGGAGGATCACGAGGCTGATCATCCCGTTGGGGAAGCGCGCGGTGAGCTGCGCCGCGATGATGCGGGCCACCCCGGGGGTGCGCAGAAGTTCCCGGTAGCCGGCCACCCGACAACGTTACGGCACGCCCGGGGATCTCCTCGCACGGCCCCGACGACGACCTCGACGCACACTCGTGCGCGACACGCCCGCGACACGCCCGCGACACGCCGGGAGCGTTGTCCACAGGCGAATCCGGTGTCGGAGGCGCTGGCTAGCCTGCACCCTGTGGACGGATGCGGCCGTGGCGTTCGAAAGCCCCGTGATCCTGGCCTTTTCCAGACCCTGGCGGCTGTGGATGAATCCGTGGACAACCTGTGTTGTACATGGGGAGAACGGTGGAAAATCACACCGATGTAACTACTAGCCCTTGTGGTGCTATCGAATGTCGGTACCCATATGTAGTATTGGACTCCCGGTGGGGGGACTGCCGGGAAAGAGCACCGGATGCCACCGGGGGAAGCACTGAGGAGACGGAATCGACATGGCGATCACGGTTTACACGAAGCCCGCGTGCGTGCAGTGCACGGCGACGTATCGAGCACTCGACTCCAAGGGGATCGAGTACGAAATCCACGATCTCTCGGAGGACCCCACGGCCCTCGAGCAGGTCAAGGCGCTGGGCTACCTCCAGGCGCCGGTCGTCATCACCGATGAGGACCACTGGTCGGGCTTCCGTCCCGACAAGATCGACGAGCTCGCCTCGCGTCTGGCCTGACATGTCGGCGGTCGTGACGCAGCGCGTCGCGACGGACGCGCCACTGCTGGTCTACTTCTCGAGCGTGTCGGGCAACACCGCACGCTTCATCGAGAAACTCGGCGCTCGAGCGGTCCGGATCCCACTTCACTCCACGGATCCGGCGCTCGTGGTCGACGAGCCGTACGTCCTCGTGACACCCACCTATGGCGGAGGCCAGGGCAGGGGAGTCGAGAAGGGCGCTGTTCCGAAGCAGGTCATCCGCTTCCTCAACGACGAGCGCAATCGGGGCCTCATCCGCGGAGTCATCTCCGCGGGGAACACCAACTTCGGCGAGCATTTCTGCGTCGCCGGCGACATCATCAGCCGCAAGTGTCACGTGCCGCACTTGTACCGGCTAGAGGTATTCGGCACGCCTGAAGATGTGGAACGCGTGAGCGCGGGATTGGAACGCTGGTGGGAACTCTGACGGAGACCGACTTCAAGACGCAGGCACGCTTCGAGGGCATGGACTACCACGCTCTCAACGCGATGCTCAACCTGTACGACGCGGACGGCAAGATCCAGTTCGACGCCGACAAGCGCGCTGCGCGGGAGTACTTCCTGCAGCACGTGAACCAGAACACGGTGTTCTTCCACTCCCTCAAGGAGCGTCTCGACTACCTCGTCGAGAAGGAGTACTACGAGCCCGCCGTGCTCGAGCGGTACTCGTTCGCGTTCATCCAGCAGCTCAACGACTTCGCGTACGGCAAGAAGTTCCGCTTCGAGACGTTCCTCGGCGCGTTCAAGTACTACACGAGCTACACGCTCAAGACCTTCGACGGCAAGCGCTACCTCGAGCGCTTCGAGGACCGCGTCGTCATGACCGCGCTCGCCCTCGCCGACGGCGACGAGCTGCTGGCCACCAACCTCGTCGACGAGATCCTCTCGGGGCGCTTCCAGCCTGCGACGCCGACGTTCCTCAACGCCGGCAAGGCGCAGCGCGGCGAGCTCGTCTCGTGCTTCCTGCTGCGCATCGAAGACAACATGGAGTCGATCTCGCGCGGCATCAACTCGTCGCTGCAGCTGTCCAAGCGCGGCGGCGGCGTGGCGCTGCTGCTGTCGAACATCCGCGAGGCGGGTGCGCCGATCAAGCAGATCGAGAACCAGTCCAGCGGCATCATCCCCGTGATGAAGCTCCTCGAAGACTCCTTCTCGTACGCCAACCAGCTCGGCGCGCGTCAGGGTGCGGGTGCGGTGTACCTCAACGCCCACCACCCCGACATCATGAAGTTCCTCGACACCAAGCGCGAGAACGCCGACGAGAAGATCCGCATCAAGACGCTGTCGCTTGGCGTCGTCGTCCCCGATATCACGTTCGAGCTCGCGAAGAACGGCGAGGACATGTACCTGTTCTCCCCGTACGACGTCGAGCGCGTCTACGGCGTGCCGTTCGGCGACATCTCGGTGAGCGAGAAGTACCGCGAGATGGTCGACGACCCGCGCATCAAGAAGACGAAGATCAACGCGCGCGAGTTCTTCCAGACCCTCGCCGAGATCCAGTTCGAGTCGGGCTACCCGTACATCATGTTCGAGGACACGGTGAACAAGGCCAACCCGATCAAGGGCCGGATCAACATGTCCAATCTGTGCTCCGAGATCCTGCAGGTGAACACGCCCACCACGTACAACGAGGACCTGTCCTACGCCCAGATCGGCAAGGACATCTCGTGCAACCTGGGCTCGCTCAACATCGCCCTGGCGATGGACGGCGGCGACCTCGCGAAGACCGTGGACACCAGCATCCGTGCGCTCACGGCGGTCAGCCAGCAGAGCCACATCGCCTCGGTCCGCTCGATCGAGGACGGCAACGACCGCTCGCACGCGATCGGCCTCGGCCAGATGAACCTCCACGGCTACCTCGCCCGCGAGCACGTCTACTACGGGTCGGAAGAGGGTGTCGACTTCACGAACATCTACTTCTACTCGGTGCTGTTCCACGCGCTGACCGCGTCGAACAAGATCGCGATCGAGCGCGGCGAGACCTTCGACGGGTTCGAGGACTCGACGTACGCATCGGGCGCGTTCTTCGACAAGTACATCGAGCAGGAGTGGGTCCCCGCGACGGCCAAGGTCGCCGAGATGTTCGCCGGCCACCACATCCCCACGCAGGACGACTGGCGCGCGCTGAAGGCCTCGATCCAGCAGCACGGCATCTACAACCAGAACCTGCAGGCGGTGCCGCCGACCGGCTCGATCTCGTACATCAACAACTCGACGTCGTCGATCCACCCGATCGCGGCGAAGATCGAGATCCGCAAGGAAGGCAAGCTCGGCCGCGTCTACTACCCGGCGGCGTTCATGACGAACGACAACCTGGAGTACTACCAGGACGCGTACGAGATCGGCTACGAGAAGGTCATCGACACGTACGCCGCCGCCACGCAGCACGTCGACCAGGGTCTGTCGCTCACGCTGTTCTTCAAGGACACCGCGACCACGCGCGACATCAACAAGGCCCAGATCTACGCCTGGCGCAAGGGCATCAAGACGATCTACTACATCCGCCTCCGCCAGATGGCCCTGGAGGGCACGGACATGAGCGAGTGCGTTTCTTGCACGCTCTGATCAGGATTCCGAGAGAAGAAGGACGATGAGCGAGAAGCTCCAGCTCCTGGACCACGTCCAGGCCATCAACTGGAACCGCATCCAGGACGACAAGGACCTCGAGGTGTGGAACCGCCTCGTGAACAACTTCTGGCTGCCCGAGAAGGTGCCGCTGTCGAACGACATCCAGTCGTGGAACACGCTCACCCCCGAGGAGCAGACCCTCACGATGCGCGTGTTCACGGGGCTCACGCTCCTCGACACGATCCAGGGCACGGTGGGCGCGGTGTCGCTCATCCCCGACGCCATCACTCCGCACGAGGAGGCCGTCTACACGAACATCGCGTTCATGGAGTCGGTGCACGCGAAGTCGTATTCGTCGATCTTCTCGACGCTGTGCTCCACGAAGGAGATCGACGAGGCGTTCCGCTGGTCGGTCGAGAACGAGAACCTTCAGAAGAAGGCTCAGATCGTCATGGAGTACTACCGCGGCGACGAACCCCTCAAGCGCAAGGTCGCCTCGACCCTGCTCGAGTCGTTCCTCTTCTACTCGGGTTTCTACCTCCCGATGCACTGGTCGAGCCGCGCCAAGCTCACCAACACGGCCGACCTCATCCGCCTCATCATCCGCGACGAGGCCGTGCACGGGTACTACATCGGCTACAAGTTCCAGCGCGGACTCGAGACGGTCGACCAGGCCAAGCGCGACGAGATCAAGGACTACACGTTCTCGCTGCTCTACGAGCTCTACGACAACGAGGTGCAGTACACGCAGGACCTCTACGACGGCGTCGGCCTCACCGAGGACGTCAAGAAGTTCCTGCACTACAACGCCAACAAGGCCCTCATGAACCTGGGCTACGAGGCGATGTTCCCCTCGACGGTCACGAACGTGAACCCGGCGATCCTGTCGGCCCTGTCGCCGAACGCCGACGAGAACCACGACTTCTTCTCGGGGTCCGGCTCGTCGTACGTCATCGGCAAGGCCGAGGCGACGGAAGACGAGGACTGGGACTTCTGAGACCCGAACCATCGAAAGCCCGCGGTTTCCGCGGGCTTTCGTGTTTTTCAGCCCGCCCCATCCTCGTGCAGCGATCTGATCTGTGACGCCGGCATCCTGCGGAACGCTGATCGCCGTACGGGTGTCACAACTGCGCGCTCTGCCCGGTCTTTGTGTTCAAGCCGGTGAATGCCGGCGGATCCGACGAACCGATCACCACACACAGATGGGCCTGCGACATGACTGAACACATCCTGCAACCGGAGGCACGCGCGTTCGCAGAGGCGGCTGCGGTTCCGCCCACGCTCGTCGAACGCGGCGTCGACGGGGCGCGAAAGCTGCTCGACGACGTGCAGTCGGGGCCGGTCGACCTTCCCGATGTCGAGGACGAGTGGATCACCGTGCCGGCTGCTGTCGGCGACGTCAGGGTCCGGATCGTCAAGCCGGCCGGCACGACGGGGTCGCTTCCCGTAGTGCTCTACGTCCACGGCGGCGGCTGGGTTCTGGGCAACGCGGGCACCCACGACCGCCTGGTGCGCGACCTCGCCACGGGCGCCCGCGCTGCGATCGTGTTCGTCGAGTACACGCGTTCGCCTGAGGCGCAGCATCCCGTCGCCATCGAACAGGCGTACGCGACCGCCCGATGGATCATGGACAACGGTAGGCAGAAGGGACTGGATGCTGCGCGACTGGCCGTCGCGGGAGATTCGGTCGGCGGCAACATGGCCGCGGTGCTCGCGATCCTCGCGAAGAAGCGCGGCGATGTCAGGTTCATCCACCAGTCGCTGTACTACCCGGTCACCGATGCGCGGCAGGATACGGCCAGCTACCGCGAGTTCGCGGAGGGCTTCCACCTGCGTGCCGACGCGATGGCGTGGTTCTGGGACAACTACCTCCCCGACGTGCGCAAGCGCAGCGACGTGACCGCGTCACCGCTTCAGGCGCCCGTCGACGAGCTCAAGGGGCTGCCCGAGACCCTGCTGATCGTCGACGAGAACGACGTGCTGCGCGACGAGGGCGAAGCCTACGGTCGCAAGCTCATCGAAGCGGGTGTGCCGACGACGCTCGTGCGCTACGACGCCACCATCCACGACTTCATGATGCTCAACCCGCTGCGCCCATCGGCCGCGACGACCGCCGCGATCGACCAGGCGATCCACACGCTCCGCACGGCGTTCGCCCGCGACTGACCCCACCGGACCCGACCCACCCTCCGAGGAGTTCCTCATGATCGATGCGAACGTCCAGATCCGCCATGTCCCCGCCGGCGTCCTCGACGTCGCCTACTACGACCTCGGGCCTGCAGACGGCGAACCCGTCGTGCTGCTGCACGGATTCCCGTACGACGTCCACAGCTACGCCGACGTGGCTCCGCTCCTCGTCGAGGCGGGCTTCCGCGTTCTGGTGCCCTACCTGCGCGGACACGGTCCGACGCGCTTCCTGAGCGCGGACACGCCCCGAAGCGGACAGCAGGGGGCGCTCGGAGCCGACCTGCTCGCCTTCCTCGACGCTCTCGGACTCCACGAGCCGATCCTCGCGGGGTACGACTGGGGTGGACGTGCCGCCGGGGTGGTGGCCGCCCTGCACCCCGATCGGGTCGGCGGGCTCGTCTCGGCAGGCGGCTATCTCATTCAGGACATCGCCTCCGCGAGCACCCCCATCGATCCGGACCGCGAAGCCGGCTTCTGGTACTTCTGGTACTTCGCGACCGCCCGCGGCCGGGCGGGTCTGGAGCACAACCGGCGCGAGATCGCCCGCGTGATCTGGCGACGCAACTCGCCCGAGTGGGACTTCGGCGAAGGGCAGCTGGTCCGTGCTGCTCGTGCGTTCGACAACCCCGACTACGTCGACGTCGTGATCCACTCCTACCGGCATCGACTCGGCCTCGCCGAGGGCGCCGATGCCTACGCGGACGTCGAGGCGCAGCTCGCCGCGCTTCCGCCGATCAGCGTGCCGACGATCACCCTCGACGGGACAGCGGACGGCAACTTCCCTGCATCCGACGGCAGCCACGACGCCCATCTCTTCGCCGGTTGGCGCGAGCACCGCAAGGTTCCCCACGCCGGTCATCACCTGCCCGCCGAGGCGCCGCGGGCGTTCGCCGATGCGATCCTCGCCGTCGCCGAGACCCCCGGTGACGGCGCGGGAACGCCCTGACCGCAATCGCAGGACACCGGTCCGCGTCAGCCTCGCAGCGGGGCGGTCGATGAGCGGACGACCAGCGTCGTAGACAGCTCGGTGCGCGCTGCGGGGTGGGGGTGGCGTCCGGCGCGCACGCGGACGATCACGTCCACGGCGGCGCTGCCCATCTGGGCGAGCGGCTGGCGGATCGTCGTCAGCGGCGGGTCGATCCAGGATGAGTGCGGCAGGTCGTCGAAGCCGATCACCGACATGTCGTCGGGGATGCGCAGGTCCGCCTCGCGGAGGGCGCGGATGGCGCCGAGCGCACTGTCGTCGCTCGCGGCGAAGATCGCGGTCGGCCGCGAGTCGCGGGTGAGGAGGATCCGCGTGGCGTCGTAGCCCTGGTCGATGCCGTAGTGCGTGCGGATGATCAGGTCGTCGTCCACGGGAACGCCGGCCTGCTGCAGCGCCGCCTGGAAACCGGCGAGCCGGGCGATGCCGTTGTCCTGATCGAGGGGACCGGTGATCGTCGCGATGCGGCGGTGGCCCAGTTCGATGAGATGCTGCGCGGCGTCGAAGGCTCCCTGGAAGTTCGTCGCCGCGATCGAGAACGTCCCCTCGGGCATCCGGTGCAGAGGGTCGACGACGACCAGCGGGATGCCGGCTTCCGCGAGCTGCTGACGTGCCTCGGGGCTCGGCACCGCGACCACGCTGAGCAACCCGTCGGAGCCCCGCTCCAGCGCGTGCATCACCCATTCGTCGCAGTCCTCCGGGTCGGGCTCGACGGCGAGGACGAGGTCCTTGCCGTGCGCCTTCGCCGCCTCGGCGGCACCGCGGACGACGGCCTCCGACCATGCCTGGTCCAGGTTGACGACGCGCATGTCGAGGAATCCGGTCGCCATCCTCGGGCGCATCCGGATCTCGTAGCCGTGGCGCTCGAGGACCGCCGCCACACGATCTCGGGTGGCGCGGGACACATCGGGCCGGGAGTTGAGCACCTTCGACACCGTCGGGATGGAGACTCCTGCCTCGGTCGCGATCTGGGCCAGCTGGACTGCCATTGTTCCTCCGGATCAACTTTCCGAAAATGCTAGCGGCAATCGACGACGATCGGTGGCCCATTCTGCGAACTTCGCTGGACTCGCCCCCATTCGTCGCTCTATAGTCTCACTCTGAGGCACGAAATTTCGAGCTTTCGTATCGAAATCACACGAAGGAGTGAGCATGCAAGGGATGCGAGTCATGGCGATCACGGCGATGGCGCTGGGCGCCGTCCTGGTCCTGTCCGGTTGCGGTCGCAGCGCGGAAGGCAGCGCCGAGGGATCGTCGGTCGCCCCGGCCGAGGAAGGCAAGGCGTCCGGCGTCGTCGAGATCTGGACGGCAGGCGGCCACGCCGACAACCTGGAGAAGCTCACCAAGGACTGGCTGAAGGCCAACCCGGACGCCAGCATCAAGGTCACGGACGTGCCGTGGGACCAGGTGATCACGAAGGCGCAGACGGCGACCGCCGCCGGCAAGGGACCGGACATCATCATGACCGGCGCCGACCAGACCGCGACCGTCATTGGTATGGGCGCCTTCGATGCCGTCCCGGACGGCGTCTACGACACCGAAGACTTCTACCCGGCCGCCGTGGACTCGGTGACCGGCGAGACGGACCTGTACGCGATGCCGTGGTACGTCGAGACCCGCTTCCTCTTCTACCGCGCCGACATCGCGGCCGAGCTCGGCCTGTCGGCACCCACGACGTGGGAGGAGACGCAGGCGATGTCGGCGGCGTTCGCCTCGCGCCCCGGCGGCACGTTCGGCTTCAGCCTGCCCAAGCCCACCGAGCAGCCGGCGCAGGTCATCGTGCCGTTCGACGCCCAGGCCGGCGGTTCGATGACCGACGGTGACGCGTGGACGATCGACACCCCCGAGTTCGTCGAGGCGCTCGACTATTACGGCGGCTACTTCCAGCGCGGCGAGGCGCCGATGGGTGACACCGACGCGACGTTCGAGAACGGCGGGACGCCGATGTTCATCTCGGGTCCGTGGATGCTCGACATCTACCAGGAGGAGATCGAGAAGGGCACCGCTCCCGAGGGCTTCACGATGGACTCCGTCGGCTACACCGTCTCGCCGACCGGTCCCGGCGGGAACAACGACCAGTACATCGGCGGTGGCAACCTGGGCGTGTTCTCGGCATCCGACAACAAGTCCGCGGCATGGTCGCTGCTGTCGTGGATGAGCGCGCAGGAGCAGCAGGAGGCCTGGTACGACCTGCAGGGTGAGCTCCCGGCCAACATCGCGGCGGGGGACTACGCACCGATCCAGGACAACCCGGTGACCAAGACGCTCACGCAGCAGCTGCAGAACACGGTGGCGACGCCGAACTACCCGGCGTGGTCGCAGATCTCAGACCTCATCAGCAAGTACTCCGAGCAGGTCGCGCGTGGCGAGATCTCGAGCGCCGACGCGGCGAAGGAGATCCAGGCGCAGGCCGACACGATCGGCTTCGGGTGGTGACATCCGTTCAGGCGGCGCGGCCGGGGAAGGTTCCTTCCCTGGCCGCGCAGCGGCGGCGCTCCGCCGCCATCGCCTGGGTCTTCGTCGCCCCGTTCGTCCTGACGTTCGGCGTCTTCGGGCTCATTCCGCTCGTCAGTTCGCTGGCGATGGCGTTCACGGATCTTCGGGCGCGGGACATCCGCAACCCGTTCAACGTCGACTTCGTCGGATTCGAGAACTTCGTCGCGGTGCTCACCGACCCGTCCTTCCAGCGGGCGCTGTTCAACACGCTGATGTTCGTCGTGGTCGGCGTCCCCGCCACGCTGTTCCTCGCGCTCGTGCTGGCCGTGCTGCTCAACTCGGTGAGTCGCCGGGCCGCCACCTTCTTCCGCGTGGGCTACTACACGCCGGTCATCACGACGATCGTCGCGGTGGCCGTCGTGTGGCGCATCATGTACCAGAACACGGGCGTCCTCAACACGATCCTCGGCTGGGTCGGCATCTCCGGGCCGAATTGGCTGAGCGATCCGAACACCGCGCTGCTGGCGATCACGATCATGGCCATCTGGCGCAACATCGGCGCGTCGATGGTGATCTTCCTCGCGGGCCTGCAGGGCATCCCCGCCGATGTCAACGAGGCCGCGTCGATCGATGGTGCGAACGCCATCCAGAAGTTCTTCCGCATCACGATTCCGATGATGATGCCGACGATCCTCTTGAACACGATCCTCGTGACCACCGGCTACATGCAGTTCTTCGACGAGCCGTTCGTCATGACGAACGGCGGCCCGCTGGAGTCGACCACCTCGATCGCCCTCCAGGTCTACAACCAGTTCAAGTACGGCAACTACTCGGTCGGCGCCGCCGGAGCGTATGTGCTGTTCGCGCTCGTCGGCATCCTCGCGATCATCCAGTTCCGCTTCTTCCGTCAGAGGACCTGACATGACGACAACCCTCGAAAGACCCGCCGCGACCGAGGCTGTGTCCGCGCCGCCGCGGACGTCCCGCAAGCCCGTACGGTGGGGCAACCTCGCCGTGCTGGCCATCCTCTCGGTCGGCCTCGCAGCCACGGTCCTGCCGTTCGTCTGGATGGTGCTCGGCGCCTTCAAGACCAAGGCCGAGATCATGGCACGCCCGGTCACCTGGTGGCCGCAGCATCCCACGCTCGACAATTTCCGGGCGTGGCTGTTCGAGTTCGACATCCTCCGGCCGTTCTTCAACTCGGTGTTCCTCGCGGTCGTGACCGTCGCCACGACGCTGCTGTTCTCGTCGATGGTGGGCTGGGCGCTCGCGAAGATGAACTTCCGGGGCAAGAACGTGATCATCGTCGTCGTGCTGGCGACGCTGTTCGTGCCCGGCATCGTCACGCTGATCCCGCAGTTCGTCCTGGTGGCGAACCTCGGCATGGTCAACACCTACTGGGGGCTGATCCTGCCGGGCATGGTCGGCGCCTTCGGCGTCTTCCTGATGCGGCAGTTCATGCTCGAGATCCCCGACTCGCTCCTGGACGCGGCACGGATCGACGGCGCGGGGGAGTTCCGCACGTTCTTCCAGATCGTGCTGCCGCTGTGCAAGGCGCCGCTGGCGACCCTCGCGATCTTCACGTTCATGGGGTCGTGGAACAGCTTCCTGTGGCCGCTGATCATCTCGCAGGACGACTCGATGTACACCCTCCCCGTGTCGCTCGCGCTCTTCTCGGCCGAGGCCGGCGGGCACGGATCCGACTACGGACTGCAGATGGCGGGGTCCTTCCTCATCATCATCCCGGTGCTCATCCTGTTCATCGCGATGCAGCGCCATTTCATCCAGGGCATCGCGCTCACCGGGATCAAGTGACCCGATCCCGCCACCTCCACAAGAAAGGAACAGCATTCATGAGCAGTGTCATCGCCGCACCCGAGGGGTTCATCTGGGGAGCGGCCACCGCCGGTCACCAGATCGAGGGCGGCAACGTCAACACCGGACACTGGGAGAACGAGTACGCGCCGGGTACGCAGATCCCGGAGCCGTCGGGTGACGCGTGCGACTCCTACCACCGGTATCCCGAGGACATCGCGCTGCTGGCGGATGCCGGGCTCACCGCGTACCGCTTCTCACTGGAGTGGTCGCGCATCGAACCCGAGGAGGGGGTGGTCTCGCGGGCGCAGCTCGCGCACTACCGTCGCATGATCGACACGTGCCGCGACCACGGCGTGCAGCCGATCGTGACGCTCCACCACTTCACCTTCCCGCGGTGGTGGGACCACTCCGGCGGCTGGTACTCGGAGCAGAGCACCGACCGGTTCCGGCGCTTCACCGAGATCGCCGCCACGATCCTCGACGACGTCGACCTCGTCGTCACGATCAACGAGCCGAACATGATGGTCAATCAGACCGAGGCGCGCATCGACACCGAGAACGGGGTCAACTTCCCCGGGCCGTCGCCGTTCGTCGCCCAGGCGATCGCCGACGCGCATCACGCCTCGACCGAGGTCCTGCGCGGGGTCGGCGGCATCCGCTCGGGATGGACCGTGGCGAACCAGGTGTTCCAGGCGGTGCCCGGGTGGGAGAAGCAGCGCGACGAGTGGCAGTACTGGCGTGAGGACTTCTTCCTCGAGCAGTCGAGGAACGACGACTTCATCGGCGTGCAGTCGTATCTGCGGACGATCATCGGCCCGACGGACGACGAGCTGGGCTACGGCCCCCAGGAGTGGCCCGAGGGCACCGAGCGCACGCTCACCGGGTGGGAGTACTACCCCGAGGCACTGGGTCACGCCCTCCGCCACACCCGCGAGGTCACCGGCGGCGTCCCCATGATCGTCACCGAGAACGGGATGGCGACCTCCGACGACGCCCGGCGCATCGATTACACGACGGGTGCACTGGCGGGAATGGCCGAGGCCATCGCGGACGGCTGCGACGTGCGCGGGTACCTGCACTGGTCGCTGCTCGACAACTACGAGTGGGGGTCGTTCCGGCCCACGTTCGGGCTCATCGCCGTCGATCACGAGACGTTCGCCCGCACTCCGAAGCCGAGTCTCGGCTGGCTGGGCGGGCTCGCGCAGCGGAACGAGATCCCCGCGACGCCTCGAGTGGAGCTGGCCGTCTGAGCACGGTTCCCACCGGACCGGGAGGACGGATGCCGCGGGCCGCGGCATCCGTCCTCCCGTTGCCGTCGAAATCAGCCCGGATCAGCCATTCACTCACGGCGCGACGTGGCGCCGGTGAACCCGTTCCAGAAAGCCGCCCGAAACTCGCGTAATAGATTCCCTAGGGCGTTGTCTCTTCAGTGGGGGATAGCGCCGGAGCCCCGGTCCGGCACCCCGGCCGTGGGTCCCGAGCTCGCGGCTACCGGGGGCGCCGGCATTCTCGCGTCGGCCCCCCGGTCAACCCCCGCGTCATGCGCCCGGGTCACGCAGCGCCTTGAGGGCCATGAGCCACTCCTTGCTCGCATCGTGCAGCTGGGACCGCGCCTGCTCGGCGGCCGCGTCCTGACGATCCAGCTCCGCGCGGGCTGACTCGATGCTCGTGCCGAGTTCGGGCACGCGTCGCGCCGCTGCCCTGAGCTCACGGGAGCCGAGCAGTCCGCGGGCTGACTCGGCGCGAGCGCGG
Source organism: Microbacterium sp. NPDC056057 (assembly GCF_042266945.1). Taxonomy (NCBI): domain Bacteria; kingdom Bacillati; phylum Actinomycetota; class Actinomycetes; order Micrococcales; family Microbacteriaceae; genus Microbacterium; species Microbacterium sp. NPDC056057. The sequence continues at coordinate 256,527 of NZ_JBHJWS010000004.1, forward strand.
CGGGCCTCCTCGCCGCGTTCGAGAACTTCGGGCAGCGCCGCGACGCTGTCGGTCAGCACGTCGAGCAGCGCGCTGACGGCCGCATCGTCGGCGACGCGATCCTCGCGCGGCGCCTCGTCAGCCTTCGACCGGCGGCGGGGCTTGGGCTGAGGCTTGGGCTTGGACGTGGGAGTCATGATGCTGCCTCTCTCAGATGCCGATGACGTTGAGGGCGTCCCAGGGCGGGGGGACGGGCGCGCCGTTGAGGAACAGGATCCCGGTCGAGATGTTGCCGAGGACCGACGCCCCCGAGAGGAACAGGTCGGCCGTGGGCTCTCTGCCGCCCCAGAACCGGTTCTGGGCGACGGCGCCGGTCTCCGCGCGCAGGCGCAGCGCGGTCGTACCGAACTCCCGGTTGCCGCGGATCTGGTTCGAGGTGACGATCGCATCGCCGCGCAGCCCGACGATCATCGCGGGGGGCGCATCGGCGGCTCCGCCGGCGACGATGTTCGCGTCGACGGTCACGAGCGGGGCGACGATGCGGGCCGATCCGACCGCCGCCGCGGCGGCGACTCCGAAGACCAACGGGCCGAGTCCGGTCACGATGCCGCCCGCTTTCGTGAGGCCGAAGTCGAGTTCGCGTTCGTCGCCGCTGCCGACGAGCAGCCCGATGAAGCGACCGCCGTTGGGGTCGAAATCGGGGTCCGCGGGGTACCTGCGCGACGCGTTGCCTTCGATCTGAGAGCGGGCGAAGCCACGCACGGCGATGCCGATCTCGCCGCGGCCGCCGTCCACCGGACCCACGCGCTCCACGGTGTTGCCTGCGACGCGCGACTCTGCGACGGCGACGACGTCGATCCCGATCGATTCGCCGCCCATGCTGCGCGCCGTGCCGACACCGCGCACGGTGTTCGATTCGACGGAGGCGTGCGCGGTGTTGACGACGCGGATCGCGAAGACCCCCGCCGCCTCGTCGGTGTCGCGGGAGCCGATGTCCATCAGCGTGTTCCCCGAGACCGTGGCGATCTCGACCGCGGCCTTCTCGTCGATGACGATGCCGTGCTGGGCGAGCTCCACGCGGTTGTGGGTGACCTCGAGCGTCTGCACCGACGCGTAGTCGACGATGCCGTGGCCGCCCACGCCGCGGACGTGATTGCCGTCGATGCGCACCACGTCGCGCACGAGCTCGCCCGGGGGTGTCGGCACGATGGCGATGCCGTCGGTGCGAGCCGGCTGGTCGGAGCGCGGCGCGCCGATCTGGTTGCGGGTGATCGCGAATCCGCCCTCCGAGACCGAGATCCCGGTGCCGCCGACGATCACCGTGTTGTCCTCGATCGCGAAGGAGCTGCCGGGGAGGACCGTGCCGGGATAGACGAAGCCGGTGGCGACGATGCCGCCTTCGCGCGCCCGGATGACGGTGTTGTCGGCGACGCGGTTGGCGAGCAGGAACGCGGTGGTGCCATCGAGCCGCATCCCGAAGTCGCGGCCGATGACGATGTTGTCGCTCGCCTCGAACTCGGCGACGAGCAGCACACGTCGCCGATCCTCCGCGCCGGCGCCTGCATGGCCGATGCCGGTCGGACCGGCGACGATGTTGTCGCGCAGGGTGGTGAGCAGCGCGGTCCCGGCGAGCGCGATGGCGGATCGCGACGGGCCCTCCTGTGCGAGGACGAGGGCGGTGACGCGCTCCACCCTTGCCGCGACCGTCGTGTCGAGCACCACGGCGGAGTCGTTCGCGGCGAGGACCGCGAGATCCTCGATCGTGACGAACCTGCTCTTGGTGACGACGAACCCGTCCGAGGCCGACGCCACGACGATGGATCCGGCGCCCTGTCCGCGGATGCGCAGCGACGTCGCACCGTCGACGCGCACCGGCTCACGGAGCGGGTACAGCCCGATCGCGAGGCAGACGGTGCCGCCGCCGGCGGCCTTGACCTTGTCGACCGCGTCCTGGATGGTGAGCTCGCCGCTGACGTGCGACACCGGCGTCACGCAGACGGTGCACTCGCAGCCGCACTCGTCGCAGTTGCCTTCACCGGGCGTCGGCCAGGTCGGCCGGCAGTCGGTGACACCCCCTGAGGTGAGGATGCCGAGGCGGACGTAGTGGTGATGGATGCCGAGCGGCGGCGCCGCATCGAGCAGCGGGTCCGCACCCGAGATGTCGCCCGCGCCATCCGCCGCTCGTGCGGGCACGATCCAGTGGTCGCCGGTGCGGAACGCTCCGCCGGCGGAGGAGAACCCGACGACGAGCCCGTGCTCGAGCACGATCCGATCGGCCGCCGTCGCCGGAACCGGGATCGCGCCGGTCGCGGCGGCCTCGTCGAGGTCGACGACCGTGCCGCCCGCGGTGTTCTTGACGACGCCTACCTGATCCCAGCGACGCACGCGGAGGTGGCGCTCGGCCGCCTCGTCGATCGTCAGCTGGAGGTCGGCGGGAAGCGCCGACCCGGCGAAGGCGATCGTCCCCTCGGCGTCGTCGACCTCGATGCGGCGCAGCTCGCCGGGCTCGCCCCGCAGCTCGCGGTGGTCGTCGACGACCTCGACCCAGTCGCCGTCGTGGAAGCCCAGCACGTCGTCTCGGCCCAACGACGCGGGGCGCACCGCGGCGCCGGCGTCCAGGACCTCGACGACGGCGCTCGCCACGGACCCGTTGTCGCGCGACCACTTGAACGACGCGGTTCCCGGTTCGCCGGGGTCGTGGATCTCGAGCCGGTATGTCTGGTGCTCGAGCCCGCGGTACCCGCCGGTCGGCGGCAGCTCGCACGGGTCGTCGTCGGCGACCGAGATCGTCTCCACCGTGAGCCGTGCGCCGGAGGCGGCGGTCAACGCGGTCCACCCTTCGATGTCGTCGTCGGGGGTCCCGCACGTCGTGCCCGCGGGGACGGCGAAGTGCTTCACCTGCCACACCGTCTGCGTGCGCGCCGTCGTGTCGACGCCGATCGCCGGCTCGATCAGGCCCGGCTCCTCGAGGTGTGTGACCTCGCGCGGCCACACGTCGAGGTACACGAGGTGGGTGCCGTCGGCGGGGAGATCCGGTGGGTCGGGCAGGTACGGCTGCGCCGAATAGGTCACGGTGTCGGGCCCCACCGATTCGGCGAGGATCGGATCGAACGTGTCGTCGGGTTCGGCGCCGTGGTTCTCGGCGACGAGGCCGTCGACGTACAGCCGCCCTCGGCCGATCGCGAGATCCCCGCCCGCGATCGCCAGCCTGAAGGCGTCCGGCGTCACCTTCGACACCGCGGCCGTCCCTTGGATGCCGGTCTGCGGCCCGGGTCCGTCCAGGTCGGCGACGTTCGCGCGCAGCCGGCGTTCGAGGATGGCGACGAGCTCGTTCCAATCGCCGTCGAGCAGCAGGCGCCCTTGCTGGAGCACGACGCCGGAGTGATCCTTGCGTGCGTCGAACGGCACGCTGCTCAGGTCAGCACCCATCAGTTCGTCCCCTTCCCGGATTCATGTCGCGAAGATGCGGTCGGCCGCGAGGCCGAATCGCAGGTACTCGTCGAGTCGAACGCGCAGGTTCGCCTCGCGCTGCGGCGCGTAGAGGCGGTGCGTCGCCCCCATCTCGCCCTCGTCGTCGGCGCCGAGACGGATGCGGTCGGGCGTGCCCTCGTGCAGCCGCAGGTAGTCGTGGTCGCCGTACCGCATCGAGCCGAAGCGCGGGCGAGAGGCCCGCTGCACCGCGAGGGGGTCGTCGGGTCGGGGCGCGCAGTGGAAACGACGGCCCGTGCGACACCCGTCCGGCAGGAACGAGCACCGCACGCACCCTTGCTGCTTCCGCTCCGCGTGCACGGGGTGCGGCCGAGGGTCGCCCTCGGCCACTGCCGCGAGGAGCAGCGAATTCGAGGCATCCAATCGGATGCAACGGATGCTGCCGACGACCGTGGACGCGACGATGTCGAGGTCGCCGGAGGCCGCGGTGCCGTCGCCCGTCTCCCAATCGGCGACCGACGACACCGTGCGCGGCGACGTGCCGTCCCGGCCCGCGATGGCGACGCCCGTCCGCGACGAGGCGTCGACGACCGAGTCGACGATCTCGATCGTCGCGCCCTCGACAGCGATGATCGGGCCCACGACGCTGCGTTCGATCCGCACGCACGCGAACGGGTCGAGCACGATCAGGCTCGCCCGGGTGGGCGAGGCCGGCGCCCCGGTGGTCGTTCGCGTGATGCCCGGCACGAGCGTCGTGTCGCGGATGACGATGGTGCGGCGCTCGCGGTCAGGCGGGTCGATCTCGTCGAGCACGACGGGGGCGCCCGAGACGAGCAGGCCGTCGAGCACCACCGTGCTCTTCGCCGCCATGTCGAGCCTCAGCGGCGACGAGAGCTCCAGGGAGGGTCGCGCGCCCCCGTCGGCGGCGAGGCACACCGACGTGTCGTCGCCGGCCGTCGGATCCGGCGCGAGCGCGGTGATGGTGACACTCTGCGCGTAGCGGTCGGAGTCGACGACGAGCACGGTGCCCGCCTCTTGCGAGAGGTCGAGCTCCGCCTGAAGGGATGCGCCGGCCGACACGGTGCGGCGGGGGAAGGGGAGCGGGTCGTCGCCGCGGCGGCGATTACCCGCGCCGACGGGTACCGCCATGCCGATCGAGAAGGTCGCGAGCACCCGTTCACCGGCGGCGAGGGCGTCTCCGAACCAGACGCGGCCGAGCGAGGGGTCGATGTGCACGTCGCCCGCCGCGGGCTCGTGCGCCCACGCCCCGCCGCCGCCCGGCACATCGGAGAGGTCGGCGAATCGGACCACCGCGAGCGGGATGGCCGCAGGCTCCGCGCCACCCGTCTGCCGCTCGAGCAGGATCGACCGGCGCGCCCGCGACATCGTCGGACCGTAGACCGCGGGCGCGTGGTCCGCGGCCCACCGCACGGTGAGAGGCTGCGGCACGTCGGGCGGCTCCGCGAGATGCGCGATGTCGGTCTCGACCCGCGGCTGGCTGAACAGCCGCACATCGGCGCCGAGCGGGTCGAACCGGAACCTGCGGCCATCGGCGGACGGGTCGGGGGCGAGCGGCGAGCGTTCGACGAGCACCGGCTGCGTGCGCCAGAGGAAGATCGGCACCTTCACGATGCCGTAGCGCCCCCGCCGCTCCCGCCACGTCGAATCGAGGGGACGGGCGTGCGCCGTGTGCGCGAGGTCGTCGAACGCCGCGCCCTGCTGCACGACGTGGTGGAGGGCTTCGTGGTCGCGCAGGCCCGCGCTCGCCGCCGCGTGCGGACGAGTGTGGTTCAGGTACTGCGTCGTCGCGACGCGTTCGAACGACTCGTACACGCGGGCGGGCCACCCCGTGACATCGCGGGCGAGCTGCTCGATCACCGCGGCGGTCCCTTTGCGACGGCGATAGGCCACCGTGTTCGCGACCTCGGCGCGCGGCGAGACCACCTCGGGCACGACGCCGTGGATCGGCCGGTACCCGACGACGCCCCCGACGTACGGCGTCGCCCACGGCGCGGCCGTCTCGACGAACTGGTCGTCGTAGAGCTGCGCCAGCTCTTCCGCGAGCACCTCGAGCTGATCGCCGAAGACGTCGAGCAGCTCGGCGAGCACGCCTCCGGCCTCGCCGTCGCGCAGGCGATAGACCGCCGGCAGAAGCTGCCAGAGGTGCGCGGCGGCCGTTCCGGCCTCGGGCTCGGTCATGGCATCTCCTGGAGGGGCGGGAACGGGTCGGGCGAGAGCGCCAGCAGCTCGGCGCCGAGCGGTTCGGGCACCGCGGGAGCAGCGGATGCCGCGACCAGGCGCGGGGCGAGACCCGGTCCGGTCCCGCGGTGGAACTGGTCGAGATCGATCCCGACGACACCGACGACGGATGCGGCGACCGCGACGAGCTCGGAGGCATGGACCGGATCGCCCAGCTCGCGGGCGGCCGCGCCGAACGTGTCGCGCAGGGCGCGCTCGAGCGACACGAGCACCTTTCCGCGCTCGCGATCCGGGTCGGTGTCGACCTTGAGCGCGATCCGGAAGTCCACGGGCCGGACGGGCACGACCGCGACCCTCACGAGCGGATCGCCCCAGCGCCGGAGTTCGCGCTCGAGGCGCTCGACGATCTGGGTGGGCGGCGCCGCGCCCGCCGCATCCGTCACCGTCACGACGATGAGCGGTCCGCCGTTCGTGGGCAGCACGTCCGCCCGGGCCTTGCCGATGCCGGCGAACGCGAGCGAGAAGTCGGCGTAGTCGAGGAGCGAAACCGTGCGGCCGAGGGTGCGCACGGGGATCGGGATGGCCCGCCGTGCGTCGGCTTCGGTCTCAGGGTCGACGCCGCCGACGGCGGGCGCGGGGTTCGTCACACCCCGCAGTCCGAGCGGTCGGTCGAGGGCGATTCCCAGCTGGTCCTTGCGGACGTTGCCCGCCGCCCCGACGCCCTTGCGGTGGCGGGCCCGCACGTTCGTCGATCCCGACGACGGCCGCGCGCCGTGGACACCGTCGCCGAACACGACGCTGATGCCGCCGTCCGGGTCGTCCCGGGTCTCGTACACGCGATCGGTCGCGCCGGCGGTGGCTGTCGTCGGCACCTCGGTCCAGCGCACATCGTCGACGCGCACTTCGAGGGTCGACGCGGTGCCGCGCGGTGTCTCGGCACGGACGAAGGTGAGGGGGGACTGCTGCAGGCGGTACGCGGCGAACGGCACTCGGGCGTCACCCGAGCCGAGCAGCTGCGTCACGGTCTCGCCGTGCGTCGCGCGGGCGGCGTTGCCGAACACGACGGCGGAGGAGCGGGTCGGGGCGATCGTCGGCGCGGCGGCCAGGGTCAGGAGCGTGCGGCCGCGCGCGACGGGGTCGGCGGATGCCACCACGACCGGCTCGCTGACCGCCGCGCCCGCAGCATCCGTCCCCGACAGGATCACGGTGCGTCCCGCGACCATCCCGGTCGCGTCCCCTTCGACGAGCAGCGTCGTGCCGGCGATCGCAGCGGAATCGGGAACCTCGGCCAGCGCGAGCGGCTCCGGGACCGCGAGCACGGTCACATCGCGCGGGGAGAGCGCGACCCCGATCGCCGGACCTGTCAGGCCGAGCGCCGTCGTGCGTCCCGAAACACCCCAGATCGCGAGCGACGCCTCCCGCGCGGTCGCGACGCGGAACCGGCCGTTGGTAGCCGCCGCGTCGAGCACGAGCCACGACCCGATCGGGATCTCGGGGTGGGCGCCGTCGAGGAACGTCGAGGTCGTGTCGCCGGACGACGTGGTCGCGAGGAAGCCGCTGTCGGTGTCGGGATTGAGGTACGTCGGCGGGTCGGCCTCGGGGTCGGCGAGCACCCACACGGGGGCGTTGTGGGCGAAGACGGCGAGTCGCCGGCGGAAGACGAACACCCGCAGGTCGGTGATCGGCATCGAGGGCGGCATGGTGGACGCGACGCCGCCGGTCCACGTGACGTGAGTCACGCCTGCCTTCTCGACGACCTCGACGGAGTCGAGGGCGCGCAGGTCCCACTCGGTGCCGAGTTCCGGCCCCGTGAACAGGAGCGCGTCGCCGCGAGCGAGCCCGAGCGTAGTTCCTTCGAACCACGCCTCGGTCGGCGCGGCGGCCTGGGGGAAGGGGACGGTCGGCACGACGGGCAGGGCGTTCCACTCGGGGCGCGCCTCGATCTCTTCGACGGTCTCGAACGTCTGCGGCTGCTCATCCGGCCCCGGCACGCTCTGCACTCGCAGTCCGACGGGCAGCGTGAGCGCGGTGGGCACGGCCGGTGGCGCGATCCCGGGATCCTTCATCGACGCGGGGAGGGGTGCCGGCGGCTTCTCGAGCGAGAACGCGAGGGCGGCCTCGGCGGCCGCACCGCGGCCGAGGCGATACGCGACGAGGGCGCCGAGCTCCTGCAGCGACGTGCGCTCGGTCGCGGTGCCGAGATACGCCTCGTTCGCGAGGCGCTCCGTGTAGAAGGTGAGGATGTCGGCGGTCACGGCGAACGCGTCGAGGAGCGCGATGGTCGCGTCGTCGGCGTCGCGGGTGCGGAGCCCCCGCAGTGCCGGCCGCGCCTCGTGGGGCTGCGGCGGGTCGATGGCGGGAGGGATCGCCTGCGTCGGCGGACTGGTGTCGTGGGAGAGCCCCGCGATCATCGCGGAGAGGAAGTCGCCGTGCGTGCCCGAGCGGTACCGGATGGACCCGAGGCCCGGACGATTGGCGACCGGCAGCGGCGGTGCGGCCGCCGCACGGCACGCGGCGCAGCCGCAGGCGGAGCGGTGGGCGCTCATGATCCGCCTCCGTAGGTCAGCGCGAGCACTCCGCGTTCGGGGAAGTCGGGGTCGTCGTCGAGCCTCGCGATCTCGAGGCGCCCCATCGGGAGGACGCCCGAATCGATGCCGCTCGACCAGGGCTCGTGCTGCCGCTGGAAGCTCAGGACCTCCACGGACTCCACGCCGGGCACCGCGTGAGCGGCCGCGAGGATCGTCGAGAGGTAGACGGGACTGCCGAACGTGAAGCGGTCGGGGTGGAACAGCCCCAGCCGCCCGTCGGGCAGAACCGCGTCCGACAGCGCCGCCCGCAGCTCGCGGGCGACCGAGGAACGGTGGTGGCCGTGCTCGACGCACACGAACAGCGAGACGTCGAGAGGCACGAACGCCGGCCCGTCGACCTCGAGATCGTACCCGGCCATGCGATAGCGCTCGAGCTGCGCGCGCAGCGCCGCCTCGAACCCGGCGTCGACTCCGCGTCCGCCTCGGCGATCCGCCGTGACGAACACCGTGTGCCACGACCCGGTCCAGCGGAAGGTCGCCTCGGCCTTCTCGACCCCGGGATGCAGCTGCGCCTTGGCCGCATAGTCCGAGGTCGTCACGGCCCGCTCCTGGATCGACAGGGTCGCCGGGGCGTCGCGCCGGATCTCGTCGCCGGTCTCGGCATCGACGCCGCCGAACGCCGCCAGCGGGTTCACGACGCCGACGAGATCGGTCTCATCGCCCACGAGGTAGGCGAGGCTCTCGCGCCCGATGTTGCCGGCGACGCCGTTGCCGACGCGGTAGGTCGCACGGAACGCGGTGCCCTCCGGCGGCCGGGCGCCGTGCTCGTCGTCGCCGAACCGCAGCAGCACCGTCCCGTCGTGCTCCTGCTCGACCACGAACGCGCGGTGCTCGCCGTCGCTCGCGATGAGATCGGGGCTCGGGTGCCAGTCATGTTCGGCGTCGCCGGGCTCTTCGCCCGTGAGCGTCAGCGCCGGCGCCGCGGAGCGGAGATCGCCGGAGCCGACCGCGGAGGCCGACTCCCACTCCTCGAGCACCTCGAGCGTGTTGTCGGTGACGTTCTCCCGCAGCGGCCAGGCGCGTCCGCCGAAGCTGAGGGCGTGCAGCGTCCCCGATCCCCGCACGACGGCCTCGTCGCCGATCTGCGCGATGCCCGCGGCGGCGAAGAGCGCCTGCAGTTCGTCCTTCGACGCGCTGCCCTGCAGCTCGGCCTGCAGCGCCGCGGTGAACGGGGCTGTCGCGAGCACCTCGCGATCACGGACGACCGTGCGTGTGAGCGGCGACTGCGTCAGCGAAGGGCGGTATCGGGCGGGAACGCGCTCGCCCTCGTCGTCGCAGTCGGAGGCGGCCCGCACGAGTCGTGAGACCGGCACGGCGCCGAGCGGCTCGCCGTCGCCGGATTCGCCGGCGACGGTCGCCCCGTGGTCGGCGAGCACGATGTTGCCCCACGCGGCCGCGGTCTCGATCCCGTCCACGGCGAGGCACAGCGCTGCGGGAAGGGCGTCCTCCTCGTGCCAGCGGATCTCGGTGACGTCCTCCTCGCCGCCGTCGAAGAGGGTGCCGGAGGGATCCTTCGACGCCCGCACCTCGACCAGTCGCACCGCGAAACGGCGGCTGGGGTCGGCATCCGCAGCGACACGCGTGGAAGGCGAGACGGTCTCCGCGAGCACGAGCACCTCGCCCGCGCGCAGGGCGGGGTGATCGCCGCGAAGAGTCGCCGATGTCGTCCCCGGCTTCAGGGTCTCGTCGAGGCGCCCCCAGGTCCAGAAGCGCAGCTCGGCGAGGTCGTGGTCGAGGAGTGCGCCGTGCACGGTCTGGAACTCGACAGGCTGCGCGTCGATGACCCGCTCGTAGTCGCGCGTGTCCTCTTCCAGGCGCTGGTCGTCGACTCCGGGAACGCGGGTGAGCAGCCGCGTGCCCGCCGCGAGGGGGACGTCGACGGCCCCCTCGCCCACGAGGACCCGCGCCCATACCCGGGCGCTCGCACCGTCGTGCACACGGTAGTCCACGAGGCGCGCGTGGCGGCGCAGCGAGATACGACTGCGGGCGGTGCCGAGGTAGGCCTCTGTCGCCACGGCGTCCTGCCGGTACGACAGCTCGTCGGCGGCGTAGGCGAGCAGCTCCACGAGCATGACGCCGACGTCGGCCGACGACCTCTCCGTCCATCCCGGGGCGAGCAGCGCCATCCGCTCGAGCATGACCCGGCGGAAGCCCTGATAGTCCTTCGCGAGGTAGTCGATCGGCGGCGGGTGGTGCACGCCCGCCGGGCAGGTGCACGGCTGAAGGCAGTCGAGGTCGCTCGGGCACTCCACCTTGAACGAGAACGGCACCGCGGCGAGCAACGGGTCGAAGCCCGCCGGCGGGTCGGTGGTTCCGGGCGTGCGCACCCGGAGCGTGTAGAGGGAGAAGTCGCCCCAGCGCGCCGTGCGTACGACGAGCAGCGTCGCCGGGTCGTCGTACCCGTCGATGAGGTCGAGCTCGGAGCCGGTGAGGTCTGTGCCGGCCTTCGCCCACTCCACCGCGACGGGGCGGATGCGCTCGCCGCCCTCGAGCGCGATCCACGTGCGGTCGAGACCCGCCGGCACCGCCAGCAGCAGGCGGACGACGAGCGTCCGCTGGCGCAGGGCGGCCACGGACTCCTCGTGGTCGCGCACCTCGAGGAACTCGATGCCGTTGAGCAGCCCCGCGAGCTTCACCGCCATGAGGCGGCGCTCATCGCCGCACGTGTAGCAGCTCATGGCGACACCCCCGGCGGGGTGCGGAAGGTCTGCACCTCGTGCGATCCTGTCGCCCGCACGACGTACGCGATCGTCGCGACGAGGGCTGCGTCGCGGGCTTCGACCTCGACCGACTCGATCGCGATGGCGTTCGCGAGCTCGCGCTCGAGCGACGCCTGGATCAGGAACTGGGATGCTGCGGCCGTTTCCGGTCCGCCGGGTGCGAAGACCTGCGCGAGCAGGCCCGCACCGAACTCGGGTCGCATGACGCGCTCGCCGGGAGAGGTGAGCAGCACCTGCTCGATGAGGTCTCGCACGTGCTCGTCGCGCCCGGTGGTCGCCGTGCGCCCAGTGCCGTCGACGGCCCAAGGGAAGTCGAGGGTGCCGCTCATGACGCCACCACCCTCGGCTGCACGGCGCCCGGGATCAGCGGCGCGCCGGTCGCGACGCTGAGGGACGATCCGGTGGCGATCGCGACGGGGATGCCGCCCGCCAGCACCCGGACGGCTCCGGCGACCCATTGCCCGCTGACGTCGAACGGGCCCGACGACGTCGAGAGGGAGCATCCCGCGATCGCGTACTGCGTCGCCAGTGTGACGACGGGCGCGCCCGCCACCAGCACCCGCGGGAAGGGTGACACGGCCGTCGCCACCCCGCCGTGCGAGCACAGCACGGATGAGGCCTGAGTGAGCACGGGTCCCGGCATCCTTCCTCCTACGTCACCGTGAGGGCGCCCGCGTTGATGCTGACGGTCGGACCGACCATCGAGATCACCGCGCCCTTGCCGTTGCTGATCGTGATGCCGACGTCGCTGACCGAGATCATCGCGCCGGTCGTGGTCTTGATGAGGATGCCGCCGGTGGGCCCGGGAGTATCGCTGATGGTGATCGAGTTGCTCAGCAGCGTCTGGAAGGTGAGCCCCGACACTCCGGGCGGCACGATGCGCGCGGCTGCCGGCACATCGGCGGGGGAGTAGAACCCGCCGACCCATACCGGGTAGTCGGGATCACCGCCCTCGAACTCCACCCACACGCCCGCCCCGATGGCCGGGACGGTGAAGACGCCGGTCTGGGTGCCGGTGACCGGCAGGCACGGCATGGCCCACGAGCTCGGCGGAATGCCGATCGACGGGACGAGCACCTGGATGCGCCCCATCTGCATCGGATCGATGTTGTTGACGCACGTTCCCCGGTATTTGCCGAAGAGCTTCTTGGTGGCGACGGCGGTCTCTGTGTCGCTCATACGGGCACCTCCGGGACGGTGGACAGAAGGGCGTTGCGGGCGAGGGTGAACGACTGCGTGTAGCTGCCGCGCGCGATCTTGTGGGTGACGCTGCTCACGTAGTACAGCCCGTTGAACGCGTCGCCGGCGCCGCGCACCCCCACCAGCCCGCGCGATCTGAGCACGCGGCCGTAGCGGGCGACGTCGAGCTGGCCGGTGCCGGTGACCATGTCGTCGTGCTGCCCCGCGTACGCGATGCCCTTCATGATCGCGGCCGGTGCGCTGAGCTTCGCCGTGCCGGGGAGGAACGTGAGCTTCGGCGGCAGCGGCGGCACGAGCCCCAGCATGGGTCTCAGCGGATTGATGTCGGGGATGGGGATCGGGATCGGCGCCTTGCTCCACGGCTCGTGCACCGTGACGACCGGAAGCTCCTTCGCCTCCTTGTTGAGCGTGAAGCTCAGTGCGGTGACGTTGTCGTGCGGGCCGTCGAGCCCACCGTCGAGCGCGCGCTGCGGGATGCCGAGACGCACCTCCGGGCCCCAGTACGCCTTGCTCATGCCCGGGATCGGACCAGGGTCGATGTAGAACACGTAGCCCGCCTCGTGCGCGAGGTTCTTGAGGTACGCGTAGTCGCTGCCCTGGTGGCGGGGGATCTTCTCGGTGGGGATCGGCGGGTCCTCGACGAGCGCCGGGATGACCAGGGGGGCGACGCCGAGCGCCGCGTACTTGGCAAGGACGGCGAGCGCGCGCACGGCGACCGGCATCGCGGGGTAGGGGATGCCGTCGAGCTCGAAGATGTCCATGACGGCGGTGAGGTCCTTGCCCTTGACGTGAAGCGTCGCGGTCGTCCCGTCGGTCTTGAACTCGTGGTCGGTCATGACGCCGTCGGCGAGGACCTCCGTGGTGCCGCCGATCGTCACGGCGAGCACGATGCGGAAGAGGGGGATCGAGACGCCGCCCGTGAGGAGGAACAGCGTCGACAGTGGCGACTTCTTGGGCACGTCGAAGACGAGCTCGAACCCGCTCTGGGTATCGCCCGAGCCGTTCTCGATCGTCACCTCGCGGAGCGCCTCGACGAGCGCCTGCGGCGCCGGCACGGCGATCGCGGGTCCCGCGTACAGGTGCAGCCGAACGGGCTGCGGGGGCAGGTCAGCCATCCGCCGCCCCCCTCATGTCGACAGGCAGGGTGATGCGCACGACGTGCCCGGGAGGGCCGGCCATGCCGGCGGGGTCGATGACCCCGTTGGCGTCCGCGAGGCGCCACCACAGCTCGGGGTCGCCGTAGTGCCGTGCCGCGAGGAGGTCGCGCCGGTCGCCTTCGACGCACCGCACCTCGTACAGGGTGCTGAAGCGTTCGGGCTTCGGCACCAGCCGTCGCCGGAGGAACGCGACGGGCACGGGTTCGACGCCGGGCTTCGCCGGCGGCACGTGATGGGCGATGCCGACCTCGGCGTAGCGGCTCGTGGGCGGCAGCGCGTTCTGCGGCACGACGCCGGCGGAGAGCAGCTGCTGGAGCGGATCGACCATGTCAGAGTTCCCTCACGCCGAGCGCGGACAGTGGGGCCGAGGCGGCCTTCTTGGCGAGCGCCTCGCGCGAGCGCAGATGCGCCATGAAGAGCTGGCCGCCGCGGTGCTCGAACCCGAGGTCGTCGACGGTGAGCACCCTCATGCCCAACGACACCGTCGCCCGGATCGGGTTGAGCTGGGCGTCGAACGCGTCTTCGGTGATGGAGAGGTCGGTGATGCGCACCGGCACCACGCGGTTCGGTCCCCACACGAAGAGCAGCAGGGGCGTTTCGATGGCGAGCACCTCGAGCGCGCCGCCGCGGGCGATCGAGTCGTTGCCCTGCAGCGCGTCGCTCGTGGGCTGGACGAGCAGCTCGAGCGCGGCCAGCTCCGGATGGATGCCGACCTCGGCCGCCGTCCGGTTCTGATCGGGGTGTTCCAGCCGATCGGTCGCGTCGATCTCGGCCTCGACCTTGATCGTCTCGGCCGCTGCGCCCTTGATGCGCAGCGCTTGGGATTTGTCGCCCCCGGACTCGCCCGCCGCCTGCACCTGCATCGTGCGGCTGAGCGAGTCGGGGTTGTACTGCAGGGCGATCGTGCGCAGCGTCCGCCCGCTCTTGACGTCGACCTGCACGAGGCCGCCTTTGATGAGCCGGGGTGATGTCATGGCCGCTTCGCCGCCTTGTCTTTCGGGAGCGTGTTGTCGAAGTATGCGTAGGTCGCCGGACGCAGGGACTGCAGCAGCTCGGGGGACGAGACGTACAGCGCGTACGCCTCCGCGTAGCTCTCCTTCCACGCGGTGGTGCCGTACTGGGTCGCCGCGCCCCCGTCCTTCTCCGTCGCCTCCCGGAAGGGCTTGCCCTTGGCGTCGCCGCCCTCGTCGACGTTCGCGGTGGTGCCGCTGAAGCTGACGGTCGACCCGGACTCCGTCGTCGTCGCGGCGAGGGCATCGCGTGCGGTCTTGGTCGCGCCCTCCGCAGCCTCGATCGCCTTCTCCGCAGGACCGCCCAGAGGGTAGCTTCCGGCGGCGTCGGCATGCTTCGCGAGCGCGGCCGCCTGGGCTGCGCCGGCGGATGTGTACTTCGCCATCGCCTTGCGCATGTTGCGGTCGTCGATCGCGTGCCCGATCTCGTGGAGGATCACCTGCGACGCGTATGAGAGCGCGGAGCCCTTGCCGGCGAAGCGCACGTCGGAGACGTCGAAGGCGGTCTTGCGGATGGTCACAGTGTGCGTTCCCGCGTCGTATTCGCCGTCCTCGCCTGCGGGCGGGTCGCCGACCACGACGGTGATGCCCTGCACGAGGGAGAGGTGCGCCGCGGGGACACGCGACACCGCGCCGCGCAGGGCTTCGAGCTGGCCGCCCGTGAGGGAGTGCGTGATGCCGGCGGTCTTGATCTTCCCGGCGACCGGGTCGGGCGGGGGCTTCTTTCCGGGTTCGGGCGGTCCGGGCACTGCTTGGCCGGGCGGGGCGGTCGCGGCGCCGAGCTGCTCGACGAGCACCCTCGTCGTCGCCGTCCCACCGGCGGGCGCAGGCGGCGCGGTGTGGGTGAAGCGGTAGAGCCCGTCGATCCCGCCGTGCTTGGCGAGGTCGAGCTTGAGGGTGATCGTGCTGTTCTCCGGCAGCACCGTCGGCGTGGCATCCATCAGCTGCCCGACGAGATTCTGCATGCCCATCGCGGGCACCGCGCTCGCCGAGCCGTCGATCGTGATCGTCGTCTTCGCGGGGGGCGTGTACGGCGTGGCGTTGGCCTGGAACGACGTGTCGGGCGACGGGATGCTCACCGGCATGTCCGCCGTGATCTGAATGCGCTTGCGATCGGCCTCCGGAAGAGTCATGAGCGTCGTCGCCGGCGTGACAGGAGCCTTCGGCTGACGGCGCACGATCGGAGGATCGCCGATCCGGTGCTGGGCGACGTGGGCGAGCTCGTGCGAGAGCCTCCGCCGGCCCTCCTCGGTGCCGCGCTGCTCGCGCCCGGGCGCGAATGCGATGCGACGGCCGACCGTGAGCGCCTCCGCACCCGCACGCTCGGCGGTGTCGGCGGCCGCGGCATCCGTGTGCACCCGCACGTCCCGCGCGTCGAGGTCCGGTGGCGCAGCCAGCCGCTCGGCTGCGTCGAGGGCGCGCCCCTCGCCGTCGAGCCGCACGTCGAGCTCTGTCGACGCCGACGGCCCGTGCGTGGGCACGGCCGCGAACGACCATCCGGTGAGGGACGCAGCAGGGGCGACGGATGCCTCGGAGAACTGCTCCGCAATGCGCTCGGCGGGCGCGTCCGCATGCCCGACCGCGTGCACGCCACTCGGGCGATCGGCGGCGGGAGCAGCGGAGGGGGCGTGGGCGAGGCTCACGGCGCACCCCCTTCCGCGAGACGCAGTTCGGGCACCGGGACGGGGCGCAGCAGCCTGCGGTAGGCCTCGGGTGTCGTCGGCGCGTACCCGCGCACCCCAAGCAGCACCCCGCTCTTCGGATTGACGCAGACGGCGAGGCCGCGCGCGGCGTAGACGCGCTCGCCGCCGGTGATGGTCAGAGGCCCGAACACGTGGTCGAGCTCGGCGTCGGGTTCGCCGAGCTCGGGGATGGCGAGGAGACCTCCCTCATCATCGACGGGCATGACGCCCTCGATCAGCACGACGCGGCCCTCCCGGACCCACGCGCGCAGGCCGTCGGTGAATCGCCGGGTCGAGAGGGGGACCCACGAGGTCATCGCGGGGGGATCGCCCAGCAGACCGTCGAACGCCGGCGCCGCGCCGGCCTCGATGCCGAGCGTCTCCGCCGCGTCGGCGGGCAGACCGGTCCACCCCGACACGTCGGCGGCGTCGAGGAGCCGTGACAGCGCATCCGTCATGGCCGCCTCCCGCCCGCGGTGCCGCCGATGCGGTCGACTTTGCCCAGGAAGTAGGCCGTCCACACGTTGTCGGCGCCCACGACGTCGACGAGGCGCTGCGCTTCGGTGATCGACGTGTACGCGCCCGGTGGGGTCACGGTGATCGGCGGCAGCGCCGCCCAGGACTTGCCCTCGACCAGCTCGCGCGTCGGCCGATGTGCCAGGAGCCGACGGCCGCTCTTCGACCAGACGACATCCGTCAGCAGGCTGTCGACGCCCTCCATGAGGGTGTTCCACTCCCGCTCCGACTTCTCCTTCAGCTTCACGGCGTACCGCCGGTAGTCCGCGTGCGCGAGGGTGTGGCCGTACTCGTGGATGAGGGTCTGGAACATGTCCCACCGCGCGGCGCGGTCCTCGTCGACGTCGCCGGTCTGGAACATGTCGACGTAGATCTGCCCGCCGACCTGTGCTCCGCCCCAGTTGCGGTCGATGTAGATGAGCTTGTCGGCGGTGGTCTGGGGATCGTCCTCCCACTTCTCGCTCACCCCGTCGACCACTGCGGCCTGGGCGACGTCCTCCAATGCCTGCGCCTCGTCGTTGCGCTTGTCGCCGATCGTCTCGGGCCGCGCGTCGCACTCGGCGTTGATGGCGTCGAACGCGGCGTCCGACCGGAAGTAGTAGCGGATCTGCTGCAGGGCCCACGAGACGCGGTCGGCAGGATCGGCGGACTTGACGGCGGTGGTCTGGCGGTGGTGCCAGGAGAACAGCGTCTGCGGTCTGCCGTCGCCGCCGAACGTCAGTTCGGGCCGCGCGCCGGGGTTGTAGAAGGTGCCGAAGACACCGTCGGTCGCGTCCTTCGCCGGCTTCGCCATGCGCTCGATCTCGGAGGGCTTCGATGCGCTGCCTGCGGCGCGGGCGCTCTCGTAGGCCTTCTCGACCTTCACGGCCAGCGCCGCTGCGACCAGCGTGCGGTACTTGCCGCCGGGGGCGAACATCGCCTTGCGCTCGGCCTCCTCCTTCGCCTTCGCCTCGGCTTCCGCCTTCCTGCGAGCGGCCTCCTCCTTCCGCTTCGCCGCTGCTTCCTTGCGGCGCTCGGCGGCCGACTTCTTCGGCTTGGCCGACGCCGTCGTCGGCGCGGCCGTCGGCGGGGTCGCCGGGTCGGGTGGTGTGGTGGGCGGCGTCGGCTTCGGCTTCACCGGGCGAGGCGGGGTGAGCGCTTCGCGCGCTGCCTTCGCCTCGTCGCCGGTGACCGGCGAGGTCGCGGCGAGGGCGTCGGCGGCCGATGCGGGCAGGTCGCGATGAAGCGTGTCGGCGATGAACAGGTCGAGTGAGCGGACTCTGTGACGGAGCTTCCGCTCCTTCTTCGCGAGCCGGCGGCGCTCGGCGGCGTCCGTCGCCGCGACGCGCTCGCGGGTGACGGCCTCGAGCTCGCCCTGCCACCGTGGGCGCGTCGTGTGCAGCACATGGTCCCGCGCCTTCGTGCGGTCGGCGGGGGAGAGCCGGGCGACGACCGCGGCGGGGTCGTCGCCGTAGTAGTCCTCCTCGAACCGGGCGTCGAACCGGGCGCCGTCGAACGCGAACGACGGCGACCCGGCGGGCAGCTCGGGGCCGACCACTTCGACGGTTCCGCGGGAGAGGGCCGTGCCTCCTCCGGCGAAGCGCCGGGCGACGACGTCGTCGAGGCGGTCCTGCTGCGCGCCGTGGAGGTTGTCGTTCAGAGACGCGTAGCGCTTCGCCGGTTCGCGGAACACCACGAGCAGCTCGTCGGGGGTGGCGAGCTCCACGAGGTCGAGGATCGCGTCCTCGTCGTCGTCGAGTGTGGGTCCGTCGATCATCTCGTCGATGAGCAGGCCCATCTGCGTCCCCGTGAGCTCCCACCCGGGGCTCCCGGCCTTCCATTTGCGCACGACCGCGCGGGCCTTGTTGTCGGCGTCGTACGAGCCGTCGTGCGACCCCGCCTTCGTGATCGCCTTCACGTATGCGAGGAGCTCGGCGTCGCTCCACGAGCCCTCGGCGCCGAAGAACACCGCGAGCTTCTCCCAGAAGCTGCGCCGCTGCACGCGAGCCGGTGCCCCGGTGGATCGCGGTGAGGCGCCCCCACGCTGCTGCACGACGTGGGCGAGCTCGTGGGCGATGAGGTGCCGACCCGCCGGGCTCGACGGGTCGAATCGGCCCGAGCCGAACACGATGTGCTCACCGACGGTGAACGCCGTGGCGTCGACTCCGGCGGCTGCGCTCGCCGCCTGGGGGTCGTCGTGCAGCCGCACCGACGAGAAGTCGTAGCCGAAGCGCGCCTCCATCGAGTGCCTGAGGCTCGGATCCAGCGCCCGGCCGCCGCCTCGGGTCGCGGCATCCACTCCCGTCGTGTCGAAGGCCTCCGCGGGCGCAGCGTCGCTCGTGGTCGCCGGGGCGCGCTGCACCTCTTCGCGCTTCTTCTGCTCCTCCGCCTTGACAGCGTCCTCGGGCTTCTTCTGCTGTTCGGTCCTCGGCGTGGCGAGCGGCGGAACGAGGGGGAAGGGGAGACCCGGCACCTGACCGGCCGGGGCGAACTTCTGACGGGCGACGACGGATGCGATCGCGGCGTCGCTGAGCTCCTTGTCCTGCTGAGCCTGCATGCCCTTGATGATCGGGTCGTTCCTCAGTCGTGCGGTGTCGGCGGCGATCGCCGCCGTCTTCCTGTCGGCCGCGCTCTGTCGCTTCTTGCCTCCTTTGGGCAGCTGTTCCGTGTAACCGAGCGTGAGTCCGAGCCCGACATCGCCGAAGCCCACGCCGCGGCCGCCGGGGCGCGGATCGCCCGCGAGCAGCCCGGGGACGCCCTCGGCCCGCACGCCGACGCTCAGACCGGGCGGCACGATGTCCTTGACCTTCGGAATCGATCCGAGCGGCAGCGGCACGTCCTTCCCCGAGAGCGCGAGGCCGCTCGCCGCCGCGGCGGACAGCACGGGGCTGTCCTCGATGACTTCGCGGACCTTCTTGCCGCTGGGCAGCTCGGTCTCGGTCGCAGCCTCCACCGCCTTGCCCGCGCCCTCCTTGTACGCCTCCGCCTGTGGTCGCGGCTTGTCCTCGAGCTTCTTCGGCTGGTCCTCGTCACGATGGACGGATGCCTCGGCCGGCACGTTCGCGAACGACCAGCCCGTCACGCTCCCGCCGCGGGCGACGATGTCGGCGGCCCGGTCGGCCTGGCGCTCCGTCGCGTCGTGGCGATGCGACACGCGCCGCGGAGGTGCGGCGTCCGTGCCCTTCGCCGGGGGAGCCGGAGTCCTGCTCATCGCGACGCCCCCTCCCGGATCCGGTCACGGGCCGTCGCCCACGTGTCGCGCGCCACCTGGGCGGCGAGGCCTTCGCGATCGGTCACCGGCCGCGCGCGGCGCGGTGCGGCGGCCCAGCGCGGCTGCTCGTCGCCACGCCGGTCGGCGGTCGCCAGCTCGCTCAGGCGCTCCGCGACGAGCGGGCCGATGCAGTCGGCGAGCTCGGCCGGAACGCCCCGCAGCACGAGGTGCTCGATGTCGATGTCGATGCGCGTCATCTCGCACCGCCTCGGAGCAGCCCGGTCTCGGCGGCGGTGAGTGCGCGCTCGGACTTCGCAGCCTCGCGCGTGGCAGCGAGCAGCAGGTGTCCGGGGCCGATCGCGACGCCCTCGTCGGCGGCGGCGAAGGCCGCCGAGAGGGCGATCTGCCGGATTGCGCCGCCGCTGAGCTGGATGCGGGCGAGCGCCGCAGGATCGACCTCCGCCAGCGGCGTCGCCGCCGGGAACACGCGCCGCCAGATCTCGGCGCGCGACGCCTCGTCGGGGAAGGGGAACTGCACGACGAACCGGATGCGGCGCAGGAACGCCCGGTCGACGTTGCCCCGCAGGTTCGTGGTGAGGATCGCCAGGCCTCTATAGGACTCCATGCGCTGCAACAGGTACGCGACCTCGAGGTTCGCGTAGCGATCGTGGCTGTCCTTGACATCGCTGCGCTTGCCGAACAGCGCATCGGCCTCGTCGAAGAGCAGCACGGCACCGGATGCCTCGGCAGCATCGAACACGGTCGACAGGTGCTTCTCGGTCTCGCCGATGTACTTGCTCACCAGCGCGGAGAGATCGATGCGGTAGAGATCGAGGCCCAGGGAGCCGGCGAGCACCTCGGCCGCCATCGTCTTGCCGGTGCCGCTCTCGCCCGCGAAGAGCGCGGTGACGCCGAGTCCGCGGTCCGACCGGCTCGCGAACCCCCAGTCGTCGAGCACGGTCGCGCGGTGACGCACGTGCCGCTCGATCTCGCGCAGCAGCTCGCGCTGGCCCTCGGGGAGCACGAGGTCGTCCCACCTCGCGCGCGGCTCGATGCGCTGTGCGAGCGCACCGAAGCCCGTGCGCGAGCGTTCGCGCACGAGACGGCGCAGGGTCGCGACATCGCGGTCGGGAAGGGAGAGCCACTCGGCCGCGACCGCCGCGACGACCCCCGCGGGCAGGCGGAAGTGCTGCGACAGCTCACGCTCCGCGACGACGATCGCCTCCGCGTCACCGGCCGGCTCCAGGGCTGCGCGCCACAGCGCCGCCTCCTCGCCCGCGGTCGGCAGGGGCACCGTCCGTGCGAGCGTGACCCTGCCGGCGATGTCGCCGGGTCCGTCGGTGACGACGACTTCGGCCTCCAGCAGCGCGAGCAGCCGTGCGTCGTCGGTCGCGATCAGGCGCCCGTCGAGGACGGCCTCGCGGTCGAGCACGGCGGCGGTGTCGGCGGGGTCGCGCTCGGCGGCCGCCGCATCCCGGACGGAGAGCACCCCGCCCCCGAGGGCCGCGGCCACGCGGGCGACGACGCCCCCGCGAGTGTCGGCATCGGCGCCGTCGAGCCGTACGAGCACGCGGCCGTCGACCGCGCGCACCGCGGCGGCGAGCTCGTCGGCCAGTGCCGTCTGCGCCGCGGTGAGGCCGCCCGCGAGTGGGTCGGCGATGAGCCCGTCGAGGTGGCCGGGCCCGAGGTCGGTGAGCCGATGCAGCACGGCCTCGTCGATGCGGAGGGGCCGGAGCGCGAGGATGTCGCCCGCGCCGAGCCTCACGAGCCGCCGACGTCGCAGGGGCCGGTCCGGCGAGAGTGCATCCCAGTGCGCAGCGGGCAGCACCGAGAGGGCGAGCCCGAAGGTCGGCGACGGGGTCCCTCCCTGTGCCGCCGCAACATCCGCCGCCACCTGCGCGTCCAGCTCCACGGCGGCGGCGAGCATGAGAACGTCGCACTCGAACGCGGAGAGCCCGAGCCGGTGGCCGAGATCCGCGAGCGGCGAGCCGTCGCCCTTCGGCCGGGGCGCGTCGTCGCCGCGCAGCAGCGCCGCGATGCGTGCGAGCTCCGACACGAGCCGGTCGCGCGGCGCGTCGCGCAGCCGGCCCGGCTCGTCGAAGGCGGCGGTGGTGCTCATGGGACCGTGATCCTCTGCACCGGATCGAACGCGGGCGGGTCGGGCGGGGTCTTCGGGCTCAGGAGGATGAGCCGGCTCTCGGCTCCGTCGACGGCGAGGCGCACCCACTGCGGTCCGCCGGGGACGTCGCCGTATTCGAAGACCAGCGTGTCGGTCACCGTTCCGTGAGGCTCCGCCTGCGCCACATCTCCGCCGAGCGCGAGGGTCGCCCGCTGGCCGGGCCGGACCTCGGGCGAGACCTCGATCGTCGCGGTGACGTCGCCGGTGCCTCCGTCGCGGACCGCGCCGGTCGCGCCGCCGAACCGGATGACGGGGGCGAGGAGCATCGCCGCGGTGTTCGTCTCGCGGGGGATCGTCTCGGTCGGCGGCGTCAGCGAGACCCGCACCGTCCACACCCCCGCGGGCCATGCGGCGTCCGCGCCGGGGCTCGCCGGGAGGGGAACGTCGACGACGTCGCGGCGGGTGTTGGCGCCGATCGGCACCACGATCGGAGCAGTGAGCGAAGGGTGGGAGAAGCGCACCTCGACACCGGTCCCGTCGAGGTGCGCGCCCTCGACGCGCACGCTCTCGCCGAGGGCCGCAGCGGGCTGGGGCGCCGGCGGCACCACACGGAACACCGTGGGGACGGGTGGCAGCAGATCAGGGTGCACGAAGACACCCGGCTCCCGCCCGCCGTTCGCCGCCGGATCCCCGCGCGTGAGCACCGGCAGCCCGCTGCGGACCGGCTTGGTCGCCTCGATCAGCACCACTGTCACGAGATAGCCGACGCTCGGGCGGTAGTTCGCCTGGATGGCCGACCACAGCCGCGACATCTCCTCGGAGTCGATCGGCTCGGTGGTCACGGTGATCTCCGCCGCCTGATCGGCGAGGTCCGCGGCCGCCAGCGCCTGGTAGGCGGGCGGGAGGATGCTTCCGCTCACCACCCCGGCCTGCAGCGCCGTCCTGATCGACACGCGATCGAGCACGGGCTGGTCGTGCAGGATCGACATGGCGTACCCGAGCAGGATCTCGGCCTCGAAGTCCGCGGTGCCGTAGGCGGTGAGGAGATAGTGCAGGTCGAGCGCCAGCGGCGGGTTCGCCGTGCGCGTGCCCGCGGCGTCGAAGCCGGGCAATCCCGCGTTGCGCCAGCCGGCGTTGGGACTCACGCGGTACAGGAAGAGGTTGAGGCTCGGCTCCGTGTCGGGCTCGTTGAGCTTGATCGCGTCGGGCGCGAGCGCGGTCACCTTCACCGTGCCCACGGCGGGCCCGGCTTGGACGATGCCGTTGTCGAGCAGGTTGCGCAGTACGGCGCTGACGCCCCCGATCGCGAGCGGGCCGCTCATCGTGGCCTCCCCGTCAGGTAGTCGTGCAGCGTGCGCTCAGGGTCGCGCGCCGGGCGCGCGCTGCGGGGAGCGGCGGCGGGCGGCGCGACGGTGGCGCGCACCTCGATGCGCCCGATCGTGACGTGCACGACATCCGGCTCCGGAACGGGGGTGGATGCCTCGTCCCTCGTGCTCGCACGCACCGCCGGCGTGGTGGCGGTCGGAGGTTCCGCGCGCCGCGGCGGCGCCGCCTCGACGCGGCGGGTGGCGGGAGCGGGAGCCGGCGCGGCAGCGGCGTCGCTGGGCTCGGCGTCGACGTCAAGAGTCCCGCGCTCGGGCGTGGGCTCCGCGGTGACGACCTCCGGTGCGGTTCCCGCGGCCTCGCCGCGACCGGCCCTGTCCGAGGGTGCGGCGACGGCGCGATCGTCCTCGCCGCGCGCCGGTCCGGCGGGCTCGACCCGCACGGGGGCATCTGACTTCGCCGGGGGACCCGGCAGCTCGGTCCGGGCGGGAGCGTGCGCAGCCGTCGCGATCGGCGGGGGAGCCGCAGCATCCCTCGATCCCTCGCCGCTCATCGGTTCGAAGCGGGAAGGCAGTCGCGGACCCGCCGCGGCGGGAGCGCCGCCCGCTCGGGCGGCGAGACGAGCGAGGTAGCCGCTCATGCTCCCTCCCGCACGATTTCGAGGTACGCGGTGCGGCGCTGCTCCGGGAGCGCGAGCACCTCGGCCTCGGTCCAGCCGTAGGCACGTGCGAGCACATCGACCTCGCGCAGCACCCTCCGGGCGCGCGTCTCGACCTCACGCCACACGAAGGCGATCGGGTCGACATCGGCGTCGAAGAACGCACCGCACTCCGGGCACTCCAGCCCGACGGCGACCTCGGCGAGCGGGTCGGCGGCGGCGAGCGCGGCCTCGATGCGCTCGACCACCTCGACCGGGGCGAGCGCCGCGTCCTCGCCACCCGGGCCGGTGACATCGCAGCACCGCGCGAGGAGGGCGGTGGCAGCATCCGCTCGTCCGGCGACGTCCGCGAGATCGCCCGCCGTCGGCACCCGCCAGCTCACCCGCCACGCGCCGTCCTCCGTCGACACGGTCAGGTCGCCCGAGGCCGCCGCGCCGCCCAGCCCGCGCAGGGAGTCGGCGTCGAGAGCGAACTCGACGGCCGACGCGCACGCCGGGCACGTGACGACCGCCTCGAGACGCGGGCCGGCAAGCGCCGTGTGGAAGCCGAGGGCGGCGGCGTGCAGGTGCCCGAGCGGCGCGGCGCGCAGCCCCACCGCGTCTTCGCCGGCCGCTGCCGCGACCCGGAGCGCACGCGCGATCGGCGCCTCGCCCTGCGCTGCGTCGGCGAGGTCGAGGATCGTCTGGGCCCGCACCGGAGAGGCTGCGGCGGCGGCCACCGTCGGCTCCTAAGGTTCGGCGAAGACAGGTTCGGACGGCTCGACGACCGCGTAGTCCCGCTCCCAGCCCTCGTTCTCGAGCTTGAGCGTCTGGATGGCGACGGCGTTCGCGTTGGCGTCGAGGTCGGGGAGTGCCTGGTACTCCGAGACCCACGCGCGGAACACCTTGTACGCGATGACGAGCTGGCCCGCCTCGTTGTAGAGCTCGACGATGAGGTCCTTGCGGAAGTCTTTGAGCGACACCTCCGCCCCGAGTCCCGACCCGAAGTTCCACACCTTGTTCGCCCACTGCTCGAACTCGACGTCGTGCGTGACACCGCGCTCGAGGGTGATCGCCTCGAACTTGACCCGGCCGGGCGACTTGCGCGACGTGGACGGGTCTCCGCCTTCGCGGTGCTCCACGACCTCCGTGGTGCGTTTGAGGCCGCTCACCTTGCTGACACCCGCGACGTACTTGCCGTCCCACTTCACGCGGAACTTGAAGTTCTTGTACGGGTCGAACCTGCTGGCGTTGACGCTGAACTGTGCCATGTCCCGATTCCTTCGGCTCAGACGGCGCTCGCGCCGGCGATCTGCTGCAGTCGGATGACGACGAACTCCGCGGGCTTGAGCGGCGCGAACCCGACGTGGATGTTGACGATGCCCCGATCGATGTCGGACTGCGTCGTCGTCTCCTTGTCGCACTTGACGAAATACGCGTCGCGCGGGGTGCTGCCCTGGAAGGCGCCCTGCCGGAAGAGGTCGTTCATGAACGTGCCGACGTTGAGGCGGATCTGCGCCCACAACGGCTCGTCATTGGGCTCGAACACCACCCACTGGGTCCCGCGGAAGAGCGACTCCTCGATGAAGAGCGCCGTGCGCCGCACGGGGATGTACTTCCACTCGTTCGCGAGCGAGTCCGCGCCCTTCAGCGTGCGCGCCCCCCACACGACACGGCCGGCGCCGGCGAACGCGCGCAGGCTGTTGATGCCGAGCGGGTTCAGCTGCCCGATCTCGCCGTCGCTCAACGGGACGGAGAGCTCCGGCACGCCGTTGAGGGTGGCCTCCAAGCCCGCCGGCGCCTTCCAGACGCCACGGGTCGCGTCGGTCCGTGCGAGAACGCCGGCCACCGCGCCCGACGCTCCGAACGTCTCGAGCTGGTTGTCGCGCAGCGGGTTGGTCTGCCGCAGTCGCGGGAAGTACACCGCCGCGTTGGCGCTCACCGTCCCGAGCGACGCGAGGCCGGACTTCGCGTCGCCGACGGAGTCCCAGGTCGGCGGTGCATCGATCACGAAGAACGCGCGCCGCGCCTCGGCGTACGTCGCCGCCTCGGTGACCACATCGGCCTCGATCTCCCCGCCCGGACCGTCGGGCGAGACCCCCTGATAGGGAGGGATCACGAGGAGGTTGAAGATGTCGGCATCCTCGAGCGCGTACATCCCCGACTTGGCGCCGAGCGAGCCCTTCACATCGGCGGCGACGAGATCGTCGCCGTCGTCTCCGCCTGCGAGCCGTTGGCTCGCCTCCTGCGAGGGATCGCCCGGCGTCGGCGTGATGCGTCCCAGATCGTCTTGCCCGCGGCGGGCGTGCCGGTGTGGACCTTGGGGCGACTGCTGTCGGGCACGGTCCCTGCGGTGCGCACGAGGTCCGACTCGTTGTCGAGCACGCGCGACAGCAGCCGGGGATGGTCGGCGGGCGTGAGAACGACGTTGCGGTGCGCCTCGATGGCTCCCGTCGCGCTGTCGCGGACGGTGAGGTTGAACAGCGTGTCGGGTTCGTCTCCGAACGCGGGGTCTTCGGGACGCGTGTCGTGGTCGATGCGCACGCGCAGGCCGTCGCCCCACAGGCCCACGTCCACGGCCTGGAGCGTGAGGAGATCCGCACCGGCGTCCAGGGCGAGGTCGACCGAGGACGATGCCGGGTCGTCGGCGTCCGAGGCCGCATCGTTCACGACGCGGACGATGACGGCCGTACCGCCGCCGTTGAGGAAGAAATCGCGGACGGAGAAGCCGAGCCGGCTGAGCTTCCACAATCCGCCGAACGTGCGTTCGTATTCACCGAAGTTGGTCACCACGATCGGTCTGTCCACCGGTCCGCGGGGCGCCCGCCCCACGAAGGCGGTGACCGAGGTGGAGACCCCGACGATAGTCCGAACCCCGCTGGCCACCTCCTCGATGTACACGCCGGGATAGGTCAGTTGGGACGGCATGGCTGTCTCCAGAGAGGATGCA
The DNA here is from genome assembly GCF_042266945.1 of Microbacterium sp. NPDC056057. Taxonomy (NCBI): domain Bacteria; kingdom Bacillati; phylum Actinomycetota; class Actinomycetes; order Micrococcales; family Microbacteriaceae; genus Microbacterium; species Microbacterium sp. NPDC056057. The sequence continues at coordinate 283,226 of NZ_JBHJWS010000004.1, forward strand.
TCGATCTGGGGGCCCCGCCGGCGGTACCCGAAGCCGACGGGAGGGTGGCGACCCCACCACGTGGCGTCGTCGGCGTGGCCTCGACGGCCACGGTGCGAAATGCAAGGACCTCGATTCGAGAGTCAATCCCTCGCGGTGGGGGCTGTCAAGAGCCCGGCGTGCAGGGACGAATTCCCGGCGAACAGGTGACACGGGGCGTCCACGTTCCTACAGTTGAGTCACGACGCCGAGGCTGTGGGAGTCCGGCGCCGAAGACGCGCGCGGTGGAAGGGGAGATGCCGTGGTCCAGGACGTGCAATCGACCGAGGACCCTGCGCCTGCGGCCGCCGCCGCGCATGCCGCACCGCCGGTGACCCGCGGCACACTCGTGTGGTTCGGTCTCGGCTTCGTGGTGCTGTCGTTCTTCGCCGCGTTCCTCGGATCCTGGCTCGCGCGCTCGGTCGACACGGCCACGCCCGCGCCGGCGCCCGAGACGTCGGCTTCGGCGACGGCGTCGCCGGAGTACGAGGACGTGCTCGCCGAGATCCTCCCGGCCGGGTCGGCGGTTCGCGCCGGCTCCGGCGCACCCGAGGAGGGCAAGGGCTACGAGGGCGACGTCTACATCGACATCCTCAACGCCGACGTGTACCTCTTCAAGGACGACGCGTGGACGCTCGTGGGCAATCTCCGCGAGGCGGCCGCCGAGAACCTCACGGGTGAGCAGGGGCCGGCCGGCGCACAGGGTGCGCAGGGCGAGCAGGGCGAGCAGGGTGCCTCGGGTGCTCAGGGACCGAGCGGCGCCCCCGGGGCACCGGGAACGCAGGTGATGCTCGGCACGGCTGCGCCCGAGGACGACACCTGCACCGCCGACGGCGACGTGTTCATCGACACGGCAGCCGTCGAGTTCTACGAGTGCAGCGATGGAGCGTGGGTGCTGTTCGGGCCGACGACCGGGCCGGAGCCGAGCCCGGACGCCGGCGAATAGACGTCAGCGGCGAGTGGATGCCGTCACCGTGAACTTGGCGTTGCGTGCGATCTGTCGCGTCGGGCCGACCGCGCGCTCCAGCGCAGGGCGATAGCGCAGGCCCGAGTTCCACACCGCCCAGAGCTCCCCGCCCGGCCGCAGCACGCGGGCGGCCTCGGCGAACATCCGCGGCGCGATCCTTTCGTGCACCGCGGAACCGGAGTGGAACGGCGGGTTCAGCGCGATGAAGGTCGCGCTCGCGTCCGGCTGCGTCCCGAGCATGTCGTCGCGGACCACCTCGACGCGGTCGGCGACGGCGTTCGCCTCCGCGGTCGCCCGCGCGGAGGCGACCGCGGCCGCCGACTGGTCGCACGCGAGCACGCGGAGGGACGGATGCCGCATCGCCAGCGCTGTCGCCACCACGCCGGTTCCGCAGGCGAGGTCGATGGCCGCCCCGTCGGGGAGCGGGGGCAGGTGCTCCAGCAGGAACCTCGTGCCGATGTCGATCGACGCGCCCGCGAAGGCGCCTCCGAAAGCACACACGATGATCCCGTCGTGCGTCGCGCGTGCAGGCACCGGGTCGCGGCCGTCATGAGGTTCGCGCGCGACGAGCACGCGCGACTTCTGGCGGGCATGCGTGACGTCGAGGCGGGTGAAGCGCTCGCGCAGCACGTCGTTCATGGCGAGCGTCATGTGCTTCACCCGACCGCCGGCGAAGACGACGACGTCGGGTGCCGCGTGCGCGGCGATCAGCCCGGCGATGTCGCGAAGCGCGTCGAGTGACCGCGGCAGCCGCAGCAGCACGACACGCGCGTCGCGCACCAGCTCGGGGGAGAGGGGCAGCGACACGAACGCGTCCCCGAACCCGAAGCGCTCGGCGTTGGCCGCGAGGGCGCGCTCGCCCGTGAGCGGGTCCTGATGGACACGGATGCCGCGACCGCCGTCCGCGGCGGTGCCGAGTGTGAGCGCACCGTAGCCGTCGCCGATCACCACGATCCCGCCGTCGCCGGCGCCGGTTCGGGCGGCGGCGGACTCGTCGAGGAGCAGCCGGTCCGCAGCATCCGTCGCCAAGAGGTCGGGAGCCTCCACATCGGGCCACCGGCGCAGGGCGTCGAGCGAGAATGTCACCGTCCCACGGTAGCCGGACCGTCGGCGTCCGGTTCCGGGAACTGCGGGCGAATGCGTGCCGTCCCGCAGCAGCGGGACTAGCATTCAACGGTGCCAGACCGTGCGTTCAGTCCCGTCATCTCGCTGCTGACTGTGGCCGCCGTGTGGGACGCGCACCTCGGCGCGCAGCTGCGCGATCTCGGTCTCACCACGCGGAAGTACGGACTGCTCGCCCACATCGAGGCGACGCCGGGCATCTCGTTCAGCGAGCTCGCGCGGCGCTCGCAGATCACCGTGCAGTCGGCACACACCGCCGTGCAGACCCTTGTCGCCGATGGGCTCGTCGCGGATGCGACGAAGCACGCGGGCGCGGCATCCGATCTGCGGGTGACCGACCGGGGCAGCGAGGTGCTGCAGGCCGCCGAACAGCGCCTGGCGGCTCTCGACGCCGGACTCGCCGCAGGCGCGCCCGCGCTCGCCACGGCGCTCGAGGGGTTGCACGAACAGCCGTTCGGGCTCGCTCCCGAGTAGATCGAGCCGCCCGCGTACGGCCAACCTTCAGAAAGCCTGAAGCACTTTCAGTTAGACTGAAGGTGTGTTCCGCAACCCCCATACCCTGTTCCGTGCGCTCGCGATTCTCGAGGCGATCTCGTGGACGCTCCTGATCACCGGCCTCATCCTCCGCGCCACCACCGACTGGGCGCTCGGCGTCACGATCGGTGGCGGCATCCACGGCTTCATCTTCCTCTCGTACGGCGCGACCGTGATCCTCGTCGCCCTCAACAATCGCTGGCGCGTCGGGCCCACTGTGCTCGCGCTCGTGAGCGCCGTCATCCCCTACGCCACGATCCCGGCGGAGCTGTGGCTCCAGCGCACTGGTCGTCTTGCGGGCGCGTGGCGTCTCGAGGCCACGGACGACCCGCGCGACGCCACCTGGTACGACCGGCTCATGCGGTGGTTCCTTCGGCGCCCATGGGTGCTCGGCGCCCTGATCGCTCTCGCGGTCGCGCTGCTGTTCGTCGTGCTCCTCATCCTGGGCCCGCCCGGAGGTCGCGACTGACGACACCCGACCCCGGCCGCCTCACTCCCTCGGGAGTGGGGCGGCCGCATCGCGTCGTGGATCGGTGACGGACGTCGCGGCTCAGCGCCAGGCGGGCAACTGCTGCAGCGTCCAGGTGTTGCCGTCGGGGTCGTTGAACTGGACGAACCGACCCCAGTCCTGCTCGTCGACACCGCGCCCCTCGACGCCGTTCGCCCGCAGGTGGGCGAGCGCCTCGTCGGCGTCCGGCACGACGATCTGAACCGTGTTCTGCTGACCGGGCTCGAGGGTGTTGCCGAGACCGGTGCCGAAGGCGATCGAGCAGGCGGAGCCGGGTGGGGTCGCCTGCACGAAGCGGAGGCCTTCGACGGGCGTCTGATCGTGGTCGATGTTCCAGCCGATCCTCTCGTAGAACTCCTTCGCGCGATCGACGTCCGTCACCGGCACGAAGATGAGCTCGATCTTCCAGTCCATCGTGTTCCCTCTCGTCTCTGAAGCAGGTCCCCCGTGGAGGCGACGTTACGCCGGGGGTCCGACATCCGCCGCTGGGGAATACCTGCGGATGGGTGCGGTTGAACTTGACAATGCCTGTGTCAAGTTCAAAACTTGATACTCCTCCACTCAAGTTTCAGGAGAGATGGAATGCCAGAAGACTTCACCCCCCAGGCCGGCGACGACGCGAGCTCGTTCGACGAGTTCCTGTCGCGGTACCTCGCGGGCGAGCGCGCCCGCGCCGAGCGCTCGATCGACCTGAGCCGCTACCTCGGCGCCCGGACCCAGGAGCTGCTCCAGCGCGCCGGCAAGTACGCCCTCGAGCGCGGCCAGCACGAGCTCGACGCTCTGCACGTCCTGCGCATCCTCGTGGCCGAGGCCCCGGCGCGCGACGCCGTGCAGCGCATCGGCGCCGACGCCGATGCCATCGCGCGCGCCACCGAGGAGCGTCTTCCCGCCGCGACCGCGGCGGCCGACGTCGACGGGGCCGTCGTGACCTCGTCCGTGCAGCGGGCGCTGTTCCACGCGTTCCAGGTCGCCCGCTCGTCGGGATCGACCTACGTCGACCCCGAGCACCTGTTCTTCGCCCTCGTGCTCGCCCAGGACACGCCCGCCGGCCAGGTGCTGGCCCGTGCCGGCGTGACGGCCGAGGCCCTCATGCAGGGTGCGCGCGAGACCGTGACGCCGGGCGAGAGCACCCAGGCTGAGGTGCGGCCCGAGGGCGCAGCATCCGACACCCCCCTGCTCGACACGTACGGCACCGACCTGACGGCGCGCGCCGTCGCCGGCGAACTCGACCCGGTGATCGGGCGTGCCGACGAGATCGAGCAGACGATCGAGATCCTCAGCCGCCGCACCAAGAACAACCCGGTGCTGGTCGGCGAGGCCGGCGTCGGCAAGACCGCGATCGTCGAGGGGCTCGCCCAGGCGATCGTCGACGGCTCCGTGCCCGAGCAGCTGCTCGGCAAGCGCGTGATCGCGCTCGACCTGCCCGCCATGCTCGCGGGCACCCGTTACCGCGGCGACTTCGAGGAGCGCCTCACCAAGACGATGGACGAGATCGCCGCCCACAAGGGCGAGCTGATCGTTTTCATCGACGAGGTGCACACGGTGGTGGGCGCGGGCGGCGCCGGCGACGGCGGGATGGACGCGGGCAACATCCTCAAGCCGCGCCTCGCGCGTGGGGAGCTGCACCTCGTGGGCGCGACGACGCTCAAGGAGTACCGCGTGATCGAGAAGGATCCCGCGCTCGAGCGCCGGTTCCAGCCGGTGCGCGTGGGGGAGCCGTCGGTCGAGGACGCGGTGCTGATCCTGCGCGGACTCAAGCCGGCCTACGAGGAGCACCACGGCATCGTCTACACCGACGAGGCGCTGCGTGCGGCCGTCGAGCTCAGCGACCGGTATCTGACCGAACGCGTGCTGCCCGACAAGGCGATCGACCTCATCGACCAGGCGGGTGCGCGACTGCGGCTGCGTCTCGGGTCGAAGGTGGACGTGAGCGGGCTCATCGAGCGGCTTGCGACCCTGGAGGCCGACAAGAACGCGGCCGTGTCGGCGGAGCACTACGAGGAGGCGTCGCAGATCCGCGACCAGATCGCCGAGGTGCAGGACCGCCTCGAGCGTGCCACCGCGGCGGGCGCCGCCGTGCGTACCGAGGCGATCGTCGACGAGCCCGAGATCGCTGCGGTGATCAGCCGGGCCACCGGCATCCCGGTGAACCGCCTGACCGAGACCGAGCGCGAGCGCCTGGCGTCCCTCGAGGACGAGCTGCACGACCGCGTGATCGGACAGGACGACGCCGTGACCGCCGTCGCCAAGGCGGTCCGCCGCAACCGCACCGGCATGGGCGACGCCCGTCGCCCGGTGGGGTCGTTCCTCTTCCTCGGCCCGACCGGCGTGGGCAAGACCGAGCTCGCGAAGGCGCTCGCGGCGTCGCTGTTCGACGACGAGGGTGCGGTCATCCGCTTCGACATGAGCGAGTTCGGCGAGCGGCACACCGTGTCGCGCCTCGTCGGCGCCCCTCCCGGATACGTCGGCTACGACGAGGCCGGGCAGCTCACCGAGCGCGTGCGGCGCAACCCCTACTCGATCGTGCTGTTCGACGAGATCGAGAAGGCGCACCCCGACGTGTTCAACCTGCTGCTGCAGGTGCTCGACGACGGGCGTCTCACCGACGGGCAGGGTCGCACGGTCGACTTCCGCAACACGGTGGTCGTCATGACCTCGAACCTCGGCTCGGAGTTCCTCGCGTCGCGCGGCGGTGCGATCGGCTTCCTCGCCGATGGGGGAGGGGGGACCGGCTTCGGCTCCGAGAAGGATCTCCGCGACCGCGTCTTCGGCAAGCTGCGCGAGGCGATGCGCCCTGAGTTCCTCAACCGCATCGACGAGATCGTGCTGTTCCGCAAGCTCGAGAAGCCGCAGCTGCAGAGCATCGTGCGACTGCTACTCGGGGCATCCGATGCGCGCCTCGCGAAGCGCGAGGTGGAGCTGGTCGTGACCGACTCCGCCGTGGCGTGGCTCGCCGACAATGGCTACGAGCCCGAGTACGGCGCGCGGCCGCTGCGCCGCCTCATCCAGCGCGAGGTGGACGACCGCATCGCCGACCTGTTCGTCACGGGCGCGCTCGTGGACGGCGGGATCGTGACGGTGGATGCCTCGGCCGAGGCGCTCTCCGTGGTCGCCGGTTCACCCTTCGCGGTGGCGGCCTGACCTGACACGGTCGGCAGAGAGGCGCCGGGCCTTCGGCTCGGCGCCTCTCGCCTTGCATGAGCGCGGGAGCGGGCGGGCATCGCGCCGCTTCGACAGGTCAACCGCGGCTGTGCAGGACCCATTCGGGCCGAGATCTCCTGCGGAACCCTGGTTGACCTGTCGAAGCGGTGGGCAATGGGTGCCGCCGGTCGCCGAGGCCGCGCTTCGCGTGTGTCGGCGCGCCCTGCCAGAGTGGGTTCATGACCCGCATCGGCGCGATCTTCAATCCGTACACCCACACCCCCGACGAGTTCCGCGACGCCGTGCTGGCGGCGGAGTCCGCGGGACTGCCCGAGCTGTGGATCTGGGAGGACTGCTTCAAGCAGTCCGCGTTCGCCACGGTGGGCGCGGCCCTCGCGTGGACCGAGGCGCTGCGCATCGGCATCGGTATCGCTCCGATGCCGCTGAGGAACGTCGCCGCGACGGCGATGGAGATCGCGACGGTCGAGCGCCTGTTCCCCGGCCGGCTGCTTCCCGGCGTCGGCCACGGCGTGCTCGACTGGATGGGGCAGGTCGGGGCGCGCGTCGCCTCGTCGCTGACCCTCATGCGCGAGTACGTGCCCGCGCTGCGCGGCCTGCTCGCCGGTGACCAGATCAGCCTCGACGGTCGCTATGTCACTCTCCGCGACGTGCGTCTGGACTATCCGCCTGTCGCGCCGCCGCTCGTGTACGCGGCGGCAGAGGGGCCGAAGACACTGCGGCTGAGCGGCGAGGTGGGCGACGGGACCGTGCTCGACAGCGGGCACACGGCGGGGGAGTATGCGATCGCGACGGCCGCCGTCCGCGAGGCGCGTGCCGCGTCGGGTCGCGCCGGTGACCACGACGTGGTGGCCTACGTCGTCACCGCCTTCGGCGCGGATGCCGAGGCCCGGGCGATCGCCGACGTGGGCGACAAGCCCGATCCCGCCGAGCGCGCGCTGTGGGGCGACCCGGCAGACGTCGCCGCGGGCGCGCAGCGCTTCTTCGACGCCGGGGTGGACGACGTGGTGCTGCTGCCCTCGTCGCGCGGCGACATCGCCGAGTTCTACCGGTCTGCCGCCGAGGTGTCGCGCCTCGTCGGCGCGAGCGTCGCATGACGGCGGCCCTGTCGATCGGGATCGCCGCCGCAGCCGGCGCGGACGTCGGTGCGCGCGTCGCGGCGGCTGCCGAGGCCGCCGGGCTCCACGCGCTCTGGGTGAACGACACCCCCGGACACGACGCACTGGCCGTCCTCGCTGCCGCTGCGGGTGCCACCGAGCGGCTCGTGCTCGCCACGGGAGTGCTTCCGGTCGACCGTCGCACGCCCGACGGCATCCTCGCGAGCGCCGAGGCGCTTCCGGCCGACCGCCTCGTGCTGGGCATCGGCTCGGGCCAGCTTCGCACCGGAGCCGTCGCGAGGGTCACGGATGCTGCCACCGCCCTTCGCGCCCACACTCGCGCCCGCGTCGTGGTCGGCGCTCTGGGGCCGAAGATGCGCCGCGCGGCCGCCGCAGAGTCTGATGGACTCCTGCTCAGCTGGCTCACCCCGCAGGTCGCCGCCACGCAGGCGGCGCAGGCGCGGGAGATCGCACCGGCCACGCACGTCGCGCTCTACGTGCGGGCCGCCGCAGATCCTGCGGCGCTCCGCGCCCTCGAGGACGAGACCGCCCGCTACGCGGGATACCCGGCGTATGCCGCGAACTTCGCGCGGTTGGGCGTCGCCGCCGCAGACACCGTGATCCGTCCGGAGGAGCTGCGCGACCGGATCGCCGCGTACCGCGCGGCCGTCGACGAGGTCGTGCTGCGCGTCATCACGGCGTCGGGAACCGTCGACGACCACCTCCGGTTCATCGACGCGATCGCGGACGCCGTCGCGTGATCCGGACCATCGCCCGCTGGGCGCTGGCGGCACTGGTCGTGGCCGCAGGCGTGTCGCACCTGACCTGGGGGCGCCGCGGCTACCGCATCGTCGTCCCCGACTGGGCGACGCGACTGTTCCGCACCGACCAGGACACGATCGTCGTCGTGTCCGGTGTCGTCGAGCTGATGCTCGGCGGTGCTCTCATAGCGCTCCCCGGCGAGCGGCGCCGCACCGGATGGGCGGTCGCCGCGTTCTTCGTGGCGGTCTTTCCGGGCAATGTCCATCAATGGCGGACGCGCCGGCCGGCACCCCTGCTGCGCACCGATCGGGCGCGGTTCGTCCGGTTGCTGCTGCAGCCGCTGCTCGTCGTGTGGGCGCTGTGGAGCACGAGCGGCACCTCGGGAACCGGCCGGTGAGCCGACCCGTCGCGGTGGTCGCGGGGGCGTCCGGCTTCGTCGGTCGGGCCCTCGTCGGGGCCTTCGCCGAGGATGGCCACGACGTCCGCACCATCGGCCGGGCAGGCGCCGACGCGACGTGGGACGACAGTCGCGGCATCCGTGCCCTCATCGATGGCGCCGCGGTGCTCGTGAACCTCGCCGGGAAGTCGGTGGACTGCCGCTATACCGACGCGAACCGCGACGAGATCCTGCGATCCCGGGTGGAGACGACGAAGACGCTCCGCGAGGCGGTGACGGATGCTGCGACCCCGCCTCCGCTGTGGCTCAACGCCAGCACCGCCACCATCTATCGCTACGCGATGGACCGGGCGCAGACCGAGGCCGCCGGCGAGCTCGGGGTGGGATTCTCCGTCGACGTCGCGCGGAACTGGGAGGACGAATTCTTCGCGGGCGATCTGCCGGCGACGCGACGCGTCGCGTTGCGCATGGCCATCGTCATCGGCGACGGCCCGGCGACGAACATGCTCCTGCGCCTCGCGCGGCTCGGTCTCGGCGGCCCGCAGTACGACGGCTGGTGGTGGGCGCACCGTCGGTACCGCGGGATCGGTGCGCGTCCGACAGGGAACGGCAAGCCGCCGTGGCACCGGTCGGGCGGGCGGCAGCGCTTCAGCTGGATCCACCTCGACGACGTCGTCGGCGCGGTGCGTTTCGTGCGCGACCGGTCCGAGATCGACGGTCCGGTGAACCTCGCGGTTCCCGAGGCGAGCGACAACCGGACGCTCATGGCGACGCTGCGACGCCTCGTCGGGCGGCCGATCGGTCTTCCCGCCTACCGCTTCATGCTGGAGCCGGCGATGGCGGTGCTGCGCACCGAACCGGAGCTCGTGCTCAAGAGCCGGTGGGTCGCGCCCGAGGTGCTGCTGTCAGCCGGGTACGAGTTCGCGCACCGTGACCTGGAATCCGCGCTGAGGACGGTCACGCGCTAGCCGTCAAGCCGGGGACATGTGTCGGGGGCCGATGCCAGAATGCCGGTGTGCTGCTGAACGAGCTGGTGACCGCGACGGGCGAGGTCGCGGCGACCTCATCGCGCCTGGCCAAGATCGCCGTCCTCGCCACTGTGCTGCGCGGGCTTCAGCCCGACGAGATCGCTCCCGCCATCGGATTCCTCACCGCCAACCCGCGGCAGGGGCGGCTCGGCGTCGGGTGGCGGAGTCTCATGGGCCTCGATGTCGTCCATGCCGAGACGCCGACGCTGACCGTGCTCGATGTCGACGCATCCCTCAGCCGACTGGCGGGGGCCGACGGCGCGGGCTCGGTGCTCGCGCGCCGCGGCGAGCTCGATGCGCTCGCCGGGGCCGCCACGGCCGACGAGTGGGACTTCCTGGCGCGCGTCATGATCGGCGAGCTGCGCACCGGGGCGCTGGAGGGTGTGCTCCTCGATGCGATCGCGAAGGGTTCCGAGCGCGAAGCGCCCGTTGTGCGGCGGGCAGCGATGCTGTCCGGCGACCTGGGTGCGACGGCGCGCATCGCGCTCACCGGCGACGTCGACGAACTCGCGGCGGTCGGTCTGGAAGTAGGGCGCGGCGTGCTGCCGATGCTCGCCGCGACGGCAGGCTCGACGACGGAGGCGCTCGAGACGCTCGGGGCCGCAGCATCCGTCGAATACAAGCTGGACGGGGCGCGCATCCAGGTGCATCGCGACGGCGACGACGTTCGCGTCTTCACCCGGAGCCTCGCCGACATCACCCACCGCGTGCCCGAGCTCGTCGAAGCGGTGCGGGCACTGCCCGCCGAGCGGATGATCCTCGATGGCGAAACGCTGTCGCTCGACGAGGACGGTGGCCCGCGGCCGTTCCAAGACACGATGTCGCGATTCGGATCGATGGGCGACGACGCGGCGGCCACGGTGCTGAGGCCGTGGTTCTTCGACATCCTCCATCTCGACGGCCGCGACCTGATCGACGAGCCGCTGGCCACGCGGCTCGAGCTCCTCGATCGAGCCGTCGGCGCCGCACGCATGCCCGGCGTCGTCACCGACGACCCGGCAGAGGCCGAGGAGTTCTCGCGGCAGGCGCTCGCCGCGGGCCACGAGGGCGTCATGGTCAAGGCGCTCGACGCTCCGTATGCCGCCGGGCGGCGCGGCAAGAGCTGGCTCAAGGTCAAGCCGGTGCTCACCTACGACCTCGTCGTGCTGGCGGTCGAATGGGGGTCGGGTCGCCGCACCGGAAAGCTGTCGAACCTGCACCTCGGCGCCCGCGACCCGGAGGGGGTCTTCGGCGAACCGGGCGGCTTCGTGATGGTGGGCAAGACGTTCAAGGGCCTGACCGACGCGACGCTGACGTGGCAGACCGAGCACTTCCCGACCATCGAGACCCACCGCTCGGCGTACGCCGTGCACGTGCGGCCCGAGACCGTGGTCGAGATCGCGATCGACGGCGTGCAGCGGTCGACGCGGTACCCCGGCGGCGTCGCGCTGCGCTTCGCCCGTGTGAAGGGTTACCGCCCCGACAAGCGCTCCGACGAGGCCGACACGATCGAGTCCCTCCGGTCCCTCCTGCGAGGGTGACGACGTCGCCCCGTCAGCCGCGGGCGGCGACGTACCGGTGCTCGGGTCTTCCCGTGGTGCCGTAGCGCAGCCGCACCTCGACCTGTCCGCGCGCGGCGAGCGTGGCGAGATGGCGCTGCGCGGTCGCGCGCGAGATGCCCACCCGGTCGGCGACCTCGGCGGCGGAGGCCTCGTCGTCGCCGAGGCCCTCGAGGATCAGCTGCTCCGTCGCGGATCGGGCGACGGTGGCAGGCTCCGCAGAGCCGTGGAGGATCGTCAAGGCGCGGTCGATCTGCTCCTGCTCGAGCGGGCGGTCGGTGGCGAGGAGATTCCGCATGCGTGCGTAGCGGTCGAGGCGCTCCGCCAGCACGCGAGCCTCGAAGGGCTTCGTCAGGTACGCGAGTGCGCCCGCGCGCAGCGCACGACGCACGGTCGCAGCATCCGTCGCAGCCGACAGCACGAACGCGTCCACGTCGACGCCCGCAACGAACTCGACTCCGTCACCGTCGGGGAGGAATGCGTCCACGAGCAGCAGGTCGGGAGCGTGGGCCCGCACGGCCTGGCGCGCGGCCCCGAGCGAATGCACGGGGTCCAGTGCGGTGAAGCCGGCGCGGGAGGCCACGACGTCGCGGTGCAGCCCGGCGACGCGGAAGTCGTCGTCGACGACGAGCACACGGATGGGCTGGCTCATGCGTTCTCCTCTCGAGGGACAGCGGTGTCGATGCGCAGCGCGCCCGGTAGCCGCGCCCCGAACACGGCACCCGAATCGAGGCCGCCTGCGTCGATGAGCCACACGTCGCCGCCGTGCCGGCGGGCGAGGTCGCGGGACAGCGGCAGACCGAAGCCGTGTCCGTGCACCGCGTCGCCGGGGCCCGAGTCTGCCGAGCGAGAGCCGGCGCGCCCGAATGGATCGCTCCCGACCGGACGGATGCCGCGGCCCGAGTCGGCCACCGTGACCACGAGTGCATCGCCGTCGCCGAGCAGCGCGACCTCGACCCAGCGGGGTTCGTCGCCGGCGACCGCCGCGGTCACCGCGTTGCCGACGAGGTTGCCGAGGATCGCCGCGACGTCCTCCGGCAGCGCGACGTCGCTCAGCAGCAGAGTGTCGTCGGAGACCCGCACGCTCACGCCCCGTTCGCGCGCCGCCGCGCCCGTCGCGCCCAGGAGGGACTGGAGGAATGCGTCGGGAACGCGCTCGAGCCCGGCGACGGCGAAGTCGACGGCTCCGCGTTCGGTGAGGTCGCCGAGGAACGCGCGCGCCTCGTCGACGCGGTCGGCGTCGATCAGCCCGGATGCGACATGCAGACGATTGGCGAACTCATGGCGCTGCACGCGGAGCGCCTCGGTCATGGCGCGGACGGTCTCGAGCCGCCCGGCGAGCGCCTCGACATCGGTGCGGTCGCGCACCACGACGATCTCTCCGAGCGCGCGGGCGTCGCGGCGCACCGGACGCGTGTCGAGGTACAGGACGCGGTCACCCACGACCGCCTCCACGGCGGTCGCGCCCTCGCGCACGGCCCGGAGCACGTCTTCCGGCAGCGTCAGCTCGTCGAACCGGCGGCCGACGGGATCGTCGAGTCCCAGCATCCGCTCCGCCGCCTCGTTGCACACACGGACGACGCCGTCGGGATCGAGGGCGACGACGCCGTCGCCGACGCCTTCGAGCACCGCGGCCTGGTTCTGGACGAGGGCCACGAGCTCCTCCGGCTGAAGTCCGAGGGTCAGCCGTTCGAAGCGCCGCCGCAGGAGCAGCGTCGCCAGCGTCGCCAGGGCCACTCCGCCGAGCGCGGCGACCGCGATCGTCGTGAGGAGCGCGGGGAGGTCGTCGAACACGCTCGCGCGCTCGAAGCCGACGCTGACCTCGCCGGCCGGGGCGCCCCCGTCATCGGCGTAGATCGGCACCTTCGCGCGGGCGGACTCGCCGAGCGTGCCGACCTCCCAGTCGACCACCTCGTTGCCCTCGAGCACCTCGGCGAAGGGGGTGGAGACCACCTGGCCGAGCAGGTCCTGATTCGGGTGGGCGAGACGGATGCCGTGGTCGTCGGTGATGACGACGAACAGCGCGTCGGTGCGGTCGGCCACATCGGTGGCGATCTGCTGCAGCGGACCGTCACGGAGGTCCGCGGCATCCGGGGTTCCCGGGTCCGCCGAGAACTCGGCGACGAGGGACTTGACGTCGGGGTCTTCCGCGACGGTGCGGGCGATGTTGAGGGCTGCGGCCTCGGACTCCGCGCGCAGCTGGCGCACGCCCAGCCATCCGAAGACGAACGCGCACACGACGACGACGGCGGCGACCGTCGCCAGCTGCACCAGCAGCAGCCGTGTCGCGAAGCGCATGACACCTCCCGGGTGTGTGAGCGGACTGCGCGTGAGCAGAATGCGCAGAACACACGCTACGCGCACAACGTGAGGGAATGCGACTTACCGCGCGCCCGTCCGGGGCTCGACCCTAACCTCTCTCAGACGCACCGCGAAACGGTGCGAGAGACCTGACGCACCCCACGACGAAGGAGTCGACATGAACGCGGCAGCACCGTTCCTCCTCCAGGCCGCCGAGGCCGACGAAGGCTACGCGACGGCCTTCGTCCCGCCCGAATGGGTGCTGGTCGCCCTCGGGTTCACCATGGTGCTCGTCTTCATGGCGCTCATCATGACGCGGCGGCTCACGCCGATGGTCGCGCTCATCCTCGTGCCCACGGTGTTCGGCCTCTTCGCCGGCGCGGGGCTCGGGCTGGGCGACATGATCATCGACGCGATCGGCAGCATGGCTCCCACCGCCGCTCTGCTCATGTTCGCGATCATGTACTTCGGCATCATGATCGACGTCGGGCTGTTCGACCCGCTCATCCGCGCGATCACGAGGCTGCTGGGCGACGACCCGGCGAAGGTCGTGCTGGGCACGGCGCTCCTCGCGGGAGCGGTGTCGCTCGACGGCGACGGGTCGACCACGTTCATCATCACGACCTCCGCGATGCTGCCGATCTACCTGCGTCTGGGCATGAGCCCGGTCGTGCTCACGTGCGTGGCGGGCCTCATGAACGGGACGCTCAACATCGTGCCCTGGGGTGGTCCGACCGTGCGTGCCGCGACCGCTCTGGGCCTGCAGCCGACCGACATCTTCGTGCCGATGCTGCCGTCCCTCGCGGCCGGCCTGGTCATCGCGCTGACGTTCTCGTGGTTCCTCGGCCTCTCGGAGCGCAAGCGCATCGGCAGCATCGACGCCTCGCGCCTCGGCGACGACGGCTCGCTCGCCGGCCCGCGGATCTTCCGCGGCGCCGACACGAAGCCAGGCGCCCGTGCGACGCTGCGCACCGGCAACATCGTCACCGTCGCCGGCGGTCACGGGGGCGTGCCCGCGGCGACCGCGGTGGTGGACCGTGAAGACACCGCGATGGCGGATACCATGCTCGACCCGAACCGCGCGACGCTGCGGCCGAAGCTGATCTGGTTCAACCTGGCGCTCACGCTCGTGGTGATGGTGTTGCTGGTGCTCGACATCTTCCCGCTCGCGTACGTCTTCATGGTCGGCGCCGCGATCGCGCTGGTGGTCAACTTCCGAAAGCTCAAGAGCCAGGCCGACGAGATCGTCGCGCATGCCCCGAGCATCGTCGGCGTGGTGTCGATGGTGCTGGCCGCGGGCGTGCTGGTGGGCGTGCTGAACGGCACGGGCATGGTCGACGCCATGGCCACCTGGATCACCACCGTGATCCCGGCCTCGCTCGGCCCGTTCCTCGCCGTGATCACCGGCATCCTGTCGATCCCATTCACGTTCTTCATGTCGAACGACGCGTTCTACTACGGCATCCTGCCGGTGCTCGCGCAGAGTGCGGAGCACTTCGGGATCGCACCGGTCGAAATGGCGCGGGCATCGATCACCGGCCAGCCGGTGCACCTGCAGAGCCCGCTGGTGCCGGCGATCCTCCTGCTGGTGTCGCTGGCGAGCGTGAACCTCGGCGACCACCACAAGAAGGTGCTGTGGCGCGCCACGATCGTGTCGCTCGCGATGCTCGCGGTGGGCGTGCTGGTCGGCGCTATTCCGCTGATGGCCTGACCGACGGCGAAGCGCGGGCGGCGGGCATCCGTCGCCCGCGTTCCGCTGTCAAGGCCTGCGGCGTCGCCGCCCGGGCTCGTAGGATTTCGCCATGACCAAGGGACCCGCGCCCGACGCCTCGTATGAGAACCGCAGCTTCGGGGCCCCCGGGGCGAAGCGCACCGTGGTGCTCCTCCGTTCGGGGGTTTCGACCCTGTCGGACCCACGCCCCGATGCCACCGCACGGCGTGACGCGAGGATCGTCGCGGTGGGGCTCACGGTCGACGACATCGACGACCCCGCCGCGTACCGCGGCGCGACCCCTGCGGAAGCGACCGCGAGCGTCATCGCGCGGTTCGTCGCGGAAGAGTCGCACGGGCGCCCGGTCGGTCTGGTGGGAGTCGGAGAGGCCGGCGAGCTCGCGATCCTGGTCGCGGCCCATCTCGGCGAGGGCGTCGACAGGCTGGCGCTCGTCGCCGTCCCCCGACCCGAGTCCGAGCTCGGCGCGAGCGAGGTCGCCGAGATCCTCGACCGCATCGCCGCGAAGACGCTCCTCATGAACGGCCAGGCGGATCCGGCCGCCGCGTCGGGCGCGGCGCAGTGGTTCAAGAACCACCTGTCGTCGGCGCGCGTGGAGATGGTGCCGCGGACAGACGACCTCGAGGCTCGGCTGATCCTGGCCGACGTCTGGGAGCGCGTGCTGTCGCACGTCGCGCCCGGCACCGTGCGATGACCCGCATCGTCGTGCTGACCGGCGCCGGCATCTCGGCCGAGAGCGGCGTGCCCACGTTCCGCGGGGCGGACGGGCTCTGGGAGGGGCACGAGATCGAAGACGTCGCGACGCCGGAGGGCTTCGAGCGCGACCCCGACCTCGTTCAGGCGTTCTACGACGCCCGACGCCGGGCCGTCGCATCCGTCGTTCCCCACGCGGCGCATCGCGCGCTCGCCCGGCTGGAGGGCGCCATCGGCGCCGACCTGCTCGTGGTCACGCAGAACGTCGACGATCTGCACGAACGCGCCGGCACCCGCAACCTCGTGCACATGCACGGCGAGCTGCGCCGCGCGCTCTGCCTCGCGTGCGGATCCCGCCCCGAGTGGGACGACGACCTCCTCGACCGTCCCGCCTGCCCGGTCTGCGGAGAACGGATGCTGCGCCCCGACGTGGTCTGGTTCGGCGAGATGCCGTACGAGCTCGATCGCATCGAGCAGGCGGTCGTCGCGTGCGACGTGTTCGTCTCGATCGGCACGTCGGGGGAGGTGTATCCGGCTGCGGGATACGTCGCGCTCGCCGCCGCCTTCGGGGCGCGCACGGTGGAGCTGAACCTCGAGCCCAGCGACCCGGCCGTGCCATTCGACGAGGCACGCGCGGGCCTGGCGAGCGAGCTCGTGCCGGCGTGGGTCGACGAGGTGATCGCCGCACGGAGCGCATCGCGCTAGCGACATGAGAGCGCCGGGTGGACGAATCCACCCGGCGCTCTTCGCATGCCGTCGCGACGCTACCGCGCGCCGCCCGACCGCACCCTCGAGAGGGCGTCGACGGTGGCCGCGAGGATCAGCACGCCGCCGGTGACCAGCAGGTTGACGCCGGCGGGCAGGTTGAGCAGGCCGAGGCCGTTGGTGATCGTCGCGATCACCAGCGCACCGATCGCCGCATGCATGAGACGGCCCTTGCCGCCGAACAGGCTGACGCCGCCGACGACTGCTGCCGCGACACCCGACAGGACGATGTCGCGCCCGACGGTCGCGTCGACCGAGCCGACGCGGGCGACGCTCAGCAGAGCCGAGAACACGGCCAGGCTGGAGCAGATCACGAACGCCCACCACTTGATCCAGCGCACCTTCACGCCGGACCGGCGAGCCGCCTCCGCGTTGCCGCCGATCGCGTAGATGTAGCGGCCGAACTTGGTGCGATCCAGCAGGAAGGTACCGATCCAGAGGATGACCAGCACCACGGGCACCACGATCGGCACGCCGGCGACCTCGATCACGGACTGGCCGCGGTTCTGGTTCAGCACATACACGACGATGCCGCCGATGACGGCGATGGCGGCGAGCTTGATCCACACCATCGACAGGGCCCGGTTGGGAACGCCCGCGCGCTTGCGTCGCGCTCGGTCCCAGAACGACGTCCCCGCCGAGATGGCGAGCATGATCACCAGCATCGCCCAGCCGCCCCACACCGGCAGGTTGCCGTTCTGCAGCGCGATGAGCTCGGGCACCTCGAGACGGAACAGGCCGCCCGGGCCGATGATGACCAGCGCGAGCCCCTGGAAGCCCAGGAAGAGGCCCAAGGTGACGACGAACGACGGGATGCCGACTCTCGCGACGAAGAAACCTATCAAGGCGCCGGTGAGGAACCCGAACCCGAACCCGATCAGCAGCGCCAGCGGCCACGGGATGCCGAACTGCGCGTTCAACACGACGAACAGCGCCATGCCGACGCCGCCGGTGACACCGGCCGACAGGTCGATCTCACCGAGCAGCAGCACGAACACGAGCGCCATGCCGAGCACGACGAGCGTCGCGGCCTGGTTGAGAAGGTTGGCGAAGTTGCGTTCGGTGAGGAAGAACGGGCTGAGGATCGAGAACAGTGCTCCGAGGACGACGAGGCCGCCGATCGCGGGGAGGGCGCCCATGTCGCCGCCGCGCACGCGCTGCCACCACGCGCGGATCTGATCGCCGACGCCGCCTTCGACGCCGCTGCCGATCATGTCGCTGGCGAGTGGGTCGGGAGCGGCCTCGGTGCGGGTGACGTTGCTGCTCATTCCGCGCCTCCTTCGGTGCGAACGGTCGACGTGTCGAGGATCGAGACGCCGGCGGGTGTCTTGGTGCCGGTGATGTAGCCGACCACGTCGTCGCGGGTGGTCGAGGACGTCGGGATCTGCGCGACCATCTGGCCGAGGTACAGCACGGCGATGTCGTCGGCGACCTCGAACACGTCGGCGAGGTTGTGGCTGATGAGGATCACCGCGACGCCCTGCTCGGACAGGCGCTTGACGAGGTTCAGCACCTGCTCGGTCTGCGCGACGCCGAGCGCGGCGGTCGGCTCGTCGAGGATGACCACGCGCGCCTTCTTGAGCACGGCACGGGCGATCGCCACGGTCTGGCGCTGGCCGCCCGACAGGCTGGACACCTTCTGGCGGACCGACTTCACGGTGCGCACCGAGAGGGAACGCAGCGTATCGGAGGCCTCCTTCTCCATGCGGCCCTCGTCGAAGGTGCCGAAGGAGAGCTCCTCGCGGCCGAGGAACATGTTCTGCACGATGTCGAGGTTGTCGCACAGTGCCAGGTCCTGGTAGACGACCTCGATGCCGAGGCCCGAGGCGTCGCGCGGGGCGTGCAGATCGCGGTGCTGGCCGTCGATCAGGACTTCGCCCTCGTCGTAGGGCTGCACGCCGGCGAGGCCCTTGATGAGCGTGGACTTGCCGGCGCCGTTGTCGCCCACCAGGGCGGTGACCTTGCCGGGGTGGACCCTCAGGTCGACGCCCTTCAGGACGCTGACCGGTCCGAAGGATTTCTTGACGCCGACCAGCTGGATGATCGGCTCGGCGCCGGCCGTGGTGGCCGGGGCGGTGGTGATTGTGTCTGACATGCTCGCTTCCTTGGGAATGCCATGGTCCGGCGCGAAGGGGCGTCACGCCGTGCGGCGCGACGCCCCTTGCGGTTCAGTCCGCAGACCGCTCCATTACTGGGCGGTGACTCCGTACTGCTCGCAGGCTGCCATCACGTCCGGCGTGCAGACATCGTCGTAGTCGGCGTCACCGGCGGCGACGACGTCCTTGACCTTGTCGGGTCCGACCAGGATCGGCGTGACCTGGATGTAGGGCGTGCCGTCGTCGAGCTTGGCCTGCGCGGTGACGTCCTCACCCTTGAGCAGGGAGACGGCGGTGTCGACAGCGGCCGTGGCCTCGTCCTTGACCGGCTTGTAGACCGTGGCGGTCTGCCAGCCGAGCAGGATGTTCTGCAGGCCCGCGACGTTCGCGTCCTGACCCGACACGGCAACACCGGTCAGGTTGTTGTCCTGCAGGACCTTGATGACGCCCGCCGCGTTGGTGTCGTTCGCGACCCACACGCCGTCGACCTTGCCGCCGAGCGAGGTCAGCGCCTGCTCGAAGTTGGTCTGCGACTTGGCCTGGTCCCACACCCCGGGAGGCTCGGCGGCCGCCGTGATGCCGGCGGCCTCCATGACCTCGACGGCGCCGTCGTGGAACATCTTGGCGTTGCCGTCGGTCGGGTCGCCGCCCATGTACACGACGACCGCGGTCGCCGGGTCCTTGCCGGCGGTCTTGAGGCCGTCGAGGACGGTCTGGCCCTCGAGCTTGCCGACCTCGTTGTTGTCGAACGACACGTAGTAGTCAGCGCCGGTGAACGGACGGTCGTAGGCGATGACCGGGATGCCCTCGGCCTTGGCCTTCGTCGCGACGGCCTCGGCCGCGCCCTGGTAGTCGACCAGGAGCATGACGCCGCAGCCCTGCGTGAGCTGCTGGTCGGCGATCGTCGAGTACTTGTTGACGTCACCCTGCGCGTTCTGGATGTCCGCCTCGAATCCGGCCGCTTCCAGGCCCTCCTGGAGGTACTTGCGGTCGAAGTTCTCCCAGCGCGGCGACGAGGCCGCGTCCGGCAGGATCACGCATGCGCGGCTCGCGGCGTCGCCGCCGCCCTCGGTGGAGCCACCGTTGCCGTTGCCGCTGCTGGAACAGCCGGCCAGCATCACCGCGGCGGCGCCCGTGAGGGCGACCACGGCGAGGATCGAAGACTTCTTCATCTCTTGCCTTTCGTCATTGAAGCGGGCGAGTCCCCAGGATCGTCCCTGGCGTTCATCGCGCTGATGCGATCATCGACGACATGGATTCTTATCGTCAAGTCTTGAACATAACGCTTTGGCAACGCCCGGGATAGAGCGCCGCGCCCGCCGGTGCGCGGGGCCGTTAGAGAGCGTTTACCGTGCAGAATGCATGAAAAGCGGGTGAAAACCACTGTTTTCGCGTAAGCGAAGCCATTTCAGAACCTGTACTCCCGCTGGGAGCGTTCGTCAAGTGAAGACAGCGAGCGTGAGGAAGCGCTCAGGCTCGGCCCGTCGCGGCGCGGGTTCGGCGCGACAGCGAGTCGACGATCACGGCGAGCACGAGCACGACGCCCGTGACCATGAACTGCACCGACGAGTCGAGGTTGAGCAGCGTCAGGCCCGATGAGATCGACTGGATGACCACGATGCCGATCAGGGCCGAGAAGGCCGATCCGCGCCCGCCGAACAGGCTCGTCCCGCCGATGACGGCGGCGGCGATCGCGTTGAGGTTCACGTCTCCGGTTCCCGAGCTCTGGTTCGCAGACGCCAGTCGTGCGGCCGCGAGGATGCCGCCCACCGCCGCGAGCGTGGAGCACATCGCGAAGACGGAGAGGTAGATGCGATCCACCCGGATCCCGGCGCGCCGGGCCGCCTCGACGGACCCGCCGGTCGCGTAGACCGCGCGGCCCCAGCGGGTGCGCGTCAGGGCGAAGTTCATCGCCACCACCAGCCCGAGGAAGAACAGGAACATCACGCCGATGCCGCGGTAGAGGTTCAGGTACCAGGAGGCGGCCAGCAGGAACGCAAGCAGCACGCCGCTGCGAACGGCGATCTCTCCGTAGCTCTGACTCACGAGGTTGGCCGCCGCGCGCCGCCGCGATCGTCGTACGAGCGACCAGGCGAAGGCGGCCACGGCGAGCACGGCCACCACGTACGAGGCCCAGGCGGGCAGGAACATCTGCTGCGCGAACTGCACGAGCCACGAGTCGAACGGGATCGCGATCGACCCGGTCTCGCCGAGCACCCACAGTTGCAGCCCGAGGAAGCCGAGCAGACCGGCGAGCGTGATGACGAAGCTCGGTAGCCCGAACCTGGTGTAGAGGAAGCCGTAGAGCAGCCCGACGAGGCAGCCGATCGCGACGGCCGCGATCAGCGAGAGCACGAGGTTCCACTGCAGCTGCACGAAGGTCACGGCCAGCACGGCCGCGGCGAGGCCCGACACCGAGCCCACGGAGAGGTCGATCTCGCCCACCAGGAGCACGAGCACCACGCCGAGCGCGATCGTGCCGATGGCCGCGCACTGCATCGTGAGGTTGACGAGGTTCTCGCTGGAGAGGAACACGGGATTGAGCAGCTGGAAAACCGTCCAGATCACCGCGATGCCGAGCACGACGGGCAGCGCCCCCAGGTCGCCGCCTCGGACGCGGGAGACGAACGCCTCGAGCGCGTGGCGGATGCCGCTGCCGCTGAGGAGGCGCTCCTCCGCGATGGGCTCGGCGAGGCGCTCGTCGCCGTGCAGACTCATCGGGACCCGTCCCCGCGGGGACGAGGCGTGCGGGAGCCGGCGCGGGGCATGCGGATCACGGTGCCGCCGGCGGTGTGCTCGTCCAGCGGCGGCTCGTCGATCGGCGGGCCCGTCGGCGTCGGAGGGGGCGCAGCATCCGTCCGCTCCGGTGCGCGTCGGGCGGCCGAGTGATCGACCGCACCGGTGATGGCCGCGATGAGCGTCTCGCTCGTCACGTCGGCGACGTTGTAGACGCCGTTGTTGCGGCCCAGGCGCAGCACGACCACGCGGTCGGCGACCGCCATGACGTCGGCCATGTTGTGACTGATGAGGATGACGCCGTGGCCGCGTTCGCGCAGCCGCTCGATGAGGTTCAGCACCTCGGCGGTCTGCGCCACGCCCAGCGCGGCGGTCGGCTCGTCGAGGATGACGACACGGGGCTCGCCGATGAGCGACCGCGCGATCGCGACGGTCTGGCGCTGCCCGCCCGAGAGCGAGGCGACGGGCACGCGCACCGACGGGATCTTCGCCGACAGTTCGCGCAGCAGGGTCCAGGTGCGCTGCTCCATGTCGACCTCGTCGAGCGTCGCACCGTCACGCAGCTCCCTGCCCAGCCACAGGTTGGCGACCACGTCGAGGTTGTCGCACAGGGCGAGGTCCTGGAAGATCGTCTCGATCCCGAGCTCCTGGGCGTCGGCCGGGGTGTCGATGCCCACCGGCTCGCCGTCGAACTCGATCGACCCGCTGTCGGGCGGGTGCACGCCGGCGAGCACCTTGACGAGCGTCGACTTGCCGGCGCCGTTGTCGCCGACGAGGGCGACGACCTCGCCCTCGTTGACCCAGAAGTCGACGTCGGTGAGCGCCTTGACCGCGCCGAAGCGCTTGCCGATGCCACGCATCGTCAGCACGCGTTCGCGCGGGCGTCCCGCCCGCGGGTGCGTCATCGACATCCTCGCCTCGTCCTCATCGATCCCCAGCCGACCCCTGTCAGAGTCAGGACCCTACCCGATGCCCGCCGCTTCGCACGCATCCGCGTACGCCGGGGTGCAGATGTCTTCGACGGTCCAGAACCCGTCGGCGACAACGGTATCCATGATGTCGTCGATCGTCACGGCCACCGGGTCGAGCAGAGTGGCCGGCGTGCCCTGGATCTCGAGCGGCGCGGTGACCTCCTCGCCGTGGAGCAGCTTGACCGCGACCTCGGCGGCGAGCTCGGCCTGCGGCTTGATCGCCTTGTAGACGGTCATGTACTGGTCGCCGGTGAGGATGCGCTGGATCGCCGACAGCTCGGCATCCTGGCCCGTCACGATCGGGAGGGGATCGACGTTGGCGACCCGCAGCGCCGCAATGGCGCCGCCGGCCGTCGCGTCGTTCGCCGCGTACACCCCGGCGATGGCGCCGCCGTGCTGGGCGATCTGGCCCGACACCCACTCCTGCGCCTTCTCGGGGTTCCACCCGGGGGTGTCGTACTCGGCGAGCACGCGCAGTCCGCTGCCGTCGATGATGCTGTGGGCGCCGCGCTTGAACAGCGCAGCGTTGCTGTCGGTGGGCGAGCCGTTGACCATCAGGATGCCGCTGCCCTCGTCCTCCGCGTCCACGCCCTGCACGAACGCGGTGGCCTGGAGCACCCCGACCTTCTCGTTGTCGAACGAGATGTAGTACGCCAGGTCGCCGCCGGCGATGAGCCGGTCGTAGGAGATGACGGGCACGCCCTTGGCGTTCGCCGAGCTCACGATGCTGACGGCGGCGTTCGCGTCCACCGGATCGAGCACGAGCACCCCGGCCCCGGCGGTCAGCGCCGACTCCGCCTGCTGCTGCTGCTTCGCGGCGTCCTGGTCGGCGTTGGCGTAGAGCACGTCGTAGTCGCCGAGCTCGGCGACGCGGGCCTCGAACATCGGCCGGTCGAACGTCTCGTACCGTGCGGTCTTCGCATCGGGCAGCAGCAGCGCGATCGTGTCGTCGGAGGGAGTCCCGCCCGGCGCGGGTGCGCCGGAGCACGCCGACAGCAACGCTGCGACGAGGAGGAGACCGCATGCTGTCGCCAGCGCGCGACGCCCGCTCGGGCGCCGTCGCGGCCGATCCAGTCGCGTACGGGGCATCGGACGAGCCTATGCGGTGATGGGCAGCGACGGTGCAGTCGGAAGCTGGGCGTCGACCGTGACGTGGTCGAGGGCGATCGCGATGGCGCCGCGCGTCTCGGCCCACTCCCCGAACGAGGCGCCCACGATCTCGGGGAGGCCGTCGGCCGACGGGAGGGCGGTGCGCTCGAGCGAGTGACGCATCGGCGCCATGAGGATCTCGCCGGCCTGGCCCAGCTCGCCGCCGACGACGATGATCTCGGGGTCGAAGAGGTTGCACAGGCTCGCCGCGGCGATGCCGATGTGGCGGCCGGCGTCGGCGATGACGCGGCGTGCGGCGCCGTCACCGAGTTCGGCCGCGTGCAGCAGGTCGCCGAGGCGGTGCATGCCTTCGCTCGGCGGGAAGAGCGACAGCAGTGCCGGGCCGCCGGCATAGGTCTCGAGGCATCCGCGATTGCTGCAGCGGCAGATGGGGCCGTTCTCGTCGAGCGTCACGTGGCCGATCTGGCCCGCCTTGCCGTTGACGCCGCGGAAGAGGTCGCCGTTCACGACGAGGCCGGCGCTGATCGTGTGGCCGACGCGGATGAACACCGACGATGCCGCAGACCGCCCGTTGCCCTCGCGGGCCTCGGCGAGTCCGCCGAGATTCGCCTCGCTGTCGACGTGCACCGGGCGGCCGATGCGGATCGCCAGGCTCTCGGCGACGGCGACGTTCTCCCAGCCGCGCAGCAGGCCTGGTGTCGACACCATCCCTGTGCGGGGGTCGATGGGCGCTGGAAGGGCCAGGCCGACGCCGAGAAGGTCGGTGATGGACCCGCCGAGGGACTCCATCATGTCGCCGAGCAGCAGTGCGAGGCGGTCGAGCTCGGAGTCGTGGCGGTGGTCGAGGGGGAGCGGGAGCGACGACTGCGTCACGATGGTGCGCGCGGTGTCGGCGATCGCGATGTGCAGGTGGCGGGAGCTGTAGTGGACGCCGGCGACGAGGCCGAGACGGCGGGCGAGCGACACGAGGGTCGCGCGGCGTCCGCTGCTCGTCGTGAACGACGTGTGCAGGAGGCCCGACGCGGTCAGCTCTTTGACGATATTCGAGACGGTGGCGGGCGAGAGGCCCGTGCTGCCGGCGAGCTCGATCTGGGTGAGGCGGCCGTGGCGCTTCAGCGACTCGATGACACGCGCGCGATTGGCCTCGCGGAGCGAGGTCTGCGAGCCCGGCGGGGCTTGACGGCGTGCCACAGGTGACACTGTATCCCACGGCCGATTTCCCAGGTCGGCTGTGGGTTCACGCAGGGTCGCGGACCCGGCTCTCGCGGCACGCACTAGCATCGGTACGCCATGCACACCGTCGTCGAGGCGCTCCGCGCCGCACTGCCCCCGCACGCCGTCGTCACGGACGACGAGACGCGCGACCGTCTGAGCCACGACGACGCCGAGTGGGCCGACTACGCGATGCCCGCCGCCGTCGTGTTCGCATCGTCCATCGACGACGTCGTCGCGACGGTCCGCACCGTCGCCGCGCACGGCGTGCCGATCGTGCCTCGCGGGGCCGGCACGGGGCTCTCGGGAGGCGCGAATGCGACGGACGGATGCCTCGTCCTCTCGCTCGAGCGCATGACCGGGATCACCGAGGTGAACGTCGCCGAGCGGTATGCGGTGGTCGAGGCGGGCGTGCTCAACGACGACCTGCGCCGGCACGTCGCGGGATCGGGGCTCTGGTATCCGCCGGACCCCGCGAGTCAGGCGATCTCGACGATCGGCGGGAACGTCGCGACGAACGCCGGCGGCATCTGCTGCGTCAAGTACGGCGTGACGCGCGACTACGTGCTCGGTATGACCGTCGTGCTCGCCGACGGGAGCGTGGCGAAGCTCGGACGCACCACGGCGAAGGGGGTCACCGGCTACGACCTGGCCGGCCTCTTCGTCGGCTCGGAGGGCACGCTCGGCATCATCGTCGACGTCACGCTCAAGCTCCGGCCGCTCGGTGGTCGCGAGGAGCGGGCGGTGGTGGGCTACTTCCGGACGCTGACGGATGCCGGTCGCGCGGTCGCCGCCGTCACCCAGGCGGGCATCGTGCCCTCGGCCCTCGAGCTCATCGACCGCACGTGCCTGCACGCCGTCGCCGAGTGGCAGGGCTGGGATCTGCCCGAGGACGCGTCGGCGCTCCTGCTGGCCAAGGTCGACGAAGCAGGCGCCCGCGGCGAGGAGCTCGCCGCGGCCATCGAAGAGCTGTTCCGCACCGCGGGCGGCAGCCGCGTCGAGCGCGCCGCCGACCCGGACGAGGTCGACCGGCTGTTCACCGCCCGTCGGCTCGCCTACCCCGCGCTCGAACGGCTCGGTCCGGTGCTGACCGAGGACATCTGCGTACCGCGTGCTGCGGTGCCCGAGATGCTGACGCGCATCGAGGCCGCCGCGTCGGACGCCGGCGTCGTGATCGCGAACATCGCCCACGCGGGCGACGGCAACCTGCATCCGCTGATCATCGCGCCGGAGGGCGACGACGAGGCGAAAGCGCGGGCGAAGGTCGCGTTCGATCGCATCGTCGACGACTGCCGCGTCCTCGGCGGCACGGTGACCGGCGAGCACGGGGTCGGGCTGCTGAAGCTGCCGGGTGCGGCGATGGAGCTGAGCCCGGCGGTGCTGCGCCTGCACCGCGCGATCAAGGACGCGCTCGACCCGGCGTCGATCCTCAACCCCGGCAAGGCCTTCCCGAACGGAGAATGACATGCCCTCGATCCGCGCCGACGACGGTGTCCGGCTGGAGTACGAAGAGTCCGGCGATCCTGCGGGCCGCCCCGTGGTGCTTCTCGCCGGCTTCAAAGCCGCCGCCTCGAGCTGGACCTACCAGCTGCCGGAACTGGAGCGCGCCGGGTACCGTGTGCTCGCCGTCGACCTCCGCGGGCACGGCGCCGCCGAACGCCCGTCATCGGGTGTCGACATGGACCGCAGAGGGCGGGACGTCCGCGACCTCCTCGAGGTGCTGGATCTCCGCGGCGCGGTGCTCGTCGGCGGGTCGATGGGTGCCAGCACGATCTGGTCGTACCTCGGGCAGGAGGGCGCCGACCGGGTCGCCGCCGTGGTGAGCGTGGACCAGACGCCGAAGATGCTCAACACCTCGGACTGGCCGCACGGGTTCTACGGGTACACCGAGGGCAACGTCGACACCTGCTTCGCCGAAGGCATCCCCGCCACGGGGCACGGCACGCCGATGCTGCGGCGGGGGAGGCGACTCGTGCGACTGCTGCGCGCCATGAAGGGCGCCGAACGGGAGTTCACCCACGGCGAGCTCGCGCTCCTGAACGACCACGCCAAGGCGGACTGGCGCAAGGTCATCGCCGCGACCGATGTGCCGGCGCTGTTCGTCGCCGGCGCCGAGAGCGAGTTCTGGCCGAGCTCCCACGCCGCGGCATCGGCGGCGCTCGCCTCGCGAGGCGAGTCGGCCGTGATCGCCCAGGACGGACACGCCGCCAACATCGAGCAGCCGAAGGCTTTCAACGCCGGGATGCTCGAGTTCCTCGCGCGCGTCGCCCCCGCCTGACTCAGCGCCGGTCGGCGGCGAGGCGGATCAGGACGATGTTGCCGGACTCGTCGACTTCGGCGACGCCTGGGTGGGCCTTCACGAACTCCGAGAAGCTCTTGTGGCCCAGGGCCTTCTCACTGAACGACGGGTCGAGCCGCTTGATGAGGCTCTTCACCGCCGAGGCGTGCTGCCACTCCACGCCCTCCTTGTCGCTCTCCAGGCGCAGCGCGCGTTCGAGGAGCGACTCGGTCGGGTCGACGGCGGCCTTCCTCGAGCGTCGGCTGCCGGACGCGCGCTGCGGCGCGGCATCCTTCTTCCCCGTCGGCGGAGCCGCCACACCCGGGAGCGCGTCGTACGAGTCGAACTGGTCGCACGCCGCGGCGAGGGACTTCGCGGTCGATCCCGCGACGCCCACCCCCACGACGAAGCGGCCGAGGCGCCGGCAGCGCTGGGCGAGCGGCACGTAGTCGGAGTCGCCGGCGACGATGACCACGTGCGTGAGGTCGGGGAGTCGGAACATGTCCTCGACGGTGTCCACGGCGAGGCGGATGTCGGCGCCGTTCTTCGCGTATGCGGCCGCGGGGAAGAGCTGCACCAGGTCGACGGCGCGCGCCACGAGCTGCGAGCGGTACTCCGCGTTGACGGGTGCCGACCAGTCCGCGTACGCCCGGGTGAGCACCAGGGTGCCGAACGACGTCGCGTAGTCGATGATGGCGCCGACGTCGATCGTCGCGGCGGCGAGGCGCTCGGCGATCTCGGGGTCCGAGGCATCCGTCGCGATCTTCTGACGGTCGCGCGAGTAGGAGTTCTTGCCGTGCACGCGGTCGTACCAGGACATCACGATGTTGTCGAAGTCCAGGTACACCGCCACGCGGGGGCTCAGCAGATCGGGCATGTCACTCCTCACCGGGATAGTGGACGCCGACGAGGTCGCGGATCTCGTCGAGCGTCGCCATGATGGCGACGGTCTCGTCGATCGGCAGCACGTCGGAGTCGGTGCGGCCGTCAGCGAGGTACCGCTCGGCCGCGAGCGCCTGGTACTGCATGCCGCGGCCGTCGATGTCGGAGCGGAACTCCTCGATCACCGTGCCGTCGGGGCTGACGAGGCGGAACGAGGTGGCCGAGTACCAGACGCTGTCGATGTCGATGCGTGCCTCGGTGCCGATGATCGTCGCGGTGTTGGGTCCGGCGCCGCGGGATGCGGAGATCGAGGTCGACAGCGCACCCGACGCGTGCGTCATGATCGTCGCGACCTCCGTGTCGGATCCGGCATCGCCGATGCGTGCGGCGGCGGCGATGGAGAGGGGCTCACCGAGGATGTCCCACGCGAACGAGACCGGGTAGATCCCGAGGTCGAGGAGGGCACCACCGCCGAGTTCCAGCGCGTTGATACGGTGCGCCGGGTCGGAGGGGAGCAGCTGGGTGTGGTCGGCGGTGACGGCGCGGATCTCGCCGAGGGCGCCGGACTCCACGAGTTCGCGGATGCGGACCATGTGCGGCAGATACCGCGTCCACATCGCCTCCATTGCGAGGAGTCCGCGCTCCGCTGCCGCGTCGCGCACCGCCGCGGCCTCCGCCGCGTTGAGGGTGAACGGCTTCTCCACCAGCACGTGCTTGCCCGCCTCGAGGGCGAGGAGGGCGTTCGCCGCGTGCATCGGATGCGGCGTCGCGATGTAGACGATGTCGACGTCGGGATCGGCGACGAGCTCCTCGTACGAGCCGTGGGCGTGCGGGATGCCGAACTCGGCGGCGAACGCGTCGGCGGTCTCGCGGCGCCGCGAACCCACGGCGGCGACGTCGAGTCCTGCGGTGCGCAGGTCGCTGGTGAACGCACGGGCGATGCCGCCCGGTCCGAGGATCCCCCAACGGGGGGAGGAGGGCGAGGTCATGAACAAGAGGCTAGCGGCGCGATGCCCCTCGTGCCCGGAGGAGGCCGTCTACTGCTGCAGCGCGGCGGTGAGATCGTCCTGGCGAAACCACACCCCCAGGTAGGGCGGGTTCTGAGTGAGGTAGAGCCGGTCGAACGCGACGTTGTCGTGCTCGGCGACGATCTCGCCTTCCACCCCGCCGCTGCCGGTCTGGATCGCATAGCCCTTCGGACAGTAGTACAGGGCGGCGCCGCCGCCGCCGTTCGGGTCCATCGGCGTCATCCCGGTTCGGTAGCAGGGGTCGCCGAAGCCGCCGGGTGTGGGATCGTTGAGCGTCGAGTCGGGCGGGTTGTCCAAGTAGGCGACTGTACTGCCGGCGATCGTCATGCAGCGGGCCTGGTCGCCAGCGTCGCACCACGTTCCGTCGATGGTGTCGAAGGCGGGCATGTCGGCGGCGGCGCCGGCGGGCACGAGCGAGAGAGGGATCGTGCAGGCGTAGCCGTTCGTCCCGCCCGGATGGATGCCGCCGGCTTCGCCCGTTCCGCGGACGACCCCGTCCTGACCGAATGTCGCGGTGATGTCGATCGCGTCCTTGGTCGGCGTCGTGCGCTCGAGGTGCATCGTGACGGCGTCGCCCTGCAGCTCGACAGGCCCGGTCAGCGGCGTCACGCCGGTATCGAGACTCCCCGTGCCGCCGGCGACCGTCAGGTGGCGATAGCCGAGTGCCATGATGCAGCCCGGATCAGGGTCCGCGAGATCAACGATCCACTCCCCGTCGATGCGGGGGCCGGTCGGGGTGGGCGTCGCCGATGCCGTCGGCGTCTCGGGCGATGACGAGGGCGCAGCGGTGTCGCCTGCTGCGGGTGTGCACGCAGCGAGCATGATGACGAGCGAGAGTACGGCCAGGCTCCCCAGAGACCGCGCCATGTTCGTGAAAGTACCGACCCTGCCCGGCCGGGTCAAGGGCTCGGCGCGCGAGCGATCGCGGCTAGCGGGCGACGCTCTCCGCGAGTTCGACGCGGCTCTCGGCAACCGGGATCTGGTCGAGAGCGCGGGCGAGGTCGTCGACGATGTCGCGGGCGTCCTCCAGGCCGATCGACAGGCGCACCGTGGTCGGGCCGATGTGAGCCTCGGCGAGCTGTGTCGGTGACATGTGGCTGTGCGTCATCGACGAGGGGTGCGCGACCAGGCTGCGCGCATCGCCGATGTTCGCCACGAGGCGGATCACCTGCAGGCGCGAGATGAACTCCTCGACGAGCCGGAAGTCCGCCTCGGCATCGCCCGTGGCGGGCAGGTCGAACGCGAACACCGAGCTCACGCCGTGGGGGAGGTACGCCGCGGCCTGCGCGTGCCACGGGCTCGACTCCAGCCCCGGGTGGTGCACGCGCGACACGGCGGGGTGGGTCGCGAGGAAGCGGGCGACCGTGAGGGCGCTCGCGGTGTGCCGCTCCATGCGCAGGTCGAGGGTCTCGAGACCCTGCAGCAGCTGGAAGGCGTTGAAGGCCGACAGTGACGGACCGAGGTCGTGCACGTACTTGGTCTTGACCAGCGCGATGTACGGAGACCCGGTCTCGCCGAAGCGCTCCACGAGGCTGCCGTCCGGCACGCGCGGGTAGTTCTGGGTCAGCTGCGGCCAGCGCTCGGGCTCCGCCGTGAAGTCGAAGGTGCCGAGGTCGACGACGACGCCCCCGAGGGAGGTGCCGTGGCCACCGAGGAACTTCGTGGCGGAGTGCACCACGATGTCGGCGCCGAAGTCCTTCGCGCGCTGCAGGTACGGCGTCGCGACGGTGTTGTCGATCACCAGGGGCACGCCGGCCTCCTTGGCGACGGCGGCGACCGCGCCGAGGTCCAGCACCTGCGCGATGGGGTTCGAGATCGACTCGGCGAACAGCGCGCGGGTGGTCGGCCGGACGGCGCCGCGCCACGCGTCGAGGTCGTCCTGGTCGACGAAGGTCACCTCGATGCCCCAGTCGGCGAAGGTGTCCTGGAGGAGGTCGATGGTGCCGCCGTAGAGCTGACGGGCGGCGACGATGTGCTCGCCCTGCTTGGCGAGCGCCAGGAGTGCGACGGCGACGGCGGCCTGCCCCGATGCGACACCGGCCGCGGCGATGCCGCCTTCGAGCTCCGCGACACGACGCTCGAACACGAGCACGGTGGGGTTCGCCGCACGGCTGTAGATGTTGCCGTCCTTGCGCAGCGCGAACAGGTCGCGTGCCTCGGCGAGCGAGCGGAACTCGAAGCCGTTGGACTGGTGGATCGAGGGGATGGCGGTGTTCTCCGCGATGCCGGAGTCGAACCCGGCCTGCACCTGCGCCGTCGCGAACGAGCGAGGGGCGGCAGGACGAGTCTGTTCAGGCATGCAGACCATTGTCGAGCCGCGGTGCCCCGGGCGGTGTTTCGTGTGTCGAACTGTTGCGCGCCCGGCCCTGGGCCGCTCGCGGGGCGGTAGCGCGCGGGCACGCGAGAATGGTCGGGTGGCGCAGCTGATCACCCCCGCAGAACTCGACGATCTCCTCCGGTCCTCCGCCGTGCGCGTGCTCGATGTGCGCTACCGGCTCGACCGCCCCGACGGCAGCGCCGAGCACCTCGAAGGTCACGTGCCGGGCGCCGTGTACGTCGACATGGAGACGGAGCTCTCGCAGCACGGCCGTCCCGACGAGGGGAGGCATCCGCTTCCTCCCCGTGACGCGCTGCAGGCGGCCGCGCGCCGCTGGGGCATCGACGACGGCGACACGGTGGTGGTGTACGACGACGATCGCGCCCTGGGCGCATCACGCGCATGGTGGCTGCTGACGCGCTCCGGCATCGCGGACGTCCGCCTCCTCGACGGAGGTCTCGGCGCCTGGACCGCGGCCGGCCTGCCGCTGGAGTCCGGACCCGTCACGCCCGAACCGGGTGCGGTCTCGCTCGCGCCGATCGCCGAGCCGGTGCTGTCGATCGACGAGGCCGCCGCGCTCGCCGCCTCGGGCGTCCTCATCGACGTGCGCGCCGCCGAGCGCTACCGCGGCGAGGTGGAGCCGATCGACCCGATCGCGGGCCACATCCCGGGTGCCGTGAACCTCCCGACCGGCGCCTACATGGACGGTGAGCGATTCCGGGATGCTGCGGCCCTTCGTGCGCTCTTCACCACGGTCGGCGCAGGCGACGGCGTGACCGCGGCGGCCTACTGCGGGTCGGGCGTCACCGCCGCGCAGGCGGTGTTCGCCGCGGAGCTCGCCGGGTTGGAGCTGCGGATCTACCCGGGCTCGTGGAGTGAGTGGTCGAACACTCCGGGACGCCCGGTCGCGACCGGCCCGGCGCCTGCGGAGGTCACCGGCACCGTGTGACCGGCCGGGTCACGGCACGAGCGTGATCTTGCCGGGGACGCCGGATTCGATCGCGCGATGCGCCTCGGCGGCGTCGGCGAGCGCGAAGGACGGGCCGAGCTCGACCGAGAAGCGTCGAGCGGCCATGAGGGCGAGCGCGACGGGCACCGCCTCGGTGCGCCAGACCTGCTGCTGCGCGGTGAGCGGTCCGGGCGAGCCGCCCGAGAAGGCGCGGATGCCGAGGCCCGCGGCATCCCGTCCTCTCACGAGCGTCGCGATCCGCTGCCGGTCGGCGACGAGCTCGAGGGAGGTCTGGAGGGCCTCGTCGGTGCCGGCGGCGTCGATCGCGACGGTCACGCCCTGCGGAGCGGCTGCGCGCACGCGGTCGGCGAGCCCCTCGCCGTAGGCCACCGGGAGGGCGCCGAGCTCGCGGACGCGGTCGAATCGGCCTTCGGACGACGTGGCGACGACGGTCGCTCCCCACAGCACGGCGAACTGGATGAGCGCCTGGCCGACCGCGCCCGAGCCGCCGTGCACGAGCACGGTGTCTGCGCTGCCGACCGCGAGCGAGCGGAGCGTCTGGTACGCCGTGCCGATCGGGATGCCCAGCGCAGCGCCCTCGGCCGCACTCACCTGCGGGGGTCGGGGGAAGACGTGGGCGGCGGTCACCGCGACATCCGTCGCATACGCTCCCGACGCCCCGGCGAACACCACCGGATCGCCGACGCGGAACCCGTCGACCCCTTCGCCGACGCCGGTCACCACACCCGCGCCGTCGCCGCCGACCCGGCGCGGCGCGGTGATCTCGCCCGATGGCCGACGACCGGAGCGGAGTTTGCCGTCGATCGGGTTGACGCCGGCGGCCGTCACGCGGATCGCGAGCTGCCCGGCGGCCGGCAGCGGCTCGGGAACGGGGATCTCATGCAGGACCTCAGGGCCCCCGAACTCGGTGTACGCGATCGCAGTGGTCATGACGGGGGCAACTCCTGTCGTCGGGACGGCTATTCCCTGAGGGCCTTCTGTATCCGCTGCAGCGACACGGGCTCGGCCGTGCCGAGGGACTGCGCGAACAGGCTCACACGGTACTCCTCGAGGAGCCACCGGGCGTGCACGAGCGGCAGCGGGGCGTCATCCACTGGCGGGATCACGCCGCCGGCCTCGGCGAACACGGTCGTGGCGCGTTCGAACTCGGTCATGCGCTGGCGGTCGCGGCCCGGGTTGTCGGCGAGTGCCCGCACGCGATCCAGCGCGCCGCGCAGGTAGCGGGGGAGCTGCGCCAGCCGGGCAGTGCCGGTGCGCGACACGAACCCCGGGAACACCAGGCCCGCCAGCTGTCCCTTGATGTCGTTCAGTGCGCCGAGCAGCGTCAGCGAGTTCGCGTCGCGCATGGCGCGCTCCACGTCGCGCGCGGCCGTGAGGATGCGGGCGGTCAGCGACACCGTCTGGAACAGCTCGTCGACGACCGCGCCCGAGAGCGCGTCGCGCACCGCCTCGAATCCGGCACGGGTGCGTACGACGGCGTCGGGAACGGTGCGTGCGATGACGGCGTCCGCCACCGCGACGCGGCCGTCCTCGATGAGCGCCTTCGCGGACGGATACGGGGATGCCGCGAGCGCGAGCTTCTCGGCGGACGTCAGGTGCTCGAGCACATAGGCCGACGGCGACGCGACCGACAGGAGCACGAGGCGCCGGACGCCGGCCCGGGTCGCGCGGGCCGCGGCTTCGGGGGTCGTCTCGATCCGGAGCGCGACCGAGGTGCCTTCGTCGACGATCGCGGGATAGCCGCGCACGACGCCGCCGGCGACCTTCGTGTCGACGACGTCGGGCAGGTCTCCGAACGTCCAGTCGGTGAGGGCGATGCGCTCGGTGAACGTCGACTCGGGCCGCGAGGCACCGCCGGGTGTTACCGCGAGGCGGGACGCGGGGCCCTTCACGGCGCGGTCGCCGCGCCCGTTCGCCGGGCCCGTCGCGGTGAGCGAGCGGGACACGGATGTGCGGGCCCGGTCGGCCAGCCGCGCCTGCAGCGCGACCAGGTCGCGGTCGGAGCCCACCGCTCGCCCGCGCTCGTCGACGGCCCGGAACGACACCTGCAGATGCCCGGGCACCCGCTCCATCTCGAAGTCGGCGGCGCTCACGGGCTGGCTCGCGACGCGTTGGATGCGCGCCGCGAGCGCGTCGCGGAGCGGCATCGGGGGAACACCGTCGTGAGCCTCGGGACCCTGCCCGGCGAGGTCGGCGGCGAAGGTCGCCGCCCAGTCGGCGGCGGGGACGACGTGACGGCGGATGGACTTGGGCAGCGAGCGCAGCAGCGCCGTGATGAGCTCGTCCCGCATCCCCGGCACCTGCCAGTCGAACCCGCCGGGGCGCAGCTGCGCGAGGAGGGCCAGCGGAACGACGGCCGTCACGCCGTCGTCGGCGGCGCCGGGCTCGAACCGGTAGGCGAGCGAGAGCACCTGGTCGCCCTGGGTCCAGCGCGCCGGGAAGTCGCGCTCGTCGCCGCGCGACGCCTCGTCGACGAGGTCGGCCTCCGTCATGTCGAGCAGGCGTGGCGTGCGGGCCGAGGCATCCTTCCACCAGGCCTCGAAGGAGCGCGCGTCGAACACGTCGCGGGGAAGGCGGGCGTCGTAGAAGCGGAAGACTGCCTCGTCGCCCACGAGGATGTCGCGGCGGCGCTCGCGCTCCTCGATCTTCTCGAGGCGCCGGCGCAGCTCGAGGTTGCGGCGCTCGAACGCCGTGAGCTTCTTGTCGAGGTGCGACGAGTCCCACTCGCCCTCGACGAGCGCGTGGCGCACGAACAGCTCGCGCGCGAACGGCCGGTCGAACCGCGCGAGCTGCACCCGGCGCTTCGGCACGATCTCCAGGCCGAAGAGCGTGACCTTCTCGTAGGCGGATGCCGCGCCCGACGCCTTCGACCAGTGCGGCTCGCTCAGTGAGCGCTTGGCGAGGTCGCCCGCGAGCGGTTCTGCCCAGGCCGGGTCGATCGCGGCGACGGTGCGCGCGAACAGGCGACTCGTCTCGACGACCTCGGCGGCCATGACCGCTGTCGGCCGCTTCTTCTTGAGCCCGGAGCCCGGGAAGATCGCGAACCGGGTGCCCCGCGAACCCAGGTACTCGGCGCCGCGCCGCTGTTCGGCGCGGTCGGAGCCGGTGCGGCCTCGCGTGGCGGTCGACGTGGTGCGCTCGTCGAGGATGCCGAGGTGCGAGAGCAGCCCCGACAGGATCGCCTTGTGGAGCTCGTCGGGGTCGGCGGTGTCTCCTCCACCGGTCCTTGAGCGTGTCGACGTGCGCGGGGCGTTCACGAGTGCGCTGAGCTGACGGTGCACGTCGGCCCACTCGCGCACCCGCACGTAGTTGAGGTGCTCCGTGCGGCACAAGCGCCGGAAGGCGCTCGAGCCCAGCTCGGCCTGCTTCTCCTGCAGGTGGTTCCACAGGTTGAGCAGGCTCAGGAAGTCGCTCGACGGATCGGTGAACCGCGCGTGCAGACGGTCGGCCTCGTCGCGCCGGTCTTCGGGGCGCTCGCGCACGTCCTGGATCGACATGCCCGCGACGATCGCGAGCATGTCGCGCAGCACCCCGGTGCGACGAGCCTCGACGAGCATGCGCGCGAAGCGCGGGTCGATCGGCAGGCGCGAGATCTCGCGGCCCAGGCCGGTGAGCGTCGGGTGGTCGCGGCCGGCCTTGACCGCCCCGAGTTCGACGAGGAGATCGAGTGCGGCCTTGACACCGCGCGAGTCCGGGGGAGTGAGGAACGGGAACGACGAGATGTCGCCGAAGCCGAGCGACAGCATCTGCAGGATGACCGAGGCGAGGCTCGTGCGCAGGATCTCCGGCTCGGTGAACTCGGGCCGGGTGCCGAAGTCCTCCTCGGAATACAGCCGGATCGCGATGCCGTCGCTGGTGCGGCCCGCGCGCCCCGACCGCTGCTGCGCGGACGCCTGCGACACCGCCTCGATCGGCAGACGCTGCACCTTGCTGCGGTTGCTGTAGCGCGAGATGCGCGCCGTGCCGGTGTCGACGACGTATCGGATGCCGGGCACCGTGAGGCTCGTCTCGGCGACGTTCGTCGCCAGGATGACACGGCGACGGATGCCGGCCACCTGCGACCGCTCGAACACCCGGTGCTGCTCGGCCGCGGACAGGCGTCCGTAGAGGGGGAGCACCTCGGTGGGCGCAGCATCCTTCGCGTACATCCCGCGCACGGCGTCCGCGGCGTCGCGGATCTCGGCCTCGCCGGGGAGGAACACGAGCACATCGCCGGACGCCTCGCGGTCGAGCTCACGGAGCGCCGAGGTGATGCCGTCGACATCGTCGGACTCTTCTTCGCCCTTGGCCGGACGCGCCGGGGGGCGGTACCGGATCTCGACCGGGTACGTGCGACCGGAGACCTCGACGATCGGCGCCGGTGTGCCGTCAGGCTTCGCGAAGTGCTTCGCGAAGCTTTCGGGGTCGATCGTCGCGCTCGTGATGACGACCTTGAGGTCGGGGCGCTTGGGCAGGATGCGCCGAAGGTACCCGAGGAGGAAGTCGACGTTGAGCGAGCGCTCGTGAGCCTCGTCGACGATGACCATGTCGTAGCGGCGCAGGAGCCGGTCGCGGTGGATCTCGTTGAGGAGGATGCCGTCGGTCATCAGCGCGATGCGCGTGTCCTCCGACACCTTGTCGGTGAAGCGGACCTTGTAGCCGACCGTCGAGCCGAGGGGCACCTGCAGCTCCTCGGCGATGCGCTCGGCGATCGTGCGCGCCGCGATGCGGCGGGGCTGTGTGTGCGCGATGCGCGTCCGCCCGAGCTCGAGCGCGATCTTCGGCAGCTGCGTGGTCTTGCCCGACCCGGTCGCGCCCGCCACGATCACGACCTGGTGGTCGCGGACGGCGTGCGCGATCTCGTCGCGCGCGGCGCTGACGGGGAGCTCCGGCGGATACGAGATGACGGGTTCGGACGCGGACATAGCCTTCGATCGTATCCCCTCGGGCCGGGCGCCGGATCGACCCGTCCGACGCCATGTCCGCGCGCCTAGGCTGGGAACCATGACAGTCCCCAGCGTGACCCTCAACGACGGCAACACGATCCCTCAGCTCGGCTACGGCGTCTTCAAGGTGCCGCCGGCGGACACCGAGCGGGCCGTCAGCGAGGCGCTCGAGGTCGGCTATCGCCACATCGACACCGCCGCGATCTACGGCAACGAAGAGGGCGTGGGTGCGGCCATCGCCGCGAGCGGCATCGCGCGCGACGAGCTGTTCATCACCACGAAGCTCTGGAACGACCGCCACGACGGCGACGAGCCCAACGCCGCGGTCGCGGAGAGCCTCGCCAAGCTCGGACTCGAGCAGGTCGACCTGTACCTCGTGCACTGGCCGACGCCCGCCCAGGACAACTACCTGCACGCGTGGGAGAAGCTCATCGAGCTGCGCGACGCCGGCTTCACCCGCAGCATCGGCGTCTCCAACCACCTGGTGCCGCACCTCGAGAAGATCGTGTCGGCCACCGGAGTGGTCCCGGCCGTCAACCAGATCGAACTGCACCCCGCCCACCAGCAGCGCGACATCACGGACTGGGCCGCCGCCCACGAAGTGAAGATCGAGTCGTGGGGCCCCCTCGGTCAGGGCAAGTACGACCTGTTCGGCGCAGCGCCGGTCGCCGCCGCCGCCGAGGCGCACGGCAAGACGCCGGCCCAGGCGGTGCTGCGCTGGCACCTGCAGAAGGGCTTCATCGTCTTCCCCAAGTCGGTCCGCCGTGAGCGCCTCGAGGAGAACCTCGACGTGTTCGACTTCGAGCTCACCGCCCACGAGGTCGCCGCCATCGACGCGATGGAGCCGGGCGACGGCACGGGGCGCGTCAGCGCGCACCCCGACGAGGTCAACTGACCGCTCGCGAGCGGGAGGAGCGGATGCCGTGAACCCTCGCCTCGCGGAAGCGACGAGCCCGTACCTGAGAGCCCACGCGGGCAATCCGGTCGCGTGGTTCCCGTGGGGCGAGGAGGCGTTCGCCGAGGCACGACGCCGGGACGTGCCGGTGATGGTGTCGATCGGCTACTCGACGTGCCACTGGTGCCATGTGATGGCACGGGAGTCGTTCG
The DNA here is from genome assembly GCF_042266945.1 of Microbacterium sp. NPDC056057. Taxonomy (NCBI): domain Bacteria; kingdom Bacillati; phylum Actinomycetota; class Actinomycetes; order Micrococcales; family Microbacteriaceae; genus Microbacterium; species Microbacterium sp. NPDC056057. Next base: position 321,476 of record NZ_JBHJWS010000004.1, read on the forward strand.
AGGACGAGACGACCGCCGCCGAGCTCGACGCCGGCTTCGTGTCGATCAAGGTCGACCGCGAGGAGCACCCCGAGGTCGACGCCGCCTACATGGCCGCCGCCTCGGCGTTCTCGCCGAGCCTCGGCTGGCCGCTGACCGTGTTCGCGACGCCCGAGGGCCGGCCGTTCTACGCCGGCACCTACTTCCCGCCGCAGCCGCGCGCCGGCATCCCGGCGTTCCGGCAGGTGCTCGCCGCGGTGCACGAGGCGTGGACCGAGCGACGCGACCAGATCGACGAGACGGCGGACGCCGTCGCCGGTGCTCTCGCGGAGGTCCGCGAATCCGCGCCCGCCTCGGAAGCGACGCCGCCCTCCGCCGATGACCTGACCGTCGCCGCACGCGCGCTCGCCGGCCGAGAGGATCCGCGGCACGGCGGGTTCGGCGAGCCCGCCGCCGGCGCCCCGAAGTTCCCCGTCGCCACGGCGCTCCGGTTCCTGCAGACACGGATCGTCCGCGAGCACGCGCCCGAGGCATCCGCCGTCGCCGATCGCGCCCTCACCGCGATGGCCGCCTCGCCGCTGCGCGATGCGGTGGAGGGCGGATTCTTCCGTTACGCGACCCGGCCCGACTGGACGGTGCCGCACTACGAGCGGATGCTGACCGACAACGCCCAGCTGCTCGAGGTCGCGATGGACGCGGTTCCGCCCCGCGACGACGTCGCTCGCGGCATCGCCGGGTTCCTGCGCGATGTGCTGCAGCAGCCCGGCGGCGGCTTCGGCGCCGCGCAGGACTCGGAGTCGTGGATCGACGGTGCCCGCAGCGAAGGCGGCTACTACGCACGCGATGCCGCCGATCGCGGCGTGCTCGAACCCCCGGCCGTCGACGGCAAGGTGGTGAGCGGCTGGAACGGCCTCGCCATCTCAGCCCTCGCGCGAGCCGGCGCACGGCTGGACGAGCCGTCGTGGATCGAGTCGGCGCGCTGGGCGGCGGACGCCGTGCTCGAGGTCAACGTCACCTCGGACGGCCGGCTGCTGCGCGCCTCCCTCGATGAGGTGCCGTCGCGCGCGCACGCGACCCTCGCCGACCACGGCCAGCTCGCGGCGGGGCTCATCGCCCTCGCCGTCGCCACAGGGGAGGTCGCCTACGCCGTGCGGGCGCGGGAGCTCATCGACGCCTGCGTCGATGAGGAGCACCGTGTCGCCGTGCCCGGCGGGGGAGACCCGGTGCTGTCCCGGCAGGGGATCGGCGCACCGGATGCCGCCTCCGACGCCGACGAGCCGTCCGGGGCCGCGTCTGTCGCGGCGGCCGCCGCGGCGCTCTGGGTGCTGGGCGCAGGAGACCGCTATCGGTCGATCGCCGCGCGGCTCGTCGCGGTCCATGCGCCCGCAGCCCTCGCTCAGCCGCTCGCGTACGGCGCGCTCCTGCGCGTCGCCGCCGGCCTCGCCGGGCCGCCCCGGCAGCTCGTCGTCGTCACGGACGATGCCCGAGCCGCGCTCGCGACGGCGGCGCGCAGCATCCGTGCCGATGTCGTGCCCATCGTGTCGACGCAACAGTCGCTCTCGTGGGCTGAAGCGGGATTCGAGCTGTTCGCCGAGAAGGGACAGCGCGACGGACGCCCGACCGCGTACGACTGCCGGGACTTCGCGTGCCGGCTGCCGGTCACCGAGGTCGCCGACCTGCAGGCCTGAGCGCGGCTCACACCCAGCTGTTGATCCACATGTGCAGGTGCCAGAAGTCGTAGGGCACGGTCATCGCGGAGATGATCGGGTACCAGAACGCCGACAGTGCGAGCGCGACGACGAGGAAGACCAGCACGAGCCGCTGACCCGTGAGCCGGCGGTAGGAGTCCGCCGAGGGGGGACCGGCGATGTCCTTCAGGGCGAACGTGAGTGCGAGCAGCATGAACGGCAGGATCAGCACCGTGTAGAACTGGAAGATCGTGCGCTCGGGCAGGAACAGCCACGGCACGTAGGTGACGGCGACACCGGTGAGCACGAGGGCGTAGCGCCAGTCGCGCGCCACGACGAAGCGGTACGCGAGGTACAGCACAGCGGCCACCCCGGCGTACCAGATCAGCGGGTTGGGCATCGTCGAGATCACGTCCACGCAGCCGCTCGGCGCGGTGCAGCCGTTCACGCCCATCGCGTCGTGGTGGTAGTACACGCCGGTGGGACGCCACAGCAGCGGCCACTGCCATGCGGGGCTGGCGTAGGAGTGCCCCGATGTGATGCCGGCGGTCGACTTGTACATCGCGACGTGATAGATCCACAGGCTCTGGAGCGGGTTGCTCCCGGACTGGCGGTCGTAGCCTCCTGAGCTGAACAGCCATCCCGACCACGACGCGACGTAGACGACGAGGGCGACCGGGACGAACAGCACGAACGTCGCGAAACCCTGGCGCACCGCATCCGTCGGCCAGAACAGCACGCCCGCGCGGCGTCGGGCCAGCGCGTCCGTGACGACGAGGTAGACCCCGAGGCCCGCGAGCACCCACGCGCCCGACCACTTCACGGCGCTGGCCGCCCCGAGCGCGGCGCCTGCGGCGATGATCCAGGGCCGGTTCCACAGGACGGGACCCCAAGAGGGCGGCGCGTCAGCGTCGTAGCGCGCCGCGACGGTCTGGGCGATGCGCGTCATCGTGCGCTCGCGATCGCGCAGCACGAACAGGAAGGCGAGCAGCACGAAGAAGGTCAGCGACGTGTCGAGCAGCGCGATGCGGCTCATCGAGATGGCGAGGCCGTCGACCGCCATGAGGAGCCCCGCCACGACGGCGAACGTGGTCGAGCGGGTGAGGCGCTTCGCGATGAGCATGAGCACCAGCACCGACGCGATGCCGAGGAGCGCCGTCGTGATGCGCCAGCCCCAGCCCGAGTCGGGGCCGAGCACCGCCATGCCGAGCGCGATGATCCACTTGCCGAGCGGCGGATGCACGACGAACGACGGATTGGTCGTGAACACGTTCACATCGCCCGAGAGGAAGCTCTCGTTGGCGCCCGCGGGCCAGGATGCCTCGTACCCGAGGTTGAGCAGCGTCCAGGCGTCCTTGACGTAGTACGTCTCGTCGAACTGGTTCATGAGGTCGTGCGCCGCGGCGAGGTTCCACAGCCGCAGGACCGCGGCGATCACCAGGACGATCGCAGGACCGAGCCACCGATACAGCCGCCGAGCGCGCGCGTCCTCGCTCAGCCGGCGGGCGAAGCGGTCGTACAGGCTCGGTCGTGCCGGGGGGTTCAGCGGCGCGGCGGGCTGGTCGGCCTCGAGCCGCGGGGCATCCGTCACCCGGTCAAGTTTAGGCTGAGGGGGTGATCATCCTCGCGGCGACCCCGATCGGAAACCTCGGGGACGCGTCCCGCCGGCTCGTCGAGGCCCTCGAGGAGGCGACCATCGTCGCCGCGGAGGACACCCGCACGACCCAGCGCCTGCTGGCCGCACTCGGCATCGCCAACCGCCCGCGGCTGATCGCGCTGCACGATCACAACGAGAAGGAGCGGGCGCCCGAGCTCGTGGAGCTCGCCCGGGAGCAGGACGTGCTCGTCCTGAGCGATGCGGGCATGCCCACCGTGAGCGACCCCGGCTACGGCCTTGTCGCGGCGGCCGCGGCGGCCGGCGTCGACGTCACGGCGATCCCCGGGCCGAGCGCGGTCGTGACGGCGCTCGCGGTCTCAGGGCTGCCGACCGACCGCTTCACGTTCGAGGGCTTCGTGGCCCGCAAGGCGGGGGAGCGCGGGGCGGCGTTCCGAGCGTTGAGCACGGAGCCGCGCACGATGGTCTTCTTCGAGGCGCCGTCGCGCGTCGCCGCGACGCTCGCCGACATGGCGGCCGCGTTCGGCGACGATCGTCGCGGCGCGGTCTGCCGAGAGCTGACGAAGCTGCACGAGGAGGTCGCGCGCGGCACCCTCGCCGAGCTCGCCTCGTGGGCCGAGGGCGGTGTCCGCGGCGAGCTCGTGATCGTCGTGGAGGGAGCGCCCGCGCGCGGCGTCGCGTTCCCCGATGCGGTCACGCAGGTGCTCGAGCTCGTCCGCAGCGGCACGCGCCTGAAAGAGGCCGCGGCCGAAGTGTCCGGACTCACCGGACACTCCAGCCGCGAGCTCTATCAGGCCGCGCTCTCCGTCCGCGGGTAGCGCCGCCGGCGGATCACGAACAGGATCACGCCGCCTGCGAGCATCGTGAGTCCCACCCACAGCGCGGTCAGGGTCACGCCCGTCGGCGGGAGGACCGCCGGCACCGGCGCACAGGCCGTCGCGGTGGCCTCCCCATCCGTGAAGAGCACCGTCGCCGCGTTGAGGAGACCGGTGCCCTCCGTGTCGGAGCCGGTCGTGCAGTCCGCCTGATCGGTGGTGATCGTCGACGACACCCGCGCCGTGGCCGTCACGTCGTAGGTGTGCGTCACGCCGCCGTCGATCGTGATACCCGTGGCGATCCGCAGATCGGTGAGGCCGTCCCATCCGGCGTTGACCGGAAGACCCTCGACCGACGAGACGCTCGCCGAGACGACGGTGATGCCGGTCCCGAAGCGGAGCTTGTCGTCGAGGTCATAGGTGTCGGTGAGTGCACCCGGGTTCGTGACGGTCACCGAGTAGGCGATCGCGAACGTGCCGTCCGCCTGCGTCGTCGGACCCGAGGTGACGGTCTTCTCGATCTCGAGCGGGGCCAGATACGCGTTCACGAACGTGCAGTACACGGCGCCCTGGAGCGGGACCTCGACCGATACGGAAGTCCCCTCGATCAACGGCTCGCGGTCGGATCCGACGCACTCGATGTCGTCGAGCAGCCAGCGCTCGAGCTCGCTCGTCTCGGTGACGGTATACGAGCCGGGGGCGAGGAGCCCCGTCGAGTACGGGTCGGCCTCGTCGGTCAGCGTGAACGCCTCGCCGTCGGGACCCCACTCGAAGTCGAACTCCTGCGCGGACCCGGCGGGGAGCGTCATCTTGTCGACGATGAGCGAGCCCCATTCCGTGTTGGTGAAGGTGCAGACCACGGTCTCGCCCGGGTCGAGCACGATGGATCCGACGAGCTCGTCCACCGTCGACTCGCCGCCCAGCGGGCGGCTGTCGACGCAGACGAGGTCGGTGTTGTCGTAGCCGTCGGGCGTGACCTCGCTCACCTGGTATTCGCCGGGTGCGAGCTCCTCGAACGTCGCCGAGCCGGTGCCCTCGGACGTCTCGATCGAGAAGTCCTCAGGGTCGAGCCACGTGCCGGTGAAGTCGAACACGCCATCGGCGCCTTCGACGTTCTTGACGACGACGATGCGGCCGACCGCGAAGTTCTCGATCTCGCACTCGATCTGGTCGCCGGGCTCCACACGGAAGCCGGTGATGTCGAGGCTGTCGACGTCACCGTCGGCGTGGGCGACGGTGCAGAAGAGCTCGCCCTCGATCCACCCAGGGAGGTCGCGTTCCGCGAGCGAGTACAGCCCGCGTGCCGTCAGACCCGTGAAGGTGGCCGTGCCGAAGCCGCCCTCGGTGACGACCGACGACACGATGGCCTCACCCGCAGGGTCGATCGGCGTGAGCACGTACTGGAACGTGGCGTCGCCGCCGCGCGCCGCCTTGTAGATCGTGATGTCGATCGAGTCGGGGGTGTTCTCGATGTCGCAGCTGATCTCGGCGCCCGGTTCAGCCCTGAAGGTGAACGAGGCGGGGTCGTCGTCCATATCGCCCTCGAACCCGGCACAGGTCAGCGTTCCCTGCATCCAGCCCGGGACCGGCAGCTCGGCGATCGTGTAGATCTCTCCCGCGAGCAGGCCCGTCCAGGTCGCCGCCTCCGAGCTCTCGCCGGTGCCCGAGATCGACTGCTCGCCGCCTTCCGGCGTCACGCCTTCCGACGGCGTGAGCGCGAACGGGAACGACCATTCGTAGTCGCTCGTCACGCCGGTGACGGTCTTCGTGACGGACACGGATGCCGGCGCCGCCGTGTTCGCGGCGGTGCATGACAGCGCCGCTCCCGGAGGCAGCGTGAACTGCCAGCCGTCCGCGGTCGTGCCGACGCTGTCTTCCACGTCGCACGTGAGTGTGCCCGCCCACCCGCTGCGGGCGACCTCGCGGAGGCTGTAGTCGACACCCGGAACGAGGTCGGTGAGGCTGATCTGAGGGTCGTCCGACGACAGCGTGATGTCGCGCACCGTGCCGGTCCCTGTGTCGGTCAGCTCGAAGTCGAAGGACCAGCCGAAGCCGTCCACGACGCCGGTGACCGTCTTCTCGAGATCGAGCGAGACCGGCGTCGCGGTGTTGTGGAACACGCACTGGGCGACCCCGGCATCGGGCAGGTTCACCGTGGCGGTGAGAGTCTCGAGGTCGCTCGTCCAGCTGCCCTCACCGGAGACGTCGCACGTGATGCTCGTCAACGCCCAGTCGGGCAGCTCGGCGAGGATCTCCGTGATGTCGTACGAGCCCGCTTCGAGGTTCTGGAGGCTCCACGTCGCCTGGCCGGGCAGGGGGTTCAGGTCGAAGGTGTCGGTGACTCCGCCGTCCGTGGGTCCGAACTGGAACGGGAAGTCCTGGTCGTACTCGAACGGGTCGGTCTCCTTGACGACGAGGATCTGTCCCGGAGTGACGTTGACGTAGTAGCAGGTCACGGTGTCGCCGGGAGCGAGCTCGAACTCGGCCTCGGTCGTGTCGGTGAAGACGGTGTCGACACCGCCGATGGTGCAGATGAGTGAGCCGAGCAGAGTGCCGTGCCGATCGCCGATCTCATCGACCGAGTACGTGCCGGGCGTGATCCCGGTGAAGGTCTCGTAGTAGTTCGTGCCGTCGCCGACCTCGGTGTTGATCGTGAAGATCCCGTCGGGCGTGCCCGTCGGCCACGTGCCCTGGAAGGTGAACTCCGTGTCGTCCGGCGTCCCGATGGCCTCCTTGCTGATGACGATGCTGCCGAGCTGGGTGTTCGTGAAGGTGCACGCGACGTCCTGCCCGGCGACGGTCGTCACCTCGGCGAACGCGTCGGACTCGTTGATCACCGCGTTCGGGTCGGTGCACACGATGTCGGGGGCGCTCATCCAGCCGTCCGGGACGAGCTCGCTGATGTCCACCACCGTGCCCGGCGCGAACGGCAGGGTTACGCTCTGGCCGTCGGTGAGCGTCGCCGAGTTGCCGCCGACATCGAACGAGAACTCCTGAGGCGAGCCGTCGGGGAGCGTCTCCTTCGTCACTGTCACCGTCGATGTCGCGTTCGTGATGACGCAGTCGGTCTGGGTGTTCGGGAACAGCGTGAACGTGTCGGTGGGACCCGCGAGCACGAACTCGACGCGTTCACCGGTGCCCGGCCGCGTCGCAGTACACACGATCGACTGCTGCACCCAGGGGTCGGTGACGGTCTCCGTCAGCTGGTAGTCGGTCGCGCCGAGCACGTTCTGGTACGTGTGGGTCTCGCCGATGCCCAGGTCGTCGACGATCTGCGTCGCATCAGTGTCCGGCAGCACGATGCCGCCGCCGGCGCGATCGACGAGGTACGGGAAGCGGTCGTCGGACTCGTATCCGGTGGGCACGACGTCCTTCGTCACGGTGAGCGTTCCGCAGTTCGACAGCACCATCGGTTCGTCCGGCGTGAGGTAGTCCTGCGTCTGCGCGCCGAAGTCGGAGCCGGTGCGCGACAGCTGTGTCGACACCGTGAACGTCGTGCAGGTGTCGGGGTTGAACAACCCGGCCGTGCTCAAGTCGATGGCGAACTCGCCGAATGTCGCCTGGGGCTGGTTGCCCACGGGCATCGGTCCTTCGGTGCGCTCGCCGACGGCGTAGGCGAAGTCGATCGCCTGCCCGGTGGGCAGCCACTGTCCGGCGCCGTTCGGGTTCGCGCAGCCGTCGTTCGCGTTCGGCGTCCACCGGCGGAAATGCACCGTGACGGTCCCGAGGTTGGACTCGTAGTCGAACACGACCAGCACGTCGTCGCAGCGGCCCGCGGCGGGACCCTCGAGGTTCTGCAGCAGGCTCAGGCTGCCGTTGCCGACGAGGCGGGTCCAGTAGGAGTACAGGATTGCGTGGCGCTGACCCTGCCCATCGGTGAGCACCTCGTACGCCGAACCGGTGCTGCACACGTTGCCCTTGTCGTTGACATTGGCCGAACCGGGCGCCCACGGTATGGTGTTCGGCGTCTGCGATCCGGGCGAGCCCGTCGCGTCCTGCGCGGTCGAAGGACACGCGCCGGCGAGCGTGCCGTTGTCCCACGCGAACGTGGCGTCGAGGATGCCGGTCGACGACAGCCCTGCGGCGGTGGTGTACGGCCCGGTCGGGGTGAACGTGTAGCTGCCGTCGGGCACCGGGGTCGTCAGGAACGAGTCCCAGTCGAACGTGCTCGGCGGCGTGCCCCCCGCCTTGTCTCCGTCGAGTTGGAATCCGGTCTCGAGGCCCGATGGCTGCAGCGTGGCGGCGGACGCCGCCCCCGCTCCGGCCAGGGGCACCAGCAGAGCGCCGACCAGCGCCCCGATTCCGAGCAGCGAGACGATACGAGCACGCGACATGGCGGTTTCCTCCCCAGGAAAAAGGGCCGTCGCCAGGCGCCGAGGCCCCCACAGCCTCCCGTCGGGACCCGCGAGAGCGCACGGATCATCGACTGAGGGGAACATACCGGATGCCGGGGGTCTGGCGCGACCCCCGGCATCCGGGATGTTCTGCAGCTGTTATCGCCGCGTGACCTGCACTATTTGCGCACGGTGACCGCGAGGTCCTTGCTCGTGGTCGCGCCGGCGTCGTTCGCGAAGACCACGCGGTAGGTGTGCGTGCCCCGCGTGGCGCCGGCGACGGAGAGCGTCGCACGCTGCGCGCTGGGGGTCGCCGCGGAGAGCGCGCCTTCGCCGACGACCGCGTCGCCCTCGTAGAAGCGGTAGCTCGTCGCGTTCGTGCCCCACCACAGGTCGGCGGTCAGCGTGTACGTGCCGTCGCCGTCCTTGTTGTCGTGGCTCAGCACGGGCTTCGCGGGAGACGCGTCGGTCACCGTGACGGTGACCCGCTGCAGCGCGGTGGTCCCCTTCGAGTTCACGAGCTCGCCGGTGTAGACGTAGACGCCGTTCTTCTTCCCCGTCACCGGGATCTCGGCCGACTGCGCGCCGACGCCGCCGTAGGCGAGCGCCACCGTGGCGATACGCTCCCCGTTCTCGAACACGCGCAGCTTCGTCGCGTTCTCGCCCCACCAGAGGTTCATGCGCACGGTGTACGCACCGTCCTTGAGGCCCGTGTCCCAGCCGTTGTCGTGCGACAGGACGCCGCGTCCCGGAGCCTTGCCCGCCGCGTCGAGCACCAGGAGCGCGTCGACGGCGTCGGCCAGGGCGGTCGTCGCGCCGTCCACCGCGGTGCGGGACGGGGCATCCGCCGACAGCACGATCCGCGCCCGCCCGATCGCCGCCTGCAGCACATCCGCCGTCGCGGGCGTGTGAGCGGACAGGTCGACGGCCTCGGCGTCCGCGAGGGCCGCGGCGAGGGCGGCGGTGTCGACGCCGGTCGGCGTGGCGCGCACCAGCTCGACGTCGTCGATCGTGCCCCACGCGCCGCCGGAGAGGGCCGCGGTGACGGTGACGGTCACACTGCCACCCGCGGGGACATCGATCGGTGCCGTGGTGGGCACCGACCAATTGCGCCACCCGTCCATCGAGAAGGGGACGGATGCCTCGCCCGACGCGCTCGAGACGCTCAGGCGCACGCTGCTCGCGGCATCCTCTCCGTCGCCCTGCAGTGCACCGCGCACGACATACGATCCGGCGGGGACGCCGTCCACGCGCTGCGAGAGGGTGAAGGAGTACGCGTTCGCGGCCCAGAAGTGTGCCGAGTGCTCCCCGGTGCGCGGGTCGTCCCACGCGCCGACCGTGAGGCCCGCGCCGGTCTTCGTCCAGGCGCTGTTGTCGCCTTCGAATCCGGGGCTGCGCAGCAGGTTCTTCTGTGCGACCACGACCGTGGCCGTCGCCGCGAGCCCCGACGTGGTGACGCCTGAGATCGTGTACGTGCCGGGGCCGTCGATCCACTTCGCGGCGTCGGACCACGTGACCGGCTGCGTCTCGGACGAGCCGTCGTTGTACGACACGGTCACGGTGGCGGGAAGGGCGACGGCATCGCCCTCGGCGACCGTCAGGTCCACCGGCCCGACTGCGGTGACCTCACGCGGCGCGACGGCGCCGGTGCGGGCGTAGGCGAAGACGTTGAGCGACTCCAGCGGTGTGCCGTCGTGCGCGAACAGCGCCTGGTTGTCCCAGGCGGAGCCGCCGTACCACTGGCCGGCGTCGTCGGGGTCGTACTCGCCGGCGTAGCTCGAGGCCCAGCCCGAGCCGTGCGCCTCCCACAGCGCCTTGTTCGCGTCGAGCGCGGAAGGCGGTCCGACAGGGAGCCACGCGGGCTCCCAGTAGAAGACGCCGATGCCGGCGGAGCCGACGTTCGCGACCGCCTGGATCACATCGCGCACGGCGTCGGCCTGCCCCTGCACGCTGACCGGGTACTGCGTGGCCTCCGCGGGGAGGTCGATGACGTTGCCGTGGCCGTCGCCGTCCTCGAGCGTGTACGCCCACGAGGTCTCGGCCACCATGACCTTCTTGCCGTACGTGTCGGCGACGTTCTTCAGCACCGAGGTGAGGTTCGTGACGGTGCCGTGCCAGTACGGGTAGTAGCTGGAGGCGAACACGTCGTAGTCGACGCCGCGTGACGCGAGGTTCGCCGCGTAGCCGGCGTAGCGCCCGCTGGACTCGGGGTTGGTGAAGTGCACCGCGACGAGGGCGTCGGGGAACACCGCGCGCACGGCCGCCGATCCGGCGGAGAAGATCTGCGCCATGCCGTCCCACCCGCTGACGCCGGCGACCGCGTTGTTGGTCTCGTTGCCGACCTGCACCATCTGCACATCGACGCCCGCGGTCCTGAGCTCCTCGAGGGCATCCGTCGTGAAGTCGGTCACCGCGACGGCCTTCTGGGCCACGGTCATGGCCGCCCAGGCCTTCGGCGCCTGCTGCTTCGCGGGGTCGGCCCAGAAGTCGGAGTAGTGGAAGTCGACGAGCACGCCGAGTCCGGCATCCGTCGCGCGCTTGCCGATCTCGACGGCGTGGGCCACGTCGTTGTCGCCGCCGCCGTAGCCGTTCCCGGCGGCGTCGAACGGATCGTTCCACACGCGCACGCGGACGTCGGTGACGCCGGCGTCGGCGAGGACGTCGAACAGATCGGCGGGCTGCCCGGCCGCGTCGCGGAAGACGACGCCGGACTCCTCGAGCGCGATCGCCGACGACACGTCGACGCCGCTGATGAAGTCCGCCGGAAGGTTCTCGACCTTGGGGACGGTGATGCCGGCCTCGACGGGGCCGTCGTCTGCGGCGGCGGGCGCCGCCGCGAGCCCGGTGACGACCAGGGCGAGGGATGCCGCGACCGCCGCGAGGCGCGCGGATCGAGGGTGGTGAGACACGTGAGTTCTCCGATCGACGTTGATCTAGGGGGGTGGGCTGAGGCTCAGCCCTTGACGGACCCCGCGGTGAGGCCGCCGACGATGTAGCGCTGCAGCGACAGGAACAGGACGAGCACGGGGATCGCGGCGATCACCGCACCGGCGGCGAACAGACCCCAGTTGGAGGCGAGCTGGTTCGAGACCCACTGGTACATGCCGACCGCGAGGGTCCAGTTCTCCTCCGAGACGAGCACGATCTTGGCGATGATGTAGTCGCCGAACGCCGCGATGAAGGCGAGCAGTGCGACGACCGCGAGGATCGGCGTCACGAGCGGGAAGATCAGCCGCCAGAAGATCTGGGCGTGGGATGCGCCGTCGATCTTGGCGGACTCGTCGATCTCGATCGGCACGGTGTTGAAGAAGCCGTACATGAGGAACGTGTTCACGCCGAGCGCGCCGCCGAGGTACACGCAGATGAGCGCGATCTTGGAGTTGAGGCCGAGGGCCGGCACGACCTCGCCGAGACCCAGCAGCATCAGGAAGATCGCGACGAACGCGAGCGCCTGCGGGAACATCTGGATGATGAGGAGTCCGGTGAGCCCCGCGCGGCGGCCCGAGAACCGGAAGCGCGAGAACGCGTATGCGGCGGCGGCACCCATCAGCACGGCGCCGACCGAGGCGATGCCGCCGATGAGGAGGGTGTTGCCCGCCCACGTCCAGAAGCTCGTCTCGCCCAGGGCGGCGTAGTTCGACAGGTCGACGACGCTGAAGAGGGCGTTGCTGGCGGCGAGCGTGCCGTTCGGGTTCAGCGACGCCGACAGCACGTACACCAGCGGGAAGATCGCGTAGAAGATCACGACGACGGCGAGCAGGTACTTCCAGCCGACCTCGAGCAGCCAGCGGCGTCGGCGTGCGGAGCGGCGGTCGCGCGGTGCGCCCGGGGTGCGGGTGCTCTGTCCCGTGGCGACATCGGTGGCGGTGGACATCACTGGAACTCCTCGAGCTTGCGGGTCTGACGGAACGCGATCGCCGAGATGCCCCCGACGACGGCGAACACGAGGATCGACAGGGCGCTGGCGAGGCCGTAGTCCGCGGCACCGCCCGACACCCCGGAGATGTCGTAGATGGCGGAGATGAGGATGTCGGTGGCCCCGAGCGCGTACGGGGCGCCGGGGATCGCCGGGCCGCCGTTGTTGAACATGTAGATGACGGTGAAGTTGTTGAAGCTGAACGCGAACGACGAGATCAGCAGGGGTGCGGTGGCCACCAGTACGAGCGGCAGGATGATCGAGCGCAGCTGCCGGGAGCGGCCGGCGCCGTCGAGGGATGCCGCCTCGAGGGTGTCCTGCGGGAGCGCCTGCAGCGCGCCGGTGCACACGAGGAAGTAGTACGGGTACGTGAGCCACAGGTTCACCCATACGACCGCCGCGCGGGCGAGCCATGGGTCCCCGAGCCAGTTGATGTTCGCACCGAAGAAGAACAGGTCGTTGATGACGCCGAACTCGGCGTTGAACATGCCGCGGAACAGCAGCGCCGACATGAACGCGGGGAAGGCGTACGGGAGAATGTACAGCGTCCTGAGGAACCGGCGGCCCTTGAGGCGCGCGTCGTTGTAGATGAGCGCGAGCAGGAGGCCGAGCGCGAACGGCAGCACGACCGACAGCGTCGCGAAGACGAACGTCCAGACGGTGACGGAGAGCAGCGTCTGTGCGAGAGCGGGGTCGGTGAACAGCCGGACGAAGTTCTCGAACCCGACGTTCACATACCAGCCGGTGGGGAGCGCCGAGCCGTCGTCGGCGACGAACAGTCCCTTGTCGTTCGCGGCGTAGACGGTGCCGGTCGTGGTGTCGGTGATGGTCTGGGCCTCGGCATCCCATACCAGCGTCGATTCGTAGACGGCGCCCGAAGAGCCGTCACGCGTGCGGATCGAGCCGTCGTTGGGGTCGTCGGAGACCGGCACGCGCAGACTCGCGATCTGCTCCTGCAGGGCGGCGTCGGTGATGACCGTGGCGCGCGGCACGACCTCCCAGCCCGGGACCTCCGTGGGGGAGCCGGCGCTGCCGACCTCGGCGCCGCGGGCCTCCTCGAGCGGCTGCTCGGCGGAGCCGACGAGCACGTCGCCGTTCTCGTCGACGATCGCGAAGCCGACCTCGCCGACGCGCTCGACGACCGAGAGCGGATAGGTGGGGGAGTCCTCGATGCGACGCTCGCCCTGGATGAGCGCGGCCTCGACCGCCTGCTCCTGGGTGCCGGCGTGACCGGTGCCGTAGTTGGTGAAGGCGATGTACGCGGTGTAGCCGAAGATGAAGACCTGGAAGACGAGCAGGAACGCGAGGCCCGGCAGCAGGTACTTGAGCGGCAGCGCCCGCTTGGTGAAGTAGACGACGTCGGCGGCGAGGAGCAGCACGAGCGTCGCGGAGAACACGACCCACGACTCGACGCGGAATGCGCTCAGCAGCGTCATCACGCCGAAGGCGTTCACGAGGGCCATCAGGGCGAGCTTCGCGAGGAAGCCCCAGCCGGGGCCGCGCCAGCGGCGGGCGTGCGATTCGCGGGGCGGGGTCTCCGCCGGCGCCTGGGGGAGGGTGGGGGCGTCCACCGTCATGCGTCTGCTCCTGTCACGGGGCCTCATCGCCGGGCGTGAGGGGGATCGACGGGGTCGATCCGGGAAGGGGGTGGGATCCGGGAGGCGGGGAGAGGCACTCACCCGCCTCCCGGAGCATGTCGGCCACCGTGTCGGTGACCGGGTTTCAGCCGGTCGGGATCAGCCCTCGACCGCGGCCTGGACGTCGGCCACCATCGTGTTCCACGTCGACACGGGGTCGGCGCCGCTGATGATCTGCGACTGCGCCGCGTTCCAGAGGTCCCACACCGAGCCCATCTCGGGGATGCTCGGCATCGGGACGCCGTTCTGCGCCGACGCGAGGAAGCCCGCGATGATCGGGTCGGACGAGACCTCGGTGGCCAGCGTCGACCACGCCGGGATGCGGGGGTCGGCCTCGTAGAGGGCGCGCTGCGCCTCCTCGGTGCCGAGGTAGTTCACGAGGAACTCCTGCGCGAGCAGCGCGTTCTTCGACTGCGAGCTGAGGTAGAAGCCCTGCACGCCCACGAACGGAGCAGCCGTCTCGCCGCCCGCCGAAGGGATCGGGTTCACGGCGATGTTCTTCACGTCGGTGTAGGCGCTGATCGCCCACGGACCCTGGATCGTGTAGGGCGCCTTGCCGCTGTTGAACAGCTCGTTGTTGATGTCGTAGTCGACAGTGGTCGAGATGTAGCCGGTGCCCGAGGTGCCGTTGGCGCCGAGCCACGACGCGAACGCCTCGCCCGCGGCGCCGCCCATGCCGACCTCGGTCGTGTACGAGCCCGACGCGTCCTGCACGAAGACGGGGGCGGCGAACGACGTCTGGAAGCCGTACATCGTGTACCCGTCACCCGTCTCGCCGGCGGTGTTGATGACGAACGGACGCTCGGCGCCGGACGCCAGGCCCTTCTGGATCATGTCGTCCCACGACGCGGGGGCCTCGGCGCCCACGAGGTCGACGTTCTGCACGAGCGCGATCGTCTCGAGCGAGTAGGGGAGCGCGTACAGCTGACCGTCGTAGGTCATGGCCTCGAGGGCGACGGGCTCGAACTCCGACGCCTTGTCGCCGAGGTCGATCGTGTCGACGACACCGGCGGCGACGAGCGCGCCCAGCCAGTCGTGCGCGCCCACGGTGATGTCGGGGCCCTCGCCGGTCGGCACCTGCGCGATGAAGTCGTTGCGGAGGTCCTCGAAGTTCTTCTTGACGATCTTGACGGTGGCGCCGGTCTCCTCCTCGAAGGCCTTGGCCGCGTCCTTGACCGCCGTCTGGCGCTCCTCGTCGGTCCAGACGACGAGCTCGGCGCTGCTGTCGGCCGCGTCGTCGGAGTTGTCGGACGAGCCTCCGCCGGCGCAGCCGGCGAGGACGACCGCTGCCGTGAGCGCCAGCGCTCCGAGTGCGATCTGCTTTCGCATGGTTTCCCTTTCGGTGATGTGGTGTTGCAGGGTTCGGGTGGGTCAGGGGGTGTGCGGCGTGCGGACGACCGCGACGCCGCCGGCGGGCACGAGGAACTCGCCGTCGACGTCCGCGCCGGTGAGGAGCTCGACACCGGATGCCGCGAGGGAGGCGTCGTCGTCGCGGTGGTTGATCACGATCGCGTAGTCCGCGTCGTCGCCGCGGCGGACGACGACCTCGAGGCCTTCGGGGTGGCCCGAGGGGGCGACGCCGGCGTCGGCGTACACGTCGGACATGACGGTGCCGAGGCTCGCGGCATCCAATCGCGTGCTGATGTACCAGCCGTGCCCGGTGCCGTGCGCGTGACGCGTGATCGCGGGCTTGCCGGCGCCCGGGCCGTCGACGTACGTCGCCTTCACGTCGGCACCGTGCAGGACGAGGTCCTCCTGCCAGGCGTCGGCGACGAGCGACTCCGCGGTCGAGCCGGTCCATCCGACCGTGTGCCGCGCGCCCTCGCGGAGCGGCAGGAACTCCTCCACGACGACGCCGAGCGCGTCGCGCAGCGGTGCGACGAAGCCGCCCGGGTGCACGGCGTCGTTCTCGTCGACGATGGCCGAGAAGAACGAGACGACGAGCGTGCCGCCGGCCTCGACGTAGCGGGTGAGGTTCGCGGCGTCCGCGGCGCTCAGCAGGTACTGCGCCGGGGCGACCACGAGCTTGTACGCCGAGAGGTCCTGGCCGGGCAGGGCGAAGTCCACCGTGATGCCGTCGCGCCACAGCCGCTCGTAGAACGCGCGGACCTGGCCGGCGTGCGACACGTCGACCGACGGGCGCCACTCGAGGTCCTGTGCCCAGAACGACTCGAAGTCCCACAGGATGGCGACGTCCGCCGCGACCCGCGAGCCGCGGACCTCCTCGAGGCGTCCGAGCGCGTCGCCGAGCTCGACGACCTCACGCCAGACGCGCGAGGAGGTGCCGGCGTGCGGGATCATCGCCGAGTGGAACTTCTCGGCGCCCGAGCGTGACGCGCGCCACTGGAAGAAGAGGATGGCGTCGGCCCCGCGCGCGAGATGCGTCAGCGAGTTGCGGGCCATCTCACCCGGCCGCTTGGCGACGTTGCGCGGCTGCCAGTTGACCGCCGACGTGGAGTGCTCCATGAGGATCCACGGCGTGCCGCCGCCGACCGAGCGGGAGAGGTCGGCCGCGATCGCGAGGCCGATCTCGCCCTCGGGGTCTGCCGCCCACAGGTAGTGGTCGTCCGACACGATGTCGACGTCGCGGGCCCACGCCCACAGGTCGGTCGTCCAGCTCTGGTTCGCCATGAAGTTCGTGGTGATGGGCTGCGTCGCGTGGGCGCGGATCGCGTCGCGCTCGGCGACGAAGCAGGCGCGCAGCTGGGCGTCGGTGAAGCGGGCGAAATCCAGGCGCTGCGCGGGGTTGACGACGGAGGGTGCCGCCGCCGGGGCGCCGATGTGGTCCCACTCGCCGTAGCGCTGGCCCCAGAACGTGGTGCCCCACGCGGCGTTGAGCGCGTCGAGCGTGCCGTACTTCTCGCGAAGCCAGCCGCGGAAGGCGTGCACCGACTGCGCGGAGTAGTCCTCGCCGACCGGCACGCCGTACTCGTTGTGGACGTGCCACATGACGACCGCGGGGTGCGAGCCGTAGCGCTCGGCGAGCGCCGAGGCGATGCGCACGATCGCCTCACGGTAGGCGGGCGACGCGTGCGAGGCCATGCCGCGCGCGCCGAAGCCCATCGTGACCCCGTCGCGCGAGACCACGCGGGCGTCCGGGTGCTCCGCGAAGAACCACGCCGGGGGAGAAGCGGTGGGCGTGCCGAGGTCGACCGAGATGCCGTTCTCGTGCAGCAGGTCGATCAGCTCGTCGAGCCACGCGAAGTCGAAGACCCCCTCGCTGGTCTCGATGAGGGCCCAGGCGAAGATCCCGACGCTGACCATGTTGACGCCGGCCTCGCGCATGAGGGCGACGTCCTCGCGCCAGACCTCTCGCGGCCACTGCTCGGGGGTGTAGTCGCCTCCGTAGGCGATGCCCCGGATCTCGGGCCAGCGGTCGGGCGAGGTCATGGACGCTCCATCGGATCAGGGCAGTTCTTGCTGCAGTTCGCTTCGGTCACATGACGACTGGGACCGGTCACAGTCTTACCCGGACGGATGCCTCGGCGCAGGCTCCGACCGGGAACCGTTACGTAACTGTGACCGGTCACAGTCCTGATCGTGTCTGCGCGCGATTCGCCCCGTCACGGGGGTAGAGTCGCTCGTCGTGGAGGAGACGACGTCCGTGCGACGCAAACCGACGATCCGCGATGTCGCGGCGGCCGCGGGCGTGTCGCGCGGCACCGTGTCGCGGGTGATCAACGGCGGGCACTGGGTGTCGCCCGACGCCCGCGTGGCCGTCGAGGAGGCGATCCGGCGCACCGGGTACACCGCGAACCACGCGGCGCGGAGCCTTGCCACCGGGCGGGCGGGCTCGCTCGCGTTCCTGCTCACCGAGCCGCAGCACCTGCTCTTCCAGGATCCGACGTTCGCGCTCCTCCTGCGCGGCGCGGCCGAGGCTCTCGCGCAGCGCTCCATGACGCTCGTGCTGCTGGTCGCGGGCACGCCGGCCGAACGCGCCAACGTCGCCCACTTCGTGAGCGCCGGCCACGTCGACGGCGTGCTCCTCATCTCGTCGCACGAATCGGATCCGCTCGTCGACGATCTGCTCGAGGCGGGCGTCCCCACCGTGTGCTGCGGCATCCCGCTCGGTCATGAAGCCCAGGTGCCGACGGTCTCGGTCGACGAGATCGCCTCGGCCCGCGAGATGACGCGGTACCTCCGCGGGCGCGGGCACCGGCGCATCGCGATGATCGCCGGCCCCCACGACACGCCGGGCGGCAAGTTCCGCCTCGTCGGGTTCGAGGAGGAGATGGGCGACGGCTTCGACCCCGTCCTCGTCGAGGAGGGCGACTACAGCCAGGAGTCCGGCGCTCTCGCGATGGCGCGCCTGCTGGAGCGCACGCGCGACATCGACGCGGTCTTCGCCGCCAGCGACATGATGGCCGCCGGCGCCATCGCGACGCTGCGCAAGGCGGGCCTGCGCGTGCCGGAGGATATCGCGGTGGCGGGATTCGACGACTCCGGTCTCGCCGCGACGCACGAGCCCGCCCTCACGACGATGCGCCAGCCCTGGCAGCGCCTGAGCAGCGAGATGGTGTCGACGCTGCTGGAGGTCATCGCCGGCGCGGCGCCCGAGCCGATCACGCTCCCGACGACGCTGGTCGTCCGCGACAGCGCCTGACCCGGCACGCCCGAGTGTTACTTTCGGGCGTCTGAGCGGGTCCGGACGGGGGCGTCCGGTCACAGCGGCGGCCGGGGCATCCGCGCTGACTAGACTCGTCGGGTGACTTCCGGCCCCTCGTCCTTCTACATCACGACGCCGATCTACTATCCGAGCGACGTGCCCCACATCGGCCACGGCTACACCACCGTGGCGGTCGACACCCTCGCGCGCTGGCACCGCCAGGCGGGCGACGACACCTGGATGCTGACGGGCACCGACGAGCACGGCCAGAAGATGATGCGCGCCGCGTCGGCGAACAACGTGACGCCCCAGGAGTGGGTCGACAAGCTCGTCACCGAGGCGTGGTTCCCGCTGCTGAAGACGCTCGACGTCGCCAACGACGACTTCATCCGCACGACGCAGCAGCGCCACGAAGAGCGCGTGCAGCAGTTCGTGCAGGCGATCTACGACCGCGGCTACATCTACGCCGGCGAGTACGAGGCGCTGTACTGCGTGGGTTGCGAGGAGTTCAAGCCCGAGTCCGAGATCGTCGACGGCACCGGCGCCTTCGAGGGCCTCAAGGTCTGCGCCATCCACTCGAAGCCCCTCGAGCTGCTGCAGGAGAAGAACTACTTCTTCAAGCTCAGCGAGTTCCAGGACAAGCTGCTCGAGCTCTACTCGACGGTTCCCGACTTCGTGCGCCCCGAGTCGGCGCGCAACGAGGTCGTGTCGTTCGTCAAGAACGGCCTCAAGGACCTGTCGATCTCGCGCTCCGCGTTCGACTGGGGCATTCCGCTCCCGTGGGACGAGTCGCACGTCATCTACGTGTGGGTCGACGCGCTCCTCAATTACGCCACCGCGATCGGCTACGGCGAGGACCCCGAGGAGTTCGCCCGCCGCTGGCCGGCGTACCACATCGTCGGCAAGGACATCCTGCGCTTCCACGCCGTCATCTGGCCGGCGATGCTGATGGCCGCAGGACTCGAGGTGCCGCGCGGCGTCTTCGCGCACGGCTGGCTGCTCGTCGGCGGCGAGAAGATGTCGAAATCGAAGCTCACCGGCATCGCGCCCACCGAGATCACCGACGTCTTCGGCTCGGACGCCTACCGGTTCTACTTCCTGTCGGCGATCGCGTTCGGCCAGGACGGCTCGTTCTCGTGGGAGGACCTCTCCGCCCGCTACCAGGCCGAGCTCGCGAACGGCTTCGGCAACCTCGCCTCGCGCACGACCGCGATGATCGAGCGCTACTACGAGGGCGTCGTGCCCCCGGCAGGCGCGTACACCGACGCCGACCTGCACATCCAGAAGACGGTGGCGGATGCTGCTGCCCACGCCGACGCCGCGATCGAGCGCTTCCGCATCGATGAGGCGATCCACGCGATCTGGACGATCGTCGACGCGCTCAACCTGTACATCACCGAGAACGAGCCGTGGGCGCTCGCCAAGGACGACGCCCAGCGCGGGCGTCTCGGCACGGTGCTCTACACCGCGGCGGAAGGGCTGCGGGCCCTGGCCGTCCTGCTGTCGCCGGTGATGCCCGTCTCGACCGAGAAGCTCTGGATCGCGCTCGGCGCTGCCGAGTCGATCGGGCGACTCGAGGACCAGCCGATCCGCGAGGCGGGCACGTGGGGCGTGCTGAAGCCGGGCTCGAGCGTCAACGGCCTCGCGCCGCTGTTCCCGCGCGTCGAGCAGTCGGTCTGATGGCGACACCCCCGGTTCCGTACTCCGAGGCGGGCTCCGACCCGTCGCAGTACGTGCGCACCCGCGAGAAGGGGTCGCGCGACGTCACGTACCCGGCGGCGCCCGCGCCGCTCGCGGTGCCGGTGTACGACAACCACGCGCACCTCGAGATCGAGGACGGGGTCGGCCTGTCGCTCGATGAGCAGCTCGAGCGCGCGAGCGAGGTCGGCGTGGTCGGCGTCGTGCAGGCCGGGGGCGACATCGACTCGAGCCGCTGGTCGGCGTGGGCGGCAGCATCCCACCCCCGCGTGCTCGCGGCGGTCGCCATCCACCCCAACGAAGCGCCCGCGTACCAGGCCGCCGGGCGTCTGGACGAGGCGATCGCGGTGATCGACGAGCTCGCCGCGCAGCCGCGCGTGCGGGCGATCGGCGAGACGGGTCTCGACTTCTTCCGCACCGACGAGGACGGCCGGCCCGCGCAGTTCGAGAGCTTCGAGGCACACATCGCGCTGGCCAAGAAGCACGGCATCGCGATGCAGATCCACGACCGCGACGCGCACGACGCCGTGCTCGAGACGCTCGAGCGTGTCGGGGCCCCCGAGCGCACGGTGTTCCACTGCTTCTCGGGCGACGCCGGCATGGCGCGCATCGCAGGCGAGCGCGGCTACTGGCTGTCGTTCGCCGGCAACGTGACCTTCAACAACGCGCAGAACCTCCGCGACGCGCTCGCGGTGATCCCGCGCGAGCGGATCCTGGTCGAGACGGATGCCCCGTTCCTGACGCCGACCCCGCATCGCGGCCGCCCGAACGCGCCGTACCTGATCCCGGTGACGGTGCGCTACATGGCCGCCGAGCTCGGCGTCGACGTCGACGAGCTGTGCGCGCAGATCGCGGCGAACACGCTCGAGGTCTACGGGGCGTTCGAGGACTGAGGTCCGGGAGGCTGCGGTGGACGACGAGCTGTGGGACCTGACGGATGCTGCAGGCACACCCATCGGGCGGACGCACCGCCGAGGCGACCCGACGTTCCCCGAGGGGCTCTTCCACATCGTCGCGTCGGTGTGCGTCGTGCGCGGCGACGGGCTCGTGCTGCTGACGCGGCGCGCCGCGGGCAAGGACTGGAGTCTGACGTGGGAGTTCCCCGCAGGCAGCGCCCTGACGGGTGAGACGAGCGCGCAGGCGGCGGTGCGCGAGCTGCACGAGGAGACCGGCGTTCTCGTCGGCACCTCGGACCTCGGGCTCGTCGGCCGGCTTACCGAGCGGACCGCGCTGTTCGACGTGTACATCGCACGCGTGGACGGGGACCCGGTGCTCGCGCTCGACCCCGCCGAGGTGTGCGAGAGCGCGTGGGTGCCCTTCGCCGAGGCGCTGCGGCGTGCAGCGGCGGGCGAGATGGCGGGCCCGTGGACCCCGCGGCTCGAGCAGCTCGGCGAAAGCCTGGGCGCACTCGTCCGGGCGTAACGCCCCGCCCTGAGCCGCAGCATCCCTCCGTCCGTCCTGCCGAGGCAGGGGATCCCCGCCGAGACCGGGGGCGCCGTCCCCGGTCTCGGCGGGGATCCCTTGTCTCGACGGATCGCGCACGGGGGTGCGACCGGCGCCGCGCGGAGGCGACGGTCAGTCGATCAGCGGCATCCCGCCGGCGCCGGGCTCGTCCTCGCCGGCGACCTCTTCTGCGTCGTCCGTGTCGAGCACCGGCTTCGCGGCCGCGATGTGCGAGATCGAGCGCCATACCAGCAGCAGCGTGATGAGCGAGCCGCCGAAGGCGAACCACCAGGGCGCGGTGAGCCCCCACACCTGGGCGAGGATGCCGCCGATGAACTGCCCGATCACGAGGCCGCCGAAGACGCCGACCATGTTCACCGAGGCGATGCGGCCCTGCAGCTCCATCGGCACGAGGCGCTGGCGGACGGTCGTCGAGATGGTGCCCCACACGAACGCGTAGAGGCCGAAGCCGAACATGATGACGAAGGCCACCGCCGGCGATGTGGTGAGGGCGAACGACAGGTGCATGAGCACCTCGAGCGACAGGCACACGCGCATGAGCGTCGAGAACGACACGTGCTTCTCGAGCCAGCCGAAGCTGAAGACCGCGATGATGCCGCCGAGCGCGGCCGCGGTCGTGAGGGCGCCGTAGCCGACGGGACCCATTCCCAGGTGCTCCGTGGCGTAGAGCACGAGCACGCCCCAGGGCGCGGCCCATGTGACGTTGAACACCAGGATGATGATGACGAGCGTGCGCACCGGTGCGTTGTGGCGCAGCCACTGCAGCCCTTCGCGGATGGCGTGCGCCTTCGTGCCGCGGCCGGAGTCCGGATGCTCGGGCACCGGCGTGCGCGCGATCCGGGAGATGAGCAGCACCGCCAGCGCCACGCACAGCACCTGCAGCACGAACGGCCAGAACGAGCCCACCGCGAAGAGGAAGGCGCCGAGCGGAGGCCCGGCGAGCTGGTTCGCGACGAGGTAGCCGGCCTGCATGCGGGCGTTGCCGATGCCGAGGTCGGCCGGCTTCACCAGCATCGGCAGCAGCGTGCTGCCGGCCGAGTCGGCGAAGACCTCGGCCGTGCCGTAGAGGAACGCCACCGCCAGCACCAGCCACACGGTGGCCTGCCCGCTGACGAGGAACGCCACGAGCACGGCCACGACCACCGCGCGCAGGCCGTTCGCGAGCATCACGAGGCGGCGGCGGTCGTGGTGGTCGGCGACGGCGCCCGCGAGGAGGCCGAAGAGGAGCCACGGCAGGAACTGCATCATGGCGCCCGCGGCGACGAGCACGGGCGACGACGTGAGCGAGGCGATCAGCAGCGGCGCCGCCGCGAGCGCGATGCCGTCGCCGAGATTGCTCGTCCACGACGACGCCAGCAGCCACCGGAAGTCGGTCCCGAGGCGCCGTGGTGCGATCATTTCCCCGAGCGAAGGCATCCCGCCATCCTATGAGGGGCGGCGGACGGGCCCGACCTCACGGGGAGGTGGGAGCGGCACCTCCGCCGCGTCCGGGGCGGACGAACAGCGTCTCCGTCTGCTCGATGTCCATGCCCTTGGTCTCGGGCACGCGCCACGCGACGTAGATGAACGACAGCGCCGCGAACAGCGCGTACATGCCGTACGTGAGCGGCAGCGACCACGACGACATCGCGGGGAACGAGATCGTGATGAGGAAGTTGGCGATCCACTGCGCACCGGCGGCGACGCCCAGCGCCTTGCCGCGGATGCGGCTCGGGAAGATCTCGCCGAGGAGCACCCACACCAGCGGTCCCCACGAGGCGCCGAAGCCGACGACGAACACGTTCGCGGCGACGAGCGCGATGGGGCCCCACGGGGCGGGCAGCACGACCGCGCCCGAGGCATCCGTGGTGGAGAACAGGAACGAGACGGCCATGAGCCCGAGTGACAGCGTCATCATGACGGAACCGGTGAGCAGGATGGGCTTTCGCCCGACCCGGTCGACCAGGAAGATCGCGATCAGCGTGACGAGCACATTCGTGATGGACGTCACCACGCTGATCGTGAACGAGTCGCTCTCGTCGAAGCCGACCGACTGCCACAGACTCGTCGAGTAGTAGAAGATCACGTTGATGCCGACGAACTGCTGGAACACCGACAGGATGATGCCGACCCAGACGATTCGCTGAAGGCCGAGCACCGGACCGCGGATCGAGACGCCGGAGTTCTTGCGGTCGGTCTCGATCGCCGTCTGCAGCTCGCGGATCGTCTGGTCGAGGTCGGCCGGCGGCATCAGGCGCGCGAAGATCGCGCGGGCCTCGTCGGTCCGGCCCTTGGACAGCAGGTACCGGGGCGACTCGGGCACCGTGAACGACAGGATGCCGTAGACCGCGGACGGGATGACCCCGACGAGGAACATCCACCGCCAGGCCTCCAGCCCGAACCACAGCACGCTGTCGGCGCCACCCGCGGCATTCGCCAGCAGCGCGTCCGACAGGAGCGCTGCGAAGATGCCGATCGTGATCGCCAGCTGCTGCAGCGACGCGAGTCCGCCGCGGACCTGGCGGGGTGCGATCTCGGCGATGTAGGCCGGGGCGACGACCGAGGCGATGCCGATGCCCAGACCGCCGATCACGCGCCAGAAGGCGAGGTCCCAGGCCGAGAACGCGAGGCCCGCGCCGATCGAGCTCGCGAAGAACATGACGGCGCCGATGAACATCACCCGGAGGCGCCCCCAGCGGTCCGACAGGTTGCCGGCGATGATGGCACCGACCGCGCAGCCGAGCAGCGCGATCGCGACGACGAACCCCGTGATGACGTCGTTGAGCCCGAAGTCCTTCGAGATCGAGTCGACGGCGCCGTTGATGACCGAGGAGTCGAAGCCGAAGAGGAACCCGCCGACGGCCGCCGCGACCGACAGGCCGATCGCTCGTCGCCCGTAGGGACTGCGGAGGGAGAACGCGTCTGCGGGGATCGATCCGGTCGAGTTCATGCTGGTCACGCTAGCGTTCGGGTCGCCACCGCGGCAGAGGGCACGCGGGCAACCGTACTGCCACCCCGTACAGTGAACGCATGCCCGTGACACTCCTCGGTGCGGCCGAGATCCGCGCGTTGGCCGCCGAACTCGATGTGACGCCGACCAAGAAACTCGGGCAGAACTTCGTCGTCGACGCCAACACCGTCCGCAAGATCGTGCACGTCGCCGAGGTCGAGCCCGGCGACCGCGTCGTGGAGGTCGGGCCCGGTCTCGGGTCGCTGACCCTCGCGATCCTCGAGGCCGGGGCATCCGTCACGGCCGTCGAGATCGACCACCGCCTGGCCGAGCGGCTGCCCGCCACCGCGGCCGCGCACGGCGTGGCCGACGGCGCGCTCACGGTCGTCGACGCCGATGCCCTTCGCGTGACCGAGCTGCCCGGCGACCCGACCGTGCTCGTCGCCAACCTGCCGTACAACGTCAGCGTGCCGGTGCTGCTGCACTTCCTCGAGCACTTCCCGGCGCTCGAGCGCGGCGTCGTCATGGTCCAGGCCGAGGTGGGGGAGCGGCTCGCCGCCCCGCCGGGGTCGAAGGTGTACGGGGCGCCCAGCGTCAAGGCGGCCTGGTACGGGCCGTGGCGTCTTGCCGGCACGGTGTCGCGCCAGGTCTTCTGGCCCGTGCCGAACGTCGACAGCGTGCTCGTCGGCTTCCATCGCGCGGCCGAGCCGCGCGGCGACGAGGAGCTGCGCAAACAGACCTTCGCGATCGTGGATGCCGCGTTCCAGCAGCGGCGGAAGATGCTCCGGCAGGCGACGGCCGGCGTGCTCGGCGGCACGGCGGCGGCAGCATCCGCGATCCTGGAGAGCGCGGGAGTCGCCCCGACCGCCCGTGGCGAGGACCTCTCGATCGAGGACTACGTGCGCATCGCGCAGGCGGCAGGGAGCGCCGCGAAGAGCTGAAATTCAGCGGATCTTCACCGTGCCGTCGGGCTTCGTACGAAACATGGCTGTAACATTCCAGCGTCCGCCGTCCCGGTTACACGGCACCTCGCCTCGCGGCGGACCGGAGTGACCCGACATGCGCACCGCCGAGTACCCGGCCCCTGAACGCATCCTGCTGCACCTGAGCGACACGCACCTGCGCGCCCCCGCGACGCCGCGGCTGTTCGATTCCGTCGATGGCGCCGCCCACCTCGCCGCGACGATCGGCGTGATCGAGTCGAGCGGTATCCGTCCTGACGCGATCGTCGTCACCGGCGACCTCGCGGACCTCGGCGAACCCGGCGCGTACGCCGCGCTGCGCGCGCTCGTCGAGCCGTTCGCGGAGCGCATCGGCGCACGCGTGCTGTGGGTGATGGGCAACCACGACGAGCGCGGGGCGTTCCGCGCGGGCCTCTACGACGAGGCATCCGATGCGCGGCCCGTCGATCGGGTCGACGAGCTCGACGGGCTCCGCGTGATCACGCTCGACACGAGCGTGCCCGGCCACCATCACGGCGAGCTGCGTGATGAGCAGCTCGCATGGCTCGCCGACCAGCTCGCGACGCCGGCGCCCCTCGGCACGATCCTCGCGATGCACCACCCGCCCGTGCCGAGCGTGCTGCCGCTCGCCGCGAGCGTCGAGCTGCACGATCAGCGCCGGCTCGCAGCCGTGCTGCGCGGCACGGACGTGCGGGCGATCATCGCCGGGCACCTGCACTACTCGACGTTCGCGACCTTCGCCGGCATCCCCGTGTCGGTGGCATCGTCGACCTGCTACGCGCAGGACCTCACGGTCCCGGTCGGCGGCACGCGACCTCAGGACGGCGCGCAGGCGTTCAACCTCGTGCACGTGTACGACGACACCGTGGTGCATTCGGTGGTTCCGGTGGATGCGCCGAACGTCCTCGAGCACATCGATGCGGACGAGGCAGGCCGCCGGCTGCGGGAAGCGGGAGTCGCGCCTCTCACCGTCGCGCGGAAGGATGCGCCGACCGAGCCGATTCCTCTGCTGCGCTGAGCTCTGCTCGCTCCCAGGGCGCCCGCACCGGGAACATGCGCTCCAACGCGTCACGGAGGCTTCGTACGCGTACGTCCTCGGGGACCTCGGCGTCGCCCCCGTCGTTGAGGCAGAACATGTCGACATCGGTGCGCGCGGCCAGACGTCCCATCCGGCGAAGGCCCGACGCCATCGTGGTCTGCGCGTACCGCACGCGCGGCTCGCGGGTGGCGACCGCACGCCCGGTCATCAGCGCGTAGTAGTGGTAGAGGCTGTTGGTCACCGAGATGTCGGTGGCGGAGCGGAAGCGGGAGGCGGCCGTCCGCGCGAAGTCCTCCGGGAACGCGCTCTCGAGCTCGGCCATCACGCTCTTGCGCAGCGGCGTCGCGCAGTGGTCGAGGTCGCGCACGATCGTGCGTCCGAACCGGCCGCGCAGGAGCTCCCGATTGACGCGGAGGCCGTTGTCGTGGCCGCTGCGGTGAGGTGCGGGCGCCCCCGCGCCGATCCTCACCTCGCACTCGACGAACTTCGTGATGCCTCCGGGAGTGAAGAACAGCTCGGGTTCGACGAGCCGGCCGAAGAACATGTCGTCGTTCGAATACAGGAAGTGCTCGGCGAGTCCCGGGATCCGGTGCAGCTGGGCCTCGACGGCATGAGAGTTGTGGGTGGGCAGCACCGACGGGTCGGCGAAGAACTCTTCGCTGCGCACGATCGTGACCTTCGGGTGCTCCACCAGCCACGCCGGTGTCGGCGAGTCGGTCGCGATGAAGATCCGCCGCACCCACGGCGCGTACATGTGCACGCTGCGCAGCGCGTACCGCAGCTCGTCGACGTGGCGGTAGCGGGCGGGGCCGTCGTCGCCGTCTCCGACGACGTACTCAGCCATCTGCGCGGCGCGGAGGCGCTGGAACTGGCTCGACGAGCCGTCGACCCACGAGAAGACGAGGTCGACCTCCTCGGTGAACTCGTGCGGCTGTGGCGAGAACATCCCCGCCGGGGTGCGCCAGGTGCGGCCGTAGCGCTCGACGGCGGTGTACGTGAGGTCGCCGGCGGCCGTGAGCCGGCGGGTGAGGGCGTTGTCGTGCGGTGCCTCCACGATGTCATCCGCGATGCGCCAGAACTCGACGTGGGCTCCGAGCGCCGCCGTGTAGCGGAGCGTGCCCGTGCGGCTGATCCGAGGGCGATAGACGCGCACGGCCGACGGCGTCGACGCGAAAGGCGGTGCGTCGGACGCGAGCACCGGGGGGCGCCCCTTCGCCTTGAGGTACACCGGCTCGGTCGCGCACAGGGCGGCGAGTGCGGTCAGCGCGGCCTCGCGGTCGGCGAGGTCGACGGCGAGGGCGGGGATCGCCCGATCGTGGCGGATCAGCGTCACGGCGACGTGGGCAGCTTCGAGCGCCGCCGCCACGAGCAGCACATCGGCGGTCTGCGCCTCGACCGGGGTGATGTCGTCATGGACAATGTGCAGGATGCCGCGATCGACGGCGATGTCCGCGCGCTCCAGCAGCCCCGTCCACGTGTGGGCGGGTTGGGGCAGAGCCGAGAGTGCGGCCATGTTTCCTCCTTCGCGGGCAGCGGGGTGTCGCCGCCCGGTGTGGTCACCTTAGGCATGATCCGTTACGGAGACGTTTCCGCCCGCGTCCCTTGACACACCGGCACGCGGTGTGCGTAGATGCCCGCCCACCGCGCGAGACGCCCACCTGCACACCGGACGACGCGCCGCTAGCCTGGACCGGTGACCGAAGACGCGCGCTACCTGTCCCGTGGAGGAGACCTCCACCGCCCCTACACCGCCGACGCCGCCCGTTACACCGGCGCGGACTACCGCCGGGTCGGCACCTCCGGGCTCACCCTGCCGCCCGTGTCGCTCGGACTCTGGTGGAACTTCGGCGACAACATCCCGTTCGACAACCAGCGGGCGCTGCTGCGCCACGCGTTCGACCGCGGCATCACCCACTTCGACCTGGCGAACAACTACGGCCCGCCCTACGGCACCGCCGAGACGAACTTCGGGCGCATGATGCGCGAGGACTTCGCGCCGTACCGCGACGAGCTCATCATCTCGTCCAAGGCCGGCTACGACATGTGGCACGGCCCCTACGGCAACGGCGGCTCGCGCAAGTACCTCATCTCCAGCGCCGAGCAGTCGCTGAAGCGCATGAGCATCGACTACGTCGACATCTTCTACTCGCACCGCGTCGATCCCGATGTCCCCGTCGAGGAGACGGTGGGCGCGCTCGACACGCTGGTGCGCCAGGGCAAGGCCCTGTACGTCGGCATCTCGTCCTACAGTGCCGAGCGCACGGCGGTCGCGGCATCCGTCGCCCGCTCGCTCGGCACCCCGCTCGTCATCCACCAGCCGGCGTACTCGATCCTGAACCGGTGGGTCGAGGACGGCCTCACCGGGGTGCTCACGCAGGAGGGGATGGGCGCGATCGCGTTCACCCCGCTCGCGCAGGGACTGCTCACGGACAAGTACCTCGGCGACGGCTCGGCCGAGCGCGCGCAGCAGCGCGGGTCGCTGCCGAACGGCTCGCTGAGCGAGAAGGGCCTGTCGACGCTGCGGTCGCTCGACGTCATCGCGAAGGAGCGCGGGCAGACGCTCGCGCAGATGTCGATCCAGTGGGTGCTGCGCGACCCGGTCGTCGCTTCCGCGCTCATCGGCGCCTCGCGCCCGGAGCAGCTCGACGAGAACCTCAAGGCGCTCGAGGGGCCGGCCTTCACGGTCGAGGAGCAGGAGCGCATCGACGCCCTGTCGGACGGCATCGACGTGGATCTCTGGGCGGAATCGGCGAACCGGTGAGTCAGGCTCTCGCCGCGGACGGCGTCCGGGTGCGGGCGCCGGGCAAGCTCAACCTCTTCTTCGAGGTCGGCGGCGTGCACGACGACGGGTACCACGACGTCGCGTCGGCGTACCAGGCGGTGTCGCTGTACGAGGACGTGTGGGCATCGCCCTCCGACGAGTTCACGGTGTCGATCTCGGGCACCGTGGATGTGACCGGCGTCCCCGCCGACGACCGCAACCTGGCCGTCCGCGCCGCACGGCTGGTCGCGCAGCGCATCGGCCACGCGGGCGGCGTGCACCTCGACATCGTGAAGCACGTGCCGGTCGCCGGCGGCATGGGCGGAGGATCGGCGGATGCTGCGGCCGCCCTCGTCGCGTGCGATGCGCTGTGGGGGGCCGAGCTCGGCACCGCCGAGCTGCACAAGCTGGCCGCACGCCTCGGCGCCGACGTGCCCTTCGCCCTGATGGGCGGGACAGCGGTCGGCACCGGGCGCGGCGACCAGCTGAGCCCGGCGCTCGCGAAGGGCCGCTTCGACTGGGTGGTGGTGCCGTCCGACGCCGGGCTCTCCACCCCCGAGGTCTACGCGCACCTCGACGAGCTGCGTGCGCGGCCCGACATCAACACGGGCGCCCGGGTGCCCGCGGTCGCGCCCGGCGTGCTCCACGCGCTGCGGGCCGCGGACCCCATCGCGCTCGCCGAGCACACGCGCAACGACCTGCAGATCGCTGCGCTGTCGCTGCGCCCCGAGCTGCGCGAGGTGCTCGAGCTCGGCGAGGAGTCCGGCGCTCTGGCCGGAATGGTGTCGGGGTCGGGCCCTACGCTGGCCTTCCTGACCGTCGACCCCGAGTCGGCGCTCGAACTGCAGATCACCTTGTCGGCCGCAGGCTACGAGGCGCTCCACGTGCACGGGCCGGTCGCCGGCGCGCGCGTGGTCACCTGAGCCGGCCCCTCGACCGGCCGCACACCCACCTGAGCCCGCACGGGCGCGGAGAGGAAGAAGCAATGAGCACGTCCGTTTCGACATACGGCCGCATCGGCGAGACCGAACGCGCCGCCTTCCGCGCGGGCCCGGTCGACGAGGAGTCGGCCGGCCGGCTCGCCGCGAACGCACTGGACTACCGGCGCATCGCCGTCGACAGCGACGAATACGTCGGCTGGCTGCAGTCCGTCTCCCGCGGCTTCCAGGACGGGGAGCGCACGGCGGAGCAGATCGCCGCGTCGCGAGAGCGCAGCGGCTATCGCCGGCTCACCGGCGTGTACGACCCGGAGTCGCCGATGGACGCCCCCGTCGCGACCATCGCATCGTGGCTCGGCGAGCTCACGGTGCCCGGCGAGGCGATGATCCCCTCGTGCGCGATCTCCGCCGTCACGGTCGCCCCGACGCACCGGCGCAAGGGAGTGGCCCGCGCGATGCTCGAGGGTGAGCTGCGGGCGGCCCAGGCGGCCGGCATCCCGATGGCGATGCTCACGGTGAGCGAGTCGCCGCTGTACGGGCGGTACGGGTTCGCGCCGGCCGCGGCCGGCGCCTCCTGGAGGATCGAGACGAAGCGCGCCGGCTGGATCGGCCCGCAGCCCGCCGGGCGGATCGACTTCATCAGCCGCGAGCGTGTGCGCGAACTGATGCCGGCCCTGCACGAGCGGGTGCGGCACCGCCACCCGGGCGAGATCGAAGTGCCCGGCAGCCACTGGGACGGGTTCGCCGGAACCAACCCCGCCGCCGAGAAGACCGCCGAGAAGCGCGCGGTGCAGTACTCCGACGCCGCGGGCGACGTGCGCGGGGTCGCGGTGTACGCGGTCCGCGAGAACCACGACGACTTCACGAAGGCGACCGTCTCGGTCCACTACCTGCTGGCCGAGACCGACGACGCGTACGCGGCGCTGTGGCGGTTCCTGCTCGAGCTCGACCTCGTGGCCGAGGTGCACGCGGGGGAGCTGTCGGTCGATGAGCCGCTGCTGTGGATGATCGCCGACCAGCGCGCGGCGAAGGTCAGCGTGCGCGACCACCAGTACGTGCGGATCATCGACGTCGTCGCCGCGCTCGAGACCCGTCGCTACGGCGGCCCCGGCACGCTGGTGCTCGATGTCTCGGACTCGCTCGGCATCGCCGCCGGCCGCTACCTGCTCGAGGCCGACGAGCGCGGCGCCGCCCGCGTGCGGAGCCTGGGCGACGGCGAATCGGTCGATGCGCCGAGGGTGGCCCTCGGCGTCGCCGAACTGTCCGCCACGTACCTCGGTGGGGTCTCTATCGCGACCCTTGCCGCGGCGGGACGCGTCACGATCGCGGATGCCTCGGCCGAGGCATCCGCGGAGGCGCTCGCCCTGGCGACGCGTGTGCTCGGCTGGCACACGGCGCCGCGTCTGAGCATCTGGTACTGAGCGATCCGGCGCCGGAGGGGAGAGAACCGGACGAAACACGGCGATCGAGTGCTTTAGGCTAGCCTTACCTGTCTGTTTCCGAGGGGTTCCCCATGCCTTCACGCCTCCCGTCTTCCGCGCGCCTGCGCCACTTCCTCGTCGTACCGGTGGTGGTCGCGGGCCTCGCCCTGGCCGGCTGCGCCGGCGGAGCCGCGGGCGATGACGCGGCCGATCCGGACGCCCTCGTCGTGTACAACGCACAGCACGAGCAGCTCACCGAGGAGTGGGCCGACGCGTTCACCGCCGAGACCGGCATCGAGGTCGTGCTCCGCAACGGCGACGACAGCGAGCTGGCCAACCAGCTCGTGCAGGAGGGGAAGGCCTCCAAAGCCGACGTGTTCCTCACCGAGAACTCCCCGGCGATGTCGCTCGTCGAGGACGCGGACCTCTTCGCACCGGTAGACGAGTCCACCCTGGCGCTCGTTCCCGAGCAGTTCCGTCCGGGGTCCGGCATCTGGACGGGGATCGCGGCCCGCTCGACCGTACTCGTCTACAACCCCGAGCTGATCTCGGAGAGCGAGCTCCCGGCATCCCTTCTCGACCTCGCCGACCCGCAGTGGAAGGGCAAGTGGGGCGCCGCTCCCGCGAAAGCCGACTTCCAGGCCATCGTGTCGGCAGTCCTCGCCACCCAGGGTGAGGACGGCGCGCGCGACTGGCTGAACGGCATGGCCGAGAACGCGGTCGACTACCGCAACAACATCGTCACGATGAAGGCGGTCAACGCCGGCGAGGTGCCGATGGGCATCATCTACCACTACTACTGGTTCCGCGATCAGGACGCCGCCGCCGAAGACAGCGGCAACACGAAGCTGCACTACTTCGGCAACCAGGATCCGGGTGCCTTCGTCAGCATCTCGGGCGGTGGGGTGCTGAAGAACGCTCCCCACGCCGACGAGGCGCAGCAGTTCCTCGCGTTCATCGCGGGCGAGCAGGGGCAGAAGATCCTCGGCGAGGGCTACAGCTTCGAGTATCCCGTCGCCTCCGACGTCGCGGCAAAGCCCGAGCTGCCCCCGCTCGCCGAGCTCGACGCACCCGTGATCGACCCGTCCACGCTCAACGGGCCCGCGGTCATCGAGCTCATGACGGAAGCCGGACTCCTCTGACCCAGCTCGAGACGCGAACACCCGCGCGCGGCACGACCGAGAGGCGTCCGCCCGCCGGGCTGGTCGTCGTCGTCGCGGTGCTGGCCCTCGGCGCGCTGATCCCGATCGGCTACGTCGTCCAGGCGGCGTTCGCGATGGGGTGGGATCAGCTGTCGGCCCTCGTCTTCCGGCCGAAGGTCGCCGAGCTGCTCGTCAACACGGTGCTGCTCGTGGTGATCGGCGTACCTGCGACCGTCGTCCTCGGCGTGGGCGGCGCCTGGCTCGTCGAACGCACGACGCTGCCGGGCCGCGGGGTCTTCAAGGTCGCCCTGGCCGCTCCGCTGGCGATCCCCGCGTTCGTCGCGAGCTACGGCTGGGCGAGCGCCATCCCGTCGATGAACGGGCTGTGGGCAGCGGTGCTGGTCGCGACGCTGGCCTACTTCCCGCTCGTGTACCTGCCCGCCCTCGCGGCGATCCGGGGTCTGGACCCTGCACTCGAGGAATCGGCGCGCTCGCTCGGCATGGGCTCGTGGGCCGTGTTCTTCCGCGTCGTCGCGCCGCAGCTGCGCCTCGCGGTGCTCGGCGGCGCCCTCGTGGTCGCCCTTCACCTGCTGGCCGAGTACGGCGCGTTCGCGTTCCTGCGCTTCGACACGTTCACCACGGCCATCGTCGTCGCGTACGAGAGCATGTTCGCTGGCCCCAATGCGGCCGCGCTCGGGCTGGTGCTCGCGCTCCTGTGCCTGATCCTCCTCGGCGCCGAGTCGGCCGCCCGCGGCCGCGCCCATTACGCCCGTGTCGGCGGTGGCTCTCCCCACCCCGCGGAGACCCTGGGGCTCGGCCGGCTGACGGTGCCGGCGCTCGCCGCGATGGCGGCGGTGCTCGCGGGCGCTCTCGTGGTGCCGCTGACGAGCGTCGTCCGATGGCTCATGAGAGCGGATGCCGCGGCCTTCGGCGACGTCGGCATCGCGGCGCTCCAGACGCTCGGCCTCGCGCTCGCGGGTGCCCTGTGCACCATTGCCGTCGCCCTGCCGTTCGCGTGGCTGGCCGTGCGCTACCCGGGACGGCTGTCACGGCTGCTCGAGGGCGCCGCCTATCTCGCCAGCAGCCTCCCGGCGATCATCGTGGCGCTCTCGTTCGTGGCGGTGACGCTCGCCTTCGCGCCGTCGCTGTACCAGACGGCGTTCACCGTGGTCGCAGCCTACGTCGTGATCTTCCTGCCGCGAGCGCTCGTGCCGCTGCGCGCCGGACTCTCGCAGGTGCCGGAGTCGCTCGAGGAGGCCGCGCGCGCCCTGGCGGTGCCTCCTGCCGCCGCCCGGCTGCGGGTCACCGTGCCGCTCCTGCTCCCGGCGATCGGCGCGGGCGCCGCCCTCGTGGCGCTCGGCGCGGCCAACGAGCTCACCGCGACCCTGCTGCTCGCCCCGACGGGCACGAGCACGGTGGCCACGAGCTTCTGGTCGGCGGCATCCGCCCTCGACTACCCGACCGCCGCACCCTACGCGGTGCTGCTGGTGCTCCTGTCGGTGCCTGCGGTCGCCCTCATGTTCACGCACGCGACGGGGAGGACCCTCAGATGACTCTTCGGCTGGAGGGCGTGTCGAAGGCGTACGGCGGCACCGAGGTGCTGCGCGACGTCTCGCTCGACGTTCCCCGCGGCACCCGCCTCGCACTCGTCGGCGCCTCGGGAAGCGGCAAGACCACACTGCTGCGCCTGGTCGCGGGATTCGTCGACCCCGACGCCGGCGTGATCAGCCTCGGCGATCGCGAGCTGTCGGGGCACGGAAGGACTGTGCCCACGCACCGGCGCGGCATCGGCTACGTCGCGCAGGACGGCGCGCTGTTCCCGCACCTGTCGGTGGCCCGCAACATCGCCTTCGGGCTTCCACGCGGACCCGGCCGCGCAGCGCGGGTGCGCGAGCTGCTCGAGCTCGCGTCCCTGCACCCGGACCTCGCCGCGCGGATGCCGCACGAGCTGTCCGGCGGTCAGCAGCAGCGTGTGGCGCTGGCGCGCGCCCTCGCCCAGAATCCCGGGGTGATCCTGCTCGACGAGCCCTTCAGCGCGCTCGACACGGGCCTGCGCTCGGCGACGCGCGACGCCGTGGTCGACGTCCTGGAGCGCAGCGGGGTCACGGCGGTGCTGGTGACCCACGATCAGCACGAGGCCCTGTCGTTCGGGCACCAGGTGGGTGTTCTCGTCGGCGGCAGCCTCGTGCAGTCCGGCGACCCGATGGCCGTGTACGACGCACCGATCGACGCGAGCGTGGCGCTGTTCCTCGGCGATGCACTGGTGGTTCCCGCGCGCTCCGACGCAGACGGTGTCGAGTGCGGGTTCGGCCGGCTGGCCGTGCGGCACGATCTGTCGGGCGGAGCTTCGCGCGTTCGGGCGATGGTGCGGCCCGCACAGCTGCGCGTCGCCGCGGCGGCGCACGGGGCGGCCGCCACGCTGGCCCCGGTGGCCAACGGCACCGTCGTCGCGGTGCGTCCGGCCGGGTCGACCGCCGACCTGCGGCTGCGCGTCGGCACCGGGGAGTTCGAGGCCGAGCTGATGTACCGCGTGCCGCAGCACCGCGCAGCCGCGTTCGCGCCGGGCACGGCCGTGCGCGTGATCGTCGAAGGCGGCGTCGTGCTCTACGCCGCCGCGGGTGAGACCAGCGCGACGGGCAGCGTCATCACGCGCGGCGCAGCCGCCGGCTGAGCGGCGCCGTTGCGCGGCGCAGCCACGCCCACCCGGCCGCAGCGCCGGCGCCGCCGCTGACGTACAGCCGGTACGCGATCACGCCGACGACGAACGACAGCAGGGTGCCGAGCCATGGTGCGCTCTGCTCGAACGGCGGGTACACCTGCCAGTGCGTGAGGTACACGAACAGGGATGCTCCGGCTACGGTGACGACGAGCGGCACCGCGAGGCGGGGGAGCGGGATGGCCCTCACCCAGACGAGTGCGAGGATCCCGCCCGCCACGATCGCCTCGCGCCACGGCTCGCCGAAGAACCCGAACGTCGCCGCGACGGCGACCGCGGAGACGAGGATCCGCCGGGCGGTCGTGTCCGCTCGCGCCACGAGCCATCCGAGGGCCACCAACCACAGGACCACCGGTGCGGCGTACCGTTCCACGTGCTCGGCGGTGGGCCCGGCGATCGCGAAGCGGGCGACGAGCGCGACCGCGAGCGCCACCAGAGCGAACCCGAACGGCGCCCGGCGCTCGAGCCGATCGACACGGCGCACCGCGAGGAGCGCCGCCGCGCCTGCGAACGACCAGAGCATCGCCTCGAGGAACCAGAACTGCCATTGCTCGTTCCACCGGCCGTCGCCGGGGACGAAGTTGTTCACGAGCGCCGCGGTCGTCGGCGCGTACTGGCCGGTGACGAGTGTCACCGCCCCGATCCACAGCACCGCGGGGACCGCGAGCTGGACGGCGCTGCGACCGAGGCGCCGCAGGCGCGCGGTGCCCGCGACGGGCGCCAGCTGGAACCTCGCGAGGTTGTAGCCGGCGACGGCGAGGAGGAGGTGCGCGCCGCCCTTGAGGGCGAAGAGATCGGCGTGGGTCGCGACGATGAGGAAGATCGCCGCCGCCCTCAGCACCACGGGCGTCTCGAGGCGCGTCCATGAAAGCCCGCGACGCCAGGGCCGCAGGGCCGACGCCGCCGCAGCACCCGCGGGTGCGGCATCCGGTTCCGTGCTCGCGACGGGGGACGGCGGGGGTGGAGCGGATGCCGCCAGTTCGCGCGGAGTGCGCGTCGGCCAGTCCCGGGGGAGCGTGCCGACCATGTCCTCGAGTCGCAGCGAGAGCTCGACGTAGCTCAGGGAGTCGCCGCCGAGCCCCGCGAACGTGTCGTCGATGCCCGCGTCGGGCTCACCGAGAAGCGTCGCGTACAGGTCGCGCACGGTCTCGGCCGTGACGACGGCCTGAGCTGTCGGTCGCACGGGGGCCGTGCTGTGGTCGTGCGCGGCGGCGAAGCGCACCAGGGCTGCGTAGTCGCGCTTGCCGTTCGAGGTCCGCGGGAACTCGGTCACCGCGTAGGCGCCGATCACCCGCGCCGGCACGCCGGTGAGGGCCGCGGCGCGCTCGCGCGCACGAGCGACCGCGCGCTCGGAGGTCGCGAACAGCAGCAGCCGTTCGTCGGCGCTCGCCGCGCGCACCTCGATCCCCTCTTCGGCGAGCAGGCGCTCGACGTGGTCGAGGTCGAGACGCAGGCCGAACACCTTCACGAAGCGGTTCATGCGGCCGACGATCTCGTACAGCCCGTCGGTGCGCAGCCGCGCCACGTCGCCGGTGCGCAGCTCCGTCACGGTGGGCCCGAGCAGGAAGTCTTCGGGCCCGTGGGCGTACCCCATCATGACGTTCGGGCCCTCGTACACGAGCTCGCCGGACTCGGCGCCGTCGACGGCATCGATGCGGAAAGCGCCGCCGGGGATGGGGCGGCCGATGGCGCCGGCGTGCGTCATCGCGAGGTCGGGCGGGAGGTACGCCATGCGAGCAGTGGCCTCGGTCTGCCCGTACATCACGAAGAGCTCGAACCCGCGCTCGCGGCCGAGGTGCGCGAACCGCCGCACGGCGTCGGGGGTCATCCGGCCGCCCGCCTGGGTGAGGTAGCGCAGCGACGGCAGGTCACCGCCGTCGAAGCCCCGCGCCTCGAGCATCTCGAACGTGTACGGGACGCCGGCGAACGAGGTGACGGCGTGGGCGCGCGCCCGCGTCCAGAACTCCTCGTCGGCGACGGAGCGCTCGGTGAGCAGCAGGCTCGCCCCGGTCAGCAGGTGGCTGTTGACCACCGACAGCCCGTAGCAGTACTGCAGGGGAAGCGTGGTCGCGGCTCGATCGGCCGGGGTCACCTGGAGATACTCGGCGATGGCGGCGGCGTTGCTGCGGACGTTCTCGGCCGACAGCCGCACGAGCTTCGGCGAGCCGGTGGAGCCCGACGTGCTCGAGAGGACGGCGAGATCGGGGTGGAACTCGTGGTGGCTGCCCGCACGCCGCTCGTCGAGCGTCCCACCCGAGGCTCCGTCGTGGGCGATGACGTCGGGGTCGAACCGGGCGATCAGCGACGCGCGGTGGGCGCGTGAGGCCTCGTCCTCGTCGCCCGACACCAGGAGCACCGGGTGTCCGCCTTCGAGCGCGGCGAGGTAGGTCACGATCGGCTCGACTGCGTTGCTCGCGGCGATCATCACGAGCCGGCGCACGTCGCCGAGTTCGTCCCGGCGCCGCGTCACCCGATCGCGCAGTTCCGCGTAGTCGAGCCGCGTGCCGTCGGCGATCAGCGCAGTGTGGTCGGGGTCCCCTCCGAGGAGGGACAGGCCGAGGGCGGGCGCGATCGCGGTCATAGAGCTGGGGGCTTTCTCCTGACGCGCCGGTGTGGGGAGAGCTGCCGGCGCACGTGCAAGGCATGCCTAGCCTAACCTGTCCGGTTCCTCGAGCTCGAAGTGTGACGCCAGGTGTGGTGGCGGGTCGCCTAGCCTGGAGGGGACATGGCACATCTTCTGGGGGCCGAGGCCCTGCACCTGGAGTTCCCGACCAAGGTCGTCTTCGACCGGGTGTCGCTCGGCATCGACGAGGGCGACCGCATCGGCGTCGTCGGCCGCAACGGCGACGGGAAGTCGAGTCTGCTGGCGATGCTCGCCGGGCGGCTCGAGCCCGACGGCGGCCGCGTCACGGTGCGCGGCGGCGTGCGCGTCGGCGTGCTCGACCAGGCGGACACCCTCGACGACGCCCTCACGATCCGGGAGGCCGTCGTCGGCGAGCGCCCCGATCACGAGTGGGCCGGCGACGCGCGCACGCGCGACGTCATCGCGGGCCTCCTCGGCGACCTGCCGTGGGACGGTCCGGTCGCGGGGCTCTCCGGAGGTCAGCGTCGACGCGTGTCGCTCGCGGCCCTGCTCGTGGGCGACGACGACGTCATCTTCCTCGACGAGCCCACGAACCACCTCGACGTCGAGGCGATCGCGTGGCTCGCCGAGCACATCAAGCGCCGCTGGCCGGCGAACCAGGGCGGACTCCTGGTCGTGACGCACGACCGCTGGTTCCTCGACGAGGTGTGCAACACCACGTGGGAGGTGCACGACCGCATCGTGGAGCCGTTCGAGGGCGGCTACGCGGCGTACATCCTGCAGCGCGTCGAGCGCGACCGCCAGGCGGCCGTGATCGAGCAGCGCCGCCAGAACCTCGCCCGCAAGGAGCTCGCATGGCTGCGCCGCGGCGCGCCGGCGCGAACCTCCAAGCCGAAGTTCCGTATCGATGCCGCCAACGTGCTCATCGCCGACGTGCCCGAGATCCGGGACGCGACCGAGCTGCGCTCGCTCGCCGTCTCACGGCTCGGCAAGGACGTCGTCGACCTCCTGGACGCGGCAGTCTCCTACGACGGCCGTGAGGTGCTGCACCCGGTCGAGTGGCGTATCGCCCCGGGCGAGCGCACCGGCATCCTCGGCGTCAACGGCGCCGGCAAGTCGACGCTGCTCGGCCTCGTCTCGGGCGACGTGGAGCCCACCGCCGGCCGCGTGAAGCGCGGCAAGACCGTGAAGGTCGCGACCCTCACGCAGCGCCTCGACGAGCTCGAGGAGCACCTCGGCGACCCGGTGCGCGTCGTCATCTCGCGCCTGCGCACCACGTACACCTTCGGCAGCGGCTCGAAGGCGCAGGAGCTCACGCCCGGCCAGCTGCTCGAGAGCATGGGATTCCAGAGCGCCCAGCTCTCCACTCCCGTCAAGGACCTGTCCGGTGGCCAGAAGCGCCGCCTGCAGCTGCTGCTGATCCTCCTCGAGCAGCCGAACGTGCTCATCCTCGACGAGCCCACCAACGACCTCGACACCGACATGCTCGCCGCCATCGAGGACCTCCTCGACTCGTGGCCGGGCACGCTCCTGGTCGTCTCGCACGACCGGTACTTCATCGAGCGCGTGACCGACCAGCAGTTCGCGATCCTCGGCGGCCACCTGCGCCACCTCCCCGGTGGCGTCGACGAATACCTGCGCCTGCGCGAGCGTGAGCGCACTGCGGGGCCGGCAGCCTCGAAGGCGCCGGATGCTGCACCCGCGGCATCCGTGTCATCCACCACGCCGTCGCTGTCGGGGCAGGAGCTGCGCGCCGCACAGAAGGAGGTCGCGTCGCTGGAGCGCCGCCTCGAGAAGCTCGAGACGCAGATCGCCGCCGCGAAGACGGCGCTCGCCGACCACGACCAGTCGGATTACGTCGGGCTCGGCGCCGAGATGGCCCGCATCGGCGAGCTCGAGAAGGAGCGCGACGGCGTCGAGGAGCGCTGGTTCGAGCTCACCGAGCAGCTCGGCTGATCCGGGGTCAGTCCGCGGCGTCGAACCCCAGGCTGAGCTTGCGCAGCAAGGCGGCGAGCCGGTCGCGGTCGCCCCGTGACAGCGCGTCGAGCAGGAGCGCCTCGGCGTCGACGAGACGCGTGATCGCGGCATCCACCCGGATCTTGCCCTCGTCGGTGAGGGTGACCAGGATGCTGCGGCCGTCGTCGGGATCTGATTCGCGGCGCACCAAC
The DNA here is from genome assembly GCF_042266945.1 of Microbacterium sp. NPDC056057. Taxonomy (NCBI): domain Bacteria; kingdom Bacillati; phylum Actinomycetota; class Actinomycetes; order Micrococcales; family Microbacteriaceae; genus Microbacterium; species Microbacterium sp. NPDC056057. The sequence continues at coordinate 361,888 of NZ_JBHJWS010000004.1, forward strand.
CGGCGGCCGACGAGGCGGTCGATGCGGTTGGTCATCGTGCCGCTGGAGACGAGCGTCTGCTGCAGCAGCTGCTTCGGGCTGAGCTGGAACGGCTCGCCCGCACGGCGCAGCGCCGAGAGCACGTCCCACTCCCACGGCTCGAGCTCGCTGCGCTTGAACGCGTCGCGGCGCGCGCGGTCGAGATGACGTGACAGCCGGTCCACGCGCGACAGCACACCGAGGGGTGAGAAGTCGAGGTCGGGGCGCTGCGTGGTCCAGGCCTCGACGATGCGGTCCACCTCGTCGCTCTGCGCCGTCATGCCCCCATTATCCCGACCCGGCCCCCACGCCCCGACGCGGCGTTCACATCGTGTGCTCTGGCCGAGGCGACACGATGCGCACGCGAACAACGTGTCGCCTCGGCCAGAGCACATGATCGGCACGCGAGGCGGCCTCCGCGGACGGGCGCGCACAAGGCATCTGGCAGACTTGACGGGCGGCGCCCGGCACCCGGGAGCGCCGCGGTCCGCCGTGGTGTAATGGCAGCACGACAGCCTTTGGAGCTGTGAGGTCTAGGTTCGAGTCCTGGCGGCGGAGCATGACCGACACGACCCGCGACAACGCACTGGCCGTCATCGTCCTGGCCGCAGGGCAGGGCACCCGCATGAAGTCCGCGACGCCGAAGGTGCTGCACCGCATCGGCGGTCGCCCGCTCGTCGGGCACGTGCTCGACACCGCGATCGCCCTCGAGCCCGAGCGCGTGGTCGTGGTGGTGCGCCACGAGCGCGACCTCGTCGCCGAGGCCGTCGTGAGTGCCGTCCCGGGCGTGGTCGTGGTCGACCAGGACGAGGTCCCCGGCACGGGCCGCGCGGTCGAGGTCGCGCTGGACGCCCTCGACGACTTCGCGGGCGACGTGCTCGTGCTGAGCGGTGACGTGCCGCTCCTCGAGGCCGACACGCTCGCGGCGCTCGTGCGCACCCATCGCGACCGCGCCGTGGCCGCGACCGTGCTCAGCGCCTCGCTCGACGACGCCACCGGCTACGGCCGTGTGATCCGGGACGCCGACGGCGCCGTGTCGCGCATCGTCGAGCAGAAGGACGCGACGGCCGACGAGGCATCCGTCACCGAGATCAACGCCGGGGTCTACGTCTTCCAGATGCAGGCGCTGCGCACCGAGCTGGCGCTCGTGGGCACTGCGAACGCGCAGGGCGAGAAGTACCTGACCGACGTCGTGGCGCTGCTGCGCGGCGACGGCCTCCTCGTCGCGGCGCAGACGGCTCCGGATGCCGCGGCCGCCCTGGGCGTCAACGACCGCGTGCAGCTGGCCGAGGCCGCCCGCATCCTGAACGCGCGCACCGTGCGGCGCTGGCAGCTCGAGGGCGTGACGATCCTCGACCCGGCGACGACGTGGATCGACGTGGACGCGAAGCTGGCCCCTGATGTCACGGTGCTGCCGAACACGCACATCCTGCGCGCGACCGTGATCGCGAGCGGTGCGATCGTCGGCCCTGACACGAGCCTCGTCGACTGCGAGGTGGGGGAGGACGCCACCGTCACCCGCACCGACGCGACGCTCGCCGTGATCGGCGCGAAGGCCACCGTGGGGCCCTTCGCCTACCTGCGTCCGGGCACGTATCTCGGCGACATGGGCAAGATCGGCACCTTCGTCGAGACCAAGAACTCCACGATCGGCGAGGCCAGCAAGGTGCCGCACCTGTCGTACATCGGCGACACGACGATCGGCAAGCACGTCAACCTCGGCGCCGGCGCGATCACCGCGAACTACGACGACCTGCACAAGCACCGCACCGAGATCGGTGACGAGGTCCACTCCGGCTCGCACAACGTCTTCGTGGCGCCCGTTAGGATCGGAGACGGCGCGAAGACCGGGGCCGGGGCGGTCATCCGCAAGGATGTGCCCGCCGGTGCCCTCGCTCTCAGCGTCGCCCCTCAGCGCAACGTCGAGGGGTGGGTCGAGAAGAACAGACCGGGTACCGGAGCGGCGGATGTCGCCGCCAAGGCCCGCAGCGCACAGAAGGCGGACGATGGCGCGCAAGAAGAAGACCGTTGAGCTCGACCGGGCGAATGACATCGCCCCGGGACTCGTCGCGAAGACGAAGAAGCGTCTCGTCATCGCACGAGGCAGTTCCCACCCCGAGCTCGCGGCCGAGGTCGCCGCGCAGCTGAGCACGGAGCTGGTGCCGACCGAGTACCGCACCTTCGCGTCGGGCGAGATCCTGACCCGTTTCGAGGTATCGATCCGCGGCTGCGACCTGTTCCTCATCCAGAGCTTCGGGCCGCCGGTCAACGAGTGGATGATGGAGACCCTCATCATGCTCGACGCCGCCAAGCGGGCGTCGGCCAAGCGCATCACCGTCGTCGCGCCGTACTTCCCGTACTCCCGTCAGGACAAGAAGGGCCGCGGCCGCGAGCCGATCAGCGCCCGCCTCGTCGCCGACCTCTTCAAGACGGCGGGCGCCGACCGCGTCATGAGCGTCGACCTGCACGCCGCGCAGATCCAGGGCTTCTTCGACGGCCCCGTCGACCACCTGTTCGCCAAGCCCGTGCTGCTCGAGTACTTCGAGAACACGTTGAGCGCCGAGGACCGTGAGCGCCTCACCGTGGTCTCGCCCGACACCGGCCGGGTGCGCGTGGCCGATCAGTGGTCCGACAGCCTCGGCGCACCGCTCGCGATCATCCACAAGCGCCGCGACCCGAATGTCGCCAACCAGGTCACGGTCAACGAGATCGTCGGTGCCGTCGAGGGGCGCGTCTGCCTCCTGGTCGACGACATGATCGACACCGGCGGCACGATCGTGAAGGCCGCCGAGGCGCTCAAGGCCAACGGTGCGGTCAAGGTGATCGTCGCCGCCACCCACGCGATCTTCAGCGACCCGGCCGCGGAGCGCCTGCAGAGCCCCGCGGTCGATGAGGTCGTCGTGACCGACACGGTGCCGATCCCCGCCGAGAAGCGCTTCGCGACGCTTACGATTCTGCCTATCGCACCTCTGCTCGCACGTGCGATCCACGAAGTGTTCGAGGACGGCTCCGTCACCAGCATGTTCGACGGGGCCGCCTGACGCCGGCGCCGAGTCGGGACCCCGGCTCCGCGGCGGCGACGGAAGGACGATGCAGAGATGTCGCAGCCGCTCGACTCCGCCCCCCTGACGGAAGCCCGGCTGACGGTCGCGCGTCCGTGGGCCATCCCCATCGACGACGTGCTCGCGCACCTCGCTGCGGACGCGGCAGGCCTGCGCGCCGCTGACGCGGCGGAACGCCTCGAGATCGCGGGGCCCAACCGCCTGCCTGAGCCGGTGCGCAAGCCGGCGTGGCTGCGGTTTCTCGCGCACTTCAACGACACGTTGATCTACATCCTGCTGGGTGCCGCGGTCATCAAGGCCCTCATGGGCGACTGGCTCGACTTCTGGGTGATCATGGTGGTCGCGATCATCAACGCGGTGATCGGGTACGTGCAGGAGGGCCGCGCCGAGAAGGCACTCGCGGGCATCCGCGGCATGCTGTCGGCCGACGCCAGCGCGCGGCGCGACGGCGGCTGGGTCACCGTCCCCGCGGCGGACCTCGTGCCCGGCGACGTGGTGCGGCTGATGCCGGGCGACAAGGTGCCGGCCGACCTGCGACTGCTGCAGGCGCATCAGCTGCGCATCGACGAGGCCGCGCTCACGGGGGAGTCGGTGCCGTCGTCCAAGACGACGGATCCGGTGGCGGCCGACGCCGGCGTGGGCGACCGCGGATCGATGGCCTTCTCGGGAACCATCGTGAGCGCCGGCCAGGGCCGTGGGGTCGTCACCGCGACGGGCCCTGTGACCGAGCTCGGCCGCATCCAGAGCCTCGCCGACGAGGCCGACGCGCTGGCCACTCCTCTCACCCGTCAGCTCGACAGCTTCGGCCGCGTGCTCACCGTCGTGATCCTCGGCATGGCGGCGGTCATGATGATGATCGGGCGGTTCCTCCACGGGATGCCGTTCGACGAGCTGATCTCGGCGGCCATCGGCTTCGCCGTCGCGGCGATCCCCGAAGGCCTGCCCGCGCTCGTGACGATCACGCTCGCCATCGGCGTTCAGCAGATGGCCCGCCACAACGCCATCACGCGCAAGCTCCCCGCCGTCGAGGCGCTCGGCTCCGTCACCACCGTCTGCTCCGACAAGACGGGCACGCTCACCCGCAACGAGATGACGGTGCGCCACATCGTCACCCCGCTCGCGGACTATGACGTCACCGGCCTCGGCTACGCGCCCGAGGGCGAGATCATGACGGCGGACGGAGAACCGGATGCCGGGGGCCGCGGCGATCTCGCCGCGATCCTCGCGATCGCGACGCTGTGCAACGACGCGCACATCGTGCGCGCCGACGACGGCTCGTGGAGCCTCGTGGGCGAGCCCACCGAGGGTGCGCTCAAGGCCGTCGCGATCAAGGGCGGCGTCGGGAGCACCGGAGGGCGCAGAGTCGCCGTCATCCCGTTCGACTCCGCCAACAAGCTCATGGCGACCCTCAACGAGGGGGCGCGCTCGGGTGGCGAGGCGGGCGAGGTGTCGCGGGCGATCCTCGTGAAGGGTGCGCCCGACCGACTCCTCGAACGCTCGCTCACACAGCGCGGCGCGAACGGCTCCGAGCCTCTCGACCTGGTGCGCTGGGACGAGGCGGTCGCCAGACTCAGCGCCCAGGGCCTGCGCGTCCTGGCGGCCGCACGCAAGCCGGTGCGTCCCACGACGGACGAGTTCGCGCTCGACGACCTGGTCGACCTCGAGTTCATCGGTCTGTGGGGCATCGTCGATCCGCCCCGGCCCGAGGCCGTCGAGGCGATCGCGGACTGCCACACCGCCGGCATCCGGGTCAAGATGATCACCGGCGACCACGCCGGCACCGCCCTCGCGATCGCGCATGAGATGGGCCTGGCGGGCGCGGACGCGGAGGTGCTGACCGGCGCGGAGCTCGAGGCGCTGAGCCAGGAGCAGCTGCGCGAGGTGGTGCGCGATGTCGACGTGTACGCGCGCACCAGTCCTGAGCACAAGATCCGCATCGTGCGCGCGCTGCAGTCGCACGGCGAGGTCGTCGCGATGACGGGCGACGGCGTCAACGACGCTCCCGCCCTCACGCGCGCCGACGTGGGCATCGCGATGGGCATCAAGGGCACGGAGGCCACGAAGGAGGCGGCCGAGTTCGTGCTCGCCGACGACAACTTCGCGACGATCCGCAGCGCCATCGCCGAGGGCCGCCGCATCTACGACAACCTGCGCAAGTCGATCGTGTTCCTCCTGCCCACGAACGGGGCGCAGTCCCTCGTGATCCTGGTCGCGGTCGTGTTCGGGCTCGCATTGCCGCTCACCAGCGTGCAGGTGCTCTGGGTGAACATGGTCACCGCCGTGACGCTCTCACTCGCCCTGGCGTACGAGCCGGCCGAGCGCGGCATCATGCGCCGGCCGCCCCGCGCGTCCGGCGGTCCGATCATCAACCGCGGCGAGCTCGGCTTCATCCTCATCGTGTCGCTCCTGATCGGCGGCGCGGCGATGGGCGTGTTCTACGGGGTGTACGCGGCGGGAGCGGATCTCGAGGTGGCGCGCACGGAGGCCGTCCTGATGCTCGCGTTCGGGCAGCTCGCGTTCCTCTTCAACTGCCGGTTCCTCACCCGTTCGAGCCTCACCCTCGACGTGCTGCGCGGCAACAGAGTGGTGTGGTGGTCGGCGCTCGCGCTGGTGGTTCTGCAGCTCGTCTACACGTACGTGCCGTTCATGAACGTGCTGTTCGAGTCGCGGCCGCTGGCCGCGGCATCCTGGATCCTCCCGATCGTCGTGTCGATCGGCATCTTCCTCGCGGTGGAGGCGCTGAAGGCGGTGCTGCGTGCGCGGCGGGGCTCATCGGGCTCTGCGGCATCTCTCAAAGGCGGCTCATAGGCGGGCTTGAAAGGATCCAATCCGACGCGGACATCGCGTCGACGCCACGAGCCCGACCCGAGCCAGGAGGACCGTCATGATCCGCACCGCACTCGCTTCCCGCCCCGTCCGCGCCGGAGCGGCCCTCACCGCCGTCGCCGGCATCGCCCTCCTCTCGGGCTGCGCCGCGACCGCCTCCGAGGCCGAAGAGCCCACCACGCCCGACACCGGATCGTCCTCGTCGACCGACACCGGTTCGACCGGGTCCGACACCGGCTCCGGCTCGTACGCCGATGGCACCTACACGGCGGACGGCTCGTACGCGACGCCCGAGTCCGTCGAGACGATCAGCGTCACGGTGACCCTCGAGAACGACGTCATCACCGCCGTCGAGGTGACCGGCGACCCGCAGAAGCGCGAGTCGGAGCAGTACCAGGGCCAGTTCATCGGCGGCATCGCCGACGTGGTGGTCGGGCAGGACATCGACGACATCCAGGTCAGCCGCGTCGCCGGATCGTCGCTCACCAGCAACGGCTTCAACGAGGCGATCGAGGCGATCAAGTCCGAAGCGGCGAGCTAGCCCATGAGCACCGTGCCGGCGTCGTGGCGCTTCGACGCCATCGGCACGACATGGGAGATCGTCACCGAGCGTCCGCTGCCCCCGGCGGTGCGCGACGAGGTGACGGCGCGGATCGATGCGTTCGACCGGGGGTGGTCGCGATTCCGCGACGACTCCGACGTCCGTGCGCTGGCCGGCGGCGCGGGATCCCTTCCTTCGCCCGAGGACGCCGCCCCCATGCTCGACGCCCTCTCCGCCGTGTCGGACGCGACCGGGGGAGCGGTGAACCCGCTCGTCGGGGACTCGCTCGACGCGCTCGGCTATGACGCGCACTACTCGTTCCACGACGCCGGACCGGTGGCCGCGCCGCTCGACTGGCGCGAGCGGCTCACCTGGCGCGACGGCCGGCTCGCCCTCACCGAGCCCGCGACCGTCGATGTCGGCGCACTCGGCAAGGGGCGCCTCGTCGACCTCGTGCTCGGCGTCCTGGTGCGCACCGAGTCCGGAGACCTCACCGTCGACGCCGGCGGCGACCTCGCTGTGCGGGGGCGTCCGCAGCGCATCGGGCTGGAGCATCCGTTCGATCCGCGGCGCGCGATCGGCGTGTGGGAGGTGACGGATGCCGCGCTCTGCGCGTCGGCGATCAACCGGCGCGCGTGGCCGTCGGCGACGGGCACCCCCCTGCACCACGTGCTCGATGCGCGCACGGGGCAGCCGGTGCGGACATACGCAGCGACGTGGGCAGTGGCGACCGACGCGATGACGGCCGACGCGATCGCGACCGCGCTGTTCTTCGACGGCGGCCCGCGCCTCGCGCACGAGTGGGGCGTGGAGTGGGTGCGCATGACCACCGACGGCCGCGTCGAGTGGTCGCCCGGCTGCCGCGCCGAGCTGTTCGTGGGAGCGGGTGTCGGACCCGGGATCGCGCCGGTTTCGCGACCCAATAGCCTTGAGGGGTGAGCGAGTCTTCCTCCGGACACGTCGTCGCGGTCTCCCGCGACGACGCGCATCGTTTCAGCAAGCCGACGCGCGAGAGCATCACCCTCATCGCCGGGATCGGCGTCGAGGGCGACTCCCACGCCGGCGTCACCGTGCAGCACCTTTCGCGCATCAAACGGGACCCCACGACGGCGAACCTCCGGCAGGTGCATCTCATCCACGCCGAACTGTTCGACGACATGGCCGACCGGGGCCACGAGGTGACGCCCGGCGCGCTGGGGGAGAACATCACGACCGCGGGCATCGACCTGCTGGGCCTGTCGCGCGGCACGCGGCTCGAGTTCGGTCAGGACGCGGTGATCGAGATCACCGGGCTCCGAAACCCCTGCACACAGATCAACGGACTCTCGGAAGGCCTCATGAAGGAACTGGTCCACGTCGACGACGCCGGCGCCACGGTGCGCCTGGCGGGCGTCATGTCGGTCGTGCTCGCGGGCGGCGTCGTCCGCCCGGGCGACGGCATCCGTGTCATCCCGCCTGCGGGTCGCTTCGAGCCCCTGCAGCCGGTGTGACTCTATGACGAACCTCACCGCCCTCTGGAACCGTCTCTTCGCGGTGCTCGGCCGCATGTCGATGTACCGCCTCGTCTACTTCGCGCTCGCGGCGCTCGCCGTCGTCGCGCTGCTGCTGTCGATCTTCGACCTCGTCGGCCCCGACCCGCTGCAGCTCATCGCGACGCTCGCCGTGCTGTCGGCCGTGTGCGTGGGGGTGGATGCCGCGGCCCAGCGCGTGCTGAACCTCCCGTGGCGCCTCGAATCGTCGCTCATCACGGCGCACATCCTGCTGTTCGTGCTGCGTCCGACGTACGAGCTCGTTCCGCTCGTCGGGATCGCGATCGCCGCCGCCGTCGCGTCGCTGTCGAAGTACGTCCTGGCCTGGCGCGGCCGCCACATCTTCAACCCCGCGGCGGTCGGCGCGACGGTGCTCACACTGCTGAGCCTCGCGTGGCCCGACCTCGGTGCGTCCTCGTGGTGGGTGGGCACGCCCGCCCTCGCCGCGCCTGTGATCCTGCTCGGCCTCGCCGTGCTCGTGCGCACCGAGAAGGTGCGCGTCATCCTCGTGTTCCTCGTGACCGCCGTGGCCGTCGCGGTCATCCGCACCTCGGTGCAGTACCAGGACGCGGGCGTCGAGATCGAGGTGCTCGACCTCCTCTGGCCCGTGCTGTGGTCGTCGCCGTTCCTCTTCCTCGGCGCGTTCATGCTGTCGGAGCCGCTGACGCTCCCGCCTCGGCGCTGGCAGCAGTTCGTCGTCGCCGGCGTCGTCGGTGTGCTCGCCGGGTGGCCGATCGCGATCGGCGACATCACCCTCGGGCAGGAGCGCGCGCTCCTCATCGGCAACCTGGTGGCCTTCGCGTTCGCGGTCCGCACCGCCGTGCGGCTCACGCTCGTCGCACGGGCCGAACCGACCCCCTCCGTCCAGGAGCTCACGTTCCGCGTGCACGACCGGCTCGCGTTCCTCCCCGGCCAATACCTCGAGCTCGAGGTGCCGCACCGCCACCCCGACGCGCGCGGCACCCGCCGGGAGTTCAGCATCGCGTCGGCGCCCGCCGACCTGCCGTTCGTGAAGGTCGCCTTCAAAGAGGGCAAGACCACGAAGCCGCTGAGCTCGTACAAGAAGGCGCTCGCGCTGGTGGAGCCGGGCGACGAGCTCGCGATCACCGGCGTCTGGGGCGATTTCCTGCTCCCCAAGCGCGATGCCGCGCCGATCCTGATGGTCGCGGCGGGCATCGGCGTGACGCCGTTCGTGTCGCAGCTCGGCCAGGGAACCGCGAAGGGCATGGACCGCGACGTGGTCCTGGTCTACGTCGCGTCCGATTCCTCGGAGCTCGCCTACCGCGACGAGATCGAGGCATCCGGAGTCCGCGTCGTGGTGTTCACGCGCGACCGGCCTGCCGAACTGCCCGCCCACTGGATGTGGGCGCAGGGCGTCCGCCTGGACGCCGAGGGCCTCGTGCGTGTGGTCCCCGACATCGCATCGCGCCACGCGTACATCTCGGGTCCTGCGGGTCTGATCGCCGAGCTCGCCCCCGCGCTCGAGAAGGCCCGCTCGATCACGACCGACGCCTTCAGCGGCTACTGACCCGCCTCCTCGCGCCCGCTCCCGGGGCGGCCCGGCGCCTCGTGCCGGCGCTTAGTGCCGGCGAGAGTACAGCTGGTGGACGAGAGGGTGGTTGGTTCCCTACCACTCGGCGATCAGCTGTACTCTCGCGGAAACGGGGGTGCCGCCGGGACGACCGGGCAGGGGTCAGTTCGCCACCGGGTCGGCGGGGCGGGCCGGCAGGCGGACCTCGAAGGTCGTGTCGCCGGGCTTGCTGGCGACACGGATGCTGCCGCCGTGGGCGTCCACGATGGCCCGGGCGATCGACAGGCCGAGGCCGGTGCCGCCGGTCTGGCGGGCACGGGAGCGGTCGGCGCGCGAGAAGCGTTCGAACAGCTCGTCCTTGAGGGACGGATCGATGCCGGGGCCGTCGTCGTGCACGCGGAGGATCGCGTCCTTGCCGTTGCGAGAGACGCCCACCGTCACCGTCGTGCCGGCCGGCGTGTGGGTGCGGGCGTTGGCGAGCAGGTTCGCGGCGACCTGGTGCAGGCGCCCGGCGTCGCCGGCGATGAGCACCGGCTCGTCACCGACCTCGAGCACCCACTCGTGGTCGGGACCGGTCGGCGTGACGTCGCCCACGGCGTCGATCGCGAGGCGTGTCAGGTCGACGGTGCCGTAGACGAGCTCCTGGCCCTCGTCGAGCCGCGCGAGCAGCAGCAGGTCCTCGACGAGCGAGGTCATGCGCAGCGACTGCGCCTGGATGCGTTCGAGCGACGCCTCGGTCGTCTCGAGGGCCGTGCTCTGACCGCGGCTGAGCGCGGTGAGCGACAGCTCGGAGTAGCCGCGGATCGACGCCAGCGGCGTCCGCAGCTCGTGGCTGGCGTCGGCGACGAAGCTGCGCATGCGCTCCTCGTTGCGCTGGCGCGCGGTGAGCGACTCGTCGACGTGGTCGAGCAGGGTGTTGAGGGCCGCGCCCACGCGGCCGACCTCGGTGCGCGGGTCGGACTGGCGCACGGGGACGCGCTCGGCGATCGAGACCTCGCCCTGGTCGAGCTGCAGCACCGACACGCGTGCCGCGGTGTCGGCGACGGCGCGCAGCGGTGCGAGCCCCCGGCGGATCGTCCACGAGGTCGCGACGGCGAGCAGCAGCAGGCCGCCCGCGGTGAGCAGGCCGATCGTGATGAGCATGCGCGTGAGGGTCTCGGTGATCCCGGCACGCGACAAGCCGACGATGATGGTCGTGCCGCCGAACGACACGCCTTCGATGCGGTACGTGCCGAGTTCGTCGATCGTCACGACGAGCTGGCCGCGCTGCCCCTGAGCGCTGTCGTTGATCTCGGTGATCTGGTCGTCGGTCAGAGCGACCACGTCGCCGTTCTGGTCGACGACGGCCGCGCTGGCGTCTCCCGGCAGCGACTGCACGGCGAGGAAGTAGCCGGCCTGGCGCGGTTGCTGCTCGAGGATCTGCTCCGCGGTGAGGCCTCCCGCGACGGGACCCCGCAGATACTCGACGCTCTGGCGCTCGGCCTTCACCTCGGCGTCGAGCTGCTGCTCCAGCACCTGCCCCAGGATCGCACTCGTCGCCACCGCGACGAGCACCAGGATGAACGAGGTGATGCCGACCACCGTGACGATCAGCTTGCGCTGCAGGGTCCAGGGTGCTCGGCGGGGGAGGGCGTCTCTGGTGTCCAGCTCGGGAGGAGCGGATGCCTCGGCCTGCGCGCCCGCGCCGGTCGAGGCTGGGCCCACGCGCCCGGAGGCTCCGCCCGGCGCGCCAGCGCCGCGTGGAGGGGGCGTGGGGACCGTCGTCCCCGTCGTCGTGGGGTCGGGAGTCTTCTGGTCCGTCACTGCGGCGCCTTGATCATGTAGCCGACGCCGCGCACGGTGTGGATGAGGGGTTCGAGTCCCGCGTCGATCTTCTTTCGGAGGTACGAGATGTAGAGCTCGACGACGCTCGAGCGGCCACCGAAGTCGTAGTTCCAGACGCGGTCGAGGATCTGCGCCTTCGACACGACGCGGCGCTGGTTGCGCATGAGGTAGCGGAGCAGCTCGAACTCGGTCGCGGTGAGCTCGATCTCGGTGCCGGCGCGCTCGACCTCGTGGCTGTCCTCGTTGAGGGTGAGGTCGCCGACGCGGAGGATCGGCTCGGCGCCTGCGGCGTGCGCGGTGCCGGCGCGGCGCATGAGCCCGCGAAGGCGCGCCACGACCTCTTCGAGGCTGAACGGCTTGGTGACGTAGTCGTCGCCGCCCGCGGTGAGCCCCGCGACGCGGTCGCTGACGGCGTCCTTCGCGGTGAGGAACAGCACCGGCACGTCGTCGCCCGCCTGACGCAGCCGCTGCAGCACGGACATGCCGTCGAGGTCGGGCATCATGATGTCGAGCACCATCGCGTCGGGCTCGAAGTCCCGCGCCGACTGCAGCGCCTCGAAGCCGGAGCCCGCGGTGCGGACCTCCCATCCCTCCATGCGCAGCGCCATCGACAGCAGGTCGGTGAGCATCTGCTCGTCGTCGACCACGAGGACGCGGAGGTTCGAGCCGTCGGGACGCAGCAGGACGGGTGCGGGGTTGGTCATGCGTCCATTGTGCGGGCCTTCCTATGCGATTCCTATGGAGCGCGCTATGCGCCGGCTGTGAAATCCGCGGACGGTGGGGACGAGAACGGATGCCGCGTTCCATAACCTCCCCATAGCTCCCACTGGCGGCGCGCATCACGCCGCTCCGTAGCGTCACGTCGACGGCCGGCATTCCGCCCGCCAAGAGGAGACCCATGTACTTCACCTATCTGCGGCGGGAGCTGGCCGGCCGCAAGAAGCAGACGATCATCGTGGCCGCCGGGCTCGCGATCGCGATCGCCCTCGTCATGATCGTGAACTCGCTCGCCGCGGGCGTGAGCGCCGCGCAGGCGAAGGCGCTCGAGTCCGTGTACGGGGTCGGCACCGACCTCACGGTGACCGGTGCACAGGCGGAGCCCGGCCAGGGCGGTGCCCGGTTCGACTTCGGCCAGGACGGCGGGTCGACCACCGACGACGGCACCACCGAGCTCAGCCAGTCGCGGCTCGTGACCGAGCCGATGCGGTCGACGCTCGACGCCTCGACGCTCGACACCGTGACGGGCGTCGAGGGCGTGTCCGCGGCATCCGCAGCCCTCAGCCTCACCAACATGACGTTCTCCGGGGAGCTCCCGCAGCGTCCCGATGACTCGACGGACTCCGGCACGGGCACGCAGGGCCAGCCCCCGCAGCAGAGCGAGGGCGGGGGCGGCGGCTTCGGGGGCGGCTCCTTCGGCGTGGACTCGTTCACGGTGCTCGGCATCGACCCGTCGGCGGACGCCGTCGGCCCGCTGTCCGCCGTGGAGGTCTCGGACGGCCGCGGTCTCGAGGCATCCGACGAGGGCGCGTACGTCGCCGTGCTCGACGCGACCTACGCGTCGACCGCCGACCTCGCGGTCGGCGACACGATCGACGTCGGCGGCCAGGAGTTCGAGGTCGTGGGGATCATCGCCTCGACCTCGGACGAGGCCGACACCGCCTCCAACGTGTACATCCCGCTGGGCGTCGCGCAGGAGCTCTCCGGCGCCGGCGACGTCGTGTCCACCGTGTACGTGCAGGCCGAGTCCTCCGACGCCATCGCGTCGGTGCAGGCGGCCCTCCAGGAGGAGCTTCCGGACGCCACCGTGAGCTCGCAGGCGGACCTCGCCTCGACCGTGTCCGGATCGCTGTCGAGCGCCTCCACCCTCATCACGAACCTGGGCACGTGGCTCTCGCTCATCGTGCTCGCCGTCGCGCTCGTGCTCGCGGTGCTGTTCACGATCTCAGGCGTCTCGCGCCGTACCCGCGAGTTCGGCACGCTCAAGGCCATCGGCTGGTCGAACGGCCGCGTGGTCGGCCAGGTGGCGGGGGAGTCGGTCGTGCAGGGGGCGATCGGCGGCGTCATCGGCCTCGTCATCGGCTTCGCCGGCATCATCGCCATCAACCTCATCTCGCCGACGATCTCGACGGCGCCGGCGGCGCAGGGCTTCAGCCCCGACGGCGGTCCGACGGGCCCGATGGGCGGTGGCGGCGGTGCGTTCGGCGGCGTCATGCAGTCCGCGGGCACCGACATCGTGCTGTCGGCGCCGATCACCCTCTGGGTCGTCGTCGCGGCGGTCGGGATCGCGGTGCTCGGCGGCCTGGTCGCCGGCGCGTTCGGCGGCTGGCGCGCAGCTCGGCTCAGCCCCGCCGAGGCCCTGCGATCGGTGGGTTGAGGCATCCCATGTCCGGCATCATCCCCACCGCACCCGAATCCACCTCACCGACGGGAGAGCACGTCATGACCATGATCGACACCGAGCCGGCCGCGGCTCCGGATGCTGCGCCCCAGGCGCACTACCGCCTCGAAGGCGTCACCCGCACCTACACGCAGAAAGGCCGCGTCGTGAAGGCGCTCGCCGGCGTCGACCTGACGATCGATGCGGGCGACTTCGTCACGATCCAGGGCCCGACCGGCGGCGGCAAGTCGACGCTGCTGCAGCTGCTCGGCGCGCTCGACCGCCCGACCACCGGCTCGGTGCACCTGGGCGAGATCGACATCGCCACCGCGGACAACCGCGAGCTCGGCCGCATCCGCGCGCACGAGATCGGCTTCGTGTTCCAGGGCTTCAACCTCATCCCCACCCTCACCGCGCACGAGAACGTCGACATGGCGCTCGAGCCGCTGGGGCTGTCGAAGGACGAGCGCGCCGCCCGTGTCACCGAGGCGCTCACGCATGTCGGACTCGCCGAGCGCGCCGACCACCGCCCCGGCGAGCTGTCCGGCGGTCAGCAGCAGCGCGTCGCGATCGCACGGGCGATCGTCAAGCGGCCGCGCGTGCTCCTCGCCGACGAGCCGACGGGCAACCTCGACGAGAGCATGCGCGACGAGATCCTCGCGGTGCTGCAGTCGCTCAACGACGAGGGGCTCACCCTCATCGTCGTGACGCACGACTCGGCCGTCGCGCGTCGCGCCCGACGCCGTCTGCGCCTCGACAAGGGCACGGTGCGCGACATCACGCGCTGATCAGGGCCGGGCCGGGCGTCATCCGGCCGAGCGGACGAAGGCCGCGATGCGATCGAACAGCGCGTCGCGGCCTTCGTCGATCTGCTGCGCCTCGGGGTTCGCGTCGTAGTACGCGAGGATGCGCCGCGCACCCTCGTCGAACGTGATCGTGGTGCGGAACTCGGGCACGAGCTGCTGCACCTTCGACACGTCGAAGACCATCGAGTGCGCCTTGTCGCCGATGAGGGTCGGCCCGAGCTCGGGCTCGAACGCGGCGATCGTGTCGGAGGCGACGTGCACGAGGTCCGGGGAGGCCACACCCGCGGCATCGGCCAGCCACCCGTAGATCTGGTTCCAGCTCGGCGCGTGCGTGCCGGTGATCGTGAACGCCTCGCCGATCGCGGCGGGATTGCCGAGCAGGCCCGTGAACGCGACCGCGAAGTCGTCGCTGTGCGTGATGGTCCACAGGCTCGTGCCGTCGCCGTGCACGATGACCGGGCGCCCCTCGCGCATGCGGGCGATGTCGGTCCAGTGGCCGAGGGTCGGCAGCAGCCGCTCGTCGTAGGTGTGGGACGGGCGGATGATCGTGACGGGCAGACCACGCTCGCGATGGGCGGCGACCAGCACGTCTTCGCACGCGATCTTGTCGCGCGAGTACTGCCAGTACGGGTTGCGCAGCGGCGTCGACTCGGTCACCGGCAGCCGGCGCGGCGGCTTCTCGTACGCGGAGGCGGAGCTGATGAACACATACTGGCCGGTGCGCCCCTCGAACAGGTCGAGGTCGGTCGCGATGTGCGCGGGCGAGAACGCCAGGAACTCGGCGACCACATCGAAACGACGATCGCCGATCGCGGCGCGGACGGCAGCGGCATCGCGGATGTCGGCCTCGATGAGCTCGACCTCCGGCGGGAGGGGCCGCCGGGCGCCGCCGCGGTTCAGGACCGCGACGTCGTGCCCGAGGGCGACGGAGCGGCGCACGCACGCCGCGCTGATGGTTCCGGTGCCGCCGATGTAGAGGATGCTCGTCACCTTCGCGAGCCTACGCCGCTCCGGCCACCCGCCACGGCCTCGGGGACTCCTCCGGGTGAACCCTGGTCGATGTCGGCGCCGACCCCTAGCCTGGCCGTCATGAGCAACGACGACCTCAGCACCGGCTCCGTCGGCACCGTCATCCGTCCGGGCGATTCCGAATGGGAATCCGCCCGCCGCTTCCACTCCGGCATCGGCTCGCCCGCCGCCGTCATCCGCGCCGCCACCGTCGACGACGTGCGCGGCGCCCTCCGCTACGCCTCGGCGGAGCGGCTCGACATCATGATCCGCGGCGGCGGTCACAGCGCCTGGGGCGGGGTGCCCGGTGGCCTCACCCTCGACATCTCCGCGCTCGACGACATCGAGGTCGACGGCACCCGCGTCCGCGTCGGCGGGGGAGCGCAGTGGGGCGCGGTCGCACACGCGCTCGCCGAGCGCGGGCTGGGCATCAGTTCGGGCGACACCGCATCGGTCGGCGTCGGCGGCCTCACGCTCGGCGGCGGCATCGGCTGGATGGTGCGCGCGTGGGGTCTGGCGTCCGACCAGCTCGTGGGCGCCCAGCTCGTGACCGCCCGCGGCGACGTGGTGGAGGCGACGGATGCCTCGCACCCCGAGCTGCTGTGGGCCCTCCGTGGCGGTGGCGGCAACTTCGGTGTGGTCACGCGGTTCGATTTCGAGGCGCACCCCCTCGACGGCGTGGTGCACGCGGTCTACGGGATCGAGGGCGACGCCCGCCCGATCATCCGCGTGCTGCGCGATCTGATGACCGATGCCCCGCGCGACCTCACCGTCACGTACATGGATGTGCCCGCGATGGACCCGAGTGCGCCCGCAGGCGCCTCCATCACCGCGGTGTGGATCGGCACCGACGAAGAGGCCGTGCGTCGTGCGCTGGCGCCGCTCGCGAGCGCGCCGGGCGTGACCGAGCGCGAGTTCGGGGTGCAGGAGTATCCCGACGTCCTCCTCGAAGCCCCCGAGTTCGACCCCGAGCAGCCGATGCCCGGCTTCGTCGGCGGCAACACACTGCTGCCGCTGCTCGACGACGAGACGATCGACGAGCTCGTGTCTTTCCGCGAGCAGCACCCCGCATCCGTCGCGTTCCTGCGCTCGCTGGGCGGGGCGTACGGCGACGTTGCGCAGGACGACTCGGCGTTCCCCGCTCGCGACGCGACCTGGTTCGCGATGGCCGGCGCGTTCGACGTGCCGGGCATGCTCGACGACGCGACCCGCGCGCAGGTCATCGAGGAGTGGGATGCGATCGAGACGAAGGGGTCGGGCGTGTACGGCAATTTCACCGTCTCGACCGACGCCACGTTCGCCGAGCGGATGTACCCGCCGGCGACCATGGCCCGCCTTGCCGCGGTCAAGCGCGAGTGGGACCCGGCCAACGTGTTCTGCCGCAACCACAACGTCAAGCCCGGCCCGAACGGGCACGCCGGTTGACTCGTCGGCACGCCCCGGTCCCACCGGCACGGGCTGAAACGCCGAGGGCGGATCCCCGTGTGGGGATCCGCCCTCGGACGTTCGCGCGAGGCGTCAGTGGGTGTCTTCGGCTTCGATCTCGGTGCGGTCGCCCGACCACAGCGTGTGGAAGGTGCCTTCCTTGTCGATGCGCTTGTAGGTGTGGGCGCCGAAGAAGTCGCGCTGGCCCTGGATGAGGGCGGCGGGCAGGCGCTCGGCGCGCAGGCCGTCGTAGTACGACAGCGACGACGAGAACGCCGGGGCCGGGATTCCCGCGCCGGCGGCGGCCGACACGATGCGGCGCCACGCGCCCTGCGCGCGGCCGAGGGCCTCGACGAAGTACGGCGCGGTGAGCAGCACGGGCAGCTCGGGCTGGGCGTCGTAGGCGTCGGCGATGCGGTTGAGGAACTGGGCGCGGATGATGCAGCCCGCGCGCCAGATCTTCGACACGGCGCCGAGGTCGATGGTCCAGTCGTACTCGGCGGCACCGGCGCGGATCTCGTCGAAGCCCTGCGAGTACGCGACGATCTTCGACGCGTAGAGGGCGAGGCGCACGTCCTCGATGAACGCGTCCGCGTCGTCGACCTTCAGGCCCTCCTCGGGACCGGGCAGGTCGCGCGAGACCTCCCGCTGCTCGGGGTGGCTCGAGAGCGAGCGGGCGAAGGTGGCCTCGGCGATGCCCGAGACCGGCACGCCGAGCGACAGCGCGGTCTGCACGGTCCAGGCGCCGGTGCCCTTGGCGCCGGCCTGGTCGAGGATGACGTCCACGAGCGGCCGGCCGGTGGCGGCGTCGACCTGGCGGAGCACCTCGGCGGTGATCTCGATGAGGTACGACTCGAGCTCGCCGGCGTTCCACTCGGCGAAGACCTCCGCGATCTCGGCGGGGCTCTTGCCGGTGCCGCGGCGGATCAGGTCGTACGCCTCGGCGATGAGCTGCATGTCGGCGTATTCGATGCCGTTGTGCACCATCTTCACGAAGTGGCCGGCGCCGTCGTGGCCGACGTGCGTGACGCACGGCTCGCCCTCGGCGACCGCGGCGATCGACTTGAGGATCGGGCCGAGGGTCACCCACGACTCGTCCGAGCCGCCGGGCATGATCGAGGGGCCGTTGAGCGCACCCTCCTCGCCGCCGGAGATGCCGGCGCCGACGAAGTTGATGCCCGTCTCGCGGACGGCCTTCTCACGGCGGATGGTGTCGGTGAAGAGGGCGTTGCCGCCGTCGACGATGATGTCGCCGGGCTCGAACACCTCGACCAGCGAGTCGATGACCGCGTCGGTGGGGCGGCCGGCCTTGACCATGATGATCGCGGCGCGCGGCTTGGTCAGCGACGCCGCGAACTCCTCGTATGAGAACGCGGGGACGAACTCGGCCTCCGGGTGCTCGGTCACCAGCTCGTCGGTCTTCGACCGGCTCCGGTTGTACACCGCGACGGTGTTGCCCTCGCGGCTGGCGAGGTTGCGGGCGAGGTTCGACCCCATCACCGCAAGACCCACCACGCCGATGTTCGCTGCGTTCTCGGACACTCTCGAGCTCCTGTCTTCGTTGCTATTCAGCCTAAAGTCTGGCCTGTTCGTGTTACACGACATGGCCGGCTGCTCACGCCGCGGGGCGGCCGGTTGTGAGCGTGGGGTTCCGGGCTGGTGGCTCGCGGCTGACGTGACGAGCCTAGCCCGGGAGCGTTGACGGTCTCCGCCGGAGCGTCATGAACCCTCGAGTCGCAGCGCCGACGCGACGAGCGCGGCCTGGTCCTCGGGAGACAGCGCGATGTCGACGTCGATCGCCTGCTCGTCGGGCCCGGGCGCCTCGAGCGTCGCGAACTGGGAATCGAGCAGTGCCGGGGGCATGAAGTGACCCTGTCGCCGCATCATGCGGTCGCGCACCACCGACGCATCTCCCGTGAAGTTCACGAACGTGACGTTGTCGCGGCGGAGGATGTCGCGATAACTGCGCTTGAGCGCCGAGCAGGTGATGATCCCGGGTTCACCGGCGGCGCGGCGCTCGTCGATCCATGCGGCGACGAGCTCGAGCCACGGGATCCGGTCCGCGTCGGTCAGAGCGTGACCGCGCCGCATCTTCTCGACGTTGGCGGCCGGATGGAGGTCGTCGCCCTCCTGGAACGGCCATCCCAGCCTGCCGGAGAGCATGGCCCCGACGGTGGACTTGCCGGTGCCGGACGGGCCCATCAGGACGAGGATCGGCGGGGTCGACAGCATCCGAGTTCTCCCTTCCCCGCTCATACGAACACGCTGACGGCGAGGACGCCGAGCAGACCGACGACCGAGATGAGGCACTCGAGAACCGTCCAGCTCTTGAGCGTCTGCGGGATGCTGAGACCGAAGTACTCCTTGATGAGCCAGAAGCCCGCGTCGTTGACGTGCGAGAGGAAGACCGATCCCGAGCCGATCGCGAGCACGAGGAGTGCCGACATCGCCGGGTCGAGGCCCACGGTGAGTGGCTGGAGGATGCCGGCCGCGGTGATCGTGGCGACGGTGGCGGATCCGGTCGCGACGCGGATGACGGCGGCCACGAGCCAGGCGAGGAACAGGATCGAGAGACCCGACTCGGCGATGAGGTTCGCGATGACGTCGCCGATGCCGGTGTCGACGAGCACCTGCTTGAATCCGCCGCCGGCGCCGACGATGAGCAGGATGCCGGCGATCGGTCCCAGCGACGAGCCCACCGACTTCGCGATCTCGGCGCGGCCGAATCCGGCTCCGCCGCCGAGCACGAAGAAGCCGACGATGACGGCGATGAGGAGTGCGACCGCGGGCGTGCCGAGGAAGTCGATGACCGCCTTGGCGGGAGCGGTCGAACCGGGCGCGATGATGTCGGCGATCGCGCGGGCGAGCATGAGCACGACGGGCAGCAGGATGCTGGCGAGGGTGGCGGCGAACGACGGGCGCCGCGTCTGCTGCTCGCCCTCGTCCTCCGCAGTGACGAACAGATCGGGCACGGGAACGCGTACCCAGCGGGCGGCGAGACCCGAGAACAGCGGGCCCGCCACGATCACCGCGGGGATGGCGATCAGCACGCCCAGGGCGAGGGTGAGGCCGAGGTTGGCGCCGAGGATGTCGATGGCGGCGAGCGGGCCGGGATGCGGCGGCACGAGGCCGTGCATCGCGGACAGGCCCGCGAGCGCCGGGATCGCGATCTTCATGAGAGGCAGACCCGAACGGCGCGCGACCAGGATGATGACCGGGACGAGCAGGACGAGGCCGACCTCGAAGAACATCGGCAGGCCGATGATGGCGCCGATGAAGCCCATGATCCAGGGGAGGCTCCGGGGCGTGGCGCGGGCGACGAGGGTATCGACGATGCGGTCGGCGCCGCCGGAGTCGGCCAGCAGCTTGCCGTAGATGGCGCCGAGGGCGATGAGGATGCCGACGCCGCCCATCGTCGCGCCGAAGCCCGTGGTGAAGCTGACGATCGTCTTGCCGGGTTCGAACCCGGCGATGATCCCGGTGGCGATGGCGCCGATCATCAGGGCGAGGAAGGGGTGCACCTTCAGCCAGGTGATCAGCACCACGATGATCGCGATGCCGATGACGGCGGCCGTGAGCAACTGCCACGGCGGGCCGACCGGGGTCACTTCGGCCGCGGCGGCCGGCAGGGAAAGAAGTCCGGAGAGATCCATGAGCGTCCTTGATCGAAACGGGGTCAGTCTTTGACCCGAGGATGCCGTTTAGTCTGACGTGATAGTCACAAACTGTCAATAAGTACGACATAAAAAGTGGATGATGCTCGAATGTCGGACGACACGAAGCGCGTGCGGCACAATCGGACCATGGCCGACACGCCTCACGGCAGCCCCGTACACGACGCCCTCGTCGAGCGGCTCGGCGCCGCGATCGTGCACGGCGAGCACCCCGCCGGATCGCGTCTGCTGACCACTGAGCTGGCGGAGTCCTCGGGCGCCTCGCGATCGGCGGCGCGCGAGGCGGTCAGGGTCCTCGAATCCCTCGGTCTCGTCCAGGTGCGCCGCAAGGCGGGTATCGAGGTGCTGCCGGTGGAGCAGTGGAACGTCTACGCCCCGGAGATCATCGCGTGGCGCCTCGACGGGCCCGGGCGCGCGCGCCAGCTGCACGAGCTGGGCGAGCTGCGCGGCGCGGTCGAGCCGCTCGCGGCGCGGCTCGCGGCCGCCAACGCGACCGATGCGCAGCGCCAGGAGCTCGTGGCGGCGGCGCTGGGCATGGCGCGTCACGACCAGCAGGCGGCGGAGGTCGCGTACCTCGACGCCGACGTGCGGTTCCATCGCACCCTGCTGAGCGCGTCCGGAAACCCGATGCTCGGGGTGCTCGGGGGAGTGGTGCAGGCGGTTCTCGAAGGCCGTACGCGTCACGCGCTGATGCCGCACGAGGCGAACCCCGATGCGGTGCGCTGGCACCGCGACGTCGCGTTCGCGGTTGCGAGCGGCGAGGCGGACGCGGCGTTCGAGGCGATGTCGCGGATCGTCAGCGAATCCGATGCCGCGATGGACGAGGCCGTCGGGGACGAAGTGGCGGGGGTGCCCGAGGAGCGTGAGCGCTCAGGACCCGGGCGGCGAGGTCAGTCCTTGCGGTAGCCCTGGCGGCCGAGGCTCCAGAACGCGAGCACCGTGCCGAGAGCGCCGACGGCGGCCATGGCGCCGATGAGCCAGAGAAGAGCGTGGCTAGCGAAGCCGTAGTCCATGGGGTCCTCCGTGTGAGCGGGAAGCAGGTGCGTTCTTCATCGTAGCGGGGGCGCTGGTAGACTCTTGTCGAACTTCGGCGAGGGATGCCTCGCGCCCGTCGATCGCGGCGGGCTGCGGCATCCGTGATCGACGCGGTGATGCCGGCCCACGGGCTTTCCTCACGCGTGCGCGTTCGAGTCGAAGACATCCCCAATACCCGGGCCCGCCACCGCGCAGGCCGATTCGGAACGGCCACGCGCCGCCTCAGATAAGGGCACTGCGCCCGCAAGGAGAACCCATGTCCAACGAGCCCGACACCAAGGTCCAGGCCGAGGTCCGCGAGAACTTCGGCAAGGGCTTCGCCCGCCGCCTCCGCGCCGCCGGCAAGATCCCCGCCGTCATCTACGGTCACGGCACCGACCCCGTGCACGTCGCGCTGCCCGGCCACCAGGTCTCGCTGCTGATCCGCCGCGCCAACGCCGTGCTCGAGCTCGACCTCGACGGCAAGGAGCAGCTGACTCTGGTCAAGGACGTCCAGAAGGACCCCGTGCACCAGATCATCGAGCACATCGACCTCCTCGTGGTGAAGAAGGGCGAGAAGGTAGAGATCGAGGTGCCGATCGTCGTCGTGGGCGAGTCCGCCCCCGGCACCATCGCGAACCTCGACAACACGACCGTCACGGTGCAGGCCGAGGCGACGCACATCCCCGAGCACATCGAGGTCGACGTCGAGGGCCTCGAGGACGGCACGCACATCACCGCGGCCGACCTGAAGCTGCCGAAGGGCTCGGTCCTCATCGCCGACGCCGAGCTGCTCATCGTCGCCATCTCGGTCCCGGCTGCGGCCCTCGCCGCCGAGGAGGAGATCGCCGAGGCTGACGCCGAGATCGCCGCGGAGCAGTCGGAGGCCTCGGAGGAGGCCGCCGCCGAGTAATCGGACGCCGAGCGATCGGATCGCTTTCCGGCGAGGGGGTGCGGATGCCGCACCCCCTCGCTGCGTTTCACGAGGGTCTGCGCCGACCAGGCGGCGCGGGCTCGGGCAGGATGGATGACATGGCAGACACGTGGCTGATCGTGGGGCTCGGCAACCCCGGCCCCCGCTACGAGCTCACGCGCCACAACGTGGGGCAGCTCGTCGTCGACGAGCTCGCCGGCCGGCGCAGCGAGTCGTTCAAGGCGCACAAGGCGAACGCCCGCGTCGTCGAGACGTGGCTGCGCCCCGGCGGACCCAAGATCATCCTCGCCAAGCCCAACACCTTCATGAACGTCTCCGGCGGACCCGTCGCCGGGCTCGCGAAGTTCTACGGCATCGAGGCCGATCACGTCGTGGTCGTGCACGACGAACTCGATATCCCGTTCGACACGATCAAGCTGAAGGTCGGCGGCGGCCACGGCGGTCACAACGGCGTGCGCGACGTGGCGAAGGCGCTCGACACCCCGGAGTTCCCGCGCGTGCGCGTCGGCATCGGCCGGCCTCCCGGACGCCAGGATGCCGCCGACTGGGTACTCGACCCGTTCGGCGCCACGGAGCGCAAGAACCTTCCGATCCTGGTCGGCGACGCCGCCGACGCGGTCGAGCAGCTGGTGGCCGAGGGCCTGCTCGCGACCCAGCAGAAGCACCACGCTCCCCGCGTCTGACCCCCGCTGTCGCTCCCGGTATCGAGCCGGGTCAGCCGCCGATGCCGGTCCCGGCGGCGAGGCCCGCGGTGAGGAAGCCCTGCACCACGGCAGCGAATACGACAGGGCCGAGGGCGGCGATGACGAGGGCCGAGATGCCGGCGCCGCGGCCGCGTCCCTTGACGACCGCGACGATACCCTGCACGAGGGCCCACACGCCGATCGCGGTGCCGACCCAGAACGAGACCTCGCCCATCAGCACCCAGTCGCGAACGGGCGTCAGGACAGACCAGTCGAAGTCGCCGGTGAAGGGTCGCGACGAGATCTCGCGGCCCGCGCCGAGCCCGATCTGGAAGCTCGCGATCGCGGCGAACAGGCTCGCGCCGATCGTCGCGACGAGTGCGAGCGCGAGGGCGACGAGCCCGAGTCCGCTGCGTTTCGCGGTTGCGGGCGCACCGTACGCGCTGACGGATGCTGCGGCCGGCGGCACCGGATAGCCCACGGGCGGCGCGTATCCGGGTGGCGGTGCGTACGCACCTGCCGGGGGAGACGCCCATCCCTGCGGGGTCGCCGCCGCGGCACCCGGATGCCCCGGGGCGGGGGCTTCGCTCGTCGGCGTCCCGAACGGCGCCGCCCCGGGCGGCGCCCAGCCGGCGGGCTGAGCGGGCGGGTTCTGCGGCGCGTCGGGCTGGCTCACAGCCTCATCCTAGGAGCGGGGCCGTACCGCGGCGGATCTCCGTGTCCGTGGCGGGTCGTAGACTCGTGCGGTGACAGTTCCCGGGATCGTGCGCGCCCTCGAACAGGCTGAGCCTTTCCGGGACGCGCTGGCCGCGGCATCCGTAGATGCCGACTTCTCGCTCGTCGAAGGACTCGACGCCCCTCTCCTCGCGGCTCTGCTCGAGCGTCGCCGTGCCGCGGGCAAGCCGCCGATCGTGCTGCTCGTCGCACCGACCGGGCGCCGTGCCGAGTCGCTGGGTCCGGCGCTGGGCGCGCTGCTGCCCGGTGCCGAGGTGGTGCATTTCCCCGCGTGGGAGACGCTGCCGCACGAGCGCCTCAGCCCGAGTGCCGAGACGGTCGGCGCACGCCTCGAGATCCTCACGCGCGTCGCGCGGTGGGATGCCGCGACGCCGCTGGTCATCACGGCGTCGGTGCGTGGCGCGATCCAGCCCCTCGCCGCAGGCCTCACCGAGGTGGATCCGATCGAACTCGTCGTGGGGGGCCGTGGCCACGATCTCGGCGATGTATCGACGCGCCTCGTCGAGCTCGCGTACCACCGCGTCGACATGGTGTCGCGGCGTGGCGAGTTCGCCGTGCGCGGGGGCATCCTCGACGTCTTCCCGCCGACCGCGCCGCACCCGTACCGCGTCGAGTTCTTCGGCGACGAGGTGGACGAGATGCGCGCCTTCTCCGTCGCCGACCAGCGGTCGCTGCCGGGAGAGGTGCGCGAGGTCACGCTCCTGCCGAGTCGCGAGCTGCTGCTGACCGAGGCCGTGCGCGGCCGCGCACGCCAGCTCAAGGACGAGTTCCCCGGCCTCGCGGGCATGCTCGAGAAGATGTCCGAGGGCATCCCGGTCGAGGGCATGGAGTCGCTGCTCCCGGCCGTCGTCGACCGCCTCGTGACCCTCGTCGACTATCTGCCCGAGGGCGCCGCGGTCGCCTTGGTCGACCCCGAGCGCGCGGTGACGCGTGCGATCACCCTCGGCGAGACCAACCGCGAGTTCCTCGACGCGGCGTGGAGCGCCGCGACCGCCGGCGCGAGCACCCCGGTCGACCTGGGTGCCGGCGACTTCCTGACCCTGCCCGAGCTCCGCGAGGCCGCCCGCGATCGCAGCGGCGTCTGGTGGACGCTCAGCGCGTTCGATTCCGGACGCGCGGATGCTGCCGCGGAAGGCCTCATCGACGACGACATCGACGTCGCACTCGAGGCCGCGGCCGCCATCCGGGTTCCCGGTTCGGCCGTGCCCTCGTTCCAGGGCAACGTCGAGGGCGCCACCGACCACGTGGGCGCACTGCTCGCAGACGGCTGGCGCGTCGTGGTCGCAGCATCCGGAGCCGGACTCGTGGAGCGCGCCCGCGATGTGCTCGCCGAGCGGGGCATCGCTGCGCGCAAGGTCGACGAGGTGCTGCACGCTCCCGAGCCCGGCGTCGCACACGTGGTCGTGAGCGTGCTCGAGCGCGGGTTCGAGGCGGCCGACGCGAAGCTCGCCGTGCTGACCGAGTCCGAGTTCTACGGTCGTACGATCGGCGGCGACAACCGGGTGGTCAAGAAGCTCGCGTCGCGGCGCAAGGCCGTCGTCGATCCGCTGCAACTGAAGGCCGGCGACTACGTGGTACACGCGACGCACGGCATCGGCAAGTTCGTCGAGCTCACGCAGCGCGAGGTGTCCAGCGGCGGCCGCAACGCGGTGAAGAGCATGCGCGAGTACCTCGTGCTCGAGTACGCGCCTTCCAAGCGCGGATACCCCGGCGACAAGCTCTTCGTCCCGACCGACCAGCTCGATCTGCTGTCGCGCTACGTCGGCGGCGAAGCGCCGAGCCTCTCGAAGATGGGCGGCAGCGACTGGGCCCAGGCCAAGAGCAAGGCGCGCCGCGCGGTGCGCGACATCGCGGTCGAGCTCGTCAAGCTCTACTCGGCGCGCATGGCCTCGAAGGGGCACGCCTTCGGACCCGACACGCCGTGGCAGCGTGAGCTCGAAGAGGCGTTCCCGTTCGCCGAGACACCCGACCAGCTGCAGACGATCGACGAGATCAAGGCCGACATGGAGAAGCCGATCCCGATGGACCGGCTCCTGTCGGGCGACGTCGGCTTCGGCAAGACCGAGGTCGCCGTGCGCGCCGCGTTCAAGGCGATCCAGGACGGCAAGCAGGTTGCGATGCTCGTGCCGACGACGCTGCTCGTCAAGCAGCACCTCGAGACGTTCACCGAGCGCTTCGCCGGCTTTCCCGTCAAGGTCAAGGCGCTCTCGCGGTTCCAGACCGACAAGCAGGCACGCGAGGTGCTGGCAGGGCTCACCGACGGCACCGTCGACATGGTCATCGGCACGCACCGCATCCTCACCGAGAAGGTGATCTTCAAGGACCTGGGCCTCATGATCATCGACGAGGAGCAGCGTTTCGGCGTCGAGCACAAGGACCAGCTGAAGAAGCTCAAGACCAACGTCGACATCCTGGCGATGAGCGCGACGCCGATCCCGCGCACGCTCGAGATGGCGGTCACCGGCATCCGCGAGATGTCGACCCTGCAGACGCCCCCCGAGGACCGGCATCCGATCCTGTCGTACGTCGGCCCCCGCAACGACAAGCAGATCGCCGCCGCGATCCGCCGGGAGCTGCTGCGCGAGGGCCAGGTGTTCTACGTGCACAACCGCGTGCAGTCGATCCAGCGGGTCGCGGCCGAGCTCGCCGAGCTCGTGCCCGAGGCGCGTATCGCGGTGGCGCACGGTCAGATGGGGGAGCACGCGCTCGAGGAGGTCGTCGACGCGTTCTGGGAGCGACGCTCCGATGTGCTCGTCTGCACCACGATCGTCGAGACCGGCCTCGACATCTCGAACGCGAACACGATCATCATCGACCGCGCCGACAAGTACGGCCTCAGCCAGCTCCACCAGCTGCGCGGTCGCGTCGGCCGCGCGCGCGAGCGCGCGTACGCGTACTTCCTCTACGACGACCTGAAGCCCCTCAGCGAGACCGCGGCCGACCGGCTCGAGACGATCGCCGTCAACAACGACCTCGGCTCGGGCATGCAGGTGGCGCTGAAGGACCTCGAGCTCCGCGGCGCGGGCAATCTCCTCGGAGCCGAGCAGGCCGGTCACATCGCCGGGGTGGGCTTCGATCTGTACCTCCGCATGATCGGCGAGGCGGTCGCCACGTTCCGCGGGGATGAGATCGAAGGGCCGACCGAGCTCCGGCTCGAGCTTCCCGTGCAAGCGCGCATCCCCGAGTCGTACATCGACAGCGAGCGGCTCCGCCTCGAGGCGTATCAGAAGCTCTCGGCCGCGGCATCCGTCACCGCCCACGCCGACGCGATCGACCTCGTCATCGAGGAGCTCACCGACCGCTACGGCGAGGCGCCGTCAGAGGTCGAGGGGCTGCTCGCCGTCGCGCGCCTGCGCCGCCGTGCGGGGCAGGCCGGCCTCGCGGATGTCGTCGCCATGGGCCCGAACCTGCGCATCGCACCCGCGAATCTTCCCGACTCGATGCGCGTGCGCCTGCAGCGCCTGCACCCCAAGGCGAAGGTCGTCGCCGGGGGAGAGGCGATGGTCGTGCCGCTTCCGTCGGCGGGCGGCGAGCCGCTGGGCGACGACGAGCTCATCGCGTGGGTGGCGCAGCTCATCGAGCAGCTGTGGCCAGAGAAGAAGACGGATGCCGCCGCCGAGGCCGCCGCAGGCGCCTGAGACGGCGACGGGCCGAGGCCTCGCGAGAGTGCCCCGGCCCGTCAGCGGGTCGTGAGGTGCGTCAGATGACGCCCTGCGCGAGCATCGCGTGCGCGACGCGCTCGAACCCTGCGGAGTTCGCGCCGACGACGTAGTCGCCGGGGCGGCCGTAGCGCTCGGCGGCCTGGAACGCGGCGTCGTGCACGTCGGCCATGATCGCGCGGAGCTTGGCCTCGCTGTCGTCGAAGCTCCAGCGCTGACGCGCGGCGTTCTGGCTCATCTCGAGCGCGGAGGTCGCGACGCCGCCGGCGTTCGCAGCCTTGCCCGGTCCGAAGAGCACGCCGGCGGACTGGAACAGCTCGATCGCCTCGGGCGTCGACGGCATGTTCGCGCCCTCGGCGACGGCGCGCACGCCGTTCGCGATGAGGGCGCGGGCGTCGCCCTCGTCGAGCTCGTTCTGCGTGGCCGAGGGGATCGCGACGTCGACGGGAACCTCCCACGGGCGGGCGCCCTCGACGTAGCGGGCGCCCGGTCGGCGCGCGGCGTACTCCGAGATGCGGGCGCGCTCGACCTCCTTGATCTGGCGGAGGAGGTCGACGTCGATGCCGGCGTCGTCGACGACGTAGCCGGACGAGTCGGATGCCGTGACCGCCGTCGCGCCGAGCTGGCGGGCCTTGTCGATGGCGTAGATCGCGACGTTGCCCGATCCCGAGATGCCCACGCGCTTGCCGTGCAGCGTCCCGCCGTGGACGCCCAGCATCTCCTCGACGAAGAACACGGCGCCGTAACCGGTCGCCTCGGTGCGCACCTCGGCGCCGCCCCACTGCACGCCCTTGCCGGTGAACATGCCGGACTCGTGGCGGTTGGTGACCTTGCGGTACTGGCCGAACAGGTAGCCGATCTCGCGGGCTCCCACACCGATGTCGCCGGCGGGCACGTCGGTGTGCTCGCCGAGGTGGCGGTAGAGCTCGTTCATGAACGACTGGCAGAAGCGCATGATCTCGGCGTTCGAGCGGCCGTGCGGGTCGAAGTCGCTGCCGCCCTTGGCGCCGCCGATTCCCTGGCCGGTGAGCGCGTTCTTGAAGATCTGCTCGAAGCCCAGGAACTTGATGATCGAGAGGTTCACCGACGGGTGGAAGCGGAGGCCGCCCTTGTACGGGCCGAGCACCGACGAGAACTGCACGCGGAAGCCGCGGTTGACCTGCAGGCGCCCGGCGTCGTCGACCCACGGCACGCGGAACAGGATCTGGCGCTCGGGTTCGACGAGGCGCTCCAGGATGCCGCCGTCGACGAACTCGGGGTGCGCTTCGAGCACCGGCGAGATCGACTCGAGCACCTCGTGCACGGCCTGCAGGAACTCGGGTTCGTTCGGGTTGCGGGCCTCGACGGTGTCGAGGACGAGCCGGATGGATTCCGCCGAGGTGAGCGATTCGGTGGCGGACGCGGTCGAGGGCGCAGAGGGCATGGTGGAGCTTTCGAGGTGGAGCGGTGCGCGGGGGTGGCGCTCCTTCACCCTATCCACGGTCCCGGCGTCGATCGGACGTGTGACGGCGGGCTACGCTGGCCCCATCCACGAAGGCCGGAGGCAGCAACGATGCGGTTCGAGCACCTCGGGGCACAGCCCCGCATCCATCCCGACGCGGTCGTGGCGGCGACTGCGGTGATCAGCGGCGACGTCGAGATCGGCGCCGACAGCCAGATCCTGCACGGTGCGGTGATCACCGCCGAGGGTGGCGCGATCACCCTCGGCGCGAACGTCATCGTGATGGAGAACGCGCTCATCCGTGCCACCGCGACCAACCCGGTGCACATCGCCGACCACGTGCTTGTCGGCCCCATGGCGAGCATCTCGGGCGCGGTCGTCGAGGAGGAGGTCTTCCTCGCGACCGGCACGCGCGTGTTCAACGGCGCGCACATCGGCGCGCGCAGCGAGGTGCGTATCAACGCTGTCGTGCACCTGCGCACCACTCTCCCCGCCGAGTCGACGGTGCCGATCGGATGGGTGGCGGTCGGCGACCCGGTGCAGATCCTGCCGCCCGATCGCCACGAGGAGATCTGGGCCGCGCAGCGCGAGCTCGACTTCCCCGGCTACGTCTTCGGCCTCGACCGCGAGACCCCCGACCTCATGGTGCAGCTCACCGAGCGGTACGGCCGCAGCCTCGCCCGCCACGCCGCCGACCGACGCGTCGACTGAAGCCTCACGGGCGGCCCTGGTCTTCGGGCCCGCCAGACCCTAAAGTCGCGGCATGGGCCGTCTGGGGACCCGTTCGAGGCTCGACCAGGCCGTGGGCGCCTTCTCGAGCAATTGGCGCAACGCCAATCTCCGGCGCGCCCAGCTCAGCTTCCTCGGCGCCTGGACGGCGGAATGGGCGTTCACGGTCGCCCTCGGCATCGTCGCGTACAACGACGGCGGGGCGCTCGCGCTGGGGCTGGTCGGGCTGCTGCGGATGCTGCCCTCCGCCGTCCTCGCGCCGGTGCTGTCGCCGTTCGCCGACAGGGGCCGCCGCGAGCGCGTGCTCGTCGTGGTGTCGGTGCTCAGGGGCGTGGCGACGGCCGTCGCCGCGATCGTCGTGGCGATCTCGGGCCCGATCGCCGTGATCTACGCCCTCGCGGTGCTGTCCACCATCGCCGCGACCCTCTTCCGCCCCGCGCACTCGGCGCTGCTGCCCACGCTGTGCCGCACCGGGCACGAGCTGGCCAGCGCGAACGTCGTGCGCGGGCTGCTCGATTCGGTCGCGACGCTCGTCGGTCCGCTGCTGGCAGCCATCGTCCTCGCGTTCTCGGACGTGTCGATCGTGTTCGCGGTGGCGGCCGCCGCCTCACTCTGGGCCGCGCTCCTGCTGTTCCGCGTGCACTACGACGCGCCGCCGCGGCCGCCGGCGCCGCGCCCGGACCTCGTGAAGGAGGCGATCGAAGGACTTCACGCGGTCGGACGCAGCCGCGATCTGCAGCTGATCCTCGGGCTCGCGGCGGCGCAGTCGCTCACGCGCGGGGCGCTGACCGTCTTCTCCGTCGTCGTCGCGATCGAGCTGCTGGGGATGGGCGAGTCCGGCGCCGGCGCGCTCATGGCGGCCGTGGGAGTGGGAGCGGTGGTCGGCTCGCTCGCCGCCTCGCTTCTGGTGGGCACGGGTCGCCTCGGCGCATGGTTCGCAGTAGGCGTCGCCCTGTGGGGTCTGCCCATCGCCCTCGTCGGCGTCTTCCCGCAGCAGGCGGCCGCGCTCCTCCTGCTCTCGTTCGTCGGCGTCGGCAATGCACTGATCGACCTCGCGGGGTTCACCCTCATCGGAAGGCTGGCGCCCGACGCGGTGATGGCGCGCGTGTTCGGAGTTCTCGAGAGTCTGGTGGCGATCTCGATCGGCATCGGCTCGATCCTCGCCTCGGGGGTCATCGCGTGGATCGGCGTCGAGGCGGCGCTCGTCGTGATCGGCCTGGTGTGCCCGGTGCTGGCGCTGGCGTCGTGGTGGCGGCTGCGTCGCCTGGATCGATCCGTCGACGCGCTCGATCTCGAGGTGTCCCTTCTGCAGCGGGTGCCGATGTTCCAGCCCCTGCCGCTGCGCTCGATCGAGCAGCTCGCCCGCGGGCTCGAGCCGGTGGAAGTGGCAGCGGGGACGCCGGTGTTCACGCAGGGCGACGTGGGCGATCGCTACTACGTGATCGAGCGGGGCACGGCCGACGTCATCGGAGACGGGAGGGTCGTCGCGACGCTCGGCGAGGGGGAGGGGTTCGGCGAGATCGCGCTGCTGCGCAGAACGCGCCGGACGGCCACCGTCTCCGCGCACACGGCCCTCCGCCTCAAAGCGCTCGCGTCCGAGAGGTTCACCGCGGTCGTGCTCGGCTACGCGCCCAGCGCCCAGGCCGCTGCGACGAGTGTCGACCGGCAGCTGGATCGATTCGCACCGGGCGAACCGCTCGACGAGCCTCGGCCCCGCGAGGAGCGGGGATGACAACAGCTGATCGAAAGGGACGTGAGGCATGACGACTTCGCGAACGACTCTGCTGATCGCCGACATCGGCGGCTACACCGAGTACATGGGCTCGCACCGCCTGACGCTCGCGCACGCCGAGGTCAACACGGCGAGGATGCTCCAGAGCATCGTGCGGGCGGCCCGGGGCTTCGAGCTCGTCGAGATCGAGGGCGACGGAGCCTTCCTGTCGCGCCGCGCCGGAACGCGCGACCCCGATACGACGCTGGCCGACATCCTGCAGGTCGCCGTCGCGATGCATCGCGCCTTCCACCGCGAGCGCGAGTATGTCGTGCAGAACCTCTGCCCGTGCGGTGGGTGCCGCCAAGCTCGAGACCTCAAACTGAAGTTCGTCGCGCACATCGGTGATGTCGCGACGCAGAGCGTCAGCGGCAGGTCGAAGCTCGTGGGGATCGACGTCATCCTGGTCCACCGGCTGCTCAAGAACTCCGTGGGGATTCCCGAGTACGTTCTGCTCACCGAGGACCTGTACGCCGCCGACGCGCCCGCCCTTCCCCTGTCCGTGGGTGAGATCACCCCCGACCTCGAGGGGATCGGCAGCGTCCACGCCTACTTCGTCGACGTGGCCGACCTGGACGGTGCGGGCGCCGAGGCGCCCAAGCCCACGCTGCGCTCGCGGCTGGGCAGCACGTTCTCGGCGGTGGGCCAGGGGCTGCCGTACATGCTCGGAACGAAGAAGCCCCGCCGCGCCCGGTAGGGGAGCAGCGAGCGGGTCGGATGCTGCGGGCCGCAGCATCCGTGAATCTCCGACGTCAGTCCCAGGCGAGGCCGCAGTCGCGGCAGCAGAACTCGAGGCGGTCGACCGAGCCGTCGTCGAGGTGGCCCCGACGCTCCCACTCGATCCGGAACCACCGCGGTTCGGTCGCCCGCACATCGAGCGACCCGCACCAGGGGCAGACTTCGGCGACGACGATCCGTGCCATGGGCGCCACGGTACGCCGGCCTCTCGGCGATCCCGGTTGCGACGCGCGGCGCCGTGCGGGTCAGCCCGTGTTCTGCAGTCCGGCCGCGACACCCGAGACCGACAGCAGCAGCAGGCGCTGCAGCTCGGGGTCGACGGGCGCGCCCTCGGGAGCCTCCCGGAGTGCCCGGAGCGCCCGCAGCTGGAGCAGCGAGAGCGCGTCGACGTAGGGGCTGCGCATCTTGACGGCACGCTGCAGCACGGGCTTGTTGCCGAGCAGCTCGGTCCCGCCGGTGATGCGGATCACCCAGTCGCGCGTGAGGTGCATCTCGTCGCGCACGAGCGTCGCGAGGTCCTCGCGGTCGCCGAGCTCGAGGTAGTGCAGCGCGATGCGGTCGTCGGTCTTGGCGAGGCTCATGGCGACGTTGTCGATGAGCGTGCGGAACAGCGGCCACTCCTGGTACGCCCGCTGCAGCAGCGGCTCGTCGCCGACCGCCTCCAGCGCCGTGCCCAGGCCGAACCAGCCGGCGAGGTTGATGCGCGCCTGCGTCCACGCGAACACCCACGGGATGGCGCGGAGGTCTTCGAGTGACTCGACCGACAGGCCGCGCCGCGCCGGGCGCGAGCCGAGGGCGAGCAGGCCGATCTCCTCCATCGGTGTCACGCGGGCGAACCACGGCGCGAATCCGGGGGCCTTCACGAGGGAGAAGAAGCGCTCGCGGGATGCCGCGTCCATCGTCGCGGCCACGTCGGCGTACGTCGCCGCCGCGGTGCGGTTGCGCTCCTCGTTCGAGGGCGACGACGCGAGCAGGATCGCCGCGGCGACCTGGTCGATGTGGCGCATGGCGATCGCGGGGTCGCCATAGCGGGCGAAGATGACCTCGCCCTGCTCGGTGAGCTTGAACCGGCCGTCGACGGAGTGCGGCGGCTGCGCCATGATCGCGGAGTTCGCCGGACCGCCGCCGCGCCCGAGGGCGCCGCCGCGACCGTGGAAGAGGGTGAGCTCGATGCCGTTCTCGTCGGCCCACGCGGCGATCTTGGCCTGCGCCTCGTAGAGCGCGAGGTTGGCGGCGACGGGGCCGACGTCCTTCGAGGAGTCCGAGTAGCCGAGCATGACCTCGAGGCGGCGCCCGGTGGCCTCCAGGCGTGCGGCGAACTCGGGGTGCTCGACGATCTCGGCGAGGATGCGGGGCGCGGCCTGCAGGTCGGCGAACGTCTCGAACAGCGGGATGACATCCAGCACGGGCGGCGTGCCGTCGGGGCCGACCGCGTAGGCGGCGAGCCTGTGGACGTTCGCCAGATCCTGCGCAGACTGCGTGAACGACACGATGTACCGGCCGGCGGCACGCGGGCCGTAGCGCTCCTGCAGGAACCCGACGGTGCGCACGACGTCGAGCACCTCTTCGGCGAGCTCGCTGCGCGGTGCACCCGACTCGAGTTCGGCGAGCACCTTGGCGTGCACGGCCGAGTGCTGGCGCACTTCGAGCTCGGTGAGATGGAAGCCGTAGGTCTCGACCTGCCACAGCAGCTGCTGCAGGTGGCCGTAGGCCTGACGCGGCGCGCCGGCCTGCACGAGCGAATCCTGCACGACGCGGAGGTCTGCCAGCAGATGCTCGGGGTCGCGGTAGGCGAGGTCGGCGTTGCGGGCGCGGGTCGCCTCGATCTTGCGGGCGATCAGCAGCAGGATGCGCCGGTGCGGCTCGTCGGGGGAGCGCTTGGCGATGTCCTTCGCGGCGTCCTCGTCGGCGGCCCTGAGGCGCCGCCACAGCACGAGGAGGGCATCGCTCGGCGGCGTGGTCGATGCGTCGAGCGTCATCGTGCGGCCGATGCGGCTGGTCGTGCGCGCCAGGCCGATGAGCACGTGCTCGCTCGCGATCGCGGAGGCCTTGCGGGTGACGGATGCCGTCACGAACGGGTTGCCGTCACGGTCGCCGCCGACCCACGAACCGACGCGCACGAACGGGCGCACGACCGGCGCACGTCCGCCGGCGGCGGGGCCCTGCAGGGCGTCGTCCACGCGGCGGTACACGTGGGGGACCGCCGTGTAGAGCGTGTCGTCGAACACGGCCATGACCGCGCGCACCTCGTCGGTGGGGGCGGGCTTCTCGGGCCGCAGCGGCGCGGTGCGCCAGAGGGTGTCGATCTCCTCGAGCATGCGGCGCTCGGCGCGGCGCTCGTCGGCGCCGCCGCGCAGCGACGCGTCGTGCTCCTCGAGAAGGGTCGCGAGGCGGCGGATGCTGGTGGAGACCGCACGGCGGCGGGCCTCGGTCGGGTGGGCCGTGAACACCGGGTGGAACCGCATGCTCTGCAGGCGCTTCAGGGCGGTGTCGTCGCCGACCTCGGCTGCCAGGCGCACGAACGCGGCGGCGACCGAGTCGGTCGCCTGCTCGCGGTCGGGGCGCCCGTCGCGCTCGCGCAGCACGCGCACGCGCTGGTGCTCCTCGGCGAGGTTCACGAGGTGGAAGTACGCGGTGAACGCCCGCGCGACCTCGTCGGCGCGGGCGATCGTGAACGAGTCGGCGATGGCGGCGGCTCGGGCGAACGCCTCCGGCGTCTCGTCGGTGTACGCCTGGATCGTCGCGGTGCGCAGGCGCTCGACGTCCTCGTACAGTCCCGGCGAACCGCTCTCGCGCAGCACCTGACCGAGGAGCGTCCCCAGCATGCGCACGTCGCCGCGCATCTGCTCGGGGATCGCCTGCTCCGCCTCGTACCGCCCGACGAGGTCGATCGCTTCGGTGTGGGTGAGTTCACGCATCTCTCCAGGCTAACGGCGCGGTGTTTCCCCGAAGTGACGGCGGACGCTGTGTGACGATCGCTCCGGGCCGTCGCCCGGCGATGCCGCGAACCCGCTCGCTACACTGACCCGTGGAGCGCCGGGAAGTCTGGTCGGCACGTCCTCGTCGACCCGCGATCCCCTCCCGGAGGCCAGATGTCGCTTCTCCGCTCCGCCCGTTTCCCCGCGATCGTCCTGCTCCTCGCGGCGGGCCTCGGCCTGTTCGTCGCCAACTCGGCGTGGGGGCCCGTCGTCGACGATGCGATGCACGCCTACCTCGGCATCCCGGGCGTGTTCGAGCTCAGTCTCTCCCACTGGATCAAGGACGGACTGCTCGCGGTCTTCTTCTTCGTCGTCGCGGTGGAACTGCAGTACGAGCTCACGGCCGGCCAGCTCAACTCGGCGCGCAAGGCACTGCAGCCGGCGATCGCCGCCGCCGGGGGCGTGCTGATCCCGATCGCGATCTATGCCGCGATGGCGTGGGGATCGGACGCGTCGGCCGGCTGGCCGATCCCGACCGCGACCGACATCGCGTTCGCGCTCGGCGTGCTCGCGGTGTTCGGCCGCGGGCTGCCGTCGGCGCTGCGGGTGTTCCTCCTCGCGCTCGCGATCCTCGACGACATCGTCGGCATCGTGTTCATCGCGGTGCTCTTCACGACCGGGGTGAACGTCGCGGCGCTCGCCGGAGCCGCGGTCGCGGTCGTCGGGTTCGGCATCCTGAGCAGACAGCTCGGCACGCGCGCCCGCGTGCCGATCGCCGTCGTCCTGGCGCTGCTCGCGATCGCCACATGGGTGCTGGTGTACCTCTCGGGTGTGCACGCCACCATCGCGGGGGTGGCGCTCGGGCTCGCGATGGCCCAGCGCCCGGCGCTGCGCGTGCGGCATGAGCTCGAACCGTGGGTCAACGTCGTCGTGCTCCCGGTGTTCGCGTTCTCCGCCGCGCTCGTGCCGATCCCGTCGGTGCCGCTGTCCGAGCTGTCGCCCGCGTTCTGGGGCGTGCTCGTCGCGCTGCCGGTGGGCAAGGTCGTCGGCATCTCGCTGTTCGGGTGGATCGCGCTGCGCATCGGCCGCCAGGGGAGTGCGCCGCCCCTCGCCTTCGCGGACCTCCTGGCCGCCGGCGCCCTCGGCGGCATCGGGTTCACGGTGTCCCTTCTGCTTTCCGAGCTCGCGTTCTCCGACGAGGCGGCGCTCCGCGACCAGGCGACGCTGGGTGTGCTCGCAGGTTCCGTGATTTCGCTCCTCCTGGCCGCAGGGCTCGTATCGTGGCGGGCATGGCACTATCGACGCCGGACGGCGGCAGCATCCGTGACGACGTGACCGCACCCCGCTCGCCGGGGGCCTCCGACCCGCTGCGCGAGGCGGCAGACGTCATGCGCGCCGTGCGCGACCGCTGCGTCTGGACGCAGCAGATCGACCACCGCGCCCTCGTGCCGTACCTGGTCGAGGAGAGCGCCGAGCTGATCGACGCCGTCGAGGACGGCTCGCGGGACGAGCTGCGCGAAGAGCTCGGCGACCTGCTGTGGCAGGTGCTGTTCCACTCCGAGATCGCCTCGCGTGACGAGGACGACCCCTTCGACATCGACGACGTCGCCCGCGGGCTCACCGACAAGATGGTGCGGCGGCATCCGCATGTCTTCGCCGACGCCGTCGCGACGACACCCGAGGAGGTGCTGATCCACTGGAACGCCGCGAAGGCCGCGGAGAAGCACCAGCGTCGGTCGGTCCTCGACGGCGTGAGCGAACGGATGCCGAGCCTCGCGCTCGCCCAGAAGCTCCTGTCGAAGGCCGCCCAGGTGGGCGTCGAAACCGCGAGAGTACAGCTGGTGGACGAGAGTGCGGTTGGTTCCCCACCTCTCGGCGACCAGGTGCACTCTCGCGGGACCGGCGTCGAGGAACCCGCGACGGAGGCCGAGCTCGGCGACGCGCTCCTCGCGCTCGTCGCGACCGCCCGAGCCAACGGGTGGGACGCCGAGCGCGCGCTGCGTGAGCGCCTGCGACGGCTCGAGCGCGACATCCGGGCGGCCGAGGGCACCCCGGCGGACCTGGAAGGATAGGTGGGTGGCATCCGTCAATCCGCCGCGCGGCATGCGCGACTTCCTCCCCGCTGAAAAAGCCCGTCGCGAGAGCGTGCTCGCCGTCATCCGCGAGCGCTACCGCA
This sequence comes from Microbacterium sp. NPDC056057, assembly GCF_042266945.1. Lineage (NCBI taxonomy): Bacteria > Bacillati > Actinomycetota > Actinomycetes > Micrococcales > Microbacteriaceae > Microbacterium > Microbacterium sp. NPDC056057. Next base: position 399,307 of record NZ_JBHJWS010000004.1, read on the forward strand.
CGCACGGCTTCGACGAGATCGAGACGCCCGTCATGGAGGAGTACTCGCGGCTGCATGCGGGCATCGGCGGCGACAACGAGAAGCTCGCGTACAACGTGCTCAAGCGCGGTCTCGACGCCGACGCGATCCGTGGCGCGGCTGACGACCCGGCGGCACTCACCGATCTGGGCCTGCGCTACGACCTCACCGTGCCGCTCGCCCGGTTCTACGCGACCAACCGCGGCCAGCTGCCGTCGGTGTTCCGTTCGATCCAGATCGCCCCGGTCTGGCGCGCCGAGCGCCCGCAGAAGGGGCGTTACCGCCAGTTCGTGCAGTGCGACATCGACATCATCGGCGACGCGTCCGCGCGCGCCGAGGCCGAGCTCGCGGTCGCGACGCTCGACACGCTCGACGCGCTCGGGCTCGAGGGCGGCAGCATCCGCATCAACGACCGGCGCGTCCTCGACTGGATGCTCGACAGCTTCGGCTTCGCCTCCGACGAGCGCCCGGGCGTCCTCATCACGATCGACAAGCTCGACAAGCTCGGCCCCGACGGCATCGTCGCCGAGCTGCGCGAGCGCGGCGCGACCGCCGGCGCGGTGGACGCGTTCGAGGCGTTCCTGCGCCGCCCGATGACCCTCGAGTACAACCCCTACGGCGAGCGCCAGATCCGCAAGGCGCTGCCCGAGGGCGCGCCCGACGAGATCGTCGCGCACCTCGTCGGCATCGGCGCGGCGGTGGCGGCCGCGCGCGGCTCGGCGACGGAGCTCGAGGGAGACATCCCGCTCGTGTTCGACCCGTTCCTCGTGCGCGGCATGGGCTACTACACCGGCACGATCTTCGAACTGGCGCACCCGTCGGTCGACTACTCGCTCGGCGGCGGTGGCCGCTACGACGGCATGATCGGCCGCTTCCTCGGGCAGGACGTGCCCGCGGTCGGGTTCTCGATCGGCTTCGAGCGCATCGTCGACCTGGTGGCGGAGCGGACGGATGCTGCGGCCCCGGCCGTCGTCCTCGTCCACGACCGCGACGTCTCCGAGGGGGAGCTCCTCGCGCTCAAGGCCGGGCTGGTGCGCCAGGGATCGCGTGTGCGCCTCGAGCAGAGGACCAAGAACCTGAAGGCGCTCCTCGAGCGCGCAGCATCCGACGGCTACACCGCCTTCGCGACGGTCGGCGCGGGCACGACTGCGGACGCCCTCGAGGTCAAGCCGCTCGGATAATGTCAACTGATTCTTGACGCCGAGCCTGCGTCAAGATTAGGTTGACACCATGAGCACTTCGACACCTCGTAGTTCCGCCACCCCCGGCCGTCTCGTGAGCGTGGCCATCGTCTCGATCGTCATCGGTCTCGGCCTCGTTGTCCTCAGCATCGGCTTCGACTGGGAGGGCTTCGGCGGGGGCGTCGTCATCGGCGTGGGCATCGGTCTTGCTGCCGTCGGCATGTACTTCTGGGGCTATGCCAACGGGCTGCGCCGGCCGTCGTCGCGCGGCACATGGCTTCCGAGCCGGGACGGACGCGGGTGACCGATCTCGCCGACGTGATCGGTCGCGCGGTGCTGGCGGATGCCGGCATCGGCCCCGATCAGGCGCTGACCGACGACGAGCACCTCGCCCTCGTCGCCGCCGGTGCGCGCGCGGAACACGAGGTGCGGGCGATCCTCCAGAGTGCCGTCACCGCGGCGCGGGCCGGGGGCGCGAGCTGGGCGCGAATCGGATCCGAGCTCGGGATGACGCGCCAGGCCGCGCAGCAGCGGTTCGGGGGCCGTGCCGGGTCGTCCCGGGTCGCCGTCGGCGACCTGGCTGCGGAACGCTGGCTCGGACCCGTGACGGCCTTCGACGAGATGGCCGAGCTGGAGCTCGCGGGGCGCGCGGGCTGGCGCACGGTGGAGGCCGGCACCCTCGCCCATCGCATGGTCCGCACCGACACGCAGTGGGAGCACCGCCGCATCCTGTGGCGGGCCTCCCTCGCGGCCGAGCAGGCCGACGGCTGGGAGGTGGGCTGCCGGGCCTTCCCGTGGATCTACCTCGTCAGGGACCGCGGGGTTCCGGCCGTCACGCCGGGGGCGTGAATCGGCGACGCAGACGCAGGGCCCGGTAAGCGACCCCGACCGCGACGACGACCACTCCGGCCACGACGGACTGCCACGGCAGCGTCACCGCGAGGACGAGGCATCCGATCGCCCCGATGATCTGCAGCACGACCGGGTAGCGCCGCGCGTCGCCGCGCTGGCGGAAGGCGGCGACGTTCGCGACGAAGTAGTACAGCAGCACCCCGAACGATGAGAAGCCGATCGCGCCGCGGAGGTCGACGAGCGCCACGAGCAGCACGACGATCGCGGCCGCGGCGAGCTCGGCGCGGTGCGGCACATGCCACCGCGGGTGCACCGCGTCGAGGAAGCCGGGGAGATCCCGCTCGCGCGACATCGCGAACGCGGTGCGGCTCACTCCGGCGAGGAGCGCGAGCAGCGCGCCGAGCGAGGCGGCCGCGGCGCCGATGCGCACCACGACGTCGATCCACGCCCAGCCCGACTGCGCTGCGGCGTCGGCGACCGGAGCGGTCGACGCGGCGACGGCGTCGGGGCCCAGTGCGCTCAGCACCGCGACAGCGACCACGGCGTACACCGTGAGCGCGATGAGGAACGCGATCAGAATCGCCCGCGGGATGACGCGGCGCGGATCGCGCACCTCCTCGCCCATCGTGGCGATGCGCGCGTACCCGGCGAACGCGAAGAACAGCAGACCGGCGGACTGGAGGATGCCGTAGCCGCCGCCCGCCCATACCGTCTCGGCCGTGAACCAGTCCGGGGTGGAGCCCGCCGAGAAGGCGGCGGTGATGGCCGCGCCCAGCGCGCCGAGCGAGATCACGACGATCACGCGCGCGGCGCCGGCGGTGCGTGTGACGCCGAACCAGTTGACGGCGGTGAGCGCCACGACGGCCGCCATGGCGACGGCGCGCTCCCACCCCGCAGGCGCGGCGTATGCGGCGAAGGTCAGCGCCATCGCCGCGCAGCTCGCGATCTTGCCGATGACGAAGCCCCAGCCCGCCACGAACCCCCACCAGGGGCCGAGCTCCGCGCGCCCGTAGGCGTACGTTCCACCCGACGTCGGGTAGGCGGCGGCCAGCTGCGCGGACGAGGTCGCATTGCCGAACGCGACGATGGCGGCGATCGCGAGGCCGATGAGCAGACCGGTGCCCGCGGCATCCGCTGCCGGCGCCCACACGGCGAAGACGCCGGCACCGACCATCGAGCCGAGGCCGATGAACACGGCGTCGCCGAGCCCGAGTCGGCGCTGGAGCGCGGGGGAGGTCACGGGCGAACTTTAGCCTGCGGTGAAGAACCGGCGGTTCGGGGTTCCGCGGCTGCCCCCGCGCCCGCGAGGATGGGGCCATGACGCTGCAGATCCACACCGTGCTCGCGCCGATGGGCCCGGCCACGGCCATCGAACTGACCGACGAGCAGGTCGTCGAGCTCGGCGGCGGCAAGCGCGCGGCGGTCGTCGTCGGGATCGGCGGGCGCACCGCGCGGGTGCGTCTCGGCGTGATGGGCGGGCGAAACCTCATCGGGTTCTCGAAGGCGGTGCGTGCCGAGCTGGGCGTCGAGATCGGCGACGAGGTCGATGCCACGATCGACCTCGACACCGCCGAGCGCGAGGTCGAGGTTCCCGCCGACCTGGCCGCCGCGCTCGAGGCCGCGGGCGCGCGGGCCGCGTTCGACGCGTTGACGTTCACCCGGCGCAAGGAGCTCGCACGCGGGGTGACCGAGGCGAAGCGTCCGGAGACCCGCGAGCGCCGCGTCGCCGCCGCCGTGGAAGATCTGACCGCGTCGTAGACGGTGGCCCGGCTGCGGTCCGGGTTTCGCGGCTCGCCTGCGACGACACGCTGCGAAGTCCGGACTTCGCAGGATGGTCGACGCCTGTCACATGTGTGTGCGTTCGCTTGGTGTGTGGGGGTCCCGGAATCGCAGGGATACAGGGCCCAGTGTGCGGCGGAGTCCGGACTTCGCGACTGAACCTGTGCGCCGTGCGGCGGAGTCCGGACTTCGCGACTGAACCTGTGCGCGGAGGCGGGACGGTCCGGCGACCGATCGCGTGGGTGCGCGGCGCCGCACCGGCGCGTCAGTGGGGCGTCAGCATCCGTTCACCCGGCTGTTGTCGCATGGGGGCATGGCTCGTTCGCGTCAGATCGTGCCGCGGTCCGTCGTCGTCGGTGCGGCGGGGATCGCGCTGGGTGCGGGGATCGTCCTGCTCGGCGGTCGTGCCGTGCTGAAGCGGCAGGCGGCGGTCGCGCGGCGTCGCATCGGCAAGCCGCTCGGCGAGGAGGCGCTCGACGCCGACCGGGTCTGGGCCCGCCGATTCGACGGCCCGCCGCTCGAGTTCGTCGTTCTCGGCGACTCGATCGCCGCCGGGCTCGGCGCGGAACGGCGCAAGGACACGCTCGGCGCCCGCCTGGCGAAGGGCCTCGCCCGGGCCGAGCGCCGCCCGGTGCGGCTGCGCACCGCGGCGATCGTGGGCTCGGAGTCGTCGGTGCTCGCCGCTCAGGTCGACGCGCTGCCCGCCGACTACCGCCCGGACGCCGCGGTCATCGTCGTGGGTGGCAACGACATCACGCACCGCGTGCCGGTGTCGACCTCGGTCGCCCACCTCGAGGAGGCGATCGTGCGCCTCCGCGCGCGCGGAGCAGTGGTCGTCGTCGGCACCTGCCCCGACCTCGGCGCGCTGCGCCCTGTGCCCCAGCCGCTGCGCGCCCTCGGCTCGCGGCTGTCGCGCCAGCTGGCCGACGCCCAGGCCGTCGCCGCAGCCCGGACCGGTGCGCGCGCCGTGTCGCTCGGCCGGGCCGTCGGGCCGTTCTTCGTGACCCAGCCCGACGAGATGTTCAGCCTCGACCGGTTCCACCCGAGCGCGCTCGGCTACCGCCGCACCGCCGAGGCGCTGCTGCCCGCCCTCCTCGCCGAACTCGCCGCCGCGCGGGAGGACGCGGTCAGCCCGCGCTGACCGAGGCGGCCCACTCCGCGACGCGAGCCGCGCTCTCCTCCTCCGAGATGTCCTCGACACGCGTCATGATCGACCACCGCACGCCGAACGGGTCGCGCACGCTGGCGTACCGGTCGCCCGACACGAAGGTGGACGGCTCCTCGCGCACGGTCGCGCCGGCGGCGACCGCGCGGGCGGTCACCGCGTCGGCGTCGGGCACGTAGATGCCGATCGAGTAGCAGTCGTCGTCGCCCTCCGGGGCGGGGACGAGCCCGTACGCGGACGAAGGCTCGCCGATCTGGAGGATGCCGAGGCCGAAGTCCAGCCCGGCATGCACGACGAGCCCATCGAACTCGGTGACGTCGGTCACGCGCGCGCCGAACACGTCGCGGTAGAAGTCGAGCGCCTCCTTGGCCCCGCGGATCGCGAGGAAGGGGGTGAGGCTGGTCGCGCCGTTCGGGCGGCCGTCGGTCGTGTGGGCGCCGGTCGCGCCGGTCATGTTCTGAGTGCTCATGAGCCCATGCTCGCGACGGACGGATGCTGCGGTCTTGGAGATTCGCGACACCCTCGGTCCCGGGTGTCCGACCTGCGCACTACCGTGACGGAGTGACCGATCCGACGCGCGGGGTGCTCTACCCGGAGCGACTGCCGAGCTTCACGCGGCTCGCGCCGGAGGGCGAGGCATCCACTCTCGTCGAATGGTTCTGGATCCCGCAGTGGGACCTTCCCGAGACGGTCGTGTCCCGTCAACCCGTCCTGGGCTATCCGGCCGCGAACCTCGTCGTCGAGCCGGACGGTGTCACGCTGTGGGGCGCCACGACGCGGGCCTCGGAGCGCGAGCTCCGGGGGAGCGGCTGGGCTGTGGGCGCTCTGCTGAAGCCCGCGGCGTTCGCCCGGCTGTACGACGCACCGAGCGACCTGGTCGATGCGCACACCATCTTCGACGAGCCGAACCTGCAGCACGCGGTGTCGGCGGCCATGCCCGACCTCGATGCGGCCGCGGCAGCGGTCTCGGAGTGGCTCGTCGAGCGCGTCGGGCCGCCGACGTCCGACGCGCGCCTCGCGAACGCGATGGCGGACCTGCTGATGAGCGACCCGACGATCCTCCGGCTCGACGACGCGGCCGAACGCCTCCGCGTGTCAGTGCGCACCCTGCAGCGGCTCGCGCACCGCACGGTCGGTCTGTCGCCGGCTGCGATGATCCGGCGCCGGCGACTGCAGGAGGCGGCGCAGCGCGTGCGCGAGGATCCCGACGCTCCGTTGGCCGACATCGCCGCCGAGCTCGGCTACGCCGATCAGGCGCACCTCGCGAACGACTTCCGCGCAGTGCTGGGGTTCACAGCGACGGACTACCGCGCCGACCGCTGAGCCCTAGACGCCGCTCGCCGACGCCGTGGTCACGCGCTTCTTCTCGCGCACGTAGACCTCGCGGCGCACGCGGGCGACGACGTCGCCGGAGGCATCGGTGATGTCGGTCTCGAACCACTCCAGCACCTTCGCCCCTGCGTGTGCCCGCACACGGAGCTCTTCGGCCTTCTCGCGCGGCACGGCGAAGTGCGCGGTGAGCACTCCGCGACCGGGCTTCAGGAACTCGATCTCGCCGCGGGTGTCCCACACGACGTAATCCCGCCCGAGCTGATGCATCACCAGCATGAAGTAGTACGGATCCGTCATCGCCGACATCGAGCCGCCGAAAGCCGTCTTCACGTAGTTGCGGGTGAAGACGTTGACACGCAGTTCTACGGTGGCACTCGTCCAGTCGTCGGCGAACCTCCGCACTCGGATGCCGCTGAAGAGGTTGGGGATCCACAGGCTCATGCCGATGGCGAGGCGTCGAGGGGTCACGCGCATGGGCCCCAGCATGGTCGACCGCGCCCCGCGTGCCGCATTCGATTGGTCGATCTCCACAATTCGGTCCGAAGTTGTTCTAGTTGTCATAGAATTAATGCGTGTTGGTGAGGATCGATCCAGAGAGCGATGCGCCGCTGTTCGCGCAGATCGCCGCGTCCGTGCGAGCGGATGCCGCGGCCGGCCGCGTGCAGCCGGGTGATCGCCTTCCCGCGGCCCGTGAGATCGCGGCCGCACTCGGCGTCAACGTCCACACGGTGCTGCACGCCTATCAGGACCTCCGCGACGAGGGGCTCGTCGAGTTGCGGAGAGGACGCGGTGCGGTGGTCACCGCGCAGGCGGCGACCCTCGAGTCCCTCCACCACGACATCCACGACCTCGTCGCGCGGGCGCGTGCGGCGGGGCTCCCGTCCGACGCACTCGCCGCCCTCGTGAAGGAGATCGCCGCCCATGACGAACGCAACGCCCGCTGACCCCTCCGACCCGGTCGTCCGCCGCTTCGTGCTGGTGGCGGTGTGGCTGCCCGTCGTGCTCGTCGCCATCGGCGTCGCAGTGCAGCTCGTGCTGCTGCCACACGTGCCGTCGACGGTCGCGATCCACTGGAATGCCGCCGGGGCCGATGGCTTCGCCCCCGCGTGGACGCAGCCGCTGATGACCGTCGCGTTCGGGCTCGGCATCCCGCTGCTGATCGCGCTGACCACGCTGCCGGGGTTGCGTCGTGGCGAGCGCGGCGAGACGTATCGCCTCATGGGGGCGACGGCGGCGGCGACGTCGGCACTGACGACGGCGCTCTTCACACTCACGTACGCGATGCAGGCCGGCCTCGACAGCGGTGCCGATGCGCCGACCGTGTGGGGCGCGCTGGTGGCATCGGTGGCAGTGGCCGCGGCGGCCGGCATCGGCGCGTGGTACGTCCAGCCCGCGCAGGAGGCGACGGATGCCGCGGCCTCGCCGGCGACGCCGCTCGCGCTCTCGCCCAGCGAGCGGGCGGTGTGGGTGCGGGCCACCGCGATGAACACGGGAGGAGCGATCGCCATCGTCGCCGCCGTGCTCGTCGTCGCCGTCGCGGCTGCCGTCGCCTGGCTGACGGGGGCCGAGCCGCTGCTCACCTGGCTCCTCGCAGGCATCGCGCTCCTGCTCCTCGCGTTCGCCGCGACGACGCTCGCGTTCCACGTCAGGGTCGATGACACCGGCCTGCACGTCGACTCGGTGCTGGGCATCCCGCGGTTCCACGTGCCGCTCACCGACGTCGTCTCGGCGGCGCGCGTGGAGGTGAACCCGATGGGGGAGTTCGGCGGCTGGGGGCTCCGCCTCAGCACCGGGCGCCGATTCGGCGTCGTGCTGCGCACGGGGGAGGCCATCGAGCTGCTCCGTCGCAGCGGCAAGCGGTTCGTCGTGACCGTCGACGACGCCGGCACGGCGGCGGCGCTCCTCGAGGCACTCGTCGCGCGGGCAGCCACCAGGTCTTGACGCCCGGCGGGTGGCCGGATTGGCTGAGGGGCATGGCCGATCCCACCCCTGACACCTGGCGTCGCGTCGACGCGTACCTCACCGAGCTGCTGGTCGGGCACGATCCGGGCCTCGATCAGGCGGTCGCCGACCAGAACGACGCGGGCCTCCCGGCGATCGAGGTCGCGCCGGTCAACGGGAAGTTCATCCACCTGCTCGCGCGCATGTCGGGTGCCCGTCGCGTGCTCGAGATCGGCACCCTCGGCGCATACTCGACGATCTGGCTCGCGCGCGGCATCCCCACCGACGGCCGGGTCGTCACGATCGAGGCCGAGCCCCTCAACGCGGAGCTCGCCCGCGCGAACGTCGACCGCGCCGGGGTAGGCGACAAGGTCGAGATCCGGCTGGGCCGCGGCGCCGACGTGCTGCCGACGCTCGAGGGAGGCGAGCCGTTCGACCTCGTCTTCATCGACGCCGACAAGGAGTCCAACACGATCTACCTCGACTGGGCCGCCCGGCTCGGGCGACCTGGCACCGTCGTGATGGTCGACAACACCGTCCGCGGTGGTGAGGTCGCCAACCCCGCGACCGAGAATCCCCAGATAATCGGGGTGCAGCGCGGGCTCGAGATGCTCGGCCGCGACCCGCGGTTCGACGCGACCGCCATCCAGACGCTCGACGCCAAGGGCTACGACGGGATCGCGATCGCACTCGTCGTATGACGGATTCTTCCGGCCGCGGCATCCGTCATCACTAGACTCTTGGGCGGACCGACGACGCTCCGACGAACCACCCTCCACCAAGCAAGGAGACCCCCTGTGGCACAGATCGAGGCTGTAGGCGCCCGTGAGATCCTCGACTCGCGCGGAAACCCGACCGTCGAGGTGGAGGTGCTGCTCGACGACGGGATCGTCCAGCGCGCCGCCGTCCCCTCCGGCGCGTCGACCGGCGCTTTCGAGGCGTACGAGCTGCGCGACGGCGACAAGAGCCGCTACGGCGGCAAGGGCGTGCTGAAGGCGGTCGCGGCCGTCATCGACGAGCTCGGCCCCGCGATCGAGGGCGTCGAGGCGAGCGAGCAGCGTCTCGTCGACGAGATCCTCATCGCCACCGACGGCACCGAGAACAAGTCGCGCACCGGTGCGAACGCCATCCTCGGCGTCTCGCTCGCGGTCGCCAAGGCCGCCGCCGACTCGGCCGACCTGCCGCTGTTCCGCTACCTGGGCGGCCCGAACGCGCACGTCCTGCCCGTGCCGCTGTTCAACGTCATCAACGGCGGCGAGCACGCCGACAACGGCATCGACTTCCAGGAGTACTTCCTCGCCCCGATCGGCGCCGACACGTACGCCGAGTCGCTGCGCTGGGGCACCGAGGTCTACCACGTCCTCAAGGGCGAGCTCAAGGCCGCGGGCTTCTCGACCGGGCTCGGCGACGAGGGCGGATTCGCTCCCGACCTGCCCAGCAACCGCGAGGGCCTCGACTTCCTCATCAAGGCGATCGAGAAGGCAGGGTTCACCCCGGGCACGGACATCGGCGTCGGCCTCGACGTCGCGGCGACCGAGTTCTTCAAGGACGGCGTGTACACCGTCGAGGGCAAGGCCTGGTCGGCCGAGCAGCTGACCGACTACTACGCCGATCTCGTGGCGAACTACCCCGTCGTCACGATCGAGGACGCCCTCGCCGAGGACGACTGGGACGCGTGGAAGGACCTCACCGACAAGATCGGCAAGAAGGTCCAGCTCGTCGGCGACGACCTGTTCGTCACCAACCCCGAGCGCCTGCAGCGCGGCATCGACCTCGGCGTCGGCAACGCGCTGCTGGTGAAGGTGAACCAGATCGGCACGCTGTCGGAGACGCTCGACGCGATCGCCCTCGCCACCCAGAACGGCTACCGCTCGATGCTGTCGCACCGTTCGGGCGAGACCGAGGACACCACCATCGCCGACCTCGCGGTCGCGGTCAACGCGGGTCAGATCAAGACCGGCGCGCCCGCCCGCAGCGAGCGCGTCGCGAAATACAATCAGCTTCTGCGCATCGAAGAGGAGCTCGGCGAGGCCGCGGTGTTCGCGGGCCGCGGAGCGTTCCCCCGTTTCAAGGGCTGATGCACTGAGTACGCCGTAACAGGAGGGGGAGCCGTGGCCAAGACGACGGCTCCCCCTTCTCGTACCCCGGCGACAGGCGGCGGTGCCGGTGCGCCTCGTCGCCGCCCTGTGAGCGCACGTCGCCCGGTCGACGTGCGGGCATGGCTCGGAGGCATCCGTCTCTCCGGCTTCATGGTCATCATGATGGGCCTGGTCGTCCTCGCGGCCTTCGTGCTCGTGCCCACGATCGGCACCTACGTCGACCAGCGCCAGCAGGTCGCCGCGCTCGAGTCGGCGGTGCAGGTCAGCCGCGACGACGTCGCCGAACTCGAATCGCAGCGCGACCGCTGGCAGGACCCCGCGTACATCACCACGCAGGCGCGCGAGCGGCTGTACTACGTGAAGCCCGGCGAGGTGGTGTACCTCGTCGATGACGATCTGCCGCCCGAGCTCGCGCCGCAGGAGCAGGATCCGGTGAGCGACGAGCTCCGGGCCGCCGATGCGGACTGGATGGCGAAGCTGGTGCGTTCGGTCACCGAGGCCGGTCTCGCGCAGACCGTGGCGCCCGTGACCGTGGGCGTACCCGACCCCGAACCCTCGACCACCCCGACGCCGTGAGCGACGCCGGCCGCCGGGATGACGGCGGCGCGTTCGTCCGCCGCGTGGCCCAGGACCGTCCCAGGTGGCGCCGGTAGCCTGGGCCCGACCAAGGAGCACCTCTGTGACGACCCCGCCGTACCCCTCTGTCAGCGACGCCGACCTCGCCGTGCTCCAGGAACAGCTCGGTCGTCCCGCGCGCGGCGTCGTCGGCATCGCCGCGCGTTGCGTGTGCGGCAACCCCACGGTGGTGGCGACGTCGCCGCGCCTTCCCGACGGCACGCCGTTCCCGACGTTCTACTACCTCACCCACCCCGCCGCGACCGCCGCGATGTCGGGCCTCGAAGCCGACCACGTCATGCGGGAGCTTCAGGACGAGCTCGCCGACGAGGAGGTCGCCGCCGCTTACCTGCGTGCGCACGAGGCCTACCTGCGGGACCGCGCCGAGTTCGGTGAGGTCGACGAGATCGCCGGGATCTCCGCCGGCGGCATGCCGACGCGTGTGAAGTGCCTGCACGCGCTCGCCGGCCATGCCCTCGCCGCCGGCCCGGGCGTCAACCCGATCGGCGACCGCGCACTGGCCATGTCCTCATGGTCGCCCGAGCGCTGCGTCTGCGCGCAGCCGGGATCGGGCGGATGATCCGGCGCCTGCTCGCGGCCGTCGCCGCGGCCGCCGTCGCGACGACTCTCGTCGTGGCGGGCCCCGCGGCCGCGCAGGCGTCTCCTGCCGACGACCCGGTGCGCAGCGCCGAGTACTGGCTCACCGACTACGGCGTCGAGAAGGCATGGGAGACCACGCGCGGCGCCGGCGTGAAGATCGCGGTCATCGACACCGGGATCGGCCGCGGACCCGTCGCGTTCGACGGTGCGGTCGCCGGGGGAACGGATGTCTCGGGCGCCGGCTCACCCGACGGGCGCACGCCCGTCGGCGCCGTCGACAAGGACCACGGCAGCTGGGTCGCCTCGCTCGCCGCGGGCAGGGGCACCGGCCCGGACAGCGGAATGATCGGCGTCGCGCCCGAGGCGCAGCTGCTGTCGGTGTCGGTCGCGTTCGGCTCTTCGGCGCCGCGGCCCTTCTCCGACCAGATCGCCGACGCGATCCGCTGGTCGGTCGACAACGGCGCGGACGTCATCAACATGTCGCTGACGACGAACGTGCCGGACTGGCCGGAGAGCTGGGACGACGCCTTCCTGTATGCCTTCGAGCACGACGTCGTCATCGTCGTCGCCGCGGGAAACCGGGGGAGCGGCACGACGCGCGTCGGCGCACCCGCGACGATCCCGGGGGTGCTGACGGTGGGCGGCGTCGACCGATCGGGCAAGGCCAGCGTCGAGGCGTCGACGCAGGGCATCACGATCGGGGTCACGGCGCCGAGCGAGGAGCTCATCGGGGTCTCCGCCGACTCGACGCTCGTCTCGTGGGACGGCACCAGCGGCGCGGCCCCCATCGTCGCCGGGATCGCCGCGCTCGTGCGGGCGGCGCACCCCGAACTCGACGCGAACAACGTGATCAACCGCATCATCAAGACGGCTCGCCCCGCAGCGGGCGCGAAGGACGTGCCGGACGTCCTCTACGGCTATGGACTGGTGGATGCCGCGGCCGCCGTCACCGCGAGCATCCCGAGCGTCACCGCCAACCCCATGGGCAGTCTCGAAGACTGGGTGCGCCTGTACCGCCGGGCGCCGGTCGCGCCGCTGCCGGAGGAGCCGACCGCACCCGTGGAGGTTCCGCCGCTGCCGGACGCCGATCCCGCGACGCGCGCCGCATCGCCGCTTCTTCCGGATCGGGACACCGTCATCTACGGCACCCTCCCGCTCCTGCTGGTCACTGCGACGGCTATACTGGTGGCGCTCGGCGTCACCGCTGCTGTCCGACGCATCCGATTGGCGTCCCGCGCGCCGAGCCGCTGACACAGGAGGAGTACTCCAAACCGTGACCAACACCGTGCCCAAGATCCTCATCGTCGGTGGCGGATACGCAGGCTTCTACACGGCCTGGAAGCTCGAGAAGCATCTGCGCAAGGGTGAAGCGGACGTGACGATCGTCGACCCGCTGCCCTACATGACGTACCAGCCGTTCCTCCCCGAGGTCGCCGCCGGCTCGATCGAGGCCCGCCACTCGGTCGTCGCGCTGCGCCGTCACCTCAAGAAGACGAACGTCGTGGCCGCCAAGGTGACCGGCATCAACCACGCGAACAAGGTCGCCACGATCACTCCGATCGCGGGCGAGCCGTACGAGCTCGAGTACGACCAGATCGTCGTCACCGCGGGCGCCGTCTCGCGCACCTTCCCGATCCCCGGCATCGCCGACAACGCGATCGGCCTGAAGACGATCGAAGAGGCCGTCGCGATCCGCGACAAGCTGATGTCGAACTTCGACAAGGCGTCGACCCTGCCCGCCGGTCCCGAGCGCGACCGTCTGCTGACGGTCGTCGTGGTCGGCGGCGGCTTCGCGGGCATCGAGGTGTTCGCCGAGCTCCGCTCGCTCGCCTCCTCGCTGGTCAAGAGCTACCCGCAGCTGACCTTCGACGACACGCACTTCCACCTCATCGAGGCCATGGGGCGCATCATGCCCGAGGTGTCGCTGAAGACGAGCGAGTGGGTGCTCAAGAACCTCGCGAAGCGCGGCGCCTCGGTGCACCTCGACACGCAGGTGACCGGCGCCGTCGGCGGCAACATCGAGCTGTCGACCGGTGAGACCATCCCGAGCGACCTCATCATCTGGACCGCCGGCGTCATGGCGAACCCGACCGTGGTGCGCGGCGGCGATCTGCCCGTCGAGGAGCGCGGTCGCATCCGCACCCGCGCCGACCTCCGTGTCGGCACCGAGGACGAGGTCGTCGAGGGCGCCTGGGCCGCCGGCGACGTCTCGGCCGTGCCCGACCTCACGGGCGGCGGCGTGGGCGGCTACTGCGTGCCCAACGCCCAGCACGCCGTGCGTCAGGCGAAGCTCCTCGCGAAGAACCTCGTCGCCGTGCTGCGCGGCGAGGTGCCCCGTCAGTACATCCACAAGAACCTGGGTGCCGTCGCGGGCCTCGGCCTCTGGGTCGGTGTGTTCCAGTCCGGCAACATCGCCCTCAAGGGCTGGATCGCGTGGCTCGCCCACCGCGGCTACCACGGCCTGGCGATGCCCTCGTGGGAGCGCAAGTGGCGCGTGCTGTGGGGCTGGTGGAACAACTTCTGGCTGGGCCGCGACATGGTGAACCTGTCGACCGTCCAGAACCCGCGGTACGTCTTCGAAGAGTTCGCAGCGCGCCCGCGCCCGCCGCAGCCGGTCGAGGCGCCCGCCGACAAGGCTGCTCCGGCAGCCGCGCCGGCCAAGAAGGCGCCCGCGCGCAAGGCTCCGGCGAAGGCCGCGGCCGACGCCGAGAAGGTCGCCGCGAACTGACGTCGAACGCCGGATGCCGCAGGCTCGTCTGAGAAGATGAGCCTGCGGCATTCGCGTTCCCGGCGGCACGCGACCCGCCCCCGTAGCCCAACGGCAGAGGCAGGCGACTTAAACTCGCCCAAGTGTGGGTTCGAATCCCACCGGGGGTACTCCCGCCCGCCCCTCGCGTTCACCGAGAAGGCCCGCTAACCTGGGCAAAACCGCGAAAGGGTCCCGGCATGAACGAGCACAGCACGGACCGGCAGGGCGAAGCCGCGCCGAGCACCCCGAAGAACGGCTGGTGGTGGAAGTTCACCGCGCTGTTCATGGGTGCCCCGCCGATCGCGGTCTACGGTGCCGAGGACGAGGTCGAGCAGGAGCGCGCCGCGAGGGCGAACGACTGACTGCCGGATCGCCTCGGCGCGAGCGGGTGCAGGCGACCTTCCACAGCCGGTCATCGGAACCGCTCCCAGCGCTCTAGGCTGGGGCGATGCGCACGCACCCGAAGCGAGCCGTATGAGTCTCGATCTTCTGTCCACGCCCACGGCGACGAAGCCGTGGGACCACCCCGCGTCCTACTGGGACGCCATGAGCCATGCCGTGGCGGGCGTGAGCGGCCCCGTGGCCGCCATCAACGCCGAGGCGCTGCGGTACAACGCGCTCGACCTCGTGGTGCGGGCCGGCGGTGTGCCGATCCGCGTCGCCAGCAAATCGGTCCGCGTGCGCGAGGTGCTGGACGCCGTCCTGGCCCTGCCCGGCTACCAGGGCATCCTCGCGTTCACCCTTCCCGAGGCGCTGTGGCTTGCCGAGACGATGGACGACATCGTGCTCGGCTACCCGACGGCCGACCGTGCCGCGATCGCCGCACTGACCGCCGACGAGACCGCGGCATCGCGCATCACGCTGATGGTCGACGACCTGGCGCAGCTCGACCTCGTCGACGCCGTCGCCGCGCCCGGTGCGCGGCCCGAGATCCGCGTGGCGATCGACGCGGACGCCTCCTGGCGCGCGCCGGCCCTCGGGCACATCGGCGTGCTCCGCTCGCCTGTGCACGAGGCGGCGGAGGTGGCCGCGCTTGCACGGTCGATCGCCGCCCGCCCCGGATTCCGCCTCGTGGGCCTCATGATGTACGAGGCCCAGATCGCCGGTCAGGGCGATGCCACCGGATCCGGCGACGCCGTGATCCGCTGGATGCAGCGCCGCTCGGCCGCCGAACTCCTGGATCGCCGCGGCGCCATTGTCGCGTCGCTGCGCGACATCGCCCCGCTCGAGTTCGTCAACGGCGGCGGGACCGGATCCCTCGAGCTCACGGCATCCGATCAGGCCGTCACCGAGGTCACCGCCGGTAGCGGCCTGCTCGCCGGCCACCTGTTCGACGGCTACCGCGCATTCGACCCCGCGCCGGCCGCGGCGTTCGCGCTCGAGGTGGTGCGCAAGCCCGCCCCCGACGTCGCGACCGTGCTCGGGGGCGGATGGATCGCCTCCGGACCGGCACTCGAGTCGCGTCAGCCCCGGGCGGTGTGGCCCGGCGGCCTGCGCATGGCGCCCCGCGAGGGCGCCGGCGAGGTGCAGACGCCGCTGCGCGGCGACGCGGCGCACGATCTCCGGGTGGGCGACCGTGTCTGGTTCCGCCATTCCAAGAGCGGCGAGCTCGCGGAGCGCGTGGATCGGTACCACCTCGTCGACGGCGACACCAGGGTGGGGGAGGTGGCGACCTACCGCGGCGAGGGTAAGGCGTTCCTGTGACCCGTCCCGGAGGAGTGTGGCGCAACTGGGGCCGCACGGAGTCGGTGCGGCCGCAGCGCCTGGAGTTCCCCCGCACCGTCGCGGCGGTGCAGCGCGCCGTCGTCGCGGCGGCGGCGCAGCACATGCCGATCAAGGCGGTCGGCGCCGGCCACAGCTTCACCGGCATCGCGGTGGCCCCGGGCGCGCTCCTCGAGCTCCGCGATCTCAGCGGGCTCGTCTCGGTCGACGTCGACCGTGCACGGGTGACTCTTCTGGCGGGCACGCGCCTGCACGAGGTCCCGTCGCTGCTCGCGCCGTTCGGCCTCGCGATGGAGAACCTCGGCGACATCGACCGCCAGTCGATCGCGGGGGCGATCTCGACCGGTACGCACGGCACGGGGGAGCGTTTCACCGGCATCGCGGGCCAGGTCGTCGGCGCCACCCTCGTGACGGCCTCCGGCGAGCTGTTCACCGTGAGCGAGGACGAGAACCCCGAGCTCGTGCCGGCGGTGGCCCTCGGGCTCGGCGCCCTCGGCATCCTCGTCGAGGTCACGATCCAATGTGTGCCCGCTTTCGTGCTGCACGCGGTCGAGCAGTCCGAGGACCTCCAGGAGGTCCTCGGCGCCCTCGACGAGCGCGCGGCGGCGGCCGACCACTTCGAGTTCTACTGGTTCCCGCACACCGACCGCGCGATGACCAAGACCAACACGCGGCTTCCCGAGAGCGCGCCGCGGCATCCTCTCCCCGCCGTGGGCAAATGGATCGACGACACCCTCGTCGGCACGGGTGTCCATCAGGTCGCGTGCGCGGCCGGCGCGGCGATCCCGGCGCTCGTGCCGCCGATCAACCGGCTGTCGGCGAAGATCTGGGGGAATCGGGAGTTCACGGATGCCTCGGCCCGCGTCTTCGCGACGAACCGGTCCGTGCGGTTCCGCGAGATGGAGTACGCGGTGCCGGTCGAGAACCTGCGCCCCGCGTTCGAGGCGATGCGCGCGCTCATCGATGACCGCGGCTGGCGGATCGGGTTCCCGATCGAGGTGCGGGTCGCGGCCGCCGACGACCGCTGGCTGTCGACGGCTCACGGACGCGACTCCGGGTACATCGCAGTCCACCGCTACTGGCGCGAGGACCCGACCGAGTACTTCGAGGCGGTCGAGGAGATCATGCTCGGCTTCGACGGTCGGCCGCACTGGGGCAAGATGCACACCCTCGGCGCCGACACGCTGCGGTCGCGCTACCCCCGATTCGACGACTTCGTCGCCCTGCGCGACCGTCTCGACCCGCAGCGGCTGTTCCGCAACCCGTACCTCGATCGCGTGCTCGGTGGGTAACGGCTGAGAGTCGGGGATAACCCCACATGCGAGGGGGTTTCGCGTCGGTAGGATGAGGGCACTATCGAACGGAGCCTCGGCAATGGAATGGCTGATCCCGGTCCTCATCGTGGTGGCGCTCGTCGTCATCATCGGCATCTATCTCTGGGCTACGTACAACTCGCTCGTCCAGCTGAATGTGCGGGTGGATGAGGCATGGAGCGACATCACGGTGCAGCTCAAGCGTCGTGCGGATCTGCTGCCGAACCTCATCGAGGCGGTGAAGGGCTACGCCGCGCACGAGAAGGCGGTGTTCGAGAACGTGACGCGGGCGCGTGCCGAGACGCTGTCGGCGTCGGGTCCGGCTGAGGCAGGCGTCGCCGAGGGACACCTGCAGCAGGCGTTGAAGTCGCTGTTCGCCGTGGCCGAGGCCTATCCGCAGCTGCAGGCGAGCCAGAACTTCCTGCAGCTCCAGCAGTCGATCGTCGACACGGAAGACAAGATCCAGGCCTCGCGCCGGTTCTACAACGGCGGCGTCCGCGAGCTCAACACGAAGATCAAGGTCTTCCCGAACAACCTGTTCGCGCGCAACCTGGGCTTCCACGAGCGCGAGTTCTTCGAAGTGATCGACGGTGCCGCGATCTCGGAGCCCCCGCGCGTCCAGTTCTGACGCGGCTCACGTCGGACGCCGGCGATAGCGTCAGGACATGGTCCATCGGCTGAGCCGCGAGCAGGCGCGGCGCATCGCATTGCGGGGACAGCTGCTCACGGCTGAGAGGCCGGCCGGCATCGTCGAGACCATCGACGCGCTCACGGTGGTGAACATCGAGCCGACCGCGGCGATCGCGCCCAGTGCCGACCTCATCCTGTGGAGCAGGCTCGGGTGGCCGTACCAGCCGGCCGACCTGTCGCGCCTGTTCGAAGAGGACCGCGCGGTGTTCGAGTGGGGCGGGTTCTACCGCGCCATGACCGACCTCGCCCTTCTCATCCCCGAGATGCGACGTCGACCCGAATCCGCGCAGGCGCGGGAGTGGCTCGCGGCGAACGAGGTGTTCCGGCGTGAGGTCCTCGCGCGGCTGCGTGCCGAGGGTCCGCTGCGGGCGGCCGACATCCCCGATGCCGCGCAGGTGTCGTGGCGTTCGTCCGGCTGGACGAACAACCGCAACTCGATGCAGCTTCTCGAGATGCTCGTGCTGTGCGGCGATGTGGCCGTGTCGTCGCGGGATGCCGGTGGCCGCCTGTTCGATGTCGCCGACCGCGTCTACCCGCGAGATGTGCCACAGCTGACCGACGAGGACGCCGGCCGCGAGCGCGCGGAGCGTCGGCTCGCGTCGCTCGGGATCGCGCGGGTGAAGGGAATCGCCCAGCCGTTCGAACCGATCGACGTCGGTGAGATCGGCGAAGCGGCCATCGTCGACGGGGTCGACGGGGTCTGGCGCGTGGACGCCGACGCCCTGGCCGCCGCAGACCGGTTCGCAGGTCGCACCGCCCTGCTGTCGCCGTTCGACCGCCTCGTGTTCGATCGGCGCCGGCTCGAGGAGCTCTTCGGCTACGAGTACCTGCTGGAGATGTACAAGCCGGCGGCGAAGCGGCGGTGGGGCTACTTCGCGCTGCCGATCCTTCACGGCGACCGCTTCGTCGGAAAGCTCGACGCCAAATCCGACCGCAAGGCGGGCCTGCTCCGCGTGCATGCCGTGCATGAGGACGAGCCGTTCACCGAACAGGTCAGAGAGTCCGTGGACGCCGAGATCCAGGACCTCGCCCGCTGGCTCGGGCTCGAAATGGTCGGGCCGGGCGCCTGAACCCCGCGCGGGCTTGACGGATCAGCCCGCGAGCTCCTCGACATCGAGGTCGCGCGCGTCTGCCCCGGGCTCGTCCGCGGCGAGCGGCACCGGCTCGGCCGGACCCGCCTCGTGGCGCGTCGCCTCGGGCAGGACCCGGGCGAGGTCGTCGGTGGCATCGCCCCAGCGGGAGACGGAGAGGGACTCGAGTCCTTGCCAGGATGCGGCGAGGCGGAGTTCGTCTGCGAGGCGAGGCGCAGCATCGGCGGGGGTGCCGTGCTCCCACCACGCGGACTGCACGAGCAGTCTCGAGGCGGCGCGGTCGGCCTTCAGGTCGACGCGGCCGACGATGTCGTCGCCGATGAGGACGGGCAGCGAGTAGTAGCCGAACCGGCGGCGCGGCGCGGGGGTGTAGATCTCGATGCGGTACTCGAAGTCGAAGAGCCGCTCAGCACGATCGCGGAACCACACGACGGGGTCGAACGGGGTCAGGATCGCGGCGGCGTCGATCTTGCGCGGCACCACGGCGTCGGCGTGCAGCCACGCTCTGGCCGGGCGACCGGCGGTCGTCCACCCTTCGACGGTGATCGGGTGCAGCTCGCCGGCGTCGACGAGGTCATCCAGGGCGGCTGTGACGGCCTTGCGGTCGGCGATGCGCCAGTAGTCGGCGATGTCGGCGGCGGTGGCAACGCCGTAGGCGCGCGCCGCGCGACGCGTGAGCTCACGCACGGCCTCGTCCCGGGGGACCGGTGCCTCGAGCACATGGCGGGGGATCACCTGCTCGGCCAGGCCGTACCGTCGCTCGAAGCCGCGGCGGCCGGCGATAGCCACCTCGCCGAACATCCACAGGTGCTCGAGAGCCTGCTTGACGACGTCCCAGTCCCACCAGGGACCCCGTGCACTCTCTTTGGCGTCGTGCTCGATCTGAGCCGGGCGCAGCGGGCCGCGATCGGCGAGCTCGGCACGCACCCAGTCCACGATGTCGCGGTTCGCGTCGAACCAGCCGCCGGGCTTGCTGCCGTACTTCGCACGCATGGCCTGCATGCGGAAATCGAACAGTCCCCAGTCTTCCGCGGGGATGAAGGCCGCGACGTGGGCCCAGTACTCGACGTAGGGTGAGCGCCGCGCGAACAGCAGGCGGTCGAGCGCGGCCGTGTCATAGGGGCCGACACGCGAGAACAGCGGCATGTAGTGGGAGCGGGCGAAGACGTTGACCGAGTCGATCTGCAGCGTCGCCATGCGTGCCAGCGCACCGTTCAGCTGCCGGGTGCCGGCGGCGGTGGGCCGGGGCCGCCCGAATCCCTGGGCGGCGAGAGCCACGCGGCGCGCCTCTGCAGCGCTGAGTGAGGACTTCACGCGCGCCAGCGTAGCCCGGGGCCCAGACATCGCGCCGCCCGCCGTTCATGACCGGCGCGGAATGCGACGCGCCTAGACTGGCTCAATGAGCGGCTCCGACGACAAGCCCCGCGGCTCCATCTTCGACGCCGTCCGCGACCGAAGCAGGGTCGTCTCCACCGAGACGTCCGCCGCGGTGCCGCGCGGCCTCCGCCTGGCGACGGCCTACTCGTGGCGCCTGATCGTCGTCGCCGCGGCGATCGGCGTCGGCGTGTGGCTCGTCATCCAGCTGAAGCTGCTGGTGATCCCGCTCCTCATCGCCATCCTCATCACCGCCCTGCTATGGCCCGCCTTCGCCTGGATGCTGCGCCGCCGCGTGCCGCGCTGGCTGGCGATCGTCATCTCCGTGGTGGGCACCGTCGCGATCGTGACCGGGCTGCTGTGGCTCGTGGTCTGGCAGATCATGCAGCAGTGGGACTCGGTGCAGGCGAGCACCGTCGCCGCGGTCGAGCAGTTCCGGCAGTACCTCATCGACGGCCCGCTCCACTTGAGCGAGGACCAGATCGACGACCTGCTCGCGCAGGGCTGGACGTTCCTCCAGCAGCAGGCCGAGCTGCTGTGGTCGGGCGCACTCGCCATCGGCTCCACGATCGGCCACGTCGTGACGGGCGCCGTGCTGGCGTTCTTCATCCTGCTGTGCCTGCTCGCCGACGGCGCAGGCATCTGGCGCTGGACCCTGCGGCTGTTCCCCAAGAAGGCGCGACCCGCCGCCGACGGCGCCGGCCGCGCCGGATGGATCACCGTCGTCAACTACGCGCGCACGCAGCTGCTCGTCGCGACCATCGACGCCGTCGGCATCGGTCTGGGCGCCGCGCTCCTCGGCGTGCCCCTGGCGATCCCCGTGGCCGTGCTCGTGTTCCTCGGCGCGTTCGTCCCGATCGTCGGCGCCGTGGTCACCGGAACGGTCGCCGTCTTCCTCGCTCTCGTCTACAACGGTCCGTGGATCGCGCTGTGGATGCTCGTGGTCGTCCTCGGCGTGCAGCAGCTCGAAGGCCACGTGCTCCAGCCGCTCCTCATGGGCTCCGCCGTCAAGGTCCACCCGCTCGCGGTGGTGCTCGTGGTCGCGGGCGGTGCCATGATCGCCGGCATCCCGGGAGCCCTCTTCGCCGTGCCGCTCGCCGCGTTCGTGAACGTCGTGGCGGTCTACCTTGCCGAACGCGCGTGGGAGACCGGCGCCAGACCCACCGGGGATCTCATCTGGAGCACCGTCCCCCGGCAGAGGAGAGTCCGTTCGTGACCACCGCCATGTCATCCGCCGATCAGGCCGCCGAGACCGCGGCCACCCCGGCGGCACTCGCCTCGGCCGTCCCGACGCTCGCGGACTTCGAGGATGCCGCGGCCACCCTCGAGGGCGTCATCTCGCACACCCCGCTCGACGCCTCGCAGCACCTGTCGGACGTCCTGGGCGTGCCGGTGCACCTCAAGCTCGAGAACCTGCAGCGCACCGGGTCGTTCAAGATCCGCGGCGCGACCTATCGCCTCTCGCGGCTGACCGCCGAGGAGCGCGCCCGCGGCGTCGTCGCCGCCTCGGCCGGCAACCACGCGCAGGGCGTGGCGCTCGCGGCGAAGGCGCTCGGCATCCACGCGACCATCTTCATGCCGCTCGGCGTGCCGGTGCCGAAGCTCCTCGCCACGCGAGGGTACGGCGCCGACGTCGTCCTCGAGGGTGCCACCGTCGAGACGCCGCTGCGCCTCGCGGCGGAGTTCGCCGAGCGCACGGGGGCCGTCTTCATCCACCCGTTCGACCACCACGACGTCATCGCCGGGCAGGGCACCCTGGGCCTCGAGCTCATGGATGAGCTGCCCGACCTCGACACGGTCGTGCTGGGGATCGGCGGGGGAGGACTCGTCGCCGGCGTCGCCGCCGCAGTGAAGGCGCGCGCCGCAGCGGAGGGCCGCACGGTGCGGGTGATCGGCGTGCAGGCGGAGAACTCCGCCGCGTATCCGGCGTCGCTCGAGGCGGGGCATCCGCTCGAGGTCCCGACCTCGCCCACGATCGCGGACGGCATCGCGGTCGCCCGTCCGGGGGACCTGCCGTTCGAGATCATCCGCGATCTCGTCGACGAGGTCGTGACGGTGACCGAGGACGACATCGCCCGCGCGCTGCTCGTGCTGCTCGAACGAGCCAAGCAGGTCGTCGAGCCCGCGGGCGCGGTAGGCGTCGCGGCGATCCTGGCGGGCAAGGTCGTCGCGACCGGCCCGACCGTCACGGTGCTCTCGGGTGGCAACATCGACCCGCTGCTGCTGCAGCGCGTCGTCGCGCACGGGCTCGCGGCATCCGGTCGGTACATGACGCTGCGCATCCCGTTGCCGGATCGTCCTGGACAGCTCGCGCGCGTGTCGGAGCTGCTGGCGATCGCCGGGGCGAACGTCATCGAGGTGCTGCACACCCGCCACGGGCAGGGTATCCAGATCAGCGAGGTGATCCTGCAGCTGAGCGTCGAGACGCGCGGTGAGGAGCACCGCGCGCACGTCATCTCGGTGCTCGAGGATGCGGGCTACGCGCCCACGGTCGTCCCGGACTAGGCGAGCGAGGCCGCGCCCGGCGGCCTCAGAGGGATCCCTGAGGCGGCTTCGGGTCACTGCCCGTTGTAGGTCTCGACCTTGACGATCTCGACGGCGATCTCACGGCCGTTGGGGGCGGTGTACGAGGTCTTCTCGCCCTCCTTGCGGCCGAGGATCGCGACGCCCAGGGGCGAGGCCTCGCTGTACACGTCGAGCTCGGAGCCGACCGCGATCTCGCGGTTGCCGAGCAGGAAGACCTCTTCCCCGCCCGCCACGATCGCGGTGATGACGGTGCCGGGCTCGACGACGCCGTTGCTCTCCGGCGCCTCGCTGACCGTCGCGGTCTTGAGGAGGTGCTGAAGCGTGCGGATGCGGGCTTCCTGCTTGCCCTGCTCGTCCTTGGCGGCGTGGTAGCCGCCGTTCTCCTTGAGGTCGCCTTCTTCGCGCGCGGCCTCGATGCGCTTGGCGATCTCCTCGCGGCCGGTGGTCGAGAGGTGCTCGAGCTCGGCGGCCAGGCGATCGTAGGCGTCCTGGGTGAGGAAGGTCACGGGGGCGTCGGTGGACACGGCTGACTCCTTCGTTGGGCCCGCGGCCGACCGAAGCGGTGCGGGCATAAACCGAACGCCCCGGCTCACGGCCAGGGCGCGATTCTGCTGATGTCCCGCCAGAATACGTCACGGCGTCTGTTCGGACAAACTCACCCGGGCAGCACCCAGCACGAATTCACGAACCCGGTGGTGGCGAGCGCGGTCGTCGGGATCGTCTCGCGGAAGGCGCGCGCGTGGAGCTCGGATGCCGGCAGCTCGACGACCCGCCAGCCCACCACGCCGTGCTCCTGGTCCTGCGCCTCGATCGCGCACGCGACCGCGGCGCCGGGGGGACTGCTGATCTGGAATCCGAGGGACACGGAGTGCTCGTCGACGACGTCGAACGATGTCGTGTCCGAGTCGACGGAGTTGAGGGACCCCCGCACGGTGGACCAGCCGAAGAGTCCGACGACGGCGACCGCGATGACGATGCCGGCGCCGATGATCCACGCGCGTGCGGGGGAGCGGCGGCGGCCGTAGCGCTCGTCGAGCATGTCCTGCGTGGTCACGCCGCTCCTTGGGGCTCGTCGGGCCGGATCGGAAGATTAGGCTGGAACTCCAGGCTATGCGCTCGCGCGCACCCCCGACGACACCGCCCGCCCCGCGGGCAGAGCGAGGACCCCATGCAGCACGCGATCGTCGCACTCCTTTCCGCAGCGACGACTCCGACGCCGACTCCCACGCCCGCGGTCGATCCGAACCTCGTGAGCCCCGGAGTCGTGGGATTCCTCTTCACCGCGCTCATCGCGATCGCCGTGATCTTCCTGATCTGGGACATGATGCGGCGCATCCGCCGGGGTCGCGTGCGCGCCGACATCCAGGAGCAGCTCGACGCCGAGGAGCAGGCGGCGCGCGCCACGGAGGCGACCGAGGTCGACGACCAGAGCATCGACCCGGCGGCCGGCGACGAGCGCGGTGACGCCACGGCGCCGCCCAAGGGCTGAGCCGCCCCGAACTGCGACGGTGACGGATGCTGCGGCCCGCAGCTGGGCCCGCGCGCCGGAGGCTCCGCGCAACATGTCAGCGTTGCGTGGAGGGGCGTGGGGACCGTCTGGTGGTCAGCCTGCGAGTCCCAGCGACGGGGAGTACGGGTGCAGCGCGATGATGAGGCACGCCGTCCAGTGGCAGAGGAATGCCAGCACCGTGCAGACGTGGAAGATCTCGTGGAAGCCGAAGTGGCCCGGCCACGGGTTGGGGCGCTTGAGCGCGTAGACGACGGCGCCGCCGGTGTAGAGCAGGCCGCCGATGGCGACGAGGACCATCATGGCCGCGCTGGCCTGGAACAGCGGGACGATGTACATGACGGCCGCCCATCCCAGCAGGAGGTAGAGGGCGACGTACAGCCAGCGCGGCGCGTTGATCCAGAACACGCGGAACAGGATGCCGAGCAGTGCGCCGCTCCAGACGAGGACCAGCAGCAACGCCCCCTGTTGCGGCGGCAGTGCGAGCACTGCGATCGGAGTGTAGGTGCCCGCGATCAGCAGCAGGATGTTGGCGTGGTCGATGCGCTTGAGGATCGCCTTGGTCTTCGGCTTCCAGTTGAACCGGTGGTACAGCGCGGAATTGCCGAAGAGCAGCAGCGAGGTGGCCATGAACACCGCCGACGCCCACTTCGCGGGCGCGCCCTGTGCGAGCGCGATCAGCACGATGCCGGCCGCGATCGCGACGGGGAAGGTCGCCGCGTGGATCCAGCCGCGCCACGTCGGCTTGAGGTCGGGCGTCGCGGCGTCGACCGCCGCGGCGTCCATCAGCGGCAGCACGGGGACTTCGGGGGCCCGGGGAAGACTGCGACGGCGGCTCATGTCCTAAGCGTAGAGGTGCGCGCATGCCCCGAGGGGAACATACTGAGTACCGCGAATGGTGACACTCAGTCCCGCGCTAGGGGCGGGGTCGCGCGAGAGGTAGCGTAGGGATGTGGCGCGCGGCGAGACGAACGAGGGCAGGGGGCCCCTCTATCGGCTCTATATAAACCGCCTGCGCCGACGTCTGGACCCGGCATCGGTTCCCCGCCACCTCGCGATGATGATCGACGGGAACCGCCGGTGGGCCAAGCAGCTCGGCTACGACTCCGCCGCGCACGGCCACCGCGCGGGTGCGGCCAAGATGAAGGAATTCCTCCGCTGGTGCGACGACGTCGGCATCCGCGTCGTGTCGCTGTACCTGCTGTCCAACGACAACCTGCGCAAGCGCGATTCGCGGGAGCTCTCCGACCTCATCGAGATCATCGCCGAACTCGCCGACGAGCTCTCGCACGAGCGCGACTGGCGGGTGAAGCACGTGGGCCGGGCGGACGCCCTGCCGGACGACCTCAGACGCGTGCTCGCCGACGTCGAGACCCGCACCCAGGACAATGCGGGGATGCACGTCAACCTCGCGGTCGGCTACGGCGGCAGGGGCGAGATCGTCGACGCCGTGCGCAGCATCATCGCCCAGCACGATGAGCGCGGGGGGTCACTCGAGGAGCTGGCGGCGAGCCTCACGCCCGAGCAGATCGGCGAGCATCTCTACACCGGCGGACAGCCCGATCCCGACCTCGTCATCCGCACGTCGGGGGAGCAGCGGCTGAGTGATTTCCTCCTGTGGCAGTCGGCCCACTCGGAGTTCTATTTCGTCGAGGCGCTCGGCCCGGATCTGCGCGAGGTGGACTTCCTCCGCGCCATCCGCGACTTCGCCTCGCGCGACCGTCGATACGGCGGCTGATCGGCCGCTCACACCGGTGATCCCACCTCTGCCAGAATGATCCGCGTGACGGATCTGGATTCATATCTGGCGTCGTTCGATGGGGAACCGGGGTATCTGGACTGGGCGGCGTTCGGGCCGCTCTCGCCTGGGGTCCGCAGCGAGGCGCAGGGGGACACCGAGCTGCTCGGCTCGGGCCGGCGGACGAGCATCGAACTCGTGGCCGACCACGAGCGAGAGGCCCGTGAGCTGGTCGCGGAGCTGATCGGCACGGATGCCTCGCACGTGGTGCTGCAGCCGTCCACGACGTACGGCCTCATGCACGCCATCTACGGACTGGCGGGCGGCCTCATGCTCGGCCGCGGCGAGTTCCCGAGCATGACCGTGGCGGCGACCCGCGCGTCGGAGGCGTTCGGCTCGGTGCAGCTGCAGTGGGTCGAGCCGGCCGACGGGTTCATGACACCCGACGCGATCCGCTCCGCCCTCTCCGACGACACTCGTGCGGTCGCGGTCAGCCTCGTCGACTTCCGCACGGGGTACCGCACCGATCTGTCGGCGATCCGCGAGGTGATCGGTGATCGCCTGCTCATCGTCGATGCCATCCAGGGATTCGGTGCGGTCGAGGCCGACTACCTCGCGGCGGACGTCGTGTGTGGCAACGGCTACAAGTGGCTCCGCGCCGGCCGAGGAACAGGATTCGCGTGGTTCGGTGATCGCGCGCTCGAGCGCATCGCGCCCGTCCTGTCGGGCTTCCAGGGCGTGGAGGGCGACCTGCCGGTGGACACCGTGCCCGTGCCCGCCGCATCAGCACGGGCCTTCTCGGTCGCCGGCGTCGACACGCTCGCCGCCGCGCGCCTGGCGACGGCCCTCCGCGAAGTGGTCGATGTGGGCGTGGCCGACATCGAATCGGTGCTGGCCGCGCGGGCGACCGACGTCATCTTCTTCGCGGATCGCTACGAGGTGCCGGTGGTCACCCCCAGGGAGCCGGAGCGCCGCGCGGGCATCGTGACCCTGGAGCCCGCCCCGCAGGACGCGGCGCCCCTCGCCGCCTCCCTGGCGAACCACGGCCTCACCGTCACGACGCGCGCCGGCCGCATCCGGGTCGCCCCGCACGTCGGCACCGGTGCCGACACGCTGCGGCTGTTCGGCGACGCGCTCGCCGCCTTCTCGTCGGCGCGCGTCTGGTGACCGAGGATGCTGCCCGTGCAGCATCCGTTCACCGACATGTCACGAAATCGTGCGTGTCGAGCGCGTCCGACGACGCGGCGCGGTCGTAGCGTGAGCGCATCGGGCAAGGAGCCCGGTCGAGTCGGCCTTCCGGATCGCGACTCGTGACCCATGGTCGACTCGTGACTGCCGGGTGAACCACCCGGGGCGGGAGTGGGTTGTGACCACACGAGCACCACACGAGCAGCGCAGTCAGGACCTCGAGCGGGTCGCCGATTCCGATCAGGATCTGCGCACCTATGTACTCGACACGTCGGTGCTGCTGAGCGATCCGCGGGCGTTCTTCCGTTTCGCCGAGCACAGCGTCGTGATCCCCGTCGTGGTGATCACGGAGCTGGAAGGCAAGCGGCATGACCCCGAGATCGGCTACTTCGCCCGGCAGGCACTGCGCCATCTCGACGAGCTCCGCGTCGAGCACGGGCGCCTCGATTTCCCCGTTCCGGTCGGTGAGGGCGGCACGCTTCGCGTCGAACTGAACAACACCGACGCGACGGTCCTCCCCTCGGGGATGCGGCTCGGCGACAACGACAGCCGGATCCTCGCCATCGCGATGAACCTCGCCCAGGACGGGCAGGAGGTCACCGTCGTCTCGAAGGACCTGCCGATGCGGGTCAAGGCGGCGTCGCTCGGCATCACGGCGGAGGAGTACCTCGCGGAGCAGGCGGTCGACTCCGGCTGGACCGGCATCTCCGAGCTCGACGTCTCGGGCGACGACATCAGCGACCTGTACGAGAGCGAAGTCGCCTCCAGCGAGGATGTGCAGGGGCTCCCGGTGAACACGGGCCTGATCATCCACTCCGAGCGGGGCTCGGCCCTGGGTCGCGTCGTCGGTGACGGCGAGTACCGCCTGGTGCGCGGCGACCGCGAGGTCTTCGGCCTGCATGGGCGGTCGGCCGAGCAGCGGATCGCCATCGACCTGCTGCTCGATCCCGAGGTCGGCATCGTGTCGCTGGGCGGCCGGGCCGGCACCGGCAAGTCGGCTCTCGCCCTGTGCGCGGCCCTGGAGGCGGTGCTCGAACGACAGCAGCAGCGCAAGATCATCGTGTTCCGGCCCCTGTTCGCCGTCGGCGGGCAGGAGCTCGGCTACCTGCCGGGGGACCAGCAGGAGAAGATGAACCCGTGGGGCCAGGCGGTCTTCGACACGCTCGGCTCCGTGGTCTCGACGAACGTGCTCGACGAGGTGGTCGAAAGGGGCCTTCTCGAGGTGCTGCCGCTGACGCACATCCGCGGCCGTTCGCTGCACGACGCGTTTGTGATCGTCGACGAGGCGCAGTCGCTCGAGCGCAACGTGCTGCTGACGGTGCTCAGCCGCATCGGGCAGAACTCGCGCGTCGTCCTGACCCACGACGTGGGCCAGCGCGACAACCTGCGGGTCGGTCGTCACGACGGCGTCGCGTCGGTCATCGAGACGCTCAAGGGTCACGCGCTGTTCGGCCACGTGACGCTCGTGCGGTCGGAGCGCTCGGCCATCGCCGCGCTCGTCACCGACCTCCTGGAGGCCGGAGAGCTCGCCTGAGGGACGCCGTCATCAGCTGACGACGCAGCGGGTCGGGGTGCCGGATCCCGGCCCGCTGTGGCGTGCGAGCATGAGGAAAGTCTCATCGCCCACGGCGCATACCGCGCGATCGGTCTGTCACCATGGATGAGGGGAAACGATTCCGCGCACACGGAGGGCAGGCGAGAATTGCACGCACGCACGGGGCTCGTGATCGGCGGCATGACCGCTGTCGCGGCGAGCGTCGCCGTCGTGACTGCCGTCGCCCTCGCGAACACCGCGGCCCTGGCCGAATCCCCTGGCACGAGCGTCGCATCGAAGCGCGTCGTCGTCCCGGCGGCGGCATCCCCGTCGGCGACGCCCCAGCCCGCGCCGGCCGCGACGCCCGACGCCCTGATCCCCTCGGCCGAGCCCGAAGTGGTCCAGGCGCCCGCACCTGTCGAGGTCGCGCCGCCCGCGTCGACGACCACCCGCACGCCTGCGAACGCGGCGCCCGAGGTGGCCGCGCCCGCCCCTCCGGCTCCTCCTGCGGCGCCCGGCGACATCGACTCCGCCATCGCCGCAGCGAAGGCCGCCGGCACGTGGGACGCGCTGCGCAGCTGGGCTGCCTCCCATGGTTGGTCGAACGGTCGGCTCGATGCGCTGATCGCACGTCTGGAGCGTGATATCGCCGACCAGAACGTGCAGGGCGACGGGAACAATTCGGGCGACTCGAACAATTCGAGCGGATCCACCACTCAGCGGCAGGGCATCGTCCAGGCTCCGGCCCCGGAGCAGAAAGCCCCCGCGCAGCCGCCCCAGAAGCAGAAGCAGTCCGGTCAGCAGTCGACCGGTCAGAAGCCTCCCGCGCACGCGGGATCGAACGTCGGAAACGGCAACGGCGCCGGCAACGACGGGAAGAAAGACCAGTCGCGCAATTCCCCAGACAAGCGCGACTGACAACGGTCGGATCCCCCAGTCCGGCCTTTCACAGCCCCCGGTGTCCCCCAGCACCGGGGGCTTCTTCCTGCCCGGCGGGGCACCCCGGTCATGGGGTGCCCGACGGGCTCACTCCCAGCGGTAGCCCGCGCCGCGGACCGTGACGATGTGGTCGGCGCCCAGTTTGCCGCGCAGGTACCGCACGTACACGTCGACCACGTTGGAACCGGGATCGAAGTCGAGCCCCCACACCCGGCTGAGCAGCTGCTCCCGGCTGAGCACACGGCCGGGGTTGCGCAGGAACTGCTCGGCGAGTGAGAACTCGCGCGCCGACAGGTCGACCTCGCGGCCCGCGACGGTCGCTCGGCGCGCGAGGATGTCGAGCACGACGTCGCCGTGCGAGACCGCGACGCCGGGCTGCGGCACGCTTTCGCGCAGGCGCGAGCGCACACGGGCGAGCAGCTCCTCGAACGTGAACGGCTTCGGCACGTAGTCGTTGGCGCCGGCGTCCAGGCCGGTGACGGTGTCCCGCGTGCTGGATCGGGCGGTGAGCATGATCACGGGCACCGCGGAACCGCGGGCCCGCAGTTCGCGCAGCACCTCGAAGCCGTCCATCGTGGGCAGCCCGACATCGAGGAGCACGAGGTCGGCATCGCCGCGCAGCGCCGCCTCGAGCCCTTCCGGGCCGTCCTCGAAGACGAGCGTCTCGTAGCCGGCGGCCTCGAGGCCGCGACTCACGAACGCGGCGATCCGAGGTTCATCCTCGACGATGAGGATCCTGGTCATCCGGCGGCCTCCCGTTGCAGCACGTCTCCGGCACGCACCGGTGCCGGCAGTTCGGCCTCCGTGGGAGGCAGGTGGATCGTGAATGTCGCGCCGCCGCCCGGCGTATCGGTGACGACGCAGTGCCCGCCATGACCCTTCGCGATCGCGTCCACGATGGCGAGGCCGAGACCCGACCCGCCCACCGAGCGCTTCACGTGGGCACGGTCGAATCGGCGGAAGATCCGGGCCCGCGCTCCGGGTGGGATGCCAGGGCCGTGGTCGCGCACCCAGAGTCGTGAGCCGTCGTCGGCGTGCGCGCTGCCGATCTCGATGGGGCTGCCCTCCGGGGTGTACTTGGCGGCGTTGTCGGCGAGCTGCAGCCAAGCCTGCAGCAGGCGGTCCTGGTCGCCGATCGTGCCGCCCTCGGCACGGTCCTCGATCGTCCAGTTGTGGCCGGGGATGACGGCGACGAGCTCGCCCACCCGCTCGGTGAGCCCGGCGAGGTCGACGGTCTCGAGGCTGTAGGAGTCGGCCTCGGCGGTGGCCAGCAGATCGATGTCCTCGACGAGCCGCGTGAGCCGGTCGAGCTCGGCGATGCCGATGTCCCGGGCAGACGCCACGTCCGCGGCATCCTGCGGATTCATCAGCTCGAGATGGCCCCGCACGATCGTGATGGGCGTCTTCAGCTCGTGGCGGACGTCGTCGAGGAGCTGGCGCTGCACATCGACGGAGTCCTCGAGGCGGTCCAGCATCGAGTTGACCGTCCGCGACAGGTCGGCGATGTCGTCGTTGCCCTGGGGCTCGAGCCGGTGCGAGAGGTCGGTGATCGAGATGGCGTCGGCCGTCTCGCGGAGGCGCCGGATCGGCGACAGCAGCCGACCGGTGACGAACCACCCCACGATCCCGATCGCGAACAGCACGGCGACCGCCGCGATGACGTACGTCGTCATGGCGAAGGTCACCGGCTGGAGCTCCGCGCCGAGATCGACGGCGCGGACGTACATGCCCTGCCGGGGATCGCCCGCCATGGTCACCGGGATCGCGATGTAGCGGAGCGAACCCTGGTCGGTGACCGCCGTTCCCATGTGCGGCGTGCCGTCCGCTGTCTCCCCGACGACGCGGTCGATGAGTTGCTGGTTCTTCGAGATGGGGATTCCCGTGAGTGTCGACGGCACCCATCTCGGTACGCCGTCGATCAGCGCCAGCGAGCCTTCGTTGCGCGCCGGTACAAGGCGCGCCACCACCGCGTTCAGGTAGTCGTCGACATTCTGGAAGTCGCTCTTGTCGAGCTCCTCCGTCGCCGCGGACGCGCCGTCGGTCGCGTCCGCGGAGTCGCCATCGGCCACGGTCTCGAGCGATGCGACCTGAGCTTTGAGTCGATCGTTGACGCCACCGAGAGCCTGTTCGCGCTGCACCAGGAACGTGACGCTGCCCACGATCGCGAGACCCACGCATGCGACCGCCAGGATCGCGGCGAGGATCCTGACGCGCGCGGGAACCGGGCGGGGCGTTCGGGCCATGACCCGATTATCCCGCCGACGCACGGCTTGCGGCATCGGGTGCGCGGATCAGCCCGGGTGCGTCATCGAGAGAAGGTCGAGCTTCTCGTCGAGCTGCTCGAGCGTGAGCTCGCCGCGCTCCACGTAGCCGAGGTCGATCACAGCCTCGCGCACCGTGATGCCCTTCGCGACGGAGTGCTTGGCGATCTTGGCGGCGGCCTCGTAGCCGATGAGCTTGTTGAGCGGCGTGACGATCGACGGCGACATGCCGGCGTACGCGGCGGCGCGCTCGACGTTGGCCTCGAGGCCGTCGATGGTCTTGTCGGCGAGGACGCGCGAGGTGTTCGCGAGCAGCTCGATCGACTCGAGCACCGCGCTGCCCATGATCGGGATGGCGACGTTGAGCTCGAAGGCACCCGAGGCGCCGGCCCACGCGACGGTCGCGTCGTTGCCGATGACGCGCGCGCACACCATGAGCGTGGCCTCGGGGATCACCGGGTTGACCTTGCCGGGCATGATCGACGAGCCAGGCTGCAGGTCGGGGATGTGCAGCTCGCCCAGACCCGTGTTCGGGCCCGAGCCCATCCAGCGGAGGTCGTTGTTGATCTTGGTCAGCGACACCGCGATGGTGCGGAGAGCACCGGATGCCTCGACCAGTCCGTCGCGGTTGGCCTGGGCCTCGAAGTGGTCCCTGGCCTCGGTGATCGGCAGCTCGGTGTCGGCGACGATGAGCTCGATGACCCGCTGCGGGAAGCCGAGCGGGGTGTTGATGCCGGTGCCGACGGCGGTGCCACCCAGTGGGACCTCTGCGACGCGGGGGAGGACAGCCTGCACGCGCTCGATGCCGAGGCGGATCTGGCGGGCGTAGCCGCCGAACTCCTGGCCGAGGGTGACGGGCGTCGCGTCCATGAGGTGCGTGCGGCCCGACTTCACGACGGTCTTCCAGAGGTCGGCCTTGGCCTCGAGGGCGACCGCGAGGTGGTCGAGTGCCGGGATGAGGTCGTCGATGAGCTCCTGCGTCACGGCGATGTGCACCGAGGTGGGGAACACGTCGTTGGACGACTGGGACGCGTTGACGTGGTCGTTCGGGTGCACGGTCGCGCCGAGCGCCTGCGTGGCGAGGGTCGCGAGCACCTCGTTCATGTTCATGTTCGACGACGTGCCGCTGCCGGTCTGGTAGACGTCGATCGGGAACTGGTCGGCGAACTCGCCGGCGATGATGCGGTCGGCCGCACCGGCGATGGCGTCGGCGATGGCGCCGTCCAGCGTGCCGAGCTCCTTGTTGGCGAGGGCCGCGGCCTTCTTGATGCGCGCGAGCGCGACGATCTGCGCGGGCTCGAGCCGGTCGCCGGAGATGGGGAAGTTCTCCACCGCGCGCTGGGTCTGCGCGGCGTAGAGCGCGTTCTTGGGCACGCGCACCTCGCCCATGGTGTCGTGCTCGATGCGGTACTCGATGTCGGTCACGTCGTTGTTCCTCACGTGTCGGTACAGGGGATGTCTTGGCAGAGCTTGGTGGTCAGGCGGCGTCGGTGATTCCGACGATGACGTCGGGTACCGCGGTGCCTTCGCCGAGGCGGTAGTTGGCGCCCACGATCGCGAGGCGCCCCTCGGCGACGGCGGAGCTGATCAGCTCGGAGGAGTGGAGCAGCTCGCCGACGGTGTCGCGAAGATGCTCGCGACCGACCTCTTCGGCGTCGATCACGTCGGGGTACACGCCGTCCACGGCGGATGCCCGCTGGACGCGGCGCACCGCGGGCACGATCGGCGAGATCAGTCGCCAGATGTGCGGGGGCAGCGGATCGGCGTCGGGGCTGGTGCTGTCGATCGCCGCGCGGACGGCGCCGCACGCATCGTGGCCCAGCACCACGATGAGGGGCACTTCGAGCACGGCGACGGCGTACTCGAGGCTGCCCACGACGGACTCGGAGACCACCTGGCCGGCGTTGCGGACGACGAAAAGGTCGCCGAGGCCCTTGTCGAAGATGATCTCCGCCGCCAGTCGCGAGTCCGCGCAGCCGAAGAGGGCGGCACGGGGTCGCTGCCCTCCTGCGAGTTCATGCCGGGTGTCGACGTCCTGCCGGGGGTGGCGGGGTTCGCCGGCGACGAACCGCGCGTTGCCGCGCTGCATCTCCCGCCAGGCCTTCGCTGGGGTGGGCTGATCGGTCACTCGGCCTCCTGGCGCAGTGCGGTGATCTGGTCGGTGACGGAGCGGGCCGTCTCTTCGAGGGCGTCTTCGCGCGCGGCGCCGTAGATGAGCACCGTGTCGGTGCCGGCGTCGGCGGCGAGCGCGACCGAGATGTTCCCGGTGCGGTCGGGGTCGAGCTCGTAGCGCTCCCACGTGATGCCGTCGATCGTGACGGTGTCCTGCGGTGCGGACCCCGAGAGCACGCGGGCCGGCCACGCCTCGTCGGCGTCGAATCCCTGGGCGACGCGCAGGAAGCCGCGCTCGTCCTCCTGAGCGGGGGCGTAGACGACGGTGAACGCGCGGACCCCGCCGTTGCCCTCGATGCCGGCGCGGTTCACGATCCACCCGTCGGACATCTCCGGGGTGATGACCGTGCGGCCCTCGGAGGCGGCGACGCCCGCCGCGACCGACGCGACATCGATCGCTTCGCGCGGCGGCGGCGTGCCGCGGGGCACGGCGGCGATGATGACGATCACGACCGCCAGCGTCGCGAGCAGCGCCGCGATGAGATTGCGGACGTTCTGACTCGAGCGGTAGATCCGCGACGACTCGGCCTTGCGGTCGGCGGTCTCCTGCGGCGTCTCGGCGCGACCGAGTTCGGCGACGATGCGGGGTTCGCGTGACATCAGAGCGCCTCGCCCTGTGTGCGATCGGCGGAGGCGCGAGCTGCCTCGAGACGGCGCTTGGCGCCCAGCAGCCACTCCTCGCAGCGAGCGGCGAGCGCCTCACCGCGCTCCCAGAGTGCGAGGGAGTGCTCGAGGGTCGGGGCGCCCTGCTCGAGTTCGGCGACGACGCGGACGAGTTCGTCGCGCGCCTGCTCGAACGAGAGGGTCGCGACGTCCGTGAGGGCGCCGCTCGTCTCAGTCATGGTCACAGTCTATTCGGCCGCGGGACCCGCCCCGCGCCCCGCCCGGTCCGGCTCGACGGCGTCGCCCGTCCGTGCGTCGTCCTCCGCCATCTCGCCCTCGGAGCGTGCCGCGAACGAGCCGCGCCCGACGGTGACGACGATGGGAGTGGATGCCGGGGCCTGCGCGGCGTCGCGCACGATCACGCCGTCGGCGAGGTGCGCGATGGCGTAGCCACGGGCCAGCGTCGATGCGGGGGAGAGGGCGCGCAGCGTCGCGCGGAGCTCGGCGGTGCGCTGCTCCTGGACGCGCAGCGAACGGTCGATGCGATCGCGCCCGCGAGCAGCGAGGAGCTCGACCTCGTGCGAGCGGGTGGTCAGCAGCGTCTCGGGGTCGCGCAGCACCGGGCGGGAGCGCAGCTGCTCGAGCTGGGCGATGTCGTGCGAGATGCGCTGCGTGAGCCGGGTGTTCATGCGGGCGCGCAGCTGCCCGACGAGCGCGCGCTGCTCCGCGACGTCCGGCACGACCCGTTTGGCGGCGTCGGTCGGGGTCGACGCGCGGAGGTCGGCGACGTCGTCGAGGAGCGGGTGGTCGTTCTCGTGACCGATGGCGCTGACGATGGGGGTGGACGCCGCCGCCACCGCCCGGATCAGCCGCTCGTCGCTGAAGCCGAGCAGGGTCTGCGGGTCGCCGCCGCCGCGGGCGATGATGATGACGTCGACGTCGGGTGCGGCATCCAGCGCCTTGAGAGCCGCGATCGTCTCGGGAACGCACCGGTCGCCCTGTACCGCCGCGTACTTCGTCTGGAACCTCACCTGCGGCCAGCGCAGCTCGGCGTTGCGATGGACGTCCTTCTCGGCATCCGAGTTCTCGCCGGTGATGAGGCCGATGAGGTGCGGCAGGAAGGGGAGGGGCTTCTTGCGGGAGGGATCGAACAGTCCTTCGGACCGCAGCTGCACGCGCAGGCGCTCCAGCTTCTCCAGCTGGTCGCCGAGTCCCACATGGCGCATCGCCGACACACCGAAGCTGAAGTCGCCGTTCTTCACGAAGTAGTCGGCCTTGACGCACGCGATCACATGGTCGCCGACCTTCAGGTCTGCGGGCAGCCTGTCTCGTGTGGAGGACCAGATGCGGAACGAGATGGTGGCGTCGGTCACCAGGTCCTTCAGGCGGCCGAACACGTTGCCGCCGCGCTGGTTCCACCCCGTGATCTCGCCCTCGACCCACACCGAGCCCCACGTCTGGACGAAACCGCGGATCGTGTCGTTGAGCCGGGCGACCGAGGTCGGCGCCTGCGCCGTGGAATCTCGCGGCGGAACGGAGTCCGGGGGCGGCGGCGCGCCGGGGACGGTGGCGGGCTGGAAACTCGTCATGCGGTCCTTTCATGCCCGTGCGCGGGCTGCTCACGCCCGTGAGCCGGCGGGCATCGCGGGCTCCTCGGCGGAGGCCCCGCTCAGGAGCCCGCCCGTAGAATCGAGGGGTGAGCATCAGCACCGCGGGACAAACCCGATCGAGTCAGGCCCCTGTGAGCATGCCCGTCCCGCGGATCCCGCGGCGGCGCGAACCGCTCAAGGATATCGCCGGGGCCGGACACAAGCGGGTGCTCCTGGCATCCCCGCGCGGCTACTGCGCGGGCGTCGACCGCGCCGTCATCGCCGTGGAGAAGGCGCTCGAGCGCTACGGCGCGCCCGTGTACGTGCGCAAGCAGATCGTGCACAACATCCACGTCGTCACCGAGCTCGAGAAGCAGGGCGCCATCTTCGTCGAAGAGGTGGACGAGGTCCCCTCGGGCGCCCACGTCGTGTTCAGCGCGCACGGGGTGTCGCCCGCGGTCGTGAACGCGGCATCCGATCGTGGTCTTCGCGCCATCGATGCGACGTGCCCCCTCGTCACGAAGGTGCATCGCGAGGCGGTGCGCTTCGCGCGCGACGACTTCGAGATCCTCCTCATCGGCCACGTCGGCCACGAG
This sequence comes from Microbacterium sp. NPDC056057, assembly GCF_042266945.1. NCBI lineage: Bacteria > Bacillati > Actinomycetota > Actinomycetes > Micrococcales > Microbacteriaceae > Microbacterium > Microbacterium sp. NPDC056057. Next base: position 436,481 of record NZ_JBHJWS010000004.1, read on the forward strand.
GAGGTCGAGGGCACCGCGGGTGAGGCTCCCGACCATGTCACCATCGTGAACTCGCCCGAGGAGGCCGACACCATCGAGGTGCGCGACCCGTCGAAGGTCGTGTGGCTGTCGCAGACGACGCTCTCGGTCGACGAGACGATGGAGACCGTGCGCCGCCTGCGGGTGCGCTTCCCTGAGCTGCAGGATCCGCCGTCGGACGACATCTGCTACGCGACGCAGAACCGCCAGGTCGCGGTCAAGAAGGTCGCGAAGGACGCCGATCTCGTGATCGTCGTCGGGTCGGCGAACTCGTCGAACAGTGTGCGACTCGTCGAGGTCGCGCTGGAGCACGGCGCCAAGGCCGCTTATCGCGTCGATTACGCGGACGAGGTCGAGCAGGCGTGGCTCGAAGGCGTCGAGACCGTCGGCGTCACCAGTGGAGCGTCGGTGCCCGAGGTGCTCGTGCAGCAGGTGCTCGACGATCTCGCCGCGGCCGGCTACCGCGATGTCGAAGAGGTGCGCACGGCCGAGGAGGATCTGCAGTTCTCCCTCCCGAAGGAGCTCCGAACGGATGCTGCCGGCAAGCGCGACGACCGCGCCCTCGGTGGACGGACCCGCGCATGAGCGACGCCGCGAACGCCGACCCCGATCCGCGCTCGCGTCCCCGCCCCCAGTACGGCGAGTATGCGACGCCGGAGGAGCAGCGGGCGCGCATCCAGGAGCCGGCGCCGTGGCAGCAGGAGCCGATCGCGCCGATCATGACGGATGCCCCGGCCGACGGCATCCCACCCGCCCCTGCCGTCGCCGAGAAGCGTCAGCACCCCGTCGATCGCATCGTGACGTTCGCGCTGCTCGCCTACGGCCTCGTCAACGTGATCAGTTCGGTGCCCGCCTTCCTCGACTACGGCTCGTACGCCGAAACGATGCTCGGACTGATGGGCGTCGACGTGCAGCTCTCGGATCCCGCCGCCGGAAAGCCGTGGGCGATCGCTGCCGTGATCGTCCTCGTGGTCGGCTGGTGCGCCACGGCGGCCCTCTCGGTCTGGAACATGCGCCGCTCGCGCGTGACGTGGTGGATCCCGCTGGTGGGCGGCATCGTCTTCTCGATGATCGCCGGCGCGCTGATGGTCGCGCCGCTGACGAACGACCCCGCCGTGTGGCAGGCGCTCCTCGACAGCGCGCGGCTCTGACCTTCTGCGGCGCGCGGATCGCGCGCCATGCGGTCCTGCCACAGCGGGTCCATACTCACAGGTGACGGCGCGGGCGCGCTGCGGATTCACGTGAACCCGCGGGTCGTGTGTCTCGTGTCTCCTGCGGGAGGTGATGGATGCCGCACGACAGCGTGGAGCGTCGAGACAGTGCCGCCGGACGCGATGCCGCGCGCCTGGCCGCTCTGTACGACGCGCATGCGGCGCCGGTCTGGCGCTATGTCGTGCATCTCACCGGCGACCGCGCCGGTGCCGACGATATCGTGCAGGAGACGCTGCTGCGGGCGTGGCGAACGCCCAAGATCCTCGAGCAGGATCCCTCGACCGCGCGCTCGTGGATGTTCACCGTCGCGCGTCACCTCGTGATCGACGACGCGCGCAGTGCGCGGCGCCGCCGGGAGATCGGCGTCGCCGAGGTCCCCGAGCGCACCGCGCCGGACGCCACCGACGCGCTGTTCGAGGCGATCCTCGTCGAGGAGGCGCTGGCCACGCTCACCACGGACCACCGCGCCGTCGTCGTGCGCGCCTACTACCGAGGGCTCTCCGTCGCCGAGATGGCCGACGAACTCGACATCCCGGAGGGCACCGTCAAGTCGCGCCTCCACTACGGGCTGCGCGCCCTCCGGCTCACCCTGCAGGAGAAGGGGGTGACGCGATGACCACGGACCACGCACGCTTCGCCGACTGGGACGCCGCGTACGTCGTGCGCGCGCTCAGCGTTGACGACCGCCGCCGGTACGAGGCCCACCTCGACAGCTGTCCCGTCTGCCGTGACGCGATCGCCGACCTCGCGCCGACGATGGGACTCCTGGCGCGGGTCTCACCCGAACGCGCCGAGACGCTGCTCGAGCCGTCGGACCAGGACGGGCCCGATCCCGCGGCGCGCGAGCGCATGGTCGTCCGCGGGACGCGCGACGCCCGCAGGCGCCGCACGGTCGCGTGGGGCAGCGGCCTCGCCGCGGCGGCGGCCGTCGCCGTGGTGGTCGCGTTCGCGGTGACGACGGCGGTCGCGCCGGCGAGCGTGCCCGAAGAGGTCGTCGCGCTCCAGGCGGTGACCGACGTGCCACTGACCGCGAAGGTGGAACTGACCGACGTGGCGTGGGGCACCCGCATCGCGATGACCTGCCACTACCCGCCCAGCCGCGATCCCTACACGGCCGACGAGGAGTGGCCCTACGTGCTCGTCGTCACCTCGACCGACGGCACCACGAGCGAGCTGTCTTCATGGCGAGCGGGGCCCGGGACGACGGCCCACCTCGACGCCGGCACGGCCCTCGACCGCGACGACATCGCGTCGATCGAGGTACGGGCCGTCTCGGACGGCCGCGTGCTGCTGCGCGGCGAACCTGCGGCGCCGCCGGGGGAGTGAGCGCGACCGGCAGGGCCGATGGCTAGGATGAGCGGATGCCTCGCCTGGTCGCCGTCTGCGCCGTCCGACAATTGCGTCCGGATGCCGGCTCCGTCGGCGTGACCGCGATCGACAAGGCCACCGTGGACGGACCCGTGCGCGTCGGTCCCTACGGCGTGTACGCCGACGTGCAGGCCGACCGCAAGCACCACGGCGGCTTCGACAAGGCGCTCTACGCGTACGCCGAGGAAGACGCCGCGTTCTGGGAGTCGGAGCTCGGCCGCGAGCTGCCGCCCGGCTGGTTCGGCGAGAACCTGCGGGTCGAGGGGATCGACGTCAACGCCGCGCTCATCGGCGAGCGCTGGCGCATCGGCGATCGCGTGGAGGTCGAGGTCACCATGCCCCGCACCCCGTGCCAGACGTTCGCGCGGTGGGTCGGCGGCGACGACGCGCGCGGCTGGGTCAAGCGCTTCTCGAACGAGCGCCGCCTCGGGCCGTACCTTCGCGTCGTCCAGGGCGGGCGCGTGCAGGCGGGCGACGAGATCGTGGTGGTCCACCGCCCCGAGGGCGCGCCCGGGCTGCTCGACCGCTACGCCGACCCCGAGTGATCCCCACTGCTCTCCACGCGTCGCTTCGTGCCGCGCGGAGCCTCGGGCGCGTGGGCCCGCCTCGGCTTCATGGAATGCGCGAATGCCTCGGCATCGGCCGTGAGGCCGGTGCCGAGGCATCCGTCGAATCTGCTGCTTACGCGCCGAGGCTCTTGCCGGCCGAGCCGAGCTGCTTCGTGGCCTCGACCACGCGGGCGGCCATCGCCGACTCGGCGATCTTGCCCCAGGCGCGCGGGTCGTAGGCCTTCTTGTTGCCCACCTCGCCGTCGACCTTCAGGACGCCGTCGTAGTTCGAGAACATGAAGCCGGCGACCGAGCGCGTGAACGCGTACTGCGTGTCGGTGTCGACGTTCATCTTCACGACGCCGTTGGCGACCGCGAGCGCGATCTCTTCGTCGGTCGAGCCGCTGCCGCCGTGGAAGACGAGGTCGAGCGGCTTCGGGCCGGTGCCGAACTTCGCGGCGATGCCCTCCTGGATCTCACCGAGGAGCTCGGGGCGGAGCTTGACGTTGCCCGGCTTGTACACGCCGTGCACGTTTCCGAAGGTGAGGGCCGAGATGTAGCGGCCGTTCTCGCCCAGGCCGAGTGCCTCGACGGCCTTCGTCACGTCGGCGACCGTCGTGTAGAGCGCCTCGTTCGAGCCCTCGTGCTGGACGCCGTCCTCCTCGCCGCCCACGACGCCGATCTCCACCTCGAGGATGGCGTTGATGTTCTTGAGGCGGGGGAGCAGGTCCTTCGCGATCTCGATGTTCTCGTCGAGCGGGACTGCCGAGCCGTCCCACATGTGCGACTGGAAGATCGGGTTGCGGCCGGCCTTCACCTCTTCCTCCGACGCCTCGATGAGGGGGAGCACGAAGTCGGCGAGCGCCGGCTTCGGGCAGTGGTCGGTGTGGAGGGCGACCGTGATGGGGTAGCTCTTGGCGACCTCGGTGGCGAACTTCGCGAACGCGAGCGCACCGGCGGCGCGGTTCTTCACGGTGTGGCCGGCGAAGTAATCGGCGCCGCCCGTCGTCACCTGGATGATGCCGTCCGAGCCGGCCTCGGTGAGTCCTTGGAGGACCGCGTTGATCGACTGCGAGCTGGCGACATTGATGGCGGGATACGCGAAGCCACCAGCCTTCGCGCGGTCCAGCATGTCGGCGTACTGCTCCGGGGTGGCGACGGGCATGAGTGCTCCCTTTTGATCGAGTGGGCGTCACCGCAAACTCTACCCAAGGGCCGGATGCCGGAATGGATGCCGCTGCCCGGCGGAGTGCGGGAAACCCACGTCCCTGCGATATTGGAAAGAAACGCGATTCCTTCCCTTTCTGTCGCGTGAAATTCTCGTGAATCGGGCGGGATGCTGGCATAGGCTGACCGCATGGTGAGCCTGACCGCGGACATGAGTCCCCTCCACCCCGACCGCAACCTCGCACTCGAACTCGTGCGGGCGACCGAAGCGGCGGCGATCCGCGCGGTGCCGTTCATCGGCCGCGGCGCCAAGGAAGCGGCAGACGGTGCCGCCGTCGACGCGATGCGGGCGTTCTTCACCACCGTCAACTTCGACGGCACGATCGTCATCGGCGAGGGTGAGAAGGACGAAGCGCCCATGCTCTACAACGGCGAGCGGGTCGGCAACGGCCGCGGCCCGCAGGCCGATGTCGCGGTCGATCCGATCGACGGCACCTCACTGACCGCGGCCGGTCGCAACAACGCGCTCTCGGTCATCGCCGTCTCCGACCACGGCACGATGCTCGACGCGTCGAGCGTCTTCTACATGGACAAGCTCGTCACCGGCCCCGCGGGCGTCGGCGTCGTCGACATCCGCCTGCCGATCGGCGAGAACATCCGCCGGCTGGCCAAGGCCCTCGACAAGCCCGTCGACGAGCTCGTGGTCTCGGTGCTCCACCGCCCGCGTCACGAGCGCCTCATCGAGGAGATCCGCGAGGCCGGCGCCGGCACCCGTCTGATGAGCGACGGCGACGTCGCCGGTGGCATCAATGCGGCGCGGCACAACGCCCGCACCGACATGTGCGTCGGTGTCGGGGGCAGCCCGGAGGGCATCGTCACTGCGTGTGCGATCAAGGCTCTCGGCGGCCACATCCAGGGCCGACTGTGGCCGCGCGACGACGACGAGAAGCAGCGCGGCATCGACGCGGGCCTGAACCTCGACGGCTTCGTCTACGAGGCGGACGACCTCGTGAAGGGCAACAACACGATCTTCGTCGCGACCGGCGTCACCGACGGTGCGCTCGTCGCCGGCGTCCGCCGCGAAGGCGGGTACGTCTACACCGAGAGCGTCGTGCTGCGCGGCGCGTCGGGCACGCTGCGCCGGATCTCGTCGGAGCACCTCGTCTCGAAGTGGCTCTGACCGCCTGAGGGAGACGGCCGCGGCGGTGCGACACGTGATGCCGCCGTGACCGTTTCGTGACCGGCCTCCGAGGGAACTCTGGCAGAATCTTCAGTGGTGTCGATGGAGACACGTTGGTGTTTCCTACTCGAGGAGTTGACGATGTCTGCGCACTCAGCCGATCCCTCGTCGCCCCAGACGGGCGCACAGGCGGTGGTCGCGAACGCGATCGATCCCGCCCGCCGGCCGGACGTGCTTCTGCGTGTCCGCCGTGACGAGGGTCACGAGATCAGCGCCTGGTGGATGATCGGCGCGTTCGTCGGCGTCTCCGCCGCGGTCATCGTGCTGCTGAGCTTCGTTCCCGGCGGCGCCTGAGCCTCACTCGTTCGGCGAGGCGATGCGTGCGCGCACGTCGCCGAGCTCCGCGGTCGCGGAGAGACGCGGGTGTTCGACGTCGCTTCCGGCCTCAGGTCCGGGTCGCTCTTCGAGTCCGGGGAGCGTCTCGTCGAGCAGCTCCGGCGCGGTGAGGCGGCGGGGGCTCTTCTCGATGGCTGCGGGCTCGTTGACCGCGTCGAGCTTGGTCGCGTCGATGCCGGGGAACTTGCGCGCGCTCACCAGCACACGGGTCTCGAGCGATCCGGCGAACCGGTTGTAGCTGTCGACGGTGCGCTCGATCGCCCGGCGCAGGTCGTCGGCGTGCGACGCCAGCGACCCGAGCCGCTCGTAGAGCTGGTTGCCGAGGTCGAAGAGAACGCGGGCCTCCTGCGAGACGTCCTGCTGGGTCCAGGTGTACGCGACGGTCTTGAGCACCGCCCAGAGGTTCACGGGCGATGCCAGCGCCACGCGCTTGCCGAACGCATAGTCGAGCAGCGAGGGGTCTTCTTCCAGGGCGGCCGCAAGGAGCGACTCGCTCGGCACGAAGCACACGACGAACTCGGGACTCGACGAGAGCCCCGCCCAGTAGGTCTTGCGGGCGAGGGCGTCGACATGCGCCCGTACGGCCTTGACGTGCTTGTCGAGCAGACTGCGCCGACGGGCGGCCTCCGCCCCCTGGGCCGTCAGCGGGATGGCGCTCGCCTCCAGGAAGGCGTCGAGGGGCACCTTCGCGTCGACGGCGATCGCCTTCTCGCCGGGGAGACGGATGACCATGTCGGGGCGACCCGCGCCGGCGTCCGACGTGATCGACGTCTGCAGGTCGAAGTCGACGTGGCGCGTGAGCCCGGCGGCCTCGACGACGCGCCGCAGCTGCGTCTCGCCCCAGACGCCGCGGGTGCTGCCCGAGCGCAGGGCACCGGCCAGCGACTCGGTGGTCGCCCGCAGGGCCTCGTCGGACTCGTGCGCCCGTCGCAGCTGCTCGGCGAGGGTGCCGAACTGCAGGTGCCGGTCGCGCTCGAGGTCGTCGACCTTCGTGTGCATCGCGGCCAGCGTCTCCTGCACGGGCGCGAGGGCCCGCAGCACCGACTGCTCGCGGCGCTCGCGCTCTTCGCGGGCCGCCTGGTCGTGGCGCGCTTGGCTCGCGAGCTCGCGGTAGAGCACCTGCTGATGCTCGAGCTGGGCCTGCACCCCCTGCCGCGCGGCCTCCGAGCCGGCGAGCCGCGCGGTGAGGTCGGCCTGTTCGCGCGCTGCTCGTGCCGCGCCGCGGGCGAGTCCCGCCGCCCAGCCCGCCATCACGCCGACGAGGAGACAGGCGATTGCCACCACACTGATCACGACTGCGTCCATGACTCCAGGGTGCCGGATGCCTCGGACATCGCCCGCGCGGCTGGCCGCAGCCGGGCCCACGCGGCCCGAGGCTCCGCTCGACGCGCCAGCGGCGAGTGGAGAGGCCGTGGGGACCGGTTCCGCGTCAGGCGACGGCGAACGAGACCGCGGGAGCTTCGGTGACCGAGATCTGCGACACCCGGACGCCGACCGCCTCGGTGAGGGCGTCGATGTCGTCGGCGCCCACGCGCCGCGCCGCGTCGATCATGACGTGCGCGCAGGCCATGGCGTCTGCGGTGGCGTTGTGGTGCGGGAAATCGGCGAATCCGGCCTCCGCGGCGACGAACGGCAGTCGGTACGACTCGAGACGGTAGACCCTGCGGGCCACCTGCAGACTGCACGCATAGCGGTACGGCGGGCACTCGTCGCCGGTCGCGTCGCACGCCCGCTTGAGCACCGCCATGTCGAAGCCGGCGTTGTGGGCGACGAGCACGTCGGATCCCACGAACGCGACGATGTCGGCGAGCTGGCGGCTCCACGGCGCTGCGTCGACGACGTCCTCCGGTCGGATGCCGTGGATGCGGACGTTCAGCTCGAAGAAGACGTCATGCCCGGCCGGTGGGCGGATCAGCCAGCCCGTCCGGTCGACGATCTCGCCGTCGCGCACACGCACGAGGCCGACCGCACAGGCCGAGGCGTTGCTGGAGTTCGCCGTTTCGAAGTCGATCGCGGTGAAGTCCAGAGGCACATGTCCAGACTCACCCCGGCCCGGGTGCGCGGACGGAAGGCGCGCCGGGCGCGCATTCTCGTCATAGGGTCGGAGACATGGCCAGTCGCGAAGACATGTCGCTGTCGTTCGGGGCCGCCGCGGGCGCGTACGAGTCGGGCCGGCCCGATTACCCGCGCGAAGCCGTGGACTGGATGCTCGCCCCGGTGCGCGAGCCGGGCCGCGCCGTGCGGGTCGCCGACGTCGGGGCGGGCACCGGCAAGCTGACGCGCACGATCGTCGAAGCCGGCGCCGAGGTCGTCGCGATCGACCCCGACGTGGACATGCTCGCCGCCCTCCGCGAGCACGTCCACGGGGTTCCGACCTTCGCGGGGACAGCGGAACGGATGCCGCTTCCCGACGCCTCCGTCGACGCCGTGCTGCTCGGCCAGGCGTGGCACTGGGTCGACCCCGTCGCCGCGTCCGCCGAAGTCGGGCGCGCGCTCCGCCGGGGAGGTGTGCTCGGACTCGTCTGGAACATCCGCGACGAGTCGGATCCGTGGGTCGCGCGCCTCACGGCGGCGATGCACGGCAGTCACGCCGAGGAGATGCTCGCGGGCGACGGGCCCCGCGTGGCCGAGCCGTTCGACGGACTCGAGCCGCGCTCGTGGACATGGACGCGCTCCCTCACGCGCGCGGCGCTCCTCGACATGGTCGCGTCGCGCAGCTACGTCATCACCGCATCGGACGCGGATCGGGCGGCGATCCTGGCCTCGGTGAGCGACCTGTTCGACGAGCGCCGGGTCATCGAGGCGACCGGTGCCGAGGTCGTGGACCTGCCGTACGTGACGCACGCGTTCCGCGGCATCCGGTCCTGAGCACGGCGGGTCACGCGCGCACGGAGCCGACGACGTGCCACGGCCCGCTGACCTCGCGGTAGCGCGGTTCGAGGCCGCGCCCGCTCAGGACCGCGATCATGGCGTCGGGCGTGTGCGCGTACGCGCGATACGGGTTGCCCGTCAGCGTGTAGAAGGCGTTGATCGCGTGCGCCGAGAACCGGGCGAACAGCGTGCGCGGCGGGTGGCTGAACACGACGGCGCGCTTGGCTCGTCCGGCAGCGGCGCCGAGCAGACGCTCGTAGTCCGGGTAGCAGCAGACGACGCGATGCAGCACGACGATGTCGGCGGGCTCCACCGCCTCGGGCGTGCTCGCGAGATCGACCCCCAGAATCCGTGTGGCGCGACCGCGCAGGCCGGCCTCGTCGAGCAGCCGGGCGGCCTCGGGCTCGTAGGCGGCGGACAGCTCGACGTTGGTCGTGCGGGACGCGCCCCGCTTGAGCGCCTCGAGCTGGATGTCGCCGATCCCTCCGCCGATCTCGAGCAGCGACGCTCCTTCGAGCCCGACCGAGCCCGCGAAGTCGAGCACCAGGGCCGCACTCGGCGTGAGACCGTCGCTCCGGTACTGCCGAGCGAGCCGCCGTGCGAACCGGGCGTTGAACTCCCGGTCGTAGCCCTCCGGCACCCGCGGCGCGCAGCACTCGTCCACGCGCTCAGTATCGCGCCGGGCGGCGGGGCGGGCAACGTCGCCATCTAGACTGGATGCCCGTGGCTCTCACCATCGGAATCGTCGGTCTCCCGAACGTCGGCAAGTCGACCCTCTTCAACGCCCTGACCAAGAACCAGGTGCTCGCGGCGAACTACCCGTTCGCGACGATCGAGCCCAACATCGGCGTGGTCAACCTGCCTGACCAGCGGCTCGACAAGCTGGCGGAGATCTTCCACTCCGAGCGGATCCTGCCCGCCGCGGTGTCCTTCGTCGACATCGCCGGCATCGTCCGCGGCGCGAGCGAGGGCGAGGGTCTCGGCAACAAGTTCCTCGCGAACATCCGCGAGGCGGATGCGATCGCCCAGGTCGTGCGCGGCTTCGACGACGACGACGTGGTGCACGTCGACGGCGCGGTGAACCCGCAGAGCGACATGGAGACCATCAACGCCGAGCTGCAGCTCGCCGATCTCGAGACGCTCGAGAAGGCGATCACGCGATACGAGAAGGAGGTCAAGGGCAAGAAGCTCGACCCCTCGGTGCTCGCCGCCGCTGTCGAGGCGAAGGACGCCCTCGAGCGGGGTGTGCTGCTGTCGGCCTCGGGCATCGACCTCTCGCCGATCAGGGAGCTGGGCCTCTTGACCGCGAAGCCGTTCATCTTCGTCTTCAACGTCGATGAAGCGGTGCTGACGGATGCTGCGAAGAAGGCCTCGCTCGAGGCTCTGGTCGCACCGGCCAAGGCCGTGTTCCTCGACGCGAAGATCGAGTCGGAGCTCATCGACCTCGACCCGGAGGAAGCGGCGGAGCTGCTCGCGTCGACCGGGCAGGACGAGTCCGGTCTCGACCAGCTGGCGCGCATCGGCTTCGACACGCTCGGGCTGCAGACGTACCTCACGGCCGGCCCGAAGGAGGCCCGCGCCTGGACCATCGGCAAGGGCTGGAAGGCCCCGCAGGCGGCCGGCGTGATCCACACCGACTTCGAGAAGGGCTTCATCAAGGCAGAGGTCATCTCGTTCGACGACCTCGTCGAGACCGGTTCGGTCGTCGAGGCCCGCTCGAAGGGCAAGGCCCGGCTCGAGGGCAAGGACTACGTCATGCAGGACGGCGATGTCGTCGAGTTCCGCTTCAACGTCTGACGCTCGCTTCCCGGAAAGGCTTCCCATGACCGACACCACGCAGATCTTCGAGCCCGACGGGCGTGCGATCCCCTACGTCGTCGAAGGCGACGGGCCCATCGGCCTGGTGCTGATCGCCGAACCCGGACAGGACGCGCTGGGTGTGGTGGGGCACTACCTCGCCGAAGAGGCGGGATTCCACATCATCCGCGTCGGCTACCGCACGAACGTCGACGCGGCGTCGACCGACGATCAGGCAGACGACGTCGTCGCGGTCATCGATGAGCTGGGCCTCGAGCGCACGTGGGTCGGCGGGCACGGCCGCGGCGGCACCGTCGCGCGTGCGCTGGTCGCCGCGCACCCCGAGCGCGTCAACGGACTGCTGCTGCTGGGTGTGGAGGACGAAGACATCGCGCTCGCCCCGGTGATCCCGGTGCTGATCGTGCAGGGCGCGGACGACGAGGTGACCCCGCGCGCCAACGGCGAGCGCCTGCAGGCGACAGCGCCCGAGCGGGCGAGCGTCAAGAACCTCGACGGTGCCGGTCACCTCTTCCCGCTCACCCACCCCGTCGAGACGGCGGTCATCGTCGAGGAGTACCTCGACTGGGACTGAGGTCCCGACGCGTCAGCCGATCGGGATCAGGTACGCGACCACGCCCACGACGGCGGCGATGGCGAACGCCAGCAGGCTGATGAGCAGAGCCTTGCGCTGATCCTTCCGCCGGAACTCGGCGTCCTGGATGCTCTCCTCCTTGCCGAGGTCGCCGAAGTTGTACAGACCCCGGCTCGCGAACCCGACGCAGAAGTGGAACGCGGCCTGCAGGAATCCCTGGGCCGACAGGAAGACCGGCAGCGCGACCAGCAGGCGCCACGGAGCCGCCCACCCGAGGGCGAACGCGATGCCCAGGAAGACGACGGCGATCGCGAGCCCCCACCACCCCGACGCGCGGCGCCTGCGGATCTCGGCGGGACCGATGTTGCACACGCCGGGCTGGTAGACGGCAGTCTCGTTCATGGCGACATTCTGGCGCACCGGCTACGCGATCCCCGCGAATTCCGCCAGGCGCGCCCGCCCTGCGCCGATGTTCTCCTTGAACCTCGCCGCGGCGGCGAGCACGGCCGGGTCGTCCGCCCGCTCCGGGGCCACGCGCGCAGGGTTCAGCGGTGTCGTGTTCGACCACGCCCGCAGATCCGTCTCCTTCGACATCGCGAGCGACGCGTCGCCGCCGATCGTCTGCATCGTCGCCCAGTCAGAGGGGGTGTCGGAGTACGGCGAGGGGCGGCAGACGCGGTTCTTCTCGGCGTCGTCGTCGCGGGTCGCCTCGACGTAGCCGGAGAGCGCTGCGCCATAACAGGGGAAGCCGACCCGCACCGGCTGCGGGGTGATGGCCTCCGGGGTCCAGATCGGTGTGAGGCCCGGGTACTTCAGGCCTTCGGCCGCGCAGTGCACGACGAGCGAATCGGCGGGCACATGCACGTCGCCGTCGGCGAACGTCAGGCGCCCCTGGCCGACGGACTGCAGGTGTCCGCGACGGACGACGTCGTCGATCGTCCGGACGAGGTCGAGTTCCCATGTGGCCAGCGTCGGCGTCTTGGCCATCGTCGGGGTGACCGCGGGATCGAAGCGCAGCATGATCCCGGCATCCTCCATCCGGAGGAACACGTCGTCGGGATCCGAAGCCGCCGCCGCGGCGGCCATCGTGTCGGCCGCCATGCCGAGGAAGATCGCCGGGTCGGGCTGCACGACGGCACGGTTGAGCAGCCACGGGTCGCGCGGACGGACCCACGTGATCGCGTTCGCGGCGACGCCGTTCTGCAGCAGCCACACGCACGTGTCGGTCGCCGTCTTGCCGGCACCGACGATGACGTAGTGGCCGGGAGCCTCCGCGAGTCGGACGAGGTCGTTGACGGCCACGACGTGCGCACCGTCCTCGACCGCGAACGGCGGGGGAGTGAGCAGCGGGATGTCGGGGGACAGGTACCGCGCGTCCACCACCCGCGCTCGGGGCGCATGAAAACGCGTACCGCTGAGCAGCGACACGAACCGGCGATCGCCCAGGTACTCGCTGCGGCCGTGGAAGGCGACCCGCCCCGATCGGACCAGTCGTGCGAGCACGCGGGCGTAGTACTCCGACACCTCCGCGGCGCTCGCGCGCTCGTGCAGTCCCCGCTCTGGGCCGTCCGTCTGCAGCCGTCCGCCGCCGAGGAGCGTCGAGGCCACGCCGTAGAAGGCCGACGCCTGGTGCAGCCGCACGAACCCGTACGCGTCGAGCCAATGACCCCCGGCGCCGTGGCGTCGGTCGACGATCGCGACCGACACGTCGTCGGCGGCCGTGGTGAGGGCGTCCACGAACGCCATCCCCATCGCCCCCGCACCGACGACCACGTAGTCGACGTCGACGATCGCCTCCATCCGCTCATCAGAGCAGTGCGCGTGCGGCTCGTCAATGGGCTCATACGACACCCGGACCGCACAAGGCAAGAGGGCGCGGGCGAGACCCGGCCGCGTTCACAATGGTCGCGTGGGCGAAAATGAAGAACCGCAGGTCAGTCGCGCGCCGCTCGCTGTGACGCCCGACGAGCCGTTACCGCACCCCGATCCCCACCGCGCGACCGTCCTGGTGATCGGCGTGGTGGCCACGGTGCTGTTCGTGGTGCTGCGGTTCGCGGTGGCGCTGGGCGGACACGATCCCCTTGCCGTCGACCTCTGGTGGGACGACCTCATGCTCGCGGGCTTGACCGACGTGGGTCTGGTGATCGCCTGGGTGCCCTCCATCATCGGCGGGGTGATAGGGGCGCCTGTCGTGGGGATCCTCATCATCGCGATCTTCCTCTGGCGGCGACGGCGATGGGATGCTGCGACCCTCGCCATCGCCATCGTGACGGTGACGGCGATCGGCGCCCCGATGGCCGCGGTCATCGCGCGGGTGCGCCCGTCGGACTCGCTCGCCGAGAGCATGGCCACCTCGTTCCCCTCGGGTCACACCGCCGTCGCGACGACCATCGCGGTCACACTGGGACTTCTGCTGCGCCGCTGGTACGTCTGGACGCTCGGAGTGGTCTGGGTCGCCTACATGATGTGGAGCCGCACCTACCTGCACGCCCACTGGGCGAGCGATGTGCTCGCGGGGCTGCTCGAGGGCATCGCGGTCGCCTGCCTGGTGTGGAGTGCGATGCAGGCCTACCGCATCCGAAGGGCGATGTCGTCGCGGGCGTCCTCTGCGGAGCCGGACGCATGAGCACGGTTCTCGTGCGGATTTCAAGCCCCAATCCTGCGGGATTCCCCGGCGATACGCTTCGCGAATGACCACTGCGAAGAACGCGGCGCGGGCAGCGACGGAGTCGCCCGCATTCCGGACCATCGCCCGCATCGGCTACGTCGTGCTGGGGATCGTGCACATCGTCATCGGCTTCATCGCCATCTCGGTGGCGACCGGCGGTGCAGGAGAGGCCGACCAGGGCGGTGCCATGGAGGCGATCCGCAGCACTCCTCTCGGGGTGTTCCTCCTCTGGGCGATCGCCATCGGGCTGGCGGCGCTCGCCGTGTGGCAGGTCGCGCAGGCGTTCTTGGAGCGCAACCCCGACACCAAGAAGAAGTGGGGCTACCGCGTCAAGTACATCGGCACCGCCGTCGCGTATCTCGCGATCGCCTTCACGGCCCTCGTGTACGCGCTCGGCGGCAGCTCCGACTCGTCGCAGTCGTCGCAGACGCTCAGTGCCCGTCTCGTGAGCACCCCGGGCGGGATCTTCCTGCTCGTGCTCATCGGTCTCATTGTCTTCGCCATCGGCGCGGCCTTCGTGGTGCGCGGGTTCACGCGCGCGTTCGAGAAGCACCTCGACCTGCCGACCGGAGTCGCGCGCAGGGGCATCGTGACGTTCGGGATCGTCGGCTATGTCGCAAAGGGCATCGCCGTGGCGGCGGCGGGAGCGCTGTTCGTCGTGGCGGCCGTCACGCACGATCCGCAGACAGCCGGAGGGCTGGATGCGGCGCTCCACACGCTCGCCGGTCTGCCCTTCGGGTCCATCATCCTCTGGGTGGTCGCCGCGGGTCTGATCATCTACGGCGTCTTCTGCTTCGCGCGCGCCCGCTACGCGCGGATGTGACGGAGCACCGCGGCGCGACTACTCGGCGACGAGCGTCGCATCTGATCGGCGTGACGCATCGCGCTGGGCCGCAGCATCCAACGCCGCCGTCGCCGCGCGGCGTCCTTCGGAGATGAGGCGCGGCACGTCGGTCATCCGCCACTGCGCCATGCCCTCCATCTCGGGCTGGATCAGCACGACGGACGGGTCGGCGACGAGATCCGCGGTGCGGGTGACGGTGCGCATCATGCGCACGTTCTCCCACTTCGCGTGCAGCCGCACCACGATCACACGCGTGGCGCCGAGGGCGCGCGCCGCGGCGACCGGCACGTTGTCGATCATCCCGCCGTCCGCGAGCAGCGCATCGCCGCGGCGGATCGGGGGGAGAAGGCCCGGCACCGCGACCGTCGCGCGGAGGGCGGCGCTCAGCGGTCCCTCGTCGAGGATGATCCCGCGGCGCGTGCGCAGATCGGTGGCGTACGCGGCGAAGCGCCGGGGCAGATGCTCGATGCGAGGGTCCTCGCCGAGGGCACGCGGGACGGCGTCGACGATGGCGGTGGTGTCGAGCAGACCCCAGCGTGGCGTCATCGACCAGCGTGCGATCGCGCTCCAGCGGAAAGCGCGTGCGGCGCGCTCGATGGCGTGCGGCTCCAGGCCGGCGGCGTACGCGGCCGCGACGAGGGCGCCCGAACTCGTTCCGGTCGCGATGCCGGGACGGATGCCTCGCTCGGCGAGCACCTGCAGCACACCGACGTGGGCGGCGCCGAAGGCGCCACCACCACCGAGTACGAGCCCCAGCTCAGGGTCGTCGATCATCCGTCCTCCACTTGTCGCGCCCGGGCGAAGGTAGCACTGCGCGGTTGGGGAACGCCTGTGACGCGTGCCGATCGCGGAGGCGATTGACGCGCCACCTGTCAGTTGGGATCCTGGGCGGGATCACGGATCGGCACTGGGGCGAGAGGTGACTGCCATGGCGATGTCGACACGGGCGACGGCGGCGAAGGCGGCGGTGGATGTCGTCGGTTCCTACTTCTCCCGCATGCGGGTCGTCGCGTCCGACCCGGAGGCGCTGGTCTTCGCGTTCGGCAACCCGCACGAGATGGCGCTGCCCGGCCTCCCGGCGGCCATTCGCAGGAACGCCGAGCCGCGGACCGTCGACTGGTTCGCGTACAAGAGCAGTGAGCGTTCCGCGCAGGAGGTCGTGGCCGGCGCGCTGTCGGGAGAGCTGGGACTCGACTTCGAACCCGAAGACATCGCCATGACGCAGGGCGCCTTCGGTGCGATCTCGCTCGCGTTCGCTCTGCTGGCCGATGCCGGGGACGAGGTGGTGATCCCGGTGCCCGGCTGGTTCTGCTACGCGCCGATGCTGCACGCCGCGGACCTCGTCCCGGTCGGCGTGGACCTCGCCCCCGAGACATTCGACCTCGATGTCGACGCGATCGCCCGCGCGATCACCCCTCGCACGAGGATCGTCGTCGTCAACTCGCCCGCGAACCCCACCGGTCGCGTCTACCCGCCGTCGACATGGGAGGAGCTCGCCGCGGTGCTCGAGAAGGCGTCGCGTGCCCAGGGACGCCGGATCTGGCTGCTGTCGGACGAGCCGTACCGCCGCATCCGCTTCGACGGCGTCGCGTTCACGAGCCCCGCCGCCTACTACCCGTGGACGGTGATCGACTACAGCTACGGCAAGGTGCTGCTCGCGCCCGGGGCGCGGCTCGGCTACCTCGCGCTGTCGCCCCGGATCCCCATGGCGGAGCGGGAGGAGCTGCGCGCCGGGCTCTTCCCCCTGGGGCTGGCCATCGGCTGGGGGTTCCCAGACGCCGTCATGCAGTACTCGGTGCCGGAGCTCGAGACCCTGTCGCTCGACACGGCCGAGCTGACGCGCAAGCGCGACCGGATGTACGGCGCGCTCACCGATGCCGGCTACGAGGTCACCCGGCCGGAGGGCACCTTCTACCTGTGGGGCAAGGCGCCGGGCGGTGACGCCCAAGCGTTCTGCGACACCCTCGAGGAGCGGGGCGTGTACGTCATGCCCGGGTCGCTGTTCGAGCAGCCGCATCACTTCCGGATCTCGTTGACGGCGACCATGACGATGATCGACCGCGCGATCCCGCACCTCCTCGAAGCGGCCTCGGATCACGCCGGGTCTGATTGACTCGGATGCCGCGTCGCCCGCGTTCAGATCAGGCCCGAGTGTGCGCAGTCGGAGGGGTGGGATCGAGCAGCGACCGCGCGAGCAGCGTCGCCCCCGCCACGGCTGCCGGCATGGTGGCCACGGCGCCGAGCGGCACCAGGAAGCACAGCTGCGTCGCGACACCGAACCCCAGCACGCGGAAGCGTCTGCGGCGCAGCAACTTCTTTCGGTCGCGCCTCGTCAGTCCGCGGGCGGTCAGCGCGCGCGAGCTCAGCTCGTCGGCGATCAGCCATCCGGTGAAGACCACCGCGAAGATGGTGCTCGCCACGGCGCCGATCACCGGGATGAGGCCGATCAGCGCGGCGACCAGTGCGATGCCGACGCCGCGTGCGATGAGCGACAGCCCGTCCGCGACCGAGCGCCAGAACCCGTAGTCGCCCTCGAGCTGCGGGGTGCCGGCGTCTGCCTCGACCGCTCTCCAGATCCGCTCGTAGAACGGCTCGCCCACCAGCAGTGTGAGTGCCGTGAACGTGACGGCGACCAGCACGAGGGCGGCCCCGAGGAGTGCGGTACCGACCGCGATGCGGAAGACGGTCGCCCACACACCTGGCCAGCTGTCGGCGAACGGCGTCATCGCCTCGGTGAGCGCCGGCAGCGAGGCGCTGAGTGCGATGAGCCCGCCGAGGAACAGCAGGCCGACGATCGCCGCAGGAACGAGGCCGAGTGCCATGAGACCGGGCCTCTGCCGCCATTGCGCGAAGCCACGGCCGAGCAGCCCGACCCCTCCGAAGAACTCCCGCATCGGCATCAGCCTAAGACGCCCTCGGCGGCGCAGCGCCGCACTCAGATCGCGCGCCCGCCGTCAAGCCCCTCTTCCCGGGGTCTTTCGGCGACGCACTCGAGCAGATCGCAGAGCGACTCGCGCCCGTGGTGCTCTGACGCGGCGCCGTCAGTTCGCGGGGCTCGCAGTCCCCGAGACCATCGCCAGGACGTCCTCGAGGAAGCTGGCGACGACGCGCGCGTCGCGCGCCGGCAATCCGGACGCGAGACCGCGCAGCTTCATCGTGAGCGGGTCGAGGTGGTCCGGGTCGATGTTGCGATCCACGGGGCGGACGATCTTCTTGCGACGGTCGTGCGGGTGTCCTTCGACGACGACGAGTCCGCGTGCGACCAGACGATCGATGAGTGCGGTACCCGAGGCGGGGGAGAGGTGGAGTGCCCTCACGATCATGGAGGGGGTGATCTCCGCCGCGTCGACGCGCTCCAGGAGGTAGCGCATCGCTGCGCGGTCCGTCTCGTTCATGCCGGTCTGCTGCTCGCGCCGCCGGGCGAGCTTCGCTTCGGCCAGCCGCAGTCGTTCGAGCACGCCGGCCACATCGGGTCGGTCACCGTCGGTCGTCGCGGTGGACGGCATCGCTGTCTCCGTCACGAACTCACTCCCTCGTCCGTCCCCTCGCCCGAAACCGGCGAAGGGATTCATTTCAATCGATAACAAAACTCTCGAAAGCGAAACCTTCCGTCACCGAACTTCAATGTGCTGAACATTTGATGATGAACATCACACTATTTGAAAGTGCGATATCGAACTATCACGAGACAGCCTGCGCCACGGCCCGCGTGTCGGGGCTCGGTGGCAGGATGGGGCCATGCCTGAGTCGCCGGAGGTCGAGGCTCTCGCGCGGTTCCTCGCTGACGAGGCATCCGGGCGGGAGATCCGCGGAGTCGATGTGCTCGAGTTCCGCACGGTCAAGACCCGTGCCACGCCCCCGGCGAGCATCACCGGACGCACGATCACCGGTGCCCGCCGCCACGGCAAGCATGTGGAGCTCGTCCTCGACGGGGCGAGCCTCGTCGTCTCGCTGGGGCGCCATGGGTGGATCCGGTGGCTCGACGTCGCGCCCGACGACGAACCCGCCCCGCTCTCGGTGGACGCGCCGCCGGCCCTGGCGAGCCTCGAGCTGTCAGGCGACCGCAGTCTGGAGGTGACGGATGCCGGCAGCTGGGTGTCGCTCGGACTGTTCGTCGTCGGCGACGCCGGTGAGGTTCCCGCGATCGCGAAGCTCGGGCCCGATCCCGCCGACGCGGCCTTCACGCGCGACCAGTTCGACAGCGCGCTGGGCGGCCGCCGCAAGCAGATCAAGGCCATCCTGCAAGAGCAGGAATCGCTCGCCGGCATCGGCAACGCCTACTCCGACGAGATCCTGCACCTCGCCAAGGTATCGCCCGTGACCCACGCCGCCGTGCTCGACTCCGGCGCGGCGGACCGGCTGTTCGACGCGACGCTGACGACTGTGCGTGGCGCGATCGATGCCCGGCTCGGCGTCCCCATCGACCAGCTCAAGGCGCACAAGGTGGCCGCGATGCGCGTGCACGGGCGCACGGGCGAAGCCTGCCCGGCGTGCGGCGACACCATTCGCGATCTGACGTTCTCCGGCACGTCGGCGCAGTACTGCCCGACGTGCCAGAACGGGGGAGTGCCGCTCTGAGTCGGAGCCCTCAGCGACTCGGGCGGCCGACGTCGCTGTTCCCGTGGGTAGCATGGTCGCTATGACGACTTCGCAGCAGCCCGCCCCGATCACCCTCGCACCCATCGCCGACGAGAAGAACCTCCTCACGGTGGTCGAGTCCGCAGGTTCGTGCTGCGGCGGCGGCAGCTGCAGCATCGACTGACCCGCCTCCGTCCACTTCACGACGCGCCGGCGATGACCGACGAACAGCTTCACATCACCCCGCGGGTCGGCCGCATCCTCATGTCGGAGGAGGCGATCTACGGACTGATCCTCGTGTCGGGCATGATCGTCGTCTCGGCGCGGGGCACCTCGTGGGAGGCGTTCGCCACCGTCGCGGTCACGGTGATCGTGTTCTTCGCTGCTCACGTGTTCGCCGGCACTCTGGGTCGCCTGGCCGCCACCGATGGTCATGCCGGGCTCCGCGCCAGTCTCCGCGCGTCCGCGCATCAATCGGGCGGCATGCTCCTCGCTTCCGTGCCGCCGCTCATCATCCTGCTGCTCGGAGCGACGCGCGTCATCGAAGACTCCGCCGCGTTGTGGTCAGCGCTCATCACCAACACCGTGTTGCTCGGCGCGTTGGGGTGGATCGCCGTGGCGCGCTGGAGCACGCACTGGCTGCCGCGTATTCTGAGCGCCCTCATCACCGCCGCTTTCGGCGGAGTGCTCATCCTCCTGAAGGCAGTCATCCACCACTGACGTTGCCGCGGGCGGCCTGCGCCGGCGCGAGCAGGGCGGCGACCAGTGTGGGGCTGAGGCCCGGCACGTCGTCCACGGGCACCGCCAGGGCCAGCAGCGCCCGGCTGAAGTAGTTCCGCACGGCGGCGGCGAGCGTGATGTCGACGATCTGCCGATCGGTGAACCCGAGATCGCGAAGGCGCTGCGTGTCGGCGTCGGTCATGGTCGCGGCATCCGTCGAGAGCTTCTCGGCGTACGCGACCACCGCCATGTCCGTCCCATCGAGGCCGGCGTCCGCGCCCTCGCGTGCAAGCCGGGCGAGCTCGTCCTCATCGAGGAGGCCTGCGCGCAGGCTCTTTCGGCCGTGCGCGAGGAGGCAGTGATCCGACCCGATCGCGCGGGCGGCGCCGAGCGTGGCGAGTTCGTAGTTGCGCAGGCCGATCGACGGCACGATGCTGCGGATCAGTGTCTCGAAGGCCGCATGGGCCTCGGGGTTGATCGCCATCGCGCGCGTATGCCCGAAGACGAACCCGTCGCTGCGGAGGTCGCCGTCGTACATCTCGGCGACGTGGCCGGTGGCGCCGTCGAGGTCCGGAGTGCTCACGATCATGGTGCTGCCTTCCCGTCGGGTTTCGGGCGCATCCAGAATCGCGGATGCCCCACCCCTTGTCGAGGGGCGGGGCATCCGGGTGATACCTCGGTCAGTGACCGGCGGGCGCGCCCATCGGTGCGTCGGCCGGCTTGCGGATGAGGAACGCGCCGACCAGCAGCGGCAGCGACAGGAACGCCGCCGTGAGGAACGCGGCGTGCGTGCCGGCGGCTCCGGCGGCGACGGTGTCGGCACCCGACGACGTCGCCGCCGACGATGCCGCCGCCATGACGCCGAACATCAGAGCGATGCCCGCGGCGCCGGCGACCTGCTGGGCGGTGCCGACGACAGCGGAGCCGTAGGAGTAGAACTTCGGCTGGAGCGAGCCGAGCGACGCCGTGAAGAGCGGCGTGAACGACAGCGCCAGGCCGAACGACAGGATCGTCTGCGCCACGGCGATCAGCCACACCGGCGTCTCGGCGCCGAAGGTCGTGTAGAACCACAGCATGGCGCTCGTGATCACCGCGCCGGGAACCAGGAGCACGGTCGTGCCCCAGCGGTCGTAGATGCGGCCGATGACGGGGCCTGCGAGGCCCATCGCGAGAGCGCCGGGGAGCACGACGAGACCCGTGGTGAGCGGGTCGACGCCCACGACGTCCTGAAGGTACAGCGGCACCACGGTGATCGCACCGAAGAACGCCATCGACATGACCGACATCTGCGCGATCGACAGCGAGAAGTTCGCGCTGCGGAACACGCGCAGGTCGAGCAGCGCGTCATCCTTCCGCTGGAGCACGACCTGGCGCCAGCCGAAGAGGCCGAGCGCGACGACGCCGACAGCCAGGGACACGATGAGGGTCGTGGTCGAGGCGGCGCTCGCGGCCGCGGCATCCGCTCCGCTCCCGTGTCCGCCGGCGCCCAGCTGGCTGAGGCCGAAGACCAGGCCGCCGAAGCCGAGGGCCGAGAGGATGACCGACAGCACGTCGATCGGTGCGCGCGTGGTCTCGCCGAGGTTGTGGATCCAGCGCGCGCCGACGACGAGCGCCACAATCGCGATCGGCAGCACGATGCCGAAGATCCAGCGCCACTCGAAGTTGTTGAGGATCGCACCCGCGAGGGTCGGCCCGATCGCCGGGGCGAGCGACATCACGATGCTGACGCGCCCCATCATGCGGCCGCGGATGGCGGCGGGCACGACGGTCATGAGCGTCGTCATCAGCAGCGGCATCATGATCGCGGTGCCGGACGCCTGCACGACGCGTGCGGCGAGCAGCATCGGGAAGCCGGGCGACAGGAAGGCGATGAGCGTTCCCAGCGAGAACAGCCCCATCGCCGCGATGAACATCGCCCGCGTCGTGAAGCGACGCAGCAGGAAGCCGGTGATCGGGATGACCACCGCCATCGTCAGCATGAACGCGGTCGTCAGCCACTGCGCGGACAGCGCGGTGATGCCGAGGTCGGTGATGAGGTGCGGGATCGCCACGCCCATCGTCGTCTCGTTGAGGATGGCGACGAAGGCGGCCGCCAGCAGCAGCCAGATGACGCGGCTCTCTTCGGGGCGCAGCTTGGGCGCCGCACCCGCGGCGCTGCTCGGAACAGCGGGGAGGCTGCCGGTTCCGGGGGTCGTTTCGATGGCGGCCATAGGGCGTCTCCTCGAGGCTCGGATGGACAGCGATGTGCCACCCGAGGATGGCAAGCCTTCAAGATAACCACAGGTTCCGACATCCCATTCCCGCATGTCGGGACGGGATGCCGGAGATCAGGCGACCCGCGGGGTCAGTTGTCGGAGCGCTCGGGCTCCGCGTCGCCCCACTTCTCGGAGCCGATCGCGTCGGTCGGCTCGGCCTCGGGCTCGCGCTCTTCGAGGTTCTTCGGGAGGGGGTTCACGATCTCTTCGTGCGGGATGGCCTGGAGGGCGTCGATCTCTTCGCGGAGCTCCGCGAGGTCGCTGCCGTCGTGTGCGGGGAGGTCGGGCGTCGAGGTCATGGCACGAGCCTAGCGTCGGCGGCGCTGGTTAGGCTGGCCACGTGAGCATGCGCGGCGGTGGGGGCGGGGGCGGACACCCCGGCTTCCGCCCGGTCGACACCGAGGCCCAGCGGCGCGCGAACGCCGAGGCGCCCCAGATCCCGAATCTGGGGCGGCGGGTGGTCGCCCTCTTCCGGCCGTACAAGTGGTCGATCGCCATCACCGGCATCCTGGTGGTGGTCGGCGCCGGCATCGCGGTCATCCCGCCGCTGCTCGTGGAGCGGGTGTTCGACGACGCACTCTTCCCCGTCGACGGCTCGCCCCCGGACCTCTCGCTGCTGTGGAAGCTCGTGCTCGCGATGATCGCGCTCTTCCTGCTGTCCGCCGCGGTCGGCGTGGTGCAGACGTGGTTCACCTCCACCGTCGGCAACCGGGTCACCGGCGACCTCCGGGTGAAGCTGTTCGATCACCTGCAGTCGATGGAGCTGGGCTTCTTCACCCGCACCAAGACCGGCGTCATCCAATCGCGCCTGCAGAACGACGTGGGCGGCGTCTCGGGCGTGCTCACGAACACCGTGACGAGCATCCTCGGCAACACGGTCACGGTCGTCGCCTCGCTCGTCGCGATGATCCTCATCGACTGGCGGCTCACGATCATCGCCGTCGTGCTCATGCCGTTCCTCATCCTGGTGCAGCGCCGCGTCGGCCAGGTGCGGGCGCGCATCGCGGGCGAGACGCAGGAGTCGCTGTCGGAGCTGACCGCCATCACACAGGAGACGCTGAGCGTCTCGGGCATCCTGCTCTCGAAGTCGTTCAACCGCCAGCGCACCGAGTCGACGCGCTACGCCGACGAGAACGTCAATCAGGTGCGGCTGCAGGTGCGGCGCGCGATGAGCGGCCAGGGCTTCTTCGCCGTGGTCCAGGTCATCATGGCGAGCGTCCCCGCCATCATCTACCTCGTCTCGGGCTACCTCATCGGCGGCGGCACCGACGCCATCACGGCGGGCACGATCGTCGCGTTCACCACGGTGCAGGCGCGACTCCTCATGCCCCTCATGGGGCTCATGCGCGTCTCACTCGACCTGCAGACCTCGTCGGCGCTGTTCGCCCGCATCTTCGAGTACCTCGACCTCGTGCCGGCCATCCGCGAGGCCCCCGACGCCATCGCCGTCGCCGACGCCCCCGGCCCTCTCGGGCGCATCGAGTTCCGCGACGTGGAGTTCCGCTATCCGGATGCCGCCGCCGACACCCGCGCGACGCTGCAGGGCGTGTCGTTCACGGCCGAGCCCGGTCAGCACGTCGCGTTCGTCGGGCCCTCCGGTGCGGGCAAGACGACCGTGCTGTACCTGACGCCGCGGCTGTACGAGGCATCCGGCGGCTCCGTCCTCTTCGCCGGTGAGGACGTGCGGCGCCTCACGCAGGAGTCGATCATCGACAACGTGGGCATCGTGTCGCAGGAGACGTACCTGTTCCACGCCACGATCCGCGAGAACCTGCGGTATGCGAAGCCTGACGCGACGGATGCCGAGGTCGAGGCCGCGTGCCGCGCCGCGAACATTCATCACGTGATCGAGCGTTTCGAGAAGGGCTATGACACCGTCGTCGGCGAACGCGGTTATCGACTCTCGGGCGGGGAGAAGCAGCGGATCGCCATCGCGCGGGTGCTCCTGAAGGACCCGCCCGTGCTGCTCCTCGACGAGGCGACGTCGGCCCTCGACACCGTGTCGGAGCGGGTCGTCCAGGAGGCGCTGGATGCGGCGGCGCGGGGCCGCACGACGCTGTCGATCGCGCACCGCCTGTCCACGGTGATCGCGGCCGATGTCATCCACGTCGTCGAGGCCGGGCGCATCGTCGAGTCCGGGACGCATGCCTCGCTGCTCGCGGAGGGCGGGCTGTATGCCGAACTCGCGGCTCAGCAGCTCGCGACGACGCGGATCCTCGAGGCGGAGGACGCCGAGGCGCCTGCCGACCATCCCGAGCGGCGAGCCGACAGCCCGCCCGACGCGCCCGTCCTCACCTCGGAAGAGGTGATGGCCGCCGGTCGCGGCAGCGTCGGTGACCCGGAGTGGCGCGAGGACTGAGCTCCCGCACGGCAGGCGGTGGCGTCGTCACCAGAGCCGCGCGGCGGCCAGCGCCGTCGCGGCCGGCTCCGACAGCACGACCCCGTCCGCGCGTGACCCCAGCGTCCGTGCGAACGCGCCGAGCTCCCGCCGGTAGGCGTCGTCGGCGTGATCGCGGGCGAGGTCGACCAGGGGCGGCAGGTCCATCGCGAGGATGAGACGCACACGGGATGCCGCGGCCCGCGGCTGGCCCGCCGCATCCAGCACCGCGAGGCCGCCCGTGAGCGCCTCGAGGTAGTCGCGGAGCACGGGGAGCTCGCCCTTGTGCTGGGTGATCGAGGACCCGTCGGCGCGCTCGCGCCACTGGACGACGACGTCGGGGATGACGTCGAACGCGCGGGCGCGCGTGTACATCTGCTGTGCGACGATCTGGTCCTCGTAGGCCTTGCCCTCGGGGAACCGCAGACCGGTGCGCCGCCACAGATCGGTGCGGCTCACCTTCGACCACGCGACGATGTTGCCGGATGCCTCGGGGTGCTGGTCGAGGGTGACGCCGACGCGTGCGGGATCCGTCGCAGCCGCGACCCAGGGCTGCACGCTGCCGGCCTCGTACCCGCCGGCGCTGTCGGGGCGCAGGCGCACATATGCGCCGAGCGCGAAGTCGCTGCCGCTGTCGGCGACCGTGCCGACGAGCCGTTCGAGCGCGGTCGGGGTGAGGCGGTCGTCGGCGTCGAGGAACCCCAGGAACGGGGTGCGGACGAGGTCGAGGGCGGCGTTGCGCGCGGCACCGAGCCCGCTCTGCGCATCGTGGTGCACGACCTGGAACCGCTCGTCCGCCGCCGCGGCGGCGTCGAACAGCCGCCCGGTGGAGTCGGTCGACGCGTCGTCGACGAGGATCGCGACCCAGTCCTCGCGTGTCTGCGCGCGCAGGGAGTCGAGCGCCTCGGCGGCATAGAGAGCCACGTCGTAGCCCGGGACGATGACGGTCACGGCGGGGGTCACGTCCCGATCCTACGGGCGCTCCGCAGGGCCGGGCTCCGCTGTGTCAGTGCGGTGAACCGTTGACGGCGGCGACGGATGCCTCGACCGCGTCGGCGACGGCATCCAGCGGCGCGTTCAGCCAGCGCGGGAAGGTGAAGCGCACCGCGGTCTGCGCGACCTCCGGGGCGATGCCCATCGCGAGCAGCACGTGGGAGGGCTCGTCGCTGCCGGCCGCGCACGCCGAGCCGCTCGACGACACCACTCCGCGGCGCTCGAGCTCGAGCAGCACGGCCTCGCCGCTCGTCCCGGCGAACGTGAAGCTCGCGGTGCCGGCGAGGCGGTGCACCGCGTCGCCCGTGAGACGCGCCGACGGGATCCGCTCGAGCACGCGGGCGATGAAGCGGTCGCGGATGGCGGACACGCGAGCGGACGCCTCGACCCGTTCGGCTTCGGCGAGCTCCAGCGCGGTCGCGAAGCCGACGGCGCCGGCGACGTCCTCGGTGCCGCTGCGACGGCCGCGCTCCTGGCCGCCGCCGTGCATGAGGGGCTCCAGCGGGATCCTCCCGCGGACGCCCAGCGCCCCCGTGCCCTTCGGCGCGCCGAGCTTGTGCCCGGCGAGCGATATCGCGTCGTACCCGAGCTCGTCGGCCGACAGCGTGAGCCAGCCCGCCGCCTGGACGCCGTCCAGGTGCAGCGGGACGCGCCGTTCGCGGGCGACGACCGCCAGGGCCGCAGCATCCTGCACCGTCCCGACCTCGTTGTTCGCGTACCCGATGCTCACGAGCGCCGTGTCATCGCGAAGGCTCTGTGCGACAGCATCCGTCGACAGGCGCGCGTGGTCGTCGACGGGCACGCGCGTCGCCGCGAAGCCGTGCACGCGCTCGAGATAGTCGACCGATTCGAGCACCGACTCGTGCTCGATCGGCGTCGTGATGACGTGCGCGTGACGATCATCGCGCTGCTGGGCCGCCGCGATCGCGATGCCCTTGATCGCCAGATTGTTGGCCTCGGTGCCGCCGGACGTGAAGACGACGTCGCCGGCGCGGAGGCCGAGCACGCGCGCCACGCGCGCCCGGGCGTCGGCGAGGGCGTCGGCGGCCGCCTCGCCCACGGTGTGGTGGCTCGAGGCGTTGCCGTACCAGCGGGTCAGGTACGGCATCATCGCCTCGAGCACCTCTGGTCGCACCGGCGTGGTCGCGGCATTGTCGAGGTACAGCATGCTCATCGGATGCTCCCGGGTGGATCAGGCGGCGTCGATGCGCACGTCGAGCCCGAGATCGAGAGCGCGTGCCGAGTGTGTGAGGGCGCCGACCGAGATCACGTCGACGCCGGTCTCGGCGATCGCGCGCACCGTCTCGAGCGACACCCCGCCGGATGCCTCGACCGTCGCCCGGCCCGCGACCTGGGCGACCCCCGTCCGGAGGTCGGCGAGGGAGAAGTTGTCGAGCATGATCGTGCCGATGCCGGCGGCGAGCACGGGCTCGATCTGCTCCAGCCGGTCGACCTCGACCTCGATGTGCGCCGTGTGGGGGAGCAGGTCCTTCGCGGCGAGGAGCGCCGCCGTCGGCGAGACGCCCTTCTGCGCGAGGACCGCGAGGTGGTTGTCCTTCGCCATGACCGCGTCCGACAGCGAGTGGCGGTGGTTGCGGCCGCCGCCGTCGCGCACGGCCTTGCGCTCGAAGGCACGGAGGCCCGGGGTGGTCTTGCGCGTGTCGGCGATCCGCGTGCCGGTGTGCGCGACCTCGGCCACATAGGTGCCGGTGAGGGTCGCGATCCCCGACATCCGCTGCACGAAGTTGAGGCCGATCCGCTCGGCCGTGAGCACGCCGCGCGCCGGACCGGTGACGACCGCCAGCACGGCGCCGGGTTCGAACCACTCGCCGTCCTCGACGACGAGCTCGACGTCGATCGCCGGGTCGGTGAGCCGGAATGCCGCCTCGAACACCTCGCCACCCGAGAACACGCCGCGTTCGCGCGCGACGAGATCGGCGCGGGCGACCGCGTTCTCGGGGATCAGCGCTTCGCTGGTGAGATCGCCCCACGGCGCGTCCTCGTCGAGGGCGGCGGCGACGGCACGGTCGATCACGGCGCGGGTCAGCATGCGACGGGCTCCTTCGGATGGGCGGCAGAACTCCACGGATCTGGATCGGATGCTGTCGTTCGTACGACCTCCGCGTCGATCGCATCGCGATCCCGTGGAGTTTCGCCGGCGACGGCGCCGGCATCCGACCGGAAGTGCGCGCCGACCGACTCCCGGCGTGCGAGGGCGGCCGCGACGAGGTGCTCCGCGACGAGCAGCAGGTTCTCGTCCTCGAAGTCGTGCTCGGTGACCGGGGTGCGCTGCTGCACGCGCCAGGTCGAGATGACGGATGCTGCGTGCCCGAGGCCTGCTTCATCCCGCACGAGTCCGGCATCCGCCCACAGGAGTTCCTGCAGCGCCGCGCGGGAGAACGCCGGCCCCTCGACGCCTGCCGTCGGCTGCGGCATCCCGATGCTCTGCTGCTCACCTGTCACGACCTGCGGCGCGGATCGGCGCTTCGCGACAGGTGAGCCGTTTCTGTCGGCGGGGAAATGGGGAGTCGCGAAGGTTGGCCAGGAACCGGATGCTGCGTCCTCGGCGATGACGTCACCCGCACGCGCGCCGAACACGGCGCCCTCCAGCAGTGAGTTCGAGGCCAGGCGGTTCGCGCCGTGCACACCGGTGCGCGCGACCTCGCCCACGGCGTAGAGGCCGGGCAGGGTGGTGCGGCCGAACAGATCGGTGCCGACGCCGCCCATCAGATAGTGCGCGGCCGGCGTCACGGGGATCGGCTCGCGGGCCCAGTCGAGACCCCGCTCGCGCACGGCGCGGTCGATCGTGGGGAAGCGGCGCGCGAGGAACGCCGCGCGCTCAGCGGCGTCTTCCGAGTGGATGTGGGTCGCGTCGAGGAACACCGGGCGCCCGCCCTGGAGCTCCATCTGCCTCGCGATCGCGCGGGCGACCACGTCGCGAGGGGCCAGTTCGCCGTCCGGGTGCGCGTCGAACGCGAACCGGCGCGCGTGCTCGTCGATCAGCGTCGCACCCTCGCCCCGCACCGCCTCCGAGACGAGGAACGAGTCGCCGGTGCCGATGATCGTCGGGTGGAACTGGAAGAACTCGAGGTCGCGTACGTCTGCTCCGGCCCGGATCGCCGCAGCGATGCCGTCGCCGGTCGCCACCTCGGGGTTCGTCGAGTGGGCGTACAGCTCACCCGCGCCGCCGGTCGCCAGCACGACCGCGTCGGCCGTGACGATCTCGCGACGGCCGGCGTCAGCTGGGCCCACGCGCCCGGAGGCTCCGCGCAGCGCGCCAGCGGTGCGTGGAGAAGGCGTGGGGATCGTCTCCCCGACGATCAGTTCGACGCCGCTGACGCGACCGTCCGTCACCACCAGGTCGACGAGGAACGCGTGCTCGATCACCGCGACGTCGCTGGCGCGCAGCCGTGCGACAAGCGCCTTCTCGATGGCCGTGCCGGTGGCGTCGCCGCCGGCGTGGAGGATGCGCGGGTAGGAGTGCGCGGCCTCGAGGCCCTTCACGAAACCGCCGGTGTCGTCGCGGTCGAACGCGACGCCGAGCGCGATGAGCTCGCGGATCCGCGCGGGGCCCTCGTCGACGAGCACGCGCACCGCGGCCGGATCGCTGAGACCGGCGCCGGCGACCAGCGTGTCGCGCACGTGGTCGTCGGCGCGGTCGTCGTCGAACATCACACCCGCGATCCCGCCCTGTGCGAAGCGGGTGTTGGCGTGCTCGAGCACGTCCTTCGTCACGAGCGTGACGCGGCAGCCGTGCTCGACCGCGTGAAGGGCGGTGAGCAGCCCGGCGATGCCCGAGCCCACCACGATGGCACCCGGCCCGCCTTCGGTTTCGTGCACCGTCATGATGCGTTCTCCCACGCGGCCGCGGGTGCTGCCGGCGGCTTGGCCGCCAGCATCCGCTCCAGCGCCACGCGTGCCGGAGCCGCGACGGAGTCGGGAACGGTGATGCGGTTGCGCACCTCGCCCGCGACGAGTCCCTCGAGCACCCACGCGAGGTAGCCGGGGTGGATGCGGTACATCGTCGAGCAGGGGCACACGACCGGGTCGAGGCAGAAGATGGTGTGCTGCGGGTGGTCGGCGGCCAGTCGCTGCACGAGGTTCACCTCGGTGCCGATCGCGAACGTGGTCGGCTCGGTCGCGGCCTCGATCGCCTTGCGGATGTAGTCCGTCGAACCGGCCTCGTCGGCGGCGTCGACGACCTCCATCGGGCACTCGGGGTGCACGATGACGCGCACGCCGGGGTGTTCGGCGCGGGCCTTGTCGATCTGGTCGACCGAGAAGCGGCGGTGCACCGAGCAGAAGCCGTGCCACAGGATCACGCGGGCGTCGGCGAGCGTGTCGGCGTCGGAGCCGCCGAGCGGCTTCCGCGGATTCCACATCGGCATCTGCTCGAGCGGCACGCCCATCGCCTTGGCGGTGTTGCGGCCGAGGTGCTGGTCGGGGAAGAACAGCACGCGGCGTCCGCGCTGGAACGCCCATTCCAGCACCGTCCGCGCGTTCGACGACGTGCACACGATGCCGCCGTGGCGTCCGACGAACCCCTTGATCGCAGCCGAGGAGTTCATGTACGTCACGGGGACGACGGGCACGAGCCCGTCCTCGTCGACGGCGTCCATGTCGCCGTAGACCTCGGCGAGCTGCTCCCAGCACTCCTCGACCTGGTCGATGTCGGCCATGTCGGCCATCGAGCAGCCGGCCGCGAGGTTCGGGAGGATCACGGCCTGCTCGGGACGTGACAGCAGATCGGCGGTCTCGGCCATGAAGTGGACGCCACAGAACACGATGGCCTCGGCGTCGGGGTGCTCCAGTGCCGCGTTCGCGAGCTGGAACGAGTCGCCCACGTAGTCGGCGTGCGCCACGACCTCTTCGCGCTGGTAGAAGTGGCCGAGCACGACGACGCGGTCGCCGAGCGTCGCCTTCGCAGCGCGGATGCGCTCATCGAGCTCGGCCTCGGACGCCTCGCGGTACTCGCGGGGCAGCTCGCCCTGGCGCGGCGAGCCGGTGGGGATGACATCGCCCATCGACGAGCCGGGGCCGTAGCCGGGGCGGGTGTCGAAGTCCCAGGGACCGGCGGCGAGATCGGTGTTGCAGGTCTCGCCGACGACGGCGCCCGCGACGATCGCCTGGATGGCATGGTCGACCGAGGCGTCCAGTTCGGGGCGGGGCTGGAGTGTGATGTTCACGGCAGGCATGTCGGGTGCTCCGTTCGGGGATCAGTGGCGGGCGTCGAGCGGGCCGCGGTCGGCGAGCTCGACGTCCTGGTTGTAGCGGTAGAGCCGCGCGGGGCGGTGGCTTCCGGTGCGGAAGCGGTCGGTGGGGATGAGGGTGCCGGAGTTCTCCACCTGGCGGCGGAAGTTCGCCGGATCGAGACGCCGGCCGAGGACCGCCTCGTAGACCTCGCGCAGGTCGGCGAGTGTGAACTCGTCGGCGAGGAGGCCATGGGCGATGCGGCTGTAGCCGACCTTGTTGCGCAGGCGCCACAGCGCGTAGTCGACGATCTGGTTGTGGTCGAAGGCGAGCCGGGGGAGTTCGGCCGCGTCGAACCACTGGACGTTCTCGACGGTGTCGGTGATCTCGTCGGCGCGCAGGAGCGCCCAGTACACGATCGAGACCACCCGGGTGGGCGAGCGGTCGACGGCCCCGAACGCGTAGAGCTGCTCGAGATAGCTCGGTGCCAGCCCCGTCGTCTCGGCGAGTGTGCGGGATGCCGCGGCATCCAGTCCTTCCGTCGCGTCGAGCCATCCGCCGGGCAGCGCCCACTGGCCCTCGTGAGGATCGCGTGTGCGGCGCACGAGCGGGAGCACGATCTGCACGGCGTCGCTTCCGGGGAGCCGGCGGAGCGTGAAGATCACCGTCGACACCGCCACGCGGATCGTGTCGGTGTCGGCCGGGGCGCCGGGGGAGCGGGGGTCAGGTGCTGTTCTGGTCATGGTGACTCTAACTGTCTGGTCCGATCATAGTGTCACTCTGACCAGAAGCCAAACCCCCGCCGTAACACCCATCGCTCGGCTCGCCCGCGACACAACCGTTGCGAAGACGTGACGTACACAGCGCGTTCTCAGGATGCGCGGGAGGGGGAATGTTTGTTAGGTTTACTAACACACATTTGTTAAGGCTCAGTACTTAATGAATGCACCGGGTGCCCGCGCACTCCTCCTCCCTGCAAAGCCGCACGAGAGAAAGAACCAACGATGATTCGAAACGCGAAGCGCCGAGCGGCGCTCATCGCCGTCGCCGGGGCAGCGATCCTCGGTCTCGGCCTGTCGGGCTGCGCCACTGGCGGCGGCAACGACAGCGGCGACTCCGAGGGCCGCACGCTGCGGGTCTGGGCCGGAAGCCAGACTCCGATCGAGGCGAACTTCAACCCCTTCTCGCCGAGCGTGCTGCATGCCGCGCTCGGCCCGATCTACGAGCCGCTGTTCTTCTACAACAAGACCGCCGACGACGCGCCGGCCCCCATGCTCGGCGAGAGCTTCGAGTACAACGAGGACGGCACTGTCATCACGGTGACGCTCAAGGACGGCGTCAAGTGGAACGACGGCGAGGACTTCACCGCCGAGGACGCCGCGTTCACGTTCAACTACGAGCCGAACCACCGCGACGGGCTCGTCTCGGCCGAGGCCCGCGACGACACCACGCTCGTCCTGACGTACGAGACGCCGCAGTTCACGAACGAGTTCCAGATCCTCGGCACGACCTGGATGCTGCCCGAGCACATCTGGTCGGAGGTCGACGACTACACGACCTTCACCGACGAGGAGCCGGTGGGCACCGGCCCGTACGTCGTCGACAAGGTGACGGATGCCTCGTACACCGTCGTCGCGAACGAGAACTTCCGCGAGGAGGGCGTTCCGGCCATCAAGAAGGTGCAGTACATCGGCATCGACGCGAACCAGTCCGCCCAGGACCTGCTCACGGCCGGCGAGCTCGACTGGACCGGCATGTTCGTGCCGAACCCCGACTCGGTCACCTCGAACGGCGTCATCAGCATGCTGAACACGCCGCAGGACCCGACCGTCCTCTACACCTGCTCGAACGCGGAGCTCGGCTGCACCGGTCCGCAGACCGACGTCGCCGTGCGCCAGGCGCTCAACGTCGCGATCGACCGCGGCACCATCAAGGAGAAGGCGTTCGTCGGCCTCACCGGCGACATCTCGCCGACCTTCGCCCTGCTGCCGCGTGACCAGAAGTGGGTCGCCGACCCGGCCAACGAGGTCAGCCCGCAGTCGCCCGATGCGACGGCCGCCGGTGAGATCCTCGAGGCCGCCGGCTACACCAAGGGCGGCGACGGCTTCTACGGCAAGGACGGCGCCCCGATCGAGCTGAGCCTCATCTCGGTCGACGGGTGGACGGACTACAACGACGCCGCCAAGCTCATCAGCGAGCAGGCGGCCGAGGCCGGCATCAAGGTCAACGCCTCGACCGTGCAGTGGCAGGAGTTCTCGGACGCCCGCCAGACCGGCCAGTACCAGCTCATCATGGGTGGCGTCATCGGCACCTCGGTCGCCGACCCGTTCCAGATCTACAAGGACTGGTTCGCCGGTGAGTCGACCTCCGAGGTCGGCAAGGAGGTCCCCGCGGGCCGCTGGAACTTCAGCCGGTACGACAACGCCGTCGTGAACGAGGCGGTCGCCGCGGCCGCGGCCACGAACGACGAGGCCGTCAAGCAGGAGGCGTACGCCACCCTGCAGACCGAGATCGTGCGCGACCTGCCGTACATCCCGCTGGTGATCAACGCCACCCAGACGTTCTTCAACACGAAGGACTTCACGGGCTGGCCCACCGAGGACGACCTGTACGCCTTCCCGCCCGCCTGGGGCTCGGTGGCGGCCGGCTACGTCCTCCAGCACCTGGAGCCGGTGAAGTAATGCAGGACCGGGCAGAGGCCGTGGCACGGAGGAGCAGGCTGCGATGAAGTTCTACGCGCGGCGGATCGCGTTCTATGTGGTGACACTCTGGGCGACGATCTCCCTCAATTTCCTCCTGCCGAGGCTTCTGCCCGGTGACCCCGCCGACATCCTCCTCGCGAAGATGCAGCGTGCCGGCGGGGAACTCAGCGAGACCACGGTCCGCAACATCAAGACCCTCCTCGGCGGCGACACGTCGTCGATGTGGGACCAGTACGTCGCGTACTGGGGCCGGATGCTCCAGGGAGACCTGGGCGTCTCCATCACGAAGTACCCGGCCCCGGTCACCGACCTCATCGCCGCGGCGCTGCCGTGGACGGTGATCCTGGTGGGCCTGGCCACCGTCATCTCCTTCGTCCTGGGCGTCGGCATCGGCGCCTGGGTGGGCTGGCGCCGCGGCACGTGGGTCGACCACCTGGTGCCGTTCACGACGGTGCTGCAGTCCATCCCGTACTTCTGGCTCGCCCTCGTGCTCGTCGCGATCTTCTCGGTCGCGCTCGGCTGGTTCCCGATCTTCGGCGGCTACGACGTGTGGGCCTTCCCCGAGGGCCCGGAGTGGAGCTGGGCCTTCATCGGGAGCGCCGTCTACCACGGGTTCCTTCCCGCCCTGACGATCGTCCTGAGCTCGGTGGGCGGGTGGCTCCTCGGTATGCGCAACATGATGGTGTCCACGGTCTCGGAGGACTACATCGTCACGGCCGAGGCCAAGGGCCTGAAGCCCGTGCGCATCCTCCGCACCTATGCGACCCGCAACGCCGCGATCCCGTCGATCGCCGGGTTCGGCATCTCGCTCGGGTTCGTCGTGGCCGGCTCCATCGTCATGGAGCAGGTGTTCACCTATCCCGGCATCGGCAAGCTCATGATCCAGTCGGTGCAGAACAGCGACTACGCGCTGATGCAGGGTGTGTTCCTGGTGATCACGATCGCGGTTCTCGCGGCGAACTTCATCATGGACATCGTCTACGGATTCATCGACCCGAGGGCCCGCCACAATGTCTGAGAGGCTCGAAGTGACCGACACGTCGACCGACTACGAGAGCGTCCCCGAGACACTGTCGGACCGCACGATCGATCCCGCCATCATCGCGCCGGGCGCCATGATGTCGCCGCCCGTCGACGCCGACGTCCAGGCGGCACGTGACGAGGCGGGCGCCGCCCGCCGAGGCTTCCGTCAGCTGCTGCCGCGCATGTCGCTCAAGCTCGCCCTCGGCCTCACCATCGTCATCGGCATCGCCCTCTTCGGCATCCTCGGGCCGTTGTTCTGCCAGGATCCCACCGACTCCGACAACCCGGCGCTGTCGCCGCCGAGTGCCGAGCACTGGCTCGGCACGACCAAGCTCGGCTACGACGTGCTCGCCCAGCTCGCCTGGGGCACGCGCGGCTCCCTCATGGTGGGCATCGTCGCCGGCCTCATCGCCCTGATCCTGTCGATCGTGTTCGGCATCCTCGCCGGCTACAAGGGCGGCTGGTGGGACGAGATCCTGTCGCTCTTCACGAACATCATGCTGGTCATCCCGGGGCTGCCGTTGGTGATGGTGATCGCCACCTACATCCCCGGAAGAAGTTGGATGCTGGTGGCCCTCGTCCTCGGAATCACGGGGTGGGCGGGGTCCGCGGTCGTTCTGAGGGCGCAGGCGCGCTCGCTGCGGTCGCGCGACTACGTGGCCGCCAGCCGGGTCGCGGGAGAGAAGACGGCCCGCATCATCCGCGTCGAGATCCTCCCGAACCTGCTGCCGCTGCTGGCAGCCCAGTTCCTCTTCGCGATCATCTTCGCGATCCTCGGCGAGGCCGGCCTCTCCTACCTCGGGCTCGGGCCGACCGGCTCGATCACGTGGGGCACGATGCTCAACGACGCGCAGACCGGCCAGGCGCTCGGCACCGGCGCATGGTGGTGGTTCGTGCCGCCGGGCCTCATGATCGCGCTCCTCGGCGCGGGCCTGTCGCTCATCAACTTCTCTATCGACGAGATCATCAACCCGAAGCTGCGGCTCGCACCCGAGAACGCCCGGCGCGTGCGCCAGGCCAAGCGCGCAGGCCGGGGTGTCGAGTCGGTCCACGTCACGAACGGAGGCGAGGCATGAACGGCGACGCCGTCCTCACCGCGCGCAGCGTCTCGATCGAGTACGAGGTCGATCCGCCGGTCAAAGCAGTGCGCGACGTGTCGCTCACGCTCCACCGCGGCGAGATCCTGGGACTCGCCGGCGAGTCCGGGTGCGGCAAGTCGACCCTCGCGTACGGCATCAACCGGCTGCTCAAGCCGCCGGCGCTGATGACGGCAGGCGACGTCGTGTTCCACGACCGGTCGGGCGAAGACATCGACGTCGTCGGCCTCGCCGACGAGGAGCTGCGCCGGTTCCGGTGGGACAAGGTGTCGATGGTGTTCCAGGGCGCGATGAACTCGCTCAACCCCGTCATCAACGTCAGGGCGCAGCTGTTCGACGTCTTCACGACCCACCGCCCCGAGATGTCCAAGCGCGACAAGCAGCGGCGCAGCGAGGAGCTCCTCGAACTGGTCGGCGTCGACCCCGGACGCCTCACGAGCTTTCCGCACGAGCTGTCCGGCGGCATGCGACAGCGCGTCATGATCGCGATGGCGCTCGCGCTCGACCCGCAGGTCATGATCATGGACGAGCCGACCACGGCCCTCGACGTCGTGGTGCAGCGCGGTATCATCCGCGAGATCATGCGCCTGCGCGAGAAGCTCGGGTTCGCGGTCATCTTCATCACCCACGACCTGCCGATGCTGATCGAGATCTCCGACCGCATCGCGGTGATGCTGCAGGGTGAGATCGTCGAGCTCGGCACCGCGACCGACATCTACCGCACGCCGCAGCACGAGTACACGAAGAAGCTGCTGTCGAGCTTCCCGAGCCTGCGCGGCGACCGGGGCGACTTCGTGCGCACCGGCCATCAGCCCATCTCGGCGACGCTCGGCGCGGCCTCAGCAGAAGGAGGGGCCGCATGAGCGCCCAGAACCCGGTCGCGGGGTCACCGCGCACGCTCGAGGCACGGAACCTGGTCAAGGACTTCCGCCTGCGCAGCGGCCTGAAGTTCTCGACCCTCCACGCGGTGAAGGACGTGTCGTTCACGCTCGAGGCCGGCCGCACCATCGCGCTGGTGGGGGAGTCGGGCTCGGGCAAGTCGACGATCGCCAAGATGCTGGCCCGGCTCGAGACGCCGACGAGCGGGCAGATCCTGCTCGACGGCGCACCCGCCGGCCGCCGCAGCCGCGACGTCGCCGCGTATCGCGGCGACGTGCAGATGGTCTTCCAGGACCCGTTCGCGTCGCTGAACCCGTTCCATTCGATCGAGCACCATCTGGAGCGTCCGCTGCGCATCCACAACCCGGGGATCGGCCGCGACGAGGTGCGTCAGCGCGTGCTCGAGCTCCTCGAGAGGGTGCGGCTCACGCCGAGCGACAAGATGGCCGAGCGTCGTCCGCACGAGCTGTCGGGCGGTCAGCGCCAGCGCGTGGCGATCGCTCGGGCGCTCGCGCCCGGCGCGCAGTTCATCATCGCCGACGAGCCGGTCTCGATGCTCGACGTGTCGATCCGCCTGGGCGTGTTGAACCTGCTGGCGCAGCTGCAGCGCGAGGACCACCTCGGAGTGCTCTACATCACCCACGACCTCGCCACGGCCCGGCACTTCTCCGACGAGATCCTGGTGATGTACCGCGGCGACATCGTCGAGCGCGGCCGCGCCGACGACGTGATCCTCGATCCGCAGCACGAGTACACCCGCACCCTGCTGGGCGCTGCGCCGGATCCCGAGAACCAGGGGATGCTGCGCGACGAGGTGCGGAGGGAGCTCGCCGCCGAGCGCCGCTGACCCGCCTGTGCACGCGGGTCCTCCCGACACGCCCGGGCGGCCGATCGGGGTCCTCTCCCAGCCTCGATGCGTAGCCTGACGAGACGGGTCCCGTCGGGAAGGGGTGAGGATGATCGTCGTCGACGTGATCGTCGTCCTCCTCCTCATCGCCGCCTGCGTCGCCGGCGTCCAGCGCGGCTTCTTCGCC
Source organism: Microbacterium sp. NPDC056057 (assembly GCF_042266945.1). Taxonomy (NCBI): domain Bacteria; kingdom Bacillati; phylum Actinomycetota; class Actinomycetes; order Micrococcales; family Microbacteriaceae; genus Microbacterium; species Microbacterium sp. NPDC056057. The sequence goes on from NZ_JBHJWS010000004.1 coordinate 473,990, forward strand.
AGCATCGGCACCCTGGCGGGCCTCGCCGCGGGGGCTTTCGCGGCCTTCTGGCTGACCCCGCTGGTGAGTGCGTGGGTGCCGTCGCCGGTGTGGCGCGGCCCCGCCGTTCTCCTCACCGCTCTCGGGCTGGTCTTCGCCGGCGCGGCGGTGGGCTCGGCGATCGGCTCGGCGCTGCGCTCCGGCGCCGACCGGCTGAAGCTGCGGGGGATCGAGCGCTTCCTCGGCGGCATCGCCTCGGTCGTCGCGGCGATCCTCGCGCTGGCGCTCGTCGCCCCCGCGATCGCGGTCGCCGGCATCCCCGTCATCTCGTCGGCTGTGGCGTCGTCGGCCATCCTGCGCGGCATCGAGGCCGCCACCCCCGACCCCGTCGCCGCCGCCCTCGCACAGCTGCGCGGTGCCGTGCTCGACGACGGACTGCCGGGGCTCGGGCTGCTGCTCGGACCGGGGACCGCGGAGCCTGCGCCCCCGGTCGCCCTGGACGATCCCGAGCTGCAGCGGGCCGCAGCATCCGTCGCCCGCGTGTCGGGGAATGCGTACGCATGCGGGCGCGGATCGTCGGGCACCGGCTTCGTCGTCGCCGCGGACCGCGTCGTCACCAACGCCCACGTCGTCGCGGGCGTCGACACACCCATCGTCGAGCTGCCCGGAGTGCCTGCACGGGAGGGGCGCATCGTCTACTTCGACCCGATCGACGACCTCGCCGTCATCGCCGTGGACGACCTGGACGCCACCGCCCTGCCGTTCTCTCCGACGCTTGCGGCGGGCGCCGCCGCGGTCGTGCAGGGCTACCCGTACGGCGGCCCGTTCACGATGGTGTCGGCGAGCGTGCAGTCGGTGGGTGTGGCGAACGTGCCGGACGTTTACGACAGCTCGTGGAACCCGCGCGAGATCTATTCGCTGCAGGCTGTCGTGCGACCCGGCAATTCGGGTGGTCCGCTGCTGACGGGCGACGGCGAGGTCGCCGGCGTCGTGTTCGCGCGTGCCGAGAACGACGACACTGTCGGGTACGCCATGACGATGGCCGAGCTCACCCCGGTCGCCGACCGTGCGCCTTCGCTCACGAACACCGTGTCGACGGGCTCCTGCGTCGGCTGACGGCACCGACCGGTATGCTTGCTCCGCAAGTCAATAACGGCCCATCACCCGGGCGGGAGAGCCTCGGCAGCGCGATCGCCGAGCACCGAAGGAGCAAGCCTCCCCGCCAATCTCTCAGGTACGCGTACCGTTCGGGCAGGCCGACTCTGGAAAGTGATTCTCGCGCAGCGAGGATCCGCCGACGGTGAAAACCCGCTCCCTCGCAGGACGGGCGAAACTCTCAGGCCCATGACAGAGGGGGAGTTCACAGGCGTCGATCGGACGCCTGCCCGTCCGCGACCGGGAGAACTCATGACAGAACTCCGTACGACTGCCCTGCACGAGCGCCACGAGGCGCTCGGCGCCTCCTTCACCGACTTCGGCGGCTGGCTCATGCCCGTGCGCTACAGCTCCGACCTCGCCGAGCACCACGCCGTGCGCGGCGGCGCAGGCCTCTTCGACATCTCGCACATGGCCGAGTTCCTCGTCAGCGGGTCGGGCTCGGGCGCGTTCCTCGACTACGCGCTCGCCGGCGCCCTCTCGCCGATGCGCGTCGGCAAGGCGAAGTACTCGCTGGTGCTCGCCGAGTCCGGCGGCATCGTCGACGACGTCATCGTCTACCGCCTCGCCGAGGACCGCTTCCTCGTGATCGCCAACGCCGGGAATCGGGATGCCGTCGCCGCGGCGTTCGCCGACCGCATCGACGGCTTCGAGGTCGAGCTCGAGGACCAGACCGACGACATGTCCCTCATCGCCGTACAGGGACCCGCCGCGCGGGAGATCGTCGAAGCGACGGCGGGCATCGCCGGCGTCGCGCCCGCCTTCGCCGACCTCGGCTACTACGCGTGGTCGTCCGGGACGTTCGACGGCGAGCCTCTGTTCATCGCCCGCACCGGGTACACCGGCGAGGACGGCTTCGAGCTCCTCGTGCCGAACCGTGCCGCGGCCGCGCTCTGGGACGCCCTGCTCGCCGCCGGCGAGCCGCGGGGTCTCGTCCCCGCGGGCCTCGCCGCGAGGGACACGCTGCGCCTGGAGGCCGGCATGCCGCTGTACGGTCACGAGCTGTCGCTCGACATCGTCCCCGCCCAGGCGGGCCTGGGCCGCGTCGTGGCGGTCGACAAGGACGACTTCGTCGGCAAGGCGGGCCTGGCCGCCGTGGTCGCGTCCGACGCCCCGGTCCTCGTCGGCCTCGCCGGCGAGGGACGCCGCGCCGGTCGCGCCGGCTACGCCGTGTTCGACCGCGCCGACGCTGCCACCCCCGTGGGCGAGATCACGAGCGGCGCGCTCAGTCCGACCCTGGGGCATCCCATCGCCATGGCGTTCGTCTCGCCCGCCGCGAGCGCTCCCGGCACCGAGCTCTTCATCGACGTGCGGGGTACCCGCATCCCCGCGACCGTGACCGACCTGCCCTTCTACCGGAGGAACAAATGACCGATCTCACCGCCCTCAAGTACACCGCCGAGCACGAGTGGGTCGCCCTCGACGGCGACGTCGCGACCGTCGGCATCACCTCGTACGCCGCCGACAAGCTCGGTGACGTCGTGTTCGTCGAGCTGCCCGCCGTGGGCAGCTCGGTGACCGCGGCCACCGTGGTCGGCGAGATCGAGTCCACGAAGTCGGTCGGCGAGCTCTACGCGCCCCTGACCGGTGAGGTCGTGGCCGTCAACGCCGCCGTCGTCGACGACCCGTCCCTCGTGAACGCCGACCCGTTCGGCGCCGGATGGCTCGTCAAGATCACGGTCGACCCCGCGTCCGTGGCGGACCTCCTCGACCGCGACGCGTACATCTCGCTCACGGGCGGCGCCGAATGACGGGTCTGTTCGCCGACCGTCACATCGGGACGGATGCCGCGGCCCAGCGCACGATGCTCGACGCCCTGGGATACGACAGCGTCGACGCGCTCGTCGAGGCGGCGGTTCCGGCATCCATCCATGTGAAGCCCCGCGCCACGAGCGACATCCCGCCCGCAGCGACCGAGGCCGAGGCACTCTCGGAGCTGCGCGTGCTGGCGTCGCAGAACCGCACCGCGCGGCCGATGATCGGACTCGGCTACTACGACACGCTCACACCGTCGGTGATCGCCCGCAACGTGCTCGAGAACCCCTCCTGGTACACCGCCTACACGCCGTACCAGCCCGAGATCTCGCAGGGGCGCCTGGAGGCGCTCATCAACTTCCAGACGATGGTCACCGACCTCACCGGACTCGCGACGGCGAACGCGTCCATGCTCGACGAGTCGACCGCCGTCGTCGAGGGCATGCTCGTCGCCCGACGCGGTTCGAAGTCCGCCTCGAACGTGTTCGTGGTCGACGCCGACGCGCTGCCCCAGACGAAGGCCCTGCTCGCTCACCGCGCGGCCGCGGTCGGCATCGAGCTCGTCGAGCTGGACCTCGCCCGAGGTGCGACCCTGCCGGACGAGCTGTTCGGCGTGCTGGTGCAGTACCCCGGCGCGTCGGGCCACGTGTGGGACCCGTCCGGCGTCGTCGACGCGGCGCACGTCGCCGGTGCGCTCGTCGTCGTGGCCGCCGACCTCCTCGCCCTCACGCTGCTGCGTTCGCCGGGCTCGTTCGGCGCCGACGTCGCCGTGGGAACGACGCAGCGCTTCGGCGTGCCGCTCGGCTTCGGCGGTCCCCACGCCGGCTACATGGCCGTGCGGCAGGGACTCGAGCGGCAGCTGCCCGGCCGCCTCGTCGGCGTCTCGCAGGACGCCGCGGGCCACCCCGCCTACCGCCTCGCCCTCCAGACGCGCGAGCAGCACATCCGTCGCGAGAAGGCCACGTCCAACATCTGCACGTCGCAGGTGCTGCTAGCGGTCATGGCGTCGATGTACGCGGTCTACCACGGGCCCGACGGCCTCCGCGCGATCGCGACCGACGTCGCCAAGAAGGCCTCTGCGTTGGCGGACAGACTGCGCTCGTACGGCCTGTCGCTGCGGTCGGACGCGTTCTTCGACACGCTGCGTGTGGCGACGCCCGGTGCCTCGCGCCGCGTCATCGAGCGCGCACGCGAGCGTGGTTTCCAGCTCTTCTGGGTCGACGATGCGACCGTCGGAGTGTCGGTGGACGAGACCACGACGGCCGACGACCTCGCGGCCGTGGCGTGGGCCTTCGGCCTTCCCGAGAACGAGTTCCTCGGTGCGGGTGAGCAGGGCGAGCGGGTGCTTTCCTTCACGGATGCTGCGCCCCTGGCGGGCGTGCCGTCCGGGCTGCATCGCGTCGAGGAGTTCCTCACGCACCCGGTGTTCAACTCGCACCGGTCCGAGACGGCGATGATGCGCTACCTCAAGCAGCTGTCCGACCGCGACTACGCGCTCGACCGCGGCATGATCCCGCTCGGCTCGTGCACGATGAAGCTCAACGCGGCGACCGAGATGGCCGCCGTGTCGTGGCCGGAGTTCTCGCGCGTGCATCCGTTCGCGCCCGAGGACGACGTGCACGGCTACCTCGCGATGATCGAGCAGCTCGAGGTGTGGCTCGCCGAGGTCACCGGGTACGACGCGGTCTCGCTGCAGCCGAACGCCGGCTCGCAGGGCGAGCTCGCGGGGCTCATGGCGATCCGCGGCTACCACCGCGCGAACGGCGACCTCGCCCGCACGGTATGCCTCATCCCGTCGTCGGCGCACGGCACGAACGCGGCGTCCGCCGTGCTCGCGGGCATGCGCGTCGTCGTCGTCGCGTGCGACGAGGCCGGCAACGTCGACCTCGACGACCTGCGCGCGAAGATCGCGGCGCACGCCGACGAGCTCGCGGCGCTGATGATCACGTACCCGTCGACGCACGGCGTGTACGAGCACGACGTGCTCGACATCACGCAGGCCGTGCACGACGCCGGCGGCCAGGTGTACGTCGACGGCGCCAACCTCAACGCGCTCCTCGGCTACGCGCGCTTCGGCGACCTGGGCGGCGACGTCTCGCACCTCAACCTCCACAAGACGTTCGCCATCCCGCACGGCGGCGGCGGTCCGGGCGTCGGCCCGGTGGCGGCGAAGGCGCACCTCGCGCCCTACCTCCCGTCGCATCCGCTGTCGCAGCGCAAGGACCACGCCGGCGGCGTCTTCGACGGCGGACCGATCTCGGCCGCACCGCACGGGTCGGCCGGCATCCTCCCGATCTCGTGGGCGTACGTCCGCATGATGGGCGCCGAAGGACTGCGCAGCGCCACCGCGGCGGCCGTGCTCGCCGCGAACTACATCGCGGTGCGGCTGCGCGAGCACTACCCGGTGCTCTACACCGGCGAGGACGGGCTCGTGGCCCACGAGTGCATCCTCGATCTGCGTCCGCTCAAGGAAGCGACCGGCGTCTCGGTCGACGACGTCGCCAAGCGTCTCATCGACTACGGCTTCCACGCCCCGACGATGTCGTTCCCCGTGGCGGGCACGCTCATGGTCGAGCCCACGGAGTCCGAGGACCTCGGCGAGATCGAGCGCTTCATCGAGGCGATGATCGCGATCAAGGCCGAGGCCGATCGCGTCGGCGCGGGGGAGTGGCCGCAGGGCGACAACCCCCTCGCGAACGCCCCGCACACGGCCGAGTCGGTCGTCGCCGGGTCGTGGGACCACCCGTACTCGCGGGAGACCGCCGTGTACCCGGTCCACACGCTCGTCCGTACCAAGTACTGGCCCCCGGTCCGCCGCATCGACCAGGCCTACGGCGACCGCAACCTGGTGTGCGCCTGCCCGCCCATCGAGGCCTTCGCCTGACGATCCCCGAGCGACGGGATGCCGGTGCCCCCGGCATCCCGTCGCTCCGTCGTTCCCCCCGCCCGGGCTGGCTCCGGCACCGTCGCGCTCCGGCGCCCGTCGCACTCTGGCGCCTACGCCGCGCTCGGCACCCGCCCCCTCTGGCGCCTGCCCCTCGGGCGCCTGACCCACCGCCTGCGCTCGTCTCCTCGCCCCAGATCCGCGAGAGTGCACCTGGTCGCCGAGACGTGGGGAAGCAACCAGCATCTCGGCGATCAGCTGTACTCTCGCGATTTCAGCGGACCCGTGCCGCGGTGGATACGCCGATCAGGTGGGGCGCGTGCGGGGCCAGCTGGCGCCGGAGCGAGTGGAGATGCGCGGTCTGTTCGGGCGCGACCGCCCGCAGGCCAGCCCCTGTCAGGATGTCGCGCAAGGGAGTCACCGTGGTCGCATCCGTCCATCCCCAGTGAGCAACCGCGCGGAGGTGCGTTCGCAGCCTCCTGTCGCGGAGTGTCTGGCGACGCAACACCTCACGGGCGTCGCCGTAGCGTCCGTCGTACTTGAGGTCGCCATCGGCTTCGCCTCCGAGCCTGACGTGCTCCCAGACGAAGTCGGCACGGTCCTCCTTCCCGGACGACCGGAACACGACCTGGAGTTCGGGTGCGGGAAAGCCGAGCCACTCGATCACTGCTCGGCTGATGGCTTCGATGGCGGTCTCGGACTTGGCGGTCGCACGTGCGAGCGGCCACCGCGCGATATCGCGACCGCGACCGCTGATGCGCGCTTCGCTGATGCGGGTCAGTCCGTCGGCGGAGGAGTCGGGTGCAAGTCTGAGCGCAGAGTCTGCGGCAGCAAGTCCGATCGCCGGGTGCCGGAGACGAGCGAGATCCACTGCGGTGTCTTCCGGACCGGTCATCGCGAGTCCGCCGATCTCGACGATCGTCCGGTCTTCGCTCGACCGGTGCGTGCGCACGCCGGCAACGAGTCTCGATGAACGTGTCGCCGGCACGAGCACATGCACGTCGACCGGGTCACCGAAGATCGGCATCCCCAGCAGTGCGGCGGCGGACTCCAGACAGAAGATCGCGTCGGGGTGGACGAGCGCGGCAGCGTGGACGCGTGCGAGGTATCGATCCCACGGCGCCAGTGACTTCCACAGCGCGGCGGAGGCATAGGCGCCATGGCGGACCTTGACCAGTTCTCCCTTGGCGACCCCGCGCTCTGGATGGGACACGTCGACGTGCCGCAGCAACGCCAACGGACTCGCCTTGAGGGTTCGCGCAACACTGACCAGCGGCATCCGTCCACAATCGCGGTGTCAACCGGCCCGGATGTGTGTGTGCCACCCTTCTGTGGACCCCCCGCGTCGCGCTGCCGTTGTGGAGGAGGCGGCCCGGTGCCCCCTCAGCCGGACTTCCCGTCCCCCCGCGCTCTCCATCCGGCGAGAGTGCACCTGGTCGCCGAGAGGTAGGGAACCAACCAGCATCTCGGCGACCAGCTGTACTCTCGGCGATCAGGGACGCCGGTGGGTGCGAGGTCGGGCACCGCGCGCGATCGGCGTGTGGGGCGGGGATGGGTGCTGCGGCGCCGGGGCATCCGCGACCGGTCAGGCCGCGGGGGTCGGCGTCGGCGTGGGGGTGGGGGTCGGGATCGGGGCGAACACGGCGGGCCAGAGGGCCGCGGCCAGCGGATACCCCACGAACGCGACGACGTCGAGGAGCGTGTGCGCGATGACGAGTGGCATGACGCGACCCCACCGGCGGTAGCACCAGCCGAAGACCACGCCCATCACGAAGTTGCCGACGATCGCACCGATGCCCTGGTACGCGTGATACGCACCGCGCAAGCCGGCGGAGGTCAGGATGATGGCCCAGTCGTTCCAGCCGAACCGTCGCAGCCGGTCGAACAGGTAGCCGATGAAGATCACCTCTTCGGTCAGCCCCGCCCGCAGCGCCGACAGCACCAGCAGCGGCACGGTCCACCACGCCGCGTCGAGGGGGGAGGCGACGACCGCGACGGTGACCCCGAGCGCGCGTCCCGCGGCATACAGCGCGAGACCCGGCACGCCGATGACGGCGGCGAGAAGGATGCCTCGGCCGAGGTCTCCGCCGAACCGCGAGAAGTCCAGGCCGATGCGGCGCAGCGCGTTGCTGCCGGGCTCCCACAGCAGGTAGACGACGAGCGCCACGAGGGCGAGCGCGAAGAACACGGCGAGCACCTGGTACACGACGTCCCAGACCGCCTGCGCGTCCCGCGACGGGTTCACCTGGGTCTGCTGCTGGCCGAGCGGAACAGGCGCGAGGAGCTTGCGAACGAGGGAGAGCACCGAGTAGAGCGCGGATTGCCCGACCGTGATCGCGAGGACGATCCAGACCTCCCACGTGAGGCGTCGGCGGTCGTACGGCGTGAGGGGCGAAAGAGTAGTCGAATCCCTCTGACCTGTGGGCCGGTTCGGCGGCGTCATCTTGTCAGATTGTCACACTCCGCGTCGATTGAGTTAAGGCTCTGTAACGTTTTCGCCGATCGTTTTGACCATCTCACAACCGGTGCTTATCGTTTTCCCATCCGCGCGCAGGTCCGGCTTCCGGCTGGATTCGCGCGCATTACCCTGCACAGAGGAGACACAAGTGTCTGACAAGACGACGTGGCGCATGCGCGCACTCGGAGTCGCGGCGGGCGTCGGCGTGACCGCATTGGTCCTCGCCGGCTGCTCGACGACCCCACCGGCGACGGAGGAGACCGGGAACACCGCAGACACCGCGGTGACCATCGCCGAGGTGAACGAGTTCACGGGCACGAACTCGAACAGCGACAACGGCAACCTCGACATCAACGGCAAGGTCAACTACCTGACCCGCGCCGGGTTCTACTACGTCAGCGACACCTACGAGGTCGTCCCCGACGAGTCGTTCGGCAAGATGGAGATCGTCAGCGAAGACCCGCTCCAGGTCAAGTACACGCTGAACGACGGCCTCGAGTGGTCGGACGGCGAGCCGATCACGACCGACGACCTGATCTTCGGCTGGGCCGCGACGTCGGGCGTCTTCGACGACGCCACGCTGGACCCCGAGACCGGTGAGCCCACGAGCGGCACCAAGTACTTCGCGTACGCGGGCAGCACCGAGGGCGTCAAGACCTCGACCATCACGGATGTCGCCGACGACAAGCTGTCGCTCACGCTCGAGTACGACACCCCGTTCGTCGACTGGAACATCATCGGCCTCATCGACCAGCCGGTCCACGTCGTCGCCGAGAAGGCCGGCGTCGACCAGGCCGAGCTCGTCGACACGATCCTGACCAGCCCGCGCGGCGACGCCGCCGCTCCGGCTCCGGTCAACGAGACGCTCAAGGCCGCGGCCGACTTCTGGAACTCGGGCTTCGACATGACGTCGCTGCCGGACGACCCGTCGCTGTACCTCTCGAGCGGCCCGTGGATCATCGACTCGTGGGAGCCCACGCAGTCGATGACGCTGAAGCTCAACGACAAGTACACCGGTGACCTCAAGCCGCAGTTCTCCGAGATGGTCATCCGCTTCATCGGTGACGCTCAGGCTCAGGTGACCGCCCTCCAGAACGGCGAGGTCGACGTGATCGCCCCGCAGGCGAGCGGCGACACCCTCACCGCGCTGCAGGCGATCGACGGCGTCGAGGTCCTCCAGGGCGACGCGCTCAACTACGACCACCTCGACCTGACGTTCGCCGGGCCCTTCGCCGAGAAGAACGTCCGCGAGGCGTTCCTCAAGACGATCCCGCGTCAGCAGCTCGTCGACACGCTCATCAAGCCCGTCAACCCCGAGGCTGAGGTTCTCAACTCGAACCTCTTCATCCCGGCCCAGAAGCCGTACAAGGACGCTGTCGCGGCCAACGGTTCGGACGCGTACGCCGATGTCGACATCGAGGGCGCCAAGGAGCTTCTCGCCGGTGCGACCCCGACGATCCGCCTCATGTACAACATCAACAACCCGAACCGCGTCGCGGCGTTCGAGGCCATCCAGGCCTCGGCTTCGCAGGCCGGCTTCGTGATCGAGGATGTGGGCCGTGAGGACTGGAGCGCGCAGCTCGGTTCGGACATCTACGACGCCGTCATCTTCGGCTGGATCTCGCCCGGTGTCGGCAACGGCACCATCCCGCAGATCTTCGCCAGCTTCGGTGGCAGCAACTTCAACAAGTACGCCAACGACACCGTCGACGAGATCGCTCGCACGATCCCGCAGACGCTCGACACCGACAAGATCGACGAGATGACGATCGAGGCGGACACCGAGCTGTTCTCCGACGCGTACGGTCTGCCGCTCTTCCAGGGCCCCGGCCTCGAGGCGCACACCGACCGCGTCGAGGGCATCACCTTCATGGGCAACCAGACCGGTGTGTTCTGGAACTTCTGGGAGTGGACGGTCGCCGAGTAATTCGGTGACGATCTGAAACACCACGCCATGGGGCGTCGGGTGCTAAACAGCCCGGCGCCCCGTGCGTGTGTCTTCCCGTCCACAGCCGGCGAACCCGACGCCCGGCCTCTGCTGCCGCCGTCGCCCGCCTGCTACCTTTTCTGCATGAAGGGCCAGCCCAGTGCTTAGCTTCGTTCTGCGGCGCATCGGGGTCTCGATCCTGATCCTCATCGCCGCATCCTTCCTGATGTACACCCTCGTGGCTCTTGCCAAAGACCCGCTCGAGGACCTGTACGCCTCCAACAGCCCGAACCGCGACGCGCTGATCGCACAGCGCATCGCGTGGCTGAACCTCGACCAGCCCATCCCCGTCCGCTGGTTCAACTGGCTGCTCGGCGCCGCCCGCTGCGTCATCCCGTTCGGCGGCTGCGACCTCGGCGTCACCATCCAGAACCAGCCGGTGACGATCGTCCTCGCACGTGCGATGGGCGCGACGCTCCAGCTCGTCACCGCTTCGACGATCCTCGCCATCGTCCTCGGCGTCCTCGTCGGCATCGTGTCGGCGCTTCGCCAGTACAGCGCCATCGACTACTCGTTCACGTTCGCCAGCTTCCTGTTCTACTCGCTGCCGTCGTTCGTGATGGGTGTTCTCCTCAAGGTCTTCTTCGCCCTCGGCTTCAACGACTGGCTCGACAGCCCGGTGTTCACATGGCCGTGGATCATCGCACTCAGTCTCGTCTCCGGCGTCTTCTGGCAGGCGATCATCGGCGGACCCAGGCAGCGCCGCCTGATCGTCTTCGCCGCCTCCGTGGTGACCACCGGAGCGATGCTGTACGGCATGAGCGTGACGGCGTGGTTCCTCAACCCGTCGCTGGGACCGATCCTCACGCCGCTGCTGATCGCGGCGTTCGCGGCGGGCATGGTCCTCATCATCGCTGGACCGCGTGCGCGCTACGCGTGGCGCACCGCCGGCGTCACCGCGATCGTCCTCATCGCGGCGTACTTCGTGCTGCAGCCATTCCTCAAGTCGTTCAACGGATGGGGGGTCCTCGCCCTGTTCGTGGCTGCGGCTCTCGTCGGTGCGGCGGCGGGCTGGTTCCTCGGTGAGTACGACAAGGGCCAGGCGATCCGCATCGGCGTCCTCACGGGCCTGCTCGGCATGGGCGTGATCATCCTGGATCAGTTCATGCAGAACTGGAACTCCTACGTCAACAACCCGAAGGTGAACGGACGACCGATCGCGACGATCGGCTCTCAGACGCCGAATCTGCAGGGCGACTGGTGGATCCAGAGCATCGACACGTTCACGCACCTGCTGCTGCCGACGATCAGCCTCATGCTCATCTCGTTCGCCGCGTACACGCGGTACGCGCGCGGTGGCATGCTCGAGACGCTGAACCAGGACTACATCCGCACGGCTCGCGCGAAGGGTCTCCCTGAGCGAACGGTGGTCGTGCGCCATGCCTTCCGCAACTCGCTCATCCCGATCACGACGATCATCGCGGCCGACGTGGGAGCGCTGATCGGTGGTGCGATCATCACCGAGCGCATCTTCGCGTTCAGCGGCATGGGCGCCCTCTTCAATCAGGGCCTCAGCCACGCCGACCCGAACCCCGTCATGGCGTACTTCGTCGTCATCGCCGTGTTCGCCATCACGTTCAACTTCCTCGCCGACCTCGCGTACTCGGCGATCGACCCGAGAGTGAGGGTCAAGTAATGTCGATCCCCATCGATCCGGCCCTCGAGCCTCCCACCGCACCCTCCGACGGAGGCGTGCACGTCCAGACCGCTGACGAGCGCGGCATCAGCCAGGGACGCCTGACGTTCCGACGCTTCGTCGCCCACAAGCCCGCAGTGGTCAGCGCGATCCTCTTCGTCCTCATCGTCGGCTTCGCCATCTCGGCGACCGGCATCGGGCCCATCCCGGGCTGGTGGAAGTGGAACTACGAAGAGCTGATCCCGATCAGCGACGGCGGCAAGCCCACGCTGACGCTCTGGCCGTTCGCGCTCGGCGATCACCCGTTCGGCCAGAACACGGTCGGCAAGGACTACTTCGCGATGGTCATGCGCGGCCTCGTCAACTCGTCCTACATGATGTTCATCATCGGTCTCATCGGCGCCTTCCTCGGCGTCGTGGTCGGTGCCCTTGCGGGCTACTACCGTGGGTGGGTCGATTCGGTGCTGATGCGCCTGACCGACATCGTGATCGTGATCCCGGTCATCGTGATCGGCGCGGTCGTGGGTTCGGCGGTCGGAGGACTCGGCCCGCTGCTGCTGGCTCTCTTCCTCGGGTTCTTCGTGTGGACGGGCATCGCCCGACTGGTGCGGGCCGAGTTCCTCACGCTGCGCGAGCGCGAATTCGTCGAGGCGGCTCGCGTCGCGGGCGCGTCGGACGCGCGCATCATCTTCAAGCACATCCTCCCGAATGCGATCGGCGTGGTCATCGTCGCGACGACGCTGTTGATCGCGGCGGCGATCATCCTCGAGACGTCGTTGTCGTTCCTCGGGTACGGCGTGAAGTCGCCTGACGTGTCGCTCGGCCTGCTGATCTCGCAGAACGAGTCGGCGTTCCAGACGCGCCCGTGGCTGTTCTGGTGGCCGGCGGCGTTCATCGTGATCCTGTCGCTCCTCGTGAACTTCGTCGGCGACGGCCTGCGTGATGCGTTCGACCCGCGTCAGAAGCGCATCGTCTTCCGCAAGGTCAAGGATCTCCCGGAGGATGCGGTCATCGTGGCCGGCACGACCGCCGATGTGCCCGAGGGTGCGCTGGTCACGGCCGGCGGTGCGGCGATCGTCGAGGGCGTCACGAGCGACCGCCCCGACGATGTCCTCGACGACGAGATCGCGCCCGACCCGGATCGCCGCGGATGATGCGCGCCAGGCTCTCAGCCGGTGGCGACGATCAGCGCGATCGACGCCGCGGCGAGCACGATCGACGCGATGAGGAACGTCACGTGCCAGTGGCGCTTGACGGGCGTCTCATCGGCCACGCCGAGTTCCACCTGACCGGCATCGAGGCGGCTGCGCCACGACTCTCGCACCACGAGAGCCGCGTTGCCCGAGTCGGTGCCCATGCGGTCGCTCGGGCGGGCGTCGCCACCGGCGGCGCTCGCCTCGCGGCGGGCCCTCGCGTTGCCCATCATCGTGGTGAAGAAGCCGGGCGCCGGCGCCGACCAGGCAGTGAAGCTGCCGGACGGCGTGTGCAGCGTCAGGGCGCGTGCCGTCTCGACGTGCACGAGGGCCTCCCACGGCACATCGACGTCGTGGCTCACGTTCTCGATGTGCACACCGCGATCCGACACCTCGACACAGGGGCGCCACAGCGCCATCCAGCCGAGCAGAGCCGCCAGCGGGGCTGCGGCGTAGACCCACGTCAGCCGCGGGTCCGCGCTCCATACGGCGGTGATCACTGCGAGCGCCGCAAGACTCCAGACGATGACGGCAGCAATGCGGTTGAAACGGGAGTCGATGCGGATCGCACGGTCGGTCACCCCCTCATTCTCTCAATCGATCCCACAAGGACCATGAAATGAACGCGTCCCCCACTCCCGTGACCGGCAGTCCGCTGCTGGAAGTGAGCGGCCTGTCCGTGGACTTCGCCGTCGACAACTACTGGGTGCCGGCAGCGAAGAAGCTGAACTACTCCGTCGAGTCGGGCAAGGCCCTCGCGATCGTCGGCGAGTCCGGCTCCGGCAAGAGCGCGAGCTCGATGGCGATGCTCGGGCTCCTGCCGTCCAACGCCCGGGTGACCGGCAGCGTCAAGCTCGCCGGGCGCGAGATCCTCGGCCTCCGCAAGGACGACCTGCGTCGTGTGCGCGGCCGCGAGATCGCGGTGATCTTCCAGGAGCCGATGACCGCGCTGAACCCTGTGTTCACGGTCGGATTCCAGATCATCGAGACCTTGCGCATCCACCAGGGCATGACGCCGAGTGCCGCGCGCATCCGCGCGCTGGAGCTGCTCGACATGGTGGAGCTGCCCGATCCGCTGAAGGCGTTCAACTCGTATCCGCACCAGCTTTCGGGAGGTCAGCGTCAACGCGCCATGATCGCGCAGTCGATCTCGTGCGATCCTCAGCTGCTGATCGCCGACGAGCCGACCACGGCCCTCGACGTGACCGTGCAGGCCGAGATCCTCGACCTCATGCGGGACCTCCGGCACCGCCTCGACTCGGCGATCCTCATCATCACGCACGACATGGGCGTGGTGGCCGATATCGCCGACGACATCGTCGTGATGCGCAAGGGCGAGATCGTCGAGCGCGGCTCGGTCGATGCGGTGTTCAACCGCCCCACGCACCCGTACACGCAGCAGCTCCTCGCAGCGGTGCCCCGCATCGGCGACGCGCAGGGGGAGTCGATCGACACCACGGCCGCCCTCGCCGGCGACACGTCGGTGATCCGCCTGGCCGAGGTCGCCGCGCGCCAGGACGCTGAGCGCCGCCAGGGCCTGGGCGCCCCCGTGCTCGACTTCCAGGACGTTGCGATCGACTACCCGAAGCGCGGGCGCGTGCCCGCCTTCCGGGCGGTCGAGCATGCGAACTTCTCGATCTACCCGGGTGAGGTCACGGGTCTCGTGGGCGAGTCCGGCTCGGGCAAGACCACAGTCGGTCGCGCCGCCATCGGCCTGCTGCCGATCGCGGACGGCAGGGCCGAGGTCGTCGGCTCCGACATCTCCAAGGCCGACCGGCGCCTCCTGCACAAAGTGCACAAGGATGTCGGCATCGTCTTCCAGGACCCGTCGTCGTCGCTCAACCCGCGTCTTCCGATCGGCCAGTCGATCGGCGAGCCGATGCTGCTGGCCGGCGTCGCGAAGGGCCGCCAGCTGGACGTGCGTGTACAGGAGCTGCTGGACTCGGTCGAGCTCCCGCGTTCCTACCGCAACCGCTACCCGCACGAGCTGTCGGGCGGTCAGAAGCAGCGCGTCGGCATCGCGCGCGCCCTGTCGCTTCAGCCCAAGCTGCTCATCGCGGACGAGCCCACCTCGGCGCTCGACGTGTCGGTGCAGGCCACGGTGCTGCAGCTGCTCCGCCAGCTGCAGGCCGACATGGGCTTCGCGTGCCTCTTCATCAGCCACGACCTCGCGGTCGTCGACTCGCTTGCGGACCGCATCATCGTGATGCACCACGGAAAGATCGTCGAGCAGGGTGCGACCGGGCAGATCCTCCGCGCGCCCAAGGAGGACTACACGCGTCGCCTCATCGCCGCCATCCCGGTGCCCGACCCCGCGGAGCAGCGCGTGCGCCGCGAGGCGCGTGCAGCCCTGCTCGAAGCGGGCCTGGAGGGCTGATCCGCCGCCGAAAGGCGATACACAGCAGCGCCCAATAGAATGGGGATGCCGGCATTCCGGCATCCCCATTCTCTTTCAAGGATTCCCTCATGGCGCGCGCCCTCCGTCCGGACCTCCGCAACGTGGCTATCGTCGCTCACGTCGACCACGGCAAGACCACCCTCGTCGACGCGATGCTCCGCCAGACCGGCTCGTTCGGCGAGCACGCGCACGTCGAAGAGCGCGCGATGGACTCGAACGACCTCGAGCGCGAAAAAGGCATCACGATCCTCGCCAAGAACACGGCGATCACCTACAACGGCGCCCACACCGAGGTCCCCGTCACGATCAACGTGATCGACACCCCCGGCCACGCCGACTTCGGCGGCGAGGTCGAGCGCGGCCTGTCGATGGTCGACGGCGTCGTGCTCCTCGTCGACGCGAGCGAGGGCCCGCTCCCGCAGACCCGCTTCGTGCTGCGCAAGGCGCTCGAAGCGAAGCTGCCCGTCATCCTCCTGGTCAACAAGACCGACCGCCCCGACGCGCGCATCGCCGAGGTCGAGGAAGAGGCGCACGACCTGCTGCTCGGCCTCGCGTCCGACCTCCACGAGGACGTGCCCGACCTCGACATCGACGCCCTGCTCGACGTCCCCGTCGTGTACGCGAGCGGACGTGCGGGCGCGGCATCCCGCAACCGTCCCGCCAATGGCGAGCTGCCCGACAACGCCGACCTCGAGCCGCTGTTCGGCGCGATCCTCGAGCACGTCCCGGCTCCCGCGTACGACGACGGGGCGCCGCTGCAGGCCTGGGTCACGAACCTCGACTCGAGCCCGTTCCTCGGCCGCCTCGCGCTGCTGCGCGTCTTCAACGGCACCCTGAAGAAGGGCCAGACCGTCGCGTGGGTGCGTCACGACGGCACGCACTCGAACGCCCGCATCACCGAGCTCCTCAAGACCCGCGCCCTCGAGCGCTACCCCGCGGAGGAGGCCGGCCCCGGTGACATCGTCGCCATCGCCGGCATCGAGGAGATCACGATCGGCGAGACGATCGCCGACCCCGAGGACGTCCGCCCGCTCCCGGCGATCCACGTCGACGACCCCGCCATCTCGATGACGATCGGCACCAACACGTCGCCGCTGGTCGGCAAGGTCAAGGGCCACAAGGTCACCGCCCGTATGGTGAAGGACCGCCTCGACCGCGAGCTCATCGGCAACGTCTCGCTGAAGGTCGTCGACATCGGACGCCCCGACGCGTGGGAGGTGCAGGGCCGCGGCGAGCTCGCGCTCGCGATCCTCGTGGAGAACATGCGCCGCGAGGGCTTCGAGCTCACCGTCGGCAAGCCCCAGGTCGTCACGCGCAAGGGCGAGGACGGCAAGGTCAAGGAGCCCTTCGAGCACCTCACCATCGACGCCCCCGAGGAGTACCTCGGCGCGATCACGCAGCTCATGGCGTCCCGCAAGGGCCGCATGGAGACGATGGTCAACCACGGCACCGGCTGGGTGCGCATGGAGTTCATCGTCCCCTCGCGCGGCCTCATCGGGTTCCGCACCGAGTTCCTCTCGATGACGCGCGGCACCGGCATCGCCAACGCGATCTCGCACGGCTACGACGACTGGGCGGGCCACATCGTCGCCCGCCAGAACGGCTCGATCGTCGCCGACCGTTCGGGTGTCGTCACGCCGTTCGCCATGATCGCGCTGCAGGAGCGCATGAGCTTCTTCGTGCAGCCCACCGAAGAGGTCTACGAGGGCATGGTCGTCGGCGAGAACTCGCGCGCCGACGACATGGACGTCAACATCACCAAGGAGAAGAAGCTCACGAACATGCGGTCTTCGACCGCGGACGCGTTCGAGTCGATGACTCCGCCGCGCCTCCTCTCGCTGGAGGAGAGCCTCGAGTTCGCCCGCGACGACGAATGCGTCGAGGTGACGCCCGAGAAGGTGCGCATCCGCAAGGTGGTCCTCGACGCCACCGAGCGCGGCCGCGCCGCCTCGCGCCTCAAGCGCCAGGACGCCAACGCGTAAGCACGGACACGGATGCCGCGACCCGAACCCTGCGAAGGGCGCGGGTCGCGGCTGGGCCCACGCGTCCGGAGGGGACGTGGGGACTTTCGTATCCGAATGGTGCCACGGGCCGCAGTACGGCCCGGCGTGGAAAGTCGGGGCCGTCGGTAGCATGACGAGGTGACCCTCGGCTCGCAACGAGCGCACCTTTGGTACCGCTAAGTGTGTGTTTGCTGTCCTCCAAAGTGGGGACATTATGTCGAGTCCGAACTGGGTAGTTTGGATTCATGGCGATTGGAAACATTCAACGACGAATCATCGGCGGTATTAGCGCGGGACTATTGGCTGCCACGCTGGCGGTTGCGGGCCCCACGGCGGCCAACGCGCAGCAGGGGTACTTTGCAGTGATGTTGGCAACGTGCCCCACGAGTCAGGTCGTGGTCTTGCACTTCGACATCACAGGCAGCGCGGGACAGAACGTAGGAATTGGTTGGGGTGCTACTCCTGAACAGGCGGGCACCGCTGGGCTCGGCTACTACCGATATCTGACTCCTGGCGCAAACAGGTCCATCAATACTGGCGCACGCACGGTCTATTGGCAGAAATGGTCGTCGTCAGCCAGCGTGACTAGATATTGGACGACGTGCTCATACGCCGGGTTCTAATCAGGCCTCAACAGCGAGCGCTCGGACTTCGTCTCGGCGGGCACATTTCAAATGCCGACATTGAACAATCGTTCCGCCCCGGGACGGACGATGTCGCGCCGTCGGTAGCATGACGAGGTGACCCTCGACCCGCACTTCGACGACGCCCACAGCGCCGGCGAAGGCCGCAGGGCCGTCCGCGAGGGCCTCGGTGTCGCGCTGGCGACGAGTGCGTACGGCATCTCGTTCGGCGCTCTCGCGGTCGCGGCCGGGCTCGACGTCTGGCAGACGTGCGTCCTGAGTCTCGTGATGTTCACGGGCGGATCCCAGTTCGCCTTCGTCGGCATCGTGGGCGCCGGGGGACTGGCCGCCGTGCCGGCGGCGATCGCCTCCGCGGCGCTGCTCGGAGTGCGGAACGTGGCCTACGGCATCCGGATGTCCCCGGTGGTCGGCGCGGGCTTCTGGCGCCGCGCCGCGGCGGCGCAGTTCACCATCGACGAGTCGACCGCGGTGGCGCTCGCGCAGCGCTCACCGCACGCCCGGACGCTGGGGTTCTGGGTCACGGGCATCGGGATCTACGTCGGGTGGAATCTGTCGACGCTCGCCGGCGCGCTCCTCGGCGACGTGCTCGGCGACGTGCGGGCGTACGGACTCGACGCCGCCGCGGCGGCGGCGTTCCTCGCCCTCCTGTGGCCGCGCCTGCGCGCCCGCCAGCCCATCGTCGTCGGCGTGGCGGCGGCCGTCGTGGCGACGGTCCTCACGCCCGTGCTCATGCCCGGTCTCCCTGTCATCATCGCGGCCCTCGTCGCGATCGTGGTCGGCTGGACGAACTGGCTCGGCAAGGACGACCGGGTGAAGCCCGAACCTGACGACGTCGCCGAGAGGGAGGGGCTGCCGTGACCATGTGGACGGCCATCCTCGTGGCCTCGATCATCTGCGTCGCGCTCAAGACCGTGGGGTATCTCATCCCCGCGAAGTGGGTCGAGGCCCCGACGCCGATGCGCATCGCCGATCTGCTCACCGTGGCGCTGCTCGCCGCCCTCGTCGCTGTGCAGACCCTCGGCGCGGGGCAGGCGGTCGGGGTCGATGCGCGGGTCCCGGCCGTGCTCGTCGCCGCGGGTCTGCTGATG
This sequence comes from Microbacterium sp. NPDC056057, assembly GCF_042266945.1. Taxonomy (NCBI): domain Bacteria; kingdom Bacillati; phylum Actinomycetota; class Actinomycetes; order Micrococcales; family Microbacteriaceae; genus Microbacterium; species Microbacterium sp. NPDC056057. The sequence goes on from NZ_JBHJWS010000004.1 coordinate 493,170, forward strand.
CTGCGGGCGCCCTTCCTCGTCGTGGTGGTCGCGGCAGCGCTCGTCGCGGCACTCCTGCGTCTGTGGGGCTGGGCGGCGTAGCCGACGGCTCAGCCCCGATCGCCGTCGAGCGGGGAGGACCGCACAGGTGCGGTCGGTACGATCGAGGCATGCGCCCTTCCGCCCCCGCCCGCATCGGCAGCTGGATCGTCGCCCTGCTGGTGGGACTGGTCTATGGCGTCGCCGGCACGGTGGCCCACGCTTACGCGATCGGCTGGTTCCCGCTCGGCCTGATCCTCGCCGTGATCGGCTCCGCCGCGCTGCTGCTGGCCGTGCGGCTGCTCACCTCCGATCGCTGGGCGACGCTGGCCACCGGTCTCGGCATGATGGTCTCGACCCTCGTCTTCTCGGGCAGCGGCCCCGGCGGCTCGGTCGTCGTGCCGCAGTCCGGGCTCGGCGTCGTGTGGACGATCGCGGTTCCGATCCTCGTCGCACTGGCCGTGGCCTGGCCGGATCGCATCCCCCGGATGGAGTGAGCGCGTCGCACGGCGGATCGTGATCGGAGGTCGCGGCTAGACTGGCCAGGTGACGTACGTGATCGCCCTTCCCTGCGTGGACGTCAAGGACCGCGCCTGCATCGACGAGTGTCCCGTGGACTGCATCTACGAGGGCGATCGATCGCTGTACATCCACCCCGACGAGTGCGTCGACTGCGGCGCCTGCGAGCCCGTGTGCCCGGTCGAGGCGATCTACTACGAGGACGACCTGCCCGACGAGTGGCAGGACTACTACAAGGCCAACGTCGAGTTCTTCGACGACATCGGCTCCCCGGGTGGCGCCGCCAAGGTCGGCGTCATCCACAAGGATCACCCGATCATCGAGGCGCTCCCGCCGCAGGAACACTGACGTGGGGGTCGCCGACCTCGCCGACTACCCCTGGGACGCGGTCGCGCCGTATGCCGCGCGCGCACGCTCCCACCCGGACGGCCTCGTCGATCTGTCGATCGGGTCACCGGTCGACGCGACGCCCGCCGTCGTCGCGGACGCGCTCCGCGCCGCGACCGACGCCCACGCGTACCCGCAGACTGTCGGCACCCCGAAACTGCGGGCGGCTATCGCGAGCTGGTACGACCGCCGCCGGGGCGTCGCCGGGCTGACCCCTGAGAACGTGCTCCCGACCGTCGGATCGAAGGAGCTCGTCGCCCTCCTCCCGCTGCTGTTGGGCCTCGGGCCCGGCGACGTCGTCGTGCACCCCCGCGCGGCCTATCCCACGTACGAGGTCGGAGCGCGCCTCGTCGGCGCGACGCCCGTCGCCGCCGACGACCCCGCGGACTGGCCCGAGGGCACCCGCCTGGTCTGGGTGAACTCCCCGGGTAACCCCGACGGCCGCGTGCTCGACGTCGACGCCCTGCGCGCGGCGGTGGAACGCGCCCGTGAGCTCGGTGCCGTGCTGGCGTCCGACGAGTGCTACGCGGAACTGGGGTGGGATGCCCCGTGGGACGCCGAACCGGTGCCGTCGGCACTGGACCCCCGCGTGACCGGAGGCGACCTCGGCGGCATCCTGTCGGTGTACTCGCTGAGCAAGCAGTCGAACCTCGCCGGCTACCGCGCGGCGTTCCTCGCCGGCGATCCCGCGGTGATCGCTCGCCTGCTCACGGCGCGCAAGCACCTCGGCCTCATGCTCCCGCTTCCGGTCCAGACGGCGATGACCGCCGCCCTCGAGGACGACGTCCACGTCGCGGCGCAGAAGGAGCTGTACCGCCGTCGGCGGGATGTGCTGCGCCCCGCCGTCGAGGCCGCCGGATTCCGCATCGACGCGAGCGAGGCGGGCCTGTACCTTTGGGCGACCGAGGGGCGCGACGCGTGGGAGAGCCTCGGGCGCCTCGCCGATCTCGGCATCCTCGCCGGTCCCGGCCACTTCTACGGCACGCACTTCCCGCAGCACATCCGGCTGTCGCTCACCGCGACCGACGAGCGCATCGCGGCCGCGGCCGCACGCCTGCGCGCGGCATCAGACATCTCGATCTGAGGATTCCTCTATCGGATGACGCGGGCCTTTGGTCGTGTCAACAGTAGGCGCGGCGGCGCACTAGGCTGTAAGAACGCGGCGACGCGGCATCCCCCGTCCCGCCCCTCCGTTCTGCTGCAGCCCTCTCCATGGCGCCGCACAGGACTGGACGACACCCCCGGTACGACCAGAAATCGCGAGGAGGCGCCGTGAGCGACGCGGGCACCCACCAGGAGAAGGCCACCCTCACGATCGGTGGCAGCACCGCCGAGTTCCCGCTCCTGCGGGGCACCGACGGCACACCGAGCGTGGACCTCTCCACCCTCACCCGCCAGACCGGCTATACGGCGCTCGACTACGGCTTCGTGAACACCGCGGCGACGAAATCCGCGATCACGTACATCGACGGCGACGAGGGCGTGCTGCGCTACCGCGGCTACCCGATCGAACAGCTCGCGAAGAACAGCACGTACCTCGAGGTCGCGTGGCTGCTCATCTACGGCGAGCTCCCGACCGCCGACGAGCTGGCCGAGTTCGATGAGAAGATCCGCCGGCACACGCTGCTGCACGAGGACCTCAAGCGGTTCTTCTCGGCGCTGCCGCACACCGCGCACCCGATGTCGGTGCTGTCGTCGGCCGTGTCCGCGCTCTCGACGTACTACGAGCACCAGTCCGACCCCAACAACCCCGAGCACGTCGAGCTGAACACGATCCGCATGCTCGCGAAGCTGCCCGTGATTGCGGCGTACGCGCACAAGAAGAGCATCGGCCAGGCGTTCCTGTACCCCGACAACTCGCTCGGGTTCGTCGACAACTTCCTCAAGCTCAACTTCGGCGTGCTGTCGGAGGTGTACGAGGTGAACCCCGTGATGTCGCGTGCTCTCGAGCGCCTGCTCATCCTCCACGAGGACCACGAGCAGAATGCGTCGACCTCGACCGTGCGCCTCGTCGGCTCGACCGGCGCGAACCAGTTCTCGTCGATCTCCGCCGGCATCAATGCGCTCTACGGACCGCTGCACGGTGGGGCGAACGAGGCCGTCCTCGACATGCTGGCGCGCATCCGCGACTCCGGCGAGAGCGTGCAGCGCTTCGTCGAGCGGGTCAAGAACAAGGAAGACGGCGTGAAGCTGATGGGCTTCGGGCACCGCGTCTACAAGAACTACGACCCGCGCGCGAAGCTGGTGAAGGAGTCGGCCGACGAGGTGCTGTCGGCCCTCGGTGTGAGCGACCCGCTCCTCGACCTCGCCAAGGAGCTCGAAGAGATCGCGCTGAACGACGCGTACTTCCAGGACCGCCGCCTGTACCCGAACGTCGATTTCTACACCGGCGTGATCTACAAGGCGATGGGGTTCCCGACCCGCATGTTCACGGTCCTGTTCGCCATCGGGCGTCTGCCCGGCTGGCTCGCGCAGTGGCGTGAGGCCGCGAGCGACCCGCAGACCAAGATCGGCCGCCCGCAGCAGCTGTACATCGGCGCCGCCGAGCGCAACTACCCCGGTCTGTCCTGACCCGGAAATGACGGATGCCGCGCCCCCGAGCGGGGGCGCGGCATCCGTCGTTGAGGGGGTTGTGCCCGCCGCGGCGAGTCAGCCGACTTCGGCTAGTGCTGCGTCGTCGGCGTTCTCGAGCGCGCCGTGGGTCGCAGCATCCGTCCGTCCACGCGGCCGGACGCTCAGCACCAGGATCGCGGCGACGACCGCCCCCGCGGCGAGCGTCAGCCAGGCGACGGCGTAGCCGTCGAGGGCAGGGGTGCCGCCGGGTTCGACCGCGCCGAACACGACAGCCGTCGTGAACGCGGAGCCGATCGCCGATCCGATGGTGCGCAGGTTGGCGTTGACGCCGGTCGCGATCCCGGTCCGGTCGGCGGGCACGCTCTCGACGATGATGCTCGCCGTCGACGCGTAGGCGAGGCCGATGCCCAGTCCGAAGACGCCGCCCGCGATCGCGAGGGTGACGAGGGTCTCGTGGTCGAGCACGGCGAACACGACGCCGCCCGCCATGAGCAGCGCACCGAGCCCCATCATGAGCCGCAGCGGGATGACGCGCGCGATCGCACCCGTCGCGAATCCGACGCTCGACATTCCGATGAGGAGCGGGAGCAGCGCCAGCCCGGCGGCCTGCACGCCGAGTCCGAGACCCCATCCGGAGTCGACGGGTGTCTCGAGGAACTGGGGAAGGTAGCCCCAGAACCCGAAGGCGGCGGCTCCGATGAGGAGCGCGGCGGCGTTGACGGGCCAGATCGCCCGCGAGGCCATGAGACGAAGATCGACGAGGGGGTCCGAAGACCGGAGCTCGGAGACCACCCACGCGATCATGAGCAGCACGGCGGCGCCGAACAGCGCGAGAGTGAGCGGGGCCGTCCAGCCCCAGCGCGCACCGGAGCTGAGCGGAACGAGCAGCGCGATGAGCCAGCCCGACAGGAGGACCGCCGAGAGGACGTTGACGCGGCCGACCGCGCGCAGACCTGCCGGCGGCACGAGCATCATCGTGAGCACGATGCCCGCGACCGCGGCCACGAAAGGGACGGCGAAGATCCCGTGCCACCCGAGGAGCTCGGCGAGGGGACCCGCGAGCACGCTGCCGGCCGCGCCGCCGATGCCGATGATGGCGCTGGTGGCGCCGATCGCGCCGGTGAGCTGGTGGCGGGGCATGACGTCGCGGAGCAGGCCGAACGCGAGCGGGAACAGCGCTCCACCCACGCCCTGCAGGACGCGGGCGAGGATGAGCACCTCGAGGGTCGGCGCGAAGGATGCGACGACGTCGCCGATCGCGACGACGGCGAGGACCGCCAGGAATGTGTTGCGGCGGCCGCGGAGGTCGCCGATGCGGCCGAGCAGGGGGGTGGCGACGGCGGCCGCGATGAGCCAGGACGTGTTGGTCCAGGATGCGGCATCCGCCGTGACGCCGAAGTCGGCGGCGATGAGGGGGATGACGGGGATGACGAGGTTCTGGAGCAGCGCGAGCGAGGCGACGCTGAGAGCGATCGCCGCGAACGCCGCGCGGGGTGTGAACGGGACAGTGGGCATCGACGGGCCTTCCGATGGGTGCGGATCCGGTGAATGCGGGATAAAGTGGAGGGAGGTCTCCGAACGGAGGATGCCTCCGCTTTGAGATTAGCGGAGGGTCCCTCCGTTTCGCAACCACAGGTTTCGCCGTCGCCGGAGAGCGCGGCTCGGGTACAGCGGAAGGGTGCGGTCATGGCGGTGGTCGAGCGGGTGTCTGCGCTGGATGCACGTCGTCCGCAAAGGGCTGACGCCGCGAGGAATTTCGACGCGCTCGTCGCCGCCGGACGTCTGGCGTTCGCCGAGGAGGGATCAGGAGCGTCCCTCGAGGACATCGCCCGCCGCGCCGGCGTGGGGATCGGCACTCTGTACCGCAACTTCCCGACCCGTGACGACCTCATCGAGACCCTCTACCTCGGGGAGGTCGACGCGCTCGCGCGCGCCGCGGACGAGGTCTCCGATCTCGAGCCGTGGGAGGCGCTGCGTGCGTGGCTCGACCGGTTCGTCGCCTACGTCGGAACCAAGCACGCGCTGCTCGATGGGCTGAACCGCCGTTCACCCGTGCTCGCGGAGTGCCGCACGATCATGCTGTCCGCGGGCGAGCCGCTGCTCGAGCGTGCCCAGGCGGCCGGCGACGTCGACCCCGACATCTCGATCGGCGACGTGGTCAAGCTCGTCTCCGGGGTCGCGGCGGTCGCCTCGTTCGACGATGAGGCTCAGCGCCGACGCGTTCTCAATCTCGCGATCAACGCCATCCGCCGCTGAGGCGTCGCGCTCACGCGCCGCTGCGCTCTCGACCGGTGGCCGCAACGACGAGACCGCCCCGTCGTGGATGACGGAGCGGTCTCGGTGCGCGGGACTCAGGCGTGGAGCGCCTCGTTGAGGGTGACGCCCACGCCGGCGCGGCGGACGGCCTCGACCGCTCCGGTGAGCGAGTTGCGGCGGAAGAGCAGGCCGGTGCTGCCGGAGAGGTCGGCTCCCTTCGCTGTGGGAAGCGTCCCGTCGGCCCGACGGGGCTCGTCCGCCAGGACGATCTTGGTGCCCGCGGTCACGTAGAGGCCGGCCTCGACGATGCAGTCGTCGCCGAGCGAGATGCCGATACCGGCGTTCGCACCGAGCAGCGTGCGGGCCCCGACCGACACCTTGTGGGTGCCGCCGCCGGAGAGGGTGCCCATGATCGAGGCGCCGCCGCCGATGTCGCTGCCGTCTCCCACGACCACGCCCTGAGAGATGCGGCCTTCGACCATGCTCTGGCCGAGGGTGCCGGCGTTGAAGTTCACGAAGCCCTCGTGCATGACGGTGGTGCCGGGCGACAGGTAGGCGCCGAGCCGCACACGGGACGCATCGGCGATGCGGACGCCGGCCGGCGAAACATAGTCGAGCAGTCGGGGGAACTTGTCGAGTCCCTGTACCTGGATGCCCTCCCGGACGAGGAACGGGCGCAGGCGGTTGAGCGCGTCGGGATGCATCGGGCCCGCGTTCGTCCACGCCACGTTCGGCAGGTGCGCGAAGATCCCGTCGAGGTTCACCTCATTGGGGCGCACGAGCAGGTGCGAGAGCGCGTGAAGGCGCAGATACGCGTCCGGAGTCGATGTCGGCGCCGCATCGAGGTCCGCCTCGATCGCGACGACCTCCACCGTGACGGCGCGCCGTTCGTCGGCGACCGCCAGGCGGTCGAGTTCGTCCGGCGGCATCTGAGGGTCGTAGCCCAGAGGGATGCGTCCGGCAGCAGGGGAGGGGAACCACGTGTCGAGCACGGTTCCGTCTTCGGCGGTCGTCGCGAGGCCGACGCCCCACACCCATCTTTCTTCGGTCATGCCTCAACGCTAGCGCGCGGGCTCCGCCGAAGTTCCGCGTGTTTCCGGGGCTGGAGCGTTGCGACACGCCCGGGGGGCGGGGTGGATTCGACGTGAGGGCGGGACCCACGTAATGTTCTTGTTGTTCGCCCCAAAGGGTAGAGCGGAGGCCTCAGGGTCTGGCTCCCGTCAAGTTGCGAACCACCCCATCCGATCTGCTCCTGGCGAGCAGGCCGGGTTCCGGTTTAGGATGGGTTTCTTCCACTTCTGTGACTGCTGGTCTCCGGCTGTGGTCAGGTCTTGCGCCTGACCGAGCCGACTTGACAAGCGAGAGCGGATGTGTAAGATGGTGAAGTTGCCCAGCCGGGGTAGCGGGTCGTGGGATTCGTTGCGGGTTGGTGCGTCCGATCTTTGAGAACTCAACAGCGTGCACTTGTCAAATGCCAATTTTTTTCTCTGTCGACCAGTTTTGCTGGTTGGTGGGGGTCTTTT
>NZ_JBHJWS010000005.1:0-220677 GCF_042266945.1 Microbacterium sp. NPDC056057
TTGACAAGTGCACGCTGTTGAGTTCTCAAAGATCGGACGCACCCACGCTCCGGCTTCACAACCATCACCGCAGGGCAACTTCACTATCTTATCCCGCCCGACCCGTCTGTCAAACCGACACGCCGTGATCTTCAGATCATCTGGCTCGTCGGTGACCGCGGTCTCCGAGGCAGGAACCCCATCCTCGACCCGCATGCGGGACGCTCGAACGAGCGTGTAAGGAAGGGGGTTGGTTCTCCACTTGAGGGGGGTAAGGCTCTCGGCCTCTCCGCTTCCCTGTGGGGCGAACAAGTAATACTTTACGTGCGTCCCGGTGTCTCGTCGAATCGGGGTCGCGCCCCGGGCGTGTCGCATGCCCGCACCCGCGGAATCACGCGGGAATCGTCACTCCCGCGGTGCGGCGCCGGAGTACCTGCACCACAACGCACAGCGCGATGGTGATCGCGCCCCACACCGCGCACGCCGGCGGAAGCACGCGATAGCCCAGGTGGGCGACGGTGAACTCCGCGTCGAGCGGGCCGAAGACGGCGAGTCCCCACACCCACATCGCCAGCAGCATCACCGGCAGCGACACCCACCACGCCCAGCGAACCCAAGAGGGGATCACACGCGCAGCGGGTGCCTCGGGGTCCCGGCGCACCAGCCACACCAGCATCCAGATCCCGATGATCGCCAGTCCGATCGCGCTCGAGCCGTGCTGCAGCCACTTGTAACCCGGGAGCGGTCCCCACTCGGACTCCAGTGCGGGGATCGCGGTCATCCCCCATCGCCCCTCATGGGTGAACAGGTCCCACACGATGTGGCTCATGACACCGAGCGCCAGTGAGAGGACGAGCAGCAGCATCCCGCTCCACGACACCCGCGCGGGTGATCCCGAGATCGCGAGCGTCTCCCGGAGGGCCGGGCCGGCGCCGGCGTCCCACTCCCCCGGCAGCCGCGCCGCCAGCCACCGCGGCGAGAGCTCGCGGACTGCCGGCCGCAGCAGCACACGCCAGACCAGGAGCAGCCCGAATGCCAGCATGATCGTGGCCGGCAGCCACCCGAACGCATGCGTGACGCCGTAGTGCAGCGGCAGTCCGCGGACGAACAGCGGCAGGTCCGGCGCCATCGCGCCGATCGCGATCGCCGCCGGCACCAGTGGGGTGCGCACGAACGGCAGCGCGACGACGGCGTGACTGGGGGTGAACGGCATCCGTCAGCCGCCCATCCGCAGAGCCACGCCGCTCGTCACCGCGCGTCAGCCGACGAACACGCCCGCGAGCGTCTTCTTGCCGCGCCGCAGCACCGAGACTCCGCCGGGCAGGGCGCCGGACACGGTCGCCGACTCGTCCTCGACCTTGGAGCCGTCGAGCGAGACACCGCCCTGGGCGATCGCCCGCCGGCCCTCCGACAGGCTCGAGACGAGGCCGGTGTCGACGAGCGCCTGCACCACGTTCGTCCCCGAGGCGACGGTGGCGTTGGGCAGCTCTTCGAGCGCGTGACGCAGTGTGATCGCGTCGAGCGCGGCGAGGTCGCCCTGGCCGAACAAGGCCTCGGAGGCGGCGATGACGGCGGCCGCAGCATCCGTCCCGTGCACGAAAGCCGTGACCTCGAGAGCCAGGCGCTTCTGCGCGGCGCGGCGGAACGGCTCGTCGGCGACCAGGCGCTCGTAGTCCTCGATCTCGGCGCGCGTGAGGAACGTGAAGATCTTGAGCCGCTGGATCACATCGGCGTCGTCGGTGTTCAGCCAGAACTGGTACATGCGGTACGGGCTGCACATCGCGGCGTCGAGCCAGATCGCGTTGCCCTCGCTCTTGCCGAACTTCGTTCCGTCGCTGTTGGTGATCAGCGGGGTGCCGATCGCGTGCACCGACACGCCCTCGACGCGGTGGATGAGGTCGGTGCCGCTGGTGAGGTTGCCCCACTGGTCGCTGCCGCCGGTCTGCAGCACGCAGCCGTACTGACGGTAGAGCTCGAGGAAGTCCATCCCCTGCAGGATTTGGTAGCTGAACTCGGTGTAGCTGATGCCGGCCTCGGAGTTCAGGCGCGCCGCGACGGCGTCCTTCTTGAGCATCGTGCCGACGCGGTAGTGCTTGCCGATCTCGCGCAGGAAGTCGATCGCGCTCATCGGCGCGGTCCAGTCCAGGTTGTTCACGATGCGTGCGGCGTTGTCGCCCTCGAAGCTCAGGAATCGCTCGACCTGCGAGCGCAGGTAGCCGACCCACTCGGCCACCGTCTCGCGTGTGTTGAGCGTGCGCTCGGCGGAGGGACGCGGATCGCCCACGAGTCCGGTCGAGCCGCCGACGAGTCCGAGCGGCTTGTGGCCCGCGAGCTGCAGGCGGCGCATCGTCAGAAGCTGCACGAGGTTTCCGAGGTGCAGACTCGGCGCGGTCGGGTCGAAGCCGCAGTAATACGTGATCGGGTCCCCGGCGAGAAGGGCGCGCAGCGCCTCCTGATCGGTGGACACATGCACGAGCCCACGCCACACGATCTCGTCCCACACGTTCTCGAACGTCGGGTCGATCGCAGGCGCAGTCGCGCTCACGACGGTTTCAGACACGCCCGCCAGGCTATCAGCGACGGATGCCTCGCCCCGCCCGCGCACGGTCGGCGCGGCGGTCCGCCCGCCTGACGGGAGACACACATCAGTGTTCGAGCTTCTGGGCTAAATACCGAGCATATTTAGCCTACAGGCTTGTGTTACTGAGGCCCTCAACCTAAACTTGGTCTCACTTAAGCTCTCACGCATAAGGAACGCCCCATGTTTGTGATCACCAGCGACCAGCGCGACAGCCGGAGCAGCGCAGACCTCGTACCTGCGGCTCTGGCATCCGTCCACGCGAAGGGACACCAGGGCCTCGCGCTGGCTCCGGAGCGGACCGCGGGCGACGAGGTCCAGGTCGCGGTGGCCGACGCTGCAGCGCTGCTCGAGATCGTGCTCGACCTGACCCGCTCAGGTACATGGAGCGTCGGGGTCGGCGCCGGCGAGGTCGAATCACCGCTGCCCGACAGCGTCCGGGCCGCGCGCGGCGAGGCCTTCGTGAACGCGCGCGATGCGGTCGACCGCGCGAAGAAGGCCGCCACCCGCGTCGCGATCACCGCGCCGGAGGGCGGGGCCGACGCCGAGGCGCTCGTGCGACTGCTGGTCGAGCTGCGCGATCGACGCACCGCCGAGGGGTGGGAGATCTACGACCTGCTCGCCGAGGGGATCACGCAGCGCGAAGCCGCCGCGCGCCTGGGCATCTCGGAGGGCGCGGTCAGCCTGCGCGTGAAGTCGGCGGGGCTTCGGACCGAGGAGGCAGCGGTGCCCGCGCTCGTCCGCGTGCTCGCGCGGCTGAGTCCGGGGCCCGTGCCAGACTGACGCCATGGTCTCCCCGGACGTGATCCTCGTCGCCGCGCTCACGATCTTCCTGTTCCTCGCGCTCTGCGGCGCACTCGTGCTGGTGGTGATCAGCCTCCGCAAGCCCTCGACCATCCCGCTGGTGGTCGCGGGCGTGCTCGTCGTCCTGTGCCTGCTCGCGGTGACGGTGTCCCCCGTCAACGTGCCGCTGCTCCTCGGGCTGGGCATCGCCATGCTCGGCACCGCCCTCGGAGTACTGGGCGGCAACCCGATCACGCGGCGCATCCTCGAGATCGCGAGCCACGGGCGCGTCGAGGAAGGCGACAACGGAGGCATCCTCCTGCGCGCGCCGTCGCTGCCGGGAGCCGTCGCCGGCGAGGGCGCCGTCCGCGAGGTGATGCGCGGCGGCACGACGATCGGCTATCTCGAGCGTCTCGCGGTGACGCTCGGGATCGTCGCCGGATTCCCCGAGGCGATCGCCGTGGTGGTGGCGCTCAAGGGCATCGGCCGGTTCTCGGAGCTCGCGACAGCCGAGGCGCGCGAGCGCTTCATCATCGGCACGCTCTCGAGCCTCGTGTGGGCGTGCGTCGTCGCGGCCTTGGTGCGCCTCGCCATCTGGTGATCGCGAGGGCTTTCGCTGCTGAGGCTCAGAGTCCGAGGGCGTGTGCCGCGTCCTGGACGCGCTGGACCAGCTCGGCCCGCTGCTCGGCGACCCGGACGGGCGCCGTGCCGCCGACGCCGGTGCGGCTCGCGACCGAGCCCTCCACGCTCAGCACCTCGCGGACCTCGGGCGTGAGGTGCTCGGAGACGCCGGCGAGCTGAGCGTCGGAGACCTCGTGCAGCTCGAGGCCGTTCTCCTCGCACACGCGGACCAGGTGCCCCGAGATCTCGTGAGCGTCGCGGAACGGGACGCCCCGCTTCACGAGCCACTCGGCGACGTCGGTCGCGAGCGAGAACCCCTGCGGAGCGAGCGCCGCCATGCGGTCGGTGTGGAAGCGCATGGTCGCGACCATGCCGGCGAATGCGGGCAGCACCGTCTCGAGGGTGCGGACGGAGTCGAACACCGGCTCCTTGTCCTCCTGCAGGTCGCGGTTGTACGCGAGCGGGAGGGCCTTGAGGGTCGCGAGCAGTCCGCTGAGGTTGCCGATGAGGCGGCCCGCCTTGCCGCGTGCCAGCTCGGCGATGTCGGGGTTCTTCTTCTGCGGCATGATGCTCGAGCCGGTCGAGTAGCCGTCGTCGAGGGTCACGAAGCCGAACTCGCGCGTGTTCCAGAGGATGATCTCCTCGGCGAAGCGCGAGACGTCGATCCCGATCATGGCCGTGATGAACGCGAACTCGGCGACCACGTCGCGCGAGGACGTGCCGTCGAGCGAGTTCTCCGCCGGACGGTCGAGCCCGAGCTCGCGTGCGACGAGCTGCGGGTCGAGGCCGAGCGTCGAGCCGGCGAGCGCTCCGCCGCCGTACGGCGACACCGCCGCGCGGGCCGACCAGTCGCGCAGGCGCTCGAGGTCGCGCACCAGCGGCCACGCGTGGGCCTGCAGGTGGTGCGCGAGGAGCACGGGCTGTGCGTGCTGCAGGTGGGTACGGCCCGGCATGATCGCCTCGGGGTGGGCGTCGGCCTGGGCCACGAGCGCGTCGACGAGGCGGAGGATCTCGCGCGCGATCGTGCGCGAGTGGTCGAGCAGATACATCCGCACGAGCGTCGCGATCTGGTCGTTGCGGCTGCGACCGGCGCGCAGCTTTCCGCCGAGCTCGGCACCGACGACGCCGATCAGCGCCTGCTCGAGAGCGCCGTGGACGTCTTCATCGGATGCCGCGGGCCGAAGGGTCCCGTCGGTCACGCCCCGTGCGAGCTCATCGAGGCCCTCGTGCATGGACTGCTCTTCGTCGGCCGTGAGATACCCGGCCGCGGCGAGCGCCTTCGCGTGGGCGTGGGAGCCGGCGATGTCGTACAGCGCGAGATCCCAGTCGAAGTGGGTCGATCGACTCAGCTCGGCGAGCGCCGGGGACGGCCCCGATGCGAAGCGGGCCCCCCACAGTGCGCCTTCGTTGGTCCCGCCGTCGCCCTTCGATTCACTCACCCGACCAGCCTACCGACGCGCCGCCCGCCCGACCGCCGCCATGTCATCGTCTCCGATCGGCGGGAACGGCGAAGCGCGCGGCCGAATCGAGCAGCGTCTCGAGCGGGCCGCGGCCGACGAGGAGCGCCCACGCGGTGCACAGGAGGACGGTGCCGATGGAGAGCGGCCAGAAGGGCAGCAGCGCGCGGAAGCCGATGAGGTCGCCGACCCGGTCGAGCACCGCGGCGGCGACGGCGGCCCACACCAGGAGCTGCAGCGTGTACGCGGTCAGCGGCATCGCTCCGACGGCCCGCAGCGGCAGCACCACCCACACGAGGAAGGTGCGGCACGCGAGCAGGCACACCCCGAGGACCGCGAGCGCGAAGCCGCCGGAGCCGATCACCTCGAGCAGACCGGTGGAGTGCGGGCGAACGGTCCAGAGCGCTCCGAGATACGTCGCTGCTTCGGCCTCGGGGTCTGCGCCGGTCGCGGCACCGAGCCCATAGCCGACCGCGGCGAGCAGCGTTCCGACGACGACGAGCCGCAAATGCACCCGCAGCCGGGTCACGCCCGCGCGCGCGACGCCGAGGCCGGCCACGACGAACACGATCCAGGTCGTGAACGGGTAGTGCCACCCGAGTCCGAGCGACACCGGGCCCCCGATCGAGGTGCTCCAGAACGGGAGCGCGTCGAGGACGACCTGGACGAACGGCATGACCAGTGCCAGCCCCGCGGCGAGCGGCAGCAGCACACGCGCCGGCAGGGACGTCAGCGGCAGCGCCAGCAGGAACATCAGCGCATAAGCCGGAAGGATCACGAACACGGGCACGCCGGTGGCGATGAGCAGGATGCCGAGCACCCAGAGCAGTCCCGCCCGGACGGCGAGCCGCCCGCGCGCCGTGCTCATCGCGTTGCCCGTGAGCGGCGCCCGCGCTCCGGTGACCAGGCCGATCGACACCCCGGCGAGCGTCGCGAACAGGATCGACGACCGGCCCGAGACGACGGCGACCCAGGTATCGGGCTCGAGCACGTCGAACGGCTCGGTGATCCAGAGCAGGTGCGCGGCGAACATGCCGAGCACCGCGAGACCGCGCGCGAGATCGACCCCGCCGATGCGAGCGGGACCGTTCAGGCGCTCCCAGCGCGTGGCGAGCCAGCCGTCGGCGCGCGGCACGGAGCGCTCGGTGTCACTCAGCTCCCGCCCGCTCACCGACCGGGCGCTCTCAGCCCTGGCGGAGGAGCCAGACGAGCAGTGCCTTCTGTGCGTGGAGCCGGTTCTCGGCCTCGTCCCACACGACGCTCTGCGGACCGTCGATCACCTCGGCGTCGACCTCGTAGCCGCGGTCGGCAGGCAGGCAGTGGATGAAGATCGCGTCGTCCTTCGCGAGCCCCATGAGCTCCTGGGTCACCTTGTACCCGCCGAGGTCGCGGAGGCGCTCGAGCTTCTCCTCCTCCTTGCCCATCGACACCCACGTGTCGGTGACGATGACGTCGGCACCGGCCGCCGCCTCGTTGGCGTCGGTGTAGAGGGTGACCGAGCCGCCGGTCTCGGCCGCGCGGCGGTCGGCGTCGGCGATCACGTCGTCGCGCGGGGCGTACGCCTCGGGTGACGCGACGCGCACATGCATGCCGGCGGTCACGCCGGCCAGCACGTACGAGTGGGCCATGTTCGACTTGCCGTCGCCGAAGAACGAGAGGGTGAGCCCGGCCAGGTCGCCCTTGTGCTCCTTGATGGTGAGCAGGTCGGCGAGCAGCTGGCACGGGTGGAAGTCGTCGCTCAACGCGTTGACGACCGGCACACGTGTGCCCTCGGCCATCTGCTCGAGGCCGGCCTGCGCGTACGTGCGCCACACGATGGCCGCCACCTGGCGCTCGAGCACGCGGGCCGTGTCGGCAGGGGTCTCCTTGCCGCCGAGCTGGCTGTTCGCGGTCGAGATGATGAGCGGCGAGCCGCCGAGGTCGGCGATGCCGACCGCGAACGAGACGCGCGTGCGGGTCGACGACTTGTCGAAGATGACGGCGACGGTCTGCGGACCCTCGAGGGGCTTGAGCTTCCAGCGGTCCTTCTTGAGCGAGACCGCGAGGTCGAGGATCTCGTCCTGCTCGGCCTGCGTCAGATCGTCGTCGCGCAGCAGGTGGCGGGTCATGCGGGAACCTCCGTGGGGGTGTCGAGCACGAGCGCATCCTCGACGGTACGGAGCGTCGCGGTGAAGAGCTCGACGAACTCGTCGATCTCGACGTCGCCGATCGTGAGGGCGGGGACGAGGCGGATGGTCTCGTCGTTCGGGGCGTTGATCACGAGACCGTGCTCCTGCGCGGCGGCCACGAGGGCCTTCGAGACGGGATGCGCCAGCCCGATGCCGATCAGCAGGCCCGAGCCGCGGCATCCGTCGATCAGATCCGAGTCGATGCCCTCGATCGCCGCGCGCAGCTGGGCACCGCGCTCCGCAGCGTTGCGCACCAGCTCCGCCCGCTCGATCTCGCCGAGCACGGCGCCGGCGACCGCGGTGCCGAGCGCGTTGCCGCCGAACGTCGAGCCGTGCGTGCCCGGGTAGAACAGCTCGCTCGCGGCGCCGAAGGTGATGAGCGCGCCGATCGGGAAGCCCCCGCCGATGCCCTTGGCGACGGTGATCGCGTCGGGGGTGATGCCCTCGTGCTGGAAGGCGAACCACTCCCCCGTGCGACCGGCGCCGGTCTGGATCTCATCGATGATGAGGAGCGCCCCGTGGCGTTCGGTGATCTCGCGCGCGGCGGCGAGGTAGCCCTCGGGCAGCGGGATCACGCCGGCCTCGCCCTTGACGGGCTCGACGAACAGGGCGGCCACGCGGTCGTCGATCGCCGCCTCGAGCGCCTCGACCGTCGAGTCGATGAACTCGACGCCCGGCGTCATCGGCAGGAAGGGCTCCTGCATGTACGGCTTGCCGGTGAGGGCGAGCGTGCCCATCGTGCGGCCGTGGAACGCGTCCGTGAGCGCGAGGATGCGCGGGCGCTCGGTGCCGCCGTGGAGGCGGGCGAGTTTGAACGCCGCCTCGTTCGCCTCGGCGCCGGAGTTGCCGAAGTACACGCGACCCTCGTCGCCGGTGCCGGCGAGACGCTTCAGCGTGGCCGCGAGTTCGAGCTGCGGCGGGGTCGCGAAGTAGTTCGAGACGTGCGCCAGCGTCGCGGCCTGCGTGGCGATCGCGTCGACGAACACCGGGTGGGCGTGGCCCAGCGAGTCGACCGCGATCCCCGCAAGGAAGTCGAGGTAGCGCTTGCCGTCGGCGTCCCACAAGTACGAGCCCTCGCCCCGCACGAACATCTGCATGCGAGCACCGAAGCTCTTCACGAGGTCGCGCCCCGCATCGTCCTGCCACGTCATCCGAGCACCACCTCTGTTCCGATTCCCTTGCTGGTGAAGATCTCCACGAGTACCGAGTGCGGCACCCGCCCGTCGATGATGGCCGCGGTCTCGACGCCGCCCTCGACCGCCTCCAGGCACGCCGCCATCTTCGGGATCATGCCCGACTCGAGCGTCGGCAGCATCGCCTTCAGCTCCGTCGAGGTCAGGTGCGACACGAGCGAGTCGCGGTTGGGCCAGTCGGCATAGAGCCCCGCGACGTCGGTGAGCACCACGAGCTTCGCCGCACCGAGTGCGACGGCGAGAGCGGATGCTGCAGCATCCGCGTTCACGTTCAGCGAGTGTCCCGGGTGGTCGAGGTCGGGGGCGATGCTCGAGACGACGGGGATGCGCCCCGCCTCGATCTGATCGAGCACCGGCTGCGGATCGACCTCGACGACGTCGCCGACGCGCCCCAGGTCGTGCTCGACGCCCTCGATGACGACGCCGCGGCGACGGCCGCCGAAGAGGCCCGCATCTTCGCCGCTGAGGCCGGTCGCGACCGGGCCGTGCGCGTTGATCTTCGACACGAGCTGCGGGTTGATCTGACCGGTGAGCACCATGCGCACCACCGAGATCGCCTCTGTCGAGGTGACGCGGTAGCCGCCCTTGAACTCGCTCGGGATCGCGAGGCGGTCGAGCATCGATGAGATCTGCGGGCCGCCGCCGTGCACCACGACGGGCTTGACCCCGACGTAGCGGAGGTAGGCGATGTCGGCGGCGAAGGCGTCCTGCAGCTCCTCGCTCACCATCGCGTTGCCGCCGTACTTCACGACGACAATCTGGTCGCGGAAGCGCTTGAGCCACGGCAGCGACTCGATGAGGGTCACCGCCCGGGCGCTGGCTTCGCCGGGATCGGTCTCTTGCAGGTCGGTCATGAGGAGTACGCGCTGTTCTCGTGGACGTAGTCGTGGGTGAGGTCGTTCGTGAGGATCGTCGCCGTCGCCGCGCCGACCTTCAGGTCGATCACGAGGTGCGTCGCGCGCGGCGTCAGGTCGACCGCCTCGCGCGGCGCGTCGGGACCGCCGGCGCTGCACACGCGCACGCCGTTCATCCACACGTCGACGTCATACGGGTCGAACGCGGCCTCGGTCGTGCCGATCGCGGCGAGCACACGACCCCAGTTCGGGTCGTTGCCGAAGATCGCCGCCTTGAACAGGTTGTTGCGCGCGACCGACCGGCCGACCTCGACCGCGTCCTCCTCGGACGCGGCGCCTGCGACCTCGATCGTGATGTCGTGGCTCGCGCCCTCGGCGTCGCCCTGCAGCTGCTGTGCGAGGTCCTGGCAGACCTCGGCGAGCGCCGCGGCGAACGCGTCCGGGTCGGGGGTGACACCGGAGGCACCGCTCACCATCAGGGTGACCTGGTCGTTCGTCGACATGCAGCCGTCCGAGTCGAGCCGGTCGAAGGTGCGGCCGGTGGCGGCGCGCAGCGCCGCGTCGGCCTGTGCCGAGTCCAGCACGGCGTCGGTCGTGATCACCACGAGCATCGTGGCGAGGCCGGGTGCCAGCATCCCGGCGCCCTTCGCCATGCCGCCGATGGCCCAGCCGTCGCCGGTCGCGACCGCACGCTTCGGCTTCGAATCCGTCGTCATGATGGCGAGGGATGCTGCCTCCCCGCCGTCGGCGGAGAGCTCAGCGATGCCCTGCTCGGTGCCGGCGAGCACCTTAGCGCGGAACACCTCGTCGCCGGTGCCGATGAGCCCCGTGGAGCACACGAGGATGTCGCCGGCGCTCACATCGAGCAGCTCGGCGGCCTTCTCGGCCGTCTGGTGGGTCGTCTGGAAGCCGAAGGACCCCGTGAAGCAGTTCGCCCCGCCGGAGTTGAGGACGATCGCCTCGACCACGCCGTCGCGGATGACCTCCTGCGACCACATGATCGGGTTCGCCTTCGCCCGGTTGCTCGTGAACACCGCGGCGCCGACCTTCAGCGGGCCTCGGTTGACGACGACCGCCACATCGGGCTTGCCGGTCGACTTGAGGCCGACGGCGACGCCTGCCGCCTCGAATCCCTGGGGCGCGGTGACGCTCACGGCGCGACTCCGTTCACGGTGAGCGCGGTGCCCTCGGCGAGCCCCAGCGCGATGTTCATGGACTGCACGGCGGCTCCGGCCGTGCCCTTGACGAGGTTGTCGACCGCCGTGACGACCGTCACGCGGTTCGCGGCACGGTCGATGGCGAGGCCCATCAGCGCGGTGTTCGCACCCAGGACGTCGGCCGTGCGGGGGAAGTGGCCCGCCGGCAGCAGCTGTACGAACGTCTCGTCGCCGTATGCGGACTCCCACGCGGCGCGGATCTCCTCGTCCGTCGCGCCCGGCGCGATCGGCGCCGTCGACGTCGCGAGGATCCCCCGCGACATCGGCACCAGGACCGGGGTGAACGAGATGCGGATGCCTTCGTCGGCGGTGGCGCCGGGGGCGGCGCCCGAAGCGCGCGCCGCGGCGAGCGCCTGGCGGATCTCGGGGATGTGCCGATGCGATCCGCCTACCGCGTAGGGGTTCGCCGACCCCAGGATCTCGGCGGCGAGCAGGTTCGTCTTCAGGCTCTTCCCGGCACCCGAAGGACCGACGGCGAGCACCGTCACGATGTCGGACGGATCGATGACACCCGCGGCCACGCCCGGCGCGAGGCTCAGGCTCACGGTGGAGGCGTTGCAGCCGGGTGCCGCGATGCGGGACGCTCCGACCAGCCGCTCGCGCTGCTTCGAACCCGCCACCGGAAGCTCGGGGACGCCGTAGACCCAGGGGTCGTGGAAGTCGCCGCCGTAGAAGCGATCCCAGTCGGCGACCGACTCGAGCCGGTGATCGGCGCCGGCGTCGATGACCAGCGGCGTGTCGCCGAGGGCGTCGGTGTACTGCCCGGACTGGCCGTGCGGCAACGCCAGGAAGACGATGTCGTGACCGGCGAGCACCTCGGGCGAGGTCGCGGCGAGGGTCAGGTGCGCGAGGGAGCGCAGGTGGGGCTGGTGCTGGATGAGCGGCTGTCCCGCGTTGGAGTGCGCGGTCACGGTGCGGATCTCGACGTCGGGATGCGCGGCGAGGATCCGCAGGATCTCGCCGCCCGCATAGCCGGATGCGCCGGAGACGGCGACCGAATATGTCATGGATTCCACCTTAGAGTCTGGGCGCTTCGACGAAGCTCAGCAGAGGGCCGGAGACGGCGACGCCCACTCGCGACGGTCCATGACAGGACGGCGTGCGGGGTCGCCTAGAGTCGGCGCTCGCCCAGACGGCGTCGGCGCGCGGGAGCGGCGCTCGGAACGAGCGTCGAGAGTCCCTGGGTCGCCGAAGGCATGCGCCGACGATAGCCGCCGTGTCGCAGCATCCGCAAATCGGTCCGTCATGATGACCCTTGACGCAAAGTACTTTGTGTTACAAACTACTTTGCATGAACGAGGAATTGGATGCCGCGAACGATCCGCGACAGATGCTCGACCTCATCGACACGACACGTCGTGAGGCCGTCCGTCGCATCACGGGTCGTTACGCCGGGCTGCTGGTGCTCTGGGCGGTCGCCTGGGGCGTCGGGTTCGCCGCACTCTGGCTGACCCGCGGGGTCGGAGGCGTCGACCTCCTGCCCACCGCTGTCGGCTGGTGGATCTTCGCGGCTGCGCTCGTGATCGCGATCGTGTGGTCGGCTGTGGTCGGCATCCGCGCGGGCAGCGACGGGATCCGCGGGCGCAGCCAGCTGCAGGGGGCGCTGTACGGCTGCTCGTGGACGATCGTGATAGTGGCGGCGTGGGGGCTGATCTCAGGCCTGCAGAGCAACGGTCTGTCGCAGGAGCTGTCGCAGCTGCTGTACCCGAGCCTGTACATCTTCCTCGTGGGGGTGCTCTACCTGTCCGGCGGCGCCCTCTGGCGCGCGGTGCCGATGTACATCCTGGGCGGCTTCCTCATCGTGATCGCCGTCGTCGGGCTCTTCTTCGGCGCGCCGACCCACTTCCTCGTCTACGCGATCGCCGGGCCCGTGGCGATGCTCATCGTGGCCGCGTTCATGTACTGGGGCCCGATCGCACCCAGCGGCGCGGAGCGGTCATGAACGAACTCGACCCCGTCATCCACGCTCCGGCACGCCTACGGATCATGACGACCCTGGCCGAGGTGCTCGAGGACGGCGACACGATCACGTTCCCGGCCCTGCAGAAGCTCCTGGGCATGACAGCGGGCAACCTCACCACCCACCTCACCAAGCTGTCGGATGCCGGGTACGTCGAGGTCGCGAAGTCGTTCGCCGGCCGCAAGCCGGTCACCGAGATCTCGCTGACCCACGCCGGGCGCGGGGCGTTCCGCTCCTATCGCTCACAGCTGCTCGCACTCCTCGGAGGATCCGCATGACCGCATTGGTACACACCGAAGACCTCACGAGGCGCTTCGGCGACACCGTCGCCCTCGACGGTGTCACGCTCGACATCCACGCCGGCGAGTGCGTCGGACTCCTCGGCCCGAACGGGGCCGGCAAGACGACCCTCCTGTCCCTCATCGAGGGTCTTCGGGTGCCGACATCCGGTCTGGTGCGCCTCTTCGACGGCGACCCGCGGACACCTGCGAGCCGGTCCCGGCTCGGATCCACGCCGCAGGCCACCGCACTGCCGGAGGCGCTCAAGGTGCGAGAGGTGCTGCGGTTCGTGGCATCCCATTACCCCGCCCCAGGACCGGTGGATCGCGTCATCGCCGAGTTCGACCTCGGGCCTCTCCTCGCGAAGCAGTGCGGAGCGCTCTCAGGAGGCCAGCAGCGTCGCGTCGCGGTCGCGCTCGCCTTCGTCGGCGACCCCCGGCTCGTCCTCCTCGACGAGCCGACGACCGGTCTCGACGTCGACGCCCGACGCTCGCTCTGGGACGCCGTGCGCACCCGTCATCGCGAAGGCACCGCCATCGTCGTGACGAGCCATCACCTCGAGGAGATCGAGCAGCTGGCCGAGCGCGTCGTCGTCATCGACCACGGCGTGGTGCAGGCCGACGACACGCTCGCCGCCGTGGTCGCGGGCGTCAGCCGCCGTCGGGTGACGCTGCGCGGGGTCTCCGCCGAAGACGTCCTCGCGCTCGATCCCGACGCGACCGTCAGCACCGATCCTGTCGACGGGGTCGTGACCGCCGTCGTCTCGGACTCCGACGCGCTCATCAGGGCGCTGGTCGCGTCCGGCGCCCCGTTCACCGACCTGACGGTGCGCGGAACATCCCTCGAAGAGGCCTTCCTCACCATCACGAAGGGAGCGATGGTCTGATGTCCACGCTGACGCTCGCCGCAGTCCACACGAAGTACAACCTGCTGGAGACCATGCGCGTGCCGATCGCCGTGATCGGATCGCTCGTGTTCCCGACGCTCGCGTTCTGCCTGTTCGTCCTGCCGCAGCGCATGGTCGTCGACGAACCCGAGTTCGCGACGGCCGCCATCGCGTCGATGGTCGTGTTCGCCTTCATGTCGGCCAGCCTCTTCAGCATCGGTCTCGACATGGCAGATCAGCGCTCCAAGCCCTGGTGGCCGTACCTGCGCACGCTCCCGGGCTCGCCCGCGGCGCGCCTCATCGGGCTCATGGCGGCGACTCTCATCATCTCGATCCTCGCGATGATCCCGCTCCTGATCGTCGGCGGCATCTTCACCGCGGCCACCGTGCAGGCCGGGGATCTGTTCGCGGCGATCGGGCTGGCGATCCTCACGGCCGTGCCCTCGGCATTGCTCGGGTCGATCATCGGCACGACCGCCGGACCCAAGGCCGCGATCGCCATCACGCAGGTGGCGATGTTCCTCCTCGCGTTCGGCGGCGGACTGTTCCTTCCCCCGATCCTGTTCCCCGAATGGCTCGACCTCGCCTCGAAGTTCCTGTGGGTGCGCGAGGCCCGTGAGATCGTCATCGCGGCCGCCCTCGGCGAGAGCGCGCCGATGTGGGCGGTGGTCGGGATCCTCGCATGGACGCTGGTGCTGGGCGCCTTGGCGGTGTGGCTGTACCGCCGCGACGAGGGCCGCCGCTACCGCTGAAGCTGGCCGAGCAGCGCCAGCTCGTCGGGCCGGGTCAGCCCGGCCCGACGATCGCGGTCGAGGCCGCGGGAGCGCTCGTCGGCGAGGGTGCGGTCCAGCGTCTCGCTCACGGGACGGAGGCGGCCGCCGAGCAGGCGGTAGGCGGCGTTCGAGCGGGTCCAGAACCCCGGCATGTCGGCCGGCAGCCAGAGCGGCAGCGAACGCGCACCCATCCAGTACGCGACCTCGTGCGCCGTAAGCCACTCGTCGTTCGCCGCGGCGAGCGCGCCGGTGTGCCCGGCGACCTCACGCGCGTCCGCGAAGAGCCGGTCGAGTGCGACCGGATCGCCGACGGCGTTGACGACGCCCGTCCATCGCTCGCGGCCGACGGCCTGCACGAACTCCGCGAGGTCGTCGACGTCGATCACCTGGGCGCCCCGATCGGCGGTGTCGGGCACCAGCACGTCGTCCGATCCGGCGAGGGCGAAGCGGCCCACCCAGTAGCCGAACCGGTCGGTCGGGTCACCGGGCCCCACGATGAGCCCCGGACGCACGATCGCCGCGCGGAATCCGAGGGCGGAGCGGACGGATGCCTCGGCCCGCGCTTTCGCGCGACCGTAGTCCTCGTCCTCGTCGGGGCCGGCAGGCGTCAGCAGCTCGGCGGTCTCGTCGGCGCCCGGCACGTCGTCGGCGGCGTACACGGACACGGTCGAGATGTAGGCCCAGTGCCGCGCGCGCTCCCCCAGCGCCGCCACCGCGGCGGCGACGTGCACCGGGTTCGACGACACGTCGACGATCTCGTCCCACTCGCGCAGGGCGACCTCGTCGTATGCGTCCGTGTCGTTGCGGTCGGCGACGACGAGCGTCGTCCCGTACGGCGCGTCGCGTCCGCCTCGGGCGAGGCACGTCACGGCGGCTCCGGCATCGGCCCACCGCTCGGCGATGCGCCCGCTCAGCCAGCCCGTCCCGCCCAGCACCAGTACGTCGGTCATGGCTCCACCCAACCAGACGCCCCGGGTCGAGGCGTCCCTTCTCCGCCGACGGCAGAGCGTCAGACCCGGTCGCGGAGGAAGGCGGTCACGCGCTCCCAGGCGTCGGCCGCGTCGGTCGGGTTGTACCGGCGGCCGGTGTCGTTGAAGAACGCGTGCGCCGAGTCGGGGTACACGACGGCCGCGAACTCGACACCGGCCTCCGCCATCGACTCGGTCACGGCAGGAAGCGCGTCGATGAGGGCGGGGTCGTGCTGCCCGTAGATCGCCAGCACCGGCGCGGAGATGTCGGCGATGCGGTCGACCGACGGCGCCGTGCCGTAGAACGGTGCGACCGCGCGCACGCGGTCGTCGTGCGCGGCGAGCAGGAACGCGTACGTCCCGCCGAAGCAGAAGCCGGTCGCGGCGATCCGATCGTCGACCCCGGGCTGCGCGGCGAGCCAGTCGACCACCGCGCGGAGCGCGGCGACCGCCCAGCCGGCGTACTCGGGCGCCCGCATGCCCGACAACGCCTCGCGCATCCGCGGCTGCGCCGCAGTGCGGGCCTCCTCGTCGTCGCTGTTCACCAGCGCGAAGAGCTCCTCGCCGAGCGCGGGGGCCACGCCGCCATGGGTCAGGATGTCCGGCGCAGCGACCAGCCACCCTTCGGCGGCGAACCGGTCGGCCACGTCGGTGATGTGGCCGACCAGGCCCCAGATCTCGTGGATGAGCACGAGCCCGCCGATCGGGTCGCCCGCGGGGCGGGCGACGTAGACGTCGATGACCTCGCCATCGGCGAGCGGCACCGTGATCATCTCGGGCATCCGGGCACCTCCGATACGGATGCTACTCGCGCAGCGTCGCCCCGAACCGCTCGGTCGCGACGGCCACACCCGCGAGCTTGGCCTCGGTCGCCTCGGCGGCCGTGAGCGTGCGGTCAGGGGCGCGGAATCGGAGCGCGAAGGTGAGGCTCTTCTCGCCCGCGGGCACGCCCTGTCCGCGATAGTCGTCGACCAGGCGCACCGACTCGAGAAGATCGCCGGCGCCTGAGACGAGCGCTCCGCGCACCTCGGCGGCCGGGACGTCGGCGCCGAGCACCAGCGACACGTCCTGCGTCGCGGCCGGGAAGCCCGACAGCGAGGCTGCGACGACCTTGTCCCCCGCGAGCGAGAGGACCAGGTCGAGATCGAGCTCCGCGACGATGACGCGACCCGGAAGATCGGATGCCTCGGCCACGGCCGGCAGCAGCTCGCCGACGTAGCCGACCTCGGTGCCGTCGACGGAGAGCACACCGGTACGGCCCGGGTGCAGCGCGGCGCGTTGCCCCTGAGCGACATCGATCGTGACGCCTGCGGCGGCCGCGATCGTGCGGACCGCATCGAGCGCGTCGGCGAGGTCCGCGGTCACCGGCGCCGCGATGCCGGGCTGCTTCACGACGAGGCTGCCGGTGAGCAGCACGGCGACGTGGCGGTGCTGCGGCGGGATCGAGGCGTCGAGCTCGGCAAGGGTCGCGGCATCCGGTCGCACTGCCAGCGGCGGCACGAACGATGTTCCGTACTGCGCGCCGGCCTTGGGGAGGAAGACGACGCCGGTCTCGAAGAGCGACAGGTCGGTGAAGCCGCGCGACACGTTGCGGTGTGCGACCTGCAGGAGGCCGGGCACGAGAGAGCGGCGCAGGAACGGGGCCTGCCCGTCGAGCGGGTTCGCGAGCTTCACGCTCGGGAGGTGCTCCCCCGCGGCAGAGCCGTGGAGGTCGTTCTGGTCCTCGGTGGTGAACCCGAACGACGGCGTCTCGACGAAGCCCGCAGCGGCGAGCGCGTTCGCCACGCGACGGCGGCCCTGCTGCGCGGCGGTGAGACCGCGGCCCGACGGCGGCAGCGGCAGTACCGACGGGATGCGGTCATAGCCCTCGATGCGGGCGACCTCCTCGGCGAGCGTCCATTTGTCGGTGAGGTCCGGGCGCCACGACGGCGGGATGACCTGCCATCCTTCGCTGCCCTCGGCGCCGACGACCTCGCAGCCGATGAGCCGCAGTGCGGCCTCGATCTGGCCCGGCGTGTAGTCGACGCCGATGAGGCGCTGCACGAACGTCGGCGGCAGCTCGATGCCGGGGATGAACACCTCGGCGAACAAGGCCGCGCCGTACGCGTCGTCGCTGGTGCCGCCGGCGTACTCGACCATGAGGTCGGCCACGCGACGTGCGGCGACGAAGGGCACGAGCGGGTCGACGCCGCGCTCGAAGCGGCGGGATGCCTCGCTCGGCAGCTTGTGCCGACGGGCCGTGCGCGCGATCGACACGGTGTCGAACGTCGCGGCCTCGATGAGCACGTTGCGCGTCGCGTCGCCCATCTCGGTCGTGCCGCCGCCCATGACGCCGGCCAGGCCGATCGGGCCCGAGTCGTCGGTGATGAGGAGGTCTTCGACATCGAGCGTGCGGACCTTGCCGTCGAGCGTCTCGAGCTTCTCGCCCGGAGTCGCCCGGCGCACGGTGATGCCGCCCTGCAGCTTGTCGAGGTCGTAGCCGTGGATCGGCTGGCCGAGCTCGAGCATCACGTAGTTGGTGATGTCGATGAGGATGCCGAGCGAACGGATGCCCGCGAGCGACAGACGCGAGATCATCCATGCGGGGGTCGGCTTCGTGGGGTCGACGTCGCGCACGACCCGGGCCACGAACTCGGTCACACCCGCGCGGCCTCGGATGGGGGCGAGGTCGTCGGCGCTCACCGGGAAGCCTGCGCCCGGCGCGACGTCTTCCCACGTGCGCTCTGCCGGGTCGCGGAACGCGGCGCCGGTGGAGTGCGAGTACTCGCGCGCGACACCGCGGATCGACAGCGCGTAGCCGCGGTCGGGCGTCACGTTGATCTCGACCGCGACGTCGTCGAGGCCGAGGAGGGTAATCGCGTCGGTGCCGACAGGTGCGTCGATGCCGAGCTCGACGAGCCGGAGGATGCCGTTGTGCTCGTCGCCGAGTCCCAGTTCGCGGGCCGAGGCGATCATGCCGTCCGACACATGGCCGTAGGTCTTGCGCGCGGCGATCGGGAACGGGCCCGGCAGCACCGCGCCCGGAAGCGTCACCACGACCTTGTCGCCGACGAAGAAGTTGCGGGCGCCGCACACGATGCCGTGCACCGCGTCGCCGCCGTCCGCCGCGGTCTCGCCGTCGGGCGCGACGCGCACCTGGCACCAGCGAATCGTCTTGCCGTTGGACTGCGGCTCCTCGACGAACTCGAGGACTTCGCCCACGACGATCGGACCCTGCAGCTCGAAGCGGTGGACGTCCTCCTCTTCGAACCCGACGCGCACGAGCGCCGCGAGGACGTCCTCGGGCGCGGCATCCGCGGGGACGTCGACGTACTCACGAAGCCATGAGAGCGGAACGCGCATCAGACCACCATTCCGAACTGCTCACTGAAGCGGACATCGCCCTCGGCCATGTCGCGCATGTCCTGGACGTCGCTGCGGAACATCAGCGTCCGCTCGATGCCCATGCCGAACGCGAAGCCCGAGTACTCCTCCGGGTCGATCCCCGCCGCGCGCAGCACGTTCGGGTTGATCATGCCGCAGCCGCCCCACTCGATCCATCGGGCGCCGCCCTTGAAGGTGGGGTGCCACAGGTCGAGCTCGGCCGACGGCTCGGTGAACGGGAAGAAGTTCGCGCGGAAACGCGTCTTCGCCTCGGCGCCGAACAGCACCTTGGCGGCGTGGTCGAGCGTGCCCTTGAGGTGCGCCATCGTGATGCCCTTGTCGACGACGATGCCCTCGAACTGGGTGAAGACGGGCAGGTGCGTCGCGTCGAACTCGTCGGTGCGGTACACGCGCCCGGGGCACAGGACGTACAGCGGCAGGTCGCGCTCGAGCATCGAGCGCACCTGGACCGGGCTCGTGTGCGTGCGCATGACGAGGTGACGCTCCACCGGGTCGACGAAGAACGTGTCCTGCATCTGGCGTGCCGGGTGGTCGACGTCGAAGTTCAGCGCGTCGAAGTTGAACCACTCGTGCTCGAGCTCGGGGCCCTCTGCGATCTCCCAGCCCATGCCGACGAAGATGTCGGCGATCTGCTCCTGCAGGAGGGAGATCGGATGCCGCGCCCCCACGCGCGCGCGAGCCGCGAGCGCGGTGATGTCGACGCGCTCCGCCTCGAGCTTCGCGGCGGTCTCGGCCGCGGCGAGCTCCTCCTCGCGGGCGGCGAACGCCTGGTTCACCCGGCCGCGGGCCTGACCGACGAGCTTGCCGAACTCGGCCTTCTTGTCGTTCGGCACGTCGCGCAGCCGCGCGTTGAGCTTCGCCAGCGGCGAGCCCTCCGCGGAGTGCGTGGAGCGCGCGGCCTTCAGCGCTGCGGTGTCGCCCGCGGCCGCGATGGCCTCGAGGGCGGCGTCGACGGCGGCGTTCACCGCCTCAGGCGTGATCTCGGTGGTTTCGGGAGCGTCGGACACGAGAGACGAGTCTACCGACGGCGCATGACGACGCCGCGCCGCGTCACTGCCCGGATGGCCCCTCGGCGGCCGAATCCGCCTTCGCCTCCGCGTGGAGGAGCGTGGCGGGGTTCGTCGGATCTTCGACGACCCTGCCACGACCACCCTTGCGGCCGCCGCTTGCCGTGCGGCGTGCGAGCCAACGGGCGAACCACGACAGCAGCAGGTTGATGGTCAGGTAGATCGCAAGAGTGACGACGAACAGCGAGAACAGGTAGCGGTTGCCGTAGAAGCTGCCCAGGTTGTTGATGTTGTTCCGGATGATCTCGTTGTAGCCGACGATGTAGCCGAGTGACGTGTCCTTCAGCAGCACGACCAGCTGCGCGACGATGATCGGCAGCATCTGACGGAACGCCTGCGGGAACTCCACGAGCATCTTCGATTGGAACTCGCGCATGCCCACACTGAGCGCCGCCTCGCGCTGGCCCTTCGGCAGCGCGGCCAGGCCGGCGCGCAGGATCTCTCCGATCAGGGTGCCGTTGTAGAGGATGAGCGCGATGACGACGGCCCAGAAGGCACCCGTCGAAGCCACGAGGAGGATGAACAGCATCATCAGCAGCACCGGCATGCCGCGGAAGAACTCGATGACCCAGGCCGTCGGGACGCGCACCCACGGGATGAGCGAGCTGCGCAGCAGCGACAGCAGGATGCCGAGGGCGATCGCGCCGACCGCGGCCACGGCTGCGGCTTGCAGCGTCGCCACGATGCCCTCGGCGATGAAGCCCCACACGGCGGGATCGGTGAAGATGTTCCACCGCGACCCGTCGAACATGCCGGGGAGGTTGATACCGCCGGACGTGCGCGGGGCGGCGAGGGTCATGATGACCCACACCCCTGCGGCGAGGATCAGCAGCGCAGCGACGATCGAGAAGATGAGTGACAGCCGGCGCGCCCGAGGGCCCGGGGCATCGAAGAGAACGCTCGAGCCGGTCATCGCCGCACCACCCAACGCTTCTCGAGCTGCCCGGCGACAAAGCCGAGCGGCACGGTGATGACGAGATAGAGGACGGCCGCGGTCAGCAGGATCTGGATCACGATGTTCCCGTTGTCGTTGGCGAGTTGACGCGTCGTCGCGAACAGCTCGACCACGAAGAATCCGCCGGCCACAGATGTGTTCTTTGTGAGGGCGATGAACACGTTGATCAGCGGCGGGATCGTCATGCGGAACGCCTGCGGCAGGACGACCAGCGAGACCGTCTGCCCGAAGCCGAGGCCGATGCTGCGTGCGGCCTCGGCCTGGCCGACCGGGACTCCGTTGATGCCCGATCGCAGAGCTTCTGCCACGAAGGGCGACGTGTAGTAGGTGAGCGCGATGAACGCGAGGATGATGTACGGCAGCCTGACCCCGAGCATGGGCATCACGAACGCCGTGAAGATGAAGACCAGCGTCAGCGGGGTGTTTCGCGCGATCTCCGTCCAGAACGCACCGAAGACGCGCAGCGCCCCGACCGGTGAGATGCGCATGGCCGCGATGAGCGTGCCCAGAACGAGCGCGCTCACGCCCGACACCGCGAGAAGGATGAGCGTCACGCGGAAGCCTTCGAGGAAGGTCGGCATCAGCGACCAGAGCTGCTCCATGCGCCTCTTTTCGGGGACGGGATCGGGCGGGGATCGGATGCCTCGGGTCGACGCGTGCGGCCGACCCGAGGCATCCGTCTTCGATCAGTAGCGGTCGGGGGTCGGCGGCTCGACGAACGGCAGCACCGTTCCGGCCGTCGCGTTCCACGCCTCTTCGTAGCGACCGTCCTCGTACGCCTTCTCCAGCACGTCGTTGATCCACATGCGGAAGTCGGTGTCTTCGAGGGCGAGGCCGATGCCGTAGGGCTCCTCCGTGAACGGCTCGCCGACGACCTTGAACTCACCCTCGTTCTGGGCCGCGAGGCCCGCAAGGATCACGTTGTCGGTCGACACTGCGACGACGGCACCACTGCGGAGCGGCTCGAGGCAGTTCGAGTACGTGTCGGTGAGCACCGGCTCGGCGCCGATCTCGGCGAGCTTCGCCGCCGGAGTCGAACCCGTCACCGAGCAGACCGGCTGGCCGACGAGGTCGTCCTCGCTCTTGATGTCATCGTTGTCGGCGAGCACCAGGATCGATTGACCCGCCATGTAATAGGGCCCAGCGAAGGAGACGACCTCCTTGCGCTTGTCGTTGATCGTGTACGTGGCGACGACGATGTCGACCTCGCCGTTCTGGATGAACGGCTCGCGGTTGGCCGACACGGCCTCCTTCCACTCGATGTCGTCCTCGGCGATGCCGAGCTCGGACGCGATGATCTTGCCGATCTCGACGTCGAAGCCCTCCGGCCCGTTGGGACCGTTGAGTCCGAACAGCGGCTGGTCGAACTTGGTGCCGATCGTGATCGTGCCCGCCTCGGCGAGCGCGGCCATCGTGGTGCCCTCCTCGAAGGTCGGGGCGGGCTCAGGAGCCGTCGTCTCCTCGCCGGCCGGTGTGCCGCCGGAGGCGCACGCCGACAGCGCCAGCGCGCCGGCGGCCGCCAGCGCGATCAGCGGAAGTCGCATTCGCTTCATGTCTTCGTCCTTTGCTGTGCACGGACCGCTCGTGACGGTCCTCTCGGATCCCGACCCGCGTGGGGAGGCGGACGGGAGTGTGTCTCAGTGCTCGAGGATCTTGGACAGGAAGTCCTTCGCCCTCTCGCTCTGCGGATTCGTGAAGAACTCGTCGGGCGCCCCCTCCTCGACGATCGCGCCGTCGGCCATGAAGAGCACACGATCGGCCGCCTTGCGCGCGAAGCCCATCTCGTGGGTGACGACGATCATCGTCATGCCGTCGGCGGCGAGACCGATCATGACGTCGAGGACCTCGTTGATCATCTCGGGATCGAGCGCGCTCGTCGGCTCGTCCATGAGGATGAGCTTCGGGTTCATCGCCAGTGAGCGTGCGATCGCGACACGCTGCTGCTGACCGCCCGACAGCTGGTTCGGCATCTTCTTCGCCTGATTGGCCACGCCGACGCGGTCGAGCAGCTGCATCGCCTTCTCGTCGGCGTCCTTTTTCTTCAATCCCCTCACGCGGATCGGCCCGAGGGTGACGTTCTCGAGCACCGTCTTGTGGGCGAACAGGTTGAACGACTGGAACACCATGCCGACGTCAGCGCGCAGATGGGCGAGCGCCTTGCCCTCTTCCGGAAGGGGCACCCCGTCGATCGTGATCCTGCCCGAGTCGATGGTCTCGAGCCGGTTGATCGCGCGGCACAGTGTGGACTTGCCGGATCCGGACGGACCGATGACGACGACGACCTCGCCGCGATTCACCGCGGTGTTGATGTCTTTCAGGACATGAAGATCACCGAAGTGCTTGTCGACGTGGTCGACGACGACGAGCGGCTCACCGCGACGTACATTGATGTTCGAAGTCCGGGGCGCCGGCGCCGGGGCATCAGGTGTCGCCATGCCCTCACCCTATGGGCGAGTCACGACACTCGGCCAGGGGGTCGATCGAGCCTTTACCGTTCCGTAACAGGGTCGGAACGGGAGCGGCTCAGCGGGCCGCGCGCTGCGCGAAGGCGGTCTCGTACAGGCAGACGCTGGCCGCGGTGGCCAGGTTCAGCGACTCGGCCGCGCCGTAGATCGGCAGCCGCAGCGAGAGGTCTGCCAGCGCGAGCGCGTCCTCCTCGAGGCCGCGTGCCTCGTTGCCGAAGAGCCACGCCGTCGGCTCCGCGAGGACGTCGCGCGACGCGAGGAAGTCCCCTCCCCCGACATCGGCGGCGATCACGCGGACGCCCGCCTCGTGCGCTTTCGCCACGGCGGTCGCGAGATCGACTCCGACCGCGACAGGCACGTGGAACAGGGACCCGGTCGTCGCGCGCACGACCTTGGGGTTGTACGGATCGACGGTGCGTCCGGTGAGCACGACGGCGTCCGCGCCGGCGGCGTCGGCCGCGCGGATGATCGTGCCGAGGTTGCCGGGGTCGCGAACCTCCTCGCAGATCGCGACGAGACGCGGCGAGGCGGCGAAGACGTCGCGCAGGGACGTCGGCGACTGACGGGCGACCGCGACGATGCCCTGCGGGGTCACGGTGTCGGCCATCGCGTCGAGCACCGGCTCGGTCGTGTAGACCACCTCGAGTCCGGCGTCCTTCGCGGCGTCGCGCACGTCGGTGTGCTTCTCGAGCGCGGTGGGCGTGGCGAAGATCTCGACGAGCGTGTCGGGCCGGTACGCCAGCGCCTCGCGGGCGGCCTGCGGACCCTCCAACAGGAACAGGCCGGTCTCCTGACGGGCGCTGCGCTTCGTCAGCTTCGCGACGGCGCGGACACGCGGAGAGCGAGGGTTCTCGAGCACGGCTCTCAGTCTAGAGTCGCGGCTGGGCCCACGCGCCCAGAGGCTCCGGACGACGCGCCAGCGGAGTCTGGAGAGGGCGTGGGGACCCGTCTCCGGCATGCGTTTCTCGTCGGCCGGGCATGCGAAAGGGGCGCCCTCCGTGAGGAGGACGCCCCTTTCGAGACAACGGATGCCGAGGTCAGGCGCTCTTGGGAGCGTTGACGTTCTCGGGCAGCGCCTTCTTGGCGGTCTGGACGAGCGACGCGAACGTCTTGGGCTCGTTCACCGCGAGCTCGGCGAGCATGCGACGGTCGACCTGCACACCCGCGAGGCCCAGGCCCTGGATGAAGCGGTTGTACGTGATGCCGTTCTGACGGGCAGCGGCGTTGATGCGCTGGATCCACAGGCGGCGGAAGTCGCCCTTGCGCTTGCGACGGTCGCGGTACGCGTAGACGAGCGAGTGGGTGACCTGCTCCTTCGCCTTGCGGTACAGGCGCGAACGCTGGCCACGGTAACCCGAGGCACGCTCGAGGATGACGCGACGCTTCTTGTGGGCGTTGACGGCCCGCTTGACTCTAGCCATTTCTTGATGTTCCTAACTTGCGTCGGCGCGCGTCAGCGGCCGAGGAGCTTCTTCGCGACCTTGGCGTCGCCCGGGGCGAGGACCTGCTCCTGCGACAGGCGGCGGGTGCGGCGGCTGGACTTGCCCTCGAAGTTGTGGCGCAGGTTCGCCTGCTGCTTCATGAGCTTCCCGCTGCCGGTGACCTTGAAGCGCTTCTTGGCGCCCGAGTGGGTCTTCTGCTTCGGCATCTCTTCTTCCTTCGTTTCACTTCCCGCCCAGGCGGGAGTCGGTATCCCGCGGTGCGGGAGTCTGTGGGGCCTTACTCGGCCGTGGCTGCCTCGGGGGCTGCGGCCGGCGCGTCGGCCGCGGGGGCCTCGGTCGCCTCGGCGGCGTCGGCCGGCGTGGCGCCGCCACTCCGGGCGGAGCGGGCGGCTTCTTTGTTCGCGGCGCGCTGAGCGTTCTGCTCGGTCTTCACCTCGGACTTGTTCTTGTGCGGTGCGACCACCATCACCATGTTGCGGCCGTCGATCGTGGGGTTCGATTCGACCGTGCCGAACTCGGCGACGTCCTCCGCGAACTTGCGGAGCAGGCGCACGCCCTGCTCGGGACGCGACTGCTCGCGACCGCGGAACAGGATCATCGCCTTGACCTTGTCGCCGGACTGGAGGAAGCCCTCAGCGCGCTTGAGCTTGGTGATGTAGTCGTGGGCCTCGATCTTCAGACGGAACCGGACCTCCTTGAGGACGGTGTTCGCCTGATTGCGACGCGCTTCCTTGGCCTTCTGCGCAGCCTCGTACTTGAACTTGCCGTAGTCCATGATCTTGACCACGGGCGGCTTCGAGTTGGGGGCCACCTCGACGAGATCGAGGTCGGCCTCCTGGGCCAGGCGCAGCGCCACCTCGATGCGGACGACGCCGACCTGCTCTCCGTTCGGACCGACGAGGCGGACCTCGGGGACCCGGATGCGGTCGTTGGTGCGGGGATCGCTGATGCGGAACTCCTTGGGTATATGGGCTGGACCACCGCGACACGCAGTCGTATCGCGGGCGGAGGAAGATCCACTCCACCCGTCAGACGCTTCGAGCGCCGACTTCCTGCACCCTCTCCGGTGATGGAGTTCCCGTCCGGTCGCCCCGACGGCTACCCCGGCCGCAGAGCGGTCGGGGCGGAGTGCATGACCCGGTAGCCTGGAACGGCAAGCGCGGGTGGGATGTGATCCACTTTCCGATCCGGTACAGAACGCACCGGAGACCGCAGCAGTCTATCAGAGAGAACGGCGTGGACACGATTCGAGACCAGGACGGCGATCAGACGAGCGCGACGGCAGTGGATGCTGAGCGTCAAGCGCGCTGGGAGGAGCAGGAGCGGGCGGCCGCCTCGGCCTCGCGCGACATCGCCGATGTGCCGGCCGTCGAGGTCATCACGACAGCCGCGGTTCACCTGATGAGCGCCGCCGCGGTCAAGGTCGGGCTCGCCGACGACCCCGAGACGCAGACCGACCTCGACGAGGCCCGCAAGCTGATCAACGCCCTCGCAGGGCTCATCACCGCCGGCGCGCCCGAGATCAGCGACATGCACGCCCGCTCGCTCCGCGACGGCCTGCGCTCGGTGCAGCTCGCCTTCCGCGAGGCCTCGGTCATCCCCGACCCGATCGGCAAGGGCCCCGGCGAGAAGTGGACCGGCCCGGTCACCTGACCGGCGACACCCTCCGGGTCGCGGGGCTCACGCCTCGAGTCCCAGGGCCGCCGCGCCGCGCGCGACCGCGTCGACCGTGCGGCGGACCGCCTCCGCATCGGTGCCGTGGTTGCTCACCGAGAACCGCACCACCGTGCGTCCGTGCCAGGTCGAGGATGAGGCCCACACCGTCCCCTCGGCGCGCAGCCACTCCCCCAGCGCCGCGGTCGATGCATCGTCCCTCGCGGCGAGGCACACCTGCGTGAACACGACGTCGTTGAGCACCTCGAGCCCGGGAATCGTCCGGAACCCCGCGGCGAGGGCGGTGGCAGCATCCGTCAGTCCGTCGACCAGTCGGGCGACCCCCTGACGGCCGAGCGACCGCAGCGCGGCCCAGACCGGAACCCCGCGCGCCCGGCGCGACATCTCGGTGACGTGGTCGTAGGGGTCGGCGACGCCGGCCATCTCGGGGAGATAGGCCGCGTGCGCGCCGAGGGCCGCGGTCATCGCCGTCTCGTCGCGGACGATCGCGACCCCGCAGTCGTAAGGGACGTTGAGCGTCTTGTGGGCGTCCGTCGCCCACGAGTCCGCATGCGCGACCCCCTCGACCAGGTGCCGCGATCGCGGGCTCGCAGCGGCCCACAGTCCGAACGCACCGTCGACGTGCACCCACGCGCCAGCGAGATGCGCCACTTCCACGGCCGCGACGAAGTCGTCGAAGGCGCCGGAGTGCACGTCGCCCGCCTGCAGGGCGACGATGGCGGGGTCGTCGCCGTGCTCGTGCAGCGCCCGCACCAGCCCGTCGACGTCGATCCGGCCCTGCGCGTCCGCGCCGACTGTTCGGGGAGCACCGAGCCCCGACATGCGTCCCGCGAGGACGACCGACGTGTGCACGGCGTCGCCCGCGAAGAACCGGACGGGCGGCAGATCATGCAGTCCGGCAGCGGGGTCGCCCCCACGTTCGCGGACGAGGGCGTCGCGGGCGGCGATCAGACAGGCCAGATTCGCGCCCGTGGCGCCGGTCGAGAAGCCGACTCCGCTGTCGGGCGGCAGCCCGAGGACGTCGAGGAGCCACCGTGCGGCGGTCTCCTCCACGGCAGCCGTCGCTCCGGCGACCTGACGTGGCCCCGTGTTCTGGTCCCAGGCCGACACGAGCCAGTCCGCCGCGAGCGCCGCCGGGTAGGTGCCACCGGTCACAAGGCCGTAGAAGCGCGAAGAGCCCATCGCCAGGAGACCCGGTTCCGCGGCAGCCACGAGCTCCGCCACGACGGAGGTCGCGTCGCTGGGCTCATCGGGCAATTCGGCTGCGAAGCGATCGCGGACCGCATCGGCATCGAGCTCGGGGCGGATCGGGCGCTCGTCGAGCGAATCGAGCCACGCCATCGCGTGGCGGTGCGCCGTGTGCAGCGCCCGCCCGTAGTCACTCCTCGCCCCGTGCTCCATCCGCCACCTCCGCGGGGCCGATCATCCACCGGCCGGCCGGGGGCCGCAAGGGCTCGTCCGTCAGGCGCGGACGAGCTTGACCGTGAGGGAGTCGACCAGGACGGCGATGCGGTCATCGGCCGCCCACCGCTTGGCGAGGCGTGCGAGCACCGCGTCGAGCTCGGCCTTCTCGAGCCCGTCCATCAGGTGCAGGCGGACCACCAGCTCGGGGCCGCGCAGTCGCGCATCGGGGTCGCCGGCCTCGACGGCGAGGTCGATGACCGACAGCTCACCGCCGATGCTCTCGTGGAGCCCCGCCACGACTTCGGGCGACAGGAAGCTCGGCTCCCACGGGAGGCCCTGGCCGATCGCCCACACGGCGGGGCGCCGGATGACGAACTCGGTCTCGGACGCCGGATCCACCACGATGAGGTCGGTGTCGTCGGCCGCAGCAGACAGGGCGGTGCGGACGCCGTCGGCCGGAACCGGCCGGGCCGCGGCATCCCATCGCCTCATCGTGTCGACCGACGTGAAGACGGGCAGCACGCGACGGCCGTCGGGAGCGGCCACCGTGACGATGGAGAGCTCCTGCGTCTTGTCGACCTCGAGACCGTGCGCCCCGATGCCGTGGTCGCCCATCTCGGCGACGAGCGGGATCAGCAGGCGCGCCGCCCGGTAGGCGTCGACGACCTCGCGCTGACCGCCCGTTCCCGCGCGGAACGCGGTGAGCGCGGCGAGCAGCGCCGGATCGGCCGAGCCGTCGTCGGAGGAGTGCGCGTTCGCCTGGAAGCTGCGACCCTCCCACGGCACGCCGGCGGAGTCGCCGCCGTGCGCGTGGCCGTGGTGGCCGTGGGGGTCAGTGTCCGGCGACATCCAGCGCCTCGGCGAGCGTGAAGGCTCCGGCGTACAGCGCCTTGCCCACGATCGCGCCCTCGACGCCGAGCGGGACGAGGTCGCGCAGTGCCGCGATGTCGTCGAGGCTCGACACGCCGCCCGAGGCGACGATCGGCTTCGGGGTGCGCGTGGTCAGCTCGCGCAGGAGGTCGAGGTTCGGGCCCTTGAGGGTGCCGTCCTTCGTGACGTCGGTGACGACGTAGCGGCTGCAGCCGGCCGCTTCGAGGCGGTCGAGCACGGTCCACAGGTCGCCGCCCTCGCGCGTCCAGCCGCGCGCGGCGAGCGTCGTGCCGCGCACGTCCAGGCCCACGGCGATCGCGTCGCCGTAGCGGCCGATGACGTCGGCGGCCCACTCGGGGTTCTCGAGCGCCGCGGTGCCGAGGTTGATGCGCGACGCGCCGCTCTCGAGGGCCGCCTCGAGCGTGCGGTCGTCGCGGATCCCGCCTGAGAGCTCGACCTGCACGCCGCGGACCTGCTTGATGACCTTGCGGAGCACGCCGGCGTTGCTGCCACGACCGAACGCGGCGTCGAGGTCGACGAGGTGGATCCACTCGGCACCCTGCCGCGCGAAGTCGAGGGCTGCGTCGACGGGGTCGCCGTAGCTGGTCTCGGTGCCGGCCTCGCCCTGCGTCAGGCGGACGGCCTTGCCGTCGGCGACATCGACGGCGGGCAGGAGGACGAGCTTGGGTGTGGACGCGAAATCGTTCATGGATCCTGACTCAGACGTGGGGAAGCTGTGGGGCGGATCACGGAAGCACGCGCTCCCGCAGACGGCACGGTCTCAGAGGGTAGCCCCGCCGAGGCCGTCGATCCAATTCGTGAGAAGACGGATGCCGGCATCCCCGGATTTCTCCGGGTGGAACTGCGTGGCCGACAGCGGCCCGTTCTCGACCGCGGCGAGGAACGGCGTGCCGTACTCGCACCACGTCAGGACGGGCTCGGGGAACGGCGGCTGGACGTCGAGCAGCCACTTCTGCGCACCGAACGAGTGGACGAAGTAGAACCGCTCGTGCTCGATGCCCCGGAAGAGGCGCGAGCCCTCGCCCGGCTCGACGGTGTTCCAGCCCATGTGAGGCAGCACGGGGGCGTCGAGCTCGGTCACGACGCCCGGCCACTCCCCCATGCCCTCGGTGTCGACACCGCGCTCCACGCCGCGCTCGAAGAAGATCTGCATGCCGACGCACACGCCGAGCACCGGGCGGCCGCCGGCGAGCCGGCGTTCGATGAGCTCGTCGCCGCGGCTCGCGCGCAGCGCCTCGGCCACCGCGCGGAACGCGCCGACACCGGGCACGAAGAGCCCGTCGGCGTCCATGATCAGACCGCGATCGGAGGTCAGCCGCGCGTCGGCGCCCGCCGCGACCAAGGCCTTGACCGCGGAGTGGACATTGCCCGACCCGTAGTCGAGGACGGCGACGAGCGGCTTCTCCCGCTCGGCGGGAGCGCTTTCGGTCACAGGGCGCCCTTCGTGCTCGGGATGCCCTCGACGAGCGGGTCGAGCGCCTTCGCCTGGCGGAACGCGCGGGCGAACGCCTTGTACTCCGCCTCGGCGATGTGGTGCGGGTCGCGCCCCGACAGCACGCGGACGTGCACGGTCAGTGCCGCGTTGAAAGAGATGGCCTCGAAGGTGTGTCGCACGAGCGAGCCGGTGAAGTGGCCGCCGATGAGGTGGTGCTCGAAGCCGGCGGGCTCGCCGGTGTGCACCAGGTAGGGGCGGCCGCTGATGTCGACCACGGCCTGCGCGAGCGCCTCGTCGAGCGGCACCAGAGCGTCGCCGTAGCGCGAGATGCCCGACTTGTCGCCGAGGGCCTCGCGGATCGCCTGGCCGAGCACGATCGAGATGTCTTCGACGGTGTGGTGGGCGTCGATGTCGGTGTCGCCCGATGCCCGCACGGTGAGGTCGGTGAGCGAGTGCTTCGCGAACGCGGTCAGGAGGTGGTCGAAGAACGGCACCGTGGTGTCGATGCGGCTCCGGCCGGTGCCGTCGAGATCGAGCTCCAGCTCGACTGTCGACTCACTCGTCGCCCGGCGCAGCGAGGCGGTACGTGGTGCGGCGCTCATGCCGCCGATCCTACCGAGGCGAGGGCGTCGAGGAATGCGGTGGTCTCGTCCGCGGTGCCCGCGGTGACCCGCAGGTGCGACGGGATGCCGACGTCGCGGATGAGCACCCCCTCGTCGTACAGGGCCTGCCAGGTGGCCGCGGGATCGGCCACACCGCCGAACAGCACGAAGTTCGTCCAGGACTCGTGGGGCGTGTAGCCGAGCGCCTCGACCGTGGCCGAGATGCGATCGCGCTGGGAGACGATCTCGTCGACCATGCCCAGCATGACCGGAGCATGACGCAGCGCGGCGGACGCCGCCGCCTGAGTCAGCGCGCTGAGGTGGTACGGCAGGCGCACGAGCCGCAGTGCGTCGATGAGGGCGGGATCGGCGGCCAGGTAGCCGACGCGCGCCCCGGCGAACGCGAAGGCCTTGCTCATGGTGCGCGACACGACCAAGCGCTCGCGCCCGGGCAGCAGCGTCAGCGCCGAGCGCTCGTCGTGCGGGGCGAACTCGAAGTACGCCTCGTCGACGATGACGATTCCGTCGGTCGCCTCGTACACCGCCTCCACGACGTCCAGGCCGAGAGGGGTCCCGGTCGGGTTGTTCGGCGAGCACAGGAAGATCACGTCGGGCGAGGCGTCCGCGATCTGGGATGCCGCGTCTTCGGCGTCGATCGTGAAGTCGGCCGATCGGGTGCCCGAGATCCATTCCGCACCCGTGCCGCGCGTCAGCAGCGGATACATCGAGTACGTGGGCGTGAACCCGAACGCGGTACGCCCCGGCCCTGCGAAGGCCTGCAGGATGTGCTGCAGCACCTCGTTCGAGCCGTTCGCGGCCCAGATCTGGTCGCGGGTGAGGCCGTGACCGAGATAGTCGGCGAAGCCCTCGCGCAGGGCGGTGAACTCGCGGTCGGGGTAGCGGTTGACGTCGCGCAGAGCGAGTGCGATCGAGTCGAGGATGTCGTCTGCGACCTCGGCCGGAACCGGATGCGTGTTCTCGTTGACGTTCAGGGCGACCGGAAGCGGTGCTTGCGGGGCGCCGTAGGGCTTCTGCCCCCGGAGGTCGGCGCGCAGGGGGAGATCTTCGAGACGTGCACTCACCCATCCCATGGTAGGCCCGTGCGTCGGGACGCCCTCGCCGCGTGACGCCGCGCGACGCACCGCGGGATCAGCGGTCGTAGGCCGCCGGGATCGCGAGACGCTGGCCCGCCTGCACGAGGACGGTGTCGAGGGCGTTCAGCCGCACGAGCTCGTCGACGACGTCGCGCGGGTCGCGGTCGGGGGCGACCTCTTCGGCGATCGTCCACAGCGATTCGCCGGGCGCGACGGTGACGGTGCTGAACGAACCGGCGGGAGCGCCCGCGTCGCGCGAGGCGAGCGCCGCGCCGCCGCCGAGCACCGCGACGCTCAGGGCGATCACAGCCGGAAGAGCGGCCAGCACGGCGAGCACGCGACGACCGCGCATCGTCAACCGCAGACGCGTTGATCGTCCGGCCACGGCACGCGTGGCGCGCTGGGCTGCGGCGCCGGCGGCGCGGGCCGGCGACGGGACGGACGTCGTGAAGTCGATCGCGGTCATGCTCGTCTCCTCCTGATGGGGAGAGATTCGCATTCTCCACTCGGCCGGGAGTGAAGAATACGAACCTCTCTTCCGAAGCTATCTTCGAGTCTGTACGATGTCAATACCGGGTTCCGACGTCGATCTCTCGAACGCGACACGCGGCGAGGTTGCCACCTCAACGCCGGGGATCCGGATACGGTTTCGATACGAGAACCCCACCACGGGCCTCCGACATTCGAAGAAACAGCGCTCGGCGGCCGAGCGCAGGACGGAGCCGGAAGATGAGCGACGCGGCCGGGCGAGAGAAGCCCCAGACCCGCCGGCGCAAGAGCCTGAGCGAGAAGCAGCTCGCGATCCTCGAAGTGATCCAGCGCTCGATCGCCCGCCACGGCTACCCGCCCAGCATGCGCGAGATCGGCGATGCGGTCGGCCTCAAGTCGCTGTCGAGCGTCACGCACCAGCTCAACCAGCTCGAGCTGAGCGGTTACCTGCGGCGCGACGCGGGCAAGACCCGCGCCATGGAGGTCCTCATCGACCTGCCCGGGACCGCCACCGAGAGCCCCGCCGACGCCGCGCCGTCGGTCGGCGACGCCGCGCTCGTGCCGCTGGTCGGCCGCATCGCCGCGGGCGTACCCATCACGGCCGAGCAGCAGGTGGAGGAGATCTTCCCCCTCCCGCGCCAGCTCGTCGGCAAGGGCGACCTGTTCATGCTCAAGGTCTCCGGTGAG
This sequence comes from Microbacterium sp. NPDC056057, assembly GCF_042266945.1. Taxonomy (NCBI): domain Bacteria; kingdom Bacillati; phylum Actinomycetota; class Actinomycetes; order Micrococcales; family Microbacteriaceae; genus Microbacterium; species Microbacterium sp. NPDC056057. The sequence goes on from NZ_JBHJWS010000005.1 coordinate 33,306, forward strand.
TCGATGATCGACGCCGCGATCTGCGACGGCGACTGGGTCGTGGTGCGATCGCAGGCCACCGCCGACAACGGCGACATCGTCGCCGCGATGCTCGACGGCGAGGCGACCGTGAAGACGTTCCGCCAGCGCGACGGCCACACCTGGCTCCTCCCCCGCAACTCCGCGTTCGAGCCGATCCTGGGCGACGACGCCACCGTGCTCGGCAAGGTCGTCGCGGTGCTGCGCGCTGTCTGACGCTTTCGGGTACGCGTCGGGTCACGTCTTCGACCACCGTTCAGGCACAGTTCGACACCAACCGGTGCGGTGGGTGGCGGTGGATCACGACCAGGCGCTATAAGGGGGGAATGACCGCCGCAACGCCCTCGCTCGACGTTTCCGACCTCCAGGCGCGTCTGGAGGCGCTCGAGGCCGAGAACGCGCTGCTCAAAGCGGGCACGGAACCCGCACCGGCCGCGGTCAGGGCGGCGAGCCGACCGGCCGGCAGCGGCTGGCGCGCGTTCTTCTCCGCGCTGTGCATCGTGATCGCGTCGATCCTCGTCCCGATCTCGATCGTCACCGCGTGGGCGCGGCTGGAGCTCGTCGACGAGGCCGCGTTCGTGCAGACGCTGGCCCCGCTCGCCGACGACCCCGCCGTGCAGCAGATGATCATCGTCGAGACCGTCGAGGCCGTGCAGGCCCAGGTCGATTTCGAGGAGCTGACGGCCAACGTCTTCGACGGCATCGATCAGCTCGGGCTGCCGCCGCGCGCATCACAGGCCCTCAAGCTGCTTCAGGCACCGGCCGCGGAGGGACTCCAGAACCTCCTCACGCAGACCGTCACGCGCGTCGTCGAGTCGGACGCCTTCGCCGACACCTGGACGGCGACCACCCGCGCCGCCCACCGCGCCCTGACCGCCGCGGCCACGTCCGACGGCGGCGGCATCGTGGTGATGAACGACCAAGGCCTCGGCATCCAGCTCGGGGCGATCGTCGAGCGCGTCAAGCAGAACCTCATCGATCGCGGCGTCGGCATCGCGCAGCTGATCCCGGCCGTCGACAAGGTCATCATCATCGGCACCGGCGACACCCTCGTGACCATCCGCACCACCTACGCCCTCGCCACGGCCCTGGGCTGGTGGCTGCCGATCATCACGATCGGGCTCTTCGTGCTCGGCATTCTCATCGCGCGCCGCCGGAGCACGGCGGTGCTCGGCTCGGGCATCGGGTTCGCGCTCGGCGGCGGTGCTCTGGCGATCGCGTTCGCCGTCGGATACCCGGTCATCGGGCAGACGGCCGCACAGCTCGGCCTCTCGGTCACGGCGCTCGACGTCGTGTACCAGAGCCTCGTCGGCGCGATGCAGCAGACCGCGGCCATCGCCGTGCTGCTCGGCGTCGTCATCGCGATCCTCGGCTGGTTCGCCGGACGCTGGACGCCCGCCGTGCGCTCACGCCAGGCCGTCGCGAGCCTCAACGCGTCCGCACGCCGGCAGCTGGCGAGTCACGGCTTCGGCACCGGACGCTTCGGCGGCTGGCTCTACCGCTACCGCACCCTGGTGCGCACGCTCATCATCGTCCTCGCCGTCATCTGGCTGTTCGCGCTGCGACCGCTGTCGGCCGGCGACGTCTTCCTCGTGCTCATCGTCGCGCTCGTCGTGACCTGGATCCTCGAGCTGCTGCAGGTCCGCCCCGACGAGGCGGTGGCGGTCGCGGAGGCCGTCGATGCCAAGGACGCCGACGTCGACGGCACCGCCGACACCCTCGTCATCGACGCCGACTCGGTGGTCGTCGAGGACGACAACGACACGGAGGTCATCCCCGACGCCGGGGATGCCTCGACCGGCGCATCCGCGCCCGCCGAGGCATCCGGGAAGAAGCCCCGCGCCTAGAGGCTGACGCCGACGCGCTCCCGCACGAGTCCGGTCGCCTCGACGAGATTCCGAAGCGATGCGACCGTCTCGTCGTACCCCCGCGTCTTGAGCCCGCAGTCGGGGTTGACCCAGACGCGCCGCAGGGAGAGCTCGCCGACCGTGCGGTCCAGCAGATCGGTGATCTCGTCGACCGAGGGCACGCGCGGCGAGTGGATGTCGTAGACGCCCGGGCCGATCCCGGCCGCGAAGCCCGACGCCCGGATGTCGCCGATCACTTCACCGCGGCTGCGGGCGGCCTCGATCGAGGTCACGTCGGCGTCGAGGGCCGCGATCGCGTCGATGACCACGTCGAACTCCGAGTAGCAGAGGTGGGTGTGCACCTGCGTCGCCGGCGCGGCACCCGCGGTCGCGAGGCGGAACGAGCCGACCGACCACTCGAGGTAGGCGGGCTGGTCCGCCGCCTTGAGGGGAAGGAGCTCCCGCAGCGCCGGCTCGTCGACCTGGATGACGCGGATGCCCGCGCCCTCGAGGTCGGCGATCTCATCCCGCAGCGCCAGCGCCACCTGGTTCGCCGTCTCGCCGAGCGGCTGGTCGTCGCGGACGAACGACCACGCCAGGATCGTCACCGGCCCGGTCAGCATGCCCTTCATGGGCTTGTCGGTGAGCGACTGCGCGAACGTCGACCACGCGACCGTGATCGCCGTCGGTCGTGACACGTCGCCCCACAGGATCGACGGCCGCGTCGCACGCGAGCCGTATGACTGCACCCAGCCGTTCTCCGTCACCGCGAAGCCGTCGAGGTTCTCGGCGAAGTACTGCACCATGTCGTTGCGCTCGGCCTCGCCGTGCACGAGGACGTCGAGGCCGATGTCCTCCTGGAGCGTCACGACGCGCGCGATCTCGTCGCGCAGGAACCGCTGGTACTCGTCGGCACCGAGCTCTCCGCGGCCGTGACGAGCCCGCGCCCGGCGGATGTCGCCGGTCTGCGGGAACGACCCGATCGTGGTGGTGGGCAGCACGGGCAGCGCGAGCTCGGCATCCTGCGCCGCGACGCGGGCGTCGTAGTCGCCGCGCTCGAAGTCACCGGCGTCCAGCACCGCGGCCCGCTCGCGCACGGCGCCGTCGCGCACCCCGGGTGCGCTGCGACGGTCCGCGAGGGCGGCGGATGCCTCGGCCAGCGGCTCGGCGATGGCCTCGCGGCCCTCGACCAGGCCGGTGGCGAGCGTCACCACCTGCGCGACCTTCTGGTCGGCGAACGCGAGCCACGACGCCAGCCGCGGGTCGAGCGCGGACTCGTCGGCGACGTCGTGGGGCACGTGCTGGAGCGAGGTCGAGGTACCCGCGCTGATCTCCGACGCGCCCACGGCGCTCAGCGCCTGCAGGCGCTCCCATGCGACATCGAGGTCACCGCGCCAGACGTTCCGTCCGTCGACGACGCCGCCCACGAGGGTCTTGCGGTCGAGGCCCGGAACCGCGTCGGGCACCGCGCCCCGGGTGAGGTCGATGGCGATGGCCTCGATCGGGGCCGCCGCGAGGGCCGTCCACGCCTCCGGCGACAGCTGCGCGTACCCCGCCGCGACGAGGATCGCCGGGCGGTCGCCGCGAACGCCCAGCGCGGCATACGCGCGGGCCGCGGCATCCGCCAGCACGACCGCGTCCGCAGGCAGGCTCTCGCTCACCAGGGCGGGCTCGTCCAGCTGCACCCACTCGGCGCCCGCGGCGCGAAGGGCGGACAGCAGCTCGGCGTACACCGGCAGCAGGTCGTCGAGACGGCTGAGCGGGTCGAAGCCCTGGGGGGAGGCATCCGTTGCCTTCGCGAGAGCGAGGAGCGTCACCGGGCCCACGATCACGGGTCGGACGGTGAAGCCGTCGGCCTTGGCCTCGGCCACCTGGCGCGCGAACCGGTCGCTCGAGAGGGAGAAGACCGTCTCGGGGCCGATCTCGGGCACGAGGAAGTGGTAGTTCGTGTCGAACCACTTGGTCATCTCGAGGGGGGCATCGTCGCCCGCCCCGCGTGCGGCGGTGAAGTACGCGTCGATCCCGATCGCGCCGTCGGCGTCGCGCAGCGCGGCGAACCGCTCGGGCAGCACCCCGACGGTCACGGCCGCGTCGTGCACCTGGTCGTAGAACGAGAAGGACTCGGGGATCGACGAGTCGTCGCGGCCGAGGCCGAGGCCTGCGAGGCGCTCCCGCGTCGCGCGGCGCAGACCGGCCGCGGTCTGCTCCAGGGTCTCCGCGTCGGCGGTGCCGGCCCAGTACGCCTCTACCGCGCGCTTGAGCTCGCGGCGGCGCCCGATCCGGGGATAGCCCAGGATCGTGCCGTGGGGGAAGGTGCTGCGAGGTTCGGTCATCGTGCTCTCTCTTTCGCTTCGTTCATCTCGGAGTGGGGGGTTTCGGGGTCGCCGAAGAGACCCGTCGGGCATCCGACGGATCGCGGCGTCCGGGTCAGCGGACGGCGTCGGGCATTCGCGCGGCGGGGTCGAGCACCCCGGCTTGGCTCAGCACGTCGAGGACCGTCTCATGGTTGTTGAACGCGTACAGGTGGACGCCGGGGGCGCCCCCGTCCACGACCTGCCGCGCGAGTCGCGCGGCGTGCGCGACCCCCACCTCCCGCTGCCCTTCGACGGTGGGCTCGATGTCGAGCGCGATGGCGAGGTCCGCCGGCAGCTGCTCCCCCGTCAGCTCGAGCACCCGGCGCAGCCGAGTGGGCGAGGTGATCGGCATGATGCCGGGGAGGATCGGGATCGTGACGCCTGCTTCGCGCGATCGCTGCACGAATGCCAGGTAGTCGTCGGCGTGGAAGAACAGCTGCGTGATCGCGAGCGTGGCGCCGGCCGCCTGCTTCGCGAGCAGCGCGTCGATGTCTTCGAACGGATGCCTCGACCGCGGGTGGCCGTTCGGGAACGCCGCCACGGCGATGTCGACGCGGGGGCGCTCCGCCAGCCGCACCGCGCCCGGCACGCCGGGGATGGGCGCTTCGCTGTAGGGCTCACGCTCCGCCTGCACGCAGTCGATCAGCTGCACGAGCTGCGCCGCGCTGTCGAGATCGCCGAGGAAGACGTCGTCCTCCGATACGCCCGCCGGCGGATCCCCTCGGAGTGCGAGGAAGCTCGTGATCCCGGCATCCAGGAATTCCCGGATCAGCGCGTTCGCGCCGGCGTAGGTGTTCCCGACGCACGTGAGGTGGGCGAGGGGCTCGACGTGGGTCTCGCGCAGGATGTGGGTCAGCAGCTCGAGGGAGCGGCCGCCGGTGGAGCCGCCCGCTCCGTAGGTCACCGAGATGAACCGCGGGTCGACTGACGCCAGGTGGCGGATCGTCTCGTGGAGGGCGGCGACCCCCGCGTCGGAGCGCGGCGGGTACACCTCGAAGGAGATCGGCACGGGAGGAGTGCTCAGGTCGATCGACATGGCCTGCTTCTCAGGGATCGGCGGACAGGGCTGAGCCGTACGGGAAGGCCCGATCGGCCGCGGCACCTCCACCGCCGGACGGCGGAAGGGGTGTCATTCGCGGGCGGGTGCCGGGCTCGGCTGTCGCTCCTGCCCGGGCCCCGAGGTTCGGGGCGTCCGTGAGGACGACCGGGCGACGATTCGTCCACGGTAGCGGAGCGCGCCCCCGCGGTGTCGCCTGTGACGTTCTGTTTCGATCGCGGCTTCCGGGGGCTTCGTCGTACCGTGGTGTGCGTGACGACACCCGACGTGCGCCCCTACGGCAGCTGGCCCTCCCCCATCTCCGCCGCGGAGGTCTCCGCGGCCTCACCGCGTCTGGAGGGCGCGCGCTTCGTCGGCGCGGACGAGCCGGAAGTGTGGTGGGGCGAGTCCGTGCCCGAAGAGGGCGGCCGCTCCGCAGTGCGCCGGAGGGCGGCATCCGGAGCCGTCGTCGATGTGCTCCCCGCACCGTGGAGCGCCAGATCGCGCGTGCACGAGTATGGCGGCGGCTCGTGGACGGCCGACGACGACGGCGTGCTGTACTTCGTCGAGAAGACCGACCAGCGCGTCTGGCGGCTCGAGCCGGGCGGTGAGCCGCGCCCGCTCACGCCCGAGGCCGGCGACGTCCGCTTCGGCGGCCTGACGCTGCAGCACGGCCGCCTGCTCGCCGTGCGCGAGGACCACACCCGGGGCACCGCGGTTCCGGCTCGCGACATCGTGGACGTCCCACGCGACGGCAGAGCGGATGCTGCGCGCCTGAGCTCGCTCGCGAGCGGCAGCGACTTCGTCGCCCACCCCGCGCTGTCGCCCGACGGCTCGCGTCTCGCCTGGATCGCGTGGAACCACCCCCACATGGCCTGGGACCGCGCGGAGCTGCGCGTCGGCCGACTCGATGGCGGGGACGGCCCGGAGTGGACCACGGTCGCCGGCGGCGGCTCCTCGCCGCTGCAGCCCGAGTGGGTCGACGACGACGATCTCGTCTACGCCGACGACCCGACGGGCCGCTGGAACCTGTGGCGGCTGCGGCTCACGGCCGACCTCCACTACGAGCCGATCGCTGCCGTCGATGCCGACACCGGCGGGCCGCTGTGGGTGCTCGGCACGCGGTGGTTCACGCTGCTCGCCGACGGGCGCATCGCTGCAGTGCAGACGAACGGCGCGGAGGAGCTCGTCGTGCTCGACACCGCCGACGGGCGCCGCGCGCTGCCCGTCGACGCGGTGACGCGCCTGTCGATCGAGGACGCCCGCGGCACTCGGGTGCTCCTCTCGGGCGCCGGCTCCGGCGGCGCAGGGCTCTGGGAGGTCGACGTCGACGATCCCGCGGCGGCACAGCTCGTCGTCGGTGGTGCGTCACCGTGGGGAGCCGCGTGGATGCCGCGCTCCCGCCCGATCACCGTGCCCGGGCCTCACGGGCCCGTGCACGCCTTCGACTACCCGCCGACGAACCCGGGAGTCGTCGGACCCGACGGTGAGCGGCCCCCGTACGTGGTGTTCGTGCACGGCGGTCCGACCGATCACGTGGGCGGCGCAGCATCCGGGAAGATCGCGTACTTGACCAGCCGCGGAATCGGCGTGCTCGACGTCAACTACGGCGGCTCCAGCGGCTACGGCCGCGCCTATCGTGAGCGCCTGCTCGGGCAGTGGGGCGTCGTGGACGTCGACGACGTCGTGGCCGCCGCCCGCGGACTCGCGGAGGCGGGCACCGCCGACGGGGCCAGGCTCGCGATCGCGGGTGGCTCGGCGGGCGGCTGGACGGTGCTGTGCGCACTGACGAACTCCGACGTGTTCGGCGCCGGCATCAGCCGGTACGGCGTGGCGGACCTCCGCAAGCTCGCCGAGGACACGCACGACTTCGAAGCCCGCTATCTCGACGGTATGGTCGGGCCGCTGCCCGAGGCCGAGGAGCTGTACGTCCAGCGGTCGCCGCTGTCGCACCTCGATCGACTCCGCACACCGCTGCTGATCGAACAGGGCCTCGACGATCGCGTCGTGCCTCCGTCGCAGTCCGAGGCCGTGCGCGACGCCCTCGCGGCGAACGGCGTCGCCCACGCCTACCTCGCGTTCGAGGGCGAGGGGCACGGCTTCCGCAGCGCGACGACACTCGTACGGACCATGGAGGCCGAGCTCGGGTTCCTCGGCCAGGTGTTCGGCTTCGAGACGCCGGGAGTGCCGCCGCTCGAGCTGGCATAGCGGCTCGAGCGGCGGCTCGCGTTCTCAGACCGCGAAGGGGGCGAGGCGTGCAGCGAGGTGCTCGCCCACACGGGCGTGCACGGCGGTGCCGCCCTCCTCGTGCTCCTGCGCGAGGATCATCCCCTGCTCGTGGATCGCCGAGACGAGGTCGCCGCGGTCGTAGGGCACGAGCGCCCGCACCTCGACCGCCGGCAGCGGCAGCGTCTCCTCGATGAGGGCCCGCAGCTCGTCGATCCCCTCGCCGGTGCGGGAGGACGCGAACACCGCCTTGGGCTCGAGTCCGCGCAGCAGCAGGCGCGCGTCGTCGTCGATCAGATCGGCCTTGTTGAAGACGATGAGCTCGGGGATGTCGCGGGCGCCGACGTCGCCGATCACGTCGCGCACCGTCGCCAGCTGGGCGGCCGGGTCGGGGTGCGAGCCGTCGACGACGTGCACGATGACATCGGCGCCGCCGACTTCCTCGAGCGTCGAGCGGAACGCCTCCACCAGCTGGTGAGGCAGGTTTCGCACGAAACCGACAGTGTCGGTGAGCGTGTAGATCCGGCCGTCGTTCGTCTCGGTGCGCCGCACCGTGGCGTCCAGCGTCGCGAACAGGGCGTTCTCGACGAGCACACCCGCGCTCGTGAGGCGGTTCAGCAGCGACGACTTGCCGGCGTTGGTGTACCCGGCGATCGCGACCGACGGGATCGTGTTGCGCTTGCGCTCGGCCCGCTTGGCGTCGCGCGCCGGGGCGAAGTCGCGGATCTGCTTGCGCAGCTGCGCCATGCGCGTGCGGATGCGGCGACGATCGAGCTCGATCTTCGTCTCACCGGGGCCGCGCGAGCCCATGCCGGCACCGCCCGCGCCCACCTGGCCACCGGCCTGGCGGCTCATCGAGTCACCCCAGCCGCGCAGGCGCGGGAGGAGGTACTCGAGCTGCGCCAGCTCGACCTGGGCCTTGCCCTCGCGGCTCTTCGCGTGCTGGCTGAAGATGTCGAGGATCACCGTCGTACGATCGATCACCTTGACCTTGACGACGTCCTCGAGGGCGCGCCGCTGGCTGGGCGCGAGCTCGGTGTCGGCGATCACGGTGTCGGCGCCGACCGAGGCGACGATGTCGCGCAGCTCCTCCGCCTTGCCGCGACCCACGTAGGTCGCGGGGTCCGGGTGGGGACGCCGCTGCAGCACGCCGTCGAGCACGACGGCACCGGCGGTCTCGGCCAGCGCCGAGAGCTCGCGCAGCGAGTTCTCGGCATCCTCCGTCTCGCCCTGCGCGTGCACGCCGACCAGCACGACGTTCTCGAGTCGCAGCTGCCGGTATTCGACCTCGGTGACGTCTTCGAGCTCCGTGGAGAGCCCGGGGACGCGCCGGAGCGCGGCGCGCTCCTCGCGATCCCACTGCTCGCCGTCGGTGTCGGTGCGCCCGATCGTTGCCTCGTCCTGGAGCGCCTGAGCGGCTCCGAAGACGTGCACCCCCGAGCGCGCTTCGGCGCGCGCCAGCACGCGATCCACCGGGTCCACCGGCGTCTCGTCGGTGCTCTGGGGTGTCGTGGTATCCGTCATGTGTTCCTTCGCTTGTTGCGGTGGATGCCGTTTTCCGCCGCTCATCGGCCGGTTCGCGGCATCCGTGAATTCTAGCTTCCCGTTGTGCGGAGCACCTCCGCTAGGCTCGTCAGCCATGGGGAGTGACCACTATTTCAGTGCGACACCCGCCAGTCCCGAGAATCTGCGCCGCATCCGGGTCACACTGTCCGGTCGCGATCTCGAGGTCACGACTGCCGGGGGCGTCTTCAGCCCCGATCACGTGGACTCGGGAACCGCGGTGCTGCTGTCGAACACTCCCCCGCCTCCGGCGAGCGGGAACTTCCTCGACCTCGGGTGCGGGTGGGGACCGATCGCACTCAGCCTCGCGCTCGACGCGCCGCACGCGACGGTGTGGGCCGTCGACGTGAACGAGCGTGCGCTCGACCTGGTGCGTCGCAACGCGGCGGCACTCGGGCTCGACAACGTCAACGCGTCGCTGCCCGATGATGTTCCCGACGACATCCTGTTCCGCACGATCCGGTCGAACCCGCCCATCCGCGTGGGCAAGAACGAGCTGCACGGCCTGCTCGAGCGCTGGCTCCCCCGGCTCGACGAGCGCGCGGACGCGTGGCTCGTGGTGCAGCGCAACCTCGGCTCGGATTCGCTGCAGCGCTGGCTCGCCGCGACGCTCGACCGGCGCTTCACTGTGCACCGTGCGGCGACGGCCCGCGGCTTCCGCGTGCTCAAGGTGCGCCGCCACGGCTCACCGCCGAGCGAGCCGATCGACCTGCCCGAGCTGCCCGTGGGCTGAGCTGCGCTACGCGAGCGTGACCTCGCCGGTGTAGACGAGCGTCGCGGGTCCCGACAGGAGCACGTGCCGCGCACCGTCGACCTCCGGCATCCGCACGCCCAGCGTGCCGCCGGGGACCTCGACGACCCAGTGATCGGGTGCCGCGGGACCGGCCCAGTGCCGCACCGCAAGCGCCGCGGCGGCGACACCGGTGCCGCAGCTCAGCGTCTCGCCCACCCCGCGCTCGAACACGCGCATGCGGATCGAGCCGACGCCCTCGTGTACGAGCGGGTCGCTCGGGACGACGAACTCGACGTTCGCGCCGTGCGGAGGCTCAGGCTGCAGCAGAGGCTGCGCGGCGAGATCGAGTCCCTCGAGCTCCGCGTCGTCGGGCAGCGCCACGACGACGTGGGGGTTGCCGACGTCGATCCCGACACCCGGACGAGGAGCGCCCCCGCCGCGCGTGCGCACGAGCACACCGGAGTCGTCGACGACGAACGGGCCGAGGTCGACCTCGTACCCGCGGTCGCTGCGCGTGACGGTCTTGGTACCCGCGCGTGTGCCGACCTTGAGCGGGTCACCGTCGACGTCGGCCCAGCCGACGTCGACGAGGTAGCGCACGAAGACCCGCACGCCGTTGCCGCACATCTCGGCCTTCGAACCATCGGCGTTGCGGTAGTCCATGAACCATTCGGCTCCGGATGCCGCCGCCTCGGCGCCCTCGTCGATGGCGCTCGCGCGCACCACGCGCAGGATGCCGTCGCCGCCGATCCCGAAGCGCCGGTCGCACAGCACCGCGACCTGGTCGTCGCTGAGGTCGAGCGCGCCGTCGGGGTCGGGGACGATCACGAAGTCGTTGCCGGTGCCGTGGCCCTTGGTGAACGCGATCGTCTGCGGCATCGCACCAGTCTACGGGCGGGATCCGAGGCCCCGGGCCCGGGCCGGCTCAGTCGGCGATGAGGCGCTTGCCGGTGTTCCACGTCTCGAACGGCTCGTAGCCGAGCGAGTCGTAGAACCCCCGTGCGATCCCGTTCTCGGGCCGCACCATGAGCTGCACCTTCGGGCAGCCCATCTCGGTCAGAAGCTCCTCGGCTTCGGCGACCAGTTTGCGTGCGATCCCCTCGCCGCGCCGGTCCGGCGCGCTCGCGAGGTAGTAGAGCCAGCCGCGGTGGCCGTCGTAACCGGCCATGACCGTGCCGACGATCGTCCGGTCGTCGACAGCGACGAGGAACAGCTCCGGCTGCACGGAGAGCTTGCGGCGGATGTCCTGGTACGGGTTGTTCCACGGCCGCGTGAGCCCCGTCTGCTGCCACAGCGAGACGACAGCCTCGGTGTCGGGGAGATCGAAGGCCCGGATCGCGATGCTCATGACCACGAGTCTGCCAGGGCGGTGGCATCGGTCTCCGGATCCACCCACCGCAGATCGTCGTAGCGCTTGAACCACGACACCTGGCGTCGGGCGTAGCGGCGCGTCAGCGCCTGGGTCTCGGCGATCGCCTCGGCCTCGGTCATCTCGCCCGTCAGCTGCGCGAGCGCCTGCGCGTAGCCGATGGCTCGTCGCGCCGTCACACCGCGTTCGAGACCCTGCGCACGGAGCGCCCTCACTTCGTCGAGGAGCCCGTCCCGCCACATCGCCTCCACGCGCGCATCGAGGCGGACCACGAGCTCGTCGCGAGGCACGGCGACGCCGACGATGCGGGTGTCGGGGTACCAGAGGACGGGCGCGTCGGGCAGCATCGCGCCGTGCGTGCGCTCACCGAGCTCGAGCACCTCGAGCGCGCGCACGATGCGGCGGCCGTTGCGCGGATCGACCTTGGCCGCCGTCGCGGGATCCCGTTCGCGCAGGCGGGCGTAGAGGGCGCCGGGGCCGTGCTCGTCGAGCTCCGCCTCGAGCCGGGCGCGGAGCTCCTCGTCGCGTGGCGGGAAGCGGAAGTCGAAGAGCACGCTCGACACGTACAGCCCGGAACCGCCGACCAGCACCGCGTCGGCGCCGCGACCGTGGATCTCGCGGATCGCGGTGCGCGCAGCATCCTGATACCAGGCGACCGCGGCGTCATCGGTGACGTCGAGCTCGTCGAAGAGGTGATGAGGGATGCCTCGGCGCTCGGCCTCGGGAAGCTTCGCGGTGCCGATATCCATGCCGCGATAGAACTGCATCGCGTCGGCGTTCACGATCTCGGCGGGGCGGCCACCGGCCGCGAGCGCTTCGGCGAGCTCGAGGGACAGCGCGGTCTTGCCCGTCCCCGTCGCACCGACGACGGCCCACAGGCGCGGCGGCGTCACTTCGGTGTCGTCGGCCGGGGCGTCCACGGAGGGCTCAGACGCCGACGCGCAGGGTCGGCAGCCCGAGCGATACCGCGCGCGGTGCCCCTGCGGAGCCCGTCGAAGAATCGCCCGCGGGCGCCGGGATGCCGCACGACTCGGCCTGCGAGCGGTCCCACGCGTCGCCCGAGCGCGTCCGGCGGATGCGCAGCGGCGCGCCGTCGACCCCGTCGGCGAGCAGGTGGAACGGAGCGGCGTGCGTCACCACGACCGAGACGACGTCGCCGGGGCGCGGGATCTCGGAGCCCTCGGGCACCTCGAAGTGCACGAGGCGATTGTCTTCGGCCCGGCCGGTGAGGCGGTGGGTCTCGGCGTCCTTCTTGCCTTCGCCGGTCGAGACGAGCACCTGCAGCTCGCGGCCGAGCTGCTTCTCGTTCTCTTCGCGCGAGATGCGCTCCTGCAGGGCGGCGAGGCGCTCGTAGCGCTCCTGCACGATCTCCTTCGGCACCTGATCGGGCATGGTGGCCGCCGGGGTGCCCTCGCGGATCGAGTACTGGAACGTGAAGGCGCTGGCGAACCGCGCCTGCTCGACGACGCGCATCGTGTCCTCGAAGTCCTCGTCGGTCTCGCCCGGGAAGCCCACGATGATGTCGGTCGTGATGGCGGCGTCGGGCATCTGGGCCCGCACGCGATCGAGGATGCCGAGGAACTTCTCGCTGCGATACGACCTGCGCATCGCCTTGAGGATGCGGTCGCTGCCCGACTGCAGCGGCATGTGGAGCTGCGGCATGACGGCCGGAGTCTCGGCCATGGCCTCGATGACGTCGTCCGTGAACGCGGCGGGGTGGGGGCTCGTGAAGCGGATGCGCTCGAGGCCCTCGATCTCGCCGGCGGCGCGCAGCAGCTTGCCGAACGCCTGACGGTCGCCGAACTCGACGCCGTACGAGTTGACGTTCTGGCCGAGGAGGGTGACCTCCATCGCTCCGTCGTCGACGAGGAGGCGGATCTCGTTCAGGATGTCGCCGGGGCGGCGGTCCTTCTCCTTGCCGCGCAGGCTCGGCACGATGCAGAACGTGCAGGTGTTGTTGCAGCCCACCGAGATGGACACCCAGCCGCTGTAGACGCTGTCGCGCTTGGTGGGGAGCGTCGACGGGAAGATCTCGAGCGACTCGAGGATCTCGAGCTCGGCCTCGCCGTTGTGGCGCGCACGCTCGAGCAGGCTCGGCAGCGATCCCATGTTGTGGGTGCCGAAGACGACGTCGACCCAGGGCGCCTTCTGCTGGACGACGTCCTTGTCCATCTGCGCGAGGCAGCCGCCGACAGCGATCTGCATGCCCTCGTGCTTGTCCTTGCGGGACTTGAGGTGACCGAGTGTGCCGTACAGCTTGCCGGCGGCGTTGTCGCGCACGGCGCACGTGTTGATGACGACGACATCGGCCTCTTGGCCCGCCTCGGCGCGGACGTAGCCGGCGCTCTCGAGCGAACCGGAGAGGCGCTCGGAGTCGTGCACGTTCATCTGGCAGCCGAACGTGCGCACCTCATAGGTGCGCGCACGCCCGTCGACATCGTGCGCGGCCTCGGAGGGCGCGATGAGAGTCGGGGTGGCGGAAGGGGAAGACATGATCCCGCCATTCTACGAGCCGTCCGCATGCACGGAGGCTGGCAGTGGTCCCCACGCCCCCTCCCGGCGGCGCTGGCGCGCCGGCGGGAGCCTCCGGGAGCGTGGGCCCAGCTGCGTCCCCGGCCGGTCAGGAAGCGGTCGAGGTCGCCGCGAGCCGATCCAGCGCGAGGGCCAGGTTGGAGCGCGCTCCGTTCTCGTATCCGACGGCCCACTCCCCTTCGTAGCCGCGCATCGTGGGCTCGACCGCGAGCACGAGCGAGAAGTACAGCCGCGACAGCTGGAGGCGCGTCGGACCGGTCGGCGTGGCGAGCTCACGGCTGAGGACACCGCCGGCTGCCGCGTCGCCCGCGAGCAGGTCGGCGTTCGGCTCGCCAGTGCCGAACTGATCGGCGCCGACGAGCTCGTGCAGCGGGTCGCCCCAGAGCGTCCGCTCGGTGTCGATGATCCCGACGACGTCGAGGGTATCGGGATCGATGAAGACGTTGCCCTCCCACAGATCGGTGTGCACCACCGCGGCGCGCGTGACGGTGTCGAGGGCGTCGGCGTGGGCGGCGACCACCGCGCGCACGCGCTCCGCCGGAAGCACGACCTGCCACCGCTCCGCGTCGGCGAGCACGGCCTCGATCATCAGGACGAAGGCCTCACGCCAGGTGGCGGCGCTGAGCCCGGCATCCGCCGCCGGGTAGCCGAACGACGGTGCGTCCACCCGATGCAGGCTCGCCATGACCGCGCCGAGGTTGCGCCGCACGACCGCGGTCTGCGCCTCGTCTAGCTCGCGCCCGAGCCACGGCACACCGGGAAGGTGCTCGGCGACGACCAGATCAGCGTCGAGCAACTCGCGCGTGAAATCGGTGTGGAGCACACGCGGCACGGGCACTCCGCTTCTCTCGAGCATGCGGTATGTGAGGGCTTCCGTGCCGAGCAGTCCGAGCTCGTAGGTCAGGAACCGGGATGTGTCGGCACCGACGATCTTCGCGACCGCACGGCGGCCGTCGTCGAAGTGGAGCCGGAACGCGGTCGCGAACATCCCGCCCGACAGCGGTTCCGCCCACGACAGACGCCCCACGGGCGCGACGAGGTCGGTCAGCTGCGCCTCATCGACGAGGAACTTCGTGAGCATCCGCTTACCCTAGCGGCGCGCGCGGGCCTCCTTCGCGGCATGACACGGGCGGGCTCGAGCGGTGGCCGTCAGTCGAATCGCACGCGCCCGGTGGGACGCATCGATTCGTCCAGCGCCTGCCGGGCAGCGTTGAGCGCCGCCGAGCCTCCGTAGCCGCGTCGCGCCAGCTGGCCTGCGAGACGACGAAGCGCGACGTCGCGCTCGAGCCCGCGCATGGAGCCCGCCTTGGATCGCGCGAACTCGAGCGCCCGTTCTGCGTCGTCGTCGGGCAACTCCGCCAGCGCCGCATCGGCGATGTCGCGCGGAATACCCCGCTTCGCGAGGCTCTGCGAAAGCGCCTGGCGTCCTTGTCCCTTGCGATCGACGCCGGCGTGCACCACCTGCTCCGCGAGCCGGGCGTCGTCGAGGTAGCCGCGTTCGAGGAAGGAGTCGAGGATCGCCTCGACGCCTTCGCGGCCGAGCTCGTACTGGCCGAGGTACGTCTTCGCCTCCGATACGGAGACCTGCCGAGCACGCAGCCTCTTCAGCAGGCCGAGCTCGGCCGCATCGGCCGGATCGGTGGCCTCCAGCGCACTTCGCCGACTCGCCCCGGAACGAGCCCGACCGGCGCGCTCGGCGTCGAGGTCGATGGGGCGCTCATCACGCTCATCGCGCTCGGGTGTGTTGTGTGCGGTCGTGTTCGCGCCGCGGCCGTCGTTCCACTCGGTCCGCCACTCAGCCGCAGCAGGTGCCGACGGCGCGGGAGCGGGCGCGGCCCACGAGTCCTGGTTTGCTCGACCCGCGGGGATGCGGTTTTCGAGCTCTTGCCGGACGTCCGCCGCGGTCTTCGGGTACGCCTTCGCGCTGCGGTCGCCGAAGAGCGATGTCACGGGGGCGAGTCCGTCGCTGTTCTCCGCGTCGGACTCGCCGCCGCTGTCGACGAAGCGGACCATCAGGCCGGGCGGCGCGCCGCCAGCTCGTCCGCGACCTCGCCCGTGGCCTTGGGCACGCCGATGCCGAGCTTCGTCTTGATCTTCGTCTCGATCTCGGCCGCGACATCCGGGTTCTTCAGGAGGAAGTTGCGGGCGTTCTCCTTGCCCTGCCCGAGCTGCTCGCCCTCGTAGGTGTACCAGGCGCCGGACTTCTTGACGATGGCGTGCTCCACGCCGAAGTCGATGAGGCTGCCCTCGCGCGAGATGCCCACGCCGTAGAGGATGTCGAACTCCGCCTGCTTGAACGGCGGCGCCATCTTGTTCTTGACGACCTTGACGCGGGTGCGGTTACCGACCGCCTCTGCGCCGTCCTTCAGGGTCTCGATGCGCCGGATGTCGAGACGGACCGACGCGTAGAACTTGAGCGCCTTACCGCCGGCGGTGGTCTCGGGCGAGCCGAAGAACACGCCGATCTTCTCGCGCAGCTGGTTGATGAAGATCATCGTGGTGTTGGTCTGGTTGAGACCACCGGTGAGCTTGCGCAGCGCCTGCGACATGAGGCGCGCCTGAAGACCCACGTGGGAGTCGCCCATCTCGCCTTCGATCTCGGCCTTGGGCACGAGGGCGGCGACGGAGTCGATCACGATGAGATCGATCGCGCCGGAGCGCACGAGCATGTCGGCGATCTCGAGCGCCTGCTCACCCGTGTCGGGCTGCGAGACGAGAAGCGCGTCGATGTCGACGCCGAGCTTCTGCGCGTAGTCGGGGTCGAGCGCGTGCTCGGCGTCGATGAACGCCGCGATGCCGCCGGCGCGCTGCGCGTTGGCGATCGCGTGCAGGGTCAGCGTCGTCTTACCCGACGACTCCGGTCCGTAGATCTCGATGATGCGGCCGCGCGGGAGACCGCCGATGCCGAGCGCGACATCGAGGGCGATCGAGCCGGTGGGCACGACCTCGACGGGAGCGCGCTCGTCGCTGCCGAGGCGCATCACCGAGCCCTTCCCGAACTGCCGGTCGATCTGGGCGAGGGCCGATTCCAGGGCCTTCTCGCGGTCAACGGGTGATGGCATGACGTGCTCCTCAGTGCTCGCGTTCCGTCGCCTGTAGGCTGTCGCGCTCCGCCCCGGTGGGACGGATGCTGCGACAAGGCGTGAGGTGTCGTTCGACGCTGTTCACGTTAGGGAGGGGCTCCGACATCCGTCTTCGCTCCTTCCCGCTGCGTGGAAAACACGCTCTCGACACCTGCTGTGCAGGAGCCTACGCGGATCTCGAACACTTCTTCGATGACACGCCGCGTCGCGGCAGCGGAAACGCGTACCGCCGCGCAGGTCAGCGGCGGCGCGGCTCGAGTCGGCCGACGCCGTACCGGCGGTCGGCGGGAACGTCGAGCTCTTCGCACAAGGCGAGCCACACCTCGCGCGGATCGACCCCGGCATCGATCGCCTCGGCGGCGGTACGACCGCCCACCTTCGACAGATACAGATCCGTCACGACGGCGTTCGCGCGCGCGCCGAACTCGTCGCTCACGGCACGTTGGAACTCACTGCGACGCATATTGGGGAGAGCGGCGTGGTCAGCGCAGCGACAACTCGGCGTCGACCGAGGCCACGAGGTCGTCGGGAACCACGTCGGGGAAGGGCTGGATACCCTCGAGCACCGAGATACGATCGCCCACCTCGCGCATGATCGTCGAGATGGGGACGTCCAGGGCTTCGGCGACCGACGCGAGGATCTCGCTCGACGCCTCCTTCTGGCCGCGCTCGACCTCGCTCAGATAGCCCAGCGCGACGCTTGCACGACTCGCCACCTGGCGGAGGGTGCGCCCCTTCTGCTGGCGGAAATCACGAAGCACTTCGCCGATCTCTTGACGTACCAGGATCATCAGGGCCCCTCCTCACTTCTGATTCCACCGTCGTCCGGGTGCCCAACAGTACAGCACCGGATGATGCCAATCTAATCCCGACAACTGGGCAATGGGTGGGAATCACGGAATGTAACCGAGACGAAACACCATCTGTTCCCGGATCGGATGTCACCATTCGCGGATGCCTCACAGCAGGTTGAGGGCCAGCTCCAGCACGCTCTGCACCGTCGCGGTGCGGATCTCGTCGCGCGTTCCCGACAGAGCGAGCGCCGACACGATGGCCGTCTCGGGCGTGGCGACCGCGATGTAGACCGTGCCCACGGCGTGCCCGTCCTGCGGGTCGGGCCCGGCGACACCCGTCGTCGAGACGCCCACGTCCGCGCGCAGCACACGGCGTGCGCCCTGCGCCATCTCCTCGGCGACCGTGGGGTCCACGGCACCGCGGGCCGCCAGGAGGTCCGCTTCGACACCGAGCGCGGTCGTCTTGAGATCGGTGGCGTAGGCGACGATCCCGCCCCGCACATGCGCGGACGCACCCGGCACATCGATCAGCGTGGCGATGACCCGGCCGCCGGTCAGCGATTCCGCCGCGGCGATCGACCAGCCGCGGAGCTGGAGGACGCGCAGCACGGCGGCTGCGGCATCTGTTCCGTCCGAAGGCTCCTCCGTCACGCATCTCTCCGCTTCGCGCGCGCGGCACGCATCTCGGTCACGATGTAGTCGATGCCGCTCGCGATCGTGAGGATCACCGCGATCGTCATGAGCACCCCGTTGACCCAGAAGATCCAGTCGCCCACCAGGGTCCACAGCGGCAGCAGGGCGAACGAGAGGGCGAGCCCCTGCGCGAGGGTCTTGAGCTTGCCCATCCAGGCTGCGGCCAGCACATGATCGCTCACGACCATGAACCGGTACACCGTGATCCCGATCTCGCGGATGAGCACGATGATCGTGATCCACCACGGCAGCTCGCCGAGGATGGACAGGCCGATGAAGGCGAAGCCGGTGAGCACCTTGTCGGCGATGGGGTCGAGGAGCTTGCCGAGGTCGGTGACGATCTCGTACTTCCGCGCGAGGTAGCCGTCGATCCCGTCGGTCGCGATCGCCACGATGAACAGCGCCGCCGCCCACCACCGCAGGGCGCCGTCCGCTCCCCCGTCGGCCAGGAGCATCCACAGGAAGACCGGCGCGCACAGGATGCGCACGATCGTGATCGCGTTGGGCAACTGCCGGGGGATCGCCATGGACCCGAGCCTATCGGCGCGCCCCGGCCGGGCGGAGCCGGGGGTCAGTCGCGACCGGTGAGACCCCACGCGTCTTCGGAGCCGTCGTCGTCGCCCTCGACCACGGGGTAGCCGTCGTACTGCGAGGCCACGGCATCCGTTCCGTAGCGGTCGTCTTCCGCCGCAGCGGGGGCCGCCGGAGCGGGCGCCGCGTCGGGTACGTCCTCGCCGCGCAGGCGCGCCAGGACGGACGGCAGCTGCTCGACGGTCACGAGCACATCGCGGGCCTTGGAGCCCTCAGACGGGCCGACGATCTCGCGGGACTCCAGGAGATCCATCAGACGGCCGGCCTTGGCGAAACCGACGCGGAGCTTGCGCTGGAGCATCGACGTCGAGCCGAACTGGCTCGACACGACGAGCTCGGCCGCCGCCAGCAGCAGCTCGAGGTCGTCCCCGATGTCGGCGTCGATCTCCTTCTTCTCGGCCACCGCCGCGACGTCGGCGCGATACTCCGGCCGCGCCTGGTGCGTGACGTGCTTGACGACCTCTTCGATCTCCTTCTCGCTCACCCAGGCGCCCTGAACGCGGAGCGCCTTCGAGGCGCCCATCGGCAGGAACAGGCCGTCGCCCTGGCCGATGAGGCGGTCGGCGCCGGGCTGGTCGAGGATGACGCGGGAGTCGGTGACGCTCGTCACGGCGAACGCGAGGCGCGACGGCACGTTGGCCTTGATGAGGCCCGTGACGACGTCGACCGAGGGTCGCTGCGTCGCGAGAACGAGGTGGATGCCCGAGGCGCGCGCGAGCTGCGTGATGCGGACGATCGAGTCCTCGACGTCACGAGGCGCGACCATCATGAGGTCGGCGAGCTCGTCGACGACCACGAGCAGGTACGGGTACGGCTTGAGCACGCGCTCGCTGCCCGGCGGCAGCGTGATCTCACCGGCCACGACCGCCTTGTTGAAGTCGTCGATGTGACGGAAGCCGAACGACGCGAGGTCGTCATACCGCATGTCCATCTCTTTCACGACCCACTGCAGCGCCTCGGCGGCCTTCTTGGGGTTCGTGATGATCGGCGTGATGAGGTGCGGCACGCCCGCGTACGACGTCAGCTCGACGCGCTTGGGATCGATGAGGACCATGCGCACGTCGGCGGGCTTCGCGCGCATCAGCAGGCTCGTGATCATCGAGTTCACGAAGCTCGACTTGCCCGAGCCGGTGGAGCCGGCCACCAGCAGGTGAGGCATCTTGGCGAGGTTCGCGATGACGTAGCCGCCGCCGACGTCCTTGCCGACGCCGATCGTCATGGGGTGCGTCTGGCTGGTCGCCGTCTGCGAGCGCAGCACGTCGCCGAGCGTCACGATCTCGCGGTCGGTGTTCGGGATCTCGACGCCGATGGCGCTCTTGCCCGGGATCGGCGCGAGGATGCGCACCTCGTTGGAGGCGACGGCGTAGGCGAAGTTGTTCGTGAGCGCGGTGATGCGCTCCACCTTCACGCCGTGACCGACCTCGATCTCGTACTGCGTGACGGTCGGGCCGCGCGAGAAGCCGGTGACGCGTGCATCCACATTGAACTGCTCGAGCACACTCGTGATCGCGCGCACCGTGTCGTCGTTGGCCTGGGAGCGCGCCACGTGGGGCGATCCTGCGGCCAGAGAGTTGACGGACGGCAGTCGGTACGGCGCGGACGGCGAGTCGACGGCGGTGGCCGAGCCGATGCCGTCGAGGCCGGGAAGCGTGCCATCGTCCTCGATGACCTCGGCGTCGTCGCGCAGCGACGTGCGCGACGAGGTCGCGGCCTTCGCCGCCGACAGCACGGCGGGGTCGATGACCTCGGTGAGCGCGTCGGTCGCGGGCGCCGGCGGAGGGGTCACCGGCGCGGCAATCGCCTGCTCGAATCCGCCCTGCGACGTGCCGGGCGTCAGCAGCTCTGTGAGGTCCTGCGAGCCGAGGCCGCCCTCGGGGTCCTTCTCACGGCCGGTCTTGTTGCGGCGCCAGAACGGCAGGGAGGAGTCGCCTTCGTCTTCCGCAGCGGCCGGGGCCGCAGCATCCGCCGTCGCCTTCTCTTCCCGCGGCTCGGCGCCGAACATCCAGGTGTACAGCTCGCCCAGGCGGCGCCCGATGCGGTTCGGGGGCGTCTTCGTGATGATCAGGATGCTGAGCACGGCCAGCAGCGACAGCACGATGTAGGCGCCGACGTCGGTGAGGACCATGGCGAGCGGCTCGCCGAGCATCCAGCCGAAGAGGCCGCCCGCCTCGCTCAGGGCGGGAAGCCCCTGGTTCGGCTGGGGGCGCCCGCCCGCGACGTGGCAGAAGCCCGCGATCGTGAGGACGAGCAGGCCGAAGCCGATGCCCACGCGGCCGTTGTCGTGCACGGACGACGGATGACGGAACATCCAGCCTGCGAGCAGCAGCAGGAGCACCGGCATGACGAACGCCTCACGGCCGATCAGCATTCCGACGGTGTACGCGCTGATCGTCTTCGCGACCTCGTTGCCGATGAAGAACCACTCGTTCACGGCGCCGGCGATCGCCAGCAGCACGAGCAGGAACGGGAAGCCGTCGCGGCGCTGGTCCTTCTCGAGCGCCTCGGGACCGAACGCGCGGAACAGACTGCCGGTGGCGTGCGCGAGACCCATCCAGGCCCGCGCGATGACCGGCGGCCTGTCGGGTTCGTTCACGTAGCGCTTGGGTGCGGGTGCCGGCTTGGCGGCCGCGGGCTTGCGCGCCGACGAGGACGCGCTCGAGCGCGCGTTCGTCGACGCGCTCGAAGACGCGCGCGACCGGCTGGTCGGGCTTGAGCTCCTGGCCATTCCCCCACGGTAGGCCGACACCCCGACATTTGCCCGCAACCACGCCGCCGTGCGGCCGCAGGCCCGGCGCGTCGCGAAGTCCGCCTCGCCGGATGCCTCAGCGCAGGCGCTTCACCATCGTGTCGCGGCCCGATCCGCTCTGCGTGACGGCGAAGCCCTCGCTGCGATACAGCGTCGAGGCGAAGTTGCCCCGCTCCACGCTCAGGCTGATGCGCGCGAACCCCTGCGCTCCCGCGTGCTCGCACAATCTCTGCAGGAGTGAGCGACCCACCCCATGGGCGCGCCAGATCGGGCGCACGCCGATGATGAGCTCGGGCACCCCCGTGCCGACGTACCCGAAGCCCGGGTCGTCACGAGGGAGCATGCGGTACCAGGCGGCGCCCACCGGCTCGCCGTTGGCGTCCTCGGCCACGAAGCCCGCATCGCCCGGCCGCATCCAGCCCGCCACGTAGCGCCGGTGCTCGGCGCCGCCGATCACCTCGTGGCGGGGCCGCGCGCCGCCCTGGCGCCAGTTCGCCGCTTCGACGACCATGTCGCCGAGGAAGGCGCCGTCGGCCGACACGGCGGGACGGATGCGGAACGAGGAGGCCACGACGCCGATCGTACGGCCCGCGTGTTACGCCTCGATACTCCGCGGATGGCGAATTCGCTACGCTTCGATTCTCCGCGTGATGGTCATCTCGCTACGCTTCGATTCTCCGCATGATGGTCATCTCGCTACGCTTCGATGACGAGCGGGACGATCATGGGCCGGCGGCGCAGCGACTGGTTGACCCAGCGGCCGATCGTGCGGCGCACGACCTGCGACAGCGCGTGCGGGTCGCGGACGCCGGACTTGGCGGCCTCGGCGAGCGCTGCAGCGATCTTCGGCTTGACGTCCTCGAACACGGCGTCGTCCTCGGCGAAGCCGCGGGCGTGCACCTCCGGCCCGGAGATGATCTTGCCGGTCGACGCGTCGACCACCACGATCACCGAGATGAAGCCCTCTTCGCCGAGGATCCGGCGATCCTTGAGGTCTGCGTCCGTGATCTCGCCCACCGTCGAGCCGTCGACGTAGACGAAGCCGAGGTCGAACTGTCCGACGACGTGCGCGTCGCCGTTCTTGAGATCGATCACGGTGCCGTTCTCGGCGAGAATGGTCCGCTCCGGCTCGATCCCGGTGTCCTGCGCGAGACGCGCGTTCGCCATCAGGTGGCGATACTCGCCGTGGACCGGCAGCACGTTCTTCGGCTTCAGGATGTTGTAGCAGTAGAGCAGCTCGCCGGCCGCGGCGTGGCCCGACACGTGCACCTTGGCGTTGCCCTTGTGCACGACGTTCGCGCCGAGCTTGGTGAGCCCGTCGATCACGCGGTACACCGCGTTCTCGTTGCCGGGGATGAGGCTCGACGCCAGGATCACGGTGTCGCCGGGACCGGGCTCGATCGCGTGGTCGAGGTTCGCCATGCGGCTGAGCACGGCCATCGGCTCGCCCTGCGAGCCGGTCGACATGTAGACGATCTTGTCGTCGGGCAGGTCGCGCGCCTTCTTGTAGTCGATGAGCACGCCCTCAGGCACGTGCAGATAGCCGAGGTCCTCGGCGATCGTCATGTTCCGCAGCATGCTGCGGCCGAGGAGGGCCACGCGGCGGCCGTGGGCGGCGGCCGCATCCAGCACCTGCTGCACGCGGTGGACGTGGCTCGAGAAGCTCGCCACGATCACACGCCGCGGCGCCTTGCCGATCACCTGGTCGAGCACTGGGCCGATCGACCGCTCGAGGGGGGTGAAGCCGGGCACATCGGCGTTGGTCGAGTCGACGAGGAAGAGGTCGACGCCCTCCTCCCCCAGCCGCGAGAACGCGCGGAGGTCGGTCAGCCGGCCGTCGAGCGGCAGCTGGTCCATCTTGAAGTCGCCCGTCGCGAGCACGAGACCCGCGGGCGTGCGGATCGCGACGGCGAGCGCGTCGGGGATCGAGTGGTTCACCGCGACGAACTCGAGCTCGAACGGCCCGAGGTTCTCGCTCTGTCCCTCCGCCACCGTGAGGCTGTACGGCTTGATCCGGTGCTCCTTGAGCTTCGCCTCGGTGAGCGCGAGCGTCAGCCCCGATCCGATGATCGGGATGTCGCTCTTGAGCTTGAGCAGGTACGGCACCGCGCCGATGTGGTCCTCGTGGCCGTGCGTGAGCACGACGCCGACGATGTCGTCGAGCCGCTTCTTGAGCGGCTCGAAGTCGGGGAGGATCAGGTCGACGCCGGGCTGGTGCTCTTCCGGGAACAGCACGCCGCAGTCGACGACGAGAAGCTTTCCGCCGTATTCGAACACCGTCATGTTGCGGCCGACCTCGCCGAGGCCGCCGAGCGGGACGATCCGTAGGGTTCCTGCTGCGAGCTCCGGCGGGTCGTACGGGGTGGTGGGCATTGCGAAGCCTCCTCCGGGCGCTGGGACGCCCGTCATCTGCGCACCGTCGACCGTTCGACGGCGCGATTCGTCATCTCGTGGTGCCTGAGACCTTCGGCAGCGCGCCGCCGGCGGCGGCGTTGCGGTCGGGGCGGAAGTTCGAGAAGTCGGCGCCGGGCACATCGTTCACGAGCGCGAGCTCGTCCTCGATCTTGGCGGCCTCCCACTCCTCCGGTCCGACCAGCGGCAGCCGCACACGCGGGCTGTCGATGCGGCCGAGGCCGTGGAGGATGTACTTCGCCGACACGGTCCCGGGCACGTGGGTCATCACGGCGCGCACGAGCGGCTCGAGCTGCTGGTGCGCCGCGGTGGCCGTCTTGAGGTCGCCGGCGTTCACGGCGTCGACGATCGCACGGTAGGGCTGCGCCGCGATGTTCGCGGTGACGCCGATGAGCCCCGTGGCGCCGATCGCGAGGTGCGGCAGCACGTTGGCGTCGTCGCCCGAGAAGTACATCAGGTCCGTCTGGTTGAGGACGCGGCTCACCTCGCTGAAGTCGCCCTTGGCGTCCTTGATGGCGAGGATGTTCGGGTGCTTGGCGAGGCGCAGGATCGTCTCGTACCGGATCGGCACGCCGGTGCGGCCCGGGATGTCGTACAGGATCACCGGCAGATCGGTGGCGTCCGCGACCAGGCGGAAGTGCGTCAGGATGCCCGCCTGCGTGGGCTTGTTGTAGTACGGCGTGACGATCATGATGCCGTCGGCGCCGACCTTCTCGCTGGCCTTGTAGAGCTCGATCGCGTGCGCGGTCTCGTTCGACCCGCCGCCCGTGATGATCTTGGCGCGGCCGGCGGCGACATCCTTCCCCACCTCGACGAGGCGGATCTTCTCCGCGTCGGTGAGGGTCGACGTCTCACCCGTGGTGCCGGTCACGACGATGCCGTCGGCCCCCGCGGTGATGACGTCGTCGATGTGCTTCTCGACAGCGGGCCAGTCGACCTCGCCGTCGGCCGTCATGGGGGTGACGAGCGCGACGAGCACCTGTCCGAAGGGGTTGCCCGTATGCGTCATGCACTCAGGTTATCGGGATGCCGCGCCCCGGCGCGCCCGGTGACGCCGGGCTCGGCTCAGCGGCCGCGCTCTCCGATGCGCGCGGCGACCGACGGCGGGGCGAAGCGGGCCAGGGCCACGAGCGCCTTGTAGCGCAGCGACGGGATCGACACGGCCGCACCGCGTGCCGCATCACGCAGCGACTCGGCCACGACGTCGCGCGCATCGAGCCACATCCCGTCGGGCACGCCTTCCTGGCCCGGCGGCAGCCCGAGGCGCTCGTGGAAGTTCGTGTGGGTGTACCCGGGGCAGACCGCGGTCACCGTGACACCCCGCGGACCGTAGCGGCCGTTCGCCCAGCGGCTGAAGCTCACGAGCCACCCCTTGCAGGCGCCGTACGTCGAGCGCGGGATGAACGCGGCCACCGATGCGACGTTGATGATGCGGCCGTGCCCGCGCGCGAGCATCGCGCCCAGGGCCGCGTGGGTGAGGCGCATCGGCACCTCGACGTGCACCTCCAGGTGGCGGACCTCGTCCTCGATGTCGTTGCGCTCGAACGCCAGGGGCAGCCCGAAGCCCGCGTTGTTCACCAGGATCTCGATCGGCCGGGCCTCGTCGGCGACGCGCGCCTCGACCCGCTCGCGCTGGCGGCGCTTCAGCAGATCGGCCGCGAGCACGTCGACCTCGACCCCGTACGTCGACCGCAGCCGGACGGCGAGCTGCTCGAGCGACTGCCGATCTCGTGCGACGAGCACGAGGTGCGCGCCCTTCGCCGCGAGCTGGCGCGCGTACTCCGCACCGAGTCCCGAACTCGCACCGGTGATGAGTGCCGTCTTCGCCATGCGCGCCAGCCTATTGCCGTGTCAGCGCGAGCCGTGCTCCGCCGGCCGCACCAGCCGCAGGAAGCGGTAACGGATGCCGGAACCCGACGTGTGCCAGCCGTCGACCGGGTCCGTCGCGGCCGAGATCCAGCCGGCGCGGTCGGGCGCCAGGGTGTCACCCTCGACCGCGAGATCGAGCTCGGTGACCTCGAGGAGATCGGCGAGCTCGATGGCCTCCGTGAACAGCCGGCCGCCGCCGATCACCCAGATGCGCTCGGGCGCGCCTTCGTCGGCGAGGGCCAGCGCGGCCCCGAGCGATGCGGAGCGCTCGGCGCCCGCATCCGTCCAATCGTCCTGCCGGGTGATCACGATGTTGCGCCGCCCCGGCAGCGGGCGGAAGCGCGCCGGGAAGGACTCCCACGTGCGGCGTCCCATCACGACGGGTGCGCCGAGCGTCAGGGCCTTGAAGTGAGCGAGGTCCTCGGGCACGTGCCACGGCATGCCGCCGTCGGCGCCGATCACGCCGTCGTGCGCCTCCGCCCAGATGAGGCCGATCGGGGCCGTCATACCGCGACCGCCCCGCGGATCGCGGGGTGGTGCTGGTAGTCCTCGAGCACGAAGTCGTCGTAGCGGTAGTCGAGGATCGACTCGGGCGTCCGCGCGATGCGCAGCGTCGGGTACGGGTACGGCTCGCGGGTGAGCTGCTCGCGCACCTGCTCGACGTGGTTGTCGTAGATGTGGCAGTCGCCGCCGGTCCACACGAAGTCGCCGGGTTCGAGACCCGCCTGCTGCGCGACCATGAGGGTCAGCAGCGCGTACGACGCGATGTTGAACGGCACGCCGAGGAAGAGGTCGGCGCTGCGCTGGTACAGCTGGCACGACAGCTTGCCGTCGGCCACGTAGAACTGGAACAGCGCGTGGCACGGCGCGAGCGCCATGTCGGGGATGTCGGCGGGGTTCCACGCCGACACGATCAGCCGACGCGAATCCGGGTTGGCGCGGATCTGGTCGAGCACGAGCGCGATCTGGTCGATGTGGTCCCCCGACGGCGTCGGCCACGACCGCCACTGCACCCCGTAGACCGGGCCCAGCTCGCCGGCGGCATCCGCCCATTCGTCCCAGATGGTGACGCCGTTCTCCTGCAGCCACGCGACGTTCGACTCGCCGCGGAGGAACCACAGCAGCTCGTAGGCGATCGACTTGAAGTGCACGCGCTTGGTGGTGATGAGCGGGAAGCCCTGCGCGAGGTCGAAGCGGATCTGCCGGCCGAACGCACTCGTCGTGCCGGTGCCGGTGCGGTCGTCCTTGTGGGTGCCGTGCTCGAGCACGTCTCGCAGAAGGTCTTCGTACGGGGTCGGGATCGGCGTCGTCACGGCTGCCACGATACCCGCGCCCCGGGACATCGCGACCGCGGCCTTGTCCGCGCCGCGGCCCGCGACGGCACGCGCTGTGTTACGCCGCAAGCGTCATATTCGCTCATCCGGCCTCTATTCAGGTGAAAGGGGTTAGCCTGATCTGCTGTGACCCTGGTCGGAGCCCTCATCGCCCTCGCCGCGCTCCTCGCGGCGACGGTGGCACTCGGTGTCTTCCTGAACTGGCGACAGTCCCACGCCCGCCGCAACGTCGAGCACGAGGTCATCGAGCCTCACCGCCTCGGCGCCGACGGACTCGGCGAAGTCGCCACTCTCCTGCAGTTCAGCACCGAGCTCTGCGCCCGTTGCCCCGGTGTGCACCGCACGCTCTCGGCCATCGCCGACGACCACGAAGGTGTGCGCCACCTCGACGTCGACCTCACCCACCGCCCCGACATCGCGAAGCACTTCCACGTGCTGCAGACGCCGACCACGCTCGTGCTCGACCGCAACGGCGTCGTGCAGACCCGCTTCGGCGGGGCGCCCGGCCGAGACGTGCTCGAGCTCGAGCTCAACCGCCTGATCGCGGAGGACGCGAATGTCTGAGCGACGGGATGCTGTGACCCCACGAGGCATCGACCCCCGCGGTCCGCGTTTCGCGGCCGGCATCACCGCCGTGCTCCTGCTGATCGTCGTGTTCCTCGGGCTGACGGGCCTGTCGACGGCGCAGACGGCCGACGGATGGGCGATCTCCACGGCGAGCGTCGCCCAGCGGATCCTCGACCCCGCCTTCCTCCTGCTGCTCGTCACGACCCTGCTCTTCCTGTGGGGCGTGGTCTCGCCGCGCACCGCGCCGTGGGGTGCGCTCTACCGCGCGGTCGTGGCTCCGCGGCTGTCGGCTCCGACGGAGCTCGAGGACCCGCGCCCGCCGCGCTTCGCGCAGGGCGTCGGCCTCTTCGTGTCGGCTCTCGGTCTCGTGCTGCAGCTGTTCGGCGTGCCGTGGGCATTGACGATCGCCGCGGCGGCGGCCTTCATCGCCGCGTTCCTCAACGCCGTGTTCGGCCTCTGCCTCGGCTGTCAGATGTACCTCCTCCTGCAGCGCGCCGGCATCGTCGGCCGCACTCGCCCGGCGTCGGCCTGACGCCGCGTCGGCCGTCGGCAGACCGAGGGGCGCAGCATCCGGTGTCAACCCATCGCGGTGCGGCAGCCCGACGCCATAGGCTGACGCGAGACGCCCGGCACGCGGGCGCCCCGCCAGCGAGGAGGCCCACATGACCGTCACGAGCGAAGCATCCACGGTATGGAAGGGCGGGCTGTTCGACGGCTCCGGCGAGACCACGTTCGTGTCGTCCGGCCTCGGGACCTTCCCGGTCAACTGGAAGGCGCGGAGCGAAGGCTCGACGTCCGTCACGACGCCGGAAGAGCTCATCGCGGCCGCGCACGCGTCGTGCTTCAGCATGGCGTTCTCGCTCGCACTGGCTGAGAACGGCACTCCCCCGGAGTCGATCGACACGACGGCCTCGGTCACGTTCAAGCCGGGCACGGGCATCACCGGCAGCCACCTGAACGTCAATGCCGTCGTCCCGGGACTCGAGCCCGAGGACTTCGAGCGACTCGCCCAGAGCGCGAAGGCCGGATGCCCCGTCTCGCAGGCCCTGGCGGGCATCGAGATCACCATCGAGGCCACGCTTGCCTGAAGGCCCTCCGGGGGGTGACGACGGTCGGCGGATCGTCGTCGCCGGGGCGTCCGGCCTCATCGGCCGGGCGCTCGTCGAGAGCCTCCGCGCCGACGGCGCCGAGGTGACGACCCTCGTGCGCCGGCCCGCCGAGGCCGCGCACGAGGTCGAGTGGCTCACCACGGCCGAGCCGCTGGATCCTGCCGTGCTCGAGGGTGCGGACGCGGTCGTCGGGCTCAACGGTGCGAGCATCGGTCGCTTCCCGTGGACTCCGGCGTACAAGAGCACCCTGTTGTGGTCGCGCATCGCCCCCACCCGCGCGCTCGCCCGCGCGGTGCGCGAGCTCGGTGCGGCGGCCCCGCATCTCGTGTCGGCCTCGGCCGTGGGCTACTACGGCTCGGTGCCGGGCGCGCGTCTCGCGGAGGACGCCCCGCGCGGCGAGTCGTTCCTCGCGGATCTCTGCGGTGAGTGGGAGGCCGCGGCGTACGGCGCGGGGACGGATGCTGCGGTGGCGGTGCTGCGCACGGCGCCGGTCGTGCACGTCGACGGCGTGCTGAAGCCGCTGATGCTCCTGACGAAGCTCGGCCTGTCCGGCCCGATCGGCCGCGGGACGCAGGCGTGGCCGTGGATCTCGCTCGAGGACGAGGTGCGCGCGATCCGGCACGTGATCGACGCCCGTCTCACCGGTCCCGTGAACCTGTCCGGACCCTCGCGCGCCACGGCGAACGATCTCGGGTTCGCACTCGCAGTGCGGATGAATCGCCCGTTCCTGCTGCGCGCGCCGGTGTGGGGCATGAAGATCGCGCTCGGAGCGGACGCCACCGAGGCGATCCTCACCGCGGATGCGCACGTCGTGCCGCAGGCGCTCGAGGAGTCGGGGTTCGTGTTCTCGCACCCGACGGTCGAAGACGCGGTCGCGGCGGCCGTGCCCGCGGCATCCTGATCCTGCGCCGGTTCAGCCGCCGCGGTCGGCCTTCTCGAGCCGGATGGCAGCCCGCACCGCCTCGCGTGCGCGGCGGCGGTCGCCGGCGGCGTCGTAGGCGAGTCCGAGCCGGTACCACGCCCGCCAGTCGTCGGGGTGGGCCTCAACATCGGCGCGATACGTAGGGAAGACGGCGTCTCCGTCCTCGCGCATCACGCGGCCGCTCGGGCGCACGGCGACCTCCTCCTGCGGCAGGGCGTCCTCGGCCTCGAGCCGCGTGCCGAGCTGCTGCGCGCGCACGCCGAACCACAGCTCCCGCCCGAGCGCCCACGCGGCGATGAGTGGCAGCACGACGAGCGCCGTGCCCATGGCGATGCCGACCGCATCGCCGCTCACGAGCAGCAGCCACGCGCGCTGCCCGACGAGCACGATGTACAGCGCGAGCAGCGCCGCCATGACGGCGACGCCGATGCGCGCGCTCATGCCCCGGTCGCGCGGGCGACCTGGCCGGGCACGCCGCCCTCGTCGACGGGGCGCCCGTGAGGCTGCGCCGTGCCGCGACCGATGCCGATGTCGATCAGGCTGTCGAGGCCGACGGTGACACCCGAGGCGTCGCGCGCGGCGGCAAGGGCGAGACGGATGCCGGGACCGTACGCCTGCGACGGCTCCACGGTGTCGTGCACGATGGTGAGCGACTCCCCCGCCCCCGAGAGGATCGTCTCCTGGCGGGCGACGACGCCCGGGCGGCGCAGCGAGTGGATCGGCACGCTCGCGACCTGCTGGCCGCGGGCGCGCTGGTCGACGTGCGGCGACTCGACCGGGCCGACACCGTCGCGCGCGGCGGCGATGAGCTCGGCCGTGCGCACGGCGGTGCCGCTGGGCGAGTCGATCTTGGTCTCACGGTGCGCCTCGACGATCTCGATCGACGGGAAGAACGGCGCCGCGGCTGCCGCGAGCGCCGAACCCAGTACCGAGCCGAGCGAGAAGTTGGGGATGAAGACGGCGCCGGTGCCGGCGGCCTCGACGAGGGGACGGACCAGCGCGATGCGCTCCGCCGACCAGCCGGAGGTGCCGATGAGCACGTTGATGCCGCGCTCGATCGCGGCGCGGACGACGTCGATCGACACGGCGGGCGTCGATGCGTCGACCACCAGGTCTGCGCCGTCGAGCTCCGACAGCTCCGACCGGGACGACAGCACCCCGGCGACCTCGAATCCGGGTTCGGCGTCGACCACGTCGCGGATGATCGCTCCGAGCTTTCCGGTGCCGCCGACGATGGCCACGCGTGTCGTCATGCCTCCATCCTAGGTGGGGGGCCGGCGAGCAGCCGGGCCTTCCGACCGCGGCAGACGCCTACGCTGGAGGCGTGGTGACTCTCCGCCCCTCCCCCGCCGACGCGCCCGACGCCCACGACCTCCTCGCCGAGTACTTCCGGATCCGCACCGAAGGATTCGCCGACCAGGGGGTCGCCTATCGGACGACCTTCCCCGATCCGGCGGCCTTCGTGCCGCCGGCCGGGGTCTTCGTCGTGCTCGACGACGACGAGGGCGCCGCACAGGGCTGCGGAGGCATCCGACTCATCCCCGACGGGCCGCTCGGCCCGCGGTACGAGCTGAAGCACCTGTACCTGCGGCCCGCCACGCGCGGGCGCGGGTGGGGGCGCCTGCTCGTCGAGGACCTCGTCGAGCGCGCCCGCGGATTCGGCGCCGCCGAGCTCGTGCTCGACACGCATCACTCGCTCGAGGCCGCCGGAGCGCTCTATGCACGCACCGGATTCGTCGCGATCGAGCCCTACAACGACAACCCGAACGCGTCCCGCTGGTACGGCAAGGTGCTCTGAGCGCGGAGACGGGTCAGACGGGGTAGACCTCGGGCAGGCCGGTCCGCAGCTCGACCGGAAGGTGCGCGAGGTCGTTGTGCGACAGGAGCGTCCACGGGCGCCCCTGCTTCTGCGCGATCACGGTCAGTCCGCAGTGCGCCTGGTTGAGCGTCATCCAGCGCCAGTCGGGCGCCTGCAGCACCTCGCGGACGAACCACGCGATCACGAAGTTGTGGGTGATCAGGAGTTCGTGCACCTCGCCGCGCTTGCGCGCCAGGAACTCGCTCGTCGCGTCCGACATCTGGGCGCGACCCGCCTCGACCTCGGCCTCTGTGATCGAGCCGAAGAACGGCTCGAAGGCGGCGGGGGTCTCGTCGGTCATGCCCGTCGGCACGCAGTCGAACAGCAGCGCGGACGGTTCGGGCGTGAGTGACGGCATCCGTTCGGTGACCGCGCGAGCCGTCTGGCTGGCGCGTTCGAGCGGCGAGTGCCAGAGCGCGTCGAACGGAACCCCGGAGAGCCTGTCGGCCAGCAGCGCGGCCTGCCGGCGACCGCGAGGCGACAGCGGTCCGTCGACGAGTCCGTGCTCGGCGTCCTGATGTTCGCCGTGCCGCACGAGGTAGATGTAGTGCGTCACGCAGTTCACTCCGTCGGGGATCGCGTGCCCTGGGGAAAGGCACGACGTCCAGCCTACGACACGTCGTCGGGGCGATTCGGCGACTGTGGACGGCGAGTCCCAAGCGCGGGGGCGACTACTCCGAGGCGCGGCCGATGTCCGACAGCTGGCCGCGGCTGAGGCGGACGCCGACGCCCTGCACCAGCTCCTCGACATGCTGCGGCGCGTACGCGTTCACGATGGGCGCGGTGACGAGCTTCTGCGAGAGCAGCCACGCGACCGCCACGGCCGCATCGGGGACACCCAGCTCGGCGCCGACCGCGTCGAGCGCGCGCAGGGTACGACTCCCCCGGCGGTTGAGGTTGGCCGCGAGCTGCGCGCCGCGCACCGAGAGGGCGCCGCGGATCTTCGAGCGCTGCCGGCCCGCGAGGAACCCGTGCTCGAGTGCGTGCGACGGGGTCACCGCCATGCCCTGCGCCCCGGCGACGAGACGCAGATCGGCGTCGAACTCGTGACGGCGAAGTACGTTGAAGGGGACGTCGAGCACCGTGATCCGGGGGTAGCCGGCCGACGCGAAGATGCGCGCCTCGACGAGCTGCGCGGCGCTGTAGCCGATGGCGCCGAGCGCCCGCACCTTGCCGGTCTCGACGAGCCACTCCGCCGTGGCGAGCGTGTCTTCGAGGGGCGAGGAGCGATCGGTCGTCGCGTCGAGGTAGAGGACGTCGATGCGGTCCGTGCGCAGGCGGGTCAGTGATGCCTCGACGGCGCGCACGAGGTTGACCGGGCCGAGACCGGGGTTGTCGGCGTGGCCGCCGACGCGGACGGCCAGGACGATGTCGTCGCGGAGACCGCGGGACTGCAGCCACTGACCGATGATGTGCTCGCTGCGGCCGCTCGAGTAGCTGTCGGCGGTGTGCACGGCGTTGCCGCCCAGTTCGGCGTACGTGTCGAGGATCGCGTGGCTCGACTCGAGATCGACGTTCCACCCGAACTCGGCTGCGCCGAGGATCAGCGGGAAGATGTGCGAGCCGCTCTCGCCGAGCGCGACGCGCACGTTGCTGCCGATCGAAGGGCCCTGCACCGGGATCGGAGCAGAGGGGTGCGGGCCGCGCACGACGGCGCCAGGCTGCACGGACGCGGCATCCGGACTCGACGACGGGAGCGTCGAGTCAACGCCGAAGTAAGCCATGTGCCACCCCCTCACGAGATCCCCTACGGGAGTCGTGATCACTGTTCGCGCCCCCCGGCGCTTACAGATCAGGGTAGGCCAGTCCGGACAGGGCGCCGTTCACTGAGGCGAACTATGGATAAACATTACATAACGCTTTGGTCACGAAGCGCTGATCCCTAGGGGATACGTCCCCTGTTCGGTGGACAGAGTGCGTGAAGCACCTACCGGACGACCTACGACGGATGCCCGCCCCCTCTCGGGGACGGGCATCCGTCGTTCATCGACCGGTTTCACCGGACGGCGAGATGTGTCAGCCTTCGGCGGGAGCCTCCGGGCCCTCGCTGGCCGCGGCGCGACCCTCCTGGTCAGCAGCCTCCTCGAGCACCGGCTCGAGCGAGAGCTTGCCGCGGTCGTCGATCTTGGTGATCTTGACGAGCAGCTTCTGACCGACCGAGAGCACGTCCTCGACGTTCTCCACGCGCTTGCCACCGGCGAGCTTGCGGACCTCGCTGACGTGCAGCAGGCCGTCCTTGCCGGGCAGGAGCGAGATGAACGCGCCGAACGTCGCGATCTTGACGACGGTTCCCAGGAACTGCTCGCCGACCTCCGGGTTGGTGGGGTTGGCGATCGCGTTGACCTGGGCGCGGGCGGCCTCGGCCGAGGGCCCGTCGGTCGCGCCGATGTAGACGGTGCCGTCCTCCTCGATGGAGATCTGCGCGCCGGTCTCGTCCTGGATCGCGTTGATCGTCTTGCCCTTCGGGCCGATCAGCTCGCCGATCTTGTCGACCGGGATCTGCACGCTGATGACGCGCGGAGCGGTCGGAGCCATCTCGTCCGGGCCGTCGATCGCGGCGTTGAGAACGCCCAGGATCGTGAGGCGCGCGTCCTTGGCCTGCGTGAGCGCGGCGGCGAGCACCGACGACGGGATGCCGTCGAGCTTCGTGTCGAGCTGGATCGCAGTGACGAACTCGCTCGTGCCGGCCACCTTGAAGTCCATGTCACCGAGGGCGTCCTCGGCGCCGAGGATGTCGGTCAGCGCGGCGTAGCGCGTCTGGCCGTCGACCTCGTCCGACACGAGACCCATCGCGATGCCGGCGACGGGGGCGCGCAGCGGCACACCCGCGTTCAGCAGCGACAGGGTCGACGCGCACACCGATCCCATGGACGTCGAGCCGTTGGAGCCGAGAGCCTCGGACACCTGGCGGATCGCGTACGGGAACTCCTCGCGGCTGGGCAGCACCGGCACGAGCGCGCGCTCAGCCAGGAAGCCGTGCCCGATCTCGCGACGCTTCGGGCTGCCGACACGGCCGGTCTCACCGGTCGAGTAGGGCGGGAAGTTGTAGTGGTGCATGTAGCGCTTGCTCGTCACCGGCGACAGCGAGTCGATCTGCTGCTCCATCTTGAGCATGTTCAGCGTGGTGACGCCCAGGATCTGGGTCTCGCCGCGCTGGAAGATCGCCGAGCCGTGGACGCGCGGGATGACCTGCACCTCGGCGTCGAGCGGACGGATGTCGGCCAGACCGCGACCGTCCATGCGGACGCCCTCGGCGAGGATGCGACCGCGGACGATCTTCTTGGTGACCGACTTGTAGGCGGCCGAGAACTCGGTCGTCGCGACGGCCGGGAGCTCGCCGGCCTCGACAGCGGCCAGAAGCTCCGCCTTGACGGCGTCCTTCAGCTCGTCGTCGGCGTTCTGACGGTCCTGCTTGTCGGCGATCTGGTAGATCGGGACGAGCTTGTCGTACGCGCGGTGGGCGACGAAGTCGTACGTCTCCTGGCTGTACGGCAGGAAGACCGGGAACTCCTTGATCTCCTTCGCCGCACTGTTGGCGACGACGTTCTGCGCCGCGACGAGCTCCTTGATGAAGGGCTTCGAGGCCTCGAGGCCCTGCGCGACGATCTCCTCGTTCGGCTTGGTGGCTCCGGCCTTGATGAGGTTCCAGCTGTGCTCGGTGGCCTCGGCCTCGACCATCATGATCGCGACGTCGCCGTCGGGCAGGACGCGACCGGCGACGATGAGGTCGAACACGGCCTCCTCGAGCTGGGTGACGGTCGGGAACGCGATCCACTGGTCGGCGTGCTCGCCGTGACCCGGGATGAGCGCGAGGCGCACACCGGCGATCGGGCCCGAGAACGGCAGACCCGAGATCTGGGTCGACAGCGAGGCCGCGTTGATCGCGAGCGCGTCGTAGAACTCGCCCGGCGCGATCGAGAGCACCGTGACGACGATCTGCACCTCGTTGCGGAGGCCGTCGACGAAGGACGGGCGCAGCGGGCGGTCGATGAGACGGCAGACGAGGATCGCCTCGGTCGAGGGGCGGCCCTCGCGACGGAAGAACGAACCGGGGATCTTGCCCGCGGCGTACGAACGCTCTTCGACGTCGACGGTCAGCGGGAAGAAGTCGAAGCCCTCACGAGGCGACTTGCCGGCGCTGGTCGCCGACAGGAGCATCGTCTCCTCGTCGAGGTACGCGGCGACGGCACCCTGTGCCTGCTGCGCGAGTCGCCCGGTCTCGAACCGGACGGTACGGGTGCCGAAGCGGCCGTTGTCGAGAACGGCTTCAGCGGCGGTGATTTCAGGACCTTCCAAGAGGTCTCTCCTTCTTTGTTTAGGCTCGCACGCGCGTTTCGCGCACGAGCTTGTGCGAAGGAGCAGGAACAGGCAGATCTCGGCGCGCGGGAGTGCCGCGGGGTTCGCCAGCGCTGGTCACCAGTAGAAGATCACCCGACGTCGTCCGGCGGGGAATCCACCACAGGGGACCAGCTTCCTGCCGGCCTGCTCCGTGTAGCTCAGATGTGGAATTGAGCGGTTGCCCCAGGGCAACCCGCCCAAGCCTATCAGCAGCACCCCGGATGACCCCCACCCTGGCGAGCGTCGGATGCCGCGCCTAGGGTGGGGGCATGAGCACCGACGAGAAGCCGGCGTCTGCGGCATCCGATGAGATGAAGCGCAAGTTCAAGGAAGCACTCGACAAGAAGAACGCGAATCACCGCGAGGGCGAGTCCCACATGGATGGCGACTCCGCGATCCACGGAACGCACGGCGCGGTCACGAAGCGCGAGTTCCGTCGCAAGAGCGGATAGGAGCAGGCCATGGTCTTCGACCCGACGTTCCACGAGATCTCGAACGAGGCCGACGAGCTGCCTGACCTGGACGGTCAGGACGACGCCCCTCCCCTCGAGGGCGAGATCGAGGAAGACGAGCTGCCGCCGTACGGCGAGGAGTGATCGCGAGCAGGCCATGAGCGACTTCCGAGAACGCATCCCCGACGACGAGCGCGACGTGCCCGTCGACGACAGCGTGGAGTTCGAGCTCCCGCCGCCGACCATCGACCCGCTCGAGGCGGTCGAGGAGGATGTCGACGAGCTCGAGCTCGAGGAGCGCGAGTCGGCGATCGAGGCCGGCGAGATCGCCCCGGACGACTGAACGGGCGGGCGCGGGTTCGACCCGCGCCCGCCCGTGCCGTCCGCTCAGCGCGACAGCAGCTCCTCGCGCTCGCGGACGCGGCGCTCCTTGGCCTCCGCCTCGCTGATCGCAGCTTCCTCGAGGCCCTGCACCCCGACCGCGTCCGCGGCGGGCGACATCCCGTCGTGGTCGTCGCCCGACAAGGTCGTCTCGTCGAACGGCAGCTCCCCGGCGAGCACGCGGCGCGCGCGGGAGGCGTCGAACTCCTTCGTCCACGTGCCGATCAGCACCGTGGCGACGGCGTTGCCGGTGAAGTTCGTGAGCGCACGGCCCTCCGACATGAACCGGTCGATGCCGACGATGACGCCGACGCCGTTCACCAGGTCGGGCCGGTACGCCTGCAGACCGCCGGCGAGAGTCGCCAGGCCCGCACCGGTGACGCCGGCCGCGCCCTTCGAGGCGATGATCATGAAGACGAGAAGGCCGATCTGCTGGCCGATCGACATCGGGGCCCCCATGCCGCTCGCGATGAACAGCGATGCCATCGTCAGGTAGATCGCGGTGCCGTCGAGGTTGAACGAGTACCCGGTCGGCACGGTGATGCCCACCACCGGCTTCGAGACGCCGAGGTGCTCCATCTTCGCGATGAGGCGGGGCAGAGCCGATTCGGAGGAGGACGTCCCCACGATCAGCAGGTACTCGCGGGCGAGGTACTTGATGAGGCTGAAGATGTTCACGCGGGTGACGGCGTACAGCAGCGTGCCGAGGACGCCCACGATGAACAGCACGCACGTGATGTAGAACGCGATCATCAGCGTGCCGAGGGCCCAGATCGCGGCGATGCCGGTGTTGCCGACCACGGCGGCGATGGCGCCGAATGCTCCGATCGGCGCGAGCCACAGGATCATGCCGAGGATACGGAAGACCAGCGCCTGCAGGTGCTTCACCGCGTTCATGATCGGCGTGCCCTTGTCGCCCATCTGCTGCAGCGCGAAGCCGACGAGGAGTGCGATGAAGAGGACCTGCAGCACGCTCTCGCCGGTGAAGGCCGAGAAGAACGTCGTGGGGATGATGCCGAGGATGAACTCCTGCGTCGTCTTCGCCTCCGCGGTCGCCTCGTAGGTGGCGTTCGCCATGTTCAGACCCTCGCCCGGGTGCAGCAGGTTGCCGACGACGAGGCCGATGGCGAGCGCGAACGTCGACATCACCATGAAGTACAGGAGCGCGAGACCGCCGATCTTGCCGACGGTGGCCGCTTTCGCGATGGAGCCGACGCCCACCACGATCGTGCAGAAGATGATCGGCGCGATCATCATCTTGATGAGGGCGACGAAGCCCTCGCCGAGCGGCTTGAGCGCGACGCCGACGTCGGGCCAGACCAGCCCGACGATCGCGCCGAGGACGACGGCGGCGATGACCGAGAGGTAGAGCCAGGTGTGCTTGTCCCACGCCTGCTTGCCACGCCTCCAGTTGAAGCCGGGGAGCGTGAAGGACGTGGTGCGGGTCGAGAGAGCCATCATTGCCTCCTGCGGGATGAAACGGCGGTGTTTCCGCGGTGCCGCTCGATGGTGCGGCGTGTGAGACAGCGTGCGCGTCGCGGCGGCGGCCGGCGATTTACGGTCGTATTGGTCGCACCCGCGGACTCCCCTCTGCTGCCCTCGACGGGCGAGGATGGATGCGGCGGCATCGACGAGGAGGGCCATGTCAGCGAAGACGCAGCAGGGCAGCGCGGCATCGCGCGTGTTCGTCGTCGTCGCCGTCTCGGCGGCCGTGATCGTCGCCGCCCTCGCCGCCGTGCTCGTGCTCGACGCGGAGCGCTCCGAACGGAACGAGGCGGAGGAGGTGACGCGGGCCGTCGCGTCGTCCCTGGCGTCACTGCCTGAGGTGGCGGACTCCCTGAGCGCACCCGACCCTTCGGAGGCGCTTCAGCCGCTCGCGGCTGACGTGATGGCGCAGACGGGTCTTGACTTCGTCACGATCATGACCCCGGACGGCATCCGCGTCAGCCACCGCGACCCCGCCGAGATCGGCCGGCACTACCTCGGCACGATCCCGAGCACGCCGAGCGTCTTCACCGAGGAGTTCACGGGCACGCTGGGTCCGTCCGTGCGCACGATCGTCCCGGTCACGACCGGCGGCGAGC
Organism: Microbacterium sp. NPDC056057; assembly: GCF_042266945.1. NCBI lineage: Bacteria > Bacillati > Actinomycetota > Actinomycetes > Micrococcales > Microbacteriaceae > Microbacterium > Microbacterium sp. NPDC056057. The sequence goes on from NZ_JBHJWS010000005.1 coordinate 72,217, forward strand.
TCGTGGGCTGGGTGTCGGTCGGCGTCACGATCGGCAGCATCTGGTCGAAGATCCTGCCGCGGTTGCCCTTCGTCGTGTCGATCGCACTCGCCCTCCTCGCGGCCGGCCTCGTGGGCGCATGGCTCGCCCGCCGCACGACGAGGCGCGTTGCGGGCGACCTGCCCGCCGGGACGATCCGCGACGCGGTCGCCTCGTACGAGTCCGTGCGGACGCTCGGCGAGGCGCTGCGCGCGCAGACCCACGAGCACGGCAACCGCATACACACCGCCGTGTCGCTGCTCGAGCTCGGCCGCACCGGCGAGGCGATCGAGATCCTCACCGAGACGTCACGGCAGAGTCAGGAGCTCGTCGACCAGGTGGCCGCCCGGCGCGGCGGCGACCCCACCGTGGGGGCGCTGCTGCTCGGCAAGGCGGCCCAGGCGCGGGAGCGCGGCATCGAGTGGTCGGCCGAGATCGACCCGGACGCGCCACGAAGCGTGCTGTCGCCCGTCGACGCGGTGTCGGTGGTCGGCAACCTCATCGACAACGCGATGGATGCTGCGGCCGCCGCGGAGGCGCCCCGATGGGTGCGCGTCGTGTTCGGGAGGACGCCCTCTTCCCCCGCGTCGCTGCGGATGGAGGTGTCGGACAGCGGCACCGGCGTGCCCGAGGCGCTGCGCGAGCGCATCTACGAGCACGGCTTCACCACCAAGCCCGGCGGAGCCGAGGGACGCGGTGTGGGCCTCGGGCTCGTCCGCTCGATCGTGGCGAGCGCGGGCGGTCAGCTGGAGCTGCGCGACGACCCGACGGTCTTCGTGGTCACCCTGCCGGCGAGGGCGACATGATCCGCGTCCTCCTCGTCGACGACGACGCGCTCACGCTCGAACTGCACCGTGACTACCTCGCGCGCCTGGAGGACTTCGAGGCCGTCGCCGAGTGCACGGGCGCTCGTGCCGCCATCGACGCCGTGCTGGAGCGCGGGGACGAGATCGACCTCGTGCTGCTGGACGTCACGATGCCGGACGGCACGGGGCTGGACGTGCTGCGGCACGTGCGCGCCCGCGGCGCCGCCGTCGACGTCATCGCGATCACGGGCGTCCGTGACGCCGAGGTCGTGCGGCAGATGGTGTCGCTCGGCGTCGCGCAGTACCTCGTCAAGCCGTTCACCTTCGCGGTCTTCCGCGAGCGCCTGGAGCAGTACCGCGAGTTCCGGCGGCGCGCGGCCGAAGCTGCGGGCGTGCCGACGCAGGCCGAGATCGACGCGCTCCTCGGGGCGCTGCGACCCGCGACGCCGGTCGCGCTGCCGAAGGGCCTCTCCGCCGATACGCTCGCCCGCATCAGCGACGAGGTGCGCGAGCGCGGCCCCGTCTCCGCCGCGGAGGCCGCGGAGCGACTGGGAATGTCGCGCGTCGCTGCTCGTCGCTACCTCGAGCACCTCGTGACGCAGGGTCGCGCGCAGCGCGCAGCGCGCTACGGCACGCGCGGCCGGCCGGAGTCCGAGTACGCGTGGGCGCAGCATCCGTCCCTTCCGTAGGAGAACAGCGCCCGAACATCGCCCTCTCACGCGATCTAGGGGATGACGGCGCGACCTCAGCGGTATAGCTTCGGCACCGAAGGGGCCGAAGGGGCGCGGTCGACTGGGCACCGCAGACTCCCGACGCGCATCCGCGCGATCGGTCCGCAAGCGACGGAGGATGCATGTACCAGGACGAGGCGCTCCAGCCCACCTTCACCCGCGCCGGCGAGGCGACGACCGCGAGGTACAACGTCATCCCCGAGGGCGAGATGCTGCCCGAGACGGCGTACCGCGTGATCCGCGACCAGACGATGCTGGACGGCAATGCGCGGCTGAACCTCGCCACCTTCGTCGGCACGTGGATGGACGACTACGCCAACAAGCTCGCCGTCGACTCCGCCGACAAGAACATGATCGACAAGGACGAGTACCCGGCGACGGCCGCCATCGAGGAGTGCTGCTGGCGCATCCTCGGCGACCTGTGGAACGTCCCCGACAACGACGACGTGATCGGCACGTCGACCATCGGCTCGTCCGAGGCGTGCATGCTCGGCGGTCTCGCGCTCAAGCGCCGCTGGCAGCACGCGCGCCGCGCCGCCGGCAAGTCCACCGAGAAGCCGAACCTCATCATGAGCTCGGCCGTCCAGGTGTGCTGGGAGAAGTTCTGCAACTACTTCGACGTCGAGATGCGGCTGGTCCCCGTCACCGAGGAGCACCCGCTGATGGACGGCACCGGGCTCGAGGACTACGTCGACGAGAACACGATCGGCGTCGTCGCGATCGTGGGCGTCACCTACACCGGCGCCTACGAGCCGGTGAAGGCCATCGCCGCGAAGCTCGACGAGATCCAGGCGAAGACCGGGCTCGACATCCCGATGCACGTCGACGGCGCGTCGGGAGCCATGATCGCGCCGTTCCTGCAGCCCGACCTCGAGTGGGACTTCCGGGTGGAGCGCGTGCAGTCCATCAACACGTCGGGTCACAAGTACGGGCTCGTGTACCCGGGCGTGGGCTGGGTGGTGTGGCGCAACGCCGCAGCGCTGCCCGACGACCTCGTCTTCAAGGTGAGCTACCTGGGCGGCTCCATGCCGACCTTCGCGCTCAACTTCTCGCGCCCCGGCACGCAGGTGCTGCTGCAGTACTTCCGGTTCCTGCGCCTCGGTCGCGCCGGCTACACCGCGATCCAGCAGGCCTCGCAGAACGTCGCCGTGTACCTCTCGTCGGCGATCGGCGAGCTCGACGCGTTCGAGCTGCTCAGCGACGGCACCGACATCCCGGTCTTCGCCTGGCGGCTCAAGGAGGGCCACACCGACAAGTGGACGCTGTACCACCTGTCCGAGCGACTGCGGATCAAGGGATGGCTCGTCCCCGCGTATCCGCTGTCGGGCGAGTTGTCGGATCAGACCGTGATGCGCATCGTGTGTCGGAACGGGCTCAGCCGCGACCTCGCCGAGGACCTGTTGAAGGACATCAAGAGCGAGACAGAGTTCCTCGACTCGCTCGACAGCCCCATGCCCCACCCCGGCATCGGCCCCAGCTTCCACCATTGAGCGCGCGACGACCGCTGGACCCGACCGCCCGGCGGATCCGGCGACTCCGGCGGGAGTCCTGGGGCTTCGCGGTCGGGTCGGCGCTGTTCTTCATCGGCGTCGTCCCGGCCTACGCCGCGTGGACGGGTCCGGTCGGCGCGAACGTAACGTTCTTCGCCGGATCGATCTTCTTCACCACAGCGGGTCTCATCCAGCTCCTGCTGAGCGGGCGCAGCACGCCGGACGCGCGCATGAACCGGGCCGACCGCTTCGACTGGTGGGCCGCCGCCATCCAGTTCGCCGGCACGCTCCTGTTCAACGTGTCGACCGCCGCCGCCCTCATCGCCGCGATCACGGACCCGGACTACGTCGGGGCGGGATGGCGGCCTGACGCGTGGGGCTCCGCGGCCTTCCTCGTCTCCAGCGTCCTGGCGGTCGTGGCGACGAAGGACCGGGGGACGCTGTGGGACCGCGATGCGCGCACATGGCACGGCACCGGCCTCAACCTGCTGGGGTCGATCGCCTTCGGGGTGTCGGCGGTCGCGGCGTTCGTGGTGCCGTCGACAGGTGAGCTCGTGAGCCCGCTGTGGGCGAACCTCGGCACGGGCATCGGCGCGCTCTGCTTCTTCGCGGCCGCGCTGCTGGCCCGGCGCACGATCGGCGAGGCGGACTGAAGAGGACGGAACGGATGCCTCAGCCGGCGTGCAGGCGAGCAGGCACGTCGCCGGGTCCGCCGATGAGCACGTAGTCCGAGTGCTTGGCGATGAGCCCGTCTCCGGCCGTGCGTCCGTGGAGGCGTCGCCACACCCACGGCAGGGCGTCGCGACGCAGCCACGTGCCCGGCAGCACCGGGTCGTCGTCGGCGTGGAGGCTCGCGTCGAGCTCGCCGAGCGCCTCGGCGTCGGGTACTCCGAGCGCCTCGGCCGCGCGGTACGCGAGGTACCGGTGGCCGCGCGGGCGCAGGTGCACCTTGTCGTCGGCCCAGAAGTCGAGGTCGCCGATGGCAGGGAGCCCGCGCGCGTCGAGGAACGCGTCGGTGTCGAGCAGCACGGCGCCGGTGGTTGCGGCGATCCGGCGCAGTTCGGACGAGAACACCGCGAACCGGCGGGCGAACAGCCGCGCAGGGCGCCGACGCGGGAGGAAGGGCGTCACGAGGAGCACGTCGATGCCGGCTGCGCGCAGCTCCGTCACGGACTGCTCGAGGTCGCGCGCGACGGCGATCGGGTCGACCCGGCGCCCGACGAGGTCGTTGGCCCCGGCGAGGATCGACACCAGCTGCGGCCGGAGGGCCAGCGCGCGTGGCACCTGCTCACTGACGACGTGCCGCACCCGGCGGCTGCGCACCGCGAGGTTGGCGTAACCGAACGGCTCGTCCGCGCCGCCGGCGTGCGCGAGCAGCTGTGCGAGTCGGTCCGCCCACCCGCGGTACTGCCCCGTCGGCATGCGCGAGGCGTCGCAGAGTCCCTCGGTGATCGAGTCGCCGAGCGCGACGAACCGCGACCACGAGCCCCGCGGGGCGGGCGTCGGAACGGCCGGCCGGGTCGCCGCGCGCTGGGGCTGCGCGTCGTCGATGGGGCGCAGCATCCGTGCCTCGTCGTAGTGCTCGACCAGGCGGCTGCAGACGGCGTGCCACGTGCGCTCGCGCACCGACTCGCGCGCCGCCGCAGCGAACGCGCGGCACTTGCCGTCGTCGCCGACGAGATCGGCGACCCGCGCGCGCAGGTCGACCAGGTCGCCGGGCCGGTAGAGCCAGCCGTCGACCGACGATCGCACCAGATCGACGGGTCCGCCGACGCCGGTCGCGACGACCGGCACGCCGCTGGCGAGCGCCTCCTGGATCGTCTGCCCGAACGTCTCGCTCTCGCCGGGGTGCACGAACACGTCGAAGCTCGCGAGCGCCTCGGCGAGCGCGGCTCCGCTGAGGTGCCCGGTGAAGACGGCGTCGGGGAGTCGGCGCTCGAGCGCCGGTCGTGACGGTCCGTCGCCGACGATCACGAGGCGCGTCCCCGGGAGTCCGGCGAGCGCCGCGAGATCCTCGACCTGCTTCTCGGGGGCGAGGCGGCCGACGTAGCCGACGATCGTCTCTCCCTGCGCGAGCTGCGCACGCCAACGGTCGCTGCGTCGACCCGGACCGAAGCGCTCGACGTCGACGCCGCGCCCCCAGCGACGGAGGCGGTCGACGCCGAGGCGCTCGAGCTGCTGCAGCGACGCCGTCGACGGCGCAAGGGTGAGTGTCGCCCGTCGGTGCAGCCGCCCGATGTGGCGTCCGACGAGCGCGGCGGCCTGCGGCATCCCGTACTTCTCCGCGTACGCGACCACGTCGGTCTGGTACACGGCGACAGAGGGCACGCGCAGCGCGTCGGCGGCCGCGAGCCCCTGCCAGCCGAGCACGAACGGCGACGCCAGATGCACGACATCCGGCCGGAATTCGCGGAGGATCGCCGTCAGCCGGGCGGCGCGCGCGAACACCACGCGCACCTCGGGATACGACGGCAGGGGCGCCGAGCGCAGCAGCTCGGTGCGGGCGCCGTGGAGATCGGTGGTGATCTCCCCGGCGCGCGGTGCGATGACGAGCGTCTCGTGTCCTTCGGCGGCCAGATGCCGCAGGACATGGAGCACCGACCCCGTCACCCCGTTCATGTGGGGCAGGAACGATTCGGCGAGCAGTGCGACTCTCACGCCTCCAGGGTGACGGGACGAACGAGGACGGATGCCGCGAACCGGCGTCCGTGCGCAAGAGTTCACCGGATGCACCGCGGCGGGTCACCGGACGTGCCCCGTTCCGTCGCCGTTCACCGCGGGCGGCTACCAAGAAGGCATGGTGGAGGACCTGCTCACCACGGTGGCGTCGAGCGCGTGGGCGCTGCCGCTGCTGTTCGTGCTCGTGCTGGGCGACGCGTTCCTGGTGGTGATACCGGGCGAGGCCGCCGTCACCGCGCTGGGCGCGCTGGCGGTGTCGCAGGGCGAGCCCGCGCTCGTGGCGATCGTGCTCGTGGCCGCCGCGGCCGCTCTCACCGGCGACGCGGCGTGCTACCTCGTAGGGCGCACGATCGGCCTCCAGCGGTGGCGCTGGATGCGCACGTCGCGCGCGCAGGCCGCCTTCGCCTGGGCGCGGCTGCGCCTGGAGCGCCGCGCGGCCGTGGTGCTGTTCACCGCCCGGTTCATCCCGTTCGCACGACTCGCGGTCAACCTGACGGCGGGTGCGACGCGCCTGCCGGCGCCGCGCTACCTGGCGGTGGCGGGCCTCGCCGCCCTCGCATGGGCGGTCTACCAGGCCCTCGTGGGGGCGGTGGTGGCGACGCTGGTGCCCGGCGGGCCGGTCGTGGCGGTGGTCGTCTCGGTCGCGTTCGCGGTCGGACTCGGGCTCGCCACCGACGCTGTCCTCGCCCGTCGGCTCGGCGCGAGAAGGGTGGCCGACGGTGAGTGAGCCTCGGCGTCGCGCGATGGCGCCCGCTGGGGCCATGATGGGCGCGTGGCAGACGTGACCTCGGACGCATACGACGACGCCTTCCTCGGCGTCCCGCTCCCCCTCCCCCGTCCCGGCGACGGGCGCGAGGTGCGCGAACTGACCTACCCGCGGTTCACCGTGCTGCTCGATCCGGAGCGCCGGCTCGCGGCGGTGACCGGCGTCAACATCGACGGCGCCGCGCTGCAGGACCCGCCACGGACGGGCAGCTGGGATCTCGATCCGCGGATCCCGGCCGCGGAGCAGGCGGGCCCGGCCGTCTACGCCTCGAATGACCTGGACCGCGGCCACCTCGTGCGCCGCCGCGACCCCGGCTGGGGGTCGGCGGAAGAGGCCCGGCGGGCGACGGAGGCGACGTTCACCTACCCGAACGCCGCACCGCAGGCGAGCGGGTTCAACCGGTCGAAGGAGCTGTGGCTCGGACTCGAGGACCACGTGCTCGAATTCGCCGAGACCACCGACGAGCGGATCAGCGTCTTCACCGCACCGGTGCTGGCCGAAGGCGACCCGCCGTACCGCGGCATCCGTGTTCCGCGCCGATTCTTCAAGGTCGCGGCGTGGACGACGCGGGAGGACGGGACGCCGCGGCTCGCGGCCGCGGGGTTCGTGCTCGACCAGTCGGAGCTGATCGACCTGCGCGAGGGCGTGCTCGACGTGCCGACGCTCGGCGCCTTCCGCACCTTCCAGGTGCGGATCGCCGACATCGAGGAGCTGTCGGGCATCGACCTCGGCGCGCTCGTCGATGCCGACGTGCTCGCACAGGCGACGGTTCGCGGAGAGAGCGCGTGGCGCCCCCTCCGCGAACCGGAGGATGTCGTTCTCGGCTGAGGGCTACTCCCCCGCGAGACCGCCGAGCAGGTGGCCGAACGAGCGTCCCTCGCCGAGGTAGTTCGCGGGGTCGAACGGATCGGCGTCGGAGGCCGGCTCACGGCGTGCCATGGCGTCGGCGAGCTCCCGGGCGCCGCGGTCGACGCGCTCGCCCAGCGGGGCGATGTTGTCGGCCGAGGCACCCCAGTCGCTGGACGCGGCGAACACTCCGGTCGAGACGGGCTCGGCATGCAGGTACGTGAACAGCGGCCGGATCGCGTAGTCGATCGCGAGCGAGTGGCGGGCGGTGCCCGCGTTCGCGCCGATCAGCACGGGCTTGCCGGTGAGCGCGTCGGGGTCGAGCACGTCGATGAACGACTTGAACAGCCCGGAGTAGCTCGTCGAGAAGATCGGCGTCACTGCGATGACCGCGTCGGCCGACACGACCGCGTTGATCACCGACTCGAGCGCCGGAGGCGCGAACCCCGTGAGGAGGTTGTTCGTGATGTCGTGCGCGTAGTCGCGCAGCTCGAACACGTCGACCTCGACCTCGATGCCGCGCTCCGAGAGCTGCTTCGCGGTCGCTGCGGCGAGCCGGTCGGCGAGCATGCGGGTCGACGACGGGTTCGACAGTCCGGCCGAGATCACCGCGATGCGGCGTGCGGAGCTGGTCATGTCACGCCTCCTTCCGGCCGAGACCGAACGCCGCGCCCGCGGGGGCGGGGGTGTCGGCGTACGGGCTGGAGCCCACGAGGTTATCGCCGCGGTTCGCGCCGGGAACGGCCTGGCGCGGCGCTTCGTCGCCGTACTTCGCGGTCACGAGGTTCGCGTGGGTCGGGGCATCCGGAACGTCCGCCGGACGGTTCTTCTGCAGTTCCTTGCGCAGCACCGGAACCACCTCGCCGCCCAGGATGTCGAGCTGCTCGAGCACGGTCTTGAGGGGCAGACCGGCGTGGTCCATCAGGAACAGTTGGCGCTGGTAGTCGCCGTAGGTCTCACGCATCGCGGCGTAACGGTCGATCACCTGCTGGGGCGATCCCACCGTGAGCGGCGTCATCTCGCTGAAGTCCTCGAGGGACGGGCCGTGGCCGTAGACCGGCGCGTTGTCGAAGTACGGGCGGAATTGCTTCACCGCGTCCTGCGAGTTCGCAGCCATGAAGACCTGTCCGCCGAGGCCGACGATCGCCTGCTCGGGCGTGCCGTGACCGTAGTGCGCGAAGCGCTGGCGGTAGAGCTGGATCAGGCGCTGGTAGTGCTCCTTGGGCCAGAAGATGTTGTTCGCGAAGAAGCCGTCACCGTAGTACGCGGCCTGCTCGGCGATCTCGGGGGTGCGGATCGAGCCGTGCCACACGAACGGCGCGACGCCGTCGAGGGGGCGCGGGGTCGAGGTGAATCCCTGCAGCGGCGTGCGGAACTGGCCCTCCCAGTCCACGACGTCCTCGCGCCAGAGGCGGTGCAGCAGGTTGTAGTTCTCGATCGCGAGGGGCAGGCCCTGGCGGATGTCCTTGCCGAACCACGGGTACACCGGGCCGGTGTTGCCGCGTCCGATCATGAGATCGGCGCGGCCGTCCGACACGTGCTGCAGCATCGCGTAGTCCTCGGCGATCTTCACCGGGTCGTTCGTGGTGATGAGCGTCGTGGCGGTCGAGAGGATGAGGCGCTCGGTCTGCGCCGCGATGTACGCCAGCGTCGTGGTCGGCGACGACGACCAGAACGGCGGGTTGTGGTGCTCGCCGAGCGCGAAGACGTCGAGGCCCACCTCCTCGGCGTGCTTGGCGATCTTCAGGGTCGCCTTGATCCGCTCCGCCTCACTGGGCGTGGTGCCGTCGGTCGGGTCCTGGGTGATGTCGGACACCGTGAAGATGCCGAACTGCATACCCGACCACGTGGTGCTCTCGCTCACGATCGCTTCTCCGCTCTTTCGCCGTGCGGGTTCTCCGTCGTGCGAATCCATGCAAATGAATGTATCTCGTGCAACGTGTGCGCACCAAGATTATTCCGAAACGCATGCCGCGACCTCGCCGAGTGCGCGCACGCCGGCGTTCAGTCGAGCCGCAGCCGGTCGACGGCCGCCTGGATCGCGACGGCGGCCGCGCCGCGCGCCCACGCGGTGAAGGCCGAGTCATCGACGAAGAGCCGAACGGGTTCCGCCCGAGGATCCCGCCCCGCGGAGATCGCCGCGCGCACGCGTTCCTCGCCGATCGCGTAGAGCCCGATGCCCTCGCCGGCGAGCACCGCGGCAGTCTGGAAGGTGAGATTGGCCGCGAGCGCGATGAACCGGCCCAGCGCGTCGGCCGCGGCGTCGACCACCGTGACGGCGGCGGGCTCGCCTGCGGCGGCGAGCGCCAGCACCTCGTCGTAGCTCACAGGTCGCTGCAGTGCCGCCGACACCTGCGCGGCGATCGACCCCGACGTGAGCATGGCCTGCGAGCAGCCACGATGGCCGGCCTGGCAGAGCGGACCGTTGTCGCTCAGGGGGATGTGGCCGCCCAGGCCGAGCCCTGCCTCCGCCGTGCGCACCACCTCGCCGCCCACGACGAGGCCGTAGCCGACGCCCGCACCGATGGTCAGCACGACGAAGCCGGAGATGCCCCGACCGAGTCCGAACCAGCGCTCGGCCTCGGCGAGCGCGACGAGGTCGTTCTCGAGCGCGACCGGAACACCGAGATGCCGCTCGAGCAGCGACGCGAACGCGACATTCTCCCACTCCAGGAACGGGGCGTATCGCACGATGCCCGCGTCGACGGCTCCGCCGAGCGCGACGCCGACTCCGACGAGCGAGTCGATGTCGAGCGCGCGAATCGCCGCGGCGATGCGTGCGGCGACCATCGCGGGTTCGTGCGTGTCGAGCGGCAGCGTGCGCTGGGCGAGGAGCCCCGCACGAACGTCGGTGACGACCACTTCGATCGCGTCGCCGGTGATCTTCACTCCGGCGAAGCTCCCGAGGCCCGGCGCGACGTCGAGGGGGCGCACCGGCCGCCCGACCGATCCGTCGGCGAGGTCGTCGAGTTCAACGAGGTACCCGCGATCGAGGAAGGGCTTCGCGAGTCGAGTGAGGCTCGCAGGCGAGAGTCCCAGGCGGGTCGTCAGTGCACTGCGAGCGATCGGCCCATGGATGAGCACGGCTCGGGCGAGTGCGCGCTCACTGTCGGTCAGCATCCTCGTTGATCTCCCATCCGGGGCCGAAATGCTTTCATTCTGGCACGAATCACGCTGCTGAGGCGGAAGAACCGCGCGCAATCACCCTCTTGCCTCCCTTATTACTTCCATGGTAGAACTAACTCCATGCACAGCACCGACAGGAAGCTCGCCGCCGAGCACACCGTCTCTGCCCCGGAGCCTCGCGTTCTGCACCTCGGGCGGGGAGGAACGAGTGTCGTCATCGATCTCGATGCCGCGCCGGCGCCGGCCATCGTTCATTGGGGCGCTGCTCTCGCGGATTCGACGCCGGAGACGCTCCGGTCCCTCGCCATCGCTGCCCGCGCGCAGCGCGTGTCCGGCGGTCTCGACGCGACGCCCGCACTGACACTGCTCCCCACGGGCGCCGAGGGCTGGTTCGGAACCCCCGGTCTCGAGGGACACCGCGAGGGCTCGGGGGTGAGCATCCGGCTCACGCTGGCCGATGTGCAGGCCGGCGACCATCGCGCGAGCATCGCTCTCGCCGACGCCGAGGCCGGCCTCGCGGTGCGCGTAGAGGTGAGGATCGGCATGAGTGGCCTGTTCCACCAGCGCGTCACGGTGCGCAACACCGGTGGAACCCCCTACTCGCTGCAGTCGGCACACCCCACCTTCCCCCTCCCCTGGGACGCCACCGAGGTCTTCGATACGACGGGCCACCACCTCCGCGAGCGCTCACCGCAGCGGCGCACCCTGGGCATCGGCTCCCACGTCCGCGAGAGCCGTCGCGGCCGCACCGGCGCCGACTCCGCGATCCTGCTCGCGGCCGGCCGGCCGGGCTTCGGCTTCGAGCGGGGGCGTGTGCACGGCATCCACGTGGCCTGGAGCGGCAATCACCGGGTCATCGCCGAGCGGACGACCACGGGCGACGCGTTCCTCGCGGGCGGGGAGCTGCTGCTGCCGGGCGAGGTCGTGCTGGCCGCCGGCGCCGCCTACAGCTCCCCCTGGGTGATCGGCTCGTGGGGCGACGGCCTGACCGAGCTCTCGGCGCGCTTCCACGCCGAGTGGCGCGCGCGCCCGCAGCATCCGCGGCGAGCTCGCCCTGTCACGCTCAACACCTGGGAGGCGGTCTACTTCGACCACTCCCTCGAGCGCCTCGCCGCACTCGCCGATGCCGCGGCATCCGTCGGCATCGAGCGTTTCGTCCTCGACGACGGCTGGTTCGAGGGCCGTCGAGACGACACCGCCGGACTCGGCGACTGGACGGTCGACACCGACGTGTGGCCGGACGGCCTGCATCCGCTGGTCGACCACGTGCGCGCGCTCGGCATGGAATTCGGCATCTGGGTCGAGCCCGAGATGGTCAACCCCGACAGCGACCTCGCGCGCCGGCATCCTGACTGGATCCTGCGGGGACGGATGTCGCTGCCGCCGTCGGCACGCCAACAGCAGGTCCTCGACCTCGCACACCCGGATGCGTACGCCCACATCGCCGAGCACCTGCACGCGCTGCTCGACGAGTACCCCATCGCGTATCTGAAGTGGGACCACAATCGCGACCTCGTCGACGCGGCGAGCGGACCCGCCGGCTCCGCCCGGGTCCACGAGCACACGCTCGCGGTCTACCGCCTGCTCGACGAGCTCAAGGCGGCGCACCCCGGACTCGAGATCGAGAGCTGCGCCTCCGGTGGCGCGCGCGTCGACCTCGGGATCCTGGACCGCACCGACCGCGTCTGGACCAGCGACAGCCTCGATCCGCTCGAGCGGCTCGACAACCAGAAGCACACCGGCATCGTGGTGCCGCCCGAGATGCTCGGCATGCACCTGACGACCCCCGTCGTCCACTCCTCCGGTCGCACGGTCTCCGTCGATCTCAGCGGCGCTGTCGCCCTGCTCGGCCACTTCGGCATCGAGTGGGATCTGACGACCCTCGACGACGCGGGTCGTGCCGAGGTTGCGGAGTGGGTCGCGCTGGCGAAGCGCCTACGCCCGCTCATCTCGTCGGGCCGCGTGGTTCATGTCGACGGCGTCGAGCCGGGGATCGACGTGCGCGGTGTGGTCGCGGCGGATGCGTCATCCGCCGTGTTCACCATCGTCCAGACCGCGACGAGCGCCGCCTACCCGCCCGGACGCATCCGGATGCCGGGACTCGGGCCGGCACGGACCTACCGGCTTCGCGTCCTGACGCGCGACCGCGAAGACGCCGGGCAGTCTTCCCTCGAATGGGCCGAGACGACGACGGTGCTCACCGGACTGCAGCTCGCCGAAGTGGGCGTGCGCCCACCCGTGCAGCGCCCGCAGCAGGCGATGGTCGTCGAACTCATCGCCGAGAACTGAACACTCCCCACCCCCACGCGCAAGGAGGCGCACGATGAGAACCATTCACCGACGATGGATCCGGCCGCTCGCGGCCGCGGTCGTCGCCGCAACCGCCGTCGCCGTCGGCGGCTGTGCCCAGAACCCCGCCGATGGCGTGACGACCCTGAACTTCTTCCAGTTCAAGGGCGAGGCGCTCGAGGACTTCAACGAGATCATCGCGGGCTTCGAGGCCGAGAACCCCGACATCAAGGTGGTGCAGAACCAGGTCGCAGACGCCGACACCGCCATCCGCACGCTGTTGGTGAAGGATCGCATCCCCGATGTCATCACCCTCAACGCGAACGGCAACTTCGGCCGGCTCGCCCAGGCCGGCGTGTTCTACGACTTCTCGAACGAGCCGGTGCTCGACACGATCAGCCCGGCCGTGCAGGACATCCTCGCCGACCTCGGCACCTACGGCGACGAGGTGAACGGGCTCGGCTACGTCAACAACGCCAACGGTGTGATCTACAACCAGGACATCTTCGAGGAGCAGGGGCTGGAGGTCCCGCAGACCTGGGACGAGTTCATCGCCGTGTGCGACGCACTGCAGGATGCCGGCATCCAGCCGTTCTACGGCACGCTCGCCGATTCGTGGACCGGCATTCCCTCGTGGAATGCGCTGGGAGCCTACCCGGCGCAGAACGGCTTCTTCGACAAGATGCGCGAAGAGGGCGCGAACGTCGGCCCCGACTCCGAGGTGTCTTTCGAGAAGGACTTCGCCGAGGCGATGGATCGCCAGTACCAGCTCTACTCGTACATGCAGGACGGCTACCGCGGCAAGACCTACGACGACGGCAACGCCGCGTTCGCACGCGGCGAGTCGGCGATGCTGCTGCAAGGCATCTGGGCCACCAACCCGATCAAGCAGGTGAACCCCGACATCCGGATGGGGATCTTCCCCTACCCCACCGACGAGCCTGGTGAGAGCCTCCTCGTCTCGGGCGTCGACGTCGTCTTCACCCTCGGAAAGGACAGCCCCAAGCACGACGCGGCGATGCGCTTCATCGACTACGTGTTCCAGCCGGAGGTGATCGAGAAGTTCGCCGCCTCGCAGAACATGGTGCCCTCGGTCGAGGGCGCCGAGCTCAGCGACGATCCCGCGCTGCAGTCGGTGCGGCCGTACTTCGAAGATCAGCGGATCACCGGCTTCATCGACCACCAGATCCCACCGGCCCTTCCCCTGATCCCCACCGACCAGCAGTTCCTGTTCGACGGGGACGCCCAGAAGGCGCTCCAGACCCTCGACAGCGAGTGGGCCAAAGTGGCCGCCCGCACGATCCCCGTGACGGGAGAATGACATGGCCACCACCCTCACCCAAGCCGTTCGGTCCACACCGGTCGGCACCGCGCGCAAGCGTGCGTCCCGCACGCGCAGCGACTCCTCGCGTGCCCTCCCCGCCTACTACTGGATGGTGTGGCCCGCGGTCATCGCGTTCGCCGCGTTCCACACCCTGCCGGTCGTGGTGGGCATCTTCTTCAGCTTCACGAACTATGCCGGCTATGGCGCCTGGAACTTCGTGGGTCTGTCGAACTACCTCAACCTGTTCAAGGACGACCGCGTCCTGCAGGCCTATGGCTTCTCGTTCCTGTTCGCCATCGTCGCCACGATCCTGACGAACGTGTTCTCGCTGGCGATCGCCCTCGGACTGAACGCGAAGATCAAGGCGCGCAACTTCTGGCGCGGCGTGTACTTCGTGCCCTACATCCTGGCGATCCTCGTGATCGGCTACGTGTTCCAGTTCTTCTTCTCGAACTCGCTGCCGAAGATCCTCTCGGGCATCCCGCTGTTCCGCGACAACATCCTCACGAACGAGACGTGGGCGTGGACCGCGATCGTCGCGCTCGCCGTCTGGCAGGCGTGCGCCTTCGCGATCATCATCTACCTGTCGGGGCTGCAGACGATTCCGTCGGAGCTCTACGAGGCGTCGTCCCTCGACGGCGCCAGCCCGTGGCGGCAGTTCCGATCGATCACCTTCCCTCTCATCGGGGCGTTCTTCACCATCAACGTGGTGCTGAGCCTCAAGGGATTCCTTCAGGTCTTCGACCCGATCGTCGCCCTCACCAACGGCGGACCGGGCACGTCGACCGAATCAGTGACGCTGCTCATCTTCCGGGGCGGCTTCTCAGGCGGAGAGTTCGCCTACCAGACGGCCAACGCGGTGATCTTCTTCATCGTGATCACGGTCGTCTCACTCCTGCAGTTCCGGGTCCTTCAGCGCAGAGAGGCCGACTTCTGATGACCACCATGACCAACACCGCGTCCCAGCTCGAGCAGGAGGTCGACGCCGTCACGGCGAACAACCGCCGCAGGCGCCGCAGCGAGCCCGACGACGACACGCGCAAGACCAATTGGTGGGCCACCGCGCTCATCGCGGTGTGCTCGCTCACCGTATTGATCCCGCTCTACCTGGCGGTCGTCGTCGCCCTCAAGACGCCGGATCAGCTGACCGAGGGCACCGGGTTCGAACTGCCGAACCCGATCCGCTGGGAGAACTTCGCCGACGCCTGGGTGCGCACGAGCTTTCCGCAGGCGCTGCTGAACACGGCGATCATCACCGTCGGCTCCGTGGCGTTCACACTGCTGACGAGCTCGATCGTGGCGTACGCGCTGGCACGCAACATCCACCGCCCGTTCTTCAAGGGCGTGTTCTTCTACCTGCTGGCTGCGCTGTTCATCCCGTTCCCGATCATCATGCTGCCGCTCGTCAAGCAGACGTCGATCCTGGGACTCGACAACCAGGCCGGCATGATCATCCTGTACACGATCTACGGGCTGTCGCTGAACATCTTCATCTACACGGCGTACATCCGCTCGATTCCGATCGAGCTCGAAGAGGCCGCACGCGTCGACGGCGCCTCGACGTGGAGGGTGTTCTGGCAGGTGATCTTCCCGCTGCTCATGCCGATGAACGCGACGGTCGGCATCCTCACGTGCGTGTGGGCGTGGAACGACTTCATCATGCCGCTCGTCGTGCTCACAGAGCCCTCGGCGCGGACGCTGTCGCTCGCGCAGTACGTCTTCCAGGGGCAGTTCAACACCGACTACACGGTGGCGTTCGCGTCCTACCTGATGGCGATGGCACCGCTGCTGATCGTCTACATCTTCAGCCAGCGCTGGGTGATCTCGGGCGTCACGCGGGGCTCGATCAAGTGAGATGAGGAGTGGATGCCGCGGCCCGCGGCATCCACTCCTCACTGCGCGTCGGCGAAGAGTCGCAGCATGTCGCGCGCGAGCTGGTGCGGAGCGGTCTCGCAGGGCGCGTGCCCCGTGGGGTACGTCGCGACACGGGCGCCGATGCGCGCGGCGTAGGCATCGTGCTGCGCCTGCGGCCAGAGGTCCTGGTCACCGACGGCGATGAGCTTCGGGATGCCCGTGGCCGCGACGGCGTCGGCGAAGTCGGGCGTCGACATCATGAGTCCGACGACGTCGTCGATGCAGGCGCGGCCCGTGACGCCGAGCCGCTCCCGCACGAAGGCGATGCGGCCGGGAGGCGTGCGGTTGAGGTTGTACCGGATGCCCCACAGGATGAGCCCCGCGGCGCGGTGCGGCGACATGTCGGAGATCGGCCCGATGTGCTTCACGCCACGGAAGACCTGGCCGGTCGCGGGCGGCGCAGCCATGAGCGTGAGGCTCCGGAACAGGTCGGGACGCTCGACGAGCGCGAGCTCGGTGACCAGGCCCGCGAAGCTGTAGCCGAGCACGTGGGCGGGGCCGCCGTCCTCGAGGATCGCGATGAGATCGTCGACGAACAGCGCATAGTCGTATTGCTCGCGCGGCGGGTCGAGGTGCTGCGGGCCGGCCTCCACCGACTCGTAGTGGCCGGCGATGTCGTACGACTCGACGCGGTACCCGGCGGCGGCGAGCAGCGGGAACAGCAGGACGAAGTCCTCCTTCGATCCCGCCACGCCGGGGACGAGCACGACCCTCGGCGCGTCGTGGTCACCCAGGCGCACCCGCGCGAGACCGCCGCTGGGGGCGCGGAACTCATCGCGCTCCGTGCCGCCCGGGAACACATGCCAATCGAGGTCCGGAATGGCCTGGTCGCGCTGCAGCGCGTCGTCGATCGTCGTCATCGCGCCTGCGAGACTACCCCTCGGGAAGACCGTCGAGCTCGTTCTGACGCGGCGCGTAGTCGATGTGCCCGCCGTCGGCATCGAACGCCTGCACCGGCCGCCGCGCCGACCATGCCTCCCAGCCCGGATCGCCGTCGACGACGAACGACACCCACGCTCGATGCATCGCGTCGGCGAGGGCCTGGGGCCCGTCCGGACCCCCGATGCCGATCGCGTCGGGCTCGCCGAGCCGGTCGAACACGAAGCCGAGCTCCATGACGTGCGCGGCGCCGAGCCCGTCGACGGGGCTCCGCCACCGGAACTCGTACACCCACGTCGGCGATTCCGTCGACTCGACCCGACTGTCGGCGAAGCGCGTGATCGGGCCGCGCAGCAGCATGTCGCCGATCACCTCGCCCAGCACCTCCCCCGGCTTCGCGTCGGGGCGGCGCACGCGGTGAGCGCGCACGATCCGCGCCGGCACGCGCGCGGCCAGCCGCGCAACGGTCACCGTGAGCCAGCTCGCCTTGTCGACCGCCCCGGACGGGACGAGCCAGAGCCGGTACTCCTCGCTGGTGGAGCCGATCAGCACCGGGATACCGCGACCCGCGCCCGCGAGCAGCGCATCGAGCGGGCTGCGAGGCACGGCCTCGCCCCCGATCACCAGCGCGACCGTCGGCCCGCCGCCGAGCGGAGAGCCGCCCGCGGCGAGCGCGGTCTGCTGCGCGACGAGCTCGTCCGCAGGGACGCCGGAGAACCCCGCACGCGTGGCCGCGACCTTGAGGCGCTGGGCGATCTCGCGGGTCATGCGGCCCGCCTTCTTGGGCGGCCGCGCCTCGAGCGGGCCCGACTGCAGGATCGCCCGGTCGAACAGCTCCTTCGCGTGCGGGAGGGCGAGGAGAGCCGTGAGCGTGTTGGCACCGGCCGAATGCCCCATGACCGTGACGCGGGCAGGGTCTCCGCCGAAAGCGGCGATCTCGCGGCGCACCCAGCGCAGTGCGAGCTCCTGGTCGAGCACGCCGAGGTTCTGCGGCACATCGTCGAGCACCGCGAAGCCCTCCTGGCCGAGCCGGTACTGGATCGACACGTACACGATGCCGTGCCGCGCGAACCGCTCGCCATCGTAGGTGGGCAGCGCCGTCGTGCCCCGCGTGAGCGCGCCGCCGTGCACGAACACCAGCACGGGCAGAGTGGCGTCCGGAGCGCGGTCCGCGGGCGTCCACACGTTCACGGTGAGGATGTCGTCGCCGGGGACCTCGACGGACGCGAGGTACTTCGCGATCGCCGGACTGTACGGCCGCTGCGGCGCGGTCGGGCCGAAGGCCGAGGCATCCCGCTCCCCCACCCACGCCGCGGCAGGCTCGGGAGCCCGGAAGCGGCGCTCACCCACCGGCGGGGCGGCGTACGGGATGCCGAGGAAGCGGTCGAGCGCACCCTCCCGGTTTCCGCGGACGGCACCTGTGCTCACCATCACGACCGGCCGGGTGGTCGCCGAGCCCGTCGCACCGGCCTGGGTCGCAGCATCCGTCATCGGTGAATCCCTCCCGGCGACCGCCGTCGGCACGCTCGTACTCAGATTCAGCCAGCGTGGGACTCGGTGTCAAGCGAGAGCGCCGCGCGGCGCACGCGGCTAGTCTGGTCTGCGCCCCGGCGAGAGGTGACGATGACCGGCAGCAGCGTTCCGCCTACGGCGACCCCCACCCCGACGGGATCCATCGCCCGTCCGCGGCGGCGCACGCCGTTCTGGGACAACGCGCGCTTCGCGTGCATCGTGTTCGTGGTGCTCGGCCACGCGGTGCAGCGGCTGACATACGACTCCGACATCGCGCTGGGCCTGTACCTCGTGATCTACGCCTTCCACATGCCGGCGTTCGCGATCATCTCGGGCTACTTCTCGAAGTCGGATGCCCCGACCAAGACGCAGATGGCACGCGTGATCACCGACATCCTGGTGCCGTACATCGTGTTCGAGGGGCTGTGGACCCTCACCAAGTGGATCGTCGAGGGTCAGGCGAACCCCAACATCACCCAGCCCTCCTGGACGCTGTGGTTCCTGCTGGCGCTCGGCATCTTCCGACTCGTGCTCCCCTATCTGGCGCTGCTGCGCTGGCCGCTGCTGTGGACCATCGTGATCTCGATCGGCGCCGGCTACCTGCCGAACATCGGCTCGACGTTCTCGCTGTCGCGCACGCTCGGACTGCTGCCGTTCTTCACGCTCGGCTGGTGGCTGCGCGAGCACGACGTCGTCGCACGGCTTCGACTCCTCGACCGCCGGCCGTGGTGGGTGCTCGCGGGCGGGCTCGGACTCTTCGCCGTCGCCGGCTGGGCGGCGTGGTTCTTCGTCGACGACTGGCGCGCGATGAACCTGCGCGAGTGGCTGTTCTACGACGAGAACTACGCGTCGATCGGCGGCACGCAATGGTGGGCGGGCGGCGTGCGCCTCGCGCTGATGCTCGTCGCGGTGGTGCTGTCGACCGCGTTCTTCGCGCTCGTGCCGCGCGACACGCACTGGTGGACCCACTTCGGCCAGTACACGATGTACGTCTACCTGCTGCACTCGTTCGTGCTCTACCCGTTCCGCGAGAACGGCCTGCTGCGCAATGCCGAGCCGACCTGGCTGTGGCTGCCGCTCGTGATCGTCGGATCCGTGCTGATCGCCCTCGGGCTCGCGACGAAACCCGTGCGCCGCATCTTCCGCCCGCTGGTCGAGCCGCGTCCGACCTGGCTGTTCGCCGACCGCACCCTCGCCCGCCGCGAGGGACGGCGCAACGATCCCACGGGATCGCGCCGGCCGCGGGAGGAACCGCGGACGCCCCGACCCGATCCGCGCCAGAACGGCTGACCCCGTTCCGAAACCCCTGGACATCAGGGGGTTGTGCGGCGCGCCCGCACCACATATGTTAACGGCGAATCACATTCGTCCTGGATGGATCGACACGCGGGAACCGGCGTCGAGGATGACGCCGGGCGTGGTCCGTCCCCCGTCGGGAAGCAGGTACCCCCATGCCCGAAATGACCAGACGTTCCGTCCTGACGCTGGGGGCCGCGCTCGGTCTCGCCGGCGTCGCCATCCCCAAAGCGGCCTGGTCGTGGTCGCCCGCAGGGTCGGTGCTCGGCACCGGCTCCGGCGTCGATCCGCAGTGGGTGTGGGACGACGACCTCGACCGCATCATGGCCTCCGTCATCTCCAGCGGTCAGACCGCCGCGGTCAACGACGCGATCCTGCCGTGGGTCAACAACTGGCAGCAGGTGCCCACCGGCCTTCCGCCGGAGCTGGCGGGCTTCCTGCAGGGTTCGACGCAGCTCCCGTCCTGGGCCGACCGGACCAAGCTGCGTCGCGCGGCGGACTTCAACCGCCGCAAGGACACCTACCTCTTCATGATCTACGGGATCGGCGGCGGCATCATGAGCACCGTCATCCCGCGCGAGGCGCGGTCGGTGTACCACTCGAAGGGCGGCGCCGATATGCAGGACCGCGCGGCGAAGACGTTCAGCTTCGGCTACGACCTGAGCGACATCAACGCGTTCGAGAGGACGGGCGAGTTCATGGTGACGTCGAACAAGACGCGCATGGTGCACTCCGCCGTCCGCCACCTCCTGCCGCAGTCGCCGCACTGGCAGCAGAGCGGGCACGACGAGCAGATCCCGATCAGCAACCACGACATCCTCGTCACCTTCCACAGCACCGGCACCTTCGCGCACAAGAAGCTCAAGGAGTGGCGGGTGCCGATGTCGACGGCCGACCAGGACGCCTTCCTGCACTCGTGGCAGGTGGCGCTGCACTTCCTCGGCGTCCGGGACGAGTACATCCCCGCGACCTGGGACGCCGCCCACGCCCAGGCCGCGCAGATCCTGACGCCCAAGCTCGCGTGGACGCCCGAGGGCCAGGAGCTCGCCGAAACGCTTCTCGGGCTCACCGCGCAGGTCGACCTCGGCGTGACGCGCGGCTTCCTCAACGAATTCGTCCGGTACCAGCTCGGCAACGAGATCGGCGACTGGCTCGGCCTCCCCCGCGACTACGTGTCGGCCGCCACGATCCGGGTCGGCTGGCCGAGTTACATCGCGTTCCGCGAGGGACTGCTGCCACTCATGCCCGCGAACTTCTACCTGTTCGACCAGCTGCTCCGCGGCATCGCGATGGCGTTCCTGAACCGCGGCGCATCGGGGACCACCACTCCGATCACCATCCCCGACATGAACCGCCCCACCTCCTGACGATCGCCGATGGCCGGGTCGCGCGCCGGCCCGGCCATCGGCCGGCGTCAGGGCCGCGGGGACGGGAACTGGGTGCGCAGCACGCGCTCGAACGCCCGTTCCGGAAGCACCCGACGCAGCGACAGCATCATCGTCGCCGACGGCGCGACCCGGTAGCGGGCCCGCGGCCGCGGAGACTCGGCTGCGCGCACCACGCGCTCGGCGACGTCGCGCGGCGAGCAGGCGAGCCGGGCGCGCGGCCCCGCGTCCCACGTGAGCGTCAGCTCTGACACCCGGGCGGTGAAGTCCGCCCAATGCGCGTCATCGGCCGCGGCGTCGCTGCGCCGCGCCGCCGAGTGCCCGAACCCGGTCGTCACCATGCCGGGCGCGATGAGCGAGACCTCGATGCCGAAGGGCCGGAGCTCGTAGCGAAGGGCGTCGCTGAACGCCTCGAGCGCGTGCTTGGTGGCGGCGTATGAGCCCATGCCCGGCATCGTCCAGCGGCCGTTCATCGAGCCGATGTTCACGATGCGCCCGGCGCCGCGGGTGCGCATGCCCGGGACCACGAGCTGCGTCAGGCTCAGCATGCCGAAGACGTTGGTCGCGAACATCCGCTCCACGTGCGCCACCGGCATGGCCGCCGTCGCGCCGAGCTCGCTGATGCCGGCGTTGTTCACCAGCACGCCGACCGCCCCCTCGGCCGCCATGACCGCATCGACGGCGGCGGCCCGCGAAGCCTCATCGGTCACGTCGAGCTCGAGGAGGCGGCATCCATGCCTCTCGAGATCCGCGATGGCGTCGAGACGCCGAGCCGTCGCGTAGACGCGCCAGCCGCGCAGGGCGAGGACCGATGCCGCCTGGCGGCCGATGCCGGTGGAACAGCCGGTCACGAGCACGTTGCGTGGGGGACGCGTCATGCGTCCAGCACATCGGACGACGGTCGCGGGCGCAACGGGTGAGCCCGGTGCGCAGAGCGACGCCTCGCGGAGCGAAACCGAAGGCAACAAACGGGACGGATGCTGCGCAGCCGCCTACTCTCGCACCATGACCGACCTCAACCTGCCGATCCTCGACCTCTCCCGGCTCGACGCGGGCCCGGAGGCGGCCGCGCGGTTCCGCGACGACCTGCGTGCCGCGACCCACGACGTCGGCTTCTTCTACCTGATCGGCACGGGGGTCTCCCCCGAGTTGGAGGCGCGCCTGCACCGAGCTGCGCGCGACTTCTTCGCCCTCCCGGAGGCCGACAAGCTCGCCATCGAGAACGTCAACAGCCCGCACTTCCGCGGGTACACCCGCGTCGGCGGCGAGCGCACGCAGGGCAAGGTCGACTGGCGCGAGCAGATCGACATCGGACCCGAGCGCGAGGCGATCGCCGACCCGGAGGCGCCCGACTTCGCGCGCCTCATCGGACCCAATCTCTGGCCCGAGGCGCAGCCCGAGCTGCGCGAGGTCGTCTCGGAGTGGCACGACCACCTGTCGGGCGTCGCACGCAAGCTGCTGCGCGCGTGGGCGCTGTCGCTCGGCGCCGCGGAGAACTACTTCGACGAGCACTTCGGCGAACCCTCGACGCTCATCAAGATCGTGCGCTACCCCGGCAAGGAGGACCCGACGCCGCAGCAGGGCGTGGGCGCCCACAAGGATTCCGGCGTGCTGACTCTCCTGTGGGTCGAACCGGGCAAGGGCGGCCTCCAGGTCGAGAGAGACGGAGAATGGGTCGACGCTCCCCCGGTGCCCGGCGCGTTCGTCGTCAACATCGGCGAACTCCTCGAGTACGCGACACAGGGCTACCTCATCGCGACGAAGCACCGCGTGATCTCTCCCCGCTACCCCGACGACCGCATCTCGGTGCCGTTCTTCTTCAACCCGGCCCTCGACAAGCGCCTGCCGCTCATCGAGCTTCCGGCCGAGCTCGCGACGCAGGCGCGCGGCGTCACGCAGGATCCGTCCAACCCGATCCACGCGCTCTACGGCGAGAACGCGCTGAAGTCGCGCCTGCGCGCGCACCCCGACGTCGCCGAGATCCACCACGCGGATCTGGTCGCGGCCCGGGCCGAGGCATCCGCTCGCCCTTAACGGGTGAAGGCCTCCCCACACCGTGGGGAGGCCTTCCAAGAATGTTTTGCGCGATTGAACGCTGGTCGATGCCTTATCGACGGAGACCGAGGCGCTCGATGAGCGAGCGGTAACGGTTGATGTCGATGTCCTGGAGGTAGCCCAGGAGACGGCGGCGCTGACCGACGAGCAGGAACAGCCCACGACGCGAGTGGTGGTCGTGCTTGTGCTCCTTGAGGTGCTCGGTGAGGTCCTTGATGCGCTGCGTCAGCATCGCGACCTGCACCTCGGGGGATCCGGTGTCACCGGGGTGCGTCGCGTACTCTTCGATGATCGCCTTCTTGACGTCTGCTTCCAGTGCCATAGGTGATCCCCTCTCTGCTTGTTGCGCGGTGCTCGTCACCCGATGTGCGAGCTCTCTTTCTCCGCGGCCGATCCAACGGCAACCTGAAGAGTCTACCAGCGAACGGATGCCCCGGCGAACCGGCCGCGCATGAGCCCGGGTACGCTCGAATCCGTGCAGGACACCGAGGCAGACGAGTGAGCGCCGGGGAGCATCGCAGCCACTTCATCGACCTGCGGCCCTTCCGCGCCAGTCCCCCGTTCGCGCGCATGTGGATCGGCTCGACGCTCGCCGGTCTCGGCGGACAGCTCACGATCGTCGCGATCATGCTGCAGATGTACGACCTGACCGGGTCCACCTTCGCGGTGTCGATGATCGCGGTCGCCGGCCTCGTGCCGATGATCTTCGCCGGCATCTACGGCGGCATGCTCGCCGACGCCTTCGATCGCCGCGCCGTGGCCCTGATCGCCGCGACCGTCACGTTCGCCTCGACCGCACTGCTCGCCGTGTTGACCTGGGCGCAACTCGAGACCGTGTGGTGGCTCTACGCGCTCAGCATCGTCAACTCGTCGGCGAACTCGATCGTCTTCGCCTCGCGCCAGGCGATCGTTCCGCGCCTGCTTCCCCGCGAGCTGCTGCCGGCGGCCTCGGCGCTGGGCGGCATCACGGTCGGGATCATGGTGATGGCAGGCCCTGCCCTCGCGGGTGTGCTGGTCGCGCTGACCGGCTACGCGTGGACCTACACGCTCGACGTCGTGCTCATGACCTCGCTCTTCCTCGGGCTGTGGACTCTTCCGAATCTCCGCCCCGAAGGCGAGATCGTGCGGCCGGGACTCGAGTCGCTCCGCGACGGCTGGCGGTTCTTGAAGCGCGCGTCGAACATCCGGCTCCAGTTCATCCTCGACATCATCGCGATGACCTTCGGTCAGCCGCTTTCGCTCTTCCCCGCGATCGGCGCGGTGCTGCTCGGCGGCGGGCCGATCACGACGGGCGTGCTGACCGCCTCGGTGGCAGCCGGAGCCTTCGCCTCCAGTCTGTTCTCGGGCCGGGTCGGCGGCATCCGGCGTCAGGGCGTCGGGATCGAGCGCGCGATCCTCGCGTACGGCGGCTCGATCGCCGCGTTGGGGCTCGTCCTGGGCGCCGCGGCGCTCGGGTGGTTCGCGCCGGTCGGCGTCGACGCCGACACCCCGAACCTGGTGCTCATCGCACTCGCGTGCCTCGTGCTCGCGGTCTCGGGCGCCGCCGACAACATCAGCTCCATCTTCCGCAACACGATGGTGCAGTCCGCCGTGCCCGACACGATCCGCGGCCGCCTGCAGGGGATCTTCATCGTCGTGGTGACGGGCGGACCCCGCCTCGGCGCGCTGTACGCGGGCACGCTGGCGACGCTCACCGCGCTGTGGCTCCCACCGCTGCTGGGCGGCTTCATCATCATCGGCCTGGTCGCCACGCTGGTGCGGCTGACACCGAGGTTCCGCGCGTACGACGCCGAGAATCCCGTTCCCTGAGGTGCGCCGTAGCCTGACGGCCGCACACCGGCGGATTTCGGACGTCGCATCCTCTCCCAGGCCCGGGCGTCGGCGGGCGGGCGTACGGTGGCCACCGTGACCTCGACAAGAACGGCTGCGCCGGCGCTGCGTGCGGAGCGACTGCCGTCCCCGCGCTGGATCACGGTGCAGTTCGTGCTCGCCGGGATCGTGTGGGGCGCGAGCTTCCTCTTCATGAAGGTGTCGCTCACCGGCATCTCCCCCGCGCAGGTCGCGTGGACCCGCATCCTCCTCGGCGCGCTGACCCTCGGCGCCCTCGTCCTCCTGCGGCGCGAGCACCTGACCCGCAGCTTCACGGTGTGGGCGCACCTGACGGTGCTCGGGCTCACGTTCTGCGTCATCCCGTTCCTGCTGTTCTCGTGGGCTCAGCAGCACGTCAGTTCAGGCGTCGCCAGCATCTTCAACGCGACCACGCCGATCATGACCGCGGTCATGGCGTGGCTGGTCTTCCGCGTCGAGCGGCTCAGGGCCCTGCAGGTCCTCGGGATCGGTGTGGGCATCCTCGGCGTGGTGGTGATCATCGCCCCGTGGCAGGGCATCGCCGTCGACGGAAGCCTCGTCGCCGAGCTCGCCATCCTCGGTGCGACCGCGAGCTACGGCTTCAGCTTCGCCTACATGCGGCGCTTCGTCTCGAACACCGGGATGTCGGCGCTCGCATTCACGTTCGGCTACATCGCGATGGCCGGCGTCGTCATGGCACTGCTGACGCCGTTCCTCGTGCTGACGCCCGTGCGCCTGGACGTCCCGATCGTGGTGAGCCTGCTGCTGCTCGGGTGCCTCGGCACCGGCATCGCGTACGTGTGGAACCAGAACACCGTGCGCGCGTGGGGACCCACGCGCGCCTCGACCGTGACCTACATCACTCCGGTCGTCGGCGTGCTCCTCGGCATCCTGATCCTCGGCGAGACGATCACGTGGAATGAGCCGATCGGCGCGCTCGTCGTGTTCCTCGGCATCCTGCTCGCCCAGGATCGACTGCGCCGACGCCCGCGCGCCTGACGCTGCACCGCACGCCGGGCATCAGGCCGCGCTGCGGCGCACCGCCCCGGGCGTCTCCCCCGTCACGCGTGCGAACGCACGGCTGAAGGCCGCCTCCGAGCCGTAGCCGTGCGCGGCGGCCACCGCGGCCACGCTGCTGCCTTCGGCGAGCATCGCGCGCGCGCCACGCATCCGCGCGGCCGACACGTAGGCCATCGGCGGCATCCCCACGACAGACGCGAACCGCGCCGCGAACACCGACCGCGACATCGTCGCGCGGCGGGCGAGCACCTCGAGGGTCCACGGATGCCCCGGATCGCGGTGCACGGCGGCGAGAACAGCACCCAGCTGCGGATCGCGCAGGGCTGCGAGCCACCCGTTCGAGTCCGCGCGCTCATCGGCCAGCCAGGCGCGGACGGTCTCGACGACGAGGACGTCGGCCAGCCGCGTTGCCACGGCATCCCCACCCGGCTTCGGTTCGCGCAGCTCCCGCGCGAGCAGCGGCAGCAGCGCCGCCATCACGGGATGACGGGAGGAGTCGACGGTGACGATCGGCGGGAGCACGGCGAGCATGTCGTCGACGGCGGGCGAGTCGAACGCGACGACGCCGCACAGGAGCGCGAGCGGCGGCTCCGCGACCTCCGGCCCGATGCGCAGCACCGAGAACGCGTCGCCGAGCATCGCCTGGGGCAGCAGGTCTGCGCGGCCGACGACCTCCGCCCCGGGAGACGTCGCGACGCGGTGGCCGATCCCCCGCGGCACGAGGGCGAGCTCGCCGGCGTCCAGCCGCACCGGGTCGGCACCGTCGACCTCGAGGTACGCCGTGCCGTGGGCGACGATGTGGAAGCTGAGAGTGCCGGGGAACTGCGGCATCTCGACGGCGCACTCGGTCGACGCCTCGGTCCACGAATAGAACGCTCCGCGCATGCGCACCCGATAGAGGGCGGCCGTCAGGGCGTCCTCGCTGTCCCACGGCATCGCGACGCTCATCTCGCCTCCGGACGATCGATCAAGAAATGCGTACTGCTGACGATAGATCATCCGGACGCCGACGGCGAGAGTGGGACCACACCACCGAAGGGAGACCCTCATGAACATCCTCGTCATCGGCGCCACCGGCGGCTCCGGCCGCGCCGTCTGCGACGCCCTCCTCGAGCGCGGCCACCGGGTGACCGCCCTCGCCCGCCACGCCTCCGCGCTCCCCGCCCGAGCGGGACTGGAGCGCGTCGACGGCGACGCCACCCGGGCATCCGTCCTGGATGCCGTGATCCCCGGCCACGACGCGATCGTCGTCACGCTCGGCATCTCGGAGCCGACACTGCGCGTCCGGCTCCGGGGCGCTCAGGGCACGCGCAACGACGTCCGCTCGAAGGGCACGGCCGAGATCGTGGCGGCTGCGCGTCGCGTCGGCGTGCACCGGCTCGTGGTGCAGTCGTCCTACGGGGTCGGCGACACGCGCGCACTCCTGCGTCTGACCGACCGCATCCTCTTCGCGCTGCTGATCCGCCCGCAGATCATCGACTCCGAGATCCAGGAGGGCGTCCTGCGCGGCTCCGAGCTCGACTGGACCATCGTGCAGCCGGTCTATCTCACCGACGGCGACTCGACCGAGCACTTCACGTCGGTCGACGGCACGATCCGGCGGAACAAGGTCGCCCGCCGCGGCGTGGCCCGCGTCCACGCCGACCTCGTCGAGGGCGCGGGCAGCGTCCGTGAGACGGTGTCGGTGTCGGGCTGAGCCCCGGCTGCGTACGAGAAGAGCGGATGCCTCGGGGTCGAGGCATCCGCTCTTCGTCGCGGTATCGCGTGTTCAGTCCTGCTGGAGCGCGCCCTGCAGGTCGAGCGTGATCGTGACGTCCTTGCCGACCAGCACACCGCCGGTCTCGAGGGCGGCGTTCCAGGTCAGGCCGAAGTCCTCGCGGTTCACGACCGTCTTGGCCGTCGCGCCCGCCTTGTAGTTGCCCCACGGGTCGGTGCCGAAGCCGCCGAACTCGAACTCGAACGACACGGGCTTGGTGACGCCGCGGATGGTGAGGTCGCCGTCCACGAAGAACTCGCCGTCCTTGACGTGGGCACCGGTCGAGACGAACTCCATGGTGGGGTGGTTCTCGACGTCGAAGAAGTCCGCGGAGCGCAGGTGGTTGTCGCGGCCCTCGTCCTTGGTGTCGACGGAGGTGACGTCGACGGATGCCTCCACCTTGGCGTCGAGCGGGTTCTCGGGGGCGACGAGCGTCGCGCTCTTCATTCCGAAGGTGCCGCGCACCTTCGAGATCATCATGTGGCGCACGCTGAAGGTGACCTCGCTGTGCGCGGGGTCGAGCAGCCAGGTGCCTGCCTTGTAACCGGGAACGTCGATCGTGGTGGAGTCGGTCATGGTCGTCCTTCGTGTTCAGGTCCGTGTGGGGCGCCCGAGGGGACGGGCATACGGGGTCCAACACAGCCTTGCAGAAGTTCTATTCCCGTGAATGCAAATTACGTGAGAACTCCTGGGAACGACGGAGGGACGGATGCCGCGGCATCCGTCCCTCCGGACGATCGATGTCGGGCTCAGCCGACCTTGATGAGGTCGATGACGAAGATGAGCGTCTTGCCGCCGAGGAAGTGGCCGCCGGCCGGACCGTAAGCGAGGTGCGGCGGGATGACGAGCTCGCGGCGACCGCCCTCCTTCATGCCCGGGATGCCGTCCTGCCAGCCCTGGATGAGGCCGCGGAGCGGGAACTGGATGCTCTCACCACGGTTCCACGACGAGTCGAACTCTTCGCCGGTCTCGTACTCGACGCCCACGT
Source organism: Microbacterium sp. NPDC056057 (assembly GCF_042266945.1). NCBI lineage: Bacteria > Bacillati > Actinomycetota > Actinomycetes > Micrococcales > Microbacteriaceae > Microbacterium > Microbacterium sp. NPDC056057. The sequence continues at coordinate 100,945 of NZ_JBHJWS010000005.1, forward strand.
AGTGGACGGTCACGGTGTCGCCGGGCTTCGCCTCGGCGCCCTCGCCCACGACGATGTCGCGGACGACGAGGTCGGCCGGCGCCGGGCCGGCGGGTGCGTCGATCTCGGGCTTGGTACGGTCGTCAGTCATGCGTCCATCCAACCATTGGAAGCCCGCCGGCGCCGAGCGAGTTCGCCGTCAGGGGAACCGCCGGGGTTCTCTTGACACCCGCGCAGGCCTCCCGGCATGCTGGGGGCAGACCAACTCAGCGCTCGGTTGACACGCAGGCATCGCCGCGGCACCGAGCGCTGAGTCTTGAGTCGGGGGGTTCTCCCGTTACGGCGCGAACATCGCGGCGCGGGTCGCCGCGGTCTTCGCGAGCAGATCGCGTTCCTCAGCCGAGGCCTGGGGATCGCGCCCGGTGATCGCCCGTTGGCGCGTCGCGGCGAGAGCCGTGGCGTCCGTGATGAAGGTCTTCATGAGCGACGTGCGGTCTCCTCGCAGCGTCCGCGCCCACGCGAGGGCTGCCTTGCGCCCCCCTGACGTCGCGAGCATGTCGACCTCCTGCGGGGTGAACCAGCCGGCGGAGGCGTACTCGCCGAGCCGGCGTCGCGTGAGCCGCGACTCCTCTCGCCTCAGCGCGACGACACCGAGGATGAACCCGATGAAGAGCGGCACCTGCAGCGTCAGGTAGAGGAAGAAGAAGTCGCCGAACATGGCGGACCCGTTCCAGAAGGCGTGCAGCGCGATCGCGCCCGCGAGCCCGAGCAGCCCGGGGCCGATCGCCTGACCGGTCGACAGCCCGCGGCGCGCGGCGAGACCGAGCGCGAAGCCCGTGACGCTGGTGAACATGACATGGGCGAACGGCGACAGGATGCCGCGCAAGAAGAACGTCGTGGTCGTCTCGGTCGCGCCGCCCTCGATGAAGCTCACGGCGAAGTACTGGATGTTCTCGGTGAACGCGAAGCCCGCACCGACCAGGGCGCCATAGACGATGCCGTCGATCGGGCCGTCGAACGCGCGGCGGGCGGTCGCGAAGATGAGGAAGACGCCGAGCCCCTTCGCGAACTCCTCGACGACCGGTGCCTGGACGACGGTCTGCAGCACCTCGCGAGCGCCCGTTGCGGGGCCGAACACCATCGACAGCAGCAGGTCGACGCCCAGCGCGATCCCGACGGCGGCGATCGCACCCCACGCGATCGCGAGGATGAGCAGTCCGCGGGGCTCGGGTTCCCAGCGGTCGACGATGCGCACCGCGAAGAGAACGCCGACGAGCGGCACCACAGCCAGCACCATCCCGATGAGCGACGCCGCCGGGCCGAGCGCGGTGAGGAAGTACGCCACCAGCACGATCAGCACGAGCACGAGGATGCCGATGATCCAGACCGACGCGCTGCGTCCGCGACGCGACGCGGCCGCGGCCGGGATCTGCACGGGTTCGGGCGAGGACGACGGGGGCGTGATCGCCGCGGGGGCCGCGACGCGGGGCTGCGCGAGCGCGGAGGCGAACTCCGGCGGCGTGAGCGAGGGCCGGGGGCGGGAGGCACCGGGGTCGAGCGTCATGCGCACAGCCTATGGGTGCAGAACGCTCACCCGTCATACGGGCTGTGGACCGCCCGCACGCGTACCCCGGCGGCTAAGTTGGGGGCATGCGCTTCGCCCATGTCGTGCCACCGGAGTCGGGCGAGCCGAGGCTCGCGCTCGTCGATGGCGACGAGGTGGCGATCGTCGAGGAGCTGTTCGATGGAGCGCCCCGCGTGCTCGAAGCGCTCATCGCCGGCGGCGATGAGCTGCTCGCACGCGTGCGGGATGCCGCACACCGCGGCAGGCGGCATCCGATCCAGGGAATGGGCTTCGCGTCCGCGGTCCTCGCGCCCCCGGTGATCCTTGCGATCGGCCTCAACTACGCCGCGCACTCCAGCGAGCTCGGGCTGAAGACCGACTCGACGCCGACGGTGTTCGTGCTCTGGCCGAACTCGCTCGCCGGGCACGACCACACCACGATCTGGCCGCGGTCGCTCAGCGAGTCCGTCGACTACGAGGCCGAGCTGGGCGTCATCATCGGCACTCCCGCGAAGGACGTCTCCCCCGAGGACGCGCTCGACCATGTCTGGGGCTACACCGTGGTCAACGACATCACCGCGCGTGACATCCAGTACTCCGAGGCGCAGTGGTCCCGCTGCAAGTCGTTCGACGGCTTCACGCCGACGGGTCCGTTCGTGGTCACTGCCGACGAGGTGCCCGATCCGCAGGACCTCCACATCTGGACCGTCCTCGACGGCACCATGCTGCAGGATGCGACCACGGGCCAGATGGTACGCCCGGTCGCCACACTCATCTCGCACCTGTCGAAGTCGGCGACGCTGCTGCCCGGGACGCTCATCTCGACGGGCAGCCCGGGCGGCGCCGGGTACTCGCGGGACCCGCAGGTGTTCCTGCGCGACCGCTCGACGGTCACCGTCGGCATCGACGGCATCGGCGCGCTCACGACGCACTGCCGCATCCTCGGCTGAGGCCGCACCTCACGACGCGGAAGGCGGGCCCGCGTCGCGGACCCGCCTTCCGATGTCGATGCCTGCGTCAGTTGCAGGTGATGGTGCCGCCACCCTGGAGTTCCCACACACCCGGGCCGAGTTCGGCGCAGGCGGCTGCGAGACCACCGAACACCACGGTCAGGATGATGATCGTCACGATGATGCCGACGACGATCAGCACCGCCGAGATGATGATCGCCGCGAGGGCGAAGCCGTTCTTGACCCCGGCCTTGCGGCTCTGCACGAGCGCGACGATGCCGAGGATCAGCGCGACCAGCTGGACGAAGAACGACAGGATGAACGCGACGATGCCGAGCGTCTTGCCCGGGACGGGCGCGTCGGCCGGAGCCCCGTACGCGGCGGGCGGCGCCGCGCTGTACGCCGGGGGCGCGGCGTTGGAGGCGGGAGCGCCCGCGGGGTACGCCGGCGGAGCTGCCGCGTACTCGGGCTGGGCTGCGGGCGCGGACGGGGCCGAGTAGTCGGGCGCAGGAGCGGCGGGCTCTGCCGCGGGCGGAGCCGGCGCGGGAGCGGCGGGCTCTGCCGCGGGCGGAGCCGGCGCGTCGGCGGGCGGCTGAGGCGCAGTGGGCTGCGCCGCGGGCTGCTGCGGCGGCTCGGGCGCGGCCGGGTTCTGCGGATCGGTCATTTCTCGCCTTTCGTTCGAGTCTCCCTGACGTTATCGATCGGGAGCCGTCCGCGGCAACCGGCTCAGCGCGTGTCTGCCGGAGCCTCCTCGATGACGTCCTCAGGCGCCACCACGATCGGGATGGCGGCGGTGACGGTCTCGAGCCCCGACAGGCGGGCGGGCGAGAGCTGCTTGGCGACCTCGTCTCGCGACATGAGCCCGGCCTCGACGACGAGGTCGGCGACGCCGCGCCCGGTGAGCAGGGCGGCCTTCGCCAGCGCCGCGGCGGCCGCGTAGCCGATGAACGGCGTGAGCGCGGTGATGACGCCGACGGATGAACCCACCATGGCGCCGAGCCGCTCGCGGTTCGCGGTGATGCCGTCTACGCAGTTGACGCGCAACGTGAACATCGCCTGACGCAGCCACGTGATCGACTGAAAGATCGAGTGCGCGATGACCGGCTCGAACGCGTTGAGCTGCAGCTGCCCGCCCTCGACTGCCATCGTGACGGTGAGGTCGGCGCCCGCGACCGAGAACGCGACCTGGTTGACGACCTCGGGGATGACGGGGTTCACCTTCCCGGGCATGATGCTCGACCCCGCCTGCCGCGCGGGCAGGTTGATCTCGCCGAATCCCGCCTGCGGGCCCGACGACAGCAGACGCAGGTCATTGCAGATCTTCGACAGCTTGATCGCGTTGCGCTTGAGCGACGCCGAGAACGACATGAACGAGCCGGTGTCGCTGGTCGACTCGACCAGGTCGGAGGCGGTGGCGAGGTCGAGTCCCGAGATCTCGCGCAGGTGGCGCAGCACGGCGGGCGCGTACGCAGGGTGGGTCGTGATGCCGGTGCCGATCGCGGTCGCGCCCATGTTGACCTCGTAAAGGAGGTAGGCGTTCTCGGTGAGGCGCTGGTGGTCGTAGCCGAGGGTCGTCGCGAACCCGTGGAACTCCTGCCCGAGCGTCATCGGCACGGCGTCCTGCAGCTGCGTACGGCCGACCTTGAGCACGTCGTGGAATTCGACGGCCTTCGCGAGGAACGCGCGGCGCAGCAGGTCGAGCTCCTCGAGCAGCGTCTTCAAGTCCAGACCGAGGCCGACCTTGATGGCGGTCGGGTAGACGTCGTTCGTCGACTGGCTGCGGTTCGTGTCGTCGATCGGCGACAGGAAGTCGTAGTCGCCCTTGGGGCGCCCGGCGAGCTCGAGCGCGATGTTGGTGATGACCTCGTTCGCGTTCATGTTGGTCGACGTCCCGGCGCCGCCCTGGATCACGCCCACGACGAACTGGTCGTGGAAGTCGCCATCGATGACGAGCTGGGCGGCGCGGTCGATGAGATCCGCCTTGGCAGGGTCGAGCACACCGATCTCGCGGTTCGCGCGGGCCGACGCCTGCTTCACCATCGCGAGCGCCCGCACCAGGTCGGGGTAGACCGAGATCGGCCTCTTCGAGATCGGGAAGTTCTCGAGCGCGCGGGCGGTGTGGATGCCCCAATACGCGTCGGCGGGGATCTCCAGGGATCCCAGGGAGTCGGTCTCGATGCGGGTTCGCGTCATTGCGTCCAGAGCCATGTGTTGCAGTCCTCGTGGGTCGTTCACAGCGGTGTGCGGGATGCTTCGAGCCTACCCGCGGCACCCGTCGACCGGGCTGTACACGGCGTACACCTGACCACACGACCGCATACACAGTGGCGGTCGGGACGTGGCGAGGAGGACGCCGTCAGCGGCGCTTGCGTGAGAACGCCTCGAGTCGCTCCTCGGGCGTGAGCCGCGACATCCGCTCGACCCATTCGGCGGAGAACACATCGCCGGTCGGCGCGTCGACGACGGGCACGACGGCGTGGGTGATCGTGTCGTCGTAGACGTGCACGAGGTGGAACGACTGGCCGGCGTCCATGCCGTTGACGTCCGCCGCCGGGCGCGCGAGGTTCATCGTGTAGCAGGTGGCTGCGGCGACGCTCACCGGGACGCCCGCGAACGTGCCGCTCGTCGAGTAATGCAGGTGGCCCGCGAGGATCGCCCGCACATCGGTGCCGGCGATCACGTCGGCGAGCCGCCCCTGCTCCCGGAGCTCGAGGATGTCGAACAGCGGCACGTGCGACGGCAGCGGCGGGTGGTGGAGCGCGAGGATCGTGCCGAGCGGCGCCGGCGTCGCGAGCTCATGGCGCAGCCACTCGAGCTGCCCGTGGTCGAGGTCGCCGTGATGCCAGCCGGGCACCGTCGAGTCGAGACCGATGAGCCGCAGCCCGCCGAGATCCCACACGCCGGTCACGGGCTCCTCGGTCGGCTCCAGCCCGAGCAGGTCGCGCCGCAGCGCGGGGCGCTCGTCGTGGTTTCCGGCGACCCACACCACGGGCGCACCGAGTCGTTCCGCCACCGGCTCCACCGCGGCGCGCAGGGCGATGTACGCCTCGGGCTCGCCGAGATCCGCGAGGTCGCCGGTGAACACGATCGCGTCGGGACGGATGCCGGTCGTCTCGGCCGCCTCGAGCGTCCGGGCGAGGTTCGCCGCGGTGTCGAAACGGCCACCGAGCGGCGCGTTGCCCGCGAGCAGGTGCGTGTCGCTCACGTGCAGCAGCGTGCGCCGCGCAGGCGGGTACTGACCGAACTGGACGGATGTGGCGGTGGCCATGGGCCTCAGCCTAGGCGGTCGTGCCGACAGCATCCCGTCCCGGCGCGGTCGCGTCGCTCAGTGGTTGAAGACGATGAGCAGCAGTCCGCCGGCCACGGCTGCGGCGCAGACGGCGAAGCACGCGTAGGCACCGATGAGGGCGAACCGCTTCTGCCCGACGGTCAGCGGGCTGCGCTTGGCGGCCTTGGCTGCGGCCTTCTCGGCGCGCCGCGCCTCCTTCTCGGAGATGACGGTGATGGCGTCGGTGAACTCCGCGGGAGCCACCACGGGAGCGCGGCCGGCGCGCACGAGCAGTCGCAGCCCGAGCGCGTAGAACGAGACGACCACGACGGCCGAGATGAACGCCGCGACGAACACCTGAACGAAGGCGAGCCAGTTGATGATCATCGCGGGCCTCCGTCCTTCGGCCGGTTCTCAGATCGCCCGGCGGCCTTGGCGGCCTTCTTTGCGGCCGCCTCCGCCGCGGCCACGCGGCGAGCCTCCTCGCGCGCCATCGCGCGCTGGCGACGCGTGGGCGGCGGGTTGCGCTTGACCTTGACGGCGCGGCCGGAGTCTGCGACCTCGCTCATTGCGTTCGATGCGGTCACCTCGTCGCGGCGCGAACGCATGAAGAGGAAGAGGATGATGATGACCGCGAGGATCGCGTCGATGATGACGCCCCACACGGGCAGCCACACGACGATGAGCGCCGCCATCGCGCCGACCGCACCGGCCGCGGGAAGCGTGAGGATCCAGCCGACCATGATCCGGCCCGCGGTGCGCCACCGCACCTGCGAGCCGCGACGGCCCAGGCCCGAGCCGATGACCGATCCCGACGCGACCTGCGTGGTCGACAGCGCGAAGCCGAGGGCGCTCGAGGCGAGGATCGTGGACGCCGTCGACGCCTCGGCCGAGAAGCCCTGCGCCGGCTTGACCTCGGTGAGGCCCTTGCCGAGGGTGCGGATGATGCGCCAGCCCCCCATGTAGGTGCCGAGGGCGATCGTGATCGCACACGCGAAGATCACCCAGGTCTGCGGCTCGGGGTTCGACGCGGACTGCAGGCCGGACGTGATGAGCAGGAGCGTGATGATGCCCATGGTCTTCTGCGCGTCGTTCGTGCCGTGGGCGAGCGCCACCAGCGACGACGTGAAGATCTGACCGACGCGGAAGCCGTCCCGTCCGTCGGGCTTGCTGTCGTAGCGTCGCGTGAGCGCGTACGCGAGCTTCGTCGCGGTGAACGCGATCACTCCCGCCGTGACCGGCGCGATGAACGCCGGCAGGATCACCTTCGACATCACCACGCCGAAGTTGACCGCCGAGACACCGACGCCGACGATCGTGGCGCCGATGAGCCCGCCGAACAGGGCATGGGACGACGACGAGGGAAGACCGAGGAGCCAGGTCAGCATGTTCCACGTGATGGCGCCGATGAGGCCGGCGAGGATGATCTCGGGGAAGATGTCGTGCGAGATCTGATCCTCGTTGATGATGCCGCCCGAGATCGTCTGCGCCACCTCCGTCGACAGGAACGCGCCCACCAGGTTGAGGAGCGCGGCGAGCAGGACGGCGGTCTTGGGCTTGAGCGCGCCGGTGGCGATGGGCGTCGCCATCGCATTCGCGGTGTCGTGGAAGCCGTTCGTGAAGTCGAAGAACAGCGCCAGCGCGATCACCAGAACGATGATGAGGGTTGCGGTTTCCACCGTTCGCTTTCGGTGAGGAGAATGTGGAGGGGTGTGCCGACGAGATCGGCGCGACGAACGAAGAGTTCACCAAGAGTTCAGGAACCGGCAACCGGCCAGGAAGAATCCTACATCGGCGACCCTGACGGTCAACTCGGAGACGACTAGCGTGGAACGGTGACTCTCAGCGACTCCGCACCCGCCCCGTCCGCCCCTGTCGCCGGCATCCGTCCGATCGTCCGATCCCATCACGGCGATGACGTCGAAGACCGCTACGAGTGGTTCCGCGAGAAGGAGGATTCGGCCGTCATCGCGCACCTCGAGGCCGAGAACGCGTACACGCAGCAGCGCACGGCGCACCTCGAGGGCCTGCGCGAGCGCATCTTCGGCGAGATCAAGGGCCGCACGCTCGAGACGGACCTGTCGGTGCCGACCCGCCGCGGCGAGTGGTGGTACTACGGCCGCACGCTCGAGGGCAAGCAGTACGGCATCCAGTGCCGCGCCCCGCTCGCGTCCGCCGACGACTGGACGCCCCCTGAGCTCTCCCCCGACGTCGAGGTGGCGGGCGAGCAGATCCTGCTCGACGGCAACGTCGAGGCGGAGGGCCACGAGTTCTTCTCGCTCGGCAGCTTCGAGGTGTCGAACGACGGCACCCTCATGCTCTACGGCGTCGACGTCGCGGGCGACGAGCGCTACACGGTGCGCGTGCGCAACCTCGTGACCGGCGAGCAGCTCCCCGACGAGATCCCCGACACCTTCGCGGGCGCGACCTTCTCCCCCGACGGCCGCTTCATCGTCTACACGACGGTCGACGACGCGTGGCGCCCCGACACCGTCTGGCTGCACGAGCTCGGCACGGCCGTCGCCGACGACGCGAAGCTCTTCCACGAGCCTGACGAGAAGTACTGGGTGGGCGCCGGGTTCACGCGCAGCGACCGCTTTCTCGTGATCGGGCTCGGCTCGTCCATCACGTCCGAGGAATGGCTCCTGGATGCCGACCACCTCCGTGGCGAGCCGCGCGTGGTGTGGCCGCGCACCGAAGGGGTCGAGTACGACTCCGAGCACGCCGTCGTCGACGGCGAGGACGTGCTCTTCATCCTCCACAACGACGGAGCCCTGGACTTCGAGCTCGTGCGGGTGGCAGCATCCGATCCGTCCGGCGACCGCTCGGTGGTCATCCCCCACCGTCCCGGCGAGCGTCTGCTCGGCGTCTCGACGTTCCGCGACTGGGGCGTCGTGGGCTACCGCCGCGGTGGCCTCGCCCGCCTCGGCATGCTCGACTACGCGACGGGCGCCGTCGACGAGATCACGTTCGACGAGCCGCTGTACTCGGTGGGCACCGGGGGCAACCCGGAGTGGGCGCCTCCCCTGCTGCGCCTCGGCTACGGCTCGTTCGTCACCCCCGGCACCGTGTACGACCTCGACGTCGCCACGCGCGAGCTGTACCTGCGCAAGCGGCAGCCGGTGCTCGGCGGCTACGAGCCCGACGACTACGCGCAGGCCCGCGTGTGGGCGACCGCCCAGGACGGCACGCAGATCCCGATCTCGCTCGTCTACAAGCGCTCGTTCGGCGACGCCGGCGTGGCACCGCGCCCCGTCCACCTCTACGGCTACGGCTCGTACGAGCACTCGATCGAGCCCGGCTTCTCGGTGCCGCGCCTGTCGGAGCTCGACCGAGGCGTCGTCTTCGCCGTCGCCCACGTGCGCGGCGGCGGCGAGATGGGCCGCCAGTGGTACGAGGACGGCAAGCTCCTCAACAAGCGCAACACGTTCACGGACTTCGTCGACAGCGCACTGCACCTCATCGACAACGGGTACACGACGGCCTCGCAGCTCGTCGCCGAGGGCGGCTCGGCCGGCGGCCTGCTGATGGGCGCGGTCGCGAACATCGCGCCCGAGCTCTTCGCCGGAGTGCTCGCCGATGTGCCGTTCGTCGACGCGCTGACCACGATCCTCGACCCGTCGCTGCCGCTGACGGTGATCGAGTGGGACGAGTGGGGTGACCCGCTGCACAACGCCGACGTCTACGCCTACATGAAGTCGTACTCGCCGTACGAGAACGTGCGGACGGATGCTGCGTACCCGCGCATCCTCGCCGTCACGTCGCTCAACGACACCCGGGTCCTTTACGTCGAGCCGGCGAAGTGGGTCGCCCGTCTCCGCGAGGTCGGCGCCGACGCCCTGCTCAAGTGCGAGATGGTCGCCGGTCACGGCGGCGTCTCGGGCCGCTACAACGCGTGGCGCGAGCGCGCGTTCGAGCTCGCATGGCTGCTGGACGTGCTCGGCGTCGCCGACGCCTGAGCCGGCGCGGCGACGGCGAGACAGGGGATCTCGGCCGAGACCGGGGACGACGTCCTCGGTCTCGGCCGGACCTCTCGGGTTCGACGAGCCCGGCGGGCCGGTGCGGTCAGAGGCGAGCCTCGCGGGCGAACGCGGCGGCCTCCGTTCGGTTGGCCACGCCGAGCTTCGTGAGGATCGACGACACGTGGATCGATGCCGTCTTCGGGCTGATGAAGAGCTCGCGGCCGATCTGCGGATTGGTCATGCCGCGCGCGACGAGCTCGAGAACCTGTGACTCGCGTTCGGTGAGGGACGCGATCCTCGTGCCCGGGTCGCCGCCCAGACCGGCACGGGCCGCGAGTTCGTCGGCCCATCGCGCGACGAGCGCGTCGCCCTCGGCGCCCGCGGAATCACCCAGCTGCGCGAGCGTCGCCTCCGCGCCGGCGCGGTCGCCCGACTCGACGAGCACCTCCGCGAGGTGGAGCGTTGCGAGGTGCACGAACGGGACCGCGAGACCTTCGCCCGCGCGCACCTCGGCGAGCACCGCACGCCACGCGGCGAGACGGGGCTCGAAGGCGGCATCCACCCTCAGCGCGGCGGCGACGAAGTCCACGAGCACCGGAACGACGCCGCGAATCGTCGGCGGTGACACCAGCGCCATGACGTCATCCCTGATCTGGGCGATCCCCCGGTCCAGCGACGGGTCGGCAGCGCTCACACGGCGGCCTTCGGCCACCAGCCACGCGCGGAGCGGCAGCGACCACGGCCGCACCCACGGCTGCGTCTCGGCGGCGCGCAGTGCGGACTCCCGCGTGACGCCGGCCCGCACGAGCTCGAGCCTGCGGCGGTCGTCGGGCTCCTCGGCGATGCGGACGAGCGCCTCCAAGAGATCCAGCCGCCGCCATCCGAAGTCCTCGTCAGGTACATCGAGGACGTCGCGCATCTCATCGTCGATCATCCGCCGCTTCTCGGCATAGGCCGCCGGTCGATCGCCCCACAGGTCGCGCTCCGCGAGGATGCGAAGGGCCGCCGAACGGTCGAACGGCACCACCAGGAGCTGCAGGGCGCGATGCGCGTGCGCCTCAGCCTCTTTCAGCCGACCGAGAGGGATCAGCGCATGGCCCAGACCTATCGTCGCGATGGCGCCGTGTCCGCGCTCGCGGCCGGTCTCGAGAGCTTCGCGACGCATCGACTCGAAGACCTCGGCTGCCTCGCGATAGCGTGCCCCGAAGAACCGGATGTTGGCGAGCACCAGCAGGGCGCGATGTCTTCCGCCGGCTCGAGACGTCACCTCGAGCGCCTCTCGGGCGGTGGCGGCGGCGAGCTCGTCCTCCCCGTCGTGGACGAAGCGCACCGCGAGATTGGTCAGACAGATCGCGAGCGTCTCGGCGTCTCCGGCGTCGCGTGCGATGACGACAGCCTCCTCCAGTGCAGCGATGTCGTGCCGGCCGCTGATGCTGCGCACCCGCGCGAGCTGCACCAGTGCGGCCGATTCCGTGCGGCCGGCAAGCAGCGCGTCCGCCTCGGCGAGTGCCTCCTCATCGGCGCGGATGCTGATCCAGCCTTCGCACATCACGAGCCACCACAGTGCCGCTGCGCGTTCGACGGGGTCGCTCGGTCCGGGAAGGTCGAGCGCTGCGGTGACCGCGGACCGCGCCTCGAGGTAGTCGCCGGCGTGCCAGAGGTATTCCGCCGCCCGTCGCAGCACTTCCATGCGTGACGCCCCGCCGACCCGGTCTTGCGCGTCGGGGACGTCATCCCACCAGTCGGCGAGGCGGCGCCAGAGCGCTGCTGTCGTGGACGGCGCGAGTTCGGAGCCGGGTTGAGCGAGACACCGCACCGTGGCGTCGAACGCAGCCGGAACGTCTCCGGCCCTCGCCCGATGCTCCGCGACCGCGGCCAGCGTCGAGAACGACGCGCCGGCGCTCTCGAGCGCATCGGCGTAGACGCGGTGGGCGTCGCGACGCTCGCCGGGCAGCACGTCGCCGTATACCGCCTCGCGCAGCAGGGCGTGGCGGAACCCGTACCCGGTCGCCGTGACCGTGACGAGCCCTCGCTCGAGCGCCTCCCGGACACCATCGTCGAGGACCGTACGATCGCGTCCCGACACCCGCAGGAGGATGTCGTGGTCGACGTCGTCGCCGCCGACGGAGAGCAGCGCGACGATCTGCCGTGCCCCCGGCGAGGCACTGCGATATCGGAGAAGCAGGAGGTCGCGAAGTGCCCCCGGCAGCTCCTCCCCCTCGAGCGAGACGAGCTCCTCGACGAAGAACGGCACCCCGCCGCTGCGTGCGGCGATCGCGTCGGTGCCCGCACCGGAGAACCGGCCCGGCGCGATCGCCTCGATCTGGCTGCCGACCTCCGCGCCGGAGAGCCGCGCGAGCTCCAGGTGCTCGATGTCTCGCCGGGCCTCGAGCGCCACGACACCCGACAGCGCAGGACGGCCCGCGACCTCGTCGGACCGATAGGTCAGGACGACGGTGAGGTGGCGACCACGCAGGGTGATCGCGAGCAGCGTGGCGAAGGATGCGGTGAGGGCGTCCGCCCAGTGCAGGTCCTCGACGACGACCACGACGTGGAACCGCTCGCTGAGGCGCTCCACGACGGTCTCGATCGCATCCGAGACGACGTCGGAGGAAGGTTCGATCGATTCGGGCGCGACCGCCGCCGCGGATTCCGCGAGTTCCGGGACCAGCACGCCCAGAGTGCGCCGCACACCCGGCGATGCCGACGCGATGTCGAGCAGCCCGTCCCCCACGCCTGCCCGCAGATCACGGACCAGTCCCCGCAGCGCGTGGAACGGCGGGGCGCCGTCACCACCGTCGACGCACTGCGCCGTCGCGACGACCACGGGCGGATCGTCGGCCGACGCGTCGGTTCGCAACGACTGGATCGCCTCCTGGACGAGCCGGGTCTTGCCGATCCCCGCCTCGCCGCGGATCACCATCGCGCGCGGAGCTCCGGCTCTGCCGTCCGCGAGCGCGCGGCGCAGCGCCTCGAACTCCCCCTGGCGTCCGATCAGCACGGGACTCACGGCCACCCCAGCCACGACGCCATCGTGGCACGCGTGCGAGCCTGACGTCAGGGGTGCGGACGGATGCCTCGGGCCGAGGCATCCGTCATCCCACCGCGCAGTGTCAGCCGAACAGCGCGGCGGCCTCTTCGTAGCGGTAGAGGGGAACGGTGTTGAGCTCGCCGAGCGCGTCGGCGAACGGGACGCGCACGATGTCGGTGCCGCGCATCGCGACCATCTGACCCCACGCGCCGTCGACGACCGCGTCGGCGGCGTGCAGGCCGAGGCGTGTCGCGAGCACACGATCGAAGCCCGACGGCGAGCCGCCGCGCTGGATGTGGCCGAGCACGGTTGCGCGGGTCTCGATGCCCGTGATGCGCTCGATCTCGGGCGCGAGGATCTCGCTGATGCCGCCGAGGCGCGGGCGGTTGAACGCGTCGAGCCCCTTGTCGCTGTAAGCCTCGTCCATGCCGGTCAGGGTGAAGCCCTCCGACACGACCACGAGCGGCGCGCGGCCGCGGTCGTGGGCCTTCGAGACGAGCGCGGTGATCTCGTCGATCGACATCGGCACCTCGGGGATGCAGATGGCGTGGGCACCCGCAGCCATGCCGGCGTGCAGGGCGATCCAGCCCACGTGGCGGCCCATCACCTCGGCGACCATGCACCGCTGGTGCGAGTCGCCGGTGGTGCGCAGGCGGTCCATCGCGTCCGTCGCGATGTTGACGGCGGTGTCGAAGCCGAACGAGTAGTCGGTGGCGCGCAGGTCGTTGTCGATCGTCTTCGGGACGCCGAGCACGTTGATGCCGTCGTTCGAGAGGCGGTTCGCGGCCGCGAGGGTTCCCTCGCCGCCGATCGCGATGATGCCGTCGAGGCGGTGGCCGTACATCGTCTTGGCGATGTTCTCGGCGCCGCCGCGCGGTCCTTCGTACGGATTCGTGCGCGAGGTGCCGAGGATCGTGCCGCCGACCTTCGACAGGCCCTTCACCTCGTGCCGGGTCAGCGGGAAGAAATCGCCGTCGACCACTCCGCGCCAGCCGTCGCGGATGCCGACGAACTCGAGGTCGTATTTCGTCGTGCCCTTGAGCACCACGCCACGGATCACTGCGTTGAGCCCGGGGCAGTCGCCGCCGCTCGTCAGGATGCCGATCTTCATTGCTGTGTTCCTCGCTGTCGGGTCGGTGAAGAGGGTCGGCGTCGCTGCCTCCCCTGACACTAGTGCCGGATCGCCCGGCCTGCCACACGGGGCCCGCGGGCCCAGGCCGGGTCAGTCCGCGATGCGCTCCCAGGCATCGTTTTCGCGCCGCCACCGCTGCTCGCCCGCCGGGCGCGCCGACGTCCCGCGGAACCAGAACGTCTCTTCGGGGTTCCATCCGGCGAGCACCGACGCGCCTCCACCGTCGACCTCGATGAGCCGTGTGGCGGTCGACAGGTAGCCCGCGACGCTGAGATGGACGGCGTCCGCCTCGGCGGCGACGGCAGCCCAGTCGGGGATGACCCACCTGCGGTCGAGACCGGTGACGCGGAACCAGTCGTGGCGTCGGGAGGCGGTGACATCGAGTGGATGCTGCGCGCACAGCCGCGCCCAGTCCTCCGGGCCGTCGATCTCGACCACGCGCGCCGGGTACACGTCGACGGGCGTCGCCGAGGCGGCGTCCTCGCCGAAGGAGTCCTCGACGAACCAGAGTCCCGCCGGCCCGTCGCCGGCGAGCCCTCGGGTCGTCCGCACCAGAGAGGTCGGCGGAATCGACCACCACGGACCACCCCACGGCGCGGTCGGATCGTCGGGGCGCTCGCGGGCGGCGCGGGCGTTGTCGGCGAGCGTCCGCTCGCGCCACCCGCGCAGGTCCGCCGCGACATCCGAGGACGCGCGACCGGCACCGTCCCAGGGCACGGCCCACTGGTCGCCCTCCGCGACACCGTCACTCCACCACGCGGCGAGGGGCGAGCCGGCGAGGAACGCCGCGACGCGGCGCAGGGCTGCACGGACGTCGTCGGTCGCGCACAGCAGATCACGCCCGTCCGGCTCCTGCCAGTACATCGCCGCCTGCACCGATGCCGCGAGCGCATCGCGCAGCGTCGCGGAAGTCGGCGCGTCGAGCCCGATGGCATCGAGCGCCGCGGCCGCGTCCGCGGGTGATGCCGTCGGCGGGTCGTATCGTGTCCTGTCGCCGCTGGAGCGGAGCACGATCGTGGTGCCGTTCGTCTCGAAGGCGCCGGCGGCCCACCAGATCGTGTTCGCAGCCTCACGGCTCTCGGTCGTCTCGGCCCGGAACGCGCACGCCAGCGCATACTCCAGGCACAGGCGACGGCCGCGCGGGCCCGCCAGCAGGACGTCGGCGTCGACAGACATCCCGCCACCCTAGCGGGCCAGGGATCACGCTCCTGCGGACGACGAAGGGGCGGCGCGAGCCCGCACCGCCCCTCGTCGAGTCGCGGGTTACGCGGCGCCGAGCGCCTGACGCAGCAGGTGCATGAGCGCCGACAGCTGCACCGAGTCGCTCGACTGCGGGTCGACGGCCTCGCCGTCGAGCGCGCGGGCGGCGAGACCCTGCTTGGAGTCGATGAGCTCGGCGATCTTGGTGTCGATCGTGTGGGCGGCGATGATGCGCCACGCGGTCACGGGCTCGTCCTGGCCGATGCGGTGCACGCGGTCGATCGCCTGCGTCTGCTCGGCAGCCGTCCAGGACAGCTCCGCGAGCACGACGTTCGACGACGCCTGCATGTTCACGCCGACGCCTGCCGCGGTGAGCGAGCAGACCGCGATGCCGACCTCGGGGTCGTTGTTGAACGCGTCGATCGCCTGCTGGCGGGCCGTGGTGGCCTGGTCGCCGCGCAGCGACACCGTCTTGAGCCCTGCCGCCGCGAAGTGCGCCTCGGCGGTGTCCATGACGTCGATGTGCTTGGCGAAGAACACGACTTTGCCGACCGAGCGCTGCAGCTGCACGGCGTAATCGGCGGCGAGCTGAGCCTTGGCCTGGCCGATCTTGCGCACCATGGTGAAGACGTTCTCCGAGCCGGTGCCGGCGGCCTTCGACTCCTCGAGCTCGTTGTGCGCCACCAGGCGGACGATGTCCTCGTCGATGTGGCCGGGGCCGTGGCCGCGGTCGCCGCGCGCTTCGATGATGCGGCGGTACTTCGCGGCGAGACGCTCACCGAGCTCGCGCTCGGCCTGGCGGATCGAGCGACCGAACTCGTCGTCGAGCTCCACGGGGAGGTCGGCGATGAGCTTGTCGGGCAGGTCGGCCGCGACATCCTTCTTCTTGCGCCGCACGATGCCCATCGAGATGACCGCGTCGCGCGCCTCGGGATAGAACGACTTGTCGGCGGGCGTGAGCCCGGTCTCGTCGAGCTTCTCCATCAGCACCGGACCGGGCTTCTCGCCGGTGGTCCAGCCGAGGAAGCGCCAGATCGCGTCGAAGTCCTCGACGTCGTTGATCAGCGGCGTACCGGTGAGGGCGAGCAGCAGCGGGTTGGGCGTCTGCTCGCGGATGCGCGTCGCGAGCGCCAGCACGTTCTGCGAGCGCTGCGAGGTGAGGTTCTTGATGAAGTGCGCCTCGTCGACGACCATGCCCTTCAGCCCGATCGAGCTGAGCCACGACAGGTGGCGGTCGAGGATCTCGTAGTTGACGATGAACACGTCAGCGAACGCGTCGATGCCCTCACCGTCGCCGTGGATCACCGTGGCACGGCGGTGGGGCGTCCAGCGCTCCACCTCGCGCGCCCAGTTCATCTTCACGACATTCGGGACGACCGCGAGGAGCGGATACGCACCCGCGACGGATGCTGCGAGCACCGACTCCGCCGTCTTGCCGAGGCCCGGCTCGTCGGCGAGGAGGAACGTCCGGTGGCCGGCGCGCACCGACTCGAGGAACCGCGACTGGTGCGGCATGACCTCGAGGCCCTTCGGCGACAGGCGGTCGAACTCGGGGACCGGCGGGAGGTCCATCGAGGCGGCGGCGCCGCCGGCACCCGTCTCGAACGCCTTGTACAGCGGGCCCATGAGCTCCCAGCTGTCGAGGCGCCGGCGCGGCGTCTGCTTCGGGGCGCGGGCCGTGAGGTCGGGCGCGAGGAACGGGTTGGACTCGCGTCGTGCCTCGACCTGCTGCGGCACGACCTGACGCTCCGCGAGCGCGGCCGGCACGACGGTCGCGACGACCGGGGCGACGTCGGTGATGATGAGCTCGTCGGGCGCCAGCTCGGCACCCGACTCCAAAAGCCAGTCACGGCGCATGCGCCGGGCGACGGGAGAGGTGGCCTGGTCGACCTCGAGCAGCTGGATGAGCGAAGTGTCGCGCGCAGCGGTCTTCGCGAGGATGGTGGCGACGCCGTCGAGCCGCTTCAGCAACTCGGCGCGCGCAGCATCCGTCAGCTCCGTGTCGCCCTTCACACGCGCGCGCTCCTCGCGCACCAGGAACGCGATGACCTGGAACTTGACGCGGTTGGTCGGCCCGAGCTTGCCGCGCTGGGCCTTCGCCTCGACCTCGCGCACCTTGCGGGCGAGGATCGGGATGATGGGGGCCTCGTCGTCGCGGCGCGCGGACGAGGACTTGCGGCGACGCTGCGCCGTCTGGGCGGGTGCCGTGGTCGGCATGCTCCTCCTGAGCGTGAATGCCGGATAGGGGGTCCGGCGGGAATCGGATGACGCCGATGGTTCTGCGTGCTCCCGCGGGCGGCGCGAACGCCGTCGCGAACGCGGGATCAGGGATTCGCCGCCGGCGGTCGCGGGCACTCGCTTCTGCGAGCTGCGACATCGTCAGCGGTTCCCCGCGCACCATTCTAGGGGAACGGACCCCGGAACGGGGCAAACCCGCGCGGGAAAACGCGGGACTCAGCCCCAGAGCGTCGCCACGATGTCTTCGGTGTACCCCTCGGGGGCGAAGTTGATCCACGCCGTCGTCACGAGTCCGCCGCCGCCGACGTAGTGCGTCTCGCCGCGGGTGTACTCCTTGTCGTCGAGCGTCACGCCCTTCTGCTCGATGCGGCACACGGTGCCGTCGCCGAGCACCTCGCAGCCGAAGCCCGCCACGGGCAGCGCCGCGAGCACGGCCTTCTCCTGATCGGCGTCGACCGCGGTCACGTTGGTCGCGAGCCCGAACTCGCTCGGCTGCCCCCACGAGCAGCGCAGCGTCGGCGCTCCGCCGTGGATGATCTCGAGCAGGTCGGCGTTCTCCGTCGAGAGCATCGTCACGCCCGGGTCGTTGAGGGGCGGGTTCGCCGACTGCAGCTGCGCGAGCATCGCAGCGGAGTAGATCTCCTCGCACGCGCCGGGCACCTCGAAATCGGCCTGGGGCTTCTCGGTCTCGACCGGGGTCGCAGACGGATCCGGCGTCTGGTCCTTCATCGTGATCGAGGGACTGCTCGAGGGCGTCGCCTCGGACTCGGGCCGGCATCCGGTGACGACAGCCGCCAGGGCCGTGAGCGCGACGCACCCGATCACGATCCGCGTCAACCGGCTCTGCACGACCATTCCCACGCCACCTCTCGCGCGCCGCGGATGACGGAAGGGCGACGCGCCTTCGACCCTAACGAGACGGGCGGACGGATGCCGCGGGCCACGCCGCGCGCACGAGCACGGGCGTCACGGGCCGGCGTAGGCGCTCTGCCACTCCGACAGCGTGTGCGGGTCGTCGGTGACGATGCCGTCCACGCCGAGGGCCGTGACCTCGTCCCACTGGGAGTCGTCGTTGAGCGTGTAGACGACCACGCGCGCGCCTGCGGCGTGCAGCTCATCGACGATGCCCGGCCGCGCGAGCACCGCCTTGCGGTTCACGACGACACCGCGCGCTCCGGCCTCGGCGACCGCGCTCACGACGTCCGACGGGAGCTGCTTCAGGATGAGCAGCCGCGACAGCACGTCCGAGCCGGCCGCAGCGAGCGCGAGCGTCCGCGCATCGAAGCTCGCGAAGACGATGCGGCGCTCGAGGCCGCGCGCGGCGACCTCGGCGACCGCCGCGTCGACGGCCGCGGCATCCCATTCGCCCTTCAGCTCCACGATCGCGCGCCCGTCGGCGGCGACGAGCGCGTCGAGGAACTCCACGAAGGTGGGGACCGGAGTGCCGGCGAAGCCGCGGTCGAACCAGGCGCCGGCGTCGAGGGCCTTGACCTCGGCCAGGCTCAGGGACGCGAGCCGCCCGTGACCGTCGGTGGTGCGATCGACCGTCTTGTCGTGCATGAGCACCGGCTGCCGGTCGGCGGTGAGCGCGACGTCGACCTCGACGTAGTCGAACCCGGCCGCCAGCGCGGCGGTGATGGCGGGCAGCGTGTTCTCGGGCGCGGTCGCCGCTCCCCCGCGATGGCTGGCGATGAACGCGGCTTCTCCCGGCGTCCGCTCGTCCCCCATCAGCTCGCGCGAACTCACGCGCGCAGGAGTGGCGCCGAGGAAGGCGATCACCAGGCTCGCGATCGCGAGGACGCACATGACGGACAGGGCGTGGATCCGGTCGCGGGCGCGATCGGATGCCGCGGAGTAGGGCATCGGGCATGTCCTCCGGGGGTCGTACCCCACGTCGTCGTCGACGTGGTGCGGACCACTCTACATGCGCCGTTACTTATTCGTTACTTTGTTTTGGCTTGGCTTTCGCGCACCATGCGGACCGCGTCCCAGAGGGCTTCGGCGACGTCTTCTTTGCTCCCTCGCCGGGCACCGATGACCTCGCCGTCGGCGCTGATGATCGTGACGGCGTTGTCGGCGGCCTCGAATCCCTTCGACCAGCCCACCTCGTTCACCGCGAGCAGATCGGCCCCCTTGCGCGCCGCCTTGCGCCGCCCTCGGTCGAGGAGGGTCTCGCCGTCGCCCGGCGTCTCGGCCGCGAATCCGACGATCGTCTGCCCCTCGTGCCGACCCCGGACGAGTCCCGCAAGGATGTCGTCGTTCTCAATGAGGTCGAGCGTGATGCCGCCGACCGGAGCCGACTCCTTGGAACGCTTGAGCGGCGACACCTCGGCCACGCGGTAGTCGGCGACGGCGGCCGCCATCACGATGACATCGGCCGCTCCAGCCTCCGCCGCGACGGCCTCGCCGAGCTCCGCCGCGGTGCCCGCGCGCACGACCCGCAGACCGGGCCGAGCGGATGCCGCGGCCAGCACGCCGTCGTCCACGTGGGCGGCGACGAGCACGACGTCGGCCCCGCGCTCCGCGGCGGAGAGGGCGACGGCGACGCCCTGCCGTCCGCTGGAGCGGTTGCCGATGTAGCGGACGGGATCGATCGGCTCGCGGGTGCCACCGGCGCTCACGACGACGCGCAGTCCGCGCAGGTCGCCGGCGCCGCCCTCGGCCGCGGCGAGCGCGGCTTCGACGATGACCTCGGGCTCCGACATCCGTCCCGGTCCGCTGTCGCCGCCGGTGAGCTCACCGTCCGCCGGGCCGACCACGATGACGCCGCGCTCGCGCAGCACCGCCATGTTGTGGGCCGTCGAGGGGTGTCGCCACATCTCGGTGTGCATCGCGGGCGCCACGACGACCGGTGCCGTGGTGGCGAGTAGGGTCGTTCCCAGGAGGTCGTCCGCGAGCCCCGCGGTCATCTTCGCCAGGGTGTTCGCCGTCGCGGGCGCCACGATCACGAGGTCAGCCGCCTGGCCGAGCGCGACGTGACGAACCCGTGCGACGTCGTCGTGGACGGAGGTCGTCACGGGGTGACGGCTGATCGCCTCCCAGGTCGGCATCCCCACGAAGCGCAGCGCGTCCTCCGTGGGGACGACGTGGACCTCGTGCCCGTCCTTGACGAGCAGGCGCACGAGCTGAACCGTCTTGTAGGCGGCGATGCCACCGGTGACCCCGACCACGACGAACACCCTCCGATCTTGGCACGACTGCCCGAACACCCGGCCCACCCGCCGTACGACCCACCCGAGGAGCGCCGAAATGTGCACCGTCGTGATCCGCGTCCCCGAGTCGCCGGAAGAGCCCACGCGCGTGCTCGCGATCCGCGACGAGGATCCCGAACGGCCGTGGAACCCGCTCGGCCGCTGGTGGCCCGAGGCGCACGACGGCGTCGTCGGCGTGCGCGATGCACGCGCGGGCGGCGCCTGGCTCGCGGCCGATCCGGCGGCCGGCCGCCTCGCGGTGCTCCTCAACCGCGCCGACGAGTCGACGCGCCCCGAATCCGAGCTCGTGTCGCGCGGCGGCATCGTGCTCGACGCGGTCGCGGGCCGCTCCCCCGCCGGCGAGCCCGCGACGCACGGCTTCAATCTCGTCGAGGTCGACGGCGCGCACGCGCGCGTGCTCACGTGGGACGGCGTCGCCCTCCGCACGACGGAACTGGAACCCGGCACGCACATGATCGCGCACGATGACGTCGACGACAGCGGCACACCCCGGATCGCCCGGTGGCTGGGCGAGTTCCAGTCGACGGCGCCTGCCGTGGACGGACGATGGTGGATGCCGTGGGTCGACGTCCTCGAGCGCTCGGCCGAGCTCGCGCCCACCGACGACGGCGCGATCATCCGCGACAACCGCCCGCTCGGCTACCCGACGCTGTCGCTCCTGGCGTGCGTGGCCTCGGTGTCGCAGGGCGACGTCGACGTGCACTACGGCGAGCTGACGCATCCCGGTGAGTGGGGCGGCCTCGAGCTTCGCTGAAGCCCGAACTCTGGCTTTGGGACACCCAGTCCCATTACATTGGTCCGGATGAACCTCGCCGCCAAGATCACGACGGGCGTCGCCGTACTCGTCGTCGGCGGCCTCGTCGCCCTCGCCGTCCCGACCGTCTCGGCCGCGTACGCAGAGGTGTCATCCTGGGCGATCTTCCAGCCGACCGAGGAGCCGACCGTCGAGCCTCCGTCCGACGAGGACGACCCGATCGGGCAGAAGATGATCGAGGAGCTGGGCGACGGCTACGTGTACGTCGGCAACGGCACCGCGATCCCAAAGGACAGTCCTGCCGGGTGCAAGAACCCGGCGTGGATCCACCTCGGCGGAATGAGCGCCAGCCTGAGCGGAGACCTGGTGGACCGGGGCGCACGCGACCTCGCCGCAGGCACCGCCGGCCTGGACAACGACGGCAGGGTCTTGACCTACACTGTCGAGCCCGGTGACGCGCTGTACGCGATCGGTGATCGATTCTGCATCGCGAACGCGCTCACCATCGCGACCCTCAACCACACCCGCACCATCCAGCCCGGCGAGGTGCTGCTGCTCCACCCGGACGGCTCCATCCCGTGGATTCCGTACTTCAACCCCGCCGGGGCGCCTGCCGGCTACCAGCAGATCCCGTACCAGCTCGCGATCGAAGCGATGAGCAGTGCGGCCCAGGCGGGCGACCTCCAGGCCATGCGCGCGATCTTCACGGACCGCCTGTCCGGCCTGTTCCCCAATCCCGCCCACGCCGACCTCATCAAACAGGCGCTCGACGTCGGCGACATCGAAGTGCTGCGCCAGATGTTCGTGTAGCCCACGAAACGCCGAAGGCCCCGCCTCCTCCGCCAGGGAGGGAAGCGGGGCCTTTCGCAGTCGTCGCCTGATCGCTCAGACGAGGCTCTTCGGGTGCCAGACGGTCTTGGTCTCGGTGAACGCGCTGATGCGAGCGAGGCTCGGGGCCGCAGCATCCTCCCCGTTCTCGGGAGGGAGCACGCGCGTCAGCGTCTCGGCCGCGGCGATCTGGAGGTCGATCCAGTCGAGGTCGCCGGCGCCGACGAGGTCGAGCGCGTGCACGTCGGGGTGCGACGCGAGCCACGGGGCGATCTCGGCCGGCGACCCGGTGAGCACGTTGACGACTCCGCCGGGCACGTCACTGGTCGCGAGCACCTCGGCGAGCGAGATCGCCGAGAGGGGATACCGCTGCGACGCGACGACGACGACCGAGTTGCCGGTGACGAGCGCCGGCGCGATGGCCGACACCAGGCCGACGAGCGCGGTGTCCTGCGGGGCGATGACGCCCACGACCCCGGTGGGCTCGGGCACCGAGATGTTGAAGTACGGACCGGCGACGGGGTTGCCGTTGCCGGCGACCTGACCGAACTTGTCGCACCAGCCGGCGTACCAGACCCAGCGGTCGATCGACTCGTCGACCTCGACGCCGGCGACCGCGGCGGAGACGCCCGTCTGCTGCACGATCTCGTCGACGAACTGGGCGCGACGGCCCTCGAGGATCTCGGCGACGCGGTACAGCACCTGGCCACGGTTGTACGCCGTGGCGCCCGACCAGCCCTTGACGGCGCCGCGGGCCGAGACGACGGCATCGCGGGCGTCCTTGCGGGAGGCCAGCGCGGCGTTCGCGAGGAAGTCGCCCTTCGGTGTGGCGACCTCGTAGGTGCGGCCCGACTCGCTGCGCGGGAAGGCGCCGCCGATGTAGAGCTTGTACGTCTTGGGAACGGTCAGTCGCTTGCTCATGCCGAGACCTCCTTCTTCGAACGGCCGGCTTCGACGCGCCGCGCGGCATCGCCGGCCGAGGCTCCCTTGAGGTACGCGGCGAGGCCGTGACGGCCGCCCTCGCGGCCGTAGCCGGACTCCTTGTAACCGCCGAACGGCGACGACGGGTCGAACCGGTTGAACGTGTTCGCCCACACGACGCCCGCCCGCAGCTTGTCGGCGACGGCGAGGATGCGCGACCCCTTCTCGGTCCAGACTCCCGCTGACAGGCCGTACGGTGTGTTGTTCGCCTTCGCGATCGCTTCGTCGGGCGTACGGAAGGTCAGGACCGACAGCACGGGACCGAAGATCTCGTCGCGCGCGATGCGGTGGCTCGACTGGACGTTCGTGAAGATGGTCGGCGCGAACCAGAATCCCTTGTCGGGGATCACGCAATCGGCCGTCCAGCGCTCAGCGCCCTCCTCGTCGCCGATCCGCGAAAGCTCGCGCACGCGATTGAGCTGCTCGAGCGAGTTGATCGCTCCGATGTCGGTGTTCTTGTCGAGCGGGTCACCGAGGCGCAGCGTCGACAGGCGCGCCTTGAGCCGGTCGACGACCTCGTCGTGAATCGACTCCTGGACCACCAGGCGGCTGCCCGCGCAGCACACCTGACCCTGATTGAAGAAGATCCCCGTCACGATGCCGTCGATGGCCTGCTCGATCGGGGCGTCCTCGAAGATGATGTTCGCGGCCTTGCCGCCGAGCTCGAGCGTCACCTTCTTGTCGGTGCCGGCGACGGCCTTGGCGATCTCCCGGCCGACGGCGGTGGATCCCGTGAAGGCCACCTTGTCGATGTCGGGATGCCGCACCAGCGCCGCCCCGGTCGCACCGGCGCCCGTCACGATGTTGACGACGCCCGGCGGAAGATCGGCCTGCTGCAGGATCTCGGCGAACAGGAGCGCGGTGAGCGGCGTCGTCTCGGCGGGCTTGAGCACGACCGTGTTGCCGGCCGCGAGCGCCGGGGCGATCTTCCACGCGAGCATCAGCAGCGGGAAGTTCCAGGGGATCACCTGGCCGGCGACGCCGAGCGGCTTCGGGTCGGAACCCAGGCCGGCGTAGTCGAGCTTGTCCGCCCAGCCGGCGTAGTAGAAGAACCAGGCGGCCACCAGCGGCACGTCGACGTCGCGGCTCTCCTTGATCGGCTTTCCGTTGTCGAGGCTCTCAGCGACGGCGAGCTCGCGTGCCCGCTCTTGGACGAGGCGCGCGATGCGGAACAGGTACTTGCCGCGGTCGCGGCCGCTCATCTTCGACCACGTCTTGTCGTAGGCGCGGCGCGCGGCGGCGACGGCGGCGTCGACATCCGCTTCGTTCGCCGTGGCGATGGTGGCGATGTGCTTCTCGTCGGCGGGCGAGATCGTGACGAACGACTCGCCCGATCCTGCGCGGAAGTCGCCGTCGATGAACAGCCCGTACTCATCGCGCAGATTCAGGATGGCGCGGGACTCGGGCGCCGGTGCGTACTCGAGGAAACTCATGTCTTCTTCCCGGTTCAGTCGATGGTTACGTAGTCGGCGCCGGAGTAGTGCCCGGTCTTCAGCTTCTGACGCTGCAGGAGCACGTCGTTGAGGAGACTGGATGCCCCGTACCGGAACAGGTGCGGCTGCAGCCATTCCTCGCCCGCGATCTCGGCGACGGTGACGAGGTACTTGATGGCGTCCTTCGAGGTGCGGATGCCGCCGGCCGG
The DNA here is from genome assembly GCF_042266945.1 of Microbacterium sp. NPDC056057. Lineage (NCBI taxonomy): Bacteria > Bacillati > Actinomycetota > Actinomycetes > Micrococcales > Microbacteriaceae > Microbacterium > Microbacterium sp. NPDC056057. The sequence continues at coordinate 125,686 of NZ_JBHJWS010000005.1, forward strand.
CTTCACGCCGACCTTCTCGCCGGTGGCACGGTGCCAGTCGCGCACGACCTCGAGCATGAGGAGGGTCGTCGGCAGCGTCGCCGCCGGCTGCACCTTGCCCGTCGACGTCTTGATGAAGTCGCCGCCGGCGAGGATCGCCAGCCACGACGCGCGCTTGATGTTGTCGTAGGTGGTGAGCTCGCCGGTCTCGAGGATCACCTTGAGCGACGCGTACGTGCCGTCGGCACGACGGCACGCCTGCTTCACGCGGGCGATCTGGTCGAACACGAGGCCGTAGCGACCCGCGAGGAATGCCCCGCGGTCGATGACCATGTCGATCTCGTCCGCGCCGTGTGCGACGGCATCTGCGGTGTCGGCGAGCTTGATGTCCAGCGACGCGCGACCGCTCGGGAACGCTGTCGCGACCGCGGCCACGCTCACTCCGCCGTCGTCGGGGTCGCCGTGCGCGGCGCCCAGCGCCTCGACGGCATAAGGCACCATGTCGCCGTACACGCAGACCGCGGCCACGCGCGGGCACGTCGGGTCGGAGGCATCCGGATTCAGCGCCTTCGCGACGAGCGAGCGCACCTTGCCGGGCGTGTCGGCGCCTTCGAGCGTGGTGAGGTCGATGAGCTCGATGATCTTGTCGAGCGCCCACGCCTTCGACGTCGTCTTGATGGAGCGGGTGCCCAGGTCGGCGGCGCGCTGCTCGAGGCCGACGGCGTCGACGCCCGGGAGTCCGTGGAGGTAGCGCCGCAGTGTCGTGTCGTCGGGCTGCCCGCCGAGCAGCTCGACGGCCCTCTCGGGCAGCGTCACGATGGAGGTGCCTGACATGTCATGACCTGGCTTTCATTGGGGTTCGAGAGATGGGATGCTGTCGCCGAAGTTCACCCGTCGAGCAGGTGCTGCGCGGTGGATTCGTCGGTGACGAGCACGGTGCACAGCCCGGACGCCACGACTGCGGAAGCGATCGCCCGCTTGGGCGCGCCCGCGATCGCGGCGATCGCGATGTCGGCACGCCGCAGATCATCGAGCGAGAGGCCGACCGTGCGAGCATCGAGATCGGCGTCGACGATGCGTCCGCCGGCGTCGATGTACCGCCCGACGACGTCGCCGACGGCGCCTGCTGCGACGAGTCGATCGATGTCGGCGGTCGTGAGGTAGCCGCTGTCGACGTGGACGGAGCCGTGGTCGGCGGCGCCCGCGCTGAACAGGTACGCGTTCGCCGAGCGCGCGGCGTCGAGCACTCTGGCCACGACGCGGTCGGCCTCGATCGCCTCCTTCGTCGCCCGCTGCTCGAGGATCGCAGGACTCGGCAGCAGCGCTGCCGTGCCCCCGCCCTTCTGAGCGATGCTGACCGCGGTGGCCGCCGCGGTGCCGGGACGCTGACTCATGCTGACGCCGCCGTTGATCTGCACGACGTCGGTGGCCTGCGACCAGCCGTCGCGCAGGTGGTGTGCGATGTCGGAGAGGGTGCGCCCCCAGCTGACACCGAGCACGCGCGGGCTCGGGCGGAGACCTGCGAGGTGGTCGGCGGCCGCCTGCGCCACACGCTGCTGGAGCTCATCCTCGCTGCGGACGCCCGCGCGCGAGACCACGACGGCGTCGGCGAGGCCGCGCTCGTCGCGGAGGCGACGCTCCAGCTGTGGACGGCGCGCGCGGGAGTGGAGGATCTCGATACGGACGAAACCCTCTTCCTTCGCCTGGGTGAGCAGGCGCCCGACCTTCCAGCGCGTGATCTGGAGATTGCGGCCGATCTCCTCCTGCGTGAGGTTCTCCTCGTAGTAGAGCTCGGCAGCGCGGATCGAGAGAAGTTCGTCGACGGCGTCCACGATCCTCCTTCCGTCGTCTCCTCCAGGCTGACACAGACCGCGGGCGGGCGCCAACATCTGAACAGACTTTGCTCACATGAGCATCGTGCTCCGGATCAGGAGGCGGGACGGATGCCTCCACCGCCAGTCGCCGCCGGCGGCGAGGCGGTGACCTTCGCGTGCCGCAGCAACACGAAGACACCGATGCCCACGACCACGATGAACGCGATCGACAGCGTCGTGAACGCGAACCAGTTGTCATCGAGCGCCAGCACGATGGCCGCCGACACGACCGCGATCGCGGCCGCGATGAGCTTCGACGCGAACTTCATGCCGATGCCCGGTGTCAGCCGCCCCGCCGGCGAGTCACCGCGCGCGAGGATGAGATCCGCGAACGCGTCGAGGGTCGCCAGCAACGATGCGGAGTACGCGACCGCGCACCCCAGCGCACCCCACAGGTTGACGGAATCGGCGGCATCGGCGGCCGCCAGCAGGTCCAGCGCGTGCACGCCTCGATCGTAGGGGCGAGCGGGTGCGCCGGTCTACGGGTCGAGGATGGTGCCGACGAACGGACGGATGCCGCGGCCGGCGCGTCAGGTCAGTTGGCGCCGCACGCGCACGATGTCGTCGCTCATCTGCTTGATGAGCGGCTCGATCCCCTCGAACGCGACCATGCCGCGGATCCGCGACACGAACTCGATCTCGACGACATGTCCGTACAGGTCGAGGTCGGTCTCGTCGAGCACGTACGCCTCGACCTGGCGGACCGTCACATCGTCGAAGGTGGGGTTCGTTCCGATGCTGATCGCCGCCGGGTACCGCACGCTGCTGCGCGGTTCGGATGCTCCGTCCCGAGGCATCCCCTCGTCCACCAGCCAGCCGGCGTAGACGCCCTCGGCGGGTACGAAGCCCTCGAGGTCGGCCGAGAGGTTCGCGGTCGGGAAGCCCAGCTCGCGTCCGCGTTTGAGTCCGTGGACGACTTCCCCGCGCACGGAGTGAGGGCGGCCGAGCAGGCGCGTCGCGCCGCCGACGTCGCCGGCGTCGAGCAGCTCCCGCACCCAGGTCGACGAGACGCGGCGGCCGGCGTCGATGGCGCGCACGTCGTCGACGACGTCCACCTCGAAGCCGAACTCAGGGCCGAGTTCGCGCAGCAGCTCGGGGTTTCCGGCGCCGCCGCGGCCGAATCGGAAGTCCGCGCCGACCATCACGATCCGCACGCCGAGCGCGCCGACGAGCACGTGCTCGACGAACTCCCGCGCGCCGAGGTCGGCGAGTGCCCGATCGAAGGTGAGCATGAGCGTCGCGTCGACGCCCGCGTCCGCCAGCAGGCGGAGCTTCTGCTCCACGCCCACCAGGCTGTCGGGGCAGATCTCGGGGCGCAGGAGCGCCAGCGGGTTGCGGTCGAACGTCACCGCGACGACGCGCGCACCGGAGGCCGCAGCATCCACCCGCGCGCGGTCGATGACCGCGCGATGCCCCGAGTGCACGCCATCGAACTTGCCGATCGCGACGACGGAGGGGCCGAAGCCCGCGGGCACCTCGCTCGGATCGCGGAAGACGATCACGATGCGACCGCCGCGGGTGCGGGGGTCTGCGCCGCGGCCGCGGGGTGGTGCGTCGCGAGCCACCAGATGCCGAGGAACGGCAGCACGAGCGGGACGAAAAGGTAGCCCATGCCGAACCACGACCACACCGTCGGGTGGGCGAAGAGCTCCGGCATGACGAGGCTCAGCGTTCCGATGACCAGCACTCCGACGAGCTCGAACACGATCGCCACCCACGCCACGACGTACCAGCCGCGGCGGCCGGCGAAGACCAGTGCGAGCGTCGCGACGATGTAGACGACCGCGGAGAGCGCCGACAGCGTGTAGGCGACCGGTGCCTCGTCGAAACGCTCGACGATCTGCACGAAGGACCGACCGGTGGCGCCGAGAGCCATGATCGCGTAGACGATCACGAGCACGCGGCCGATGCCGGTCATGCGGGGGCGAGCGGGAGTGGTCGACATAACCAGACGAGTTTAGTTCTTGTCGCCGGGGCCGCGGCTTCTCAGGCCACCTGGACGGTCCAGATGACGTACATGCGCCACACCATGACCGCGATCGACAGTGCGGCGATGCCCATGATCACCGTGCTCCAGCGGCTGCGCTCGAGGAGCGCCCACGCGACCGCGGCGAACGGCAGCAGCACCGCCGAGATGAGATAGACCCAGAACTCGAGCAGGCTCCCCGACGGCGGATTGCCCGCGAGCGGCGCGACGATCGCGATCACGACCTGCACCAGCAGCAGCAGTTCGACGAGCGCCAGCGAGCCGACCGTCCAGTCGCTCGGGCGACGACCCGCGAGGCCGGCGATCACGCAGAACAGCCCGGCTGCGACGGCGACGGCGACCTGCGCGATCGTGAACCACAGGATCATCGGGCGGCCTCCTCGGGCATGTTCATCGCGCTCTTCACGTCGGCGCCGCGGCGCTCGACGATGCCGACCAGCACGCCGTCCGGATCGATCGCGGCGGTCGGATCGGCGGGCAGGCGCTCTGCGGCGCCCAGCAGTCGCTTGCCGTGGCGGAGGTCGCGCGCCTCATCCGCGGTGACGTCGAACCTGCCGAGAACGGCGGTGGCCGCGGCCGCGGGGCCGAGCAGCCGCGCGTCGGCCATCGCGTCGACGGCGGCCGCCTCCGCGATGTCGAACGGGCCGATGCGGGTGCGCCGCAGCGCAGTGAGGTGACCGCCGGCACCGAGTGCCGCGCCGAGGTCGCGCGCGAGCGAGCGGATGTAGGTGCCGCTCGAGCAGTCGACGACCACGTCGAGGTCGACGGCGCCGCCGGACCGCCGCTCTGCGAGGATGTCGAACCGCGACACGGTGACCTCGCGGGCCTTGAGCTGCACGTCCTCCCCCGCCCGCGCGAGGTCGTAGGCGCGGCGCCCGTCGACCTTGATCGCCGAGTAGGTGCTGGGGACCTGCGAGATGCGGCCGGTCAGTGCGGCGATTCCGACGGCGATCTCGGCGGAGTCGAGGGACGAGGCATCCGTCGTCGACACCGTCTGACCCTCGGCGTCGTCGGTGTCGGTCGCGACACCGAGCCGGATGGTCGCTTCGTAGGTCTTGTCGAGCCCGACCACGAAGGTCAGCAGTCTCGTCGCGCCCTCGACGCCGAGGACGAGCAGGCCCGTCGCCATCGGGTCGAGCGTGCCGGCATGGCCGATCTTGCGCGTGCCGAGTGCGCGTCGCGAGCGAGCGACGACGTCGTGCGAGGTGATGCCGCCGGGCTTGTCGACCAGCAGGATTCCGGGTGCCGCCATCAGCTGCGCCCGACGATCCGGGGGTGTGCGAGGTCGGCGTTGTCGACGATGACGGATGCTGCGTCCCGCGGGCGTGCCTCGTTCAGGTAGATCTCCTGTCCCTGCCGGTAACGTGCGTTGGAGGGGGCATCGGGGTCGGGATCGGAGTCGTCACGGAGCGCCATGCGGGCGTAGGCGACGTCGAAGGAGACATCGAGCCAGACCGACCAGTCCCACAGGTCCCGCAGCTCGGGGCGGTGGAGGAAGATGCCGTCGACCACGAGCACCGCGTCGAGCGGGGCGGTCACCCACTGCGATTCGACGGGTGCGTCGCGCGCCACGTCGAACGCGGTCAGCTGGAACCCGGTGGTCCCGGCGGTCTGCGCGCCGTCGCGGAACGGGTCGACGAGCACGCGGCGGAACGTGGCGTAGTCGTACGAGTCCCGGTAGAAGCCCTCCGGGCTGCGCCGCCCGCGCAGATACCGCTCGGCGCGAGGGCGGTGGAAGCCGTCGATCCCCGCACGGAACACGGCGTCGCCGGTCTCGGCGAACACCTCGGCGAGGCCGTCGGCGAACACCGTCTTGCCCGCGCCGTCGAGCCCGTCGATCGCCACGATCACGCGGCCGGCGGGGTAGCGCCGCCGCACACGGTCGCGCAGCTCGCGCCACAGCGTCGTTGTCGGTGTGACGGGCAGGCGCATGGTTCCAGCCTACGGCGCGCGGGGTCACGGCCCCGCCCCGGGGTCAGCCGCAGAACTCCCAGAGGACCTGATCCCATGTGGTCGCGCCGACGGTGACGATCTCCTCAGGGACTCCGCCGTCCTGGTACGGGGATGGGTCGGTCGGGTACATGACATCGGACCGGAATCCGAAAAAGAGGTTTCCGCTGCGCAGGTAGGGCAGGTTTCGGTAGACCACGACTGCGTCCGGGTAGGCGGCGATCACATCGGCCGTCGTGGAGCCGACGCGGATCCCCTCAACGGTGCGTGGTCCGTCAGGATCGCCCGTCATCACGACGAACAGCTTGTCGTCCCGCTCTGCGATCCAGACCTCGCCCTGCCAGATAGCGGGGTCGAACTCGCGAAAGTACGCATATCCGCATGCGTCTTCGAAACCGGAGGCCACCGCCAACGAATCGGCGAACGGCATTCCCAGCTGGTAGGGGCCGACCGCATCGTTCGTGAGAAGCCACGTGGATGGATCGTCGGGATCCGACCCTGCGGGTTGGCCCGGCGCGAGCGACAGGGTGGGCGTGGGAGTGGGCGTCGGCGAAGCTGTCGCCGCGGGAGCTGGCGTCGTCTCGGAGGCCGCGTCCTGGGGCACCGCACAGGCTGCGAGAACAGCTGCGACAAGCAGCAGGGCGATCGTGGATGCCGACCGGCGCATATGACTCCTCGGATTCGTCTGAATGAACAATAGGGGCGACAGGTGGATCCCGGCCTGCCGTGGGCGCGATCGTCATCGTCCCGTGATGAACTGCGGCGGCGCTGCCGCGCCTACGCTGGAAGGCATGCCCGACCTCGCTGCTCCCCTGGTCGAGTGGTACCGCCAGAACGCGCGCGACCTGCCGTGGCGCCGGCCCGGATTCGGGGCGTGGGGCGTGCTTGTGAGCGAGTTCATGCTGCAGCAGACGCCGGTGAACCGCGTCATCCCCCATCTCGAGGCGTGGCTCACGCGATGGCCGACGCCGAGCGATCTGGCGGCAGCCGCCCCCGCGGACGCGGTGCGACAGTGGGCGAACCTCGGCTACCCACGGCGGGCGCTGTGGCTGCAGCGCGCGGCCGTCGAGATCCGCGACCGGCACGACGGGGTCGTCCCGCGCGACGTCGACGCGCTGCTCGCGCTCACCGGCATCGGCGACTACACCGCTCGGGCCGTGGCGGTCTTCGCATACGGCGACCGGCATCCCGTCGTCGACACGAACACGCGGAGGGTGCTCGCCCGCGCCATCGACGGCAGGTCGCAGCCCGGTCCGCCGTCGCGCCGCGACCTCGCGGCGATGGAGGCGATCCTGCCTGCGGACCGCACGACGGCCGCCGTCGTGAACGCGGCGGCGATGGAGCTCGGCGCGACGGTCTGCATCGCGCGCGTCCCGCGCTGCGAAGCGTGTCCCCTCAGCGACCGGTGCGCCTGGCTCGCCGCCGGCCGGCCCGACACGGGCGACGAGCGACGCAAGCAGGCACGGTACGAAGGCAGCGACCGGCAGGCGCGCGGCGCGGTGCTGAAGACGCTGAGGGATGCTGCGACCCACGCGGTGCCGCTCGCCGACGTCGTGCCGGACTGGCCTGACGCGCTGCAGCGCGACCGCGCCATCGACTCGCTCATCGGGGACGGGCTCGCCGAGGCATCCGACGGGATGCTGCGCCTCCCCCTCTGACCGAATCTGCCCGGGTACGCGGAACGCCGCGACCGATCACGTCGGTCGCGGCGTTCCGCGTGCGTTGTGGTGCGCTTACTCGTCGTCGTCGAGTTCGCGCGGCTTGAGGTACGGGTCGGCGTCGCCGGCGTACGTGGCCGAGGCCGCAAGGCCCGCGACCGCGGCATCCCGCTCCTGCGCCTCACGGAGCAGGTCGGCGATGTGCCCGGCGTTCTCGGGGATCGCGTCGGGGATGAACTCGAGCGACGGGGTGAGGCGCACATTGAGGTGCTTGCCCACCTCGGAGCGCAGCATCCCGGTCGCCGCCTTGAGGGCCTTGGCGGAATCCTCGCGCTCCTCGGCGGAGCCGAGCACGGTGTAGAACACCGACGCGTGCTGCAGGTCACCCGTGACGCGCACGTCGGTGATGGTGACGAAGCCCAGGCGCGGGTCGCGCAGACCCTTCTCGAGCCTCTCGGCCAGGATCACGCGGATGCGGTCGCCTAGACGGGCCTGACGTTCCGAAGACATGATGATGCTCCTTTCGAAGCGTGAGGGACGCCCTGACGGATCAGGACGCCCCTCACGCTGCGCTACTTACGCGCGGGGCTTCTCGACCATCTCGGTGGTCTCGATCTCGTCGCCCACCTGGATGTCGTTGTACTTGCCGAGGCCGATACCGCACTCGAAGTCCGTGCGGACCTCGGTGACGTCGTCCTTGAAGCGACGCAGCGACTCGATGGCCAGGCCATCGGCGAGGACCACGCCGTCTCGGATGACGCGCGCCTTTGCGTTGCGCGTGATCGTGCCCGAGCGGACGATGACACCGGCGATGTTGCCGAACTTCGAGGAGCGGAACACCTCGCGGATCTCGGCGACACCCGACTGGACCTCTTCGTACTCCGGCTTGAGCAGGCCCTTGAGCGACTGCTCGACGTCGTCGATCGCGTTGTAGATGACCGAGTAGAACCGGACATCCACACCCTCACGGGCGGCGCGCTCGCGCGCCTTCGTGTCGGGACGGACGTTGAAGCCGATGACGATCGCGTTGTCGATCGTCGCGAGGTTGATGTCGGACTCGGTGATCGCACCGACACCGCGGTGGATGATCCGAAGCTGGACGGAGTCGTCGACCTCGATCTTGAGCAGCGACTCCTCGAGCGCCTCGACGGCACCCGACACGTCACCCTTGATGATGAGGTTGAGCGACTCGACCTTGCCCTCTTCGAGAGCGCGGGTGAAGTCCTCGAGCGAGATGCGCTTGCGGGCCTTGGCCAGCTGGGCGTTGCGCTCGGCCGCTTCACGCTTCTCGGCGATCTGGCGGGCCGTGCGGTCCTCCTCGGTCACGATGAACGTGTCGCCGGCTCGCGGCACCGAGTTGAGACCCTGCACCTGCACCGGACGCGACGGGTAGGCCTCGAGGACCGGGTCGCCGTTCTCGTCCGCCATGGCACGGACGCGGCCGTAAGCCGTGCCCGCGACGATCGCGTCGCCGACGCGCAGCGTTCCGGACTGGATGAGCACCGTGGCGACCGAACCGCGACCCTTGTCGAGCTTGGCCTCGATCGCGACACCGCGCGCGTCCTTGTTCGGGTTGGCCGTGAGGTCCAGGCCCGCGTCAGCCGTGAGCAGCACCGCGTCGAGGAGCTCCTGGATGCCGGTGCCCTGACGAGCCGACACATCCACGAACATGACGTCGCCGCCGTACTCCTCTGCGACCAGGCCGTACTCGGTGAGCTGCTGACGCACCTTGGCCGGGTTGGCGTCGGGCTTGTCGACCTTGTTCACCGCGACCACGATCGGGACGTTCGCCGCCTGCGCGTGGTTCAGGGCCTCGACCGTCTGCGGCATGATGCCGTCGTCGGCCGCGACCACGAGGATCGCGAGGTCGGTCACCTGCGCACCACGGGCACGCATGGCGGTGAACGCCTCGTGACCCGGGGTGTCGATGAAGGTGATCGCACGCTCGATGCCCTCGTGCTCGGTCCAGACCTGGTACGCACCGATGTGCTGCGTGATGCCGCCGGCCTCGCCCGCGACCACGTTGGTCTGGCGGATGGCGTCGAGCAGTCGCGTCTTACCGTGGTCGACGTGACCCATGACGGTCACGACCGGAGGCCGGATCTCGAGGTCTTCCTCGTTCTCCGCCTCCAGCTCGGCCTCGAGGTCGAGACCGAAGCCCTCGAGGAGCTCCTTGTCTTCGTCCTCGGGCGAGACCATCTGGATCTTGTAGCCGAGCTCGGCGCCGAGCACCTCGAACGTCGCCTCGTCCAGCGACTCGGTGGCCGTGGCCATCTCGCCGAGGTTGAAGAGGATCGTCACGAGCGTGCCGGGCTGCACGGTGTAGCCGCGCAGGGCCTCGAGCTTGTCGGCGAAGTCGGCGATCGATGCGCCGCGGCGCAGGCGGATGATCTCGCCGTTGCCCTTCGAGACGTTGACGCCGCCGACGATCGGCGCCGACCGCATCTCGAACTCTTGGCGCTTCGCCCGACGCGACTTGCGCTGCTTCGACTTGCCGCCGCCCTTGCCGAAGGCACCTGCGGTACCACCGCCGGGACCACGGCCACGACCGCCGCCACCGCCGGGACGACCGGCGAAGCCGCCGGGTGCACCCGTACCGGGCGCGCCGCCGGGACGCTGGAAGCCGCCGCCGGCACCGCCGGGACGACCGGGGCCGCCGGGACGCTGCTGGAACGGAGCGCCGGGACGACCGCCGCCACCGGGGCGACCCGCACCACCCGGACGCGGAGCGCCGGGGCGGGGGGCACCCGGGCGCGGAGCCTGGGGACGCGGGATGTTGCCGGGGCTCGGACGCTGGCCCATGCCCTGCGCCGAAGCGAAGGGGTTGTTGCCCGGACGCGGGCCGGCGGGACGCTGGCCCATGCCTTGCGAGGACGCGAAGGGGTTGTTGCCGGGGCGCGGGGTGCCACCCGGACGCGGCGGCTGGGGAGTCGCGGCGGCGGGGCCCGGCTTGGGGGCGCCGGGCGCGGCCGGAGCCTCCGGAGCCTTGGCGGCGGGAGCCGCCTTGGCGGCCGGTGCGGCGGGAGCCGGTGCCGCGGGGGCCTTCGCGGCGGGAGCCGCCGGGGCGGCCTCGGCCGGAGCGGCCTTCGCGGCCGGAGCCGCGGGGGCAGCCGGAGCGGCCGGGCGCGCCGGACCGGGCTTCGCGGCCGGGCCGGGGCGACCGGCGGGTGCGCCGGGCTTCGCCGCCGGCGCGCCGGGAGCCGCAGCCGCGGGCTTCGCCGCAGCGGGCGCCGCGTCAGCGGACTTGGCCGCACCGTCGGCTTCGAGTGCCGCGCGCAGCTTGCGCGCGACGGGGGGTTCGATGGTGGACGAGGGGCTCTTGACGTATTCGCCGAGCGCCTTCAGCTTCTCGAGGGCGACCTTGCTGTCGACTCCGAGCTCGGAAGCAATCTCGTGCACGCGTGGTTTGCCAGCCACAATTCTCCTGTCTAGGGCCTACCCAGACAGGGCAGACCGTTATCGGCGGACGGGTCTCATTTCGAGCCGTTCACTTTGTTTCCATAGCCGTTCAGCCTTTTCGCTGGATGTGCTCTTCGATGGTCTGCGTGTCAAGCGGGCCTGACACACGCAATGCCCGCACGAAGGCGCGGCGCCGAATGGCGGCATCCACGCACTCCGGCGTCTCGTGCACCCACGCGCCTCTTCCGGGCATCGAAGCACGCTCGTCGACGACGAGGTGGGATTCGATGGAGACCACCCTGAGGAGGGTGGTCCGGAGAGCACGCGTGCGGCATCCGACGCACGTTCGTACAGGATCCATGGTACACCCCGGGGCTGGGAGCCAGCGCCGCGGGTCAGCCCTCCTCGAGGATCGAGTCCGGCTGGATGTCGATCTTCGCGCCCGTCAGCTTCGCGGCCAGACGGGCGTTCTGGCCCTCCTTGCCGATCGCGAGCGACAGCTGGTAGTCGGGCACGAGGGCGCGCACGGCCTTGTTCGAGGCATCCAGGATGAAGCTCGACGTCACCTTCGCGGGCGACAGCGCATTCGCGACGAATTTCGCGAGTTCGGGGTCGTAGTCGACGATGTCGATCTTCTCGCCGCCGAGCTCCTCGGTGACGGCGCGCACGCGGCGGCCGAGCTCGCCGATGCAGGCGCCCTTGGCGTTGATCGACGGGTCGTTCGCCTTCACCGCGATCTTGGTGCGGTGGCCGGCCTCGCGCGCGAGCGAGACGATCTCGACGAGCCCCGCGGGAATCTCGGGAACCTCGAGCGCGAACAGCTTGCGGACGAGACCCGGGTGCGTGCGCGAGACGGTGATCTGCGGGCCCTTCGTGCCCTTGGCGACCGACGTCACGTAGACGCGCAGACGCGCGCCGTGCGCGTAGTCCTCGCCGGGCACCTGCTCCTCGGGAGGCAGGATCGCCTCGACGGTGCCGAGGTCGACGTGCACCATGCGCGGGTTCGGGCCCTGCTGCACGATGCCGGCGACGATGTCGCCCTCCTTGCCGCGGAACTCACCCAGCACGGCGTCGTCGGCGATGTCGCGGAGACGCTGGCTGATGACCTGCTTCGCGGCGAACGCGGCGATACGGCCGAAGTCCTCGGGAGTCGACTCCTCCTCGCCGACGACCGCGCCCTCCTCGTCGAGCAGCGGGATGAACACGGCCACGTGACCGGTCTTGCGGTCGAGTTCTGCGCGCGCGCCCTCCGGCAGCTCACCCGTGGGCGAGGTGTGCTTCGCGTACGCGGTCAGGATCGCCTGTTCGATGATGCGCACGAGCTCGTCGAAGGGGATCTCCTTCTCGCGCTCGACAGTCCGCAGCAGTCCGAGATCGATGTCCACAGTGGCCTCCGTATTCAGCTCTCACCAGCACGTCGACGCGCGCCGGAACCCTCCAACATTACCGGATGCCGCGTCCCACGGTTCTGCGAGTCGGCTCCACGCCCTGCGCAACGGCCGGCACCCCCCGTCCCCTCACCTGGCGCAGTCGTCGACGTGGGTGCCGGAGTGGCGGAACCGGGCGTCCGTCCACTCGATGAGCACGGGCACGAAGTGCGATCCGGGCAGCAGCGTGCGCAGATGGTCGTAGCCGCGGTACTCGAGGCTGCGCACCTGGTTCCCGTCCGCACACAGCCGGTCGACGAACTCGCGCTGCAGGTGGGGCGGGATGACCTCGTCCTGGTCCCCCCACGCGACGAGGATCGGCTGCGTCCAGGGACCTGTCGGCGTGTTGTCCTCGAGGCGGCGGCCGAGCGCGCCCGCGGTGAGGTCGCCGACGTAGAGCGGGCGGTCCTCCGAGACGCCGAGCGCGGTCGCGACCGACACGATCACGCCGGGCTCGGACGGGCACCGCTGCGTCATCTCGCGGACGATCGCCTCAGAGCCCGGAGCGATGTAGCGGGTGAGGTCGACGTCATCGTAGGTGTCGGCGTAGGGCACCAGCACCCACGAGATGAGGATCGACAGCAGGGCGTTCGCGTCGCCGCTGGTGAGCTCCTCGGCGAGCGCGACCGGCTCTGCGGCCGGTGCGAGCAGGGCTGTGCCCCGCACATCCAGATCGGGCGCGTAGTCGTCGGCGATCTGCGACGTCCAGAGGGCGGCGTGCCCGCCCTGGGAGTGCCCCCAGACCACGGTGCGGCTCGACAGCGTGACACCGTCGAGCTCGCGCGCGGCGATGACGGCGTCGAGCGACGAGCGCGCCTCGCCGCGGCCGATGAGGTACGGGAACACGCCGGGCGCTCCCTGTCCCGAGTAGTCGGACGCCACGACCACCCAGCCGTTCGCGATCGCCTGGTCCAGTCCGGGGATCGCCCACTTCGTCGCCGACGCATCGCGCAGGCTCGGCGCGCACCCGCGGGCGACGCCGGTGGTGCCGTGGTTCCACACGACGACCGGTCGTGGGCCAGGAGGCGGGTCCTGCGGCACGATGACCAGTGCGCTGGCCACAGCCGGCTGGCCGTTGGCGTCGCGGGTCGTGTAGAGGATGCGGCGGACGTCGGCGCCGGCAGGCTTCTGCCCCGAGAAGTCGTCGCTGCGGATCAGGCGCCCGTGGTCGTACGGCACGATGGCGGGCGGGTCGTAGAACGCGTCCACCACCTGGGCGCCGTCCTCGAACCACGAGTTCGCCCACCACCCGCCGACCGCGAGCACCACCAGCAGCGCCGAGAGAGCGTAGCGCCCCACGGCCAGCCACGCGGCGCGGGCGCGGCGGCGACGCGTCGTGGATTCCGGAGCGGATGCTGCGGGCAGCCCCGTCGCCGGAACGGAACGCCGTCCCTCCACGAAGGCGCGCACGGCGCGGACCAGGAGGGTGGCGCCGAACACGATCGTGCGGACACCGAAGATCACCGCGACGAGGAGGACGGTGACATCGGGCCATGCGTACGACAGCACGCCGAATGCGATCTGGGTACCGCCCCACACCCCGGCGAGCACGCGCTGGCTCACGCTGCCGCGCGACACCGCGTCGTACATGGATGCCAGGCCACCCAGCACGAGGAGCACTGCGATGATCTCGGGCAGCAGCTCGAGCGTGCGGCCGAGACCGAAGAGCACCGCCAGGCCCAGCGCGATCCACAGGCCGCCGAACACCAGTCGGGACCAGAGCGGCGTCTCGGGCGCGGCGATGATGCGTGCAAGACCTGAGAAGACGGCGCTCAGGCCCACGTACACGGTCAGCAGCACGAGGGACGTGAGCGGTCGCGTCACGATGAGCAGCCCGACCAGGAGCGAGAGCGCGCCCACGACGACGAGCACGACGGGAGGAGCTCCACGCACCAGGCGAGGTACGACGCTCCAGCCGGTCGCCGGCGGTCGACGGCCCTCGCGGATCATCCGCCCCATCATAGATCGCGTGCGTATGAGGTCGCGGTGCCCTCGGGCCGCGCGCCCTTCATGGGTTCTCCCGTGCGTGGGCGGCGTCAACCCCCGGCTCCTCGTGTCACCGGGAGTTAGCGTGAGGTGGGTGGGGACCCGCGACGAGGTGAAGGCGGGCGCGAAGCAGCTCGCCCGCGAGGCGGAGTCGAACTCCGTCTTCGAGGTGCTGGCGCGCGCCGGCTACGTCGCCAACGCGCTCATCCATGCGCTGATCGGCGTCATCGTGCTCGTGATCGCGTCGGGCGGCAAGGGCGAGGGCGACCAGGCAGGGGCCATGAAGGCGGTGGCAGGTGCCCCCGCGGGCTTCGTCGTGCTGTGGCTCATCGCGACCGGGCTGTGCGCCCTCGGAGTATGGCACGCCGCAGAAGGACTCCTGGCGCGCGATCGGTCCGACGACACGGAAGGCGCCGTGTGGAAGTGGGGGCGCCGGCTCGCCGAATGGGGGCAAGCCGTCGTCTTCCTCGTGCTCGGTCTGATCTCAGCGGCGGTGGCTGTCGGCGCGCGACCGAACGCCGACCAGACCGCCGAGGACGCCAGCCGCGAGCTGCTCCGCATCCCAGGAGGCTCGATCGTCCTGGCGGTCATCGGCCTCGCGATCGGGATCGCCGGCGTCGTCTTCGTGGTCATGGGCGCGGGCCGCAGCTTCAGCGCCCGCATGCGGATTCCCGATGGCGCGCTGGGACGATGGGTCACCGCGCTGGGGATCCTGGGGTTCGTCGCGAAGGGAGTCGCCCTGACAACCCTCGGCGTGCTCGTCATCGTCGCAGCCTTCGTCACCGACGCGCAGGCGGCGGGCAGTCTCGACGGTGCCATCGATGCGATCCTGGCGCTGCCGCTGGGCCCTGCGCTCGCTTGGACGATCGGCATCGGCTTCTTCGCCTACGCGGCCTTCACCATCGCCCGCGCCCGCTTCGCACGGATGTGACCGGACGATGCGACGGCGGTAGGCCCCAGCATCCTCGGTGTCAATGGTCTGGCGTCCACCGACGACCCCGTCGAGCCTGGGAGGCATGACGCACACAGAGGAAGACCTCGTCACCGGCCCCGAAGCGATCGCGCGGGTCAAGGAACTCGTCGAGGACATCGACTTCACCATGCTGACCACTCGCGACTCCGCGGGGAACCTCGTCAGCCGGCCGATGAGCACACGGCAGATGGATGGGAAGGGCGACATCTGGTTCTTCACGCTCGCCGACACGGCGAAGGTGTCGGAGAGTCAGGCGGATCCGCAGCATGACGTGGGCCTGTCGTACCTCGATGCCAAAGGACACCGCTACGTCTCCGTCGCCGGCCGGGCCCAGGTCGTTCGCGATGCGGCGAAGATGAAGGAGCTGTACTCCCCCAGCCTCGACATCTGGTTCGAGAACGGACTCGAGACGCCCGGCATCGTGCTGCTGCGCGTGACGCCCGTCGAGTGCGAGTTCTGGGAGCCCCGGCACGGCAAGCTCGTCACCGCGGCGGGCATGCTGAAGGCGCTTGTGACGAGGGACACGCCGGACGACACCATGTCGCACGGCAGGGTCAGCTGCTGACGCCCGCCAGGCGTCGGCCGTCACGCCGCTGACCGGCGCGGAACGCCCTCCCGGTCTCCTCCGGTCCGCCATACTGGCCGTGCACGACTCAGGCGGCAGTGGCGATCCACAGGGGGTACGGGCATGACCGACGGCACGACGAACATCGCGATCACCGACGCTCTCCCCGCTCCCCGCGGCGGCGGGCTGCGCGTCGCAGACCCAGGGCTCATCGGCCTGCTGGGCTTCGTGATCGCCACCGTCACGGCGCAGCTCGCGCATCTCGGCCTTCAGGACGACGCGCCCGTGTTCTGGGTGGGTGCCGTGTTCGGCGGCGTGGTACAGGTGACAGCGGGCATGCTGTCGTACTTCGCGGGCGACAACTTCCACTTCATCGTGTACAACGCCTTCGGCTGGTACTGGATCGTGGTCCCGGGATTCCTCCTCGGTGAGGAGCTCGGCTTCTTCGAGGTGACCGCCCAGGCGCGTGGGCTCTTCTCGCTCGTGTTCGCGATCCTGGCGCTGCTGTTCACGCCCGCGGGCGCGGTGCACAACTCCGTGCTGCCGATCACGCTGCTGAGCGTCTCGCTCGGGCTGGGGCTCCAGTCGGTCGCGGCGTTCACCGCGACGGAGGGTCTCGCGATCACCGGCTCGATCCTGCTGATGGTGGCCTCTGCGCTCGCGGCCTACATGCTCGTCGAGAAGTTCTACTGGCGGACCATCGGGCGCCGCGTCGTCCCGCTGGGACCGCCGTGGATCCTCGGCGATCCCAACCCGGAGTCGTGACGCCACGACGAGGACGCCGCCCCGCCTGACGAAGGCGGGGCGGCGTCTCGATCCGGCGTCTGAGCTCAGGCGCGGTAGACCTGCACCACCGATGGGCGAGGCGCGGTGGCGACGGCGCCCGCCGCCGCCGAGCCGTAATCCGGGAAGAGGGACGTCGGCGCGGCGAACGTGCCGCCCTCACCCGGGTGCTGCACGGCGACGAACACCAGGCCGTCCTTGTCGTGGATGACGGGACCGCAGGTCTCGGCCTCGCGCGGCACCGACAGGAACTGCTGAACGTGGCCCCGCTCGGCGCCCTCGAGCGGCACGAGGAACAGGCCGTCGTTGTAGCCGATCGTGCTCGGTGCGCCGTCGGTCGAGATCCAGAGGTTGCCGGCCGAGTCGAACGCGACGTTGTCGGGGCACGAGATCGGCGACACGAGCTCCTTGGGGAAGCCGGCGAAGTACGAGTTGCCGAAGACAGCGGGGTCGCCGCAGAGGAGCAGGATGCTCCAGCCGAACGTGGTGCCCGATTGCCCGGCCGTCTCGGTCAGCTCGACCACGTGGCCATAGCGGTTCCCTGTGACGGGGTTCGCCTCATCGAGGGTCGCCACCGATCGCGCCGAGTTGTTCGTGAGCGCCAGGTACACCTTGCCCGTCTTGGGGCTGGGCTCGACGTCCTCCGGACGGTCCATCTTGGTCGCGCCCACGGCATCCGCCGCCAGCCGCGTGTAGACGAGCACCTGCTCCGTGGTGAATCCCGGGACGACGCTCTCGCCGTTCTGCGTGAGCGGGATCCAGGTGCCCGAGCCGTCGAACTTGCCGTCGGCCGGCAAGGCGCCGGTGCCGGTGATCTGGTTCGCCGGCGAGTTGCCCGAGAACTTGGCGACGTACAGGTCGCCCTCGCTCAGCAGCTGGAGGTTCTTCTTGCGCGATCCCGAGATCTTGTTCTTCGAGACGAACTTGTAGAGGTAGTCGTTGCGCTCGTCGTCGCCCATGTACGCGACCACGCGGCCGTCCTCGGCGACGATGACGTTGGCGCCCTCGTGCTTGAAGCGGCCCATCGCGGTGTGCTTGCGCGGGGTCGAGGTGGGGTCCTGCGGGTCGATCTCGACGATGTAGCCGAAGCGGTTGGGCTCGTTGACGTAGTCGGCGTTGTGCGCGTCGAATCGGGGGTCGTACTTGTCCCAGCCGGTCGACGTCGAGGTCGACGACGAGGACTGGTAGCGCTTCTGCGCGGCGGTGTCGGCGGCCCACGCGAAGTAACCGTTGAAGTTCTCCTCGCCCGACAGGATCGTGCCCCACGGCGTGGTGCCCCCGGCACAGTTGCCGAGGGTGCCGTGCACCCAGCGACCCTCGGGGTCGGCCGCCGTCTTCACGAGGTCGCTGCCCGCGGCGGGTCCGGTCAGCTCGAACACCGTCTCGACCGTGATGCGACGGTTGCGCTTGCCGTCGACGACGTACGACCACGGCTCGCCCGTCCGCTTGCGGGTGATCTCGACGACCGACATGCCCTGCGCCGCCTTGTAGATGTCACCTCGACGCTGCAGTTCGGCGGGGTCGGCGGTCGGCGGAAACATGATCTCGGGGTTGACGTACTCGTGGTTGTTCACGAGCACACCGGTCTTGCCGCTCGGGTCGGCGACGATGTCGAGATAGTCGCTGTTGTAGCCGAACTGCACGGCCTGCGCGGAGGGCGTCTGCGCGTTGATGTCGAAGGCCGGGGCGTTCGAGAAGAGCGGGTCGCCCCACCGGATGATCGGACGCCAGGCGTAACCGGCTGGAACGGTGAACTCGTCGACCAGACGGTTCACCGGCGCGATCGGGTCGAACGGGAGGCTGCCGCCTGCGGGTCGCGCGAATGCGGCGCCCGCTCCCCCGACACCCGACGAGCCCGGGCCCGACAGCGGCGTCTGCCCGCGGAGGCCGCCGACGGCGACGGCCACGGCACCCGCGGCGCCCAGGCCGAGGAGCGCGCGACGCGACAGCGCGGCTGCGGCGACCTCCTGGAAGGTCTCGTTGTGCGACGAGTTGCACTCGGGGCCCAGGCACGCGTTGGCGCACTTGTACTGGCAGGTCACGGCGAGGCGCTTGCCTCGTGCGTGGTCTGCCATGGGCAGGGAACGGCGGAATCCTTCGATGATGCTCACGAGCGTCCTCTCGGCATGCATGGCAACGGGCTGGCGTGGGGTGGCGCCAGCCTCGCCGCGTGCGGCGAAGCTCGCCGGAACCGGAGGTGAACGGCCGGCGACGAGGACATGAGAACGGCCTCATCGAGACGGATGCCGCATCCCCGGGTGTGCGGCGACCTCGAGGAGTCAGCCGGCCGGTGCGGATTCCAGCGAGTTGATCGCCCGGATGAGGCGGTACAGCTCGCCCACGCGGAACTGGTTCAGCCGCAGGACCAGCCGCGGCCACTGCAGCTCGTCGTCGTCCTCGATCTCGACGGTGAGCGGTCCGCGCCGCTCGATGCCTCCCTCGGTGACGAGGTCGCCGAACGCGGCGTTGAGCGCCTCGACCTCGGCATCCGTCGGCTCCGCCTTCACGCGCAGCACGAGCCGCTTGCCGACCCAGCGCAGCGAGTCGTAGTTGCGGTAGAACCCGGTGAGCTCGTCGACCGCGGCCGGCACCGAGTCGGTGATGAGCACCCGATCGAAGTCGCCCTTCGAGATCACGCCGGACGGGATCAGGTGATCGTCGACGAATCGGCGCAGCCCCGTCCAGAATGTGCCGCCAGGCGCGTCGAGCAGGACGATCGGCGTCGGATCGGCCTTGCCGGTCTGCTGCAGCGTCAGCAGCTCGAACATCTCGTCCAGCGTTCCAAACCCTCCGGGAACGCAGACGAAGCCGCTCGACTCCTTCACGAGCATGAGCTTGCGCGTGAAGAAGTACTTCATCGCCACATTGCGGGCGTTCGCACCCACGATCGCGTTCGGCTTCTCCTCGAACGGAAGGCGGATCGACACGCCGAGCGAGTTGTGAGGCCCGGCACCCTCGGCGGCGGCCTGCATGATGCCCGGCCCCGCACCGGTCACCACCAGCCAGCCGCGATCGGCGAGCGCCGTGGCCACATCGGACGCCTGACTGTAGTGGGCGTCCTCGGGCAGCGTGCGCGCCGAGCCGAAGATCGTGACCTTCGGGATTCCGCGGTACGGCGCGAACAGCCGGAACGCGGCGCGCATCTCGCTGAGCGCAGCCGAGGTGATCTTGAGGTCAAGGCGGTCGGTGTCGTCGATCCCCATCCCGATGCCCGTCGCGAGGATGCGTGCCACCAGGTCGGTGCTCTCGGTGATGCCTGCTGCGGCGATGGTCGCGCGCAGCTCCTCGGTCACGGGGTGCGGGATGGTTCCGGTGTCGCTGGGGCCCATGACGCCCAGAGTGCCACGCGGAGCCGCCGTTCGGTGGACGACGCGTGAACGTTCTCGCCACGGGACGGGGCGCGACCGATCGATTCGGATACACCGTTGTATCAAAACGCTTGTCGGGTGCATCATTCTGCCTGGGGACACATGGCATGCGCGAGGGAGCGGATGCCACTGGGGGTGCGACATGAGTGCTGACGAGCCGTGGAGCCGCGGCGGTGACGCCGGTGACGGCGACGTCGGCTACAGCCCCGCACCACGAGCGGCCGCCGAGGGGGTGGTGGTGCAGCAGGAAGCTGCCCCGACTGCATACGTCATCCCCCCGGTCGGTCCGCCGCCGGCCCTCGACAGAGGGTCGGCGGCGCCCGCTCGATCGCGGCTGCCCGCCGTCCTCGCGCTCGCGCTCGGCGCGGCGGCGTTGCTCTCATGCATGGTCCTGCTCTTCGCCGGGTGGGGCCGGACCGCAGGGCCGTCGGTCACCGTGGCTCTCGCCGTCGCTGCAATCGCAGCGGGCGTCGTCGCGCTCGAAGGCCGCGGGCGTCGCTCCGCGGCCGCGGTCGCGGGGGTGGTGATGGCGCTGGTCGCAGGAGTGTTCGGCGTCGCGAGCGCGATCCCGCAGCCCGATCTCGGCGTCCACGTGTACGGCTACGCGGACTGCCAGCTGCTCTCGGGAACGCCGCCGGACGACGTCCCCGCCGACGCCTACTCCTCGGCCTTCTTCGCACCGGACCTGGTGGGAGTCGACACCATCTCCGAACCCTCGTTCCCGTACGGCAGGACGATCACGGTCGCGCCGACCGCAGCGACGGAACCGCGCGACATCGCGACCTTCACGGTGGACGCCCCCGTGGACGTCACCGACAAAGCCGCGGCGCCTCCGCAGAACGGGGTGTATGTCGCCGTGCCCGTCACGATCGAGGCGACGCCCGACGGCGGGCTGGACTGCTTCTCGTGGACGGCGCCTCCGAGCTACTGGTTCGTCTACGACGGCGACTACACGGACTACACGACGGTGTCGATCCCCGGGTATCCGACCATCGACGACGGCGGGCGCGACAACGGCGACGGCACCCTCACGTACTACGACATCTTCGACGTCTCGCAAGAGGACGTCTCGAACGGCGGATACGAGTTCGATCTGCTCGAACCCGACGGGACGATCAAGCCGGTCTTCTGGGCGGAGACACCGTGATGAGCACTCCGATCACCCTGGAACAGTCCGCCGGAGCCGAGCTTCCGCGGCCACGCGCGCCATGGCCCGTGGTCGCGGCGTTCTACCTCTGGTGGGTGCTGATCTTCGTGCAGTCCGTCGGGCTCGCGTGGATGGGGCTCGTCTTCGGTCAGGCCGCAGAGGTCGGCGGTCCGGCCTGGGACATCCTCTTCGTCTACGTGCCGATCGGCCTGCCGACCCTCGCGATCGTCATCGTCGAGGTGGTCTTCGTGCTGCGACTGCGGCGCGCGAGCCGCGTGGCGCGGGTGGTGCTGGCCGTCCTCGCGCTCCCGGCCGCGGGCTTCGCGATGGTGATCGTGTCGAACCAGTGGTGGGCGTGGCAGGCCGCGGCATCGTCGGTGTCGTTCGTCGGCCCCGACGTGGGAGGTGACACGACGTTCTGGGTGGTCGTGGGCGCCCTGGTCCTCACGGCGATCGCCGCGGCGATCCTGCCGTTCCTGCGACCCGTCGGCCACTACTTCCGGAAGAAGCCCCGCTTCACTCCCCCGCCGGTGCCGCCCGTGCCCGTGCCCGAGCACGAGACCGCGCCCGGACTCATCGTGACGGAGGAGCGTCCGCCCTTCAGCGAGCGCTGAGGCGGGCGACGGCGTCGGCGACCGAGACGACCTCACGGTCGCCGGTGCGACGGTCCCAGAGCTCGACCTGGCCCTCGGCGGCACCGCGGCCCACGATGACGATCTTCGGCACGCCGACGAGCTCGGCGTCGCCGAACTTCACGCCGGGCGAGACCTTGGGCCGGTCGTCGTAGAGCACGTCGAGGCCCGCGGCCTCGAGGTCGGCCGACAGCTGCGCGGCCACATCGAACATCACCGGCTCGCGGCCGGCCGCGACGACGTGGACATCGAACGGCGCGACCGACGCGGGCCAGATGAGACCCTTGTCGTCGTTGTTGAGCTCGGCGATGATCGCGAGGATGCGGGTCACGCCGATGCCGTACGAGCCCATCGTGACGGTCACGAGCTTGCCGTTCTCGTCGAGGACCTTGAGGCCCAGCGCGTCGGCGTACTTGCGGCCGAGCTGGAAGACGTGCCCGATCTCCATGCCGCGCGCGAGCTCGACCGGACCCGAACCGTCGGGTGCCGGGTCGCCCGCACGGACGCTGGCGACCTCTACGAATCCGTCGCCGGTGAAGTCGCGGCCCGCGACCAGGGTGTGCACGTGCTTCTGGTCGATGTTGGCGCCGGTGACCCACGCGGTGCCGTCGACGACGCGGGGGTCGAGGAAGAACCGGATGCCGGTCGCGGACTCTTCGCCGAGCACGGCGCCGGTCTCCGACCAGGGGCCTATGTAGCCCTTCACGAGCAGCGGGTGCTTCTCGAAGTCCTCAGGCGTCGCAGGCTCTACCTCGGCCGGCGCGAACGCGACCTCGACGCGCTTGTCGTCGACGTCGCGGTCGCCGGGCACGCCGACGATCACGAGCTCGCGCGTGCCGTCGAGGTGGGTGAGCGCCAGCACGACGTTCTTCAGGGTGTGCGCGGCCGTCCACTCGGTGACGCCGTCGGTGGCGGGGCCGGCGATCCCTGAAGCGGGTGCCTCCAGGTGCGCGTTCGAGTGGTCGACGAGCGTCTGGATCGTCGGCGTGTTCGGCGAGTCGAAGATCACCGGACCACCGAGCCCGTCGAGGGCGATCGGCTCCGGCGCGACGGTCGTGAACGCCTCGACATTGGCCGCGTACCCGCCGGCCGAGCGCACGAACGTGTCTTCGCCGACGGCGGTCGGGTGCAGGAACTCTTCGGAGCGCGAACCACCCATCGCTCCCGCATCCGCCTGCACGATGACGTATTCGAGTCCGAGGCGCTGGAAGATGCGCTCGTATGCGTCGCGCTGCAGCATGTAGCTCGCGTCGAGGCCGGCGTCCGACGAGTCGAACGAATACGCGTCCTTCATGGTGAACTCGCGGCCGCGCAGGAGGCCTGCGCGGGGGCGCGCCTCGTCGCGGTACTTGTCCTGGATCTGGTAGATCGTGAGCGGCAGGTCCTTGTACGACGAGTACAGGTCCTTCACGAGGAGCGTGAAGACCTCTTCGTGCGTGGGCGCCAGCAGGTAGTCGGCATCCTTGCGGTCCTTGAGGCGGAAGATGCCGTCGCCGTACTCCTCCCACCGATTGGTGATCTCGTAGGGCTCGCGCGGCAGCAGCGCCGGGAAGTGCACCTCGTACGCTCCCGCGTTCGTCATCTCCTCACGGACGACCTGTTCGACCTTCGCCTTCACGCGCAGACCCAGCGGGAGCCACGCGAAGATGCCTGGCGCCTGGCGCCGGATGTAGCCGGCGCGCACGAGCAGCTTGTGGCTCGTGACCTCGGCGTCAGCGGGGTCTTCACGGAGCGTGCGGAGGAAGAAGTGCGACAGACGGGTGACCACGAGGGTCAAGTTTAGGGCGAATGGATGCTGCGCCCCCGCGCCGATGTCAATCCTGGTCGTCGCACGCGCACCGGTGCCTACACTGATCGGGTGCCCGCACGCCGACCTCGACTCGCTCCCGCGCAGGCCCACGACGAGCTCGTCGAGTCGCTCGCGCACCTGCGCGAGGAGCTGGAGCTTCCGGCCGGCTTCCCCGCTGACGTGGAGGCCGAGGCACAGCGCGCCGCAGGCGCGGTCCCTGCCGATCCGGCGACGGCGGAGCTCGATGACCTGCGCGACATCGAGTTCCTGACGATCGATCCCGCGGGCTCCACTGACCTCGACCAGGCCCTCCACCTCGAGCGCACGGCGACGGGGGCGGTGCTGCACTATGCGATCGCCGACCTTCCCGCCTTCGTGACCCCGGGCGGGCCGATCGACGCGGAGGCGCGGCTGCGCGGTCAGACCCTGTACGCGGCGGATGGTCGGATCCCGCTGCATCCCGTCGTCATCAGCGAGGACGCGGCGTCGCTGCTGCCGGATCAGGACCGTCGGGCGTTCGTCTGGAGGTTCGTCCTCGACGACGGGGCTCGCCCCGTCGAGACGACGCTGCGACGCGCCGTGATCCGGTCGCGGGCGCAGTGGACCTACGTCGACGCCCAGGCCGCGATCGACGCCGGCAGCGCTCCGCCGAACCTCGAGGCGCTCCACTGGTTCGGCCAGGAGCGGCTCGCTCGCGAGGCCGAGCGCGGCGGTGCGAGCCTGAACGTGCCCGAGACCCGCATCGTCGCCGACGACGGTGGTCACCGCCTCGAACGCGACGCTCCGCTCGTCCTCGAGGATTGGAACGCCCAGGTCTCGCTCCTCACCGGAATGGCCGCCGCCGACATCATGCTGAAGGGCCGCGTGGGCATCCTGCGGACGATGCCTGCTGCCGAGGCCGACGACGTCGCCGGGTTCCGAGCGCAGACGGTGGCGCTCGGCATCCCGTGGCCGGCCGACGTCTCGTACGGCGACTACCTGCGCGGTCTCGAGCGCGATTCGCCCGCCGCGCTCGCGATCCTGGATGCCGCCGCGGGCCTCTTCCGCGGTGCGGGGTACGCGGCGTTCGACGGCGCACCGCCCGCCGACCCGCTGCAGGCGGCGATCGGCGCGCCCTATGCTCACACCACGGCGCCGCTGCGGCGGCTCGTCGATCGCTGGTCGCTCGTGATCTGTGAGGCGCTCGCGAACGGGCGGGAGGTGCCCGTGTGGGCGCGGGAGAGCCTTGCGTCGCTGCCGAAGATCATGGCGCGCAGCGACGGCGTGGCGAATCGTCTCGGGGCGGCGACCGTCGATCGGGTCGAAGCGGCCCTCCTGTCCGGCCACGAAGGCCAGGTCTTCGAAGCCGTGGTGCTGGGCCTGCGCGGCGACGGCGCCCGCGTGCAGCTCATGGATCCGCCGGTCACCGCGAAGGTCGCGGGGCTCGACGCGGCGGCGGGGGCGACCGTGCGACTGCGCCTCAGGTCCGTCGACATCGGCTCGGGCACCGTCGTGCTCGAGCACAGCGAATAGCGTGGTCGCATGACGACAGTGCTGCTCACCGGGTTCGAGCCGTTCGGCGGCGACTCCTCCAACCCGTCGGGAGCCGCCGTGAATCTCGTTGCCTCACGCTGGGAAGGGCCGGAAGCGCTGGTCACCGCCGTGCTGCCGGTGACGTTCGCGGGCGCAGCGGAGCGGATGCGCGCACTGCTGGCAGAGCACCGGCCCGACATCGTGATCGCCGCCGGGCTCGCGGGCGGTCGCGCCGCGATCGGCGTCGAGCGCGTGGCAGTGAACCTCGTCGATGCGCGCATCCCCGACAACGACGGCGACCAGCCCGTCGACGTGCCGAGCGTTCCCGGTGCCGCAACCGCCCATTTCGCGACGCTTCCCGTGAAGGAGATCGCACGGCGCATCGCCGGCGCCGGGATCCCCGCCCAGGTGTCGTACTCGGCCGGCACGTTCGTGTGCAACCACGTGTTCTTCACGGCCCTTGAGGCGGCGGCATCCGGAACCCGTGCCGGATTCGTGCACGTGCCCTGGGCGGCCGAGCA
Source organism: Microbacterium sp. NPDC056057 (assembly GCF_042266945.1). Lineage (NCBI taxonomy): Bacteria > Bacillati > Actinomycetota > Actinomycetes > Micrococcales > Microbacteriaceae > Microbacterium > Microbacterium sp. NPDC056057. The sequence goes on from NZ_JBHJWS010000005.1 coordinate 151,236, forward strand.
CGCGCCGACGACGGGGTCTGCCGCCCTGCCCCTCTCCGACATCGCCCGTGCGCTCGAGATCGCGGTGCAGACCAGCCTTGACGTGACCGCGGACACCACCGTGCACGGCGGCACGCTGCACTGACCGCGCTCGGGCGTCAGCGGGCGGCGGGCTCGGCCGAAGCGGACGCCGCCACCGCAGTCGCGGCAGCCGTCACCGTGGCGACGATCGCGGCGCGTCGTGCCGCGATGCGCGTGGCGCCGTCGCCGGCCTGGGGCACGATGAGGGCGTCGAGCTGCGGCAGCACCGGCCAGGCGTTGACGAGGCTCACGAGGGTGAGCAGCAGCTCCCCCGCCTCGACGCGACCGACACCCGGCAGCATGCGCTGGATGCGCGTGACCTTCTCGGCGTGGAACTCGGCTCGCACCGGACTGTCGGCCGCCGCGATGCCGCGTTCGAGTCCTTCCCAGTAGACGAGGCGGGGGATGTGGCCATTCGCCATGTGGTGGTCGAACAGCCGCGCGGCGTAGTCGCCCACCGCCTCGGGCCCGGTGCCCTCGACCTGCACCGCCTGCAACGCGGCCTGGAGCGCTTCGGCGAGCACGGTGGCGAAGAGCTCGTCCTTCTTGCCGAAGTACTGGTAGATGCGCTCCTTGTTCACGCCGGCCGCGGCGGCGATGCGATCCACGCGGGCTCCGGCGAGCCCGTGCTCGCTGAACTCCACCGTCGCCGCTTCGAGCAGCAGCCGCCTCGTGCGCTCGGTATCCCACGCCATGCGCCCATGGTAACGAAGAACTCCAACTAAGTGGTTGCGGAATAGTCTGCGCGGTGATTCACTTACAACCAGCCAGTTGCAACCATTCAGTTGGCTTTTCGGAAGGATGCCGCACATGTCCGCTTCTTCGAGCACCGAGCCCGTTCGCGTGGCTGCCCCCGCTCCCGCGCCGTCCGTCCATGTCCGCGCCGTGATCACATGGCTGGCGATCTTCCCTCTCGTGTCGGTGGGGATGCTGCTGCTCGGACCCGTGTCGGAGTCGTGGCATCCCATCCTCCGCGCGCTGGTGCTCACCGCCGTCGTCGTGCCGCTCGCGGTCTACGTGGTCGTGCCGCGCCTTCTCGGCGCCTACACGTCGCTTCTCCGGCGCCGCGCGCCCCGCGAGGGCTGACGTCGCCGCGTCCTGGGCGGAGGGGATGTGAGGAGCGGAGGCAGGTGTCGGCGGATTCGACCCTCCGCTCCTCGCATCTCCTCCGCTCGTTGCGGATGCGGCGCGATCACCGCGAGCGGCGGCCGAAGTGGAGCACTTCACGCACGACGAGACCTGCGACCAGGGCCCAGAACGCGGCGCTCACGCCCGCGATCGCCACGCCCGACGCGGCCACGAGGAACGTCACCACCGCCGGCAGCCGCTCCCCCGGGTCGTCGATCGCCTGCTGCACGGCGGAGCCGAAGGCGCCGAACAGCGCGATGCCGGCGACCGCCGGGATGACAGCCTTCGGCGCCACCACGACCAGTGCGACGAGCGCCGCCGACAGCCCGCCGAGCACGATGCCGCTGGCGCCCGTCGACACACCCGCGACCCAGCGCCGCTTCGGGTCGGGATCAGCGTCCGGTGCCGCGGCGAGCGCCGCGCTGATCGCGGCGAGGTTGATCGCGTGTCCGCCGGCGGTCGCACCGAGCGCGGTGCCGACGCCGGTCACGAGCATCGCCGGCCGCCACGGCACCTGGTAGCCGAAGCTGCGCATGATCGCGATGCCGGGCACGTTCTGCGACGCCATCGTCACCAGGAACAGCGGCAGCGCGAGTCCGACGACGGCGCCGAAGGTGAGCGTCGGCGCGGTGAACTCCAGTCGGGGAACCAGCAGCGCCGGGTCGATCGTCGCGCCTGTGACCGCGACATCCACCGCCACGACGACGGATGCCGCGACGAACGCGAGCGGCACCGCCCACCGCGGCGCGAGACGCACGAACACGAGCCACGTGACGAGGACCGGCACGACCCCCCACGGGTTCAGCACCAGCCCGGAGACCGGGGCGAGACACAGCGGGAGCAGCACTCCGGCGAGCATCGCCTGCGCGATCGACGGCGGGATCCGCGCGATGAGCCGGCCGAGCTGCGGCCAGAGCGCCGTCAGCAGGATGAGGCCGGCGGTCACGAGGAACGCGCCGACCGCCGCGGGCCAGCCGCCCTCGACGGCTCCGGTGGCGGCGAGCACCGCGGCGCCGGGCGTGGACCACGCGACGGTGATCGGCATGCGGTAGCGCCACGCCAGCAGAATCGCCGACGCCCCCATCGTGAGGCAGAGCACGAGGAGGCCGCTCGCGGCCTGCGCGCGCGATGCCCCGACGGCGTCGAGGCCCGTGAGCACCACGGCGAAAGAGCTCGTGACGCCGACGAGGGAGGTCACGATGCCCGCGACGATGGGCCGCGACAGCGGTGCGGTCCCGGGCGGAGCGGGCGAAGGATCCGGCACCGTGGCGCCGGTCGAGGAGTCCTCAGTCATCCCTCGTGCCGTCGCGATCGGCGAGAGGGGCTCATGATGCGCCTCCGGCGATGCCGACGACCGCGAGGACCACGACCAGGCAGGTCACGGCGATCACGATCACGTTGACGCGACGAACGGCATCGGCCGGAGGATCGGCGACGCCGACCTGCGCCGCACCGGCCGCAGCGAGTCTGCGCGCGATCGACGCCGCGACCTGGCCCGCGGGCGTGGTCGCGGTGCCGACCGTCAGCTCGGAGACCCGCCTGACGGGCTGGAACCCGCTCGCATGCGCGTCCGCGGAACGCATCGCCTCGATGGCGAGGTTCTGCTGGCCGGGCACCGCCCATGCGCGCACACGCCGACCCCCGCGGAGAAGGAAGTCGAGCGTGAAGCCCGATGCCACGCCGTCGAGCGCGGAGAACGCGAACCTCGTGGTCGTGAACGTGTTCCGCACGAGCACCGCGTCGGTCTCGACGGTCACGCGCGGCCACACCGCAAACGCCCAGAGCAGCCACAGCACGAGCCCCAGCCCGGCCGAGAACGCGAGGTAACGCAGGTCGAACACCGGCAGCGCCGCGAGGACGACACCCGCGGCCGCGGCCCCGACGGTCAGCGGCACGAAACGCAGGCGCTCGTACACCTCGACATCGCCGGCCCTGCGCAAGTGCACCATGCGCTCACAGTAACGGAGCCGTCGCGCGGCTCCGCGCGGCCCGGCCTCAGTGCGTCTCGTACTCCGCGAGCACGTCCGCGATCATGCGATGCCCCTGCGCCTCGAACTCGGCGTCGCCGACCTGATGCGCCCAGCAGGCCGTTCCGATGGCCTCGCGCGCTCGCATGAGGATCCAGTGGGACGGTCCCCACGCCTCTCCCCGCATCGCTTCGCGCTGCGCGGAGCCTCGGGCGCGTGGGCCCAGCCGGGGGTCCTGGCCGTAGCCATCGAGGAACGCCACCTCACAGGCGGGGTTCTCACGCCATTCCTGCGCGGCGAGGCGCACGAAGTCCGTGGCGGCGGGGCGGAATGCGAACCGCCCGAAGTCGATGACGCGTACCTCGTCGCCGTCGACCAGCCAGTTGCGCGGCTGCCAGTCTCCGTGGGTCGGAACGAGGTCGTCCTCGATCGGGGGCAGCGCGGCGAGCATGGCTCGCAAGCGGCGCTCGACGTCCGGCGCGATGGCGTGGGGCGCGTCCAGCCAGGCGATCGCGCGGCGGGTGGCGGCAGCATCCATCCCCTCCGACGGCCGCGTCGCCTGCGCGTGGAACCGCCGCAGCAGGGTGCCCGCACGACGATGGACCTCGGGGTCGACGCCCGCAGCCGTGCGGTACGCCAGCCCGCCGGGAAGCCAGTCGAGCGCCAGGAGGCGGGCCTCACGATCGGCCCATCGCAGCCTCGCCGCGTGACCGCGCTCCGCCCACGGAGAGACGTAACCGCCCTCGTGCGCGTCGAGCTCGCGGCCGAGGTGGTGGTCGGTGTCGCCTCCCGCCTTGACGATGAGCGTGCGATCATCCTGGCGCACCTGCAGCACGACCGTCTCGACCTGGTTCCAGCTGAGGTCGGCGATGACCTCAGCGCCGGGGAGCCACGCGGCGACGAGGGCACGCTGCGGCGGCGACAGACGGCCGAGGCCGGCGTCGACAGGCGGCGTCGAGGGGTGGTGCACCCTCGGATCCTGCCATGCACGCCGTGACCGTGCCCGTAGGGTCGGGGTGTGCGACGACTCATCCCCCCGCTCGCGGTCGCCGCGACAGCGGCCGGCCTGAGCCTGCTCGCGTGGGCGGAGTACGTGAACTGGCGCGCCTCGCACCGCGCGCTCGGCGTCAGCACCGGCACGGACGGCATCGAGGCGGTGGTGGTCCTGGGCTACCGCGATCGCGGGCCGAAGGCGAACTTCGTCAACCGGTACCGCGTTCGCGTCGGGCTCCGTTCGCAAAGTTCTCGGGCACGCGAGAGCGTGCTGGTGCTGTGCGGCGGCAGCGTCGGCGGCGACATCCCTGAAGCCGAGCTGATGGCGCGCTACGCCCGGAGTCGCGGTTACGCCGGGCGGATCCTGCTCGACTCGACGAGCACGACCACGCAGGAGAACATCAAGAACGCGATCGCGCTCGTGGAGGACGCGGATGCCATCAAGGTCGTGTCGAACCCGCCGCACGCCGCGGTCGGACGTCAGTACCTCCGCAGCCTGAGGCCCGACCTCGCCGACCGTCTGGCGCGCGGCGCCGACTACCGGTTCGGCGAGGCGCCGCTGCTCAAGGTCGCGGCGGCGGTCATCGCAGGCCGGTACCACGCGCGGCGGCGGGCCGAACTGCGATGACGGGCGCCCGCGCTAGGACGTGACGACCTGGGCGGTGCCGATCGGCGCGTCGGGGCCCATCTCGTCGGCGATGCGGTTCGCCTCTTCGATGAGGGTCGCGACGATGTCGGCCTCGGGCACCGTCTTGATGACCTGGCCCTTCACGAAGATCTGCCCCTTGCCGTTGCCCGACGCGACGCCGAGGTCGGCCTCGCGGGCCTCGCCCGGGCCGTTCACGACGCAGCCCATGACCGCGACGCGCAGCGGGACGGTCATGTCCTTGAGGCCCTCGGTCACGTTGTCGGCCAGCGTGTACACGTCGACCTGGGCGCGGCCGCACGACGGGCACGAGACGATCTCGAGCTTGCGCTCGCGCAGGTTGAGCGACTGCAGGATCTGGTGGCCGACCTTGACCTCTTCGGCCGGCGGGGCCGACAGCGAGACGCGGATCGTGTCGCCGATGCCTTCCGCGAGGAGGATGCCGAAAGCCGTGGCGCTCTTGATCGTCCCCTGGAACGCCGGGCCTGCCTCGGTGACGCCGAGGTGGAGGGGCCAGTCGCCCCGCTCGGAGAGGAGGCGGTACGCCTTCACCATGACGATCGGGTCGTTGTGCTTGACCGAGATCTTGAAGTCGTGGAAGTCGTGCTCCTCGAAGAGGGATGCCTCCCACACGGCGCTCTCGACGAGCGCTTCGGGCGTCGCCTTGCCGTACTTCTCGAGCAGGCGCTTGTCGAGCGAGCCGGCGTTCACGCCGATCCGCAGCGACACTCCGGCCGCCTTCGCGGCGGCCGCGATCGCGCCGACCTGGTCGTCGAACTTGCGGATGTTGCCGGGGTTCACGCGCACCGCGCCGCACCCGGCATCGATCGCCTGGAAGACGTACTTCGGCTGGAAGTGGATGTCGGCGATCACCGGGATCTGGCTCTTCGCCGCGATGATGTGCAGCACGTCGGCGTCGTCCTGCGAGGGGACGGCGACCCGGACGATCTCGCAGCCCGAGGCGGTGAGCTCGGCGATCTGCTGGAGGGTCGCGTTGATGTTGGTCGTCGGAGTCGTCGTCATCGACTGGACGCTCACGGGGGCATCGCCACCGACCAGCACTTTTCCCACCTTGATCTGGCGGGTCTTGCGACGGGGGGCGAGCGTTTCGGGGACCTTGGGCATCCCGATGTTGACGGCTGGCACGTCTGACAGCCTACGCGCAGCGAGTGAGGCCCTGCCGCTTGCGGACGGGGCCGAGCGAGCAAGCGTGGAGCGCCGCAGGCGCGACTACGCGTCGGCGCGGGGCGGGGGCCGGGTGCCGGTCCCTTCCGCCTCCGAGCCCGTGAGGGCGCGCACGAGCGTGCGTGCGTCGTACGGCCCTACGTGCCGCACGCCGTTGATGAAGAACGTCGGCACCGACGTGATGTCCATCGCCTCGGCATCCAGCATGTCGTCGCGCACCCGCTCGGTCACCTTCGGCGAGCTGAGATCCTCCTCGAAGCGCTCGACGTCGAGACCGAGCTCGCGGGCGCGCCGGATGATGTCGGACGGCAGCTGGTGGTCCTGATCGGCGAACAGGCTGCGTGAGAACTCCGGCAGCTTGCCCTGCAGATTCGCGGCTTCGGCGGCCTCCGCCGCGGCGAGCGCGTTGGGATGCTGCCGCTCGAGCGGGGCGTGCCGCCAGACGTAGCGCAGCCGGTCGCCGAGCTCGCGGCGCACCTCCTCGATCGATCCGGAAGCCTTGAGGCAGAACGGGCACTGGAAGTCGCCGTACTCGACGATCGTGAGCGGGGCGTTCACGTCGCCGTAGATGTGGTCGCGCTTGGGGTCGACCGCACGCACCAGGGTGCGTCCGCCGTCGTCGTCGGGCCGTCGCGCATCCGAGATGCGGAACACGATCGTCGCGAGGATGAACGCGAGGACGGATGCTGCGAGCACGCCGACGCGCGCCTCGTTCTGCACGCCGGGGTCGTCGATCGCGAGATCGATGATGAAGAGCGAGATCGTGAACCCGATGCCGCACAGCATCGCGCCGCCGGCGATGCGGTCGAGGGTGAGCCCGAGTCCGAACTCGCCGAGCTTGAACACCTTCATGATCGCGGCCGCGCCGAAGACGCCGACGAACTTGCCGACCACGAGCCCGACGATGATGGCCCACGTGACCGGCGACTGCACCGCCGCCGCGAGGATGGGCCCCGAGATCTCGACGCCCGCGTTGGCGAGCGCGAACAGCGGAAGGATGACGTACGCCACATACGGGGAGTACGCCGACTGCAGCCGCTCGTTGATGGAGATCGACTCACGCAGGCTGTTCGCCGCCTGGCGGGCGTACTCGGTGTTGGGCGACTGACGGAACACCCGGGCGAGCTCGAGCGCCTGCTCCACGTCGCGGCGATTCGGCCGGTAGACCGGGATCAGCAGGGCGATGGCGACACCGGCGAGCGTCGGATGCACGCCGGACGCGAGGAACGCCAGCCACACGATGATCGACAGGGTCGCGTAGATGGGGCCGCGGCCGCGGCGCACGTAGCGGGTGAAGTAGATGCCCGCGAGCCCGACCGCCGCGACGACGAGCGGCAACGGCGTGAAGTTCTCGGTGTAGAAGAGCGCGATGATGCTCAGCGCCCCGATGTCGTCCACGACCGCGAGCGCGAGCAGGAAGACGCGCAATCGGCCGGAGGCGCGAGGTCCGATGAGGGCGAGCGCGCCGACGAGGAACGCGGTGTCGGTCGAGATCACGACGCCCCACGCGTGTTCGCTGCCCGATCCGGCGGCGATCGCGAGGAAGAGCCCGGCCGGCACGAGCAGCCCCGCGATGGCGGCCATGACGGGGATCATCGCGCGCGACCAGCTCGTGAGCTCGCCGATCGCGAACTCCCGGCGCACCTCGAGCCCGACGGTGAAGAAGAAGATCGCCATGAGCGCGTCGTTGACGAGCGCATGCAGCGTGAACTCGAGGTGGATGTCGCCGAACCCGACGGTCAGCTCCGTCTCCCAGAAGTCGTGGTAGGACGTCGCGGAGATGTTCGCCCACACGATCGCGACGAGCGTCGCGAGCACCAGCAGCAGCGCGCCGGTGCGCTGCTCCCCCATGTTGCGGATGCGGTCGGCGATCGACGGACCGCGGCGGCGCGAGCGCGCCGGCCGCTCGGGTTCAGGCGAGCGCTCGGTGATGGTCAGCTGGGTCATGGCGTACCTCCGCGGCGCGGGGATGGGAGGAGACGGGCTCGCCTCAGTATGGTGCGTAACGCGGGGCCGGTGGGCCGATGGCCGGATCGGGCGTGTGGTAGGTTCGGCGCATGTCCGCGCACCTCTCCTGGTGGCTCACCGCATAGGCGGTGGGTTTCGCGCGACCACAGACCGCCCACGGGGCGGTCTTCTTTTTCGTACGGGACTCCGCCCCACGACGAAAGACGACGCACATGTCCGGGCCCGCTTCCCCGTCCCTTCCCGACCTCGCTGCGAGCGGTCTCCCGTTCGCGCTCATCGCGCGTGACGACCGCACCGTCGAGGTGCTGACCGGCAGCGTCGTCGACGTCGACCTCCTCGCCGACATCCCGCTGACGGGAGCCTCCGGCGCACCGAACGAGGTGCTCGCCCTGGTCCCGTTCCGTCAGGTGCGCGAGCGCGGGTTCGAGTGCCACGACGACGGTGCGCCGCTGCGCTGCCTCATCGTCGAGAATCGCGCCTCGCTCCCCCGCGACGAGGCCCTCTCCCAGCTGCCGACCTCCGCGGTCCCCCTCGACGGCCCCGGCTTCGACATCGCCGACGAGGAGTATGCCGACATCGTGCGGCGCGTGATCTCCGACGAGATCGGTCGCGGCGAGGGCGCCAACTTCGTCATCCGTCGCGACTTCACCGCGGGCGTGTCGACGGATGCCGCCACCGCCGCCCTGACGTGGTTCCGGGCTCTCCTCGAACACGAGCGGGGCGCGTACTGGACCTTCGCGGTGGTCACCCCCGGCCATGTCGCGGTGGGCGCGAGCCCCGAGGCGCACGTGAGCGCACGCGACGGCGTCGTGACGATGAACCCGATCTCCGGCACGTTCCGCCACCCCGCGGGAGGGGCGACCCCCGAGACGCTCAGCGAGTTCCTCCGCTCGACGAAGGAGACCGAGGAGCTCTTCATGGTCGTCGACGAGGAGCTCAAGATGATGAGCGCCGTCTGCTCGGACGGCGGCCGCATCACGGGGCCCCACCTCAAGGAGATGTCGCGGCTCACCCACACCGAGTACGTGCTGCGGGGCCGCAGCAAGCTCGACCCGCGCGACATCCTGCGCGAGACGATGTTCGCGCCGACGGTGACCGGCTCGCCGATGCAGAACGCGTGCACGGTCATCACTCGTCACGAGACGACCCCCCGCGGCTACTACTCGGGCGTCGCGGCGCTCTTCACTCCCCGTGAGACGCTCGCGGCGGGCGAAGCGACCCACGACCTCGACGCGCCGATCCTCATCCGCACCGCCTACCTGCAGGACGGCCGGCTGCGCGTGCCGGTCGGGGCCACGCTCGTGCGCCACTCCGACCCGTACGGCGAGGTCGGCGAGACCCACGGCAAGGCCGCCGGCGTGCTCGGCGCGATCGGCGCCGTTCCCCGCGACACCGAAGCCGAGTCCGCGGCAGCGCGCAGCGAGGTCATCGACGAGGACGCCCCCGCGGCGGCACCCCGACGCCTCGCCGACGACCCTGCGATCGCCGAGCTGCTGGCGTCGCGCAACGGCCGCCTCGCCGAGTTCTGGCTGAACCCGCAGGGCTCGGGCGAACCCGGATCCTTCCAGGGGCGGTCGGCGCTCGTCGTCGACGCCGAGGACCGCTTCACCACGATGCTCGCCCACCAACTGCGCCACCTCGGGCTCGAGGTCGAGATCTCGCCGTGGAGCGAGGTCACCGACGCGCAGATCGATGCGGCGGAGCTCCTCGTGACCGGCCCGGGGCCGGGTGACCCTCGCGACGCGTCGAGCCCGCGCATCCGTCGCATGCGCGAGGTCGTCGCACGTCGCCGCGCTGCCGGCCGGCCGCTCCTCGCGGTGTGCCTGAGCCACCAGATCCTCGCCGACACGTTCGGCATCGACCTCGCTCCGCTCGACGCGCCGCACCAGGGCCTGCAGAAGTCGGTCGACGTGTTCGGTGTGCCGGCATCGATCGGCTTCTACAACACCTTCACCGCACGCGTCCCCGCCGGAACGACGCGCGTGCGCGAAGCGGAGGTCGCAGCCGACGCCTCGGGCGATGTGTACGCGCTGCGAGGCCCCGGATTCGCGTCCGTGCAGGGTCACCTCGAGTCGATCCTGTCGCGCGACGGCATGACGACGCTCCAGCGCCTCGTCGAACAGGCGCTGGCGCCCGTCCCCGCCTGACTCCGCGCCTCCTTCCACCCCGTCTTCGGGTTCGGGGCGCGTCCCGGACGTTCGGGGCGCACGTCGCGCGCCCCGAACGCACGCCGTACGCCCCGAACCCGAAGGGGACGACGGATGCTGCGGCTCAGCGCGCGGTGCGGGCGGCGAGCAGGCGGCGCTCGGCCTCGTTGGCCGTGAGCTCCAGCGCACGGAGGTCCGCGGCGAGCGCCTCGTCGTCGCGTCCCAGGTCGTGCAGCAGCGACGCCCGCACCGCGTGCCACAGATGCGATCGCACGAGCGGATCTTCGAGTGCGTCCACCTCGGCGAGCGCGGCCGCGGCGCCGTCGACCCTCGCGAGCGCGACCGCGCGGTTCAGCCGCACCACCGGCGACCGGTCGTACGCGAGCAGCATGTCGTAGAGCGTCAGCACCTGCAGCCAGTCGGTGGACGCCGCATCGGCGGCATCCGCGTGGCACGCCGCGATCGCCGCGTGCAGCTGCCAGCGCCCAGGCCGCCGCAGTCGCGCCGCACGCCCGAGTGCGTCGCGCGCGCCGGCGAGCAGCGTTGCGTCCCACCGTGTGCGGTCCTGTTCCGCGAGCAGCACGAGCTCGCCGTCGACGGACCGTGCCGACTCGCGGGCCCGGTGGAACCGCAGCAGCGACAGCAGTCCCCACGCCTCCGCGGCGCGAGGAAGCGCCTCGGCGACCACGCGGGCGAGCCACAGCGCATCGTCGGCGAGGTCGCGGTCTGCCGCGGCATCCGCCCCCGCCACGAAGTGGGCCTCGCTGTACATCACCGACACGATCGTGAGCACCAGGTCGAGGCGCGCGGCGGCGTCCGCACCCTCGGGAACGCGCAGGGGAATGCCGCTGTCGGCGATCTTGCGCTTGGCCCGCGAGATCCGCTGTCCGGTGGCGGGCTCGTTCGAGAACGTGGCCCGGGCGATCTGCGCGGTCGTGAGGCCGCACACCGCCCGCAGCGTGAGGGCGAGCTGGGCGTCGGGCGCGAGCGCGGGGTGGCAGCATCCGAAAAGGAGCGGGAGCCGCTCGTCCGCCGGCGCGCCGTCGACCGACGGCTCCGGTTGGAGCAGCGCGACCTTGTCTCGGAGCACGCGCTCGCGCCGCACCCGGTCGAGGGCGTTGTGCCGCGCGGCCTGCATGAGCCACGCGCCGGGCTTCGGCGGGATCCCCCGGCCGCGCCACTCGCGCAGCGCCTCCTCCACCGCTTCGGCGACCGCCTCCTCGGCGACGTCGAAGCTTCCGAACGAGACGGTCAGCGCCGCTGTGATGCGCGCGGACTCCTCGCGCACCACTCCGGCGAGGAGGCGATCGGATGCCGCGGCCCCGGCGTCGCCCCGGTGTTCCGGGTCGCGCGGGGTCGCGGCATCCGTTCCGGACATCACTCGAACTGGCTGTAGTCCGTCACCATCGGGCGGATCTCGATGGCGATGCCGGGGAACTCCATCGACGGCCACGTCTTGACGAGACCGATCGCGGCGTCGAGGTCGGGCACGTCGAGCACGCTGAACCCGCCGACGACCTCCTTGGCCTCGGAGAACGGCCCGTCGACCACGACGGGGCCGTCGGGTCCGTACTTCACCGTGGTCGCGGTGGAGAGGGGCATCAGCTCGGCGCCCCCATCGGAGATCTGTTCCGAGTTGGTCTGGAACCACTCGTAGATCCGCCCGTAGACCTCCTGGCGTCGCTCATCCGGGACGGCGGCGTCGAGCTCGGGGGTCGAGGTGAACATGATCACGTACTTCACGGTCGTGTCCTTTCGTCAGTGGAACCGTTGCATCCCTACAGCGAACGGACAAGACCGATTTCGACACGACCGACCAACATTGTCCGCGGCCGGTGCGCGGGCGTCAGAAGAGCGTGACGGGGTTGAAGAGGTCGGCGAGGATGAGGATGCCGCCCATCACGAGCAGCGCCACGAAGACGGCGAACGTGAGCGGCACGAGCTTGGTCGCATCCACCGGCTTCGGCGGCGGGCGTCGGAACAGCTTCGCCCACACCCGCTTGATGCCCTCCCAGAGGGCCACCGCGATGTGGCCGCCGTCCAGCGGCAGCAGCGGGATGAGGTTGAACACGAACAGGGCGATGTTCAGCGACGCGAGCAGCGACAGGAATCCCGCGACGCGGTTGAGCACGGGCGAGTCCGCGGCGGCGACCTCACCGGAGAGCCGGCCCGCGCCGACGATGCTCAGCGGCCCGTTCGGATCGCGCGGCTGCCCCGTGACGAGGTCGACGCCGGTCTGCCACACCTTCGCCGGCAGCTGCCAGATGATGCCCGCGACCGCGCCGACGTTCTGGACAGCCATCTGGGGCCCTGCCCAGATCGGCTGCTGCACATACTCGACGGTCGGGCCGATGCCCACGAACCCGACCTCCTGGGTGGTGGTCGTGCCATCGGCGGCCGTCACCTCGGTCTGGATCGTGGCCGGGGTGATCTGCAGCGTCTGCTCGCTGCCGTCGCGTTCGACGACGAAGGTCAGCTGCTCGCCGGGCGACGAGCGGATGATGGCGGATGCCTCGGCGAAGTCCGCGACCGACTCTCCGTCGATCGACACGATGACGTCGCCGGGCTGGATGCCGGCCGCCTCGGCCGGAGCGGCGGCAGACGCGTCGGTGCACTCGGTCGAGCTCGTCGTGGGGACGCACTCCGACAGACGCGCGACCTCGGTCGTCGCGGTCTGCACGCCGATGCCGGTGAGCAGGATCGAGAACAGCACGATCGCGAAGAAGAAGTTCATCAGCGGCCCGCCGAGCATCACGACGATGCGCTTGTGGATCGGGAGGCGATAGAACACGTGCGTGTCGTCATCGCCGTGCAGCGTCTCGTCGTTCGCGTCCCGGGCGTCCTGGACCATGGTCGCGAAGAAGCCCCCGGCAGCGCGGCCGTCGCGTCTCGCCGCCTGCGGTGAGGGCGGGTACATGCCGGCCATCGAGATGTAGCCGCCGAGCGGGATCGCCTTGAACCCGTACTCGGTGCCGCGCCACCGCTTCGACCACAGCGTCGGGCCGAACCCGATCATGTACTGGCCGACGCGCACACCGAACTTCTTGGCGGGCCACAGGTGGCCGAGCTCGTGCAGCGCGATCGAGACGGCGAGGCCCACGACCATGAGGGCGACACCGATGACGAACGCGAGGATCTCCACACGCTCACGGTACCCGCGCCAGCCTTTGAGTTGGGTGTGACGACGGACCACCGCGGGCGCGCCGGAGGCGCCTCGCTCCTCCCGTAGGCTCGACACGAGGAGGAGCCGTGACCCCACGCCACGTGCGCGCGCTGCGCGGCACCGCTGCCGCGTGGGTCGCGACCGTCGTCGCCGCCACGGCGCACACCCTCGGCGGGGGCGGCGCACCGTCTCCCGCCTTCGTCGCGGCGGTCGGCATCCTCGCCGCTCCCTTCGCGGTCGCCCTCATCGGCCGGCGGCTCGCCGCGTGGCGCGTCGGAGCCACCGTTCTCGCGAGCCAGGCCCTGTTCCACCTCGCGTTCGCCGTGACCGCCGACGCCGATCCCGCGGCGCTCCACGGCCACCACGTGACGCATCTCGGCGGCGACCTCAGCGCCGTCGTCCTCCCCGATGCCCCCATGCTCGCCGCGCACGTGCTCGCGGCGATCGCGACCGTCGCCGCACTGTACGGCGGGGAACGGATGCTGCGCGCCCTGGGCCGCGGCATCCGTTCGCTCTTCTCGCGCGCCCGCGCGATCGCGCCGCGGCCGACGATGCCGCGGTTCGTGCCGGTACCTGCCGGCAGTGCGCTCGTCGCGGCGCGCGTCGTCCTGTCCGACGTCTCGCGGCGCGGTCCTCCCGCACTCGTCTGAGCGGCGCCGCGCGCCGCACCGTCGCCGGCCCGCGCCCGATGCGCGCGCCGGAACCCTCTCGCGCGTCCGGCTCCCGCCGCGCGCCCCGCTCGGCGATCCCGCCGACGGCCCAGACGAAAGACGACAGCACAGCCATGACCGATTCCACCTCCCGTTCCTCCCGCACCCGCCGCGCCGTGATCGGCGTCACCGCCGGCCTCGCACTCGCGATCGGCGCGCCGCTCGCCGCATCCGCCCACGTCCACGTCACCCCCGAGACGGCGGCGGCGGGCGGCACCGAAACGCTCACCTTCTCGTTCTCGCATGGCTGCGACGGCTCGCCGACGACAGCCGTCGCGGTCGACATCCCCGCAGGCGTCGGCAACGCGACGCCCGTCGTGCAGGGCGGCTGGACCATCACGCGCGAACTCGGCACCGACGGCGTGCCGACCCGCGTCGTGTACACCGCCGACACCCCGGTCGAGGACGGGTTCAAAGCAGCCGTCTCGATGGACGTGCTCTTCACCGAGGGCACGGCCGACACGACCCTCGCGTTTCCTGTGACGCAGACGTGTGCTGTGGGCGAGACCGCCTGGACCCAGATCGCTGAGGACGGCGAGGACCCGCACGACCTCGACGCACCCGCGCCACTGGTCGCGGTGGGCGACGTGGCGGACGCGGGCACGGACGCGGGACACGGTGACGCCGAAGGCTCCGGCCATGCGTCGGACGACGCAGCCGCGGCCGCCGCAGATGCTGACGCTGCGGCATCCGTCCCCTCCGCCGACCCGGTCGCGCGCTGGCTGGCGGCCGGCGGACTCGCCGCCGGGATCGCGGCGCTCGTGGTCGTACTCGTGCGCGGACGCCGCAAGGCCTGACCCGAGGCCACGCCGGTCATCGGGCGAGCGCACCCCGCCGCTCGATGACCGGCCCCCATGCGAAGATGGATGCGCCATGCCGACCGACGCGCCTTCGAACCTGCCCCCGGTACTCCGTCCCGACGCGCCGCCGACACACTCGCTCGCAGACCTCGCGGCACGCTTCGCCGTCGACGTCCGCGGTGACGTCGCCGACGCCACGCTGACGGGCCTCACCCTCGCGACCGCCGATCTCCGCCCCGGCGACGTGTTCGTCGCGGTGCAGGGCGTCAACCGCCACGGCGCCGAGTTCTCCGCCACGGCCGCCGAGAAGGGTGCCGTCGCGGTGGTGACGGATGCCGCCGGAGCCGACGCCGCGGCCGCGAGCGGGCTGCCCGTGGTGCTCGTCGAGAACCCTCGAGCGGTCCTGGGCGAGCTGTCGGCCTGGGTCTACAGCACGGGCCGCGACGACGACCTCCCCACGCTGTTCGGCACCACCGGCACCAACGGCAAGACGAGCGTCTCGCACCTGCTCGAGGGCATCCTCGGGCAGCTCGGCGTGACGACCGGCCTGTCGTCGACCGCCGAGCGCCACATCGCCGGGCATGTCGTCGTGTCGCGCCTCACGACCCCCGAGGCGTACGAGATGCACGCGCTCCTCGCGCTCATGCGCGAGCGCGGCGTGGAAGCGGTCGCCGTCGAGGTGAGCGCGCAGGCGCTCAGCCGGCGCCGTGTCGACGGCATCGTGTTCGACGTCGCCGGCTTCACGAACCTCACCCACGACCACCTCGACGACTACGCCGACATGCGCGAGTACTTCGAGGCGAAGCTGCCGTTGTTCCGCACCGACCGTGCGCGCCGCGCCGTCGTCTGCGTCGACTCCGAGCCCGGGGCCGAGGTCGTCGCGCGCAGCGAGGTGCCGACGGTCACCGTGGGCACGCCTGCCCTCGCGTCGGATCCGGATGCCGCAGCCGCCGCCGACTGGGTGGTCGAGATCCTCGACGAGCGCCAGGTCGGCACCGAGTTCCGCCTCACCGCCCGCGACGGGCGCACGCTGACCACGCTCGTCCCCGTGATCGGCCGGCACATGGCGGCCAACGCCGGGCTCGCGATCGTGATGATCCACGAGGGCGGCTACACCTGGGAGCGCCTGGTGGAGGCCCTCGACGGCGGCCGGATCGAGGCCTACCTGCCCGGTCGCACCGAGCTCGTCTCGGGCGAGACCGGCCCCGCGGTGTACGTCGACTTCGGCCACTCCCCTGACGCCTTCGAGAAGACGCTCTCGGCGGTGCGCCGCGTCACGCCGGGCAAGGTCGTCATGCTGTTCGGCGCCGACGGCGACCGCGACGCCACGAAGCGCCACGACATGGGCCGCACCGGCGTCGAGGGCAGCGACATCCTCGTCATCACCGACCACCACCCTCGCCACGAGGACCCGGACTCGATCCGCGCGACCCTGGTCGAAGGCGCGCGTCGCGCGCAGCCGGATGCCGAGATCCACGAGTTCTCGCCGCCCGAGCGCGCGATCATCGAGGCCGTCGCGCTCGTCGGCGACGGCGACGCGATCCTGTGGGCCGGCCCCGGTCACCAGGATTACCGTGACATCCGCGGCGTCCGCACGCCCTATTCGGCGCGCGAGCTCGCCCGCCGCGCGCTGCGCGAGGCCGGCTGGCCCGTGCCCGAGCCGCACTGGCCGGTGCCGTACCCGGAGCATGAGACCCCGGCATCCGACCCCCTGCGGCCTGTCTATCCGGAGGCCTGAGCTCCACCCGTTCACCTGCCACGAAATGCCACGCGCAGCGGCACATCGCGACAGATGAACGAATTGACCCCACTGGCCTCGCTGCTCACCTGTCACGAAGTGCTGCCCACGGCGGCGTATTGCGACAGGTGAGAGGCCGGAATGGCGACGTCCCAGCGGATCAGGATGCTGCGGCGATGACCTTGTCGGCCTTGCGGCGTGCCCAGTCCTCGGCGTCGGCGAGAGCGTCCCGGGTGAGGGCGTCAGGGGCGTCGTGCTTGTCGACCACGCGCTCGATCACATCGATGATGCCGAGGAAGCTCAGGCGGCCTTCGTGGAACGCGTCGACCGCCTGTTCGTTGGCGGCGTTGAACACGGCAGGGTACGTGCCGCCGGCGCGCCCGACCTGCTTCGCCAGGCGCACGGCCGGGAAGGCGGCGTCGTCGAGCGGCTCGAAGGTCCACGATGTCGCAGTGGTCCAGTCGAGCGGCCGGCCGACCCCGGCGACGCGGTTGGGCCAGTCGAGCCCGAGCGAGATCGGGAGGCGCATGTCTGGCGGCGACGCCTGCGCGATCGTCGAGCCGTCGACGAACTCGACCATCGAGTGCACGATCGACTGCGGATGCACGACGACATCGATCTCGGAGTAGGGCACGGAGAAGAGCAGGTGGGCCTCGATGACCTCGAGGCCCTTGTTGACGAGGGTGGCCGAGTTGGTCGTCACGACGCGGCCCATGTCCCATGTCGGGTGCGCAAGGGCCTCGGCCGGGGTCACGCCCTCGAGCGAGGCGCGGGTGCGGCCCCGGAAGGGACCCCCGGATGCCGTCAGCACGAGCCGACGGACCTCGCTGCGCTCCCCCGACCGCAGCGCCTGTGCGATGGCGGAGTGCTCGGAGTCGACCGGGACGATCTGCCCGGGGCGCGCGACCGCCGTGACGAGGTCGCCGCCCACGATGAGCGATTCCTTGTTCGCGAGGGCGAGCGTGCGACCTGTCTCGAGTGCGGCGAGGGTCGGACCGAGGCCGACGGAGCCGGTGATGCCGTTGAGCACGACATCGGCGTCGACGTCGCGCACGAGCTGCTCGGCGTCGACAGCCCCGAGTGCGGTGCTCTCGACGCCGAACTCGGTCGCCTGCGCCTCGAGCGTCTCACGGTCGGATCCCGCAGCGAGACCCACCACCTCGAACCGCCGGGGGTTGGCCCGCACGACGTCGAGCGCCTGCGTGCCGATGGAACCGGTCGAGCCGAGGATGAGGACGCGCCGCATCCGGCCAGCCTATCGCCGGGCCGGATGCGGCCGCCTCGGGTTACTGCTGGGCGGCGGCGCGCTGGACGCCGAGGATGTCGACGACGAAGACGAGCGTCTCGTTCTGCAGCTCGTGGCCGTCCTGAGCGCCGTAGCCGAACTCCGGCGGGATCACGACGAGCACCTGCGAGCCGACCGCCTGTCCTTCGAGCGCCTGCTGGAAGCCGGCGACGACGCCGGTCGTCTGGAACGCCGAGGGCTGCCCGCGGTCCCAGCTGGAGTCGAAGACGGAGCCGTCCGACCACTTGACGCCGGTGTACTGCACGAACACGGTGTCACCGGACTCGACGAGGGGGCCGTCGCCCTCCTTGAGGTTCGCGATCTGCACCTCGGTGGGCGGCTCGGTGGCCTCGGGGATCGTGATGGTCGGCGCACCGTTGTCGGCGAGCTCGACGGTCGGCATGCCGTCGACCGGGTCCTGCTCGGCTCCGTCCGCGCTGGTCGGGAGGAAGTCACTGGTCTCGGCGACGATCACGACGGGCGAGGCGCCCTCGCCGAATGCGCTCCCCGGGATCGACATCGCGACCGTCGAGCCGATCGGCGCGCACTCGAGCGCCGCGACGAACAGCGAGTACTGCTGCGGGTCCATGATGATCGGGACCTCGCCGGAGTCGTCGGCCGACGTCTCGGACGAGTCCTGAAGGACCTCGCCGGTCGATCCGTCGTAGATCGTGTAGAAGCCGCTGACGAGGTCACCCGACACGATGTCGTCGCCGGAGCCCTCGGTCACGATCGTGCGCTCGACGCCCTCGAAGGCGAGGTCGTCGGGGACGGTCGCCGCGAGATCCGCACCGTCACCCGTGACCTTGATGGCGTCGGAGTCCGCGCCAGGCTGCGCGTCGAGCAGGCACTCGGAGGAAGGGGTGGACGTCGGCGTCGGGGTGGCGTTCGGATCGGCCGACCCGGTGCACCCGGCGAGCAGCAGAGTCGACACGGCGACGACGGACAGGGCGGCGAACGGGCGAATGCGCACGGAACAACCTCGAGTCAGGGGAAGGGAAGCCTCCATCCTTTCGCATCTTTCCTCTGTTCGCGCTGGGAAACGGCATGCCGATACCGGAATGCAATCGGGAGTACCCTCTACGGGTGACTTCCGACCTCGTGCCCGGCGCCGAAGACACCGCCGACGAGACGGCGGAAGAACCCGAATCCTCCGCCGTTCCGGCGCGCCGCATGGGCTTCACGTACGCGCTGGGGCGCAGCATCCTGACTCCGCTGGCCAGAATCGTGTACCGCCCGCGGATCGAGGGCAAGGCCAACGTCCCCAAGTCCGGCCCGGTGATCTTCGCGAGCAACCATCTGTCGTTCATCGACTCGATCGCGATCCCGGTCGCGGCACCCCGCCCCGTGCACTTCCTGGCGAAGTCGAGCTATTTCGACAAGCCGGCGTCGCGGTGGTTCTTCACGTCGATCGGCGCGATCCCTGTGCAGCGCGGCGCAGGGCAGGCGGCACTCGACGCGCTCGACCAGCAGCGCGCCCTGCTCGATGACGGCAAGGCCGTGGCGCTCTACCCGGAGGGCACCCGCTCGCTCGACGGCCGCCTCTACAAGGGCCGCACCGGCGTCGCGTTCCTCGCGCTGCAGTCGAACGCCCGCGTGGTGCCGGTGGGACTGATCGGCACCGACAAGGTCATGCCGGTGGGGGCCAAGAAGCCGTCGTTCCGGCACCGCATCACGGTCAGGTTCGGCGAGCCGCTCGACCTCGCGCACCACGGCCCCGCCTCCTCAGGCAAGGCACGCCGTCTCGCGACGGACGAGATCATGGCCGCGATCCACGCGCTGTCGGGCCAGGAACTCGCCAACGCCTACAACGAGGTCCCCG
The DNA here is from genome assembly GCF_042266945.1 of Microbacterium sp. NPDC056057. NCBI lineage: Bacteria > Bacillati > Actinomycetota > Actinomycetes > Micrococcales > Microbacteriaceae > Microbacterium > Microbacterium sp. NPDC056057. The sequence goes on from NZ_JBHJWS010000005.1 coordinate 170,848, forward strand.
CGCACAACCCGATCGACCGCATCAAGCAGGTCCTCCCCCACGAACGACGCTGACTGCGTTTCGACTCGCAAGCTCGCTCAACGACCGGGGAATGCCGCTCGCTCAACGGCCGGGGGGAGCGACCAGGATCGTGGGCTCGTGGCGCACCGGGAAGTTCACCGAGTTCGCGATGAAGCACCACTCGTTCGCCTGCGCATGCGCGGCGGCCGCGGCATCCGTCATCGACGCGTCCGCGACGGTCACACGCGGCCGCAGCACGACCTCGCGGAAGGCGCCACCGCCGCGGCCGTCCTCGACCATGAGACCGGATGCCTCGTCCTCGTAACCCACGACCACCACTCCTGCCTGCACGCACGCGTGGAGGTACGACAACAGGTGGCACTCGCTGAGCGACGCCAGCAGCATGTCCTCGGGGTTCCACCGCGACGGGTCGCCGCGGAACGGCTTGTCGGAGGAGGCGAGCAGCGCCGGCTTGCCGTCGATCTCGATGGTCGTCGCCCGGTCGTAGTCCCGGTAGCCCGACGTGCCGGTGCCGCGGTCACCGGTCCACGTCGTCCGGACGGAGTATCGATGCTCGCCCCACATGAGCACAGTCTGTCATGCGGGCGGAGGGCCCCTCCGGCGGTAGGCTGTCCGGGTGCCGCAGACCTTCGCCGCGACCGACGCCGTCGAGCTCGCCGTCGTCGAACGCAGCGGTTTCGTCGAGTCGCGCCACGCCGGCATCGCCATCGTGCTCGCCGCCGACGGCACCATCGCCGAGAAGCTCGGCGATCCTTCGGCGCTGATCCTCCCCCGCTCCAGCCTCAAGCCGCTGCAGGCGCTCGCGTGCCTCTCGGCCGGCACGCCCCTCGAGGGCGAGCGGCTGGGCCTCGCGACCGCGAGCCATTCCGGCACCGACCGTCACGTCGCGGTGGTCCGCGACATCCTGTCCCTCGCCGAACTCGGCGAGGACGCACTAGGATGCCCCGCCGCGTGGCCCGGCGACACGGCGACGCGCGACGAGCTGGTGCGTGAACTCGGGCAGCCGTCGCGCATCCGGATGAACTGCTCCGGCAAGCACGCCACGATGCTCCTCACCAGCGTCCTGAACGGGTGGGATCCCGAGAGCTACCTCGCGCCGGATCATCCGGTGCAGATCCTCGTCCGTGAGACCGTCGAACGCCTGATCGGCGAGAAGGTCGCCGCGACCGCCGTCGACGGCTGCGGCGCTCCCGTCTACGCGATGACCCTGTTCGGTCTCGCGCGCGCGATCCACCGGATCGGCAACTCGTCGACGACGTCCCCCTTCGCGCTGCATCGCAGCGCCGGCGCACTCGTCGAGGCGGTGCGCGCGGATCCGTGGACGATCGACGGACCTGGCCGCGCCGACACTGTCGTCATCGAACGGCTCGGCGTATTCGCCAAGGGCGGCGCCGAGGGCGTCATGGTGATGGTCGCCCCGAACGGCACGACAGTGGCGCTCAAGATGCTCGACGGCAGCGGCCGCGCCGCGACCGCCGTCGCCCTCCGGCTGCTCGAGCGGCACGGCGCACTGGCGTCGGCGGATGTCGCCGACACGATGTCGAGGCTTCCGCTGGCCGTCACCGGCGGCGGACAGGATGTCGGGGCCATCCGCCCCGCTTTCTAGAGGCGCTCCCACGAGGAGCCCGAGCGCTCCAACGGCGGAGCGGAAAGGATCACACGATGCGGATCAGCGTCCCCACCGAGGTGAAGAACAACGAGTATCGGGTCGCCCTCACGCCCGCGGGCGTGCACGACCTGGTCGCCTCCGGCCATGAGGTGTTCGTGCAGCGCGGCGCGGGCGAGGGCTCGTCGATGCCGGATGCCGAGTACGCGGACGCGGGGGCGGTGCTCCTCGACGACGCCGCCGAGGTGTGGGCGCGCGCCGAGCTGCTCCTCAAGGTCAAGGAGCCGATCGCGAGCGAGTACGGCTACTTCCGCGACGACCTGGTGCTGTTCACCTACCTGCACCTGGCGGCCGACCGTCCGCTCACCGAACGCCTCGTCGCCGACGGCGTGACCGCGATCGCCTATGAGACCGTCCAGCTGGCCGGTGGCGGGCTCCCGCTGCTCGCGCCCATGAGCGAGGTCGCCGGGCGTCTCGCCCCGACGGTCGGCGCCGCGACGCTGATGCGCTCCGCCGGAGGTCTCGGCCTGCTCATGTCGGGGGTGCCGGGCACGCGCCCGGCCACGGTCACCGTCATCGGCGGCGGCGTCGCCGGCGCCAACGCCGCGGTGATCGCGGTGGGCATGGGCGCCGATGTCACGGTGTTCGACACCAATGTGCAGCGTCTTCGCTACCTCGACGACCACTTCCAGGGCCGCGTGAAGACCGCCGCATCGAACCCGCTCGATCTCGATCGAGCGGTCACCGCCTCGGATCTCGTGATCGGCTCGGTGCTGATCCCGGGCGCGAAGGCGCCGAAGCTCGTGACCAACGACATGGTCTCGCGCATGCGGCCGGGCTCCGTGCTCGTCGACATCGCCGTCGACCAGGGCGGCTGCTTCGAGGACACGCACCCGACCACGCACGCCGATCCGACCTTCCCGGTCCACGGCAGCATCTTCTACTGCGTCGCGAACATGCCGGGCGCGGTGCCCAACACGTCGACTTCGGCGCTCACCAACGCCACCCTCCCCTACATCCGCCAGATCGCGCGGCGCGGGTGGAAGGAAGCCCTCCGAGCGGATGCCGCGCTCGCGGCCGGTCTCAACACCGTCGGCGGCCGCGTGGTCAACGCGGGCGTGGCGACGGCGCACGAACTCGAGCTCGCACCGCTGGACGCCGCCCTGGTCTGACCGCGGTCCCGGCTTCAGAAGCCCCGGACTCCTTCGGGAGTCCGGGGCTTCTGCCGTGCCTGGCTGCGCGAGGCGTACGACGTCGGGTGCGGAGCGCACCTCGGTCCTTGACGGCGGTGGCGCCGAGCGGCGGCGCTCCGGCTCAGACCAGCCCGCCGTCGATCGACCGGGCGAAGTCTGCCGGATCCTCGGGGACGAGCACCGGCGTGTCCCGGTTGAGGCTCTCGCCCCGGAAGAACGCCTTCGCCCGGGGGAACAGGAACCACAGGACCATGAGCAGCACGCCGAACGCGAGGGAGCCGATGCCCAGGACGAACGTGCCGCCGATGCCCAGCAGGACGGTGTAGCCGTAGTCCACGTCGTACATGTCGATGGCCGACTGCACGAACGCGTACGTCAGCATCAGCGACCCCAGCAGCGGGAAGAGGAACCGGTAGAAGAAGTTCCTCGCGCTGTTGAACAGCTCCCGCCGGAAGTACCACACGCAGGCGTAGCCGGTGATGGCGTAGTAGAAGGCGATCGCGAGCCCGAGGGACAGGATGGAGTCCTGCAGGATGTTGTCGCTGATCAAGGTCATGCCGACGTAGTAGACGATCGCGACGACGCCCATGACGAGCGTCGAGAACGACGGTGTCTTGTACCGCGGGTGCACCGTGGCGAACCGGCGGGGCAGCGCCTTGTAGGCGGCCATCGAGAGCGTGCCGCGGGCCGTCGGCAGGATCGTGGTCTGCGTCGACGAGATCGCCGAGATCATCACCGCGACGACCAGCACCCAGCCCAGCGGCCCGAGCAGGCCGTCCTTGATCGCGAGGAAGAAGTCGTCGGCGTTCGCCTCGTTGCCGAGGCCCGTCCCCGTCTCGCCGAGACCGGCGTACATCATCGCGGCCACCGTCACGCCGACATAGGTGAAGAGCAGGATGACCGTCGTCAGCAGAGCCGCACGACCCGGGATGCGCTTGGGGTCCTTGGTCTCCTCGTTGAGGGCGAGGCACGTGTCCCAGCCCCAGTAGATGAAGAGCGCGAGCAGCACTGCCTCGACGAATCCGCTCCACTCGGTGAACGCGAACGGGTTGAACCACGACCAGTCGAACGGCGTCGGGTCCGGCGCCGTGCCTGCGAAGAACTGCCAGAGCGCGGCCACCACGAAGATCGCGAGGGCGAGGTACTGGATCGCCAGCAGCACGTTCTGGATACGCTCGCCGATCTCGACGCCCCGCCAGCTCACCCACGTCATCGCGGCGATGAACACCACCCCGGTCGCCGTGACGAGCGGGACGTTGTCGGCGAGGAGTGCATCCTCGGGATTGCCCACGATGCCGTCCACGAGCGCCCAGAAGTAGATGCCGGCGATCTGCGCGAGGTTCGCCAGCACGACCATGCCGGCGACGGCGACGCCCCACCCGCCCATCCAGCCGACCCAGGGCCCGAAGGCCTTGGTGCCCCACGTGAAGGTGGTGCCGCAGTCGGGGACGTCGTTGTTGAGCTCGCGATAGGCGAACGCGATGAAGAGCATCGGGATGAACGCGATGACGAACGCGATGGGCGCCTGCGCCCCGACCGCCAGCACGACGAACCCGAGGGTCGCCACCAGGGAGTAGACGGGCGCGGTCGACGCGAGGCCGATGACGGTGGAACCCCACAGGCCCAGCGTGCCCGCGGCGAGTCCCTTGCCCTCAGGGCGGTGCAGATCGATCGGGGATGTAGCCACATGGTGACGCTATGGCGTGCGAGAAGCACGGGTCAAGACACCTGCCCGACGGTCAGGCCGGACATCTCACGACGGGAGGACAATGCGCACGGGATCGGCTCCGGCCGAGGTGAGCCACGCGCGCGCGGAACCGGGCTCGCAGTACGGCGGTGCCCCGCGGAATCCTGTGAGGACGCGGAGCTCCGACGCGCACGAGGCGTCGATCACGAGGTCGTGGTCGCCGCGCACATCGGCGAGGAGTCGCCACTGCCGCTGCCAGTCGTCGGGCTCCCCGACGACGACCACGCGTCCCGCGGCCGCGGCACCGGGCTCCGCCACGTAGGCCTCCACGCCGAGCACCCGCACGCCGCGCTCCTCCCAGGCGGCGAGCGCGCGTCGGCCGGCGGGCGAGCGCCGAGCGACGACCCCGGTGAGCGTGGCCGAGGGGATCCACGCAGCGTCGGGCTCGAACGGCTCTCGGGACGCGGAGGGCGCCATCGCGAGCTGGAGCGTCCGTCCGTCGAGTCGCCCCCGCCCGGCGGGCGCGGCCGGATCGAACGTCGAGGGATCGCCCCCGGCCGATGCGTGATCGACGCGTGTGGCGTACGGCAGCATGAGCCGACGCGGAAAGAGCTCGGCGATGCGCGACATGGGACCGGTCAGCCGGTGCGCACCCACCACCACGAGCACGCCGGCATCGGCGGCGCGGCGCACGAGCCCTTCGATGCGCTCCGTGACGATCTGCGCGTACTCGGGCGGCAGCCGCAGTGCGACCCCGTCGAGATCATCGACGAGCACCGCGGAGCCGGGGCGCGGCAACTCCTCGTGCAGCGCGGCGACGGCATCCCAGAGCCGCTCGGGGTGGGCCGGCAGGCGCACCGCCGCCCCGCGCAACTGGGCTTCGACGAGGTCGATCGCATTCGACACCCCGGACGCCGGCCCCCCGAGCACGAGCAGCCCACGGTCGGACGCGCCCAGGAACGCGACCGGCTGCCGCTGGCGCTCGGGCTCGTCGGCCAGCCCGAGCAGCACGGCGCCCGCGGGAGGGGCACCCCGCTCCGCCGTGGAGCGATCCACGAGATCGTCGAGGGTCAGCAGTCTCGGCAGCTCGGGCAGCCAGGGCCGACGGGGCGCACGGTGCCCGATCTTGAGCGCGGCCGCCGCGACGTCGTCGGGGCCCGACAGCGCGATGCGCAGCTGCTGCGGACTCGCATCGCCGGCGCGACGGACGAACGCCGTTCCGCGACCCGAGACCCCGCCGGGCAGGCGCGCGGCATCCTCCGTGCCGAGCAGTGCGCAGCTGTCCGCCGCGTCGGTCACGCGCAGGCTGATCCGCAGCGGGCAGTTCGCCAGCAGGTTGTCGCGGATCACCCCCGCCGCTCGCTGGGTGCCGAGGATGAGATGGATCCCGAGGGCCCTGCCGCGCGCCGCCAGATCGGCGAACAGGCCGTGCAGCTCGGGGTGGTCGCCCAGGAGAGCCGCGAACTCGTCGACCACCACGATGAGCCGCGGCAACCGCACCCGCGCGTCGCCGATGTCACGGGCACCGGCCGCGGCGATCGCCGCCTCGCGCCGGCGGAGCTCGGCCCGCAGGCTCTCGATGGCGCGGCGGGCGCCCGAACCGTCGAGGTCGGTGATGACCCCGGTGACATGGGGAACCCCGGCGAGGCCGTCGAACGCCGTGCCGCCCTTGAAGTCCGCCAGCAGGAAGGTCACCTCATCTGCAGAGCGGGTCGCGCAGAGCGCGAGGATCCAGGTGATCAGCAGCTCGCTCTTGCCGGCCCCGGTGACTCCCGCGACCACCGCGTGAGGTCCGTCGGCGACGAGGTCGACGAGCACGGGCTCGCCGCGGCTCGCGCCGATGACCGCAGGGAGCCCGCTCGCCGTGGCCGGCACGGCGGCCAGCAGCGACGACAGGGCGATCGGCTCCGGCGCCCCGCGCCGCAGTCCCAGGCTGTGCGCGGCGCGCGTGGCGAGCTCGGCGGCGATCTCCTCCGCCTGTCCCCGGGCCACCGCCTCGACCCGCACGGGCACGACCTCGCCGCCGTGCTCGAGACGCGCGACGCCGGGCGAGGAGATCGTGAGCACCGCCTGGCACCTCGGCGGCAATGGCTCGCCGGGTCGACCGCGCGCGATGACGAGGTCGGCGTCCGCGGGGACCAGTTCACCGGGGCCGACGACCGCCAGCTGTGATCCGCCTCGGCCGTCGCGGTGCGGCAGCGCCTCCATCCAGTCGAGACCGCGCCCGAGCGGCGGGACGATGCGCAGCTCGTCCGGCGCGAACGCGAGGCACGCCTGCAGGACGAGCGCCCGCTGAACGGCGGCCGCCAGCGTCTCACCGCCCACCACCACCACGCCGGCGGCGAGAGGGAGCGTCACCGGCGCCCCCGCGACCCGGGCGGCGTGGCGACGCAGCTCCGCAGCATCCGGATCTCCGTCTCCTCCGGTCACGCGGACGACGCTGGCGCGCTCGCCCTCGCCGACCACGAGGCACGCATCGCGGCCGCCGCGCCAGATCTCGCCATCGCGGGTGACGAGGCGCGCGACATCGGGATGCCGCGCCCACAGCTGCGCCCGCTCGCTCTCGTGGCGCGCCGTCACCGCAGAGGCGACCTCGACGCGGGCGCGCATCGCGTCGGCTGCGGCGCGCCGCCCGTCGCGGCGGGCGGCGCGGCGTGCGTCGAGCATGGTCGCCGCCGCGATCAGCGGGCCGAGGAGCGCGAACCAGAGGGAGAAGAGGGAGCCGGTGACGAGCCAGAGCGCGACGGCACCGACCACCGGCACGATCGCGGCCACGAGCGGCAGCGGGGGGCGCGGCGGAGGGCTCCACGCCGCGGGGAGGGCGAGCGGCTCATCGTCGAGAACGCCACCGGTCGCGAAGGTCGAAGGAACGGTCGAGCGCATGCGCCCAGTCCAGCGCGAGCCGGATCGACCCGGATCCCGGCAAGCCGGATCTGTGGATCGCGGCGGTCAGTCCTCGACTGTGGAGGAGTCGTGGTCGGCCGGGCGACCCACATCGAGGACGATGATGGTGATGTTGTCGCGGCCGCCGTTCTCGAGCGCCGCCTCGAGCATGGCGGATGCCGCGTCGGCCGCGTCGGCGTTCTCCTCGAGGAAGTGGCGGATCCCGTAGTCGGTGAGCTCCTTCGTCAGCCCGTCGGAGCAGATGACGAAGCGGTCGCCGTCGAGCGCGTCCAGCCGCACGTAGTCGGGCGTGACGCCCTCGCTCGGCCCCACCGCGCGGGTGATGACGTTGCCGTAGGGGTGGTTCTCGGCCTCTTCCGGACTCAGTCGTCCTGCCGCGACGAGTTCCTGCACGACCGAGTGGTCGGTGGTGATCTGCACGATCGCGCCATCGCGCACGAGATACACCCGCGAGTCGCCGATGTTCAGGGTGACCCAGTGGGCGGCATCCCCCGATGTGTCGAGGAACACGCCGGTCACCGTGGTGCCCGTGCCGTCGTCCGTGGCCTCCGGGTGCGACGCGATGTCCTTGACGGCGCGCGCGAGCGCCTTCTCGATGGTCTTCGGCGTCACCGTTCCGCTGTCGGCGACGGCGTGGAGTCGCTCGATCGCGCTCGCGCTGGCGATCTCACCCCCGACATGCCCACCCATGCCGTCGGCGACGACGAACAGCGGATACGCCGCGAACATCGCATCCTGGTTCACCTCGCGGCGGCGTCCGGTGTCGGTCACGGCGGCCCAGGAGAGCTCGAGCACGCCACCGGGGACCGGGACGGCGAGAGACTGGGTGGAAACTTCGGGCACGCCCTGTCCTCCCCGTCGGAATACGCCGGAACCCTTCGCCCCCGCGTCCTCACATACTAGTGGGTTACTCGACGGCGTCTTCGGACTCGGCGAGCGCTTCGACGACGATCTGCGCCGTCGTGGGCGGTGGCGACAGAGGCACGGTCGGCACCTCGACCACTTCCTCCTCTTCGGCCGCGCCCTCGAACTGCGCGTTGTAGAGGCGCCAGTACGCGCCCTTCTGCGCGAGCAGCTCGTTGTGCGACCCCTGCTCGACGATCGCGCCGTTCTCCATCACGAGGATGAGGTCGGCGTCCCGGATCGTCGACAGCCGGTGCGCGATCACGAACGCCGTCCGGTCCTCGCGCAGCCGCGACATCGCGCGCTGGATGAGCAGCTCGGTGCGGGTGTCCACCGACGACGTCGCCTCGTCCAGGATGAGGATGCGCGGATCGGCGAGGAACGCCCGGGCGATCGTCACGAGCTGACGCTCGCCCACGCTGAGGTTGGTGGCCTCGTCGTCGAGCATCGTGTCGTAGCCGTCGGGCAGCGCGTGCACGAAGCGGTCGACGTAAGCCGCCGTCGCCGCGGCCACGATCTCCTCCTCGGACGCCTCCGGTCGCCCGTACGCGATGTTCTCGCGGATGGTGCCCGCGAACAGCCAGGTGTCCTGCAGCACCATCCCGGTGCGCGCGCGGAGGTCGTCGCGTGTCATACGCCGGGTGTCGACGCCGTCCAGCACGATGCGGCCCGCGTCGACGTCGTAGAACCGCATGATGAGGTTCACGAGGGTCGTCTTGCCGGCGCCGGTGGGCCCGACGATCGCGACGGTGCTGCCGGGCCGCGCCGCGAGTGTCAGCGAGTCGATCAGCGGCTTGTCCGGCGTGTACCGGAACGAGACGTCCTCGAACTCCAGCCTGCTCGCCGACTCCGGCGCGGTCTCGGCCGGGTCGTCGTCGGGCGTCTGCTCCTCCTCGTCGAGCAGTTCGAACACGCGCTCGGCGCTGGCGACGCCGGACTGCAGCAGGTTCGCCATCGACCCGAGCTGGCTGAGCGGCTGGGTGAACTGCCGCGAGTACTGGATGAACGCCTGCACGTCGCCGATGGACATGAGCCCTGCGGCGACCTGGAGTCCGCCGACGACCGCGATCGCGACGTACACGAGGTTGCCGATGAACATCATCGAGGGCATGATCACGCCCGAGAGGAACTGCGCCCCGAAGCTCGACCGGTACAGCTCCTCGTTCTCGGCGCGGAAGTCCGCCTCGACCTCCTTCTGGTGGCCGAACACCTTCACGACCGAGTGGCCCGAGAACGTCTCCTCGACCCGGGCGTTGAGCACGCCGGTCGTCTTCCACTGCTGCACGAAGAGCTTCTGCGAGCGCTTGGCCACGAGCACGGTGATGAGGATCGTCAGCGGGATGGTGACGAGGGCGATGACCGCCAGCAGCGGCGAGATGATGAACATCATCGTGAGCACGCCGATCACGGTGAGCAGGGAGATGACGACCTGCGACAGGGTCTGCTGCATCGTCTGCCCGATGTTGTCGACGTCGTTCGTGACGCGGCTGAGCAGCTCGCCGCGCTGCACGCGGTCGAAGTACGACAACGGCAGGCGGTGCACCTTGTCTTCGACCTGCAGACGCAGCCGGTGCATCGCGCGCTGCACCACCCCGTTGAGGATGCGCGCCTGCAGCCAGCCGAAGATGCTGGAGAACACGTAGACGAGCAGCACCAGCGTCAGGATCCGCGCGAGTTGGTCGAAGTCGATTCCGGCGCCCGGCACGAAATCCATCGCGGCGACCATGTTCGCCTGGTCCTGGTTGCCCGACGCGACGAGCTGGTCGACGACCTGCTGCTTGGTCACGCCCGACGGCACCTGCAGCGAGATGAAGCCCGCGAACACCACGTTCGTGCCCTCGCCGAGCAGCTTCGGGCCGATCACCGAGAGCGTGACCGACAGGATGCTGAACACGAGCACCACCACGAGCAGCAGCCTGTCGGGGCGCAGGGTCGCAAGCAGGCGCTTCGCACTCGGACCGAAGTTCTGCGCCTTCTCGCCGCCCGTCGCCTGACCCATGGGGCCGCGGCCGATCGGCATGCGCTGCGGCGCCCGCCCCGGCCCGCTCATGCCGCCGCCTCCGCCGCGAGCTGGGACTCCACGATCTCGCGGTAAGTCTCGTTCGTTTCGACGAGTTCGTCGTGCGTGCCGATCCCGACGATGCGCCCGTGATCGAGCACGAGGATCTGGTCGGCGTGCTGGATCGTCGAGACGCGCTGCGCGACGACGAGCCGGGTCGCGTCGGGCAGGTGGGTGTCGAGCGCGCGGCGGAGCGCAGCATCCGTCCTCAGATCCAATGCCGAGAACGAGTCGTCGAAGATGTACGACTCCGGCCGTTTCACCAGGGCGCGGGCGATCGCGAGTCGCTGCCGCTGCCCGCCCGACAGGTTCGTGCCGCCCTGGGCGATCGGCGCCTCGAGCCCCTCCGGCATCGCGCGGACGAAGTCGGCCGCCTGCGCGAGCTCGAGCGCGGTCCACAGCTGCTCGTCGGTCGCGTCGTGGTCGCCGTAGCGCAGGTTCGACGCGATCGTGCCCGAGAACAGGAAGGCGCGCTGCGGGACGAGTCCGACGCGCGTCCAGAGCTCATCGGGGTCGTAGTCGCGCACGTCGACGCCGTCGACGCGGACGCTGCCCCCCGTTACGTCGAACAGACGCGGCACGAGGCTGATGAGGGTCGTCTTGCCCGAGCCGGTCGAGCCGATGACCGCCGTCGTCGTGCCGGGCTCGACCGTGAAGGTCACGTCGTGCAGCACGGCCTCCTCGGCGCCGGGGTACGCGAAGTCGACATGGTCGAACTCGATCCGGCCGGTGGGAGCGGGGGCGGATGCTGCGGCCTCCGGTGCCGATACCGACGGCGCGGTCTCGAGCACCTCGCCGATGCGGTTCGCGCAGACCGCGGCGCGCGGGATCATGACGAACATGAAGGTCGCCATCATGACGCCCATGAGGATCTGCATGAGGTAGGTGAGGAACGCGAACAGCGTGCCGATCTGCACGCCGTTGTTCTGCACCTGGAAGGCGCCGAACCAGATGACCGCGACGCTCGAGACGTTCATGACGAGCATCACCGCGGGGAACATCAGCGCCATGAGGTTGCCGGCGCGCAGGCCGGTCGCCTTCACGTCGTCGCTCGCCGACTCGAAGCGCGCGCGCTCCTCGCGCTCGCGCACGAACGCGCGGACGACGCGGATGCCGCTGAGCTGCTCGCGCATGATCTGGTTCACGCGGTCGATGCGCTTCTGCATCTGGGTGAACGCCGGCACCATGCGCCAGACGATGAGCCCGACGATGATGAGCAGCACCGGGATCGCCACCGCCATCAGCCACGACAGGCCGACGTCCTGGCTGATGGCCATGATCACGCCGCCGATCGCGAGCATCGGCGCCGAGATCATGAGCGTCGCCGACACCTGCACCAGCATCTGCACCTGCTGCACGTCGTTGGTGTTGCGCGTGATGAGCGACGGGGCGCCGAACTGACCGACTTCCCGCTGCGAGAACGCGACCACGCGATGGAACAAGTCGCCCCGCAGGTCCCGGCCCATGCCCATCGCGAGGCGCGACCCGAAGTACACCGCGACGATCGCGCACACCACCTGCACGAGGCTCACGATCAGCATGACGCCGCCGGTCGACCAGATATACGGGATGTCGCCGGTGACGACGCCGTTGTCGATGATGTCGGCGTTCAGGGTCGGCAGCCACAGCGACGCGATCGACTGCGCCAGCTGGAAGACGACCACCGCCACGATGAGCGGCCACGCGGGACTCAGATACCGCACCAGGAGCTTGCCGAGCACGACGGTCCTTTCCGGCGCGCGGAGTCGTCCGCTCACACGGACCGCGCACGGATAGCGACGCTACGCCCGCGTGCGCGCCGCCGAAAGTCCGGCGCCTACGCCGTCGGCGAACTCGCCCGACGCGGTCCGTCGCGTCGTCAGGCGGCGGCCTCCGGCGGCGGGAACAGCGCGTCGATGGCCACGAGGTCCGCGGCCGTCGGCGTCCACGCCGAGGCCGCCGCGGCGTTCGCCCGGACCTGCTCGGGAGTGGTCGCCCCGGCGATGACGCTCGAGAGCGCCGGACGCGACAGCAGCCACCCGAAGGTCGCCTCGAGCATCGTGATGCCCCGCTCGTCGCAGAACGCCTGATAACCCTCGAGCGCCTCCCACGGCGCGTCGTCGTAGATGTGGCGACGCTGCCGGATGATGCGCGTGTCGGCCGGCGCGGCATCCCGCGTGAACTTCCCGGTGAGCAGCCCGTTGTGGAGCGGGAAGTACGGGAAGAAGCCGAGACCGTAGCGCTGGACCGCCCGCAGCACGTTCCGCTCGGCACCGCGCGCCAGCAGGCTGTACTCGTTCTGCGCCGAGACGAAGGGCACGCCGTGGCGCATGAGCGCGGTGAAATGGCCCTCCGCGACCTGCCAGCCCGAGAAGTTCGTGTGCCCGATGTAGCGCACCTTGCCCTCGCGGACGAGGTCGCCGAGCGCGTCGAGCGTCTCCTCCATCGGCGTGTCGTTGTCGGGGACGTGCAGCTGGTACAGGTCGATCCACTCGGTCTTCAAGCGGGTGAGGGATGCCTCGACCGCGCGCCGGATGTACGACCGCGAGCCCTTCGCGCCCTGTGCCGGGTAGCCCATGTCGCGGCCGGGATGCCCGAACTTGGTCGCCAGGATGACCTGGTCGCGCCGCCCTTCGAGGGCCTCGCCCATCAGCGTCTCGGACTGCCCCGGATCGCCGCCGTACATGTCGGCGGTGTCGAGGAACGTCACGCCGGCGTCGATCGCGGCGTCGAGCACCTCCCGCGTGCCGTCGAGCGTCTCCGTGCGGGTGCCGGGGCGACCGAAGTTGTTGCAGCCGAGGCCGACGGCGGAGACGAGCAGGCCGGACGCGCCGACCCGGCGCAGGGGAACAGTCGAGGTCATGCCCTCCACGCTATCTCCGGATACGGATGCCTCCGCCCGGGGTGAAAGGACAGCCCCTCGCCGTCGGGCGAGGGGCTGTCCTTTCGGTTACGGCCGGGGCGCGTCGGGCCCCGGCGGCTCGGTGGTGGGCGGCTCGGCCGCGGGCGGCTCAGCGGCCGGTGGCTCGGCCGCGGGCGGCGGCGTCACCGGCGGCTGCGCGGCCGGAGGTGCTGCGGGAGGCTCGCTCGCGGGCGGCGGCGTGACCGGCGGCTGTGCGGCCGGGGGCTGGGCAGCGGGCGGCGGCACCGGAGCGGCGGGCGCGGCCGAGGGCGCGGGCGGCGGCGTGTAGCCGGCGGGAGGCGCGGGCGGCGGGGTGTACCCGGCCGGCGGCTGGTAGCCCGTGGGGGCACCGTAGCCCGGAGCGGTCGCCGGGTTCGGCGGGTAGCCGCCGGCCGGTGCCTGCGCGGGAATGCCCGACCACACGGTGTTGTCGGCGAGGAAGTTGCCTGCCCACGGTGCGGCGGGGATCGCCGTGTTCCAGCGCGACCGGTCGAACGCGTTGATGCCGAGCCACACGATCGCGAGGAAGAAGTAGAGGATGAGCCAGACGGCCTCCTTCTGCAGCTTCAGGCCCACACGCCAGGCGGCCAGGAGCGTGTAGATGAAGGCTGCGAGACCGATGAGGGTGCCGAGCACCGGAACCCACCCGAGCACGGCGGTAGCGCCCCAGAGGATCAGCAGCCACCACGGGTTGAGGTCGCCGAGCTTGACGAAGATCAGGGTGTTGTACACCGGCACCCACGCACGCCAGCGGCCCTGGACGCCGGCCTTGTCGAAGACCTTCATGAGGAACCACGAGCCGATGACGTAGCCGGCGATCGCGAGCAGGAAGAAGAAAGGAGCGAGCACGAGCCAGGCGATGAGCGCCCCGGCCCCGCTGCCGTCGTTGTAATCCATGTGGAGCGACCTCCGAGAGAGTCGGTTCGGGGCGCGTCCCAGCGCGCCCACGGAGCGCCTGCTCCGCTCGACACATGCTAGCGACGCTCTCAGGTGCCTGTCAGCATTGGCGCCCCAGATCAAGGGGATGGCTCGCTGAGGCGGCGGTGGATACCCTGAGCAGAACTCCCGACCGAAGGGCTGCCATGACCGACCAGACTCCGTCCGCTTCGACTCCCCCGCCGCTGCCCCCGCAGTCCGCAGCCGACGCCGCGCGCGCGGCCGATCCTGACGACACCGGCGTCCCGACGGTCCGCGGCGAGGTCAACGAGGTCGGTCGAGGGTTCTTCTCGGCGCTGTTCGACCTGTCGTTCCGCACCTTCATCACGCGGCGACTGGCGAGCGTGTTCTACTTCGTCGGCCTGATCGCGATCGCCATCGGCTTCATCGTGTACTTCGTCGGCGGCATCATGAACGCGATCTCGCTGATGTGGCTGAACGTCGGCGCGGGGATCACCGGGCTCGTCGCGACCGTCATCGTGGTGCCGGTGGTGACGTTCCTCGCGATCATCCTGCTCAGGTTCATCATCGAGGCGGTCGTCGCCCTCATCGCGATCGCCGAGAACACCGAGCGCACGGCCGAGCACACCAAGCACTGACCAGGCGGCGTCCTCGCACGTATTGCGTGCGGTGACGACGGGCATTTGCGGCAACGGGGACGCAGGCGCAGAGTGGGCGGGTGCCCGATGCCTCCCTCGCCCCCATCCTCGATGCCCCGCACGCCGACGCCACTGTGCTCGACAACGCCCCGTGGCACTCGCTCACCGGTCCGCACGCCTCTTTCGCGATCGGCGACGACCTCGTGCGCCGCTACCCGGAAGACGTCGCGCCGTTCGTCGCGGTGCGCTCGTGGGACGAGCCGGAGGTGTGGCAGGCGCTCGTCGACCTCGTCGGCCGCGGTGCCGAGATCGGGCTGTCGGGCTACGAGGGGGATGTGCCGGAGGGCTGGGAGTTCGTCGGCCAGGGCGAGGGGGTGCAGCTCGTCGAGACCGACGCACTGCGACCGCAGCCATACCCCGAGGCGGTCCTGCTGGGCGCCGCCGACGTTCCCGAGATGCTCGCGATCGTCGAGCGCAACCAGCCCGGTCCGTTCCGGCCGCGCACCTACGAGCTCGGACGCTACGTCGGCATCCGCCGCGACGGCCGCCTGGTGGCGATGGCGGGCGAGCGCCTGCACCCCGAGGGCTGGACCGAGATCAGCGCCGTCGCCGTCGACGCCGACCACCGTCGTCAGGGGCTCGCGTCGCGCCTCGTGCTCGACGTCGCGTTCCACATCCAGGAACGCGGCGATCGCGCACTTCTGCACGCGGCGGCGTCGAACGTCGGGGCCATCGCGGCGTACGAGCGTCTCGGTTTCGCGCTGCGCCGCCGCAATCGCTTCTCAGCGGTGCGCACGCCGACCGCGTAGCAGCTCAGGCGAAGAGCTCGAGTTCGCCGGCGTCGGTCTCGCGTACGCGGAGGCCCGCGGCATCCGCCCATGTCAGGAAGGCCGCGGCAGACCCGATTCGCGGGCGGTCCTCGGCGAGCCGGCGGACGAGCGCGCCCTTCGCGTGCTTGTTGAAGTGGTTGAGGGCACGCACGGCGCCGTCGGCGCCCTCGCTCACGACACGCACGTATCGGGAGGCGACGCCGGCCGGTACGGGGCCGAGGCCGACGTAGGCCTCGGAGCGGAGGTCGAGCACGAACCGCGGGGTGAGCGCGGCGAGGGCGGCGGTCGCGTCGGCAGCCCAGAGTCGCCGGAGCGGCGGCACGCCGGGAAGCGACGTGGCGGCGCCGAGACGATACGCCGGGATCGGATCCAGCGCGCCCACCGGCCCGAACGGGGCCGAGTGCACGAGGACATGGGCTCCCAGCCAGCGCCGTCCGGCGGCGGAGACGGATGCTGCATCCAGCGCGTCGAAGAGGACACCCGTGTATCGATCGATCGCTGCCATCGTGGGCGCGTCGCGCAGCGCGGCGTTGACCGCGACCTCGCCGCGCTGCTTCGGGCCGAGCTTGAGGACGCGTGCCGCGTGCTCCTCGTCGCCGGAGAGCGCGATGAGCGCGGCGACGAGCGCCTCGCGCTGCGGCGCGAGCTGCGGCAGGGCCAGGCGCGTGACGTCCAGCGGCGCGCCCTCGCCCCCGGACCTCTTGGTCTCGGACGGCGGCAGCAGGATCAGCATGGCTCTCCGTGGCGGGGCTCGGGCGACGTCGCCGGATGAAACGACTCGGCCGATCCCCGAGGGGACCGGCCGAGTGCGAATGATGGGCGATCAGGAGATCAGTGCGGCGTTTCCGGCCACGATCGTGAGGTCGTCGCCTTCCATCGACAGGAACCCGTCCTGCGCGTTGGCGATGATCTTCGTGCCGGAGGTCTGGGTGATGCGCACCTGACCCTCGGCGAGGATCGCGAGCACCGGCTCGTGACCGGTCATGAAGCCGATCTCGCCCTCGACGGTCTTGGCGACGACGAGCGATGCCTCCCCCGACCAGACCTCCGCGTCCGCGGAGACGAGGCTCACTTTGAGCGGCATGATCAGCCGTTCTCCTTCTGGATACGCGCCCACTGCTCTTCGACGTCGGAGATGCCGCCGACGTTGAAGAAGGCCTGCTCGGCCACGTGGTCGAACTCGCCCTTGACGATCGCGTCGAACGACTCGATGGTCTCCTTGATCGGGACCGTCGAACCCTCGACACCGGTGAACTTCTTCGCCATGTAGGTGTTCTGCGAGAGGAACTGCTGGATGCGGCGCGCACGCGCGACGACGATCTTGTCCTCTTCCGAGAGCTCGTCGACACCGAGGATCGCGATGATCTCCTGCAGTTCCTTGTTCTTCTGCAGGATCTGCTTCACGGCGGTGGCCACGCGGTAGTGGTCCTCACCGATGTAGCGCGGGTCGAGGATGCGGCTCGTCGACGTCAGCGGGTCGATGGCCGGGTAGAGACCCTTCGACGCGATCTCACGCGAGAGCTCGGTGGTCGCGTCGAGGTGCGCGAACGTGGTCGCCGGAGCCGGGTCGGTGTAGTCGTCGGCGGGGACGTAGATCGCCTGGAGCGACGTGATCGAGTGACCGCGCGTCGAGGTGATGCGCTCCTGGAGGACGCCCATCTCGTCGGCGAGGTTCGGCTGGTAACCCACCGCGGAGGGCATGCGGCCGAGCAGCGTCGAGACCTCGGAACCGGCCTGCGTGAAGCGGAAGATGTTGTCGATGAAGAGCAGCACGTCCTGCTTCTGCACGTCACGGAAGTACTCCGCCATCGTCAGGGCCGAGAGGGCCACGCGCAGACGCGTCCCCGGCGGCTCGTCCATCTGGCCGAAGACGAGGGCGGTCTTGTCGAAGACGCCCGCCTCCTCCATCTCGCCGATGAGGTCGTTGCCCTCACGCGTGCGCTCGCCGACACCGGCGAACACCGACACACCACCGTGGTCCTGCGCGACGCGCTGGATCATCTCCTGGATGAGGACCGTCTTGCCGACGCCGGCGCCGCCGAAGAGGCCGATCTTCCCACCCTGCACGTACGGGGTGAGCAGGTCGATGCTCTTGATGCCGGTCTCGAACATCTCGGTCTTCGACTCGAGCTGGTCGAACGAGGGCGCCTGGCGGTGGATGCCCCAGCGCTCGGTGATCTCGATGGTCTCGCCCGGGGCGGCGTTCAGCACATCGCCCGTGACGTTGAACACCTTGCCCTTGGTGACGTCGCCGACGGGGACCGTGATGGGGCCGCCGGTGTTGCGCACCTCCTGGCCGCGGACCATGCCGTCGGTCGGCTTCAGCGAGATGGCGCGGACGAGGTCGTCGCCGAGGTGCTGGGCTACCTCGAGCGTGATCTCGGTCGACTCGTCGCCGATCGTGATCGTCGTCTTGAGCGCGTTGTAGATGTCGGGGATCGCGTCGTGCGGGAACTCGATGTCGACGACGGGGCCGGTGACGCGCGCGACGCGCCCGACGACCGCGGTCTCGGTCTTGTCAGCGGTGAGGCTCATGGCTTCTTCTCTTTCGTGTGGTCTGGATGCGCAGTCACTTGCCGGACGAGAGGGCGTCGGCGCCGCCGACGATCTCGGCGATCTGCTGCGTGATCTCGGCCTGGCGCGCGTTGTTGCGCAGGCGCGTGTAGTCGGTGATGAGCTTGTCGGCGTTGTCGCTGGCGGACTTCATCGCCTTCTGCGTCGCGGCGTGCTTCGCTGCCGACGACTGCAGGAGGGCGTTGAAGACGCGGCTCTGGATGTACACCGGCAGGAGCGCGTCGAGCACGGTCTCGGCGTCCGGCTCGAACTCGTACAGCGGGTACACCGCGGCCGAGGAGGATTCCTCGGCCTCGACGACCTCGAGAGGAAGCAGGCGCACCGTCTCGGGCGTCTGCGTCATCATGCTGACGAAGCGGTTGTAGACGAGATGGATCTCGTCGACGCCGTTCTCCTCGCCGCCCCGGTCGTACGCGTCGAGCAGGGTCGCCGCGATCTCCTCTGCGGTGGTGAAGTGCGGCGTGTCGGTGTCACCCGTCCACTCGGCGGCCGCCTCCATGCGCCGGAACTGGAAGTACCCGACGGCCTTGCGCCCGACGAGGTAGAACACCGGCTCCCGGCCCTCCTCGCGCAGCAGCTGCGCGAGCTCGAGGCCCTCACGGAGGATCTGCGAGTTGAACGCGCCCGCGAGGCCGCGGTCGGACGAGAAGATCACGACCGCGGAGCGGCGGATCGTCTCACGTTCGACGGTCAGCGGGTGGTCGACGTTGGAGTGCGTCGCCACGGCGGAGACGGCACTGCTGACGGCCCGCGCGAAGGGCGACGACGCGCGCACACGCGCCATCGCCTTCTGGATGCGCGAAGCCGCGATGAGTTCCATCGCCTTCGTGATCTTCTTGGTCGTCTGAGCAGAAGAGATCTTCTGCTTGTAGACCCGGAGTTGTGCGCCCATGTCTGCTAGCCCAGGCCCGCCTTAGCGGCGGCCCTTGACGATCTTCTCCTGGTTCACGTCGTCGGCCTGAGCCGCCGCGACCTCTTCGTGGCCCGGCTTCGTGATCGACTGGCCCTTGCCGGCCTGGAACTCGAGGATGAACTCGTCGGTCTTCTTCGTCAGCTCCGCGACGGTGTCGTCGTCGAGGACGTTCGTGTCGCGCAGCGTGTCGAGGATCGTGGTGTTGCGACGCAGGTAGTCGAGAAGCTCGCGCTCGAACGAGAGCACGTCCTCGACCTCGATCGTGTCGAGCTTGCCGTTGGTGCCGGCCCAGACCGAGACGACCTGCTCCTCGACCGGGTACGGCGAGTACTGCGGCTGCTTGAGCAGTTCGGTCAGACGCGCGCCACGGGCGAGCTGGCGGCGCGATGCGGCGTCCAGGTCCGAGGCGAACATGGCGAACGCCTCGAGCGAGCGGTACTGGGCGAGCTCGAGCTTGAGCGTGCCGGAGACCTTCTTGATCGACTTGACCTGTGCGTCACCGCCGACTCGCGAGACCGAGATGCCGACGTCGACCGCGGGGCGCTGGTTGGCGTTGAACAGGTCGGACTGCAGGAAGATCTGGCCGTCGGTGATCGAGATCACGTTGGTCGGGATGTACGCCGAGACGTCGTTGGCCTTGGTCTCGATGATCGGGAGGCCCGTCATCGAGCCGGCGCCGAGCTCGTCGGACAGCTTCGCGCAGCGCTCGAGCAGACGCGAGTGCAGGTAGAAGACGTCACCCGGGTAGGCCTCACGGCCCGGCGGGCGGCGGAGGAGCAGCGACACGGCGCGGTAGGCCTCCGCCTGCTTCGACAGGTCATCGAAGATGATGAGGACGTGCTTGCCCTCGTACATCCAGTGCTGGCCGATGGCCGAGCCGGTGTACGGCGCGAGGTACTTGAAGCCGGCGGGGTCGGAGGCGGGAGCGGCGACGATCGTCGTGTACTCCAGCGCGCCGGCGTCCTCGAGGGCGCCCTTCACGGCCGCGATCGTGGAGCCCTTCTGGCCGATCGCGACGTAGATGCAGCGCACCTGCTTGTTGACATCGCCCGACTCCCAGTTGGAGCGCTGGTTGATGATCGTGTCGATCGCGATCGCGGTCTTGCCGGTCTGGCGGTCGCCGATGATGAGCTGGCGCTGGCCGCGGCCGACCGGGATCATCGCGTCGATGGCCTTGATGCCGGTCTGCAGCGGCTCGTGCACCGACTTGCGCTGCATGACGCCCGGCGCCTGCAGTTCGAGCGCACGGCGGCCGACGGTGGCGATCTCGCCGAGGCCGTCGATCGGGTTGCCGAGCGGGTCGACGACGCGGCCGAGGTAGCCGTCGCCGACGGCCACCGAGAGCACCTCGCCGGTGCGGGTGACCTGCTCGCCGGCCTCGACGCCGGAGAAGTCGCCGAGGACGACCACGCCGATCTCGTGCTCGTCCAGGTTCAGCGCGAGGCCTTGCGTGCCGTCCGCGAACGTCACGAGCTCGTTCGCCATGACACCGGGAAGGCCCTCGACGTGCGCGATGCCGTCCGCGGCGTCGACGACCGTGCCGACCTCGGTGGCCGCAGCCCCGCTGGGCTCGTAGGCGGCGACGAAGTCCTTCAGCGCGTCACGGATGACATCGGGGCTGATAGAGAGATCTGCCATTGTTTTCCTTCGTTCAAGGGGCCTCGGCCCCGAAATCTCCGCTTGCGCGGGAAGTCTGTGTCAGCCGGCGAGCCGCTGACGGAGATCGGCCAGACGCGCCGACACGCTCGCGTCGATCACGTCGTCGGCGATCTGCACGCGCAGGCCACCGACCACGGTCGGGTCGACGATGGTGTTCAGCGAGACGGGCGTGCCGTAGCGCTTGGTGAGGGCGGAGGTGAGACGCTCGCTCTGCGCGGCGCTCAACGGTGCCGCCGCCACGACGGTCGCGACCGCGCGGTTGCGCTGGTCGGCGACGAGCCGGGTCGCACGCGCGAGCAGCTGACGCACGCGTCGCTCGCGGGGCTGACGGACGAGAGCGGACGCGATCAGCGTCGCCCCCGCGCTCGCGCGGCCCTGGAGCAGCTTCTCGACGAGCGTGCCCTTCGCGGCGGAGTCGCCCAGCCGGCTCCCCAGCGCGAGCTCGAGCTCGGGATTGTCTGCGACGGTCCGCGTGAACGCGAAGAGCTCGGCCTCGACGTCGGCGTTCGCGTCGGCGACGGCGACAGCGCGCACGGCGAGCTCCTCGATTCCGTCGACGAGATCGTCGGACGAGGACCACCGCTGGGCGACGGCGGTCGTCAGCAGCGACGCCGTCGTGGGCTTCACGGCCTTGCCGAACACGTCGGCGACGACCTTGCGGCGGGCCTCGGCCGGCGCGGCGGAGTCGGCGAGCGCGCCGCTCAGCTGCGACGAGTCGCCCACGGCGCGCGCGACGGCGAACAGCTCGCCGGCCACGTCGAGGTCGACGCCCGACGCGGCGCGCAGCGCCGCCGTCGTCGCCGCCAGGGCCTGAGTGGTCGCGCTGCCCATTACGCCTTGGCCCCTTCGGACTCTTCGAGCTCCGCGAGGAAGCGGTCGACGACGGCCTGAGCCTTCTTGTCGTCGGACAGCGTCTCGCCGATCACGCCGCCGGCGAGGTCGAGGGCGAGCGTGCCCACCTCGCTGCGCAGCGACACGAGTGCCGTCTGGCGCTCCGCCTCGATCTGCGCGTGCGCGGTCGTGGTCAGGCGCGAAGCCTCCGCCGACGCGGTCTCCTTGGCCTCGGCGACGATCTTCTTGCCGTCCTCGCGGGCGGCGTCGCGGATCTCACCGGCCTCCTTGCGAGCATCGGCGAGCTGCGCCGTGTACTCCTCGAGGGCGGCCTCGGCCTTGCGCTGGGCCTCATCGGCCTTGGCGATGTTGCCTTCGATCGCGGCGGAACGCTCGTCGAGCAGCTTCTTCATCCGGGGAAGGGCGACCTTCCAGAAGATGATGAGGATGACGATGAAGCACACCGACGACCAGATGATGTCGTACCACGCGGGGAGGAGGGGGTTGTGCGCCTCCGCACCCTCTTCCGCGGCGTACGTGACAAGAGCGTGCAGCATCCTGTCTCCTTACGACTGGGTGTTCGCGGTCAGAAGCCGAAGATGAAGCCGGTCGCGATGCCGATGAAGGCGAGCGCCTCGGTGAAGGCGATACCGATCCACATGAGCACCTGCAGGCGGCCGGCCAGCTCGGGCTGACGGGCGACGCCCTCGATCGTCTTGCCGACGACGATGCCCACGCCGATGGCCGGGCCGATCGCGGCGAGGCCGTAACCGACGGTGGCGATGGAACCGGAGACCTCGGCGAGAACCGTAGTTGCGTCCACGGGGGTGTTTCCTTTCAGTTGTGGGCGGCTTGCCAGCCGTCCCGCTTTCAGTGCTCTTCGGCGACCGCGAGCTGGATGTAGACCGCGGTGAGAAGGGCGAAGACGTAGGCCTGGAGGACTGCCACCAGGATTTCGAACAGGGTGAAGACGAAGCCGAACGCGAGGCTGCCGGCGCCGAGGATCGACCACCAGCCGCCCATGTCGAAGATGAAGAACTGCGTGGCCGCGAAGAACAGCACCAGCAGCAGGTGGCCGACCATCATGTTCATGAGGAGTCGGAGGGTCAGCGTGACCGGCCGGATGATGAACGTCGAGATGAGCTCGATCGGCGTGACGATGATGTAGATCGGCCACGGCACGCCCGACGGGAAGAGCGAGTTCTTGAAGAAGTTCTTCGGGCTCTTCTTGATGCCGGCGTAGATGAACGTGACGTAGCTCACGACCGCGAGCGTCAGCGGCACCGCGATGATGCTCGTGCCGGCGATGTTCAGGAACGGGATGATGCCCGTGATGTTCATGAACAGGATCATGAAGAAGAGCGTCGTGAGGATCGGCAGGAAGCGCTGGGCGTCCTTCTTGCCGAGCAGGTCTTCGCCGATGTTGACGCGGACGAAGTCCAGTCCCATCTCGACGAGGCTCTGGAAGCGCCCCGGCACGACACGCATGCGGCGCGTGCCGAGCCAGAAGATCACGACGACGGCGATCGTGGCGAGGAACTGGATGAGGTGGATCCGGGTGATCGGAACACCGGCCAGATTGAAGAGAACCTCGGGGAAGAACTCATCGATCGAGGGCCCGTGGAAGACGGGCGGTTCATCCGTGGCAAAGGGGGCGATCAGGGTCGCAGCATGAATAGACAGCGCTGGCTCCAGCTTCGGGGCACCGGTCAAGAACCGTTGCGACGATGGTCGGTGAGCGTCACTCCGCAAGTACTCGCTAAGCGAGTGGGCGGGCGCTCGTTCAGCCTATCAAACTTGTGAGGTCGCTGAATCCGCCCAGCGGCGGATCAGGATGCACCGGACTCCTCGTCGCGCTTGTCCCCCTCGTCGGGGTCGGTCGGAAGCGTCACGTCACTCACGTGCGGCACCCGCATGCGCACCATCACGACGACGTCGACCGCCAGCGAGGCGAGCACGCTCACGACCGCCGCGACGAAGAACACCTGAGGCTCGATCCAGGGCTGACCGCGCAGGACGAGGAGGATCACGATGAACACGACGAACTTGAGGATCCATCCGCCCATCACGATGCCGAAGAAGATCGGCACGTAGAGCGGGTCGCCGAACCAGCGGTTCGCGATGAGGATGCTCGCCCCGGTGATGCCGAGGAACACCGCGGCGACCAGGACGCCGGCCAGGGCGCTCCAGAGGCCCGTGGTGCCCGCGACGAGGAAGCCGACGATCGCGCCGATGACGGCGAGGATCGCGGTGACCGAGCCTGACCACACCAGGACGGTGCGCAGGATCGGGGTGCTGGAGATCGGGGTTCGGGGGTTCGGGCTGGTGCTCATCGGGCGTCCTCCTGTGCGGGCGCGGGATCGGGCTGCGGTCGGGGTTCGGGATCGACGGACGCCCCCGCGTGTGCGGGACGACGGCGCGATGGAAGGAAGGTGACGACGAGGCACGCGGCGATGCCCACGACGCCGTACAGCACGCCGATGAGATAGTCCCCCGGCCACTGCAGGGTCGTGCCGATGTACATCAGCAGTACCGACAGGCTCACCAGCGCCGTCCACGCGTAGAAGATGAGCACGGCGTCGCGGTCGGTGTGGCCCATGTCGAGCATGCGGTGGTGCAGGTGCTTGCGGTCGGGCGAGAACGGTGACTTCCCTCGGCTCATGCGCCGCACGACGGCGAGGCCGAAGTCGAGCAGCGGGAGCAGCACCACGACGACCGGCAAGAGGATCGGGATGAACGCACCGAGGAGCTGCGAACGGCCGAACGCGTCGTTGTCGGCGATCATCGCGGGGTCGAAGTTGCCGGTGATCGAGATCGCCGAGCACGCCATCAAGAGTCCCAGCATCAGCGCGCCGGCGTCGCCCATGAACAGGCGCGCGGGGCTCCAGTTGAGAGGGAGGAACCCGATGCACGCGCCGATGAGCACGGCGGCGATGAGCGAGGACAGCGTGAAGTAGGTGCTCGAGCCGATGTCGCGGAACACCATGTAGGAGTACGCGAAGAAGACCGCGTTCGCGATCAGGCACACCCCGGCGACGAGGCCGTCGAGACCGTCGATGAAGTTGACCGCGTTCATGACGACGACGATCGAGAACACCGTGAGGGTGAAGCTCGCCCAGCTCGAGAAGATCGTCATGCCGCCCAGCGGCAGCGTGTAGATCTGAAGCTGCCCGAACCACGCGATGACACCGGCCGCGAGGAACTGCGCGCCGAGCTTGATCATCCAGTCGAGATCCCACAGGTCGTCGAGGACGCCGACGACCACGATGAGCGCGGTCGCGCCGAGCAGCGCGTACATCTGCTGGGGCTGCGCCCAGACGATGGAGAAGTAGGGATGCTGCGACGACACCGCGAACGCCGCCAGCACGCCGATGAACATGGCGATGCCGCCGAGACGCGGCGTGGGGGTCTTGTGGACGTCTCGTTCGCGGATGCCCGGATACAGCTTGTACTTGAGGCTGAGTCGCCACACCGCCCACGACAGGACGAAGGTGACGGCCGCCGTGAGGAGGATCGTGAAGACGTACTGCTTCACGAGCGGTCGGGTTCCGGCGCCTCGGGCGTCGCAGCCTCGTCGGCCTGCGCATCTCTGACCGCGGCGTCGGTGTCGGCTTCGGGCTCGGAGCCCGGGTCGGGCTCGAGGAGGTCGCCGAGCACGTCGCGCAGCTGCTCGCGGCTGACCGCGCCCTCGCGCAGCACGCGCACCTGCGGCTCGTCGCCGACGACGAGGCTCGTCGCGTCGATGATCGTCGACGGGATGCCGGTCTTGGACGGCCCGTCGCCGAGGTAGACGGCGACGCTGTCCTTCAGCATCCCTTCCGCGTCCTCGGCGCTGATGCCGGCCGCCATGCCGGTGAGGTTGGCACTCGAGACCGCGAGCGGACCGGTCTCTTCGAGGAGCTCGAGGGCGATGCGGTGCGCCGGCATGCGCACGGCGACGGTGCCGCGGGTCTCACCGAGGTCCCACGACAGCGACGGCTGCGACGGCAGCACGATGGTGAGGCCACCCGGCCAGTACGCCTCGACGAGGCGCTCGATCGGCTCAGGCACCTCGGCGACGAGCGCGCGCAGCGTCGTGAGTCCTGCGACGAGAACGGGCGGCGGCGACTGGCGTCCGCGCCCCTTGGCCGCGAGCAGGCGCGCGACGGCGGCGTGGTCGAAGGCATCGGCGGCGACGCCGTAGACGGTGTCGGTGGGGATGACGACGAGCTCGCCGCGGCCGATGGCCTGGCGCGCCTGGCGCATGCCGGTGAGCAGCTGCGCCTCGTCACGGCAGTCGTAGATGGGGGACATATCGCCCGTCAGTCTAGTTGCGCGGCCCCGGACGAACACTCCGAGACCGGGACGGCGATCAGGGGCGCAGCGCGGTGGTCGCGCGGTCGCGCATCGTGAGGTCGGGGTGGGTCGCGGCGGCACGCCAGCCGTCGGCCTCGAGGATTCCGCGGATCGCCTCGCCCTGCCACTCGCCGTGCTCGATCACGATCAGTCCGCCGGGGTGCGCGAGGCGCAGGCCCACCCCGCTCAGCACGCGGACGACGTCGAGGCCGTCCTCTCCCCCGTACAGCGCCGCGGGCGGGTCGAAGAAGCGGACCTCCGGATCGCGCGGGATCGCAGCATCCGGAACATACGGAGGATTGGATGCCACCACCGAGACCGTGCCGTCGAGCTCCGGGAAGGCGTGGGCGAGGTCGATGAAGGCGAGCGTCGCGTTGTCGGCGCCGACGTGCGCGAAGTTCTCCTTCGTCCACACGAAGGCGTCGACGGAGTTCTCGGCGGCGTAGACGCGCGCGTGCGGCACCTCGGTCGCCATGGCGAGGGCGATCGCGCCACTGCCGGTCCCGAGATCCACCGCGATGGGAGACTCGGATGCTGCGGCCCGCAGCGCGTCGATCGCCAGCTGCGCGACCACCTCGGTCTCCGGTCGCGGCACGAACACGCCGGGGCCGACCCGCAGCTCCAGGTGACGGAAGGGCGCCGTCCCGATGATGTGCTGCAGCGGTTCGCGGGTGGCGCGGCGGTCGACCAGCTCGTCGAGGCGGGAGGCGTCGGCGGCGATGAGGCGATCGCCGCGGATGGCGGCCGCCTGCACTCCCCCGCGCCCGGAGCCGAGCACGAAGGCGGCGAGCAGCTCGGTGTCGACGGACGGATCGGTGACGCCGACCTCGGCCAGACGCGCGGCCGCGCGGCGGAGGGCATCGGAGAGCAGGGGGGATTCGTCGGGAGAAGCCATGACCGCATCCACTTTAGGCCCGGCACGACGGCGGGCAGGGTACCGGGGCGCTGCCAGGCCTTCGTCACAGAAGGACTCACAGCGAAAGGCTCACCCTAGGCTGGGCACGATCCGCCGTGAACCCCGTGAAAGGCCCGACATGCCCGGCATCCACTCCGACATCACCGCTGCTTTCGGCAACACCCCGCTGGTCCGCCTCAACCGCGTGACCAACGGCTCCGGCGCCGAGGTGCTCGCCAAGCTCGAGTTCTACAACCCGGGCTCCAGCGTCAAGGACCGTCTGGGCATCGCGATCGTCGATGCCGCTGAGGCCGCCGGGGCGCTGAAGCCGGGCGGCACCATCGTCGAGGGCACCAGTGGCAACACCGGCATCGCGCTCGCCCTGGTCGGCGCCGCGCGCGGCTACAAGGTCGTCCTGACCATGCCCTCGTCCATGTCCGTCGAGCGCCGCCAGCTGCTCAAGCGCTTCGGCGCGGAGCTCGTGCTCACCGACCCCGCGGGCGGCATGAAGCTCGCCGTCGCCGAGGCCGAGCGCATCGTCGCCGAGACGCCGGGTGCCGTCCTCGCGAAGCAGTTCGAGAACGAGGCGAACCGCCAGATCCACCGCAAGACCACCGCCGAGGAGATCTGGCGCGACACCGACGGCGAAGTCGACATCTTCGTCGCCGGCGTCGGCACGGGCGGCACCATCACCGGCGTCGGCCAGGTGCTCAAGGAGCGCAAGCCCGAGGTGCAGGTCGTCGCCGTCGAGCCGACCGCGTCGCCCCTGCTGTCGACCGGCACCCCCGGTCCGGCGAAGATCCAGGGCATCGGCCCGAACTTCGTGCCGCCGATCCTCGACACCGACGTGTTCGACGAGGTCGTCACGGTCGAGTTCGAGGACGCCATCTCGACCTCGCGCGACCTGGCCGCCCAGGAAGGCATCCTCGTCGGAATCTCGAGCGGCGCCGCCGTGTGGGCCGCCCTCCAGATCGCAGCCCGCCCCGAGAACGCCGGCAAGAAGATCGTCGTGGTCACCCCCGACACCGGCGAGCGCTACCTCTCGACCGCGCTCTTCGAGGATCTGCGCGAAGATTGAGTCGTCACGACGGCGCGCCGGCACCCCGACCCGTTTCGGGCGCCGGCGCGCCGTCGCCGTCTTCGCGCACCGCTGATTCGAGGGAGTTCCACGTGCCCGGCATCCATTCCGACATCACCACCGCCTTCGGCGAGACACCGCTCGTGCGGCTCAACGCGCTCACCCAGGGCCTCGGCGCGGAGGTGCTCGCGAAGCTCGAGTTCTACAACCCGGGCTCCTCGGTCAAGGACCGCCTGGGCTACGCGCTCGTCGAGGCCGCCGAGGCCGCAGGAGAGCTGCTCCCGGGCGGCACGATCGTCGAGTCCACCAGCGGCAACACCGGCATCTCGCTCGCGCTGATCGGCGCCGCGCGCGGGTACCGCGTCATCCTGACGATGCCCGCTTCGATGTCGAAGGAGCGCCGCACCCTCTTGAAGGCCTTCGGCGCCGAACTCGTGCTCACCGACCCCTACAAGGGCATGACCGAGGCGGTCGAGACGGCCCAGCGCATCGTCGCCGAGACGCCCGGCGCCATCCTCGCTCGCCAGTTCGAGCACGAGGCGAACGCCGCGATCCACCGCAAGACCACCGCCGAAGAGATCTGGCGCGACACCGAGGGCCGCGTGGACTGGTTCGTCGCGGGTTCGGGCACGGGCGGCACGATCACCGGCGTCGGCCAGGTGCTCAAGGAGCGGAACCCTCACGTCAAGATCGTCCTCGTCGAGCCGAAGGACTCCCCCGTCCTGACGGAAGGCCGCGCCGGCGGCCACCGCATCCAGGGCATCGGGCCGAACTTCGTGCCCGAGGTGCTCGACCGCTCGGTCGTCGACGAGATCTTCGACGTCGAGTTCGACGACGCGATCACGGTGGCGCGCGAGCTCGCCACGCGCGAGGGCATCCTCGCCGGCATGTCGGCCGGTGCCGCCGTGTGGGCGGCACTGCAGATCGCCGCACGCCCCGAGGCCGCCGGACAGCGCATCGTCGTGATCGTGCCCGACTCCGGCGAACGGTACCTGTCGACCGCTCTGTACGAGCACCTGCGCGAGCCGGAGGCCCAGACCAAATGACCGACGAACGCATCGGATTCTTCGCCCGGGCCCGTGAGGACATCGCCGCGGCGAAGCTGCGCGACCCCGCGGCGCGCGGCGGCCTCGAGATCGCCGTGCTGTATCCCGGTCTGCACGCGATCTGGGCGCACCGCGTGTGGCACGCCCTGTGGACGCGGGACTTCCGCTTCGTCGCGCGCGCCGGGTCGCAGATCACCCGATGGCTGACCGGCATCGAGATCCATCCCGGTGCCACGATCGGCCGTCGCTTCTTCATCGACCACGGCATGGGCGTCGTGGTCGGCGAGACCGCCGAGGTCGGCGACGACGTCATGCTCTACCACGGCGTCACGCTCGGCGGCCGCCAGCGCGAGGGCGGCAAGCGCCACCCCACCATCGAGGACGGCGTCGCCGTCGGCGCCGGCGCCAAGATCCTCGGCCCGATCACCATCGGCGCCGGATCCGTCGTCGGCGCGAACGCGGTCGTCACCAAGGACGCGCCCGCCGACAGCGTGCTGGTCGGCGTGCCCGCGAAGCCGCGCGCCCGCCGCGTCGGCGACGACACCCGCGCCCTGCTGACGACGCCCGAGTACTACATCTGACGCGGCTCGGATGACGGATGCTGCGGCCCCGCGGCTTCTCGAAGAGCGCCGGGTCCGGCCGGGTCTACGCGGCGCTGCGGCGGTAGATCGCGGCCGCTGCCGTGCGCGACGGCGTCTCGAGCTTGCGCAGGATCGCAGACACGTGCACGGAGACCGTCTTGACGCTGATGTAGAGCCGTTCCGCGATCTGCCCGTTGCTGAGCCCTTCGGCGACCAGCTCGAGCACCTGCTCCTCGCGGGCGGTCAGCAGTGAGCGCGACGCGTCGCCCGTGAGTCCGGCATCCGTCAGCAGGGCGTTCGCACGCGCGGCGAGGCCGTCGGCGCCGAGTTCCTCGGCGTACGACGCCGCCGCCGCGAGCGCCTCGCGAGCGCCGACGCGGTCGCCCTCCGCCAGCAGCGCCTCGCCGTGCCGCACGCGCGCGTACGCGCGGATGTACGCGGGTCCCATCGCGTCGATCGCAGCGGTCCACGGTCCTTCGCCGAGCTCGGCCGCGAAGACGGCCGCCCACAGCGGGGTCACCGGCCACTCCTCGAAGGTCGCCAGAACCTCACGGTAGGGCTCGATGTCGATGTCGTCTCCGCGTTCGCGCAGCATCACGGCTGCCCGGGCGGCGATCGCGGTCAGCGGCAGGGCGAGCACGCCGCCGGCGGGCGTCTCCCACGCCAGGCGTGCGTGCGACAGCGCCCCGTGGGCATCGCCGCGGGCGAGAGCGAGCTCGCCGAGGTCGTAAGCCATGCCGAACCGCGTCTGATACTCGTAGGCGCCGAACCGGTCGAGCTCGAGGCGCGCCGCCTCCAGCGCCGCCTCGGCCCCGTCGATGCGCCCCCGCCAGATCGCGAGACACACCAGGCGCTCGCGGAGGAACGCGGAGTAGAGCCCGGGCTCGACCAGCGGCAGCAGTCCCCCCAGCTCCTCGGCCTCACGAAGGCGTCCGGCGTAGATGTGCGCCTCGATCACGTTGGCCTCGATCATGACGAGGGGCCCCAGGTCGGCGACGTGCGAGCGCCCGTACTCCAGCCCTTCCTTCGCCACGGCGACGGCGTCGTCATACCGGCCGATCTGCATCAGCGTGTTCGAGAAGTTGATGTAGTAGCGCATCATCGCGCGGACGAAGCCGGTCGAGTAGCCGCGCGCCTCCTCGAAGAGTGCGACACCGCGCACGTCGCCGACGCTGGCGCGGCACGTCGCCGAGATGAGCAGCGCCTGCGCCACGATCTCGGCCGCGGCCAGGTCGCCCGCCGACTCCGCCACCTGTGCCGTCGCCCGCGCCTGCGCGGCGACTTCGTCGCCGAGTTTCTGCCGTCCGTTGAGCATGTGCACGCGCGCCGAGCTGAGCAGCAGCCCGGCGCGCTGCACACCGTGGCGCGGATCGTCGCCGAGGATCCCGAGCGCCTGCTCGATACTGTCGATGCCGTCCGACACGCCGGCCTGGAACTCGATGGTCGCGAGGTCTCCGAGCATCTCGGCGCGACCCACGACGTCGTCCTCGGGCCACAGGGCGACGGCCTCCTGCGCGAACGCGAGGGCCCGGTCGTTCCGGTTCGCCGACACGAGCGCCGCGGAGGTCCGCCGCAGCACTTCGGCGCGCGGCATCCCGCACACCGTCTCCGGCTCGGGAACCGCGTCCCAGAGCTCGAGCACCCGCTCCCCCGCTTCGGCCGCCGTCGACCACGCCGAGGCGACACTGGCGGCACGCTGCGCCGCGACGCCCGCCGCCAGTGCGCGATCGGGCACCCGCGCCGCACGCCAGTGGTGGGCGATGTCGGCGAGCACGCGGGCCGTGGGTGCGGAGTTCTCGAGGGCCACGGCGTACGCGGTGTGCAGGCGCGTCCGCTCGGTCGGCAGCAGCTCCGCGTAGACCGCCTCCTGCATGAGCGCGTGTCGGAAGACGTACGCGTCGTCGCGGATCACGACGACCTGCGCGTCGACGGCGCTGCGCACGGCGTCCTCGAGGGCGGCCTCGTCCCCGTCGAACACGTCACGCAGGACGGGGTGCGCCACCTCGACCCCGCCGGTCGCCAGCACGCGGGCGAAGCGGCGGGCCTCAGCATCCAATCGCTCGTATCTCAACAGGAGGACGTCCCGCAGCGATACCGGGAGCCGCGCGCCGGTGAAGCTCGCGAGTTCTTCGACGTAGAACGGGATGCCCTCGCTGCGGGCGGCGATGTCGTTCAGCACGCCGGGCGTCAGCGCATCGCCCGTGCACCGCGGTGGCGAGCGCGCCGGCTTCGGCCGGGCTGAGGCGCTCGAGCGGGCGGTGCGTCAGCAGGCGGGCGCGGTCGAGCTCGGCGAGCACGGGGCGCAGCGGGTGAGCGCGCCCCACGTCGTCGGTGCGGTACGACAGCAGCACGAACAGGGGAAGCACCGCCGCCCTTCGCACGAGCCGCGCGGCGATCTCGCTCGTCGTGCTGTCGGCCCAGTGGAGGTCCTCGATGATGACGACCAGCCGGTGCGTGCGCGCCAGCTGCGAGAACAGCTCGACGACGACGTCGGCGAGCCGCTCGGCGTCGCCGGCGCTGTCGGCGAGCGCCGGCACGAGCACGCCGAGCGCGTCCGCGCCGGGACCGGCTGCCTTGCGCACCGCCTCCACGCCCAGCGCGTCGACGAGGTCGCGCAGGAGGTCGGTGATCGCGGTCAGCGGCGCCGGGCCCGAACCCGAGTCGACTGCGGCTCCCCGGACGACGACCACGTCGGTGAGGCTCTCGCTGAAGTCCCGGAGCAGACGGGTCTTGCCCATCCCGGCGTCACCCGACACGACGACGGCGCGGCCTTCCGCGCCCACGGCGTCGACCTCGTCGCGCAGCGCGTCGAGGTCCGCCTGGCGGCCGACGAGGGGCACCCGGCCGATCTGCATACCGCCCATCATCCCACCAGCCTCGCGGCTGAGGCGGCCGGGCAGGATCGGGAGGAATCCCTATCTTCGGGCGTCAGCCGCGGCGGTCCTGCACCTTGTTCTTGATGAACAGCGGCGGCAGCAGCCACGTCGCGAGCGCGGTCACCAGCCACACGATGAGCGTTCCGATGATCCAGGCGACCGGGCCGTCGATGCCGATGCCCGCCGCGGGGATGAGCACCGCGATGAGCAGCGCCACGAACGTCGAGAGCAGTCCGATGCCCCCGATCAGCGCGTTGGCGTGCCGCCGCGTGATCTTGAGCAGCCACGGCGCGAGGATGCTCTGCAGCACGGCGAAGATCACGACGGCGAGGAGGATCCCCCACCAGTCGTTCCAGTGCAGATAGAACCCGTCCAGGATCAGGTCGGCGACGATGAGGCCGAGCGCCGCCGACACCAGGAAGATGAGGGCGCGGATGAGCAGCGTGAGCACGCTCGAAGCCTAGCGGCGCAGCATCCGGAGTCCGCCGAGCGCCACGGATGCCGAGACCGGGGAATCTCGCCGAGACCGAGGGCTGCGCCCCACGTCTCGGCGCGAACGCCCGGCCTCAGCGCAGACGGTCAGTCGTCGGAGCCGAGGGCCGCGAGACGGGCCTCCTCGTCGGCGGTGATCGCCGACTCGATGAGGGGCTCGAGCGCGCCGTCCATCACCTGGTCGAGGTTGTAGGCCTTGTAGCCGGTGCGGTGGTCGGCGATGCGGTTCTCGGGGAAGTTGTATGTGCGGATGCGCTCGGAACGGTCCATGCCCCGGATCTGCGACTTTCGGGCGTCGGATGCCGCGGCATCCAGCTCCTCCTGCTGCTTCGCGAGGAGACGTGCCCGCAGCACGCGCATGCCGGCCTCGCGGTTCTGCAGCTGCGACTTCTCGTTCTGCATCGACACCACGATCCCTGTGGGGACGTGGGTGATGCGCACCGCGGAGTCGGTCGTGTTGACCGACTGGCCGCCCGGACCCGACGACCGGAAGACGTCGATCTTCAGGTCGTTCGGGTCGATGTGGATCTCTTCGGGCTCGTCGACCTCCGGGAACACCAGCACCCCGGTGGTCGAGGTGTGGATCCGCCCCTGCGACTCGGTCGCCGGCACGCGCTGCACGCGGTGCACGCCGCCCTCGTACTTGAGGTGTGCCCACACGCCCTGCGCCGGGTCGGAGGAGGAGCCCTTGATCGCGACCTGGACGTCCTTGTAGCCGCCGAGGTCGGACTCGTTGCGTTCGAGGAGCTCGGTCTTCCAGCCCTTGGAGGCCGCGTACTGGATGTACATCCGCAGCAGATCGGCGGCGAACAGCGCGCTCTCGGCGCCGCCCTCGCCCTGCTTGATCTCCATGATCACGTCGCGCGCGTCGTCGGGGTCACGCGGGATCAGCAGGCGACGCAGGCGCTCCTGCGCCTCGGCCAGCCCGACCTCGAGGGCCGGCACCTCCGCCGCGAACGCGTCGTCTTCACGGGCGAGTTCGCGGGCGGCATCCAGATCATCGGATGCCGCCACCCAGTCCTCGTGGGCCTTCACGATGCGCGACAGCTCGGCGTAGCGCCGGTTGACCCGCTTGGCGCGCGCCGCATCGGCGTGCACCGCGGGGTCCGAGAGCTCCTCCTGGACCGCGCGGTGCTCGTCGATCAGTCCCTTGACGGACTCGAACATCTTTGGATCAGCGGATGCTGTTGTCGTGATCGTGGCTGCGGCCGCCGCCGTGCCCGTTGGCGGGCGCCGGGATCGACTTCTGCATCTGCACCAGGAACTCGACGTTCGACTGCGTCTCCTTGAGCTTGCCGAGCACGACCTCGAGGGCCTGCTGGGGCTCGAGGCCGGCCAGCGCGCGGCGGAGCTTCCAGGTGATCTTGACCTCGTCGGGTGAGAGCAGCATCTCTTCGCGGCGCGTGGACGACGCGTTGACGTCGACCGCCGGGAAGATGCGCTTGTCGGCGAGCTGGCGGTTCAGGCGCAGCTCGCTGTTGCCGGTGCCCTTGAACTCCTCGAAGATCACGTCGTCCATCTTGGAGCCGGTCTCGACGAGGGCCGTCGCGAGGATCGTGAGCGATCCGCCGTTCTCGATGTTGCGCGCGGCGCCGAAGAAGCGCTTAGGCGGGTACAGCGCCGACGCGTCGACACCACCGGTGAGCACGCGGCCCGAGGTCGGCGCCGAGATGTTGTAGGCGCGGCCGAGGCGGGTGATCGAGTCGAGCAGCACGACGACGTCGCGACCGAGCTCCACGAGGCGCTTGGCGCGCTCGATGGCGAGCTCGGCGACGGTGGTGTGATCCTCGGCGGGGCGGTCGAAGGTCGAGGCGATGACCTCGCCCTTCACCGTGCGCTGCATGTCGGTGACCTCTTCGGGGCGCTCGTCGACGAGCACGACCATGAGGTGAACCTCGGGGTTGTTGATCGCGATCGCGTTGGCGATCTGCTGCAGCACGATCGTCTTGCCCGCCTTCGGGGGCGCGACGATGAGGCCGCGCTGGCCCTTGCCGATCGGCGCGACGAGATCGATGATGCGCTGCGTCAGCTTCTCGGGCGCGGTCTCGAGGCGCAGGCGCTCCTGCGGGTAGAGCGGCGTCAGCTTGCCGAACTCGACACGGGCGGCGGCGTCGTCGACCGACAGGCCGTTGATCGCGTCGACCTTGACCAGCGCGTTGTACTTCTGACGGCTGGACTGCTCGCCCTCGCGCGGCTGCTTGATCGAGCCGACGACCGCGTCGCCCTTGCGCAGGTTGTACTTCTTCACCTGACCGAGCGAAACGTAGACGTCGCTCGGGCCGGGCAGGTAGCCGGAGGTGCGGACGAACGCGTAGTTGTCGAGCACATCGAGGATGCCCGCGATCGGGATGAGGACGTCGTCCTCGCCGATCTCGGTCTCGAACTCGTCACCGCCCGCAGCGGCCTGCGTGCCACGGCGCTTGTTGCGCTGACGGCCGCGGCCGTTGGCCTGGGCCGGCTGCTCGTCGTCCTGCGTGTCGGCCTTCGCCGGCTCCGCGACGGGCTGCGCGTTCTGGCTCTGGCCGCCCTGCGCGTTCTGGCCCTGCGCGGCCTGGCCGCCCTGCGCGTTCTGGTTCTGCGCGTTGCGGCTGCGGCTGCGGCTGCGGCTGCGGCTCCGGCTGCGGGACGGCGTCTCGGCGCCCTCACCCTCAGCGGCCTGCTCGCCACCCTCGGCGGACTCGGCGGGCGCCTCGGCGCCCTCGGCGGGCGCGTCTGCATCGGCGGCGGGCGCCTCAGCGGGTGCGGATGCCTCCTCCGCGGCCTGCTCGCCGGCCTGAGCCGGTGCGGCCTCAGACGGTGCGGCCTCAGCCGGTGCGGCCTCGGCGGGTGCCTCGGCCGGCGTCTCGGCCGGTGCTTCCGCGGCGGGCTCGGCGGGCGCGACGTCGGTGCTCTTGGCGCGGCGCGGAGCGCGCTTGCGCGGGGCCTTCGCGGGCGCAGCAGGCGCCTCGGCGGCCGCTACGGCGGCCACGACCTCGGCGACGACCTCTTCGGCCACGACCTCGGCGATGACGGCCTCGGCGACAGCTTCTTCGGCGACCGCGTCCTCGGCGACAGCCTCCTCGGCGACGGCGTCGGCGATGATCGCCTCGGCGACCGCCTCCTCGGCGACCTCTTCGGCGGCGAGCGCCTCGACGACGGCCTCGTCGGCGACGGCGTCGGCCGCCTCCGCGACCTCGACGGCCTCTTCGGCGACGACCTCGGCCGCGACGGCCTCGATGACGGCTTCCTCAGCCACGGCCTCGGCCTGGGCCTCGGGCGCTTCCGCGCGCTCGTCGGCCGGAACGTCGGCGTGGATCTCGGAGATGGACTCCACGAGTTCTCCCTTGTGAAAAACGGAACGATTGTGCACGATCGCACGGCGCTGCCAGGTGGCGTCTGCCTGTCTCGATCAGTTGTCACGCCTGTCGAAACACCCGCCGACGGGGTGAGGGACCGCGAGGGTGCTCAGCGGACGTCGGCAGGTCAGAATGCCGTGCGGTGGTTTCGCAGATTTGCGACGGAGGCCAGATTCACGTATTACGTGGAACCCTCCGCGTACTCCCTCACTGTACCACCCTTGAAGTCGACGGCGAGCATGAGCGCCTCCCACGGGGTGTCGGTCGCAGCGCCTGCGAGCGCCGCCGCCTCGAGGCGTCGTCCCGGGCCGTCGGCGAGCACGAGCACGCTCGGTCCCGCCCCCGACACGACCGCCGCGAAGCCTGCCGCGCGCAGCGCCCGCACAAGACCGTCGGTCTCGGGCATGGCGCTCGCGCGGTAGTTCTGGTGCAGCTTGTCCTCCGTCGCCGCCTGCAGCAGCTCGGGGCTCTGCGTGAGCGCCGCGATCAGGAGCGCGGAGCGCGAGACGTTGAAGACGGCGTCCTCTCGCGGCACATGCATCGGCTGAAGGCTGCGCGCGAGCTCGGTCGACATCGTGAAGGTCGGCACGAAGACGAGCGGCGATACGCCGCGGTGCACGAGCAGCTTCTTGTGCTGCGGGCCGTCCTCGTCCACCCACGCGATGGTGAGGCCGCCGAACAGCGCCGGCGCGACGTTGTCGGGGTGGCCCTCGAGCTCGGTCGCGAGACGGAGCAGGGCATCGGGTCCGAGCTCGACGTCGCCCTCGAGCAGCCCCTTGGCAGCCAGCAGTCCCGAGACGACCGCCGCGCCGGACGAGCCGAGGCCGCGTCCGTGCGGGATCACGTTCTTCGCGACCAGGCGGAGTCCCGGCATCCGTCGCCCGACCGATTCGTACGCGTACGCGATCGCCCGCACCACGAGATGCGAGGCGTCGCGCGGCACGTCGTCCGCACCGGCTCCCTCGACCTCGATCTCGAGCTCGCCCTCGGGCAGCGCCGTGACGTCGAGTTCGTCGTACACGCTCAGCGCGAGGCCGAGGGTGTCGAACCCGGGTCCGAGGTTGGCGCTCGTCGCCGGAACCCGCACCACCACGCGGCGGCCGGGGGCCGGAGCGACGGCTGCGTTCACGCGGTCGCCGCCGCGGGAGCGAGCTCCAGGACGGATGCCACCTCCGACGTCGTGGCGTCGACCACGGTGGGCTCGACCTCCGAGCCGTCGGCGTTGCGCAGCGCCCAGTGCGGGTCCTTGAGGCCGTGGCCGGTGACCGTGAGCACGACGCGCGCGCCCTGGGGCACGATGCCGGCCTCGACGCGGTCGAGCAGACCGGCGACGCTGATGGCCGACGCAGGCTCGACGAAGATGCCGACCTCGCCCGCGAGGAGCTTCTGCGCCGCGAGGATGCGGTCGTCGTCGATGGCGCCGAAGTACCCGTCGGTCGCCGCGCGGGCCTCGAGCGCGAGGTCCCACGACGCCGGGTTGCCGATGCGGATGGCGCTGGCCACCGTCTCGGGGTTCTTCACGACCTCGCCGGTGACGAGCGGTGCCGAGCCGGCGGCCTGGAAGCCGAACATGCGAGGCACGCGGGTCGAGACGCCGGCCTCGGCCTCTTCGCGGTAGCCCCGCGTGTACGCGGTGTAGTTGCCTGCGTTGCCGACCGGGATGAAGTGGAAGTCGGGGGCATCGCCCAGCTGCTCGACGACCTCGTACGCGGCGGTCTTCTGACCGTCGATGCGGTCGGGGTTGACCGAGTTGACGAGGTGCACCGGGTAGTTGTCGGCGAGCTCGCGTGCGATCTCGAGGCAGTCGTCGAAGTTGCCGCGGATCTGGATGAGACGGCCGTTGTGCGCCACGGCCTGGCTGAGCTTGCCCATGGCGATCTTGCCCTCGGGCACGAGCACCGCGGCGGTGATGCCGGCGTGGGCGGCGTACGCGGCCGCCGAGGCGGACGTGTTGCCGGTGGAGGCGCAGATGACGGCCTTCGCGCCGTGCTCGATCGCGCGCGAGACGGCGACGGTCATGCCGCGGTCCTTGAACGAGCCCGTGGGGTTCATGCCCTCGAACTTCACCCACACGTCGGTGCCGGTGCGGCGCGACAGCGCGGGGGCGGGCAGGAGCGGCGTGCCGCCCTCCCCGAGGGTGACCACGGTCGAGGCATCCGTGACGCCCAGTCGATCTGCGTACTCGCGGAGGACTCCGCGCCAAACGTGTGCCATGTCAGTTCTCCTTCAGAAAAGTCTTCAATTGCCTTCGACGCGCAGCACCGACACGACGCGCTCGACGACGCCGCTCGCGGCGAGGCGGTCGACCGTCTCGCTCAGGTCCTGCTCCAGAGCCTTGTGTGTTCCGATCACCAGTCGTGCCACGCCGCTCTCACCCTCGGCCGACTCGACGACGGTCTGCTCGACGGTCGCGATCGACACGCGGCCCTCGCTCAGGATGCCCGCGACCGTGGCCAGCACGCCCGGCTGGTCATCGACCTCGAGCGTGATCTGGTAGCGCGTCGTGACCCGTCCGACGGGGACGATCGGCAGGTTCGCGAGCGTCGACTCGCCGACGCCGACGCCACCGGCGATGTGGCGGCGCGCCGCCGACACGACGTCGCCGAGCACCGCCGATGCGGTCTGCACCCCACCGGCGCCCGCACCGTAGAACATGAGGTTTCCGGCGGCCTCGGCCTGCACGAACACCGCGTTGTTGGCGCCGTGCACGCTCGCGAGCGGGTGCGCGCGGTCGATGAGCGCCGGGTAGACGCGCACCGAGATGGATTCACCGGATGCCTCGGTCAGGCGCTCGCACACGGCGAGCAGCTTGATGACGTACCCGGCGTGGCGCGCGGCATCCATCATCGACTTGTCGATCGCCGTGATGCCCTCGCGGTGCACCGCATCGAGCGGCACAGTGGTGTGGAAGGCGAGGCTGGCGAGGATCGCGGCCTTCTGCGCGGCGTCGTAGCCTTCGACGTCGGCGGTCGGGTCGGCCTCGGCGTAGCCGAGGCGCTGCGCGTCGGCGAGCACGTCGGCGAACTCGGCGCCCTCGGTGTCCATCCGATCGAGGATGTAGTTCGTGGTGCCGTTGACGATGCCCATGATGCGCTGGACGCGGTCACCGGCAAGCGAGTCGCGCAACGGACGGATGATCGGGATCGCACCGGCGGCGGCCGCCTCGTAGTAGACCTCGGCACCCACCTGATCGGCGGCGTCGAAGATCTCGGGGCCGTGCGTCGCGAGGAGCGCCTTGTTGGCCGTCACGATGTCGGCGCCCGAGTTGATCGCGTGGAGCAGGTACTCGCGCGCCGGCTCGATGCCGCCCATGAGCTCGATGACGATGTCGGAGCCGACGATGAGCGAGTCCGCGTCGGTCGTGAAGAGCTCGCGCGGCAGGTCGGTCTCTCGCTTGGCGTCGACGTCGCGCACCGCGATGCCCACCAGCTCCAGTCGTGCACCCGCGCGGTCGGCGAGCTCGTCGGCGTGCTGACGCAGCAGCGCGGCGACCTGCGAGCCGACGGCTCCGGCTCCCAGCAGTGCGACGCGGAGGCGGCGGTAGTCGGTCACTTCGTCTCGCTTCGCTCGCTCAGTACAGGCATGCGCTGTTTCCCTTCCGTCGGTGCGCCGGCGAGCTCGCGCCCGTCGCGCACGGTGCTGAGGCCGGCGTCACGGGCGAGCAGATCGTCGATCGTCTCGCCGCGCACGATGACGCGTGCCTCTCCCCCGCGCAGCGCCACGACGGGCGGGCGGGGGACGTAGTTGTAGTTGCTCGAGAGCGAGAAGCAGTACGCGCCGGTCGCCGGCACGGCGAGCAGGTCGCCCGGCGAGACGTCGCCGGGCAGGTACTCCGCGTCGACGACGATGTCGCCCGACTCGCAGTGCTTGCCCACGACGCGCGAGAGCGCCGGCTCGACGTCGCTGGTGCGCGACGCGATGCGGGCCGAGAACTGCGCGCCGTACAGGGCCGGCCGGGCGTTGTCGCTCATGCCGCCGTCGACGCTCACGTACAGGCGGGTGTCGCCGCCCTCGAGCGCGACGGGCTTGGTCGTGCCCACTTCGTACAGGGTCACGCCCGCGCGGCCGACGATGGCGCGGCCCGGCTCGAACGCCAGGTTCGGCATGGGGATGCCGCGCACCTCGCACTGCCGCGCGACCGACTCCGCGATGCCCAGCGCGAGCTGCTCGATCGGAGTGGGGTCGTCGACCGACGTGTAGGCGATGCCGAACCCGCCACCGAGGTTCAGGACCGGCAGCTCGCCGCCTTCGCGGAGCTCGGCGTGCAGTTCGACCAGGCGGGCGGCGGACTCCTCGAACCCGGCGGTGCCGAAGATCTGCGAGCCGATGTGGCAGTGCAGGCCCACGAACTCGAGCCCGGCGAGCTCGCGGATGCGGGCGACGGCGGCCGGGGCATCCGTCAGCGTGAAGCCGAACTTCTGGTCTTCGTGAGCCGTCGCGAGGAAGTCGTGCGTCTCGGCGTGCACGCCGCTGTTGACCCGCAGCAACACCGCCTGCGTCGCTCCGCGGCGCTCGACGATCGCCGCGAGACGCTCGATCTCGATGAGGCTGTCGATGACGATCGAGCCGATGCCGGCCTCGACGGCCCGCTCGAGCTCGGCCACCGACTTGTTGTTGCCGTGGAAGCCCAGTCGCGCGGGGTCGGCGCCCGCCGCGAGGGCGACGGCGAGTTCTCCGCCGCTGCACACGTCGACGGCGAGCCCCTCTTCGGTGACCCAGCGCACGACCTCTGTGCTGAGGAACGCCTTGCCGGCGTAGTAGACGCGGGCCTGAACGCCGTGCAGCGCCGCAGCCGCGCGGAAGGCGTCGAGCGTGCGGCGGGCGGCCTGGCGCACCTCGTCCTCGTCCACGACATACAGAGGCGTGCCGAACCGCTCACGCAGGGCGGTGGCAGGGATGCCGCCGAGCTCCAGCACGCCGTCGGCACCACGCGCCGCGGCCGCCGGCCAGACGGCCGGGGCGAGCCCGTTCGCGTCGGCGGGGCGCTCGAGCCACGCGGGAGCGACGGAACGGTGGTGCGGGTCGGCGGACACGGTGGACCAATCGGTGGGAGCTTCGACGCTGGCCGTCCGGGAGTCCGGGTGCGGCGCTGCCAGGCCGGAGGGGGTCACGCGCCTGGCGGTGGTAGCAGTCTAGGGCACACGGCTCCGGGGCCCCGCGCCGTGTGACGCTCGGCGGCGGCTCAGGCGCAGGTGCCGTTCTCCTGCAGCGCCGGATCGGTGGCGATGGCCCCGTCGACGTCGAAGTCGGCGACGAGCACGTCGCCGGTCACCTCGACCGAGGTGAGGGTCACTCCGGATGGCAGGTACTGCGCGATGCACACGTTCCACTCGCGCAGGACGATGTCGGCGAGACCCCCGAACTGGCTGCGCAGGGCATCGGCGGTCACCTCCGACTCGCCGAGGCGGAACGCCGCGGGCGACAGGACGATGGCGCCGTCCGCCGCGGACGGCGCCAGCGCGACGCCGACCGGGATGGACACACCGAACAGCTGCAGGTCGATCGACATCGTCACGTTCGGCGCGGCAAGACCCACGGTGTCGGCCGGGAAGCCCTCGACCGTCGCGAGCAGCGTGCGCAACTGCGACTCGTCGAGCGAGACGGTCGCCGTGGCGCCGCTCATCTCTCCGGTGCCGCGCACGGCGACATCGTGCGCCGTCACGGTCACATCGCCGGTGACACCGCCGAGCGTGACATCGTCGGAGGCGATCGTGAGGTCGTCGATGGAGCCGGAGATGAGCTGCGGGATGACGGCGCCGGCGACGTCGACGTCGACCGGGTGGTCGGCGGGCAGCGACAGCTGGGTGCGCACCTGGTCGCGGACGACGCCGGTCACGATCTGCCGGGCGATCGCCTCGGCGGCGAACCACGCGGCCACGGCGAGCACAGCGACGATTGCGAACGCCACGATCCACGGCCACACGCGACGCGGCTGCGCCGGTGCCGTGGACAGCGTCCCGTCGGGGATCGGTTCGGTCGCCTGCGTGTCGCCTCTGGCCATTGCTACATCCGTTCCGGTGCGGTGACACCCAGGAGATCGAGCCCGTTGCGCAGCACCTGGCCGGTGGCGTCGTTGAGCCACAGACGGGTGCGGTGCACCGACTCGACGGGCTCGTCGCCCAGCGGGATCACGCGGCAGTTGTCGTACCAGCGGTGGTAGAGCCCCGCGAGCTCCTCGAGGTACCGCGCGACGCGGTGCGGCTCGCGCACCTCGGCGGCGAACGCGACGATGCGCGGGAACTCCTGAAGCGCGCCGAGGAGGGCCGACTCGGTCTCGTGGGTCAGCAGCTCGGGGGCGAACTCGGAGCGGTCGACGCCCGAGCCGTGGGCGTTGCGCGCCACGTTGTGCGTGCGCGCGTGGGCGTACTGCACGTAGAAGACGGGGTTGTCGTTGGTGCGCTTGCGCAGGATCTCGGGGTCGAGCGTGAGCGGCGAGTCCGCGGGGTAGCGCGCGAGCGAATAGCGCAGGGCGTCGGTGCCGATCCAGTCCCGCAGATCGTCGAGCTCGATGATGTTGCCCGCGCGCTTCGAGAGCCGTGCGCCGTTGACCGACACGAGCTGCCCGATGAGCACCTCGATGTCCTTCTCGGGGTCGTCGCCGGCCGCACCGGCGAGCGCCTTGAGGCGGTGCACGTAACCGTGGTGGTCGGCGCCGAGCAGGTAGATCTTGTGCGCGAAGCCGCGGTCGCCCTTGTTGAGGTAGTACGCCGCGTCGGCCGCGAAGTAGGTGTACTCGCCGTTCGAGCGACGGATGACGCGATCCTTGTCGTCGCCGAAGTCCGTGGTGCGCACCCACACGGCGCCCTCGTCGTCGAACACGTGGCCCTGCTCGCGCAGGCGGTCGACGGCTTCGTCCACGAGGCTCGGCTCGCCGTCCGACCCCTTCGCGTGGAGCGTGCGCTCGCTGAAGAAGACGTCGAAGTGCACGTTGAACTTCTCGAGCGACGACTGCAGGTCGCCGAGCTGGAGCTCGTAGGCGCGGTCGCGCGCGACGCGCAGCTGCTCGTCCTCCGGCAGCGTCGGCAGCTCGGGCACCGCCGAAAGGACCCGCTGCGCGAGGTCGTCGATGTACGAACCCGGGTAGCCGTCCTCGGGGGTCGGCTCGCCGTTGGCGGCGGCGAGCACGGAACGGCCGAACCGGTCCATCTGCGCGCCGGCGTCGTTGACGTAGAACTCGCGGACGAGCGTCGCACCGCTCGCGAGCAGCAGCCGCGCCATCGAGTCGCCGAGGGCGGCCCAGCGGGTGTGGCCGATGTGCATCGGCCCCGTCGGGTTCGCACTGACGAACTCGAGGTTGATCGTGTTGCCGCGCTGCGACTCGTTCGTTCCGAACGCCGCGCCCGCGTCGACGATGGTCTTCGCGAGCGCACCGGCGGCTGCGGCATCCAGTCGGATGTTGATGAAGCCGGGTCCGGCGATCTCGACGTCCGCGATGCCGTCCACCTGCGCGAGACCGGCCGCGATCTCGGCGGCGAACTCGCGGGGGTTCGCGCCGACGGCCTTCGCGAGCTTGAGCGCCGCGTTCGAGGCCCAGTCGCCGTGGTCGCGGTTCTTCGGCCGCTCGAGCGGCAGATCGGCGACCGTGAGCCCTTCGGCCGCACCGGGTCGTCGCGCCTCCGCGAGCGGGGCGACGACGGCGAGCAGGGCGGCGGAGAGGGCTTCGGGATTCATAGCCCGTCAAGTCTACGGGCGCGGCCCGCTCCGCCCCTGCGCGAGGTCAGGAGATCTGCACCAGCG
Source organism: Microbacterium sp. NPDC056057 (assembly GCF_042266945.1). Classification (NCBI taxonomy): domain Bacteria; kingdom Bacillati; phylum Actinomycetota; class Actinomycetes; order Micrococcales; family Microbacteriaceae; genus Microbacterium; species Microbacterium sp. NPDC056057. The sequence goes on from NZ_JBHJWS010000005.1 coordinate 214,819, forward strand.
CGCCGAAGTCGTCGGCGGCGGGATCGGATGCCTCGGGCAGCACTTCGGGCAGGGTGTCCAGTCCGTCGAGGGTCGCCGCCTCAGGGACCACCCACGCGTCGACGCGCAGGCGCTTGAGGCCGACGTAGCCGCCGTGGTAACTGAGGAACGCGCAGTCCGCGGCGTCGCGACCCGTCGCGATGCGCACCAGCGAGTTGCGGTTCGCGAGACGCGTCGCGTCGATGACGTACCAGGCGCCGTCGAGGTACGCCTCGGCCACGGCGTGGAAGTCCATCGGGCGCAGCCCCGGCGCGAAGCACGCGGCGTAGCGGGCCGGCATGTCCATCGCGCGCAGGAGGGCGATGACGACGTGCGCGTAGTCGCGACAGACGCCCTGGCCGGTCATGAGGGTCGTGACCGCGCTGTCGGTGCCCTGGCTGAGACCCGGCGTGTATGTGGTGCTCGTCGACACGAACTCCGACACCGCCGCGATGAGGTCGTGGCCCGAGAGCCCCTTGAACTGGCGGCGGGCCTGCTGGAACACCTCGTCGGACTGCGCGTACCGGCTCGGGCGCAGGTAGGTGATGGCTTCGAGATCGCTCGTTCGGTTGCTTGCGGCCTGTCCGTCGACGGTCGCCTCGTAGCGGATCTCGAGGTGCCCGGGCTCGCCCGTGAGGCGGTGCAGCCTGCTTCCGGACTGGTCGACGATCTCGGTCGGGGTGTACACGCGATCGCCCTGGGTGAACGTCAGATGCTCACTCGAGATCGGCACCGCCTGAGCGGCTGCGATCTGGAAGATGAGGTCGACGGATGCCCCCAATTCGAGGTCCATCTCAGCGGTCACGACGCGTTGCACCGAAGTATCCTCGCACGCCGCGAGGGCTTGATCGTGCGGGGTTGACAACGTCTTGCTGCGAGTGTTCTGGAAGCGGTTCCCACCCTCAGGATCGGGCCCCTCTTTTCCCCAGTTCACGGCTCGTGGGAAGACCTCGTCGATGCATGACTTACCCTCTCTCTATGCACGCGCCCGGCGGTACCCGAGCCCGGAAGCTGTGGCTGCCCCTGGTGGGCGCCACACTGGCCGTCGCCGCGGTGTGCGCGGTGGCCGTTCTGCGTCCGTGGGGCGCACCCGAACCGGTGGCACCGGCGGCAGTTGCCCAGGGCGAACCGGCGGTCGCAGCATCCGTCCCTCCCGCTCCCCTGGTGCTGGAAGAGGACGCGCGCGTACTCGTCTTCGGGGACTCGTGGGTCTACGGCTCGGCCGCGACCGTGCCGACGCTCGGCTTCGCGTACCTCCTCGCCGACGAGCTCGGCGTCGAGACCGTCGTGGACGGCGTGCGCGGCAGCGGCTACCTCAAGCCGGGCCTCGACGGCCCCGCCTACGGCGAGCGCATCGCCACCCTGGATCCGGCGCTCGATCCCGACGTGATCCTCGTCGAGGGGTCGATCAACGACCGCAAGCTCTATCCGGCCGGATACCGGGATGCCGTCACCGCCGCGTGGGATGCCCTCGAGACCCGCTACCCCGACGCCGAGATCGTGATCCTCGGCCCGTCGCCGCAGGTGCTGCCCGTGCAGGACGCCACGCGCAGGATCGACGCCGACCTGGCCGAGCTCGCGGGCGCACGCGGCTGGTGGTACATCTCCCCCATCCGCGAGAACTGGATCACCGACGCGAACTACCTCGACGTCATCGACACCGGCCCCATCGGGCGCGACCACCCCTCGACCGGCGGCCACGCCTACCTCGCCGACCGCGTCGCGACGGCGATCGAACGCATGGAGCAGCAGCCCGCGATCGTCGCCGACGCACCGCTCGACGACACTCCCCCGGCACCCTGAGGTGGCAGGGCCACAGGCACCTGGATGGTAGTCTCGATCGGCACGCCTCCGTAGCTCAGGGGATAGAGCGTTGGTTTCCGGTACCAAAGGTCGCAGGTTCGATTCCTGTCGGGGGCACCAGTCGGGACAAGGGATCGAGAGTCATCAGGACTCTCGATCCCTTTCTCGTGACAACACTTTGACAACATCTGTGGCGCGCTTGGCGCGATCGAGAGCAGCCGCAACGGCGTCCAGATCGTCGTCGAAGAGGTCCGCATAGACGTCGAGCGTCATCGCAGCCGACGCGTGTCCGAGCATCCGCTGAACCGCCTTCACATGCGCACCGCTGCTGACGGCAAGCGACGCAGCGGTGTGACGGAGATCGTGCGGCGTGATGCGGGGGAACGTCGGGTCCTCGGCCTGCGCTGCGCGTACGGCTTGCGTGAACCAGCCATTCCGGGAGGCCGGCAGTTTGACGTGCCGATGCCCATCGCCGAATAGGAGCTCCTCTGTTGCCTTGCCAGCGGCTGATGCGTCAAGCAGCGACACCAAGAACTCCGGATAAGGGACCGACCGCGAACGATGCGTCTTCGGCGTACCGACGTGCACCTCGAAGGAGACGAGCACGGCGTTCTCCTCGACCTTCACCCGGCGCCGAGCCGGATCAAGATGGCGGATCCGCAGGGCGGTCGCCTCACCCCATCGCAGACCCGTGTAGGCGAGGAAGAGCACGAGTGTCGAGTATCGAGCCTTGTCAGCCAGCAGCTGCACTTGCTGATGAGTCAAATAGTGCCGAGCGGCGGAGCGGGACTTCGACGGCAGCTTGACGTCGCGAGCGACGTTACGGCCGATTCGCCGGTCGCTGACGGCAGCGTCGAGGATGCCGGCGAGGATTCCGTGTGCGCGCCGGACGGTCGTGGACCCCCCGGCGATGCTCGACACCCAGGCCTGCACTTCCGAGTGCCGAATGCTGGCGAGCGTCCTGCTCCCCCATTGCGGCTCAACATGTTTCTTCCACGCCGACTGCAACGGTCTCACCGACGACGGCTTCAGCACGCCCTCTCTCTGCTCCAGCCACTCGCGACCGAGGTCGCGGACCGTGACGCGAGCGTGCGTCGGGTTGACGTACTCACCGCGAGACTTGGAGAGTTCCAGTTCCGCGAGCCGCAGCTCGGCGTCCCGCTTGGTCTTGAAGCCTCGCTCCGAGGTCTGCGAGTGGTCCGGACGCCGGTATGAGATGCGGTAGCGCTTAGCGCCGCTCGCGGTCTCGTACGGGTGGACGCTGCCCATCGCGCACCATCAACTCTCGGCCTGCCGGCCGACCGCGTAGTTCAAGCCCTCGAGCCAGCCGCCCTTACGCGCCTTCATGATCCAGTCCGATGCGGTGCGGTGTGGCACCTGGAGTTCGTGTTGGACCGCCTTGACCGGCGGGAGACCGGCGAGGGCCGCGGCACCGTAGATGATCTGGATCACTTCCATCCGCGTGTCTCCCGCTCCGCGCTTGATGACCTCTCGCGCCATGTAGTCCGGGATGATGCGCCCCTCACCTTCCGTGAGATCACCCACGGTCACCCACTGCTCGAGGTCTATCGCCATGCACCAGGGCACCGCTGTCTGCAGGATCGGCGAGACCGCGGCGCGCCGCAGTGCCTCGCGGTCGAAGTCGTTCCGCACCGCCTTGTTGACGATGGTCGTCACGACATAGCGACCCTCATCACGTCGGTAGTAGGCCTCGAGCGCCGTCTCGATGCCGGTCTCGTCGTTGACCGCTGAGGCGACGAAGGCGGGAGCGATCCGCAACGAGTCACCGATCCGTTCAGTCATCGCGGCTTCGGTCATTTTGGAGCCACCGAGCGTCGTCACCTTCGTCACCACCCCACCATCTTGCATGTTTGGTGCGCTATTTCACAGTTCCTCTTGACGAGCAGTCTCGCTTAGGCGTGTACTAATGTTAAACAAGTTCTGCATTACGCAAGTGGGGTGAATCATGACGACTCTTGCCGGCGACGACTCGGCCAAGCTCAGCCACGAGCTGCTGAGCCCGGACCAGGTCGCGGCGCTGCTGCCAGGCGTGACCAAGGGCACGCTCGCGATGTGGCGCTACGAGCACAAGGGCCCCAAGTACTACAAGCTCGGCCGCAAGGTCGTCTACGCGCTCGACGAACTAGAGGAGTGGCTCGCCGCCTCCGCTTCGGGTGCCGAGCGGGAATGATGTAGACGTCGCCTGCTGTCGGCGGTTTGACATGGCCTCAGCGCACGTTGCGGGTCGCGGTAACCGGCCACCTCCCACGACGGAAAGACCGTGGAGGCGTACCGCGCTATCTACTCACCCCAGCGTTAGCGCTGCACCGACAATTTGGTGACTTACTTTATCCAGGTATACAGCCTGCGTATACTGGGATAAACAAAGTAGGTGGTGGAATGCTGACCGACGTCGAACTGCTCCGCCGAATGGAGCGCGCTCCGCTGCGGACGGCGCGCTATGCGCAACTCGAGGAGCTCGGCAGCAACGTCTGGCGCGCCCTCAACCGGCTCGCCGAGCAGGGAGCGGTCGCCCGGATCGCCAAGGGCGTATACACGGTGCCGCCGGCCGGTGAGGACGGTCGCACCTGGAAGCCGACAATCGAGGCGGCTGGCCTGGCGGTCGCAACCGCTCGGTTCGGAGAGCGCAACGCTATCCTCATGGGCATCGGCGCTGCGCGCCACTGGACGGCGATCCCACGCGCGATCGCGGTCACGACGGTTGCGGTGCCCGAACTCCGACAGCCGGTGAGGCTCGACGGCGGAGGCACCGTGCACATGATCCCTCGCGACCTCGACCGCATGGAGGCGCAGCTCGAGGACACCGAGCTCGGCGAGGGCCTGGTCACCACGCCGCGTCAGACGATGTACGACCTACTCATGAGGCCGAACCAGGGCAAGCTGCCGGATGCGGCTCGTGATGCCGCGCGGAATTTCCGCGGGCAGGTAAGCGGCGATGATCTCGCAGAGATCTGCGAGTGGCACGGCCGGGCTAACGACGCCGTGCGAGACATGGTCCGCGACCTCAGGAATGGACGCTTCGTTGCCTGACCGGACGATCCCCGGCGTTCTCGACCCGCAGGAGCGCCGCGCGGTCGAGGAGCAGTTCGGCGTCGGCGCGCGGCAGGTCGTCCGCGACCACGTCATCTCGCATGGGCTGGCCGCGATCGCAACGGCCGCGCAGGGCGACGTCGTCTTCTTCGGAGGGACGGCGCTCTCTCGAACGCTGCTGCCGGGGCTGCGGCTGTCTGAGGACATCGACCTGATCGCGCTCGGCAACCGGCGTGAAGTTGGCGCTCGGATCCAGGCGGAGATCCAGCGCCGGTTCCGGCGCACCCTGGGCGCTGTGGCGTTCATCCCGCCCCTCGGTGAAGCGCCGCACTCGCAGCCGTCGATCCTTGAGGTCAAGGGCACGCGCATCCGCGTGCAGCTGCTGACCTCGGAGGGGTACCCGCCGTGGCCGCGGCAGCTCGTCGACCTCGAACAGCGGTACAGCGACGCCCCGCCCGCGAGACTCCAGGTGCTCACTCCGCCGGCGTTCGTCGCGTCCAAGCTCACCGCCTGGGAAGGCCGGCACGAACCACGCGACCTGTACGACTTATGGGCTCTGGCCGAGAGGGGCTGGATCAACGAGGCTGCCGCGGCGCTCTATTGCCGCTACGGCCAACACACGACCCTCTCGAGAATCTCCTTCACCGAAGTGCCAAGCGAGCGTGACTGGGAGGCGTCGCTGGCACATCAGTGCGTCATCACGACGACGCCAGAGCACGCAGCGATCGTCGTGATGGAAGCGATCACAGCGCTCTCGTCATGACGACGACGGTCAGTCGAGGTCGAAGATCATGGCGGCCTTCGTCACGCGTCTCCTCGTCGACGACGGCCTGCGCGCACCAGGCCGCGTGCGCAGACGCTGTCGCCAGTGAGCGGCGGCGCGCAAGGCGGTCCTTGGGTTCTTGCGGTGGTCGCAACACTTGCTGAGTGGAGAGTGTTGTGACGGAGTTGGCGTTGCGGTTTCGGCTGGATGCGGTCCAGCAGGCG
>NZ_JBHJWS010000006.1:0-3158 GCF_042266945.1 Microbacterium sp. NPDC056057
AAGGGGGGTGGGGGGAAGTGTTTTCAAGTCATCGGCTTATTAGTACCAGTCAGCTGCACACGTTGCCGTGCTTCCACATCTGGCCTATCAACCCAGTAGTCTGGCTGGGAGCCTCTCACCTAAAAGGTATGGAAGTCTCATCTTGAGGCCGGCTTCCCGCTTAGATGCTTTCAGCGGTTATCCATCCCGAACGTAGCTAACCAGCGGTGCACTTGGCAGTACAACTGGCACACCAGAGGTTCGTCCAACCCGGTCCTCTCGTACTAGGGTCAGATCCTCTCAAACTTCCTACGCGCGCAGCGGATAGGGACCGAACTGTCTCACGACGTTCTAAACCCAGCTCGCGTACCGCTTTAATGGGCGAACAGCCCAACCCTTGGGACCTACTCCAGCCCCAGGATGCGACGAGCCGACATCGAGGTGCCAAACCATGCCGTCGATATGGACTCTTGGGCAAGATCAGCCTGTTATCCCCGAGGTACCTTTTATCCGTTGAGCGACAGCGCTTCCACAAGCCACTGCCGGATCACTAGTCCCGACTTTCGTCCCTGCTCGACCTGTCAGTCTCACAGTCAAGCTCCCTTGTGCACTTACACTCGCCACCTGATTGCCAACCAGGTTGAGGGAACCTTTGGGCGCCTCCGTTACTTTTTGGGAGGCAACCGCCCCAGTTAAACTACCCACCAGGCACTGTCCCTGAACCGGATTACGGTTCGAAGTTAGATATCCAGAGTGACCAGAGTGGTATTTCAACAATGACTCCACATGAACTGGCGTCCATGCTTCACAGTCTCCCACCTATCCTACACAAGCCACACCGAACACCAATACCAAGCTGTAGTAAAGGTCACGGGGTCTTTCCGTCCTGCTGCGCGTAACGAGCATCTTTACTCGTATTGCAATTTCGCCGAGTTCGCGGTTGAGACAGTTGGGAAGTCGTTACGCCATTCGTGCAGGTCGGAACTTACCCGACAAGGAATTTCGCTACCTTAGGATGGTTATAGTTACCACCGCCGTTTACTGGGGCTTAAATTCTCAGCTTCGCCTTGCGGCTAACCGGTCCTCTTAACCTTCCAGCACCGGGCAGGCGTCAGTCCGTATACATCGTCTTGCGACTTGGCACGGACCTGTGTTTTTAGTAAACAGTCGCTACCCACTAGTCTCTGCGGCCACCACACCCTTTCTCCAGCAAGTGGATATAAGTGGATGGCCCCCCTTCTCCCGAAGTTACGGGGGCATTTTGCCGAGTTCCTTAACCACGATTCTCTCGATCTCCTTGGTATTCTCTACCTGACCACCTGAGTCGGTTTGGGGTACGGGCGGCTAGAACCTCGCGTCGATGCTTTTCTCGGCAGCATAGGATCACCCACTTTTCATCCGCATCGTGTCTCAGCCTGTATGAGTCACGGATTTGCCTATGACTCGGCCTACGCACTTGCCCCGGGACAACCATCGCCCGGGATGGGCTACCTTCCTGCGTCACACCTGTTAATACGCTAACCGCACCAGAATGGGGTCGTACGCTAGGCCCCACGCCATCACCCGAAGGATCCGGTCATGGGGATTCAGATACTTAGCACTACTGGATTAGTTTGGGCGGTTCTTCGCCGGTACGGGAATATCAACCCGTTGTCCATCGACTACGCCTGTCGGCCTCGCCTTAGGTCCCGACTTACCCAGGGAAGATTAGCTTGACCCTGGAACCCTTGGTCTTTCGGAGGACGTGTTTCTCACACGTCTTTCGCTACTCATGCCTGCATTCTCACTCGTGTAGCGTCCACGGCTGGGTCACCCCGCCGCTTCACTCGCCACACGACGCTCTCCTACCCATCAACACGGCTGGACCACGAAGGCCTACCAATAATGTCAATGCCACAACTTCGGTGGCGTGCTTGAGCCCCGTTACATTGTCGGCGCGGAATCACTTGACCAGTGAGCTATTACGCACTCTTTCAAGGGTGGCTGCTTCTAAGCCAACCTCCTGGTTGTCTAAGCAACTCCACATCCTTTCCCACTTAGCACGCGCTTAGGGACCTTAGATGGTGGTCTGGGTTGTTTCCCTCTCGACTATGAAGCTTATCCCCCACAGTCTCACTGCTGCGCTCTCACTTACCGGCATTCGGAGTTTGGCTGACGTCAGTAACCTTGTAGGGCCCATCGGCCATCCAGTAGCTCTACCTCCGGCAAGAAACACGCAACGCTGCACCTAAATGCATTTCGGAGAGAACCAGCTATCACGAAGTTTGATTGGCCTTTCACCCCTATCCACAGCTCATCCCCTCAGTTTTCAACCTAAGTGGGTTCGGCCCTCCACGACGTCTTACCGTCGCTTCAGCCTGGCCATGGATAGATCACTTCGCTTCGGGTCTAGGACATGCGACTGAATCGCCCTATTCAGACTCGCTTTCGCTACGGCTACCCCACCCGGGTTAACCTCGCCACATATCGCTAACTCGCAGGCTCATTCTTCAAAAGGCACGCTGTCACACCTACCAGGGGTGCTCCAACGGTTTGTAAGCAAACGGTTTCAGGTACTATTTCACTCCCCTCCCGGGGTACTTTTCACCTTTCCCTCACGGTACTTGTCCGCTATCGGTCATCTGGGAGTATTTAGGCTTATCAGGTGGTCCTGACAGATTCACACGGGATTTCTCGGGCCCCGTGCTACTTGGGATACTCTCCACGCTGCGTCCGACATTTCGATTACGGGGCTGGCACCCACTCTGGCCGGCCTTTCAAGACCGTTCATCTATATCGACGCATCACGTTCACCACTCGGCAGAATGGTATGGAAAGTCCCGCAACCCCGAATGCGCAACTCCTGCCGGATATCACACGCACTCGGTTTAGCCTGATCCGATTTCGCTCGCCACTACTCACGGAATCACGGTTGTTTTCTCTTCCTGTGGGTACTGAGATGTTTCACTTCCCCACGTTCCCTCTACCCGCCCTATATATTCAGGCGGGAGTCACCAGGTACGCACGCGCCCTGGCGGGGTTTCCCCATTCGGACACCCTCGGATCAAAACTTGCTTATCAGTTCCCCGAGGCTTATCGCAGATTGCTACGTCCTTCTTCGGCTCCAGATGCCAAGGCATCCACCGTTTGCTCTTAAAGACTTGAAAACATGAGAATCAAAACTCGACCACACACCCAAC
>NZ_JBHJWS010000006.1:3252-5297 GCF_042266945.1 Microbacterium sp. NPDC056057
AAGGGTCATCTTGCAAAGATGCTCGCGTCCACTGTGTAGTTCTCAAAGTACGGGCGGCACCCCCACCACACGACCAACCGGCCGGCAGCAGAGGCCCTAGAGAGTTGCACACCACTCCGAAGAGCAGCGTCCGGTCCCTCAGGACCCAACAGCGTGCAGGCACCCCGCTCCCCAACCCCCACCCTCCAACCACACCCCCGAAAGGACGCGGCGTACTAGTAGGAATCAGCTGCGCTGATGCCATGTCAAATGTTCCACCCATGAGCCCCCGCAGAGACATTCGCTCTGCTGAGGTTCCTGCAACCCTTGCGGGTTGAGGTGCTCCTTAGAAAGGAGGTGATCCAGCCGCACCTTCCGGTACGGCTACCTTGTTACGACTTAGTCCTAATTACCGATCCCACCTTCGACGGCTCCCTCCACAAGGGTTGGGCCACCGGCTTCAGGTGTTACCGACTTTCATGACTTGACGGGCGGTGTGTACAAGACCCGGGAACGTATTCACCGCAGCGTTGCTGATCTGCGATTACTAGCGACTCCGACTTCATGAGGTCGAGTTGCAGACCTCAATCCGAACTGGGACCGGCTTTTTGGGATTCGCTCCACCTCACGGTATTGCAGCCCTTTGTACCGGCCATTGTAGCATGCGTGAAGCCCAAGACATAAGGGGCATGATGATTTGACGTCATCCCCACCTTCCTCCGAGTTGACCCCGGCAGTATCCCATGAGTTCCCACCATTACGTGCTGGCAACATAGAACGAGGGTTGCGCTCGTTGCGGGACTTAACCCAACATCTCACGACACGAGCTGACGACAACCATGCACCACCTGTTCACGAGTGTCCAAAGAGTCCCCTATTTCTAGGGTGTTCTCGTGTATGTCAAGCCTTGGTAAGGTTCTTCGCGTTGCATCGAATTAATCCGCATGCTCCGCCGCTTGTGCGGGTCCCCGTCAATTCCTTTGAGTTTTAGCCTTGCGGCCGTACTCCCCAGGCGGGGAACTTAATGCGTTAGCTGCGTCACGGAATCCGTGGAAAGGACCCCACAACTAGTTCCCAACGTTTACGGGGTGGACTACCAGGGTATCTAAGCCTGTTTGCTCCCCACCCTTTCGCTCCTCAGCGTCAGTTACGGCCCAGAGATCTGCCTTCGCCATCGGTGTTCCTCCTGATATCTGCGCATTCCACCGCTACACCAGGAATTCCAATCTCCCCTACCGCACTCTAGTCTGCCCGTACCCACTGCAGGCCCGAGGTTGAGCCTCGGGATTTCACAGCAGACGCGACAAACCGCCTACGAGCTCTTTACGCCCAATAATTCCGGATAACGCTTGCGCCCTACGTATTACCGCGGCTGCTGGCACGTAGTTAGCCGGCGCTTTTTCTGCAAGTACCGTCACTTTCGCTTCTTCCTTGCTAAAAGAGGTTTACAACCCGAAGGCCGTCATCCCTCACGCGGCGTTGCTGCATCAGGCTTCCGCCCATTGTGCAATATTCCCCACTGCTGCCTCCCGTAGGAGTCTGGGCCGTGTCTCAGTCCCAGTGTGGCCGGTCACCCTCTCAGGCCGGCTACCCGTCGACGCCTTGGTGAGCCATTACCTCACCAACAAGCTGATAGGCCGCGAGCCCATCCCAGACCGAAAAATCTTTCCAACCCCCACCATGCGGTGAAAGCTCATATCCAGTATTAGACGCCGTTTCCAGCGCTTATCCCAGAGTCCAGGGCAGGTTGCTCACGTGTTACTCACCCGTTCGCCACTGATCCACCAAGCAAGCTTGGCTTCACCGTTCGACTTGCATGTGTTAAGCACGCCGCCAGCGTTCATCCTGAGCCAGGATCAAACTCTCCATAAAAAATGATTGCCACCCCCACCGGGAAAAACGGTAAAAAGAGCAGCGAGTTCAACCATGACCAAAAACGAATATCAAACTGACATCCATGAATTGATCCAAAAAAGACCCCCACCAACCAGCAAAACTGGTCGACAGAGAAAAAAATTGGCATTTGACAAGTGCACGCTGTTGAGTTCTCAAAGATCGGACGCACC
>NZ_JBHJWS010000007.1:0-1219 GCF_042266945.1 Microbacterium sp. NPDC056057
CCTTGGGTTCTTGCGGTGGTCGCAACACTTGCTGAGTGGAGAGTGTTGTGACGGAGTTGGCGTTGCGGTTTCGGCTGGATGCGGTCCAGCAGGCGTGGGCGGGCTTTCAGGCTGGGCTGTTCGCGAGCGAGGTGGGCGAGCAGATCGGCGTGAATCGGACGACGGCGAAACGGATGCTGGTCGCTGCCGGCGGGGTCAGGCCGCGGCGTGGCCGGAATCTGCAGGGGCGGTATCTGTCGTTCGTCGAGCGGGAAGAGATCGCGGTCGGCGTCGCCAGCGGCGAATCGGTGCGGTCGATCGCAAGACGGATCGGACGCGCGCCGTCGACGGTGTCCCGGGAACTGACCCGCAACGCCGTGCGCGGCCGGTATCGGGCGTCGACGGCGCAGATGACGGCGATGGGTCGCGCGGAGAGGCCGAAGCCAGCGAAGCTCGCGACCAACCTGCGGCTGCGTGCGAGAGTGGAGCGGGACCTGGCCAAGCGTCGATCGCCGGAGCAGATCGCCGGCCGGCTGCGGCGAGAATTCCCCGAAGATCCGGAGATGCAGGTGAGCGCGGAGACGATCTATCAGTCGCTCTACGTGCAGTCCCGTGGCGCGTTGAAACAGGAGCTGACCCGGTATCTGCGCACCGGGCGGGGGCTACGCCACCCGAGCCGAAAGGTCGGACAGCGCAAGAACCGGATCCCCAACATGGTCAACATCTCGCAGCGGCCGCCGGAGGCGAGCGACCGGGCCGTTCCCGGAAGTTGGGAGGGCGACCTGATCATCGGCGCGGGAAACTTGTCCGCGATCGGCACTCTCGTGGAACGGCACTCCAACTTCACGATGCTCGTTCACCTGCCCGACGGTTACAAGCCCGACCAGGTCGCTCCCGCGCTGACTCGGAAGATCCAGCAGCTCCCGGTACAGCTGCGTGGCGCTTTGACGTGGGATCAGGGTCCGGAGATGCGCGACTGGGAGGAGGTCCGCATCGACACCGGCATCGACGTGTTCTTCTGCGACCCGCACTCGCCCTGGCAGCGCGGCATCAACGAGAACACCAACGGGCTGCTTCGCCAGTACTTCCCGAAAGGCACCAGCCTCGACGGGTTCACCGAAGGACAGCTTGACGCCGTCGCCCACGAGCTCAACGACCGGCCCCGCAAGCGGCTCGAGTTTCAGACCCCGAATGAGATCATCAGATCTGTCCTGTTGCGATGACCGCTTGAATCCGCCGA